>NZ_PPSW01000027.1 GCF_005876835.1 Pseudoalteromonas phenolica
ACCAGGCTGCTCCATCCCGCGCCAACGTGCAGCACTACTACTGCAAAACAGGCTGTATTATAGGGAGTGTTCCATAAATAAGCAACCATAAAGCATATAAATACACCCTGATTTCTTTATTTATAAGTAAAAAACAGAAACTCCTGAATTTTTAACTCAAAATTTTTAAAGCCCTCTATACTTTTAATTAAGCGCTTAGACGAGGCGATATCATCAAGTTAGATGATATAAAGATTAATGCAAATGGACGTGCCTAATATTTATGAGGCACTCACTATGAGTTTATCCCCTTACCAATTTCAGCTGTTAACCTCTTCGAGTAAAGATATTTGTGATAATTTTGAGCATTTCTTCACTTACTTTAATTTATTAGTTAAAAAGAAGCTGCCCTCTTTTATTTCTTGCTCTAATCTTTTTGATCATAAACAATACATTTGCTCTCTTACTGAACACTTAACTTCTCAACAGAGCATTTGGCTATATATAGAGAAAAATCGAGCTTATTTAAACCGGCTTTTTCAAGATAAGCACCAAGTAAATGTCTTTCGAGAAGTTTTTCTAATGGCATTAAGCACCACATTAAAATCTAAGTTTACACTCGCAGTGCGCAAAGCTTGGCAAAGTATATTGTTTGTCTTCACTAATATGGTACAAACGCAAATCCATGGTTATAGTAATGTGATATCTATGCTGCAATATCGAAATAAGCGTAGTATGACGACTCAATTGAATGGAAAATTGCATTCAGATCCGTAAACTGTAAGAAATTCGCTTATTAGGAACATAAATGAAAAAAGCACTATTTTTTGCAGGCATTTTTACCGTGTCTTTGACTGGCTGTGATGTTTTCGAAAGTTCGAAGGCACAGATTGAACAGCAATACTTATCTGAGAATCAAGAATTAAAGGCTGCAATTGAAGCTATTCGTGAGCAAGGCTTACAAACTGTTGCAGCATCAGCTGAAAAAGGAAGTGTCGCAGCCTGTGTTGCTACTAGCTTAGATGCTGATCCTATGGGTGCTTTGGTAGAAGTTGAGGGCGCATTACAAGATAGTGCTGATTTGGCTGGGTTAGTTGATACAATCAATAACTTAACCGAACAAGAGCTTAGCTTAGAAACAATTGGTCAGCTTCTTCAGCATGGTGCTGAAACCGTTGATTATCTCAAAACCTTACTCAGTGAATACGAGTTATCAGAATTACAAACTCAATTAACAAATTTACTTGAACAGGGCCAAAATAAAACTCAGGATGTCGGCCAGCATTTACGTGAACTAATTGAGCAATGCCAATAGCACCTCAGTTAAGGTTTGTATAAAACCTTAACTTCCTCTATTGAGCATCCTGCTACCAAAGGGAGACTGTTTGTCTCCCTTAAAATATTCTCCAACGACGCTTTTTAGACTTAATCTTATGTACCCAGTTTACTTCGATGGTGGTGACAGCCAAGGTATCTCTCTTTTGCTTAGAAATTAACTCATAGCTAATACTTTCTGTTGAGCCAAAATTCAGCGTATACATAAATGTCCTAGTATTTGCCCAACACTGAAGGATCTTCTTCGTTCCACTCTCTCTTAAACAGTAGTCACCAACATCTGGCGCTGTGACAGCAAACTTCACATCAGTATAGCAGGTTCGCCCTTCATTCAACGCCACGCACTTGCTCGGCATGACGTTTAAGATCTCGGTTGGTCCTTCATCTTTTGTTTGTGCATAACTCATAGAAGTCACAAGCAACGAACAAAATGAGATCATCTTAAAATACATACTTCACTCCTGCAAAAAAGACACGAGCATGTCTGGAGTGAACAATTGGGCTTTCTACAATATGCGATGAATAAATAAAACCAGACGCACCAGCACTAAAGACCCAATTTTCAGCTATTGGGTAATCTGCTTGTAGCTGTAAATAAAGTGATGAAGTATTACTTACTACATATTCAGGCCTGAAAGCAGTCGCTTCATCTGCATCAATACCGTAATAATAATCAATAAAGGCAGATGAGTAATAGTTTGCACCTATATTTAACCAAACATCCCAGTTACGTAGTTCAAAGTTGCGAGTTGTATCAAAATGAAATAACCAGCCATCACTGTCTCCAAACACATCAAATACAAGCTCTGTGACGGTTTGAAATTCTCCGTGATTGAAGTAGTAAGCAAATCCTAGAGAAAGGTCATGCTCTCTCTCTTTGATACCAGCGAGTTCAGGCACTTGGTCTTCATTTTCATAATAGCCACTTTCATTAAACGGTTGCTGGTAGCTGCCTAAAATGGCATCGATACCCCAGCCATCTTCAATGACTAATTGGTACCCTAAGTCTGAACCACCGTAGAAATCGCCTGAGTGGGTATTCAAGTAAAAGTTTTTATATTCGATTTTTGCATCAATCAATAAGCCAGGTGCACTAAAATGAGAATTGGCCCCCACGAGCTGAGTCATGGTTGAATCGACCCAAAACGTGCCTAAGCTGAATTGCCATAGCAATTCGTCTTTTTCAAGATGTTCGTCAGCGTAGCTAATAGTAGAAAAGAAGCAAATATAACATAGCAACAGTGTCGTTATTTTTTTCATTGTTTTTGTTAAAACTGTATTTATTGTCATTCTTCCTTGCATGATAACGTAAGCTTATGGTGTCCAACAATATGAAAATGATGTACTTACAATATTACTCACTTTCCCAAATCATAAACAGCACATAACCAAAAAGAGTTGTAAACAAATGCAACAGAGCAAAATGACTATTTGCAGTTAAAGTAATCTTTTAAAATAGCATAGTAAATTTGCTTCACCTGAATTAAATCTGCGATATCGATACGTTCATTAACTTGGTGTATGGTTGCGTTAGCTACCCCGCACTCTATGACTTGCGTATGGCTATTTGAAAAAAAACGGCCATCCGATGTACCTCCTGCAGTGGTCAGTTTGGGGTATTGACCACAGGTGTCATAAATAGCCCGCTCTACTAAGGCTAAAAAGCAATTATTTTGTTTATGCCCAGTGTAATAAGACTCACAGGGCCTTTCCCACTCACACTGTATGTATGCTTGGTTTTCAACTAATGCCTGCTCAACCAGCTTTATAATTGCTTTGCTATCATAGTTATGACTATAACGGATATTAAAAGTAATCTCACAGTTGTCCGGAATAATATTGTCTACACTATTATTCACCTGTAATCCTGTTATCTGCAGCCCCGTCTTAGAGCCATACTCATCCAACTCCCAAACAATGTTGGTCAGACTATTTATTATGTTGCCACTAATATGCGCTGCATTTACACTGTTTTCAGGGTAAGCAACATGCCCAGCTTTTCCTTTTATATGAATACGACCTGATAGCGCGCCTCTACGCCCATTTTTTATGGTATCTCCAGCAATTTTATCTGCGGTCGGTTCACCGACAAGACATGCATCAAGTACTATGTCGTTCTTGGCCAGGTATGCAGCGATTTCCTTACTTCCATATTCAGCTTCTCCTTCCTCGTCAGAGGTAATTAACCAATATAAGCTGCCTATTTGAGGTGATGTTTGATTGAGCATTTTTTTGGTCGCGGATAGCATAGCTGCGATACCACCTTTCATATCAGCAACGCCTCTTCCATAAATACAGCCTTCAAATATCTCGCCTGAAAATGGACAGACCTTCCACCCATCAGAATTTGCAGGCACTACATCGACATGACCAATGAAACCTAAGCTCGGTCCAGGACCGAACTGTTTTGCGGCAACTAAATTTTTAACGCCATTGACATCCAAAATGTCTATGTCAAACCCAAGTAGACTCAGTTGCTCAGACAGCCAACTTAAAGTACCTGCATCATCGGGGGTGATTGACTTGGCCCTGACCAAGGTTTGTACAAAATTTATGACTTCAAGGTCTGCTTTGTTTTCTATAGCTGCACTAATCATAACGTTCGTTTATACATAAAAGATTGAATGTTATTTAAACGTTGCAGTATTGCATTCGTGTGTCACTTTACTTGCAATTTTAAGTCTTTGCCGCATGTAAAAATTGATTTTGATACCCAAAAATTAATCTAAATCAAAGTTTCAAAAATTTCTGAAATAACCTGAAATAAAAATTGATCTAGAACAGTTTTCATTTCATAGACTGCCCTATAGTGGCTTCAAGAAAAAAATTACATACCTTGCAAAGGCATCAGGAGATGAAAATGAAAAAACTTGGCGCAGCTCTACTTACTACCCTTCTAGTAGCCGCTCCTTTAGCACAAGCTAAATTAAGCGTTAATGTTGGTCTAATTAATGTTAACCCTAGCGACACAGCTTCAGCTATTGATCAAAATAAAGCACTTGGATTAGTAGCAGATTCAAATACACAGCTGGGTATTACTTTTGATTATAAATACACTGATAACATTGTATTTGAATTAGTTGCAGCGACCCCATTTTCTCATACCGTAAATGGTGCAGGTGGTCTTGCTGGTGCTGAAATCGCTAAGGTTAAACACCTACCGCCTACATTTTTAGCTCAGTATCACTTTCTTGATTCAACAGCAAAATTTCGCCCATTTGTTGGTGTAGGCCTAAACTATACGGTTTTCTTCAGTGAAGACCCAAGTGCAGCGCTTAAAGCGACACTGAAAACTGATGATGTAAAGGTTGAGCTTGATAGCTCTTTCGGCATCGCACTTCAAGCTGGATTCAATTATGACATTGATGAAAAGTGGGGTATCCATGGTATGGTATCAAAAATTGATATCAACACTGATGCAACAGTATATGCAAACGGTGCAAAAGCACTAACATCAGATGTTGAACTTGACCCTGTTGTTGCGATGCTAGGTGTTAAGTACAAGTTCTAAGTAAAAAATACAGTTACTTTCTCGATCCCTAAGGCCACAATCAGTGGCCTTTTTTATTATTGCTTTTCTTCGCCTCTAACATTGCTTTCCAATGTTCTATTTCTTCCGATAATACAGGGGCTGGACCCGAGTAATTTGCTGCTGCAAGCATATCTTCAACAGAGACAATACCTTGTTTGCTTTTAAACACCCCTCTTACATAGGCTATCGCATGAAGGCCTCTCGCCGTTGTAAACTTTTGCTCAATGTAAAAATATTTATGGTCCCACCCAACTAACTGAGTACTGACTTTAAAGGATTCAAGCGGTTTAATATCTCGGATATAAGTAATGGCCGTTGCATTAACAATTGGAAACCAGCGACGCTTCATAACTACCTTAAATAAGCCAATCTCTTCTGTCATCCAAGTTCGAGCTAAGTCCATAAAGGCAAGATATCGCGAATTGGTCAAGTGCATATTAATATCGCAATCACTAGGCATTACTTTAAAATCTATTTTGCTAACATCCAGTAAGCCTTTGTATTCATTGTTTCTTTTAATCTTTAAAAGTAGCAGTATCAGCCTAAAATACAGGTTCATTTATGGTCCAACCAGTAAGTAAAAAATAAAGTTTAACATAAGCTTAGTTACTCACAATAAATTGTTGCTAAGCCGTATTTGCTCCACTAGTCTTAAAAGATAACTATTCTCACACGAAGCTTAATATGAAATTGTATACTTTTGTGCTTACCAGCTTGCTCTTTTCTTCCTGTGTTTTTGCCAACTTTGATTTTGAGGGAAAAGGAAAAATCACTTACCCAACAGGCGTAGACAAAACTTTTGCATTTGGCTTTGCTTGGGATGAACAAAAACAAGCATTTAGAATAGGTAAAAAGACCTATAACATGTCCAGTTTGCCTGAGTCATATTCTATTGCCCTTACACTCAGTAAAGACGATAAAAAAGTATGGGTTCAAGAATTCAATGCCGGGTTTATTGACAGTTTTGAGTGGCAACTCGGTGAGCAAATAATTACTTTAAAGAAGAAAGAGTTTAAGGTACCAGTAAAAGGAAACTATGTGCTTTCTCTTAATAAGATTGATTACTTTTTGGTGAAAAATAACGTCAGTATTCAGATTAAGTTTAATGAAAAAGGAATTGATAACATCAAGATAGATGGCGTGACAAAAGATATGGGCGCTAAAAAGTAGTCCCATATCTTAGTAAGCGATTTGCCAGATAAAACTAAACTTTTACGGTCTTTCTATTTATACCGTATTCTCTTAATTTATTTGCCACTGCGGTATGGCTCAGCCCTAATCTTTTAGCAAGCTGTCTAGAGCTAGGGTATGCCGGATAAAGCTTTCTCAATAAAGTAGCTTCGAAGCGTTTAACTGCGTGCTCTAAGGTGCCTTCAAAATCAGATTCCAAATACCCTAGTTCATGGGTGAATGTTGGCAATTGCATATGCTCAACACGAAGTTCTTTGTCATCCAGTAAAGAAACTGCGCGATACACTGCATTTTCAAGCTGTCTCACATTACCAGGCCAAGGGTATTGCTCTAAAAAGACTAGACAATCTGGTGCGAGTGTTGGTGCAGGCTGACCATTTTGCTGTGCATACTTTTGAATAAAGTGCTCTGTGAGTGGCCCTATATCAGCTTTTCTGTCTCGAAGCGGTGCGATATCCAATGTCAATACATTAATACGGTAGTATAAGTCCTCTCTGAAAGAGCCTTCTTGAACCATCGCCGGTAGATCTTTCTGTGTCGCTGCAATGATCCTGACATTGACTTTGACCTCATTTTCATCGCCGACTTTTCTAAACGTGCCATCTTGCAAGAAGCGAAGCAGCTTTGTCTGTAACTGGGTCGACATTTCGCCCACTTCATCTAAAAAGACAGTGCCACCGTCGGCTTGCTCTAACACGCCGCGCTTTGGCGCAGCATTCTCTTCAAAGCCTGCGTACCCAAATAACTCTGACTCTGCAACATCATCAGGTAAAGAAGCACATGACAAAGCGATGAAGGGCTTAATTGATCGATTTGATGCGTAGTGACATGCTCTAGCCAACAACTCTTTACCTGTGCCTGTCTCACCGGTAATCAAGATCGGTGCGTCTAATTGGGACATCTTGCGCGCTTCTCGCACAACACGGCGCATCGCCGTGCTATTGCTGTGAATGGTTGCAAAGCTTTCTTGTCCGTATCGTCTGAAGGCACTGACTTGCTGGCCTAAACGGCTTTGCGATTTAATATTAATTACCGCGCCAGCAAGAATATCGCCATCTGGCTTTTGCGGCACAGTGATCGGCAAGATATCAGCAATGTAATCTTCACCACCCACTTCAACACGCGTGGTTTGTCCTAATACTTCTTTACCTTCTAGCCAACGTGTGAAATTAAACCCTTTTAGAAGGTTATTAATATTCTCACCCAGCACATCGTCTAGGCTCAAACTGAGATCTTTACAAGCTGCATCATTACAATGACGAACCCACCCTTTTGCATCGATGGATATCACACCATCTGGGAGCGCACTAAGCAGAGTATTGAGCTCATTATGCTCTCGCTCAGAAGGTAAGAAAGCAGTAGTACGCACATCTTCAACACCATCAATTAGGCGAATCTCAGGCATTATTTTCTGAAATTGTTCAAACTCGATAGGTGGGAAGCTGACATACATTTTGCAATTAACCGAATCGACCTCAATGCCCTTAAGGTCAACCTGATAATTTACCAATATATTCAAAACTTCTTGTGCAATTCCTATCCGATCGGCACACAGGATTTCAAGACGCATTTGTTCCTCAAACAGGGCTATATATGACACGGCGAAATGATACTCTAAGAATAGTCGTCAGACTAGAAAAATGTAAACATTATTGAACGTTTCACTATACTTATTCTTTGAATAAGCTATTTTATGAATTGAACAGTCCACATATTGGATACAAATTTAACAATTGCATAAAGCGGAACAAATATTTTATAATACTAACGACTGATATATGTGAGTTTTAAATGTCATTAACTAGCTACCCCAAAAAATTTGTTAACCATGTTACAGCTTATTTGCTTCTCATATTCATATCAGCGTGTTCAGTTGAAGACCCATATGAAACAGGGCCTTCTGAGCAGCAGCAAGAAGAAATAGATGAACGTGACAAGGTTGTTGAAGCCATTATTCCTTTCTCTTTCAAAGTGAGAGATTCAACAGGCACCCCTATCGCTAACTTAGATGTGAAAATAGCAGGAAACTTATACCAAACGAATGCTCAAGGCTTAGTGCATGTAGATACGTTAACTTTAGGTAATTACCCCATTGAGATCATCCATCTCGATTATCATACTCTCTTTTCAACCATCAACATTTCTACGGCAAATGACAGCGAAGTCATAGTTCTATCTAAAAAAGTAGAGAATGAAATCAGTTTGGTTTTCGCCGGTGACACTATGTTTGGCCGCCGCTTTATGGATCCAAATATCACAACCATGAATAACTCGGTGCCCGATTTAACAGATGCCTTAATTAATAAATCAAATGCAGCAACCGCTGCAATTGAAATCACTCAACATGTAAAGCCACTCTTTCTAAATCAAGATTTTGCTTCTGTAAATTTAGAATCCCCAGTGCTCAATCAGCCAGTAAGTGTTCATCCAACAAAAGAGTTTTCTTTTTTCTCTCTACCTGAAACGCTAGAGGGTTTAAAGTCAATTGGCATCGACTATGTCGCGCTGGGTAACAACCACGTTTACGATTACCAATTAGATGGGCTAAATGACTCCCTGAAGTTTGTGTCTGAGGCTGGATTTCTTCATAGTGGCGCAGGTCTAAATAAAGTCGCAGCTTATGCACCGGTATTTGAAAACGTAAAGGGAACAACCCTAGGTTTAGTGTCTGCCACTTCAATTCGTGGTGGCGATCATGCGGTGACCTATGTCGCAGACGAAGAAAAAGGTGGCGCGGCTGACTTGTCTGATTCAAAATCATTAGCTGAAGCATTGCAGTTCAGCAAAGAAAATAGTGATTTCACCGTCATACAATTACATGGCGGCGATGAGTATTCTTATGCCCAAACAGACTATATTGAGAATCGATATAGTCTGATTTCAAAGCTCGAAGAAAAGCCTGACTTAATGGTGACCCACCACCCTCACGTTGCACAAGGCTTTGACGTCTATGATGATGTACCAACTGTATTAGGACTTGGTAATTTTGTGTTTGATCAAAACCGATTAGAAACAGTTTTAGGCCTTGCTGTTGAAGTCCGAGTTAACAAAAACACCACCCCTAAAGTGAGCTCAGCAAGGGCCTACCCTATCTACATAGAAGAATATAAACCTCGCCTCATTTCTGGTGATTTAAGTAACTACTTAATAAAGCGGGTTGCTGAATTCTCAAATAATGTCTCAGTGATCCCTAGGCAAGGATATGCTGACGTTTTATTCTCTCAACAAGTTGCTGCGACGCTATTAAAGCAAGAGGTAATCGAACTTGAGCCTGGTGAACATATTGTTGATTTACGGCTGCTGGCACCTAGCCATAGCTTTTTGAGCCAAATAACAACTGATGTTGAGGTCACTTCACTGACCTTGGGCAGAGATTTATTAGTATTTGGTGATTTCGAAGATTGGGATAATGATGATACTCAGTTTGAAATAAATCACTGGGATCATTCTGATGAAGATACAGTGCCATGCCTGACAGGTGCATACCGAGGCAATCAAGGATTATGCTTAACGAGAGACCAATTTGATAACTTTGCCCTAAGGGTACCGTTTAAGCAAACGGTACGCGCTTTTCCACTCACCCCTGCCGATGACGTTAGCAAAGTCTTTCATAAACATACACTTTACGGGTATGCTAAAGGTATCAATGCTGGTCAATTAGAATTAGATTTAAGTATCTTAACTTCTGAGGATTCACTTATTTTCTCTGAGCAAACTTTCCCTGTATTAGAAGGTGGGGAATTTAATTGGCAGCCGTTTAATATTGACTTTGAACTCCCAGACGACACAAATGTGCTAGGCCCAGAAAATTTACCGCCTAGAGGAATGCGTTTTGCATTTATTCACTCACCACCTAAAAATGGCAATGCTGAGCTACAATTAGATGATATTGCTGTGATTTCTTGGCAAAATTCAGTTAAACTTACAAATAGAAAGTGGCAGACAAATCAGTTACATGGAAAAACTTTTTTAAGAGTATCTACCGACAAGGCTGTTCGATTAAATTTAACCTTTAGTCAATTCTAATTGACCTTTTAGGAACGCTTGGTGTCAATAAAACAACAATTTTTCTTTGTAAAAAGGCATAAAACATTTTGGCTGATCATTAGTTTAATTGGCTTTACCCTGTTGGCAGAACTAACCGGTGCACTGCAGCGCTTTAATGCACCTATTTTTAAATACTTTAGCCAAATTCAATCAGAAAAACACAGTGATGTTGTTGTCATTGAAGCTGATGCACTGATTTTTGAACATGACCAGCTCGTCTATTCCTTACTTGCGCACAATCCAAAAGCAATTATTGTTGTTTCAGACTCGAAACTAACAAAAATACAAGATCAAAGGGTATTTTACCCCCGTCCAGATAATAACTTATGCCTCGCAGACCTAAAAGCATGGCTTGGTTATACGATTCAAATCAACCACCAAACTCATAACCAATGTACTAAACTCTGGGCTGAACTATTTCCAGAGCGTCGCCTAGAGCACTCACCATTACTTAGCTTTGCATTAGATTTACATGCACTGCCAAAATTTAACAGCGCACGAGTGCAAAGTGAAGACTTATTAGCTGGGCAAATCACCGATAAATTAGTCCTAATATCACAAACGAATCACAGTTTTGGTTTACCAATTCGCGCACCAAAACTCTCAGGTGAAGTAAACCCAATTTACCTTCATGCTTTTGTTGCCCATAACCTCATTGAAGGCTCGTTAATTTCACTTATCAGTGGCAAGCTATCCCTGACGATTCAGTTAGTCAGCATCATTTTACTGCTCGTTCTTTATCAAAAAATTGCCTTTAATATAGGTATTGTCGTCGCATCTACCCTTTCAATAACTTGGCTATCGCTTTGTTATTTTGTTATGACAGGTATGCATATATTTTTACCTGCTGCCGAAGGAGTGATACTTAACTTTTTTACCTTATTTTGGGTGTTTTTATCGGCAAAATGGGTTGAGGAGGACGATCTAAAACGACTGATGAATAATATCAGGCAAAAAATGTCTGGTCGTTATCTACCCAAATCTTTCACAGATCAAAGCACTCCTTGGGACTCCATTATTCAATTGATTAATCAACAGTTGGCTTTAGATAAAAGTATTCTGCTTGCTCGCCTTGAGGGAGATCATCGTTTATACGAAATAAGAGCCATTAATTGCCATCTTTCAGATATTCATGAGATGCGCAGAGACTACGAACGTGCGCCCTATTCAGATGCAATTAAGGCATTTGGTACAGTAAAAATTACGCGCCCTTTCTTTAAAGCACTTGAAGAAAACGAATCCCAGTACATAGTCCCGCTTATGTATGCTGGTGATATTCGTGGGTTCTGGGCGATGACCATTACTCCAGATGAACGATTTAACGAAGCTGCGTTTATTAAAAATGTAAATCGATTTGCCAATCAGGTGGGGGAGCTTTTATTCCATTATCGTGTTTTCGAAACGCAAGGCAAAGCCGAAAGCAACGCAATTGCTCGTTTACTCACCTTGAATTTAGCCAAACCATTGAGTCAGCAAATAAAGCACTCGATTAACGAAATGGAACAAAAGCTGACAACCTTAGAGCATGTTTTCAATCAGATCCGTTCAGCGTCGGTGCTATTCAATTTATTCGGTCAGGTAGTACAAACTAATCATGCGCTTGAACAGCTAGCGAAACAGCATCACCTACCAATTTTCGAGATGACAGCGCTCGATTTGCTATGTCAGGTCAGTGAGTTAGATCATGAAAATGCCAAAGGAAAACTGCGCTATTTGACTTTGCACAAAGGCGAAATTTATCTCCCCGTCAAATTGGCTGAACAGCAGTTTGTATTAAACGTACGTACCATTGAATCATCGGATGAAAAAAGTAGTGCAGGAGAGCCCTTTGAAGTGGGGGGGATTTTATTTGAGTTCATTAACCTCTCTGAACTTATGAGCCAAATACACCAAGACGAAGATCAAGCTGGTTTGCTGTCAGAAAACAGTGAAAAGCAAAAAAATAACACCGAGTCTGAGGCATCTAATTAATGGATTGGATGCTGAGTATTTTTCCGACCGGTAGCGGTTTAGGCCAATCAGTTATCACCACTGTTTGGGTAGGTATAGCTGTTGTGTGCTTCTTAAACCTTCGCTTTGGTTTCCCTTTAACAGGTCTGGTTGTACCTGGTTACCTTGTGCCATTACTCATTGTGAGCCCGACTTCTGCAGCTGTTATCATAATTGAAGCGTTCGTCGTGTACTTCGTCATGCGGATTACTGCCAAAACTGTAATGGAGCGCTTCGGCTATGCTGAGATGTTTGGTCGAGACAGATTCTTTGCGATTATCTTGATCAGTATTTTAGTGCGTGTGGTTATGGACACGCTATTTTGGCCTAGTGTTGCCAATGTACTAGGCAGTTGGGACATCACGTTTGACTACTCGACACAACTGTATAGCTTAGGGTTAGTCATCATTGCCCTCACAGCAAACGTTATGTGGAACGGCGGTTTTCGATATGGAACTAAAGTCACACTGATACAGCTTATCTTTACTTATGTTTTAGTACGATATGTATTAATGCCGATGACCAACTTCAGCATTGCCAATCTAGCCATTATGTATGAAGACGTGGCAGCTTCGATAATTGCAGCACCAAAGGCCTATATTATTTTAGTGATCACCGCATTTATCGCCTCTCGTGCCAACTTAAAATACGGCTGGGAGTTTAACGGTATCATGCTACCTGCATTACTGGCATTGCAACTCATGCAGCCGAGTAAACTGCTGACATCTTTTATTGAAACAGCCGTGATCTTGATCATCGGGACTTTACTTCTTCAATACACACGCCTTAAAAACGCCAACTTTGAAGGCGCGCGCTTACTACTCTTTTTCTTCAATATTGGCTTTGCCTACAAGCTCGCGCTTAACTATTTTATTGTCAATTATTACCCTGCATTAAAAGTGACAGATACATTTGCTTTCGGATACATGCTATCCACTTTATTGGCGTTAAAAATCTATCAAAAAAATGCCCTTGGATTAATCATTAGGGCAACGTTTCAAACCTCTGTTGTCGGTGGGTTTGTCGCTATTTTCATTGGCTTTGTGATCATGTTTGTCCCCTCTCTATTCATTGGCAACCAAATAAAGTCTTTACAGAGTTATACTGAAATACAAGATCTCAGCCAACAGCTCAGTGAGTACAAAAGTTACTTGTATACCGACCAAAAAAATAAAGTAGAGATCAGCCAGTATCAGCAGACCCAAAACTTGCAAACCTTTAGAGCTGCTATCAGCATTTTAAACCGTGACAGGCGTAATTTAGACAACATTAACAAAGCCACAGAGCTGTTACTAAAGTTAGACTTTTCACTGCGTCTAGATGGAGAATATATTTATATTCAAGATGCCAGAAAATATGCAATTAGAGGACTGTTTGTCTTATCTAAACAAACTAATACAGGTTTATTGCTATCGGTCCCTCACCCTTCCACAGAACGTGTAGCAACAGACTCTTCAGCACTGCTTATGACACTCCTAAAAGCAGATGCATTGGCTTTAGGCACTCAAGCTACGCCGGCTTTTAGCGCCGATAATACCAGCCAGCAAAGTAACTATTATTGGGCCTTTATAAATGCGCTTGAAAGCGAAGACATAGTGCAATTACGCTCAGTTAACGCACGTACTACAGCCTTGCTTGAAACTGGCCCGTATGGTGCAACAGGACAATTTTGGATCTTCAATCGCATTCCAGCTGCGGTAAACCAATCTCTACTCACCGAGCTATTAGGGTTTACGCAAAGTAGTTTTGGCTTATTAAACAATCAAAGCCTGCCAAACCCAAACTTTGAAGGTAGATTGATCGAAACCTTTATTGATACTTCTGCTTATACCTCTCTGCTGTCTAAAGTCGCTTTAAGTGACCAACTATATCAGTCTCCAGTTGCGCAAATTGAAACCAGCTTAGAAGAGGAAATAAACGCTTTTATACCAAAGATAACAGCCAAAGGTAGCCAACTATTTCAAAGCTTATCTGATAATGAGGCGGCACTATGGGAGTATGAGATCCTTCGTCCGCTATACAGTTTATCTGATCAGCTTGCAGGGCAAGAAATCACGACTGATGTACTTAACCAACTAAATAAGATAAACAATATTGCCCGTATGGTCGGGTACCAATTAAGTTTACTCAATACCGCAAGCGGTCGATATATCAAGGTTTCTCCTTTAGATGACTTACAGTATTTCCAATTAGGTCAAGGCCTCTATTTCATTCATTTAGACCCGACTAATGCACTCAATATCCAAGTGCCTCGTCCTTTGTATGAAAGTAATACCATACAGTTTGCCAGTCAGCTGTATCAAAAGAGTAATGCAAAGCTGTTGTTAATCGCAGGGGCACACCCATTTGCCAGCGAGGAAGCCAATGTTATGGCCGCTGCCAATGTAAAAACCTTATTTAATATTGTGCATCAGAGTGCATTACGTCACTACCCTCAATCCGGCGTTTTAAACTTGCAAATACGTAGCCACAGTGCGCCGTCACACATTCGCCCAAGTGCTTTAGCTTTTCAGTACACAGAACCTCATCCGAGCCATAAATTAAGCCTGGGCAAGGTACGGGAGTCACTCAAAGAGCTAGGGGTTGAGCATCAAATTGTTTTAGGCCAAGCTGCAACAAGAGGGCTCGAATTAGGTACCTCTCCTCAAACCGGATACCAGATATTTTCGCCTGCAAGTGAGCTCGCCACACTATGGCTTGCTTCCGATTTTAAGCAACACTTTTCAATATCGAACGAGGCACTATTGCAACGACTATTAGCGGTATCGCAGCACCCTATTTTGAAGCACACTAATATTGCAGCTCTGTCTCCAAGTGACTGGCAAGCAATTAACACGACTCAATTAAAAGCCTTTAAGGATATTACCGAGCATTATGCGCTCTCTCAGCATTTGCCTTTTATTCAATCTTTATGTGAACAACAAAATACGTGTACCTTGCAAGCCACACAACTTTCTATGCCAAACGAACTCGCCTTATTGATCAAGCAAAATAATAAGATTGCACTTATTTACTTACCGAAAAGAAATAAAGTCGTCGATTTGCAAAGATTTACTCAAATGATGACAGGAGGACTTAATGTATTTAATTAAGCACCTGCTGACTTTATTTTTTAGAATCAGTTTAATCTTATTGCTGCTTTGGCTCATCATCCGAGGTTATTTTTGGGTAGTGTCTGCAGAGCCGGTTGCGCTTCGCTCTGAAGATGAAACGCGCTCAACAGTACATTGGTTACAACAAGATAAGGCGCTTACATTTAACTTTTCAGCCGATAGAACTTATTCAATTCGTGTTCTATCGAATGCGATTTTTTCAGAGCAACAACAATTTGAAGAACCCGTACACTATGCCATTGAGTACACGCTTTTAGACAGTAAAGCGACCCCTCTCAGTACACATGTTTATCATCATGCTTCTAAATTGGCCTTAGACAATGAACAAAAGCAAGTGAAGCAAATTATTGAAAATCGCGACACCTTGGCCGTTTCTTCCGGGCAGTCGTTTTTTATCAGCAATGAGCAACTTACTAATGCATCTGCAATTGCATTAAAGCTGATCCCTGAAAATAATCAGCTCAGAGGAGTTGTTATTCGTTTGCACGCAAAGACCCCTGTAAGTCTCAATGACATCAACAGAGCTTGGCTAAGGCAATCTACCGATTGGCGTGAACGTATGACTAATTACCACACCATTGGCAACAACGCTATATCGAGCCAAGAAATATTAAATGCCGTCACATTTGAGTGGCAAAAATTAGCGCCACAAGGGATCCCCGGCATCGACTTTACCGGCGACACCCTATACGAAACACTGCCCTATTACGTGTTAAGTTATGACTTTAGTGCGGCGCAATTAAACCTAGATAGCTTCTATACTGATAGCCAACTGAGTGCCTCATTCAGAAACTATCAAACTCAAGACTTATTTGTCTTTAAAGAGCAGAGCGACGCGACATTATTCGCAACTTGGTATGACATTAAACAACTCAAGGCGCCTATTCAGCTAAATTTCACTGCCACTGACACACCCAATACTTATCGTATTTCAAGTGTTGAGCCCGGCCTGATTGTGGTTCAATCTGCCAAGCCTATACTAACTAGATGGTTTGCTGAAAACGATGCCCAGTTTAATGCTTTGCATAGCTACTTTTATAACATTGGCGAGCACTTTAATGCTGAATACCAAGTTGCTAAAGGTAGTGATATCAACTTTGAGTTTAGAGGCCCAAAAGGCACGCCTGTTGATATCACACTTCATAATAACGATATTGAGATAGAGCAATTCCGTATATTTCTGCAAGGCGAGACAAGCAACTTTGACAGGATCATAGACGAAACAACCATCCGACAGCCTGTTTTCGGATCTGAGCAATACTATGTTCGCTTACCTAACACAGTGGATCGTATCAAAATTTCATCGCCACAGTCTGTGCTCGCGAAATTGCAAGCCAGACAGTCATCTTTTCATTATCAAACCGAGCTATGCGAACAGCTCTGCAAACCTGAGTTAGATGACTTTGCCGCTATAGGTGCCTGGTTTTCGCAAAAAGCGCAGAATGATTTTAATTTTACCGACCAAAAACGCATTACCAATGTGCGTTTATTTGAAATGCCGCCTCCACTGCCAAACAATGAAGACATGGCAACCACCTATATGAGTCGGGACTTAATTCAAGCCTTACCCCTATCAAATACATTTTTGGTCAATAGCCCAGATAAGTATTTTGCTGATTTTTTTCCTAAAGCAGATCCAACCGAGCATCAATTCAAGCAAGTTTTTACTTTTGAACAGTTATTACTGGCTAAAAGAAATAACCAACAAAGAGACAAACGTCTTATTGAAATAAATAAAAAAGCCCCGTTTTTCAAAGAGCGCGCCCTCACACATTTAACTGAGACTCAACTGCTCTCTTTCAAAGGCCCTGAACATACTTTATTTGTTAACGAAGGCAGTGAACGGCCTTGGCAAAAACAGCGTGGCTACTTTCTTAAAGCTGGTCAGACTTTAACTTTAAACTATTCAAACAAACCCGAATCGGTTGTTATTAAAGTGCTTAAAACCAAAGAGTTCAAAGATTTCGTGGTACTAAACACTCGCATTAGAGGTCGATTCAAAGACGGTTTAAGTCCTGAATACACAATTAAAAATAAACGTTTTGCATTGATGCCGGCACAATTAACCAAAGTCTATGCGCTGCACCCTGCAATTGCACAAGTGATCCCATACAACAGTATCTCACTTGCGATAAACGATGATGTACAGACACTTAAAAGTATCGCAATCACTGCCGAACAAGATATTTGGATCAGTGTGCTTGATGAACTTATGCAAGCCCCCTCTGAAGCGCAATGGAGGCAATATGAAAATGATTAAGCTGATTTTTGCCATTATAGTGAGTTGTAGTGTGACCGTCGCTTGTGCAGAGCCAAAATCACCACTAGAAAAACTGACGAAAGATGTCTCGAATTGGTTTCAGTCTGCGAATAAAGCCAACTTAGATTCTTGGCAATATGCGTTTAAAAATAACAGGCATCATTTGCAAGCTACCTCAACAGTAAATGGCGGCGGAGCGCTTATTTACCGACTGAATGCCAAAGCATGTATTATTTCTATTCCACATCGTTTCTTTGATACACACACCTATACAATAGGTGAGCAAATATATAATACGCACTGCCAACTCATGTTAGCGAACACGCATCACAGACACAGTGACAGTTTGGATAAGCAGTCAATGGATTACTCTAAACGTCGAGATAATTTACATAACAGTGCCATTTTAGCCTTTCAGTCGCTTCACCCGAGAGCCAAAATCATACAGTTACATGGCTTTAATCAAAGCAAACGTAAAAGCGATAAGGGTAAACAGGCTGATTTTATTATCAGTCAAGGTAGAAAAGGCAATGTCATTAAGCAGCAATTAACTCTATGCTTAAGTAAAATATCAAGAAATAGTTATTTCTATCCAGAGTTGATACAAGAACTAGGCGGAACGAAGAACATAATACATAAACTTAACTTAACACCGTTTTCGTTTATTCACATAGAGATAAGCAAGCCTATGAGAGAACGTCTAGTAAAAGAACAACATACAATGAGTCAATTTTCTGAATGTATAAGCCAAGTTATTTAATTGTAATCGCTCTATTATTTACCTGTCAGTTGTTTGCAGCGCCCGCACCGCTGCAAACTGCACCTGCGTGGGTAAACTCAGATTTAGCACTTGGTCAGCCTAAAAGTCTTATTAGTATTGATAAAAGTCAATCGAAACGCCTGTATTTACCTGCCGCTCGCTGGCTCATTTTACCAGACGATATATTCAACAAAACCATAGTTTGGGTAGGCCAAACACAGTATGCCATGCGCAAGCTCCACCCCAGTGAACTGATGTGTAAAGCGCATCGCTGCCAGTTACCTGCATCGCAATACAACCAACTTGTCCAGTTTGAAAATATCACTCAAAATTGGATAAATTTAGATATCGAACAAGGCCAGTTTCATTTTCACCGAGACCCTTTTCGTCGCGCTATAAAACTGCCCCTCAAAGCCACAAAATTAAGTCTTGCTCAAGATCACGAGTTTTACTATACGTTAGAGCCAAAGAAAAGCATGCGTTTATATTTCGCAGAGGCTAAAAAGCTCAAGCTCTCAGTTAGAAAGTGGATGTCAAACCTAAAGCAGGGTAATAAAGTCTTTGTTGAAGTGAACGAGCAACCTGTCAGTTTAGTGAATGTATCGAACGCCCATGCACCTGAATATCAAGATGAAAAAGTCAGCACTGTAAATACTGATTACTTCGCCGTGCCTAAAGGTAGTTACTTAAAAATCACAGCTCAAGATCAAGCACTTATAAAACTCGAACAAATGCATCGCGGCATTTACGACCTTGATGCACTAGACAAACAACCTGAAGCACTGCTTAACCCTTATTGGACAGCAAACCTAGATGACGCCTTTGTAAAAATCTACTCACAACAAGACGTATCTTCAATTAGTCACTTCTCAATTGCTGACGCGTCAGTGCTTGAACAGCGACGTTACCAAGATCTGGTGAGCACCATTTCAACACGAAGAAATGCGCAAGTTAGTAATCGAGGGTTACCTATAGAAAGTAACAATAGCAAACAAAGGGTCGTGTCTGGTTTACGTGCTGCAAGTGAGCAACTCTATTCAGTGTCACAACACAAGGTACTCACCAGCCATCAACTAAAAGACACGCTAAGTTTTGATATCAGCCAGTTTCAGCGGATCAGAAACTCGTTATTTCTCTATGTTAAAGCTGAGCATAGCGGCCACCTAGTCGCTGAATACGACAATCAAAGGCACATTATTCAATTTTCACCAAGCCAAGCATTCAGCCGAATTGTGCTGCCTGTAAGCTTGCAATCACACTCTTTAAAACTATTCAGTGCCGATGAACAAATGGTAAGTATTGCCGTTGAAGTAGATGACTTATTGACCTTGCCAAACAACCCATTACTTTATTTAATGCAAGGAAAAGTAGCGGCCAAAAGCCCTACGCTAGCAACATTACTTGACCAACAAAACAATCTGCAGGCGCAGGCTTTCATCAATAGTCTGCCCCTCCCACTCGAGACATCTGTTAACAAAAGACCGCATGAAAACGACTACCAGTTAATCTCAAAAGCGATGAACTTAGCGTTGTCAGAGCCGAGTAAGGCTTTGCCCTTGTTGAAAGATTTAGTTAATAGCGATATTGCCAGCATTGCACTCGATGCTTGGCGAATGCGCATTGATTTATTGACTGAGCTCGACAGAGCCTCGACAGCCAACGCCTACTTAGAAAGCTTGCTGCAATCCAAGCGTCCACTACTCAGTAATTATGCTGCACAGGCACTCTTTAGCCGCTACTTAGAAGCTAAACAGGTATATAAATTACAAGGTTTATGTGCATATAAGTTTAATGTTTTAACTGGCTGTGACAGCTTGATGAGAGAATTATTGTTAGCACAACAGAAAAACCTAGAAGCACTGTGGTCACACCATGATAGTCATAATTTTACTGACACAGCTCTACGTAGCTGGGAACAAAGCCGTATAGCACAATTAACCCCTTTGAGAGAGCCAACAACCTCTTCATTTGATATCAAACATTTTGGTGCCGTGAATTTGCAAGGTGATACATCTGATTACAATGCTTACAATTTGCAAAATGGCTCACCTTTACAGCTTTATACTAAGCAAGATTTAACTTTGCAATTAAGAGTCAGAACACCTTATATACACGATGGTACACAGCAGCAACACTGGCTACATATAGATACAAACTCAACACAATCCATTTTACCTGTCTTTGCGGATGTCGCTTCTACCACGCAAGTTCAACACAATGAACTTAAACTTTCTGTGGCCAGTGAAGCAATTATCACGCTAAATAAAGGTGAGCAACTGACTTTAAGCAGTGAGCAACAGCAATATTTAAGTTTAAGGGTATTACCTGACTCCCTTGCATATAAAGCGCACTTAAGCTCCGACGCTGTCGTATTTTCTCTTGAACAACCCTTTATTAACCTGCTCCACCAGCCTGATATCGATAATAAAACGTTACTCATAAATGCGTTATATCGATTAAGCCATGAGACTCTAAACAACTATGAGTTCAACTTGCTATTTGCCAAACTTGAATACGTAAAGCTATCCGACAGTTTAAAATCACTTAAGAACCGTATTGAGCATTATGGGTCATGGCAACCGATTGAGCAGTACTTAAATTATTCTGGTACTCAACTCATTGACATGAATGCCATAACGCGACGCAGTTTTGCCGAGCAAATAAGTCGTCATACGAGCCAAGATTCACATCTAGACGGGCTATTAATTCGTCCAAATCACACTCTCAACTTAGACCTGAGAGAATTGGCGGGTCATAAAGTTAAACTCATTTTTAATTTCGCCGCAGCAGAATTAGTGAAGACTAACTACGCCAATATTCTTATCTCTACCAGCAAAAATAATGTGCTTTGGACCATAGAGAGTAATCACAATAGTGAGTTAGCATTAACAGATGCGGAGCTTGCAAGTGATGAAATTGCACTGCGTTGGACGAACCCGTTTATTTCTCAACTGGTCAGTGTAAAAATTCAAACCTATCAACAAGGCCGCTGGCAAGATGCGAAGTTAGATACACGCCAGCTATTTTATTTTGCAGAAGCTGATCAGCAAATAAGCGCAAAACTGAATTCAGATAGTTTAATAAAAATTGAGCGCCTCTCAGGCCAAGTCAGAGATGAGCAAATCGGTTTTTATCCTGCGGGAAAAATTAATGTTCAAGCAAAGACTTCACAGTTAGCACGGGTCTTTAAATGGCAGCTCGATCCCAACCGAGCTAAAACCAGTTTTGCACCAACAATCGAGCCCTTAATCGTTGAAAAACCGATTTATTTTCATGAGCCATCGAAAAAGCCATTTTATGAGGATATTTTATCTACTGATGAAAACCTGACCCATGTTGAAGGACTCGTTAGATACAACCGAGCAGGTATCTTCGAAAGTGAACAAAGCCCGTCAGCTCGCCACTATACCGATTTTGGACTAAGGCTAAGAAATAAAGATAAGCAGCATTGGTATTTGCTAGAATCATTATTCACACTCGATAATCAAAATTACGAAACGTTTTCTATCAACGCACAACACAATTGGTTATCACAAGAAAGTCATTGGTTCAGTGAAGCTAGAATAAATAACCGTTGGCAAAACGATACGCCTATTAGCGAGAGCCATCTCAGCTCTAATATTAGTTTTAAAATTGGCGAAACTTGGCGTGACGACAACATTCATCGTCATCAATGGTGGTGGCAGCCATTTTATTACTACACTAGCATCACCGCAGATGAATATATTGCTGACAGACTAATGAGTCCGTCGATGTTTAGTTTTTATCGCGAAGATCATATGCACGGTTGGCGTGCTGCTTATCAATACCGCTACCAACCTTGGGTTGATAATCAGCTATCCGCTAGCTTTTCTACAACTTCAAATGAAGACTGGTCGTCTTTTGACAGCCTAGGCTTTGATATTGAGCTTCAGCAATTTTACCAAGGGCATATTTTTACGCTCGCAGGCGCATCACAATATAAATTTGCCGATCAGCATAGGCCTAACAATACGTGGCAATATTTAACCCAAGTAAGTTGGCAAACTTTGTTTGACTTTTCAGACAATACAGCAGGATGGATAAAACTGAGCTGGACACAGGATTGGTTTAGAAAAGACCACTCACTACGTTTAGAAATAAACCTAGGGAACTTGCAAAATACCGGGTTTGGGCCGTTTGCTCACGATGAAATTCTCTTTGAATCTCTCCAATTGACGCATTTTTTAGAACAAGATATTTATGACCAATAATGAATTGAAGCAACAACTTGAGTTAATTTTATTCGCCAATATTGAAGAGTTTTGGCTCAAGCTCTACCGTCATAAATATCAAAATCTGATCAATGAGCTATTACAATGGCCGTTAATTAGAAATATTCCTGAAAATGAATCGCTGCAAGCTTGGTTGCAACTGCAATCCATCGCCTTTTTAAGGCACAAAATTGAAAAGCTTAATGCGCATACTCAAAAGCTAGACGCGTCTTATCAGTTATTTGTACAGCGCTTAGCAAAAGCAGAGATAAGCGCAGAAAAAGAGCTTCATATTCTGAGTTATG
The DNA here is from genome assembly GCF_005876835.1 of Pseudoalteromonas phenolica. Classification (GTDB taxonomy): domain Bacteria; phylum Pseudomonadota; class Gammaproteobacteria; order Enterobacterales; family Alteromonadaceae; genus Pseudoalteromonas; species Pseudoalteromonas phenolica_B. The sequence goes on from NZ_PPSW01000027.1 coordinate 22,744, forward strand.
CACGAGAGCTCGGCGCCACTGAAGCCCAGTTAAAAGAGGATAAACAGGCCTTGTCACGCTGGTTTGATGATGGTGCCGTGATAGACCGCTATCAACGGCAAGTTGCCGACACCGAACAAACTCTTAAATTTCTGATCAGTAAACTTGGCGCTCTAACCACATCTCATTTACGTGCTAATGAAGCTGAAATCTTAGACAACTGGAAAAAGCTCGATCTTGAACCCTTTTTTATGCAGATGCTGCAAAATAATCACAGTGTTCATATCAAGCATAGTCTTATTCGTGCTTTAGTGAATCAGGTAGCTGTCATCCATCAATGCCACGCAGACCCTGAACTCAATGAGGCACTAGCTGCCGAGTTAATTGAATTACTCGAAGAACCCAGCACCCCTTACCAAGCAGCGATTGATATTCTTGAGATTTTATATGTTCAGCGCCCTACTTTTATCAGAGCGCATATTTGGGCACTCATACAAGAAACCGTCATCGACTTTGCTGACAGACCTAAAAGTAATGACAGCTTATTTGTGCTTGCTGCGCTGCCACGGATTATTGCCAAGCAACCTAAGCTTACCAGTAAAGAAATAGACTTATTAAATGGCCTAAGTGAACACTCCTACCCACGTGTAAGGCAAGCGTTAATTGAGCAATTAAATGTCATTGACTTAGAACAAGCAAAAGCGCTGCTGGTGAGAAGGCTCGAAGACGAGACCTGTGCCGCTGTGTTATTTACCTTGGTAAAGCAATTTACACAACCTCAATATGCCGAAGATGCCTTTATCTTTAAACTTTGGCAACAAGTACTTCAAAAGCCGCTGCCTTTTGAAGTAAAACGGCTCAATATCGAAAGTAGTGCCCGCGTGATGCTCAATCTACAGCTACAATCTGATAAACCTGAACAGATTTTTCAGCAATTTATTCAAACGCTTAATATGGCGCTCGACAAAGAGTCCCATATTGCATTAAAAAGACATATTACAAGAGCAAGAGAGCAATTAGTCAGCTTTAGTCAGCAAACTTTATTGGCAAATATCGAAGAACAACTTTCACAAACACAAAGTATTACGCTCTCACTGGGCGTTGATCGTCACACCCTAGGCCGAGCCTTGAGCTTTAAAGCACAACATGCAGAAGCATTTAGTGGTAGAGCCACAAAAAAGCACTGGCATATTATACCTGGCTATCGACGAGGTCGACGCTTTTGGCGAATTTGGCATGAGTTTTTTAATCCCAGTACCGATAAACGCCAGAGCTTTAACCATACACAGACAAAAAAGCCCTCATCTGAGTTACATGTTGCCAGTTGTAGTGTCGCTGAAATTAGTGAAACCAACGTTCCTGGTGAGGCGCTGTTTAACCTAACTGAGCACTCAGCAAGACCACATTTACCTCTATTAGACTATCTCTTGTCGGTGCTCAGTCAAGATAGAACCAAAGAGCCCGCTTTTAGCTACACGCCAGATGGTATTTTAGAAATACATCGCCCTGTAACACTCATCAAACGAATTAAAGCATATTGGCACATATCAGTTCATTTTGAGCAGCTCGATAGCTTAAGAAAAGGCAGTGAATTAGAGCAAAAGAAGTTCATTTCAACCTTGAGAGAACTTGGTTTCGAAATCAAATTTAATGCATACGGGGATGTTCTTGGTGCGTCATTTCCTGTCGAGCAAAGTATTTCAAAACTCTATAGTAAAACCGCATTGACCCCTGTACTCCTTAATATCTGGTTTAGCTTTAAAGAGTACTTGTATTCCATTTATCAAAATTCAATTTCACAATTAGTCTTTTTCGTCACTGCCTTTATGGCTTATTTTTGGGGTCGCCATATCCATGTCAGCAGGAAAATAAAACGTAACCGCAAAGCAATCCCTGTCAGCATCGGTGGTTGGGGAACGCGAGGAAAGTCAGGTACTGAACGACTAAAAGCTGCACTATTCAGCAGTTTAGATTTACGTGTTATCGCCAAAACCACAGGGTGCGAAGCCATGATGATTTATGGTAAGAGCAATGGAGAGCAGTACGAAGTGCCACTATTCAGACCTTTCGATAAGGCCAGCATATGGGAGCAAAGCGATGTACTCGATTTTGCCAGAAAAACCAAAGCCGATGTCTTTCTATGGGAATGTATGGGCCTAACCCCAAGATATGTAAGAATTCTACGCCGCTGGATGCAAGATAACTTTGCCACCATTACCAACGCTTATCCAGATCATGAAGATATTCTGGGCCCAACAGGCATTGATGTTGCCAAAGAGATGTCAGCGTTTATAGGGAGTAACACGCAAGTATTCACTGCTGAACAATCGATGATGCCGATTTTAAGTGATGCCGCAGACGCCAAACACACGACCTTAATTCAAACGCATTGGGGAGATGGCTATCAAATAACCCCTGATATTCGTGCTTTATATCCCTATGAAGAGCACCCTGATAACATCGCACTTGTGTGCAAAATGGCTCAGTATATTGGCATAGAAAAAGACTATGTATATAAAGAAACGGCTGAGCGCATCGTGCCAGACATTGGTGTGTTACAACATTTTCAGTCAGCCCCTATTGGTACGATCTCTCAATCTTTTGTGAATAGTATGTCGGCCAATGAGCGACTTGCAACTGTTGAAAACTGGAAGCGTTTGGAGCTATTTGATATAAACGACCAGCCCCACATTCAAACCATTGCATTAATCAATAACCGCAATGACCGTATTGCTCGTTCCAAAGTATTCGCGCAGATCTTAGCTGAAGATTTACGCTTCGACTACCTAGTCGTAATAGGCACCAACGTAGACGGCTTCAATTCATATTTACAGCATGCCATTGACGAACGTCTCGACACCTTGCTGAAAAATAACGATGTAAACGACCTAAAGGCCTTTCTTAACCAGTTGAATGTACTTTATAGCGCTCAGACTTGGCTTGAGAAAATTAATCACACATTAGACATACCATTACAGACAACGGATATAACTTCTTTAGAAACTTTAACAGCCGTGTTAAATGCTAGATTGTTAAACGATGCCGACCATATACAAAAAATTGTCACTCAATATGAAAACTGGCAGATGGCTATTTCACTGCTTGATATAGATGATTTATCAAATCATTCAGAATTATTAAAGGAAACAGTGCAAAGTATCGTTGCAAGCAAAATAGTATTGGTAGAAAACGCTTATGTAAAACCAGATCAGCTAACAAGCCATATCGCCAGCCTCGCGATGAGAAATCAACATCAACTAATCATAGGTATGCAAAATATTAAAGGTGCAGGCCTCAACTATGTTTACATGTGGCAGCAATGGCAAAAGATATATCAGCTCTGTGAAACCCTTAAGTCTTCGGCCACCAAACAGTCTGAGTTTAGAAAGCTACTTTTAAAACTCGCTCAACAACCTAAATTCAGTGCTATTGAGATTGACTATTTAAATCTAGTAATTGAAGACATTGCACACTCAGAACACGCGCAAAATGAATTTAGCCAAGCCGAAATTAAGTATATTCAAGAAAAAGTCGCTGCAGCTAAAATAGGCAGCAATCAAAATGACGAGCAACAGCCAAAGAGCAAGTTTAGAGGATTCTTTAATCAGGTTATCGAGTCATTTTTAGATGCTGGCGCTGCCGTTAAACGCAAAAAAACAGCACAACAAGTTTATCAAGATATTGCTGATCAACGTATCACAATAGAAAAGGCTATCTCGGTATTAGCTAACCTTAACAGAAGCCAAAAGCCGGGCTGGTTAACGTCAAAAAATGAGCAACAAGACATGTAATCTTCTTAACCGGTACCAGCAGGTTTTATCTTATACAATACTCGGTTTGTCTTGTCAGACTTCCCCTAAGGCCTAGCGCTGGGTATACTGCATCGTTGCAGTGCATATTTACGCAAAAATAATGCGAATGTACCTGTTTCAAGGTTTTACCAATTTCATTAAGGCAATGCGCATATTAACAATACATCGCTTTAATGAAATTGTTATTAGACGTTTGGCCAAACGTCACCTAAGCACATAGTGCATAATTATAACTAGGCCACACAACACATTTTGATAATTTAGGAAGAAATATGAGCACATTACCTAAAGCAGGTGAGTTTTTAGGGCACCCTAAGGGGCTTTTCCTGCTATTCGGCACAGAAATGTGGGAGCGATTCGGTTACTACGGCATGCGTGCTATCTTAGTATTATATCTTGTAGCTATGGCACAAGACGGCGGCTTCGGCTGGAGCAACGCCGATGCATTAAGCCTATACGGTACATTTACTATGGCGGTATACCTCACACCACTATTCGGTGGCTGGTTAGCCGACAACGTATTAGGTCAACGTAAAGCCATCATTATTGGTGGCATTTTAATGGCTGCGGGCCACTTTACTATGGGTATTCCTCATGCCATGGTAAGTGGTATCGAAGAAAATGTTTTCTATGTAGGTTTAACATTGCTTTGTATTGGTAACGGTTTATTTAAGCCAAATATCTCTACTATGGTTGGTGACTTATACCAAGAAGGCGATAAACGTCGTGACAGTGCATTCACTATTTTCTACATGGGTATTAACTTAGGTGGCGCTTTAGGTCCACTTATCGCAGGTTACGTTGCAGCTGTAATTAACTGGCAGGCTGGTTTTATCGCGGCAGGTATCGGTATGGTTATTTCTGTTGTGATGCAGATGATCTTAAGTAAAAAGTATTTAGGCGACATTGGTGTAGTACCTTCAGCAAAACTGTCTCAGCAGCAGTCTGAATCAGGTCAAAAAGAGCCTCTAACTAAAGTTGAAAAAGACCGTATCAAGGTAATTTTCACAATGAGTGTTTTCAGCATCATTTTCTGGATGGGCTTCGAGCAAGCTGGCGGTTTAATGAATATTTTCGCCAACGATTACACTGACCGTATGTTGATGGGCTTTGAAATTCCAGCTTCTTGGTTCCAATCTCTTAACTCTATCTTCATCATTATCTTCGCGCCGATTGTAGCTATGATCTGGCTTAAGCTTGATAACAAAGAGCCAAACTCGCCAGTTAAATTTGCCATTGGTTTAGTTTTCTTAGCACTTGGCTTCTTCACTATGATGCTAGCACTTGCGACTGAAGGTGGTAATGGTCAAGATGCACTGCAAATCAGCATGATTTGGTTAGTGCTTTTCTACTTATTCCATACTCTAGGTGAGCTGTGCTTGTCACCAATCGGTCTTTCTATGGTAAGTAAGCTTGCGCCACTACGCCTTGCTTCATTGCTTATGGGTATCTGGTTCTTATGTACTGCAGTTGCAAACAAAATTGCTGCATTCGTAGGTGCGTTCATCGGTGAAGGTGAAGCTGCTATGGAAAATGCCATGGGTATCTTTATTGGTCTAGGTGCAACAGGCTTAATCTCGGCAGCATTAATGTACTTCCTAAGTGACCGTTTAGTTGACTGGATGCATGGCGCAGAGGGCAACCACGAGCCACACACTCAAGAGCATTATTTAAGCGAAGAACTAGAAGTATCAGGTTCTAAGCAATAATTCTCCTTGTAGCAAAAAAGCCGCTTATGCGGCTTTTTTTGTATCTGTTTTTAAACTGTACTAATTTCTTTACACCCACTCCTTTTTGATGCAAGTTCAGAGGTATTCTTTGAACTTATAAACCCATTTCCTGGAAAAACCACCAACCAAAAATAGTCACTTAACATCAATAACTTAGAAATTTAAAACTCCACGATTTAAAACAGCAAATAGTCATCGATTTTTGTTCTGGCCCGCTTGAGGAGATTCCATCACCTGCCCTAGTCGAAATACAGCAAAGTCGTATTTAATGTGTGTTTTTAAATTTACAAATGCCCCCCTGACAATATCACAGCCCTATCTTCCCCTATTGCGATTTTTGATTAATGATTCGTTCCAACAACAAATCTAACAAGCAACCCAATTGTGCTTAATTGCGGAGTATGACAATGAGTGAAGTAAAAAACCCACTAGGTTTGGTTGGTATCGAATTTACTGAATACGCAACCCCAGATGCAGATTACATGGACAAAATCTTTGCTGATTTTGGTTTCTCTAAACTTAAAAAGTTTAAAGGTAAAGATATCGTTCATTACAACCAGAACGAGATCCATTTCTTACTAAACAACGAGCGCAGCGGTTTTTCTGCTGAGTTCGCAAAATCTCATGGTCCTGCGATTTGCTCAATGGGCTGGCGTGTAGAAGACGCTCAAAAAGCGTTTGATATTGCTGTAGAGCGTGGTGCAAAACCTGCGACAGATTCAGCAAACAAAGACCTACCATACCCTGCGATTTACGGTATTGGCGACAGCTTAATTTACTTCATCGACGTATTCGGTGACAAAGGCTCAATCTTTGAGAATGATTTTGAAGACCTAGTTGAGCAAAACATTGTTGAAGATAAAGGTTTTATCCGTATCGACCACCTAACAAACAATGTTTACAAAGGTACTATGGAAACTTGGGCAAATTTCTATAAAGGTGTATTCGGCTTTGAAGAAGTACGTTACTTCGACATTAAAGGTCAAAAGACGGCACTACTTTCTTACGCGCTTAAGTCGCCTTGTGGTACTTTCTCTATTCCAATCAACGAAGGTAAAGATGACAACAACAACCAGATCGACGAGTACTTAGACGAGTACAACGGTCCAGGTGTGCAGCATCTTGCATTCTTAACAAACGACCTTGTTGGTTCACTAGATAAGCTAGACAAAACGAACATCGCAACGTTAGATATCGTTGACCACTACTACGATACTATCTTTGACCGTGTTCCTTGGGTTAAAGAAGACAAAGAGAAAATCAAAGAGCATCAGATCTTAGTAGATAGCCAAAGCGAAGACTGTTACTTGCTACAGATCTTCACTAAGAACCTATTTGGTCCTATCTTCATTGAGATGATCCAACGTGTTGATGACGGTGGTTTCGGTGAAGGTAACTTCCAAGCGCTATTCGAATCAATCGAGCGTGACCAAGAGCGACGTGGTGTTCTCTAATTTAAGATACCCTGTATAAATTAAAAGCAGCTCGCGTTTTGAATGTGGCTGCTTTTGTAGTTTTTAAAGCTAAGTCGTTTTTCAAGCTTGATTTACTTTATTGAATCTCCATATTTAGACTTAGCCAATTAATGCAAAAGGAAAGACCATGTCTTTTATTAATGAAACGCACGATATTAATTTAAAAAGCTGGGTAAGCAGCGCAAACGTTGCGGGTAATGACTTCCCAATCCAAAACCTACCATTCGCCTCTTTCCGTCGTAAAGGCGTATCTGAAGAGTTCCGCGGTGGTGTTGCTATCGGCGACCAAGTTTTAGATTTAGCTGTAGTTGCGGCTGCAGGTATTTTCTCTGGCGAAGCACAAGAAGCGGTAGAAGCGGCTAACGCACCTGCGCTTAACGAGTTTATGGGCATGGGCAAAACACATTGGTCAGCACTTCGTTTAGCGCTTTCAAAAGCACTACGTGAAGGTTCTGAGTACCAAGGTGCACTTGAGTCTGCTTTAGTTTCACTAGATGAAGTTGAATATGCACTACCATGCCACATTGGTGATTACACAGATTTCTACACATCAATCTATCACGCAACTGCGGTAGGTAGCTTATTCCGTCCAGATAACCCACTTCTACCTAACTACAAATGGGTACCAATTGGTTATCACGGTCGTGCATCTTCTATTGATGTATCTGGTCAAAGCTTCCCACGTCCTAAAGGTCAAACAAAAGCGCCTGACGCAGACGTACCATCATTTGGCCCTGCAAAGCGCATGGACTACGAATTAGAGCTAGGTATTTACCTTGGTAAAGGTAATGAACTTGGCGATACAATTAGCATTGAAGATGCTGAAGATCACGTATTTGGTTTCTGTCTATTTAATGACTGGTCTGCTCGTGATTTACAAGCATGGGAATACCAACCGCTTGGTCCATTCCTAGCAAAGAACTTTGCTTCAACAGTTTCACCTTGGGTTGTAACAACTGAAGCATTAGCACCATACCGTACTCAGTGGCACCGTGATGAAAACGATCCTCAACCATTAGAGTATCTTGAGTCTTCTCATAACCGTGAAGCAGGTGCATTCGACATTCAAATGGATGTACTTCTTGAGTCAGAAAAAATGCGTACTGAAGGTGCTGCACCAAGCAAGCTTTCGGAGTCTAGCTTTAAGCACAGCTACTGGACAGTGGCACAAATGGTGACACACCACACGGTAAACGGCTGTAACTTTACTCCTGGTGATATGCTAGGTTCTGGTACACAGTCAGGCCCTGAGCACGAAGAAGCTGGTTCTATGCTAGAGCTGTCTCGTGGCGGTAAAGAAACCATCACACTGAACAATGGTGAAGAGCGTAAGTTCTTAGAAGATGGTGACAAGGTTATCATGCGCGGTTGGTGTGAAGCAGACGGCTTTAACCGCATTGGTTTTGGTTCAGTTGAAGGCACGGTTTTACCTGCAAAATAAACTGAAAAAACTAAATAAAAAACACTATTCAAATCAAGGGCGTGCATAAAACACGCCTTTTTTTGTGTTTTTAAGCTGGATTTTTGCATAAATATTGTTAAGGTAGAACGTTGTTAACAGGTTATTAAGAAATATGTTGAACAAGATCAGTCACCTAGCAAAAAGCGCATTTAAGCCAAAACAATTATTACTTCGTCAAAATGGTGACGTGAGTATGTTTACCCTACCTAGCAGCCTGCAAGTAAGCTTGTTATGCGCCGCTGTGGGTGCGGTTTACTGGGTCAGTGTCAGCTCTTATGGTTATGTACAACAACAAGAGCAAATACAAACGTTAGAAAAACAACGTTTGACGGCTGAATCAAATTGGCAGCTAGAAAAACAACAATTAGAGCAAAAATTAGCTGAACAAACAAAAACACTTCAAGATCTTTCGCAACAACAGAACTTATTAGAGGGATTAGTCGAGGCTTTACCTGAAAGTGTCGCTACGCCAACAACGTCTGAAGAGCAAGCTACTCAAAACGATGAGTTTGAAGGTCAGTCAAAAAACTTAGCCGATAAGCAAACATTATTACTAAACCACATCGGAAATAGCATCACCGCAAGAGCAAGCGAATTACACACCCACTTAGATGAAATTGGTTTGGATAAACAATTGGCACAATCACCAATCGCACAAGGTGGTCCTTACCACCAGCTAGACACACAACATATTTCTAAAGATTACTTAAGCGTGATTGATAAGCTGGTTGAACTTAATGAGCTTGAACAAATGATTACTTTGCTGCCTGATAGCATGCCGGTCAAACAAGAAAAGTTTTATGTATCAAGTCAATTTGGTTATCGCAAAGATCCCATTACAGGCCGCAGAGCCATGCATAAAGGCGTTGATCTCGCAGGTTGGCATAAAACTGATATCCATGCCCCTGCAGCTGGCACTGTGACAAAAGCAGGTAAAAATGGCGGTTATGGGAAATTTGTTGAAATTGAGCATGCCAATGGGCTAGTTACGCGTTTTGGTCACCTTCACACCATTAAAGTTAAGAAAGGCCAAAAAGTCGAAAAATCAGATGTGATCGCTTTGATGGGAAGTACTGGCAGAAGTACCAGCACTCATTTACACTATGAAGTATTACAAAATGGTAAGCATATCAATCCGATAAAACTGGCTAAGGTACTTTCTCGTGTTCAATAAATTTAAAAATAATAGCAGCGCAAGTTTACCCGCATTAATTTCACCCAACACCCATGTGACTGGGCAGATAGACTGTGATGGGGAATTACAAGTAGATGGAAAAGTAACTGGCGATTTAAAAGTATCGACTCTCATCGTAGGTCAAAATGGTGAAGTTAACGGTAATATTATCGCTGAAAAAGTACAAGTGAAAGGCACTATCAACGGCAACATTGACGCGCAATCAGTGCACCTAGAAGTTACAGCGAAAGTGCATGGTGATGTTGCTCATGACACTCTAACTATAGATGCCGGGGCGCATTTAGAAGGCAAGCTTACTCATAAGCAAGCCCCCGACAATATCACTCCAATCAAAGAGCAGGCTAACGCTCAGTAATATACATAGTAATATCAGCATGAAATACTTTGGTTTTGTGCTGATCAAATACTTCTACAGGTACAACCAAGTCCTCTTTATCTTGCCACACTCTCGGTAAGTCAATTTTAGCCTCAGCAGTTAAAACACCATCTGCCTTTTTTAGATATTGCACTGTCATTCCCTTTGGGATCCAGCGGTGGGTTTTAACTGGGACGGTGGCATCAGTCATGACACCTGCCACCAGCTCAGCTAAATTACACTGTGCAATGGCATGGATAGTACCAATGTGATTTTGAATCGAGCGGCGTTTCTTTATTACTGCAACGCATTTTCCTGCTTCTAAATGTGTAATAGTCGGTTTAATTGAACCGAAGTAAGGTGCCTTAATACATACAGCCTTACTAAATAACCAGTTACCAAATGGTAACCAACGGACACTTTTATAAATCCCCATTAATGATGCAGCCATGTTTTGCTCCAATTGTTATTATTTTATCTTGATAAAACATAACTCATCAGACCAGTTTTCAGCAAGTTTAAATTGAATAAAACCTCAAGTAAAAGCCATAAGTGAAAATATATTATCGTTTCTCGGTATTAAGTCCTGTCGTTTTTATTTTAGAGCGATACAATACGCGCCCTTAATAAGGAGTGCGCATGTCTGATCCCCAAATTAACTCAAAACTCAGCGTTTTTATTCTCATTTTACTCGTTATTTTCTGTCCGCTTGGTATTGATTTATACCTACCAGCATTTCCTGCCATGCAGTCTGGCTTAGCAGTGAGCAATGCGCATATTCAGCAAACCGTTGGCATTTATATGCTCACCGTCGGCTTAGGACAACTTATTGCAGGACCGCTTGCCGATAAATATGGGAGAAGGCCTATTGCTTTGGTTGGTATTTCACTATTTGCATTCGGTGGTTTGCTTGCAGCAAACACCAATGAATGGAACGTGATCATGGCTGCCCGAGCATTGCAGGGATTCGGCGCATGTGCGACTTTTGTTACTGCTTTTGCCATTGTCAGAGATCAGTTCGGTCATAAAGGCAGTGGTAAGATGATCACCTACCTCAATGGTATCGTGTGCTTTATACCGGCATTGGCACCTATTTTCGGTGCTTGGTTAACCGTCCAATTTGGCTGGCAAAGTAACTTTATCTTTTTGGTTATCTTTGCCGTGCTTGGTTTTATTTTGCTGTTTTTGCTGTGCCCTGAAACGCGTCCAAAAGATACCATTTATTCTGGTCATATTTTAGATTTAAGGCGTTTTAAACCCATGCTTGCAAGCAGTGAATTTATGTTTAATGCCTCTATTACCATGGTCGCCATGTCAGCTATGTTGGTATTTGTCACTACAGCACCTGAGTGGGTGATGACTCAGCTTAATAAAGATATCTCGGAGTTTACGATTTGGTTTACTGTGAATGCCATAATCAGCATTGCAGCCAGCTTTATCGCCCCTAAATATATTCAAAGCGCACCTAAACAGAGCCTAATTTTTGGCTTAGCGCTGCTCACATTAGGTGGCCTACTCATGATGGCGCTTAGTAGCGTCGCTGAACCAGCTGTATTTATGCTACCTATGTATATTGCCTCTATCGGCTTTGCATTTACATTAGGCTCTGCAGCTGGAAAAGCACTTAGCGGCTTTGCACAACAAGCGGGCACCGCATCTGCGCTCATTGGTGTAATGCAAATGTCTGGCGCTGCTGTACTTGCTGTATTAACACAGCAATTTGGTTTGAGTGCACCTGTTCAAGTTGGTATTCATTTAACAAGCTGCTTGCTGTTTTTAGTTGCACTTAAATCAACAAAGAGCAGTGTGCTTTATTCAAAATCATGACAAAAAGGTAAGACCTGTTTTTACTAATAGGTCTTACTCTCACCTGCGTTCCCCTATGGTAAACCATGTAAATATCTGGACTTCCGTTAATATTTTTTACTTCTACGACTAGATTTTTTTATTCTAAAAAACTCGATAAAATGTAATTTTGTACCCTTTACAACCAAAAAATTTCGCGTACCCTCGAACTTGTTAAAAAGATGTTTACAAAACATCACATAAAAATTACAAAAGAGATAACAAGTATGAAGTTTAATAAATTCACCTCAGCATTACTTCTTGCGGGCATTTGTTCGGCCGCTTCTGTTAACGCAGCGGATGACCGCTACATCATTCAGGTTGATAACGATAAAAAAGGCGTCGTTAAAGCATTAGCTAAGAAATTAGGTGCTGAATTACATGTTGATGGCAATGGGTTCTTTGCAGCAAGTTTCTCAGGTAAAGACCTATCAACCGTAAAAGGTTTGCTAAACAACCCACATATTAAACTCATTGAAGAAGACCAAAAGCGTAAAGCACTGGGCATCTATAACGATGATCTAGGTAATTCAATGCAACAACAGATCACCCCTTATGCTGTTTACCAGTCTCAAGCTGACCAAGTTACCTTTGATGCAAATGCGGGTATGAAGGTGTGTGTTATCGATTCAGGTCTTGATATGTCAAACCCTGACTTTATATGGGGTAACATCACAGGCGATAACGACTCAGGCACAGGTAACTGGTATGAGCATGGTGGTCCGCACGGTACACACGTAGCAGGTACCATTGGTGCGGCTGATAACAATGTCGGCGTTGTTGGTATGGCACCAGGTGTAGACATGCACATTATCAAAGTATTTAACGCTGAAGGTTGGGGGTACTCTTCTGATCTAGCACATGCTGCAAACCTTTGTTCACAAGCAGGTGCAAACATCATCAACATGAGCCTTGGTGGCGGTGGTTCAAACAGCACTGAATCAAATGCATTTGCTAGCTTCTCTCAAGCTGGCGGCCTAGTAGTTGCCGCAGCAGGTAACGATGGCAACTCAGTTCGCTCTTACCCTGCAGGTTACCCGTCAGTGATGATGATTGGTGCAAATGATGCAAACAACCAAATTGCCGACTTCTCTCAATACCCAAGTTGTACATCGGGCAAGGGTCGTCGAGTTACAACTGACGAAACAATTTGTGTAGAAGTAACTGCAGGCGGTGTTGATACGCTATCTACTTACCCTGCTGGTATGGCAACATCAGCAAGCCTATCTATGGACGGCACACCATTCGAAAGCTCTTCAATGGAAAATTCAGGTTCAATAACCGCCAATGTTTACTTCATGGGCACTGCTGAAGCAACTGATGCACAAGCAGCCGGTAAAGTATGCTTAATCGACCGTGGCAACATTTCATTCCATGACAAAGTTGCAAACTGTGAAGCTTCTGGCGGTGTAGGCGCTATCATTGTAAACAATGAAGCTGGCATGCTTTACGCAACATTAGGCGATACAAACACAACGTCAATTCCAGCAGTCGGTGCGGCTTTTGAAGATCGTTCAGCATTAATGGCGGCAACTTCTGCATCTATCAGTATTGGCTCAAGTGATTATGGCTTAATGAGCGGTACTTCAATGGCTACACCTGCAGTTGCAGGTCTTGCTGCACTCGTTTGGTCAAATCATCCAGATTGTACTGGTGAAGAGATTCGTTCAGCACTTAAAGCAACAGCAGAAGACCAAGGTGCGGCAGGTAATGACGTCTACTTCGGTTACGGTATTGTTAAAGCAAAAGCCGCTGACGATTACCTAACACAAAACGGTTGTGCTGGCGGTAATAATGGCGGTGGTGACAACGGTGGCGGCGATACAGGTGGATCATTAAGCCTAACTGCTTCAGGTTATAAATCTAAAGGTTCGAAATATGCTGACCTAAACTGGCAAGGTGCAACAACATCAAATGTTGATATTTACCGTAACGGTAGCAAAATTGTCACAACCAGCAACGATAATAGCTACACTGACAGCATCGGTGGTAAAGGCGGCGGTAGCTACAGCTACCAAGTTTGTGAACAAGGTAGTACTTCAGCCTGTTCAAGCACTCAGACTGTAGTATTCTAACCAACCATTTTTAAGCGGGCTTCATGCCCGCTTTTGTTTACCTCTGTATATTTTATTCAAACATGCTTATACTCTGCCCCACTCAATAACAACAAGAATATAAGTGCGATGCTCAACCCTGAATCAGTCATTTCTTTTTTAATTGCTAGTGCGGTTATCGCCGTGGCTCCTGGCCCTTCAAATGCATTTTTAATGGCACAAACATTTACTCACGGTCGCAAAGCAGGTATGCAAAGTGCGTTAGGTTTTGCCGCCGGTGGTGTTATTCATACTATTTTTGCAGTAGTCGGACTGTCGGCCATTTTAAAAGCTTCTGAAACGGCCTACGCGACAGTGCAATATCTAGGCGCAGCGTATTTATGTTATTTGGGCTTTATGACCCTTAAAGATACGTTTAAGAAGCAAATTGACTCTGAAGATAAACCCCATGTAAGCACTAAAAAACAGGGTAATGTATTTGTTCAAGCCATGATGACCGAAGTGCTCAATCCCAAAGTAGCGTTATTCTTTATTGCTTTTATTCCGCAGTTTGTCGACCCTACGTTCTCTTCTACCACTTTACAACTGGCTATGTTTGGTTTGCTTTACCCTATTTTAGCTTTCCCAATAGATTGTGCCTACATTTACAGCGGAGACAAAATCGCAGGCTACTTTAGGCAGCACCCAAGCGCGCCGATCTGGATAGACCGTTTTTCAGGCTTTATTTTTATCGCCTTAGCGATTAACTTGTTACTCTAACTAATAAAAAAGAGAAATGAGTATGGAAACCAAGGTTGAGAAAATTCCAGCAAATAAGCACATAGCGCTGGTTGCCCATGATGGTAAAAAAGACGCTCTAAAAGCCTGGTGTTTAGCCCATAAGAATACCTTAGAACGTCATACACTCTCTGCCACAGGCACGACGGGTAATGTTATTGAGCAGGCTACAGGCCTTAGCGTTAATAAATTACTTAGCGGCCCTATGGGTGGCGATCAACAGCTTGGGGCGAAAATTGCAGAACATCAAATCCATATGTTGGTATTTTTCTGGGATCCCCTTGCTTCACAGCCTCACGACCCAGATGTTAAAGCTCTCCTACGTTTGGCTGCTGTGTGGAATATTCCTGTGGCATGTAATGAAGCAACCGCCGATATGCTGCTGCATTCATCTTTGATGAGTACTGAATTTAGTCGTGCTTTACCTGATTACGACAAGTATTTGGCAACGCGACTCAATACCTAACAAACTTTATAAATTTAAACGCTTATCTAAACAGCTTTTCAGCCCATTTGGTTAAGCCGGCGGTGACACTGCCAAAGTTATCGCCGCTTAACATCTCTATATCACCCAGTCGTTGTTTTAACGCCGCCTTTAATAATGGCGATTGCGCACTACCGCCCGTTAAGTAAATCACATCAGGTTGTGTTCCTGCATCTTGAATAGCTTGCTCAGCCAATGTGCAGATCTGCTCTAAACTGTTTTCAAGGGCTTCAGCAAGCTGTACATCAGTGATCAGCTTAGCCAAGTCTTTACCGATAAAACTCATATCACAGTGGCTCTGCGAGTCAGCACTTAATGCAATTTTCATTAATTCAGCTTGTCTTACTAAACGGTGCGATAGCTTATTTTCTTGTACTTTAATCAAACGCTGTAATCGTTCTGGTTGCTCTATCTCTCGCAGCATCGCGCTTAAATCACGATGGTTTTTATCTGAGTAGAAGTCACTTTGCATTTGCAGGTCATTAATTTTACATGCTTGCCAAAACAATTGGTTAGGCATAGGAAGACCTGACTTAAACTTATCGTCACGACCCAGTAAATCAGTTAGTTCATGAAACGCCAATGCTATGTCTAAATCGTTACCGCCAATACGCTTACCGGTGTGCGATAAAAAGTCAGAATTTCGGCAGGCATTGTCTCTAAAACTTGGTCCCATTTGCACAAACGAGCAGTCAGAAGTACCCCCACCAATATCGACCACAAGCACTTTTTTGTCAGCCGTTAAGCCAGATTCAAAATCAACCCCCGCAGCCAAAGGTTCAAATAAGAATTCCACTTCTTTAAAACCTGCACGTTTTGCCGCTGTTGTTAAGATGCTCACCGCTTGTTGGTTGCTTTCTTCACCCCCAATGGCCTGAAAGTTTACCGGACGACCAATGACAGTGTGTGTCAGTTCATATCCCAATTGTTGCTCGGCACGTTGCTTGATTTGCATGATCATGGTACTGGCAATGTCTTCAAAAAAGGCGATTTGTTGTGGCTTTAAACCCACTGCACCGAAGAATGATTTTGGAGATTTAACGAAATAGCCGTCTTCTGGAAAATCGATATACTCTTCTATGGCAGCCTGACCAATTGAAATACCGGTATCAGAAGACTCCAAGTCTAGGTCACGTTTAATAGCCGGTACAGCATTTAAAAGGTGCGCCCTAGATTGCCTAAAACTCTCTCCATCACCCTGCTTTAAATTATGTGCGACATAGTCTGAGATCAATGCGTTATGCTGTGCATATAAAGTCGAAGGTAAATAATGTTTGTTGTTTTCTAATTTAACGAGTGTCACTTGAGAGTCACGCATCACCCCCATCGCACAATTAGAACTACCGTAATCAAATCCAATTATCATCTTTAACCTCCGACACAAAAAAGGTCGCGCAGAGTATCACAGATAAAACTGAGTTTAAAATATTTCTCTCACCCTTAAAAATCGTGCAAAACGCGGCTTGTTATATTTTGTTTTATCTTGATAACGATAGGTGATCACAGTACCTATTTTGGGCGGTTTCGCTCTGAGTGCATCGGTTAGCCCCGAGCCTACTCTGAACTCAATACCATCATCTAAATTACGCACGATCAAAGCGCCTGTTTTGCCTTGGTACTTACCCTTGCCTTCGCTATAACCAATTACCACTGCTTCAGCGTCTGAGTAGGGCTTATATTTTAATAGTTGTGGTGAACGGCCAGCTAAATGTGTAGCGGTGGCTAAATGTAACATTATACCCTCTCCACCTCTTGCTACTACTTTATCAAAGTAATCATCTAACTGAGCTCTACTGGCAAAGCTTTGCTGTTGTACAGCTTGAATATGAGGCTGCTTCAGCACACTGACCAAATGCATATATTTTTTATAGCGTTCAGCAAAAACGCCTGAGACTTTTGGCATATCGAAGATCATATATTTCACTTTAAGCCAGTCCTCATCATTGCCGTTAGGCTGTCTTGCAAGACCACTAACAAACTCAAATTGCCCATAATCGACCCAGAGCTCTCCATCAAGATAAGTGTTTGGCAATTTCTCTGTGAACCAAGGTGGTGCATAAATTAGGTTACCGCGCCGGGTTATAAGCTGCATGCCATCCCAAATGGCACGCACACCATCATATTTTTCACTAACTAAATAATGTTCGACTTGGTGGGTGTCGTTGAATACAGAAGCTAATTGTGCGGGTGAGGTATTCGCCCAAGAAGCTGAGCTTAACAATAAAAAAGCTAAAAAATAGAAATAATACATACGCATGGCTCCTTATGCGCTGAAGTAAAATTAATAATGAGTTTATACTTCCTAGCTGCCCTCATTACCTGAAGTATTGTGACCTTTATATCGTCTAAATATAGGTATTTTTTTGAATATACTCCCAAGCTTCACTAAAATCATTGGCAATAAAACTAGCCTTGCTGTGATCTTGAGATTTCGAGTATTCATGAGGGATAACAATTGTCTGTACGCCCGCTGCTGTCGCACTTTGAAGACCCGTAGCACTGTCTTCTAAAGCAAATGCTTCCAGGGGCTTTATAGACAAGAATTCAAGTGCCTTTAAATATGGCTCAGGATCGGGTTTTGGGTTGATTACATCGTCTTTGCATATCGTCGCACTGAACAAATCAAATAATTCGTAGTGCGTTAATACAGGAATAGCTTCATTGCGTGTGCTGCCTGTTACTAACACCAAGGTAAACTGCTGTTTAGCTGCATTAAGGAAAGCTTTCACGCCTGCTAATAACTTTGGTTTTACCTGTTCAGACGTTAGAACAAACTGCTGATTTTTTTGCTCACATAGCCACTGAGCTGAGATATCTAAATTATGCCGTTTCTTTATTACTGTTGCGGCTTGTAAGGTAGGGACACCCGCAAACTCTAAGCAAAAAGCTTGCTCTGTATAATGAATGTCAAAAGGAGATAAAACATGTTGCCAGCTGTCATAATGAACGACCTCAGAATCAACCAAGGTACCGTCAAAATCTATCAGTAATGCTCGCTTTTCCATGTTTCTCTCCTTGAATTAATCGTTTTTAGCTTATTGCTTTAAGCTCTCAGGTACTTCTGCTGTTGCTTCTTCACCTGATTCAACCTCTACAAGCGTATAGCCTCGAGGTTGGCGTACTACTTTTAAGATTGGCTTTTCAAACGCAGACTTTAAACGGTCTGTATCAGCTTGAAGCTCTTCAACTGTGCGGCCAAAAGGTGCAGCACCTGTTTCAGACCAATTTGTTACTTTACCATTTAAGTTATATTCAACTTCGTGAATTTGATAAAGCGCCGCTTCATCTTTAGTTGCTTCACAAAAAATAACACGGTAATTCCAAAATCCAGACATAATTTTTCTCTTACTTTCAATTTAGGGCAACTTTACCAGCTCATTTTATTAATACCAATCCTCAATGTGACTTATTTGAGGCTAATACCAATCTGCAATAACACTTAATCATTTTGAGGGATTAAACCTGATGATAGCTGCGTTAAAGATTTCTCATTTAGAACAACTAAATAACGAAATATTTGCCTTGCCTACATGGATGTAGGTACCTCAGCGATAGCAGGACGCGTGAGCGGTGCTACCACGAGGTTTTCTTGCCTCAAAATAGACCACTTAGTTAAGCGGATTGGTATAATTGGCATAAGGCTAAATATTATGTTTTCGGAATATAAAAAAACCCGCGAAAATGCGGGTTTTTACTAAAACTAATTTCTATTTCGAAATAATATTAGAAGAAGCGTACTTTAAATTCAGCACCAATGTAACGCTCTTCATTTAACATACCTGTGTTGTTATTGAAGTCTACGCCACCAATAACCACTTGTTCGTCAAATAAGTTACGTACAAATACAGATGCTTCATATTCGTTGTCGCCAGCTAACCATTGGTAACCTGCACGTACACCCGCTTCAAATAACGCTTCACCTTTAAACTCAACAGCTTCATATAAGAAGAAGTCAATTTCGCTGCGGTAAGACACATCTGAGTATACGAAGAAGTCGCCACCTTCAAGTTCTTTGGTATAACGAAGAGTCGCGTTTGCAATCCACTCTGGTGCATGTGGTAAGCTGTTACCATCTAAAACTGCTAAACCATTCTCTACTTTGTTTGTTACCGTACACTGAGCACAAACTTGAACAGCTAGGTCTTTATCGTTCAGTTCAGTTTTGTTGTAGCTCAGGTTAAATGTTGCGTTTAACTCATCAGTTAAAACCCACTCTGAGTCAAGCTCGATACCGTAACCTGTTGTCTTATCAGCATTGATCAGACGGTTAAAGTTAGCGTCGCCACCTACAGCTGTTAACTGTTGGTCATTCATCTGATAATAGAAAACTGTCGCATTCACACGACCTTGGCCGTCTAATACGTCAGACTTGATACCCGCTTCAATTGAGTTAGTCGTTTCAGACTTAGCAACTGTTACTTCATCACCGAATAAGATACGGCCCTGAACACTCGGCGCACGGAAACCGTTAGCGATACGTGCGAATAAGTTAATGTCATCAGTGTACTTATAAGTTGCACTTAAGTCCCAAGATACATGGCTGTCATCTGGATTTGCAGAGCCTTCAAGGAAATCAGCTGCACCTACTGGAGATTTTGTACGCTTCGCATAAAACTCTTTTTCATCGTTAGAGTAACGAAGACCAGCAGTTACCTTTAATTCGTCAGATACTGTGTAATCAAATGAACCAAATAGTGCCCAAGCAGACGTGCTTTGATCTTGTACTGCATAACCATTTTGAAGACCATAGTTGTTAGCAGTTGCATCCCAAGTAAGCGTATCATAACTGAAGCTCTCGATAATTAAGTCTTCTTCGTATAAAAACACACCAACTTGGTAGTTCATATCACCAGAGAAGTTGCTTGAAAGACGAAGCTCTTGGGTATATTGGTCGTGTTCAGGAATTGCATCAGCAGTTTCTGAAGGAAAAGGAATAAAACCTGGGCCTTGGAAACCAATAAATGATGCACCGTAACCACCATCTACGTCAGCGCGAGAATAGATTTCAGCGCTTTCCCAACCAGTGATCGACGTTACTGTGTGCTCTTTTAAGTCCCACTCAAGTTTAAGGCTTAAACCTTGCGTATTTACCTGTTGAGTCGAACGTGAAGCGGCATCATGGTAAACAACATCATTGTCGTACAGTGGGTTGATGTTATTTGTGCCCTTTTCAATTAGGTTTGCACGGAATGCAATTGGACGACCATCTAGGTCACGCTTGTGGTAGTTTAAAAGGCCGGTGAAGTCATCACCTTCATATAAAAACTGAACACGTGCTGCTTTTTCATTGTAACCACCAAGTGAATCTTCTTTTTCAAAGCCTGGAGCTTTTACGTCGATGTAATCTGGACGATCTTGAATAAGTAGAGAAACACGCGTTGAAAGTTTGTCAGTCAGACCAGTACCTACTGCACCTTCAAAGTCTACTGAGCCTTTGCTGCCGTATGACACAGCACTGTATGCATCAAACTCTTGGCTCGGCTTAACTGAGTCAAATTTTACAAGACCTGCTGGCGTGTTACGGCCAAACAACGTGCCTTGTGGGCCTCTCAGTACTTCGATACGCTCGATATCAAATACAGGGAAACCTTTAAGAATAGGGTTTTCTTGAACAATTTCGTCTACAACTAATGAAACAGGTTGTGACGCGTTCAAGTCAAAATCGGTATTACCCAAGCCACGAACATAAAAGCGCGGGAAAGTACGGCCGAATGATGATTCAACTGATAAACTTGGGATTTTTGCGTTCATGAAGCGAATATCCATACCCGCTGAGCTATATGCGTCTAATCCATCGCCTTGTAGGGCCGACACAGACACAGGCACTTCTTGCGCATTTTCAACACGTTTACGTGCTGTTACTTGAATAACTTCAAGCTGATTACTCTTAGCTTCTTGCTCTTCAGCATGCGAGGTGAACGAAGTACTTGCTACAGTAGAGAACAACGCTGCATTGACTAAAACTGCTAACGTAGATCTTTTGATTGCTTTCATGTTTGGGGTAAACCTTTTATAAGCACTCTATTGTTCAACGGTAAAATATGGGCGCCGTATCACATTGGCGTGATTAGTTCAATTTTTCGCCTATACTGAATGTACAATGCGGACCTTAGAGACGAGAGTGCAAAACGAATTCTAAGGCTGAATCTAACAGCATAATTATAACAGCAAATTTCAACTTTGCTTCAAATAACCCCAAAAAAGCCAAAAATAATAAATTTTATCTACAAGATTACCGATTTTAACAACTTTTATTTCATTACCGAAAATCAAAAACAAGGACATTTGTCCTGTACCGATGGTGAAAACCGTTAAAATTAACGCTTTATTTGGGTAAGGGAGAGACTTAAGACTTGTACAGTAAATAAACTGACTAAAGTGAAGGAGAAACTACTTTTAAAAAATCCGCTTTTCTGTTTTTTTCATCATAGCGAATAACAGCAATGCCAGCTGTAGAGAAAATTGGCATATCACCAGGGCTTAGTTGGTCTACCAAATAACTCACTATTGGCATGTGCGCTACCAAAAGCCAAGTCTCAATGTCAGGATTCAAACTCATTAAAGTTTCGAGGTAATCAATCGCAAATCGCGCATCGCCACTGGGGACAATATCTTTACACACTTCAAAATAATCTGCGGGGTTGTGCTTAATAACTTGCTCGGCTGTTTGCTGCGCTCTAATAAAAGGGCTTACGAGTATTGCCTTTGGTTGATAATGCGCTTTAATCCATAGCGCCATTTCACTCGCTTGGCTTACTCCACGTGGGGTCAGCGCTCTTGCGGCATCATCAGCTTGCATAGGCTCGGCTTCACCATGGCGCATAATTAAGATTGTTTTCATAGAACCTCAAACACTTAGAGTAATAATTTTCAGTAAAGCGGTAGCAACTTAACCACTTTGTTCGCTATATTAAAACAAAACACATGACAATCCAAAGAACCTTAGCAGCGGTAAGTTAGTTCAAATTGGCCTCATCTCTTACTTTATATCGGCGGCAGACTCTTGAAAATTAGCAATAATGATAAACGCAGCTATCAAACTCTTACACTCGACAATGGTCTGAAAGTACTGCTTGTACAAGACCTAGATTCAAAAAAATCTGCAGCATCACTGACCGTCAATGCTGGACACTTTGATGATCCTAACGATCGCCAAGGTATGGCACACTTTATCGAACACATGTTATTTCTCGGTACTGAAGCCTACCCTGACCCCGGCTATTTTTCTCAATTCATTAATCAAGCTGGCGGGCATTGTAATGCATGGACTGGCACAGAACACAGTAGCTATTTTTTCGATTGTGATCATCAACAATTACATCCCGCATTAGACATTTTCAGCCAGTTTTTTATTGCTCCCTTGTTCGACAAGCTTCAAGCAACGAATGAGCGAAATGCGATAGATGCCGAATACAAAATGAAAACTAAAGATGATGGTCGACGCATTTATCAAGTACATAAAGAAACGGCAAACCCTGCTCATCCATTCGCAAAGTTTGCTGTTGGCAACCACCAAACATTAGAAGACAGAGACATCTGCATCTCAGACGAGTTACGTCAATTTTTCAGCATCCATTACCTTGCCCAATGGATGACATTAGCCATTGCCGGACCTCAATCGTTGAATGAGTTAGCCGATATGGCTAGACAGTATTTTTCTAAGGTGCCTTCAAGTCAAAATAATAAACCCGCGATCAATGTACCTCTCTACCGTAGCAGTGATCAGGGTAAACTCATTCACATTACGCCTAAAAAGCAAATGCAGAAACTGATTGTTAGCTTTGCTATGCCTAATGTTCATAACCTGTATAAATCTAAGAGTTTGAGCTTTTTAGCTCACTTGATTGGCTTCGAAGGCGAAGGTTCACTTTATTCAATATTAAAAGCCCAAGGTTGGATCAATGCGCTTTCAGCCGGTGGTGGCGTCAGTGGAAGTAATTATAAAGACTTTAATGTCAGCTTTGCCCTCACGGAACAAGGGATCGAGTTTTATGAAGACATTATTGAAATGTTATTCGAATATATTGCACTTATCGAGCATAAGTTTGCCGACTTACCCGCACTCTATGCCGACAAACAAGCTTTATTAGAAATCGCCTTTGACAACCAAGAACCAAGCAAATTGGTAGAGTGGGTTAATGCGTTAAGCGTAAATATGCACCACTTCGATGAAGCGGATTATTTGTGCGGTGACTATGTCATGACTGGGTTCGAGCCTCATTTACACAAAAAACTTTGCCAATACTTGTCGGCGAAGAACATGCGAGTCGTTTTAATTCATCAAGGTGTTGCAACAAATAAAAGAGCCCAGTGGTATAACACAGCTTATCTGGTAGAAGATTTACCTACGCACTGGCTTGAAACACTTGATAAAATAAAACATCCTCTTCCAGAAATGAAGCTGCCTAGCGTCAATCCTTATTTAAAAGCAAAACAAGTGTTACACACTAGTGCGTCGTCTTTTTCTGTCCCAAAAAAGCTCGCTTTCAGAGAAGGGTTAAATTTCTGGTTTAAACAAGACACAGAATTCAAAGTTACAAAAGGACACCTTTATATCGAGATAGATTCAAAAGTCGCGGTTAGTTGTGTTAAGAATATGGCACTTACACGCTTATTAGCCGACTTATTAATGGATAGTCTTGCTGAACCCTTCTACTCTGCTGAACTTGCAGGCCTCAACTACCACATCACCTCTCATCAAGGTGGTTTGACGCTCAATACAGCAGGTCTCTCGGCAAACCAGCCTGAATTTGCAATAGAGTTACTTAACTATATCTTATCTCAGGATATTAGCCCTATTCGATTTGCTGAATATAAAAAACAACTATCGAGACATTGGCTTCAACATAATCATAATAAACCTGTGTCTGCGCTATTTAGCATATTGGGGGCACACCTAATGCCTTGGAACCCTGCGCCTGAAGACTTAGCGCAAAGCCTAAAAGGTATTACATTTAATGAGTTCAATGAATTTAGGCGTGCATTTTTTAAAGCAATACATATTAAAGCATTTATGTATGGTAATTGGCGTGAAACTGATGCTGATAATATGCTTAGCAGCATCAAGGACACCTTTAAGGAAAGCGAAATCTTAGAAGATTTAAAGCGCCCTCTTATTAAACTCAGACAACATATGACGCATACTGCTTATAAAGAACAGGCTGAACATGGATTACTGTATTATATTCAAGCAAAAACTTCAGATGTTGATGAAAAAGTACAGCTCATGCTCATTAACCAACTTGTACAGCATCTTTATTTTGATGAACTCAGAACCAAACAGCAATTAGGTTATTTAGTCGGTGCGGGTTATGCTCCTTTTAATACTCGTGCAGGGCTTGCGTTTTATGTGCAATCTCCAAATAATTCCAGCCAGCTACTGCTGCAAAGCCATGAAGAATTTATCAATCTATTCTTGAATAACTTGTCCAAATTAAGTACAGATACATTTTTAGAGGCTAAGCAAGCTTTAGAGCTACAAATTGCAGAAAACGATAAAAACCTGAGACTGAGAGCTCAACGACTTTGGGTCGCGATCACCAACGAAGATCACCACTTTTCAATGCAATCTAGATTACTCAGTGCTCTTCAAACACTAACAAAAGATGTATTTATCAATAATGCTATCTCTCTGATAAGTAATAAAGACTCGCATGCAACGCTAACTTTCAACTGATAAGGCTCTGTTATCTACTTTACTCTCAGTTCAGCATAGATTAGATTAGGCGTTGTTCTGAGAAATAAACATCTATGATTAAAAATATAACAATAATGATGTTCATAGCGTTATTAAGCTCATTATTCAGCATGCCATTGATGGCATTGGAGTTTAATCAACAGAGCCTGGGAGCTAATATTTATTGGCTTGTCCCTGTGGGCTTAATGACATTATTCACCACCTATTTGCTATTTATAAACCGTAGGCTAAAGCGTTCACAGCAAGACTTAGCTATGTCTGAATTACGCTTAAAACGGACTGTTGAAGGCAGTGGTGATACGCTATGGGACTGGGACATCAGCTCAGGGGAAATCATACGTATAAACGATAAATACATGGTATGCCAAGACCAGCCAGAAAAAAATGCACGCTTTTTACCCAACGCGCACCGTATACACCCTCAAGATCTCCCCCTAGTAGACAAATTACTTAAGCAACACTTTGCTGAGCAAACGGCTTTTTTCGAAGCCAGTTACCGTCTAAAGGATACCTTAGATCAATACCATTGGGTGTTAGATCGTGGAAAAATCATTGAGAAAGACGCCAATTTAAACCCTGTAAGAATGACAGGCACGGTACGTGATATTAGCCACCTAAAAAGTACCGAAGAGCGACTCAACTTATTTGCTAAATGTGTCGAATCACTGACTGATGCGATTGCCATTTATGACAAAAATTATCAGCTTGTGGATGTCAACCCTAGCTACTTAAAACTCTTTGGAGGGTTGAGAACTCACTACCTCGGAAAGCAATTCAATCTTTCTGGATATGATGAAAAATATATTCGTGAGATCAAAGCAAACCTAAAAGAGTCTGAGCACTGGCAGGAAGAACTTAAGCTCAGGAATTTTAAAAATATCCTGTTGCCAATCGAAGTCAGCATCGACGAAATTAAAAACAGTCATGGTCAGGTAACAAATTATGTTGTTATTTTCTCGGATTTAACCGAACGAAAGAAAGCAGAGTCGCAGCTACATAATCTCTCTAACAGAGACAGAACAACCGGTCTTCCTAATAGAAACTTATTTTTTACTAACTTAAAGAAATTAGCGCAACAAGATGTTCATCATGCTCTACTGGTCTTTGATTTAGACAACTTTAAAAAAATTAACGACTCACTGGGTCATCAACTCGGAGATAGTTTGCTTGCAAAACTGGCAATGCGTCTAAATAAACTAGCTCGCCAGCAAGACACCTTCTATCGCCTAGGTGGTGATGAATTCGCCTTGGTGATGACCGGCACGAATGACATCCACACCATTACCAAAACTGCTAAGCAATTTTTAGCAGCCATTGCCACACCATTTAAAATGGCCAATCATGAACTCGTGATCACTTCTTCAGTCGGTATTGTGTTATTTCCTGAAGATGGTGCAACCCCAGAAATATTACTTAAGAATGCAGATACAGCCATGTATCATGCAAAACAAAAAGGGAACCACTACTTATTCTTTAACGATTCAATGAATGAGCAAGCCGTTAAACGGTTACAAATCGAAAACCTAATGCGTTTTGGCTTGAAAGAAGATCATTTTGTCGTTTATTACCAGCCTAAAATGGACATCAAATCAGGCCTGCTTGTCGGCATGGAAGCACTAGTGCGTTTTATTACCCCTAAAAAAGGCATTATAAGCCCAGGTGTGTTTATTCCTATTGCGGAAGAAACAGGACAAATCATTGATATCGGTGAGGTCGTACTCGACAAAGCCTGTAAAGATGTTAAACGCTGGATAGACCAAGATTTATTTGACGGCCGTGTTGCCGTTAATTTATCAGCTAAGCAATTTAGTTTGCCCGACCTTACCACCCGTATCGATATCATCTTACAGAAAAACCATTTACCTTCTTACTTTTTAGAGCTTGAGATCACTGAAGGTACCGTAATGGACGACCCACAAGAAGCCATTAATATTATGCGCTCGCTCAGTGCCAGAGGTATTCACCTGGCGATTGATGACTTTGGTACAGGTTATTCATCACTGGCTTATCTAAAGCAGTTTCCTTTGAATACATTAAAAGTCGATAAAGCTTTTGTCGACGACATGCACAATGAACGTGGTCGAAATATGGTAGACTCGATTGTAACAATAGCTCAAAACCTTGAGTTACATGTTGTGGCCGAAGGTGTTGAAAAGGCAGAGCAACTGGCAATATTAGAAGAGTTAAATTGCCAAACTGTACAAGGGTACTTTTACTCCAAGCCTCTTTCAGCTGAGGAGTTTACTGAGTTTTTGAAACAACAAAGAGTTGTGAAAAATAAACAAGCTAAACCCGATTTAAAAGTAGTTATCTAACTGTTCAGCTTACCTTAAAGCACTTTAGCTGTCCCATTTGCATGTTTCTTAAAATAGCCATCCTGTAATGTATTCTCAAAAACACCCAACAAATAGGACCAACAGCCAAACTAAATGCAACCCAACGCTTTGTCGGCATGCCTAGGCGAATCGTTTCGCAATAAATGGCCATTGCACTTAAAAGCAAACAAAACATCACTAACATTAGCACCTCCCTTCAAATTGGCGAATTATACAGCAACCAGCACAAAACAAGCACAAAAAAACGTTTAATTGTTGCAAAATATTGCATTATTTCATTTAATACCAAACCATAATTTCACTCTTAAAATGGTATTTTATTCATTTTTTCATAACTAACTGATTTATAGTTAGGTTAAGTGAAATTTTAACTGGTCGTCATGGCGAGGTTTTAGCACGGTTTTTACGCACAAGTTTTGTGAGTGTAAATAAAGGCGTTTATTGAATATTGCTCATCACTCTCGAGCAAGCCGACTTTTCCAGCTTACCCAGTTGTGTTAGCAAACTCAGTAAACAGACTAAAATGTTTTTTCCTAAGATTATTGTCTTTACGAATTAAGTGCTAAACTCAAACCATGTGGTTTTAATTAATAGTTACTTCAAGGATAAGAGCTATGAATAAACAAAGCGT
Organism: Pseudoalteromonas phenolica; assembly: GCF_005876835.1. Taxonomy (GTDB): domain Bacteria; phylum Pseudomonadota; class Gammaproteobacteria; order Enterobacterales; family Alteromonadaceae; genus Pseudoalteromonas; species Pseudoalteromonas phenolica_B. Next base: position 50,576 of record NZ_PPSW01000027.1, read on the forward strand.
ACATGATTATTTGCAAAGTAAACCAGGCACGTTTATTACGCAGCCTTTTTCGCAGGATAGCGATGTTTACAAAGTGCAACATAAGATGTTTGCCACCCTTTACGAAGGTAAAGAAGATCAACTAGACGAAAACAATGAGCCTGTTTTTTGGTTAAATGTGAAGTGTGATCCTGACGAGGCATTAATACTTAGAGATAAGTACGAATCAATTTTGCCGGGTTATCACATGAACAAACGTCTGTGGAACACGATTGTCCTTGATGGCACGGTACCTGAAGACGAAATCAAAAAGTTTATCGATGACTCTTATCAGATAGTTGTTGATAATCTACCTACAGCTCAGAAAGAAGCGCTAGCGAATCTTTCATAACCTGAGTACACGTGTAATGGCCTCCCTCGTTATCTGACGAGGGCCATTCCACCTCCCCCCTTCGTATGAAGACTATCAATATGAAAAAAGTCGCTTTACTCACAAGTGGTGGTGATGCCCCAGGCATGAACGCAGCTATTCGTGCAATTGTGCTCAGCTGTGAATATAAAAATTTATCTTGTTTTGGTTTTTATCATGGTTATAACGGCCTAATAGAAGACCATCTGCTTCCTTTATCTAGCCAATTAGTTAATGCCGAAATAAAGAATGGTGGTACCCTATTAAAAAGTGCGCGTTGTCCTGCCATGATGACTGACACGGGTGTAAAGCAAGCATGTAACACACTATTAAAGCACGAAATTGACGCCCTAATCGTAATTGGGGGAGATGGCTCATTTCATGGCTTACTAGCAATTAAGGCCCATTGGCATGGTCAAGTTATTGGCTTACCTGGCACTATAGATAATGACCTTTATGGCTGTGATAAAACCATAGGTTTTGCGACTGCGGTTAATACCGCAACGCAAGCTATAGATAAAATCAGAGATACCGCTAACGCATTTGATAGGGTGTTCATTGTGGAGGTAATGGGTAGACACAGTGGCCATATCGCCTTTCAAGTTGGCTTATCTTGTGGTGCTGAGAGCATTTTTTCATTCGAGAATTACAGCAATGAAAAACACGACATCATACTCGAAGACCTAATTGAGAAAATACAGAAACAACAGCTAAATCGCCATGCAAGTTATTTAATTGTACTAGCAGAGAACTTATGGCCTGGTAGTGCTAATGCCCTTCAAGAGCAATTAAAGTCTCAGGGGAACATTGAAAGTGCAATTTGTATTTTGGGTCATACGCAAAGAGGGGGAGACCCCGTCCCTGAAGATAGAGTGCTTGCCACTCAACTTGGACTAAAAGCTGTTGATGCCTTAATCAAGGGTGAAGATAAGGTTATGCTTGGCTTAAGTGCATCGCAACTGACCAAAACTGACCTAAACAAAGCTGTTTCAATAAATAAACCAGTGAGCGATGAACTAGTCAACGCCCACAAAGGTCCACTCACCCACTATTTAAAATAGGTCAGCATTTAGCCATAAGTGTAAAACAATACTTACTGCATACCCCAGCGCAATCACTGGGGTCCATTTAAGATGACCAAAGAAAGTATAATAGCCTCGAGCTTGTCCCATCAGTGCCACACCCGCCGCTGAACCAATTGATAACAAGCTACCACCAACACCTGCAGTCAAAGTAATTAATAACCATTGACCATGTGACATTTCAGGCTGCATTGTGAGTACAGCAAACATCACCGGAATATTATCAATAACAGCCGAGATGACACCAAGAAACACATTCGCAGCGGTTGTTGACCAACCTCCGTACAGTACTTCAGACATCAAGCTCAAATAGCCCAAGAACCCTAGCCCACCAACACACATCACAATACCGTAGAAAAACAATAATGTATCCCACTCCGCACGCGACACTTTGCTAAATACATCAAACGGCACGACACTGCCTAATCTCGCTAAACGTTCCTTATCACCCTGTTGTTCTGCCAGTACTTTTTTGCGAGCCAAAGACCCCGGTAATGTTACTCTTAGGAAATAACCAAAAAACTGAAGATAACCTAGCCCCATCATCATGCCTAATACCGGTGGAAGGTGTAAGAAACTATGGCACGCAACAGCTGTTGCCACGGTAAATAAAAATAATGACAAGATACGTAAGGCACCACGTTTTAATTCAACTTCTTCATAAGCCGCAGTTGGTTGTTTATTCTCAACATAAAAACTCATAATAGCCGCAGGGACTAAGAAGTTTGCTAAAGAAGGTATAAATAAGACTAAGAACTCACCAAAGGTCACCATACCTGCTTGCCAAACCATCAAGGTCGTAATATCTCCAAACGGGCTGAATGCCCCACCAGCATTAGCTGCAATGACAATATTGATACAAGATATATTGATAAAGGGTTTATCACCTTCAGCCACTTTCATTACCACGGCACACATTAATAGCGCGGTAGTTAAGTTATCCGCAATGGGTGAAATAAAGAATGATAAAAAGCCCGTGATCCAAAATAGATTTTTATAGTTGAAGCCCTTGCGGATCATCCAAGCTCTTAATGCATCAAAAACTCGACGCTCTTCAAGAGCATTGATATAGGTCATTGCTACCAACAAGAACAGCATCAGCTCTGCGAATTCGAGTAAATTATGTCTAAATGCCTCTTCGGTAACATGAGGGATATTTTCACTGACGTAAAAGCTGCCAATGAGGATCCAGATTAAACCTGCACCCACCAGCACAGGCTTAGACTTTCTCAAATGTAATTTTTCTTCCAACATAACTAGGGTATAAGCCAGAATAAAAATTGCGATTGCAGCAAAACCTACCGCAGAATTTGTTAAGTCTAAGTGAGCACCTGCTGCCCAAACTGAAGGAGTAAAGCTAGCTATCAAAGCTAATAGAAGTAGAAGTGTATAGCGCCGAAAGGACATGTTATTGCCTACTATGATAGTCAAAAGAGAGTATTTAAGTAGGCAATAAAATAGCACAACGGCAGTGATTACCAATTGTACAGAAGTCTATATTTACTATTTTTCCGCGGTTAATTTTTCAATCGCTAAAATTAATACCAACCCAGTAATGGCAAGCGCAATACATAACAATGTCATTGGGTCTTGACCGTTTAATGTTGCAAATTCTGCAGGCGAAATATTTTGCTGCATGAGCGGCTTTTCAATGCCCTTTGAATTAGTGTAAGTCGTCAGCACTTGTTTCCACGGCCAAAGTAGATTCAAAGAGCCAACTAAAAAGCCTGCCAATAATGCAAAAGTTAACTGCTCAAAGCAACTCAATAACCAAGCCAGAAAACGAGAAAAGACCATCAGGCCAACAACACAGCCCATCAAGAATAAGGCAATTAACGCAAATTGTTTTTCTGTCACGGCTGTCAGAACATGGCCGTACATTCCCAATAGCAATAATATAAAACTGCCCGATATCCCAGGTAAGATCATCGCACAAATGGCAATCGAGCCGGCAACAAAATAAAACCACCAACTCGGATTCGCTTCAGCAGGTGACATTGACGTAATAGCGTATGCGATTAACGCGCCTAAAAGACAACTTGTCACTGTCTTTAGGTTCCAAGCTTTAACTTGCTTTGCAACATAGATAAAAGAGGCAATGATCAAGCCGAAGAAAAATGCCCACACAAGTAGTTTATGATGTTCCAGTAAGTAGGTGATCAGTTTTGCTAAAGAAGCGGCACTTGTTAATAGTCCAGCGAAAAGCGTCACTAAGAAGGTCCCGTCTATATAGCGCCAAGTGGCTTTAATACCATCTTTTTTAAGTAATAAAAGTGCATCTAAATTAACACTTTTTATGGCATTTAATAATCTGGTATAGATGCCAGTAATAAATGCTATCGTACCACCCGATACGCCTGGCACAACATCAGCGGCCCCCATGCCAGCACCTTTCAAAAATAAAAATAAAAAGTCACGCTTACTTTGCAACTGCGACATAGTGTCCTTTTCTCCTAATCAAAACAGCGAGTCATATTATCCTAAATTGGTTTAGACAAGAACCCATACTCAGCTTCGATAAAGCAAATTATGTTTCTAAAGTTATGCTTACTTTGCCCGATAATGTAATTATGTAAACCAATCAAAATCACTATGCCCTATTTTATTGCATTTATGATATTGCTATTCGCCACGCCTGCGCTCAACGCGGCACCGAGTGAGCATGTAATGCCTACAGAACCCAAAATGTGGCACCAACAAGATCTGAAAAATTATATAGATGCCAGTAATATCATCAATATAACGGTTAACGAGCAACCCTTAGATGTGTTATTTCAAACCTATATGAATGCAACTAAACGTGGCATTGCAATTATCTTACCTGATATTGGTCACTCACCTCTGTCCTCAAATGGAAGCCAATTTTTACAACAGGCCCTCGCTGATGATGGCTACGATACGTATGTTTTGCCTTCACCAGCAGTGCTATTTGAATCTTTAGAAATACCTGACTTTACACAAGAGCAACAACCTAATCCATTTGCTAAAGCGGTGTTTTTTCAATCTGAAAGCATGCTTAACGAATACAAGAATGAGCTGGCAGCACGTTTTCAAGCATTGACACAGGAGCTGAGCAAAATGCCTGATGAACATATTGTGGTTATAGCGCTCGGTACCAGTGCGGGCGTATTTGCAGAGCTGATATCAGAGCAACCGCAGCTTCCCGTTGATGCATTAGTCACTATCAGCGCGTATCTCCCCCATCCAAAACGCAATAAAGATTTAGCCGCAACATTTTCCCTTGTTAGCCCCCCTTTGCTAGATATTTTTTATAGCAATGATGGGCCTGCGGTCACGCAGAGTATTTCGAATAGAAAGCGCTGGGCAAAGAGAAACAGTAAGTACGATTACAGACAAAGGGAGCTGTTTGGGCTAAGTCACGAGCTGAGGCAACACCAAAGACTGAGAAAAGAAGTGAACGGCTTTCTCAGTCATCTATAAATGTTACTTAGCCTTAAGAAATTCATACGCAGACTGAATATCCTGGCTTTTTTGTTTTGCAATTTCCATCATATGAGGCGGTAAGCCTTGTGAAACCAGCTTATCTGGATGATGTTGTGACATGAGTTTTCGATAAGCACGTTTGATATCTTTTTCACTGGCATTGTTAGTTAGACCCAACACAGCAAGCGCGTTGTCCCGATTTAAAGATGGTGGTGCCGCTTTGTGTCTATAATCAGATTGCTGTTCAGACTGATAGCTTGATTGATGGCTATGTTGCTGACTTCTTTGTTTTCTAAATTGAAATTCTGCTTGATATCGGTTTAGTAAGAATTGAAAGTGTCTGCTTGATAAACCAAGCAAGCGACTTACTTGCTGTAAAAGTTGCTTTTCTTGCTCTGCTAAGTGACCGTCCGAAAACGCCATTTGAATTTGAATTTCTAAAAACAGCTGAAGTAAGTCATAACGACGGCCAAATACTTCTTTTACATCTCGAATTGACTCTTTTAATGAAAACTCGCTCGATTTTCCTGAACGAAATGCATTCTGAGCCTCTTTCCTCTCTTCACCGTGTAAACCCATTTCATCCATAAATGCAGTGGCAGCTTGAATATGAATTTCACTGACACGTCCGTTCGACTTTGCAATGTGACCCATGACCGCAAAGCAGCTAGAGAAGAATAATGCTTGACGCTGATCTAACTCGTCTTTATCAAAAAAGCCCTGAAAGCCACCGGCTTTGTCAAAGTCCTGCTTTAAGCTTTTATCAAATAAGTGGCCAAGCCAAAAACCAAGCGCCGCGCCAAGCCAACGACCAAACATAAAGCCAAAACACGTACCTAGTAGCTTACCCCACATATGCAGTTCCTAATTGCTTGTTGATTTCCTCTAGTCTCTCTGGCGTGCCAATATCCGACCATACATGCAAATATAACTCACGTGATACTCGCCCTTCTTCGATACCTTGTCTCAGCAGAGGTCCTAAAGCTAGAAATTGATTGTCGTAAGTATCGAAAAAAGATTGGTGGTAAAGGCCTATACCTGAAAAGGTATACTTCTGTGTTTGGTTCGCTAACCCCAAAGTAAAGTCACCACCTGGATGATGCACTGGGTTTTCGACTAAAACAATGTGTGCTTCGCCTTCTTGCAACACCAGCTGCGTTAGAGCGTGTACATCGTAGTCAGTAAAAATATCCCCGTTGATGACGATAAACTTATCACATGCTTTACATAAAATTGGTAATGCATTGATGATACCACCGGCCGTTTCTAACCCCCCTTCAGGCTCATAGCTATACTCAATCTTGACGCCTAATTGCAAGCCATCACCAAAATATTGCTCTATTTTGTCCCCTTGCCAGGCAAGATTAATGACTATCTCTGTGACCCCCGCCGCTTTTAAGCGTTCGATATGGTATTCAATTAACGGTTTCCCATTTACTTCGAGCATGGGTTTAGGTAATTCAGCAGTCAAAGGCATCATACGTTTGCCTCTACCTGCTGCAAGGATCATTGCTTTCATGTCTGCGGCTCTAACTTACGCTTAACTGCAGGAATTATCTCATTGTCGAGCCAAGTTGCAAGCCATTGAAATTGTTCATACTGTTTACCTGCTTCAAGAATATAATCTAATGTTGGTAAAATATTTTGTAGATACCCTGATTTACCATCCCTCAGAAGCAAGCGGCAAAATATCCCTGCGGCTTTTAGATGCCGTTGTAAACCAGTCAGGTGGAAGTAGTCGCAATATTGTACAAATGATAAATCAGCCATCAAACCTTGTTTATAAAACAGCTCGTAGTTGTATTTAAGCAATTGTTCAAACTCATGCTCTGGTAAAGTGAAATAACAGTCTTTGAGCAAAGAGACCGCATCATAACTGATTGGACCTTGAACAGCGTCTTGAAAGTCAATTAACGCCCACCCACCTGACGTTTTCATGATATTTCTAGAATGAAAATCCCGATGCATCGTCACTTGGGGTTGCTGTAGCATAACCTCAATTAAACTCGTTACCAATTCATGCCAAAGTCTTTGATGCTCGCCCGATACATTTAAACCTAGCCATTTCTCGAGCAACCACTCTTTGAAAATATTGATTTCTAAACGTATAAAATCGTCGTCGTACGGTTTCATCCACTGGCTGGGTGATATAGAGGCAATTTGTGGTAACAAAGATAAAACGGCCTTGTAGTCTGTCATTCGACTATCCGAACTTAAACGATCTGCCAGGTGCTCTGCTCCCAAATCGTTTAGTAAAATAAAACCAGACTCGAAATCTGAAGCGAGTACTTGCGGCACAATGAGTCCCACCTTAGCAAAATCTTGTTGTAACCCGACGAATGGTCGGTTATCAATTAAATCTGCAGGGGAATCCATTAAAATCAAATTTTCAGAATCGGTTACGACTCGGTAATACTGCCTAAAACTCGCGTCTGAAGTAATTGCATGAAAAGAAAAAGGTTGGCGGCCTAAGTATTTTATTAGAAAGGCTTCTAATTGTGTTTTTCTGTTATCGTTCTTTATCACAATTTTACATTCTTAATTACTGAATTTAACTCTGTTTTACTTTATGATGTGCTGTCCTTGAAGTAACAACTGGCAAACAGGTTAATTAATGAACAAAATTTGGCTGACCGTGGCACTATTTCCTCTCTGTCCTGCTGTATATGCAGCTACAGAAATTGAAAGGCCTTTACTTTGCCAAAATAATAATTTACCTCAGCAGTGGCAACCGCTCACAGATTTACCAAAAAACGCTATCGACATTCGTGCAGATCGAGTAAATATTAACAATACGTCGAGCGCGCAATTCGCTGGTAATGTTGTAATAAACACAGAGCAAATGCAACTCTCTGCGAGTTCAGCTCTGTTTAACAAACAAAGCTTACAACTTAATGCCGAAGGGCCTCTAGTCTACCAAGACCCTTACACCCTAGTGAAAAGCAACGGATTGTTTGCAGATCTAAATAATTACCATATCGACTTAATGGGTGCTGACTACCAACTAACTCAACAACTCGGTCATGGTGGTGCAGCTCAATTATCTGCGCGCGACAATAGCATCGAACTACTGAATGCAAGCTTTACCACTTGCCCGTCAGATAAACCTTTTTGGTCCATCGAAGCAAGCACAATTAGCTTGTCGAAAACCGAAGGCTGGGGCGAAACATATAATGCGGTGCTCAGAATTTTAGACACGCCCGTTATTTATATCCCTTACTTTACTTTTCCGATTGACGATAGACGAAAAACCGGATTTCTGGCACCCACCATATCAAGCTCTGAACGCTATGGTTTAGAACTCTCAACGCCATTTTATTGGAATATCGCGCCTAACTATGACGCAACTATTACACCGAGATATATGTCTAAAAAGGGCGTTCAAATTAACACTGAATTCAGGTATCTAACACCACGCCACTCAGGCCTATTTGCTATGGAGCTTCTAGAAAAAGATGATTCAGAGCCTGAATTAGAAGAGCGTTACTTACTATTTTGGCAACAAAATAGCTACTTTAATGAAAATTGGCGCGCAAGCATTGATATTACCAACGTCAGTGACGACAACTATTTAACAGATTTAAATTCAGAATATGGTAATATCACTGACACACAATTATACCGAACCGGTACTTTAAACTATCTCGGTGACATTTGGTCTGCGCAATTGAAAGTGCAAAATTTTGAAGTACTAGGCGACCACCAAGAATCTTATGCTGCTCTACCTCAACTCTCTTGGCACACCACCGATTCAATATCTTGGCAAGGCATTGATTGGTCTCTAATCGGTGAGTTTAGCCACTTTAAAAATGATGCGTTAGTGATTACAGACGCCTCAAGATTGCATATTGAGCCCAAAGCAAGTTACGCTATCAACGACACCGCTTGGTCATTTTTATCAGAAGCAAGCCTGCTACATACTTACTATCAACAAAACGGAAGCTTCAACGAAGCACAATTTGATGAACGAGTAAGCAGGACTTTGCCGAAACTAAGACTGCATGCACAAATGAATCTTGAGCGCGCAACGAAATTGGTTGTGGATGATGGCGTACAAACGCTTGAACCTCAACTGCAATATTTATACGTACCTAAAAAAGATCAAGACAATATTGGGTTGTACGATACCACTAAAATGCAGGATGATTTCTCAGGCTTATTCAGAGAGCAACGTTTCTCAGGCGTTGATCGCATTGCCCAGGCGAACCAATTCACGATAGGTGCAACAACACGTATTTTTGATAATAAAAACCAGGAACGCTTTAATTTAAGTGTTGGGCAAATAGTTTATTTAGACAGTAATGTTAAGCCAACTCGCCAGAATCCATTGAATAAAACAAACTATAATGCCTTGTTTGCTGCAGAAAGCATGATACATTGGCATCGTAGATGGTATTTGTCTGCAGGTATTCAATACGACGCTGACACCAAACAATTAATTCAATCTCATGCAACGATTGATTATAAAGGCGATAAAAATCAGCTTGTACAATTGAACCATCGTTATGCAAACGATGTCTCAGGGTATGAAATAGATCAAATTGGTTTTTTTACCAGTGTGCCTCTAAACCAACAATGGCAATTTATTGCAAGTTATCATAGAGATTTAGTAACAAAAAGAAGTACTGAATTTTTTGCGGGTATACAATATGAAAGTTGCTGTTGGGCTGTTCAGCTTACTGGTAATAGACAAATTCAAACCGATTTAAATAAAACAATTAACCAAGATGAGGCTCAGTTTGATACCAGCATTCGTCTTAACTTTGTACTAAAAGGGCTAGGTGGTAAATCAAGCTATGATGTAAGCCGTTTACTACAACAGGGTATTTTTGGCTACCGTCGACCTTATTTTTTGAATAATTAGTAAAATAATAGAGCATTATGAATTTAAAAACGTTGTTAATCGCCGCCCTAATGGGGTTAGGTTTTAGTCAAGCAGCACTAGCTGAGCGGGTACAATTAGATAAAGTAGTCGCAACCGTCAATGACGGTGTTGTATTGCAGAGCGAAGTAAATAAAGTTATCTCTCGAGTAAAACAACAAGCAAAAGAGCAAAATACTCAGTTACCTTCTGATAATACACTACGTATACAGGCCATCGACAGGCTTGTTGACCAATCTCTATTATTACAACTAGCTGAAAGAATGGGATTAGAAATCTCAGATGCTCAATTAGACCAAACGCTCGCAAATATTGCATCTGAACAAGGTGCAACGATCGCTGATTTAAGAAAATCAATCGAAGCGACCGGTGAGAGTTTCAAAGCCTATCGAGAAGAAATTAGGCAAGAAATCACCATCAGTCAGGTGCGACGTGCAAACGTCGACCGCCGTATCTATATTAACCCTCAAGAAATCGCTAATTTACAAACCATTCTTGAGCAGCAAACAGGTCAGTCTGAAGAATATGACATTGGCCATATTTTAGTAAAAGTGCCAAGCAAAGCTTCTCCTGAAGAACTAGAAGATGCCAGAGACCGAGCCAATAACGTTATTAAGTTTCTTAACGATGGCAAAGACTTCAAACGCATTGCGATTGCCTCTTCTAGCGGCGCTAAAGCGCTTGATGGTGGTCAACTAGGTTGGATGGGGATCAATGAAATGCCTTCACTGTTTGCAGAAGCAGTTAAAGGTAAAAAGAAAGATGATATTATTGGTCCACTTCGTTCAGGCGCCGGCTTCCACATCTTAAAAGTACAAGATATTCGTGGCAGACAGGTGGTTGAAACCACTGAAGTTCGCTCGCGTCATATCTTAATCAAGCCTTCTATTATCTTAAGTGAAGAGAAAGCGCGCTCAATGCTTGCTGGTTTTGTTAAAGACTTACGTGCAGGTAACGCTGACTTCGCAGAATTAGCAAAAGAACATTCTGAAGACCCGGGCTCTGCATTAAAAGGCGGTGAGTATGACTGGACAGATCCTACGACATACGTGCCTGCGTTTAGAGATACTTTGCTTTCTCTTGATAAGAATGAAATCAGCGAACCATTTAGATCAACATTTGGTTGGCACATCGTTCAACTACTCGATAAGCGTGTTGCTGATAAAACTGATTTTGCTAAGAAAAATCGTGCTCATGGCATCCTCTATAACAGAAAGTTTCAAGAAGAAAGTTTGCGTTGGATGAATGAAATGCGAGAGCAAGCAAATATCGATGTTTTTCCTACTGAATAGGTAATATATGACCATTCGTATCGCTATAACACCGGGTGAGCCAGCTGGCATTGGCCCTGATTTAGTTATCAAGCTGGCACAAAAAGCGTGGCCTGTACAACTCGTCGCTGTTGTTGATAAAACTATTTTAGAAAAGCGCGCAAAGGAATTAGGAGAAACAATTAACCTAATTCCTTTTAAAGACAATGACGCCCCTAGTTTAGCCCCCGCCGGTAGCTTATTTTATCTACAAATTGATAAAGGCGTTGAGGTTACACCTGGCGAGTTAAATGAAGCGAATGGTCAATACGTACTAGAGACGCTCAGAGTCGCATCTGAAAAGAATATGGACGGCACATTTGCCGCAGTTGTCACTGGCCCGGTTCATAAAGGTATCATCAACCAAGCAGGTATCTCTTTTAGCGGCCACACTGAGTTTTTTGCACAACAATCGAATACCCAAGATGTTGTTATGATGCTGGCTACTGAAGGACTAAGAGTCGCGCTTGTTACAACTCATATTCCACTTGCTTATGTATCAAGAGCAATCACGCACGACCGCCTTACAAAAGTCATCAATATTCTAAATCATGACTTGCAAACGAAATTCGGTATTGCTCAACCAAAAATCTTAGTCTGTGGTCTCAACCCTCATGCCGGTGAAGGCGGTCATCTAGGACGAGAAGAAATTGAAACGATTGAGCCTGCACTTGAATCACTGAATAGTCAGGGCATGACGCTTGTTGGCCCTCTTCCAGCAGATACACTTTTTCAAGCTAAATACCTAGATAATGCCGATGCGGTGCTTGCAATGTATCACGATCAAGGCTTGCCTGTGCTAAAATACAAAGGCTTTGGTAATTCAGTGAACATAACACTCGGTTTGCCTTTCGTTAGAACATCCGTTGATCATGGTACTGCTTTAGATTTAGCTGCCACAGGGCAGATCGAAGTCGGTAGTTTTGATTTAGCGATCCGCGAAGCTATTACGCTCGCCTCAAAAAAAGCAATGAATTAATGACAGATAACGTACATTTAGGTCACAGAGCACGTAAACGCTTTGGACAAAACTTTTTACACGATGACATGATCATCGACAAAATCGTCACCGCGATTGACCCTAAACCTTCAGATAACTTGGTTGAGATTGGCCCTGGTTTAGGTGCTATCACTGAACCAGTCACTGATTTAAGTGGTCAATTAACCGTTGTCGAGCTAGATAAAGACTTAGCAGAGAGATTAACGCAACATCCTTTCTTAGGACCTAAATTAACTGTTCATCAGGGCGATGCGATGAAATTCGACTTCGCAAGCCTTATCCGTGACGACGAGAAGTTAAAAGTCTTCGGTAACCTACCATACAATGTGTCTACGCCATTACTATTCCATTTATTTGAGTTTGTAGACAATATTGAACATATGCACTTTATGCTTCAAAAAGAAGTCGTTAAGCGTATGGTTGCAGGCCCAGGCTCTAAAGCGTTCGGTCGCTTAAGTGTGATGACACAGTATTACTGTCATGCAATGCCAGTAATAGATGTGCCGCCTGAGTGCTTTAAACCAGCCCCGAAAGTTGACTCTGCAGTCGTACGCTTAATTCCTAAAAAGCCTGAGCAGCGAACAGCGAAAAGCACTAAGTTATTGAACACTGTATGCTTAGAGGCGTTCAACCAGCGCAGAAAAACACTGCGTAATAGTCTTTCAAACCTGTTAACAGCGGATGAGCTCACAGCCTTAGGCATCGACCCTTCATTACGTGCAGAAAGTTTATCTCTGACTCAATTTATTGATATCGCAAATTGGATTTATGACAACAAGCAGTAACTTAGGATCACCTATCAAGGTATCTGTAGAAACCATGTATGTTGAGCACCAATCTCAACCAGAAAAAGATAAGTATGTTTTTGCCTACACTATCACTATCAAAAATCATAGTTTGTGTAACGCAAAATTAGAGAGCCGCTACTGGCTAATTACTGACGCGAATGGCAAAGAAACTGAAGTTGAGGGCGAAGGCGTCGTTGGTGAACGTCCGACTATTGCTCCTGGCGAATCTTATTCCTATACCAGTGGCGCGGTGCTAGACACACCGGTTGGCACGATGCAGGGGCACTATGTGATGAGAAACGAGTTTGGTACAGAGTTTCAAGCCCCGATTGATGTATTCAGGCTTTCTCGGCCAAACATTTTGCATTAATCATGGCTAATTACGCAGTCGGCGATTTGCAAGGGTGTTTTACCCCCTTCATTAAACTGCTATCTGAAGTCGGGTTTAATCCAAGTAAAGATCATCTATACCTTGTAGGTGATCTTATTGCGCGTGGACCTGACTCCCTCGCTTGCCTAGATTTTGTGTATCAAAACCAAGATGCCTTAACCGTTACTCTTGGCAATCATGACTTACACTTTATCGCTTGCTATCTCCTCGGCAAGCAACCAAACCCAAAAGACAATTTAGCCCCCGTATTTTCTAGTAAATTCTGCGAAAACTATGTTTCGTATTTAAGAACACAACCGCTCGCAGTTTATCTAAAAGATCACTCGACCTTTCTCTCTCATGCTGGTATTCACCCACATTGGAGTATCGAGCAAGCATTAAATTATGCACATATTGCAGAGCAAAACTACCGAAGTGATGAAGCAAATATCTTCTTTGAAAATATGTATGGCAGTAAGGATCCAGCCTATACTCCAAGCAAAGACTTTTTAACAAATTTCAAAATCACTGTTAATGTTTTCACAAGAATGCGTTTTTTAGAGCAATCAGGAAACTTGAATTTTTTTGAAAAAGGCAGCCCTCAGCAAAGTACTCTAATGCCTTGGTTTAGACATGAGCGCTTTGAAAGTGATAAAAATCGTTATGTCTTTGGTCACTGGGCAGCCCTTGATGGGGTAACCCATGTTGAAAACATGCTTGCTTTAGACACGGGTTGTGTCTGGGGTGGGAACATGACCTTAATGAACCTTGATACAGGTGAACGATATTTGAGCAAATAATTTGTTAATCCTCCCTTTTTACTGAATTATTTTGCTACATCTGCTATAAAATACTTAACTTATCAGTTACCAGACCGATATATTTACTGTCTTAAGCAACTTACGGAATCGATATGAATTTCACTGTTAGTCAACGTATTTGGGGTGGGTTTATTTTCATCACCTTGTTACTCCTTATGATTGGGGGTAATTCTCTCCTGAGAATTGCAAATATTGACAGCTCATCTCAGCAAGTGAATAACCTTTCTCTGCCAGCATTAACTAATAGCTCAGAGCTACAAGTAGAGTTCACACAGATGAGTAAACTCGCACAGAGTAGCTTTTTCGCATCCCAACCTTCAGAGCTAGCTCAATTGAAGTCTCAATTTGAAAAACGACAAGAAAACTTCAAAAATGCTTATCGTCAGTTGGAACAAGTCGTACAAAGCAACCCTGAGTTATCTCAACGCGCGCAAAAAGTAGGTAACACATTTAACAAATTTCTACCTACTGTAAATTTACTTCTAGACGATAAAGCCAGTACCCTGCAAATTAAAAAAGATTTGGTTACGCAACTTGAAGAAATAGAGCTAGCAGCAGAAGATGCAACAACGAGCGTGCTTGATATCCTTGATATCGGTGAACTAAAAGCGACTAGCCAAAGAGCTTTCCAAGCTGCATCAAGCCTTGAAAATCACTTTTCTAACTTGGTTACAAGCAGTAACGATCTAATTGCCGCTGATAACGCAAACACCGTTGACATTATTGCTAACGAGCAAAACTTTGCTATCAAGGAAATTGCTCGAAATATTGAGTTGATCAGAGGTCCTGTAAACTCCCTCGAACCTTCTTATTTAGAAGATTTAGAAGGGTATTATGGTGACTTAAAGGAACAAGTTGAAGGTCAAACTGGTTTAGCTGGTAATAAACGTGCGTTATTACAAACCGAAGCTAAAACTCGACAGGCTGTTAACGATTCAGAATTGGCTACTGAGGCCGCATTAAAACAACTCTCTGAACTAGTAGCGTTAGCAAATGAAGTAGCTTTAGAACTTCAGACTGGCGTGCGTGATGATGTGAGCGCAGCTAATTTATGGACTTGGGTTGGTATGCTTGCTGCAACACTTATAGCAGTGGGTGTTGCTTATGTTACCGTTCAACTTATTACCAAACCGCTTGCGGAAGTGAATAAGATCCTAACCATAGTTGCAAGTGGTGACATGACCCAACGCTTAGATGACAGCGCGCAAGATGAATTCGGCGAGCTTTCGCGAAGCTGTAACACGCTTATCACCAGTTTAAGAGAGCTAATTACTGGTATTGTATCTCGCTCTACTCAACTGGCTGCAGCTTCCGAGCAAACATCTATGATCACCACAGAGTCTAGTCAGGCAATTAAGAGTCAGCAGGCTCAAGTTGAGCAAGCTGCAACAGCGACCACAGAAATGAGCAGTACCTCTCATGGTGTCAGTAACAGCGCTCATCAGGCATTGCTAGAAATCAAGAATGCAGACAAAGAGGCTGAGCGTGTGAAAGGTATTTCACATGAGAACAAGCATACCATTGAGCAACTTGCTTCAGAAGTTGACGAAGCATCTCGTGTTATCAATAAGCTACATCAAGACAGTGCATCTATTGGTGGTATTTTAGATGTTATTCGAGGTATTGCTGAACAAACTAACCTGCTTGCGCTAAATGCAGCGATTGAGGCTGCGCGTGCGGGCGAACAAGGCCGAGGCTTTGCCGTTGTTGCAGATGAAGTAAGATCACTGGCGAGCAAAACTCAAGAGTCGACTCAAGAGATCCAATCAATGATTGAATCTCTGCAAGCGGGTGCTGAAGAAGCAGTAAACGCTATGTCAAAAGGCAAACAACAAGCGGTTTCTTGTGTCGAGCAGAGTGACTTAGCTAACGAAGCCTTAAACAGTATTACTCAAGCGGTTTCTCAAGCCCATGACGTCAGTGAGGAGATCTCAAATGCTGCTAACGAGCAACAACAAGTAGCCCAAGAGATCAGCGAACGCCTTGAGTCCATTGTTGCTATCGCCGAGCAAACCGCTGAAGGTTCGAACCAGACGTCGATTTCGAGTTCAGAAGTCGCGAAGCTCGCTGAAGAGCTCAGGCAGTCTGTAGAGCAATTTAGAGTCTAGATAAAATTACTCCTTAAAAAGCCCTCTTCACAGGGCTTTTTTATTGCATTTTCATTCATACCAATCCTCTTAATTTATCGGTCTATTTTGAGGCAAGGAAAATTAGAGTAAGTTTTAGTCCCTCAAAATGATCAAGTATTACTGATAATTGGTAATATAAATCACCATACAACTTTTGGCTTAAGACCAATCTCCTATTGCCTTGATCTAGAATAAAAAAACACTATAAACCCCTGTTTTAAATATATTTGATCACTCAAGTTGTGACAAAATCAAATCTCTAAACTAAGCTAAATTTTATTACTAGATGCAGATCCAACAGCATGCTTCTTCGCGCAAAAGCTGTTTTGCGTAGCTTAGATAAGCTTAAATATAAAAAGGTGGTGAATCTATGCAGTTTTTAAGAAACTTCTCAATATTTCAACGGCTGCTGATGATACTAGGTGTGGTCGCATTAGGCCTTGTGTTACTAAGTTTAACGAGTCTTCCGCAGCAATTTTCTAGTCTAGAACAGCAACAATATGAGAAAACCAAAAACCTCGTGGAGAACACATTTGGCATCATAGAGCATTTTCACGACTTGCAACAATCTGGTGAATTGACCCAAGATCAAGCTCAAAAAGCAGCCCTTGATGCTATTTCTAAGCTTCGCTACGACACTGACAATTACTATTGGATTAATGATTACAACCCAAATATGGTTATGCATCCAATGAAGCCACAATTAGTTGGCAAGTCACTCTCAGCAAGTAAAGACCCTGATGGCACATACCTATTTATGGAAATGGTCAAAATTGTCCGTCAACAAGGTGAAGGGTTTGTGCCTTATAAATGGCCAAAACCAGGTTTTGATGACCCTGTAGACAAAATCTCTTATGTTAAAGGGTTTGCGCCTTGGCAATGGATTTTGGGCTCTGGTGTTTATCTTGATTCTATTGAAGAAGACTTTGCAGAACTTAGAAATTTAATGATTATTGATGTAGTTGTCTTGCTTATCATTTTAGCCGCACTGATTTCTTTAATTAGCAATAGTATTCTCAACCCTGTCAATTTAGCGACTGAAATGATGAAGAACATTTCCCATGGCGAAGGTGATCTCACCCAACGGCTAGATGAGTCAGGCAAAGACGAGATATCACAATTAGCGAATTACTTTAACGCCTACACTGAAAAAATGCGCCACTCTATAGAGCGCGTTTCTCACAGTGCGACTGAGGTCGAACGACTTTCAAACTCAGTAGATGAAACAGGTAAAGTCAATTTGAATCATATTGAACATCAAAATGATAATAGTCGACAAGTTGCCACTGCGGTTGAACAGATGAGTATGCAGATCAGGGAAGTAAGCGAAAATGCCGAAGCCGCAGAGCACGCAGCTAATGACGCGCTTAAGAACAGTAACAATGGTAAACAAGTCGTCGCGAAAACTATCAGTGCAATAGAAACCTTATCGAGTAATATTCAAGAAGTCAGTGAGGTAACCACAGTGCTTGCTGAAGAAAGTAATAACATCGGCTCTGTACTAGATGTAATTAGAGGGATCTCAGAACAAACCAATTTACTGGCCTTAAATGCAGCAATAGAGGCAGCCAGAGCGGGTGAGCAAGGTCGTGGCTTTGCGGTTGTAGCTGATGAAGTAAGAACTCTTGCTAGCCGTACAGGGCAAAGTACCGATGAAATTCAAACCATGATTGAGAAATTGCAAAAAGGTGCTCAGGAAGCGGTGAGTGCTGTACAGGCAAGTCAGCAAATCTCTGAAAATACAGTAAAGCAAGTCGCAGAAGCCGATGAAGTGTTAAATGAAATAGAGCGACTCATCATGTCAATTACAGATATGAATAGCCATATAGCACGCGCAACAGAAGAGCAAAGCACAGCTGCACAGGAAGTAAACATCCGAATAACCGACCTGTCAGAAGCCACCGATCACTCTCTAGAAACGACACATGCACTGACTGAAGCCAGCTTAAGTTTAAAACAAGCAAGTCATCAATTATCTGAAATTGTAAAGAGTTTTAAGATCAATTAAGTAGAAGGTTATCAGTCAGTATTCAGTAAAAACAACAAAGGGAGCATATCGCTCCCTTTTAATTAATTAAAAATCACGCTATGCATTTAACTCTTGTTCATACTCGGCAAATTTATCGCTGATTTGCGCAGAAGGTTCGTCTGTGATTAAACTCACCACAACAATAGCAATTGAAGAAAGAATAAACCCAGGTACGATTTCATAGATGAAACTACTTAAAGACTGGCCATTGATTTGGATCGGCGCATAAATCCAAATAAGAACAGTCCCTGCTCCAACGAGCATGCCTGCTAATGCACCAGCAAAGTTCATACGTTTCCACAGTAAGCTAAATAATACTAACGGACCAAATGCCGCACCGAACCCTGCCCACGCATTACTTACCAGGTCTAAAATAGAGCTGTCACGGTCATACGCCAAATAGATAGCACACAATGCAACCAGCGCCACACTGATGCGACCTACTAATACAAGCTCTTTGTCTGTGGCATCACGGCGGATAAAGATTTTGTAAAAGTCTTCTGTTAAAGAACTTGAACTCACCAATAACTGCGAAGAAATTGTACTCATAATTGCTGCCAGAATAGCCGCCAGCAAGAAACCAGCTATGAGTGGATGGAATAATAACTGTGACAAAATCAAAAATATTGTTTCAGGATCGTCCACTACAAGGTTTTTTTCATGGGCATATGCAGCACCAAACAGACCTGTAAATACAGCGCCCAGCGCTGCAATTATCATCCAGCTCATACCAATACGACGCGCAACCGGCATGTCTTTTACACTTCTAACAGACATAAAGCGTACTATGATATGCGGTTGACCAAAATATCCTAGACCCCAAGACATGGCTGAGATAATGCCAATTGCTCCACCTGCGCCAATCCAAGTCAACATCTGCGGATTCAATTCATTAAGCGTGATAGAAAGTGGGTTATCTAGTAAAGAGAAAGTGACAAGAGGAACTAAAATTAAAGCCACAAACATAATACACCCTTGTACAAAGTCTGTAAGGCTTACAGCTAAGAACCCACCAAATAAAGTGTAAAGTACCACTACACCTGTTGTGATATATAAACCTGATTCATAGCTCATGCCGAATGAGTTCTCGAACAGCTTACCGCCAGCCACAACACCTGAAGAAGTGTATAACGTGAAGAAGATGATGATTACTAAAGCCGATACAATTCTTAGCGCATTACCTCTATCTTCAAAGCGATTTGCAAAATAATCCGGAATGGTGATGGCGTCGTTTGCTACTTCAGTATAAACACGTAGCCTTGGGGCAACTAACAAGTAGTTCAACCAGGCACCTATTACTAAGCCTGTTGCAATCCAAGTGCTGCTGAAGCCTGTCACAAACATTGCGCCCGGTAAGCCCATCAAAATCCAACCACTCATGTCTGAAGCGCCGGCAGAAAGAGCCGCAACACTAGGTGGCAAGCTACGACCACCTAACATATAACCTGAAACATCACTGGTTGACTTGCGATAAGCATACAAGCCAATACCTAACATCACGATAAAATATAAAACGAGAGATACTAAAGTACCTATTTCCAAAACTTACCTCCATTTACTCATTAAGAGAATCTTGGTTGGTGAATAAATATTAATCTTATTACCAATATGACTATAACATGTATGAAATACTAACCCCAGCCAAGTGCGGTTAACATCAAAGACACACACCAAACTAGGAACAAAGGATTAATACTGGATTGTTAATTGTAAATTAGTTAATGATTTAATACGCATTATATTTTATATTTATGATGTAAAAGTAAGTAACAGGATCAGTAGTACATGTATTTTTATGCAGCCCGACAACCTATTTTTGACCAAAACAAACAGCTTATGGGTTATGAGCTACTGTTTCGAGATGGCGTAGATAATGTTTTCCCAAATATAGATGGGGATGAAGCCACCTCTAAGCTGATTGAAGGCAGTCAGTTCAACTTTGGTTTAGAAGACTTAACGAATAGCAAACCTGCATATATTAATTTTACACTAGATACCATTCTCAAGGGTTACCCTAGCATGTTACCCAGTGAACAGGTCGTCATAGAAATTCTCGAAACCGTTCAACCGGGTAAGCGCTTACTTGCTGCTGTTCAAGAGCTAAAAAGTAAAGGCTATACTCTAGCCCTAGATGACTATAAGCATCAAAAGGTGTGGCGTCATTTTTATCCATACATAGACCAAATTAAAGTCGACCTGCTGATCACCTCAGATGAAGAGATTGCAGAGCTCATAGAAGCCACCAAAGAATTTAAAAATATTAAACTTGTTGCAGAAAAAGTAGAAACCAATGAGCAATTCGAAAAGGCCGTGGCACTAGGCTTTAGTTACTTCCAGGGCTACTTTTTTGCAAAACCTGAAATGGTGAAAAGCAAGTCGCTCCCCCCTTCAGAGATGGCACTTGCAGAGCTGCTTTATGAAACTTCTGTGGTTGATGTGGATATCAAAAAAATCACCTCAGTGTTTGAAAGAGACGTTAATCTATCATACAAGCTTCTTCGCTATTCTAATTCCGCTGCTTTCAAGCGCCGTGCTGAAATAAGCACAATCAAACAAGCGGTGGTCGTGCTTGGCAACCAAGAATTGAAAAAGTTTTTGTCTTTGTTGTTTGCTGCTCAAGTTTCATCTGAAAAACCTGTCGAGTTAATAAAACTGTCGTTAACACGTGCTCGCTTTTGCGAACTGCTCGCACAAAAACATAAGGGGATCCAAGACACAGGCATGGCTTTTCTAGTCGGCATGATGTCACTGATGGATGCGATTTTAGATGAAAGTATGGAAGGCGTTATGAAAAAGTTGCCTTTAAGTAACTTGATCAAAGAAGCCCTAGTGCAGAAACAAGGAATACTTGCTCAATACTTAGGCCTAATAAAAGCCTATGAGCAAGCCGACTGGGAGTTAACAGGTGAATACTGTGAACGCATAAAGTTTAGCAACGACTTATTACCTGAAATATATAATCAAGCTCTAGCTTGGGGTAACGAGCAGCTCCAAGTCATGGAGTGCGTTTAACTCGAAGTTAAATTGATATAAATCAATAACAAAGATGTCGTGCCTAAAAATCTGCTTAGGTGCGACAATCTGTCACATCCCTCTCCAAATAAAAATCTATAAACTGCCCACAACTCTTTAAATCTCTGGGCTTTTAAATGAAAAAATCAATCCTAAGTGGACTTATCTGCACCGTATTAAGTGGTTATGCTGTAGCTGATGACATAGAAAAAATCGTTGTCATAGCACCAATGCAAACACCACTCAATATAAAAACCGATCCTAAATTGCCAAGGCAGCCCTTGCCTGCTCAAGATGCGTCAGATTTACTCTCAAGTATCAGTGGCTTTTCATTAATCAAAAAAGGGGCTGCAAGCTCAGATCCAGTCTTTAGAGGTCAAGCAGGCTCGCGCTTGAATATTCTAACTGATGGCAACCTCACCTTAGGTGGATGTGGAAATCGTATGGACCCTCCAACGGCTTATATTACACCACAAAGCTATGACACGCTTACCGTAATAAAAGGTCCACAAACAGTATTATATGGACCAGGTAACAGCGCTGCGACCGTATTATTTGAGCGTGATAGTTACAGAATGGATAAAGCTGGTATAGAGGGTTTTAGTAACCTAGTGCTTGCCAATGCGGGGCGTCGGGGTATTAATTCCCAGCTTAAATTTGGAGATCAAAACTACTTTGCCAATATATCAGCCAGCTATAACAAAGCGGACAATTATAAAGATGGCAATGACACGCATGTGCATTCAGGGTACGAGAAGTGGAATACCGATTTAGAGTTCGCTTACACACCAAGTGACGATAAGATTATTAGCCTTTCACTTGGGCGTAGTGATGGCGAAGTTGCTTATGCTGATAGAGCAATGGACGGAAGTTTATTTGATAGAACTCATAGTGCAATTAAATTCGATTGGTTACTTGAAGGCACCGTCATTAAGCGCATTGAAGGGCAAGTTTTTTACAATTATGTCGATCATATTATGGACAACTTCTCATTACGTGATTTCTTTGCAACACCAATGAACAAAACGCCTAGAGCGATGAACCCTGACAGAACAACTTACGGCGGGAAGTTTTTAGCACACGGTGAGTACAATAAAACGAGCAAGTTTAGCATTGGCGTTGATCATCAAAGTAATGAGCACACAAATCGTATGTCTATGAATATCAATATGATGCCAATTGACAATGAAACGCGTACTACCGACGGACATTTTGAGCAGTTTGGCGTGTTTGCTGAATACGAATTTAGTCTAGAAGAAAACAAACAATGGGTATCGGGCTTGCGCGTAGACAGGTGGCAAGCAACTGATGAACGCAAAATGGCCGGTTCAATGATGATGATGTCCCCTAACCCGACTGCTTCTCAGACCCGAAAGTCATCTTTGTATAGTGGGTTCACAAGATTTCAAGCACAAACCGAAAATACCAGTTACTTTGCTGGCTTCGGTTATGTAGAGCGATTTCCTGATTATTGGGAATTATTAGGTGCGGGTCGAAGCAGCGAAAAGACAATAAGTGCTTTTAACACAAAGCATGAAGCCACAAGTCAATTCGATTTAGGCTTAGTCCACCAGACTGATAAGTGGCAAAGCTCAGCTTCTGTTTTCTACAATCAAACCGATGACTTTATTCTCATCGACAATACGTTTGAGAAAATGGGCAAACCGGCAAAAGTAACTCGCAACGTTGACTCTGAGAGCTTTGGTTTTGAGTTAGACAGCAAATATTCACTGACGAAGTCATTATCAACCGGTGCAAGTATCAGCTGGGTAAGAGCTACAAATCTAACTGATCATAGACCATTAGCGCAACAACCGGCTTTACAGGCTCGCTTTACACTTGATTACGCTCTGAAAGATTGGCAACTTGGCATGCTTTGGCGTGTTGTACAAAAGCAACATCGTATAGCCATTGGTCAAGGTAATATTGCAGGTCAAGACGTCTCAGAGTCCACCGGTTACGGTGTACTGTCTGTGAATGCTAACTATAGCCAAAGTCAAAATATAGACTGGAGTTTTGGTATAGATAATTTACTCGACAAAGCCTACAGCGAGCACTTAAGTCGTGCAGGTGCGGCTGTCAATGGCTATGAGCAGACCAGCAGAGTGAATGAAGCGGGGTTAACTGCTTGGCTTAACCTCAACTGGCGCTTTTAACTCTTAGGGTTAGTGTTAGATAAAGAAAAAGCCAAGTCATTGACTTGGCTTTCTATTGAGTATGCTTGCGCTCTTAAAGATTCTCTAAGAAGTCTTCATCAAAATCTTCAACTTCTTCTTCTTTGATTGGTGGGTTACCATCATGCAGCTCGTAAAGTTGACGCTGGAAGTAGATATCTTTCATGAACACATACGGGTCTAGTGACTCACGAAGTAGCTTCTCTTGCGATAATAAACTCGCACGCGTATCAATTGCTCTCACAGCAAAAACTAATAGGCTTTGAGGTGTAGACATCGCAAGTTCAGGTAAGACAAACTTGTCTACCACGTCACCCGTGATGTTTCTAGCGGTAGACGGTCCATAACCTGGCAACATCAAATATGCGCCATCGCCAACGCCCCATACACCTAAAGTCTGCCCGAAATCTTCATCTTTATGTTTTAAACCTAATGAGCTTGCAACATCAAAGAGACCAAAAATACCCACTGTTGAATTCACCAAGAACCGCGCGGTATTGATGCCTGTATCTTTTGGTTTTCCCTGCAATAAAGCATTCACCGCATCTGTTGGCGCTGCAATATTGGTAGTAAACGCATAGACACTTTTTCTAACCGGATCATTTGTTACGGCAAGGTATCCTTCGGCGACAGGCTTCAAAATATATGCATCAAGTACATCCATATTGAAGTCATAGACCGTTCTGTTGATACTTTGAAGCGGATCTCGCTCATCAACTTTTTCAGGGGCAACCGTCGCACACCCAGAAATAATGAGTGCAGCAAACGCGGATAATATAGGTTTTAACATTTAGCTTCCTGTGCTGGTTATTACACGACTGATCTCAACACGCACAATTGACGGCGCATTATCTAAGGCTATCACGTCTGATTGACCTTCTAAGTCGCCCGCCTGCACCGTTACAGCTTCATCACTTGAAACTCGGGCAGTGATCTCAACTTTTTCAAAATTAGAAAGCTTCAGATCAGGCATCATAGCCATGCTGTCATCAAGTGTAACAGTAATCGGAAATTGAAATTGTTTTAATTTGTTCACAGCCAATGGCATTGGTGGGCCATTATGGGCTTTAGCAAAAATAAACAGCGTGGCATTGTCTGGTAACTGACTTGCTATAGAATCATTTAATGAGACAGATATCGTCAATGACGCACCTGCAGGAGCCTGGTTTTCTTCATGTGCGTGCGCATCAGGATTAATTTTATGTTCGATATCATGAATACGCTCTGAAATCATGGCATAGCGAGGGTCATCTTGGGTCATAGAAGACTGCAGTACTTCAAATGCGGCTTTGGCTTCTTCCCAGTCTTGACGCTCATATGCGATTAATGCCAATAGCGAAATCGCATCCATATTACTTGGATCAGACTGTAAAACCTTAGATAGCATTCTCGCAGCACGATTCATGCTTGGATCTGTACCTTCAATTAATAACACTTGGCTGAAGTTCACCAATACATTGTTATTATCAGGCTGCATCACCAGTGCTTTCTCAAAAGCTTGCTTGGCCATATCATTATCACCCAGTGACATAGCAACACGGCCTAACAGCATCCAAGCAACGGCATCATCGCCACTTTCTGCCAGCTTTGTGCGCAGACCTAAAGCAAATGCTTGAAGTTCATTTTGAGACAGTGGTTCACCTTGCTGTAAAACCGCACGCTCACCAAATTCTGGCAACCTATCTATGGCAGTGTACCAGTCTTCTATTTGCTTTTGACTACCTGTAAAGCCATAAAATACGGCACTTACTGCAACTAAAAAAGCCAAACCGGTTAGCGCGAATATACGGTTATTACCTCGAGCATTAAGCTGCTTCTCAGGAGATAATTCATTAAGCAGGCGGCGTTTTAACTCAACAATTGATTCGTTGTAAGCTGTTTGCTCAATTTTTTTATCCGCAAACTCTTGTTCTAAATCATCTAGGCGCTGTTGGTAAATGGCAATACGCTCTGCATTGGCATCAGAATCAACCGCGATGACCTTTTCACGTCGTAAAAATGGCACCACAACAAATAAAGCGGCAAGAATAGATAATAGAGCGAACATGCCCCACATTTGCGTCATTGCGCTCATGAATTATGCTCCTGACGTTGATACTGCTTGATCAGTTGCGCGAGCTTTTCTTCGTCTTGCGCATTCCACTTTTGTTTCTTTGACGCCTTCTTTTGTCGAAAGACAATAAAGCCAAAACCAATGATCACAATTAGTACTGGTAATACCCAAAGTACAATGGTTGCAGATGTAACCGGCGGTTGGTAGTGAACAAAGTAACCATAACGGTCAACCATGTAATCAATGACTTCTTGCTTTGATTTTCCTTCGTTAACTAGCACTAGCACCTTGTCACGTAAGTCCTTAGCGACAATGGCATCTGAATCAGCGATATTCTGGTTTTGACATTTCGGACAACGAAGCTCTTGCGTCAGGGCCTTGAAGGTTGCTGCACGCTCAGCATTAGCGAACTCATATTCATCTTGGGCACTATAAGCTGAAAAGCTTAAAATGCTAAGAAATAATAAAGTTAAAATTCTCATTCTGATAACTCCTGCATAACAGGTGCAAACTTAGCACGCCAAACTCGAGGGTTTATATCTCCTGTGTGGTGCAATAAAATCGTACCATTAGCATCAACAAGGAAAGTTTCAGGCGCACCTGAAACGCCTAAGTCAAGTGCCAGTGTGCGGTCTAAGTCTAAAATATTGAATTGATATGGGTTGCCAGCTCTATCAAGCATATTCTGCACTTCATTGCGCAGTGCATTGATATCAAATTGATCGCCAAAGTCTGGATCATAAGCTTGCTCATAATACAAACCAATAATGCGTACCCCGCGCTCTCTTAACTCAGTAAGATAACCCAATTCAGCGATACAGGTCGGGCACCAAGTGCCCCATACATTCAGTAAATATACGTCACCTTTTAGATCTGTATCACGCCACTGTTTTGATTCATCCATTAAATCAGGTAAAACAAAGCTTGGCATCGTTTGACCTATACGGCCGGTTTGTAACTCTCTTGGGTTACCAAACAGGCCTTGGTACAAGAAAACGCATAAGAAGATAAAGATTAAAAAAGGAATAAAACCTAATAGCTTTTTATTCATGCTACAGCTCCCTTTATCTTTCTTCTACGGTAACGCTTATCTGCCACAACCATGAAACCGGCAAGTGAAATTAAAATACCACCTAGCCACATCCAGCGAACGTAAGGTTTATGATAAATACGTAACGACCACGCACCTTCACTCAGTTGCTCACCGAGCGCTAAATATAAATCTCTGAAGAAACCATCATCAATCGCGGCTTCTGTCATAAATTGCATGCCGATATCATATAGGCGTTTTTCAGCATATAACTCAACGATGAATTTATCGTCTTTTAACACAGTTACCACACCCGCATGACCACTGTAGTTTGGACCGCGAATTTCCTTTACACCATCAAAGCGATAGCTGTATTCGTTTAGCTGTGCCACGTCACCTGGTTTCATGCTGACTGATCGTTCGACTGAATACGCTGATGTAAGTGTCACACTGGCTATCACAAATGCAATACCAATATGGCCAAGCACCATTGCCCAATAACTTAAACCTAAACGTTTTAAACCATTTGCAAAGCTGTCTTGTGCCGACGCCTTATCAAAAATATCTAGCAATGTGCCTAGCGTGATCCACACTGCAAGCGCTATTGCAATAAACGTCATCGGCGCAACATATTCGTAGTTAGGCAATAACCACAATGCCGTCAGAGCCAGAGCTAAAACCAACATACCTCCCCATTTTTTCACCATAGGTGGTAATTGGTTTTGCTTCCAACGCATCATAGGTGCAATACCTAGTAATAAAGCAAAAGGCACAACCAAAATAGAGAACATTTGATTAAAGAACGGCACACCAATTGAAATGGTGCCCAGGCCTAACTCTTTATGGATCATAGGCAACAAGGTGCCCAGCAATACAATGAGGGTTGCCACCACTAAAAAGATATTATTCGCCCAGAGAGTCACCTCTCGAGAAGCAAACTTATAGCGTCCCTCACTATAAACTTCAGAAACGCGCATTGCATATAACGCTAAGCTACCGCCTACTACAACACCTAAGAACGACAGGATATATAGTCCTCGGTCTGGATCAGTCGCGAAGGCATGCACAGAGACAATGATCCCTGAACGAACGATAAAGGTACCCAACAAACATAAACTAAACGCAGTAATCGCAAGTAATACCGTCCAAGATTTAAACACGCCGCGTTTCTCAGTCACTGCTAAAGAGTGCAGTAATGCAGTGGCAACTAGCCATGGCATCAGTGAAGCGTTTTCAACCGGATCCCAGAACCACCATCCGCCCCAGCCGAGTTCAGCATACGCCCACCAACTGCCGATAGTGATACCTAATGTTAAGAAACCCCACGCAACCATCGTCCATGGGCGAGACCACTTAGCCCAAGTATTATCAAGTTTACCAGTTAGTAATGCCGCAATTGCAAACGCAAAGGATACAGATAAGCCCACATAACCCATATAAAGCAATGGCGGGTGAATGATCATACCGGGGTCTTGTAGAAGCGGATTTAAATCACGCCCTTCTACTGGGTAATAAGGCAATAAACGCTCAAATGGGCTCGACATCCATAAGGTATAAAGCATAAAGCCAACACCCAAGAAACCCAGCACGCCAAGTACGCGAGCACGTAAAACCCAAGGTAACGAGTTTGACATAAGCGCAACTAATGCAGTCCAAGACGACTGCATTACTAACCAGAGTAAAATAGCACCTTCATGGCCACCCCAAGTCGACGTAACCTTGTAATACCAAGGTAAGGTTGTGCTTGAATGATGAGCCACATACGCGACGGTAAAATCATCAGTCAGCGTGACATAAATTAAAATTGCGAAAGAAAATAGGACAAAAAGACACTGACCAACAGCTAAAGAAGGCGCTGCTCGCATTAACCTAAGATTACCGGTGTAAGCGCCCCATAAAGGAAAAATACATAGCAATAGGCTTAAGCCCATTGCCAGTACAAGCGAGAAATAACCAATTTCTGGGATCATACTAATTCTCGTTATTTAAATTATATTTTGGTTTTTCGTGTTTGATACCTTTAACTGCTTCTGCAATTTCAGCAGGCATATATTCTTCATCATGCTTGGCTAAAACTTCAAAGGCCTCAATGACGTCAGGCTCAATTAAAGTACCTTGTGCGACAATACCCTGACCTTCACGAAACAAATCTGGCAAAATCCCGTGATAGCGAATAGTCACCATCGGGCCGGTATCAATGAGTTTAAACTCAACATCTAACGAAGTTTCATCGCGCTTTACTGAGCCTGGTACAACCATGCCGCCAATTCGTAACTTTTGACCTACAAATGGCATTTCATAGTTTTCACCCTTACCATTTATGAGTTCTGACGGGGTGTAGAACAAATTAATGTTTTCTTGTAATGCATATAAAGTTAAGCCAATCGCTGAGCCAAGACCCAAGATAATGCCTAGCACAGTAAACATGCGCTTTTTACGTCTAGGGTTCATACTTTCGCCTCCTCTTTTGCTTTCTTAATACGCTCTTCACGCAACATTTGTGCTTTTACTTCTTTTTTTAGTTTCTTACCATCGTTAAGAGAACTAATTAGAATACCAGCCAAAATAGCGGCACAAGAACCATATGAAAGCCACACAAAGAAGCCGTAGCCACCCATAGCAATAAAGTCACTAAAAGATTCGAACTGCATTGTTAACCTCGACTTACTAAACTGCGTACCCAAGGACGGTGTTTTTCACGCTGAAGGATTTCATTTTTTAAACGAATCAGTGTAATCACACCCACAAAACCAGCAAAGCCTGCGATGTTGATAAATAAAGGCCACAACATGCTAGGGTCAATTGCCGACGTATCAAACTTAGTGATGGTTGCACCTTGATGTAACGTGTTCCACCACTCAACTGAGAAATGAATAATTGGTAAATTGATCACACCTACGATCGCTAAGATACAAGCCGCTTTGCCCGCCGCCTTTTTATCTTCAAACGCATGATAGAGCGATAAAACCCCTAGATATAAAAATAAAAGAATGAGCTCTGAGGTTAAGCGTGCATCCCACACCCACCATGCTCCCCACATAGGCTTACCCCATGCAGCACCGGTGATGAGAGCAATTGCAGTCATTGCAGCCCCTACAGGCGCAATCGCGATTACAGCCAACTCAGCATTTCTCAACTGCCAGACGAGCGCCACAATTGCGGCAATCGCCATTGAAGAATACGCGCCCATAGACAAAATGGCTGAAGGCACATGAATAAAGATGATCCTGTAGCTATCTTTTTGTTGGTAATCAGCTGGCGCAAACGCTAAGCCCCAGACCCAACCAACAACTAAACAGACAACGGTAATTACGGCAAAATACGGCAGTAAGGTGTTACACAACTGGTATGCACGATCTGCTTTAGCGTAGGGATGTAACCATTTCCACATGTTAACTTACACTCACTCTTAATGCTGACGATATGGCCAAAGGTGCGGCAATGCAGGCAACTGCTAACATCGCACCCAAGATTGCAAGCTGTCCGCCATATGCCAGCGACATGCTACTGGTATCAATGGCCGAGGTTGCAAAAATTAGGACAGGAATATAAAGAGGTAAAACAAGTAAACTCATTAGAATACCTCCTTTTTGTAAGCCCACTGTTAAACCAGCGCCGATGGCACCGATAAAGCTTAACAATGGGGTTCCGATTAATAAGGTTAAAATGGTTGCACCGAGCGCCTGAGACTCAAGGTTCATCAAAAGTGCAAACATGGGTGCCATTAGAACCATAGGCAACCCGGTGATGGTCCAATGTGCAAAGACTTTTGCTAACACACACAGAGACAATGGATAGGGCGAGGCAATCATTTGCTCTAATGAACCATCGTGATAATCATCTCTGAATAACTTATCAAGGCCTAGCATGGTAGACAGTAGCGCAGCGACCCAAATAATACCTGGCGCCATGCGAGCTAGTAACCCAGGCTCAGGACCAATTGCTAGAGGAAACAACGTAATGACGATTAGAAAAAACAATATCGGGTTTACTATTTCTGCACGTTGCCTAAATGCTAAAGTGACATCTTTGCTGTATACAGCTTTAAAAAGCTGCCAATAAGAATGATTTACTTGCATTAGTGTCGATACTCCAGCACTAAAGTTTGTAATTGTTCAAAATGCTGCGTGAGGTCTTGGTGCGTTGTTAATAAAATTGACCCGCCTTGCTCGAGATGCTCATTAAAACGAGATTGCAACATGGCAACGCCTTTTTTATCAAGGGCAGTAAAAGGCTCATCTAAAATCCACAGCTTAGCGCTGTTAAGCCAAAGTCTAACCAGTGCAACTCGGCGTTGCTGACCTGCTGACAATGTTCTAACCGGCACATCTTCTAGGCCCACTAAGCCTAACTTGCCTAATAAGTCATACACCTGACTTTCATCGTTATAACCGTGAACACGCAACCAATGACAGACATTTTCAAATGCGGTAAGTTGAGTGTTTACACCCGTTTTATGCCCAATGAATAGTAATTCAGCTGCAAATTCATCGTAATAATCATTGATTGAACGCTGCTCGAACAGTACCTCACCCTCTTCTGGTTGAGCAAAGCCTGACAAAATCCTCAATAAAGAGGTTTTTCCCGCACCATTTGGGCCTTCAATTTGCATAATCTTGCCAGATCCGAGTGTAAAGCTAAGCGCTTCAAATAAACAGCGTTCTTGCTTGACGCAAGTGACAGATTTAACCTCTAGCAAATTAGTATTCTCGGTGCGTAAAATTGGGCGATAGTCTACCATAATGGTATGGTAATACGAACAGAGCTTTGCGACCGATTACTGAAAATTTGATTTAAAATAATGAATGAATTGCCAATTATAAACCTGAACTCGGTCTCATCTGAGTCTATCTCAACTTTAAGCGAAGCAAATAGACGTGCTTTGCATAACTCGATTGAGCAATCGTTCTTAGCCAAAAACATTTCGATAAAATCTGATTCAATCAGTATGGACATCGAAATAAATGGACGCTGGCAAACTGTTCGCCTTGCAATAGAGCCTCAAAGTCAAAAACTCGAATTACCAGAAGCAATTGTTAAGCTCGATGAAACGGGGTTAAAGTTAACATTACAAACCCCAAAACAAGGTGTGCATATCAAGGCTACTGACCAATTACTTTCTCTGTTGAACTTTTTAAAAGGAGATTCAATTGGCCCGAATATCACGACACATGCTGAAATAAAAACCACACCCGCGAGTCTTCAACTACCTAAGCTTGATGTAAACCTAGCAATCAATCCAAGTCTTGCAAAAATACTCGCCACAGAGCCTAAATTAATTGCAAAATTAAACACCAATACTGCACAGGTATTACTCACGATAAGTGATCGCTTTGGAGAACAACTACTCAAACAACCAATCGCCAAAAATAAAATTACACAGAGCCTAACAAATAGCTTTCCTTCTATGGTGCTTAATTTTTCAGAGAAAGCGCCAAAAATTCAACACCCAGTCACCAAAGCAGCTTTATCACTCAGAAATATAGAATTGCTTTCAGCAAACACCCAAGACAAAAGTTGGCGGGCTGCAACACCTACTTCCACCATGCATGGCCTTGAAATTAGCGAAAAGCCAAAACAATATGCTATTCAATTAAAGCATTCAGCTAAGTCAATGCTTACACAGGCTACAAAGTTGGAAAAACCCACAAACGAGGCGCCTCTAAAATCAGGATTAAATTATGACAAGCCCTTGCTGAATGTTTCATTTAAAGACGTAAAGCAAGCAGTGCGAACTGCATTACAAAATATTATTGCAGCGCCCTTTATGTTGATCGGTGATAAAAACAGTAAAAACACTGTTTCTTCAAATGTGGATATCGCGGCTGCTGTGAATAGATTACCAAGCTTGAACAAAACATCCACTTCTCAAGCACTCATTTACCCTGAAGCCAAAAACTTAAAATCAGAACCTATTGTGCAACTATTTTCTCAGATCAGACAAACAATAGCGTTTACACCTCAATTTACGATTACGACACCACTTAAAGTACCTGAGCACCTTTTAACAACCGCACTATTTTCTCAGGAAAATTTGAAAGCAACGCCTAAAGCGTCCATGACATCAAGCGTAAGTGAGCCAAAAGCCAAACAGGTGAAAACTGAAATAGACCCCAACAAAGCTCAAATGGCTACACAACAAAGGTTTATATCTAAAGAGACAATTCAAAGAACACCTTTAAGCAACGAAGTTAACTCTGAAAAAGGGCTAACCTCCCCCTTTCTAGGAAATAAAAGCGCAAATATAAGTGAGCAATTACAAACACCAAAAGCTACTATTAACCAAATAAAAACTCGCTCTACGGAATCTACTTCATCAAGCCTACAAAGTGCACTCACGCAACTAAATAAGGCAGGAAAAGAGCAAATTGATGTTAAAAATGGTGCTGCTTCAGATACTCAAAGTTCAATGCAAAACAGTATGGGGCCGATAACACAACACAGTAAAATCGTTGCGAAAAATACTAATGCTATACAACAAAGTCTCAGTCCCCAATCTGAAATTATCAATGATTCAAACCAAGTTAAACTTGCTGGCCAAAATATATTATCAATCATAAAAAATCATTATGTGCCTTCAGGTAACCTCGAGAAACTTTTGATTAAGCCATTTATATCTGAGCAACAAATAGATAAAGCCGAAAAATTGGTGCCGGAAGTAAGCTCAGAGCAGATTAATAAACTTTCTCGCTTTAAGGATGAAAAGTCACCAGACCTTACGCGTTTGGTGCATCAAGCATTTTCTAGAATGATAGATGATAAACAGCACTCTTCAGCGCAAATTGCCAATGAGCTTAACTTACCAAACCCAATTGCTAGCGCAGCGACTCAAAGCAATATAAATACAAACCTACAAAGTAGTAGTTTACTGAATAACGTTGAAAAGTTGCTGCTCACATTTTTATCTGCGCCAAAAGTGATGCAAAATGAAAATAACGACAGTTCAACTCAAGCGAAATTCGATGCTCTATTAAAAACCCTACAACCTAATTTTAAAGCACAGAATATCGGCCAACTTCAGCAACAAATACCCAATTTAAACTCATCTTTAATGAGTGAACTTGTGCAACTCAATAATAGTTTGCAACAAAATATTGTTCAGTCAGTAAACATCAACCAAAATCAAAACCAAAGTAGTGATACACAACTATTAGTCAGTTTGTTTTTACCAACAAAGCTCCCTGACAACTGCAAACAGACACATTTACAAATAGGCAATTATAAAAAACCAGCAAAAGGCAATTTACCTGATAAAACGGTTTGGTATATCCGTTTAAATTTCGACTTTGCTTCGGCTGGGAAACTTTCTGTGCAAGGTGAACTCATGGATAAATCACTGGAATGTCAAATAACAGGAAACTCCTCTCAGGTATGTGCAATAGCTGCGCCGCACATTGATACTTTGAGAAGGAAATTAAGTGCGCATGGTCTTCAGGTGGGTGACATCGAGTTAACTGAAGACAGTGAAAAAGCTGATTTGTTTTTTACTCAGCATGCTATTGTCAATATTCAGGTTTAGGGGAAGATAAAATGGAACAAAAATCAGCCATTGGCTTACTGTATGAAGCTGGCAAATCACCTGAGGTTGTCTGTAAAGGGTTTGGTGACTTAGCTGATGAAATCATTACGCTAGCCAAAGAAAAAGGTATTATGATCCACGAAGATGCCGAACTGGCGTCGACATTAAATCAACTGGAGTTACATCAAGAGATCCCTAAGGAGCTCTATTATGTCATCGCCGAATTAATTGCTTTTTCTTATGTTTTAAGAGGAAAGTTTCCACCGGGCTGGGAGGGTTTTAATAAGAAGTTGAATATAAAGGCTTGAAAGAAAAAGCGCCGATGAAAGTACTCAGCGCTTATATTTAAGATTGCTTTTGATGCAATGAAAGAAGTAACTCTGCTTCTGCTCGAGGTATTTCACACTCTCGCATTATCTCTTCGAGATCGGCACCTAGCTCAATCATTTTAACCGCTCGAGAATAAATTTTTGCATCCGGATCATCATACTTTTGTGCAGCTTGCTGCTGAGCTAAATCTTTAGCAAAATTTTCACAAGCCAATAAACGCTTGCCTATGCTCATTAAACCCGATCTTAACTCCGCTATTTCACTGCGTAGTATCTCAGTTTGAGCATTCGATTCTTCGAGCTGTTGTTTTAAAAACTTTTGATTTTTATGATTTTGTTCTAACTTTTTTTGCAGACCAAAAATAAACCCCAGACATATTAAAAAGAGGATGCCTGAGGTAATAGTGACTACA
Organism: Pseudoalteromonas phenolica; assembly: GCF_005876835.1. GTDB lineage: Bacteria > Pseudomonadota > Gammaproteobacteria > Enterobacterales > Alteromonadaceae > Pseudoalteromonas > Pseudoalteromonas phenolica_B. The sequence continues at coordinate 85,349 of NZ_PPSW01000027.1, forward strand.
ATAAAAGCAAGATTTTCTTGAACGACAGCTAGCACTTATATGTGACTCAATTCATCCCACTCATCATCGCTAAGTAACTTATTCAGATCAACAAGAATAAGTAGCTCACCCTCTCTATTTGATACACCTTGAATGAACTTAGCACTTTCTTCAGTACCAATGTTTGGTGCACTGTCAATTTCTGAGCTGCGTAAGTAAACAACTTCAGCAACACTATCAACAAGGATACCAATTACTTGCTTTTCAGCTTCGATGATGACAATCCTAGAATTGTCTGTCACCTCTGCACTCATCAAACCAAAGCGTGCGCGAGTATCAATGACCGTAACAACATTACCACGCAGATTGATAATACCAAGCACATAGCTTGGTGCTCCAGGTACTGGTGCAATTTCAGTATAACGCAGCACTTCCTGCACTTGCATTACATTAATACCATACGTTTCGTCTTCTAACTTATAAGTTACCCATTGAAGAACTTCATCATTACTGTCGGCATTATTGTCTGCAGAAAGTAGTCTATCTTGGCTCATGGTTATACTCCATAAAGTTCTGAGTTACTGCTCTTGGCTATCTAAGCCTTGCTCTAGTAAGCGGTTTAAATTCTCTACATCAATCAAAGCACACATTTTTTCTTTAATGACGCCAGCAAGCCAAGGTCGCTTGCCACCGTTTACACGCCATTTAATGTCTTCAGGCTTTAATGTAATGTTATTTATCAAGTTTTCAGCTAACAGCCCCCATGGACTATCACCGAGTGTAATTAAATATTGATAATCCAGTTTCTCTTCAAGCTCTGGGGTATACTTCTCTGGCATAACCCATCTAGCAGTATCAACAACATTTAGCTTTTCTTCACGGTTAAGCATGACACCTTTAAACCACTTGGGTTTGCCGAAAAGTTGTGTCACTTCTCCTAGTTGGTGAATACCACCTAAAGACTTTAAAGGAACAGCAAGGGTTAGCCCTGCGACTTCAAAAAATAGGGCTTGAAACTCACTTTCACCATACTCTTCTTGAACACTTGTTAAACTTGGTTCAACAACAGCTTCTTCTTTGATAATAGTATTATTTTTTGTTAACTCAAGATCTTTCGACTCACCCTCTGATATTTCGACAACCTCAAGGCTTCTTAATTCCGGTGTGGACTGAGTCTCAACGATATCAGGTACAACTTTATTGACTGGTTGGCTTAACTCTGTCTCAGTAATCTCAGGTACACCTTCGAGTAATTTAGCTACAGGCGCAAGGGCAGTATCTTGAGGTTCTTCTTGCAATAAAGCACCAAGATACTGTTTCATTACTTTTTCATTAGCAAACAGATGTTTACTCATATACCCTCTAACTACTCTTAATCAAATACTCTAGCAGTGCTTTATACGCAAAGACACCTCTAGATTTTGGACAAAACTCTACTGGCGCTTGCTGTGCCAAACTGGCATCTCTAAATTTTGTGTCAACCGGAATAACACCGGGCCAGACGGACCCTTCGTAATTGGCAAGCAATGTTTTGTATGCCTCTAACGATGCTTTAGTTCGCTTATCATACATGGTTGGCACGATGGTGTAATTATATTGTTTTGCTTGAGAGCTTTGCATTAATTCCATAGTACGCATCATACGGTCTAAACCTTTAAGCGCTAGGAACTCAGTTTGCACTGGGATCAGCACACGTTCACTGGCTGCGAGTGCATTTACCATTAACACGCCTAATACAGGTGGACAATCAAGAATCGCATAGTCGTAATGTTCGCTTATTTTCGCCAGTGTTTTTTTCAGGATTAAGCCCATACCATTGCGATTACCCATACTTCTATCTAGCGTCGCAATCGCCATAGTTGCTGGCAATATATCAAGGTTCTCAATGGTTGAGGGACATAAAGCTTGGAGGATTTCCTCACTCTCCATTGATGTTCCCCGAGCAAATATGTCATAAACACTGACTTCTAACTCTTCAGAGTCAATACCAAAGTAATACGTTAAAGATGCGTGAGGATCAGTATCTATCAATAACACTCTCTTGCCTTGCTTGGCAAGAATACCACCAAGACTCACAGTAGACGTTGTTTTACCAACGCCTCCCTTTTGATTTGCTACAGTCCAGATCTTCACGAAACAATTACTTCCTAGTGCTTGAACAAATAGATTAGCAACCTATTTCTTTGTTTATTCTTGTTGCGACGTCAGGTAAAGCCAAGCTTTCAGAGGATAGCCCTGCATTTGTAACAGCTTGAGGCATTCCGTAAACCACGCAAGTCTGCTCATCCTGAGCCCAGATTGTTGCACCTGACTGTTTGAGTAGCCGTGCGCCGTCTCGACCATCAGCACCCATTCCAGTTAAAACTATCGCGAGGACATCAGCTTGATAAGCTTTTGCTGCACTTGCAAAGGTGACATCAACACATGGTTTGTACGTTACCCGTGGGCTGTCATCTTCAAAGACACGTAGTGTTTTCATTGCACCTTTAGACTCAACCAACATTTGCTTTCCACCCGGCGCTAAATATGCCACACCCGGTTGTAATTTATCACCATGCTCTGCTTCTTTGACTTTAATCTTACACAAGCTATTTAACCTAGTTGCAAAAGCAGGTGTAAAAGCGGCAGGCATATGTTGAATCAACAATATCGGGTGAGGAAAGTTAGCAGGTAGCTGCGTCAGAATGGTTTGCAGTGCAACTGGCCCACCTGTTGAAGTCCCTATTGCCAATATTTTGTATTGCTTTCCAGAAGCTTTGAACTGTTTAGCTGTCGTTGCTGAGTTTGATGCTGGCTGAACAGCTGCTCTTTGAAAGCTTCTATCTGGTTGGGCAACATTCGATGTTCGTGTTGACGTCGAAGGTCTTGGTGAAATAGAAACTTGAGGTGTTGGCGCCTTTGTAACCGATGGCCTTGAATAACTGCTCACAGAACGCGGCAACCTTCTGCGTCCAATTTCTTTTACTTTGTTTTGTAGTGACTTAATTGCTTCTTCGCTATTACGGGCTATATCTTCAAACTTTTTAGGCAAAAAGTCTAATGCACCTGCATCAAGCGCATCTAGTGTAGCACTTGCCCCTTCACGAGTTAATGATGAAAACATTAAAATTGGAGTAGGGTTAGCCTGCATTATTTTTTTAACGGCGCTAATTCCGTCTAAAATAGGCATTTCTACATCCATAGTAATAACATCTGGACGTAATGATGCCGCCTTTTCAACAGCTTCTTGTCCATTAACAGCAAAGTCAATTACCTTAATATCACTATCTTGCTCTAAAATTTCGCTGACTCGACGCCTAAAAAAGCTTGAATCATCTACAACTAAAACTTTTACTGCCATTGGCATACTCTATGAATTCTTAAGAACGAAAAGTGGTGCATTCGCACCACTTTACACTGTTTTGCTATTTAAGGTTATTTACCTGCATAGTGTTTTAGCATATTTGGTACATCTAAGATTAATGCTATGCCACCATCAGAAGTGATTGTTGCACCAGCCATACCAGGTGTACCTTGCAATAGTGCATCTAATGGCTTTATTACAACTTCTTCTTGGCCGATAAGAGAATCAACCACAAAGCCAACCTGTTGAGTACCTATTTGCACTATAACAACATGTCCTTCAGCTTTCTTCGTTGATCTATCTGCGCCCTTAACAAGCCAATGTTCTAAATAGAATAAAGGAATTGCTTTTTCCCGCACAATAATCGTTAACTGGCCATCTACCACATTCGTTTTTGTGAGATCTAGGTGGAAGATTTCACTCACACCTGCGAGAGGTAAAGCAAATGTTTGTTCGCCAACAACTACCATTAAGGTTGGTAAAATAGCCAGTGTTAATGGAACTTTTATCTCAAGGATAGTGCCCACACCGAGCTCTGATTGAATATTAACAGAGCCGTTAAGTTGAGTAATTTTCGTTTTAACAACGTCCATCCCAACACCGCGGCCTGAAATATCTGAAATTTCTTCTTTTGTTGAGAAGCCTGGTGCAAAAATCAAGTTGTAAGCTTCAGTGTCAGACAATCGACTTGCTTGGTCTGAATCAATTACGCCTTTATTAATCGCAATCTTTTTCAGTTTTTCAGCATCCATACCTGCGCCATCATCTTTAATGGTCAACAGAATATGGTCACCTTCTTGAGAAGCTGAGAGCGTAACTGTACCTGTACGAGGTTTACCTGATGCCTCACGAACATCTGGCATCTCAATACCATGGTCAACTGAGTTTCTAACCAAGTGAACAAGCGGATCTGCAAGCGCTTCTACTAAGTTTTTATCTAAATCGGTCTCTTCACCTTCAAGAATAAGATTAATATCTTTCTTTAAACTACGTGCTAAGTCTCTAACAACACGAGGGAATCGGCCAAATACTTTCTTAATTGGCTGCATTCGTGTTTTCATTACCGCACCTTGTAGATCCGCGGTAACCACGTCAAGGTTAGATATCGCCTTACCCATAGCTTCACTGCTAGAATTATTTGCCAAACTAACGAGACGGTTTCTCACTAATACCAGTTCACCCACCATGTTCATAATTTGATCTAGACGTTTAGTGTCAACACGAACTGTCGTCTCAGCTTGAGGTGCTGGCGGTTTTTTGGCTGAAGCTGGCGCGCCTTGGGCTTTTGCAGCTGGTGCTGGTTTTGGAGCAGATTTAGCTGGCTGAGGCGCAGGTTTTGGCTTAGCTACAGGTTTCGCAGTAACAGGCTCTGGTTTCTTTGGTTGTGGGCTTGGAGCTGCTTTTTCGGGTTCTGCGGGTTCTAATGACTTTGGAGCACCACCCTTACCATGAAGTTCATCTAATAGCGCTTCGAACTCTTCATCATTGATTTCATCATCGCTTGATGCTGAGGAAGGTTGTGAAGGAGCAGCAGCCTGAGTCGTTTCCGCTTTTGCCTGAGAAGGCGTATCAATAGCGCCGAAACTGCCCACACCATGGAGTTCATCTAATAAACTGTCAAACTCATCATCGGTTATGTCTCCATCTTCAATACTAGATGGCGATGAAGAAGGTTGTTCAATCGCAGGACCTTTACCTGCACCATGCAGCTCGTCGAGCAAACTTTCAAATTCGTCTTCTGTTATTTCATCAATACTTTCTGAAGTAGTTTCACCAACTACATCATCGGTATCAATATCAAAAAGAATATCATCAGCAGATAAATCAACTTGTGGTGTCTCTTCAACAACAGGTTCAGGTTCTGAACTTGGAATGGAGATTTGCTCATCTTCAGATTCAGGCTTACTCAACTGGTGAAGTGTTTCAAGTAAAGCAGGATCGGCTGGATCTGGTTGTTCACGATTTTGAATGTGCGCGAACATTTCATTGATGGTGTCTAAGGACTGAAGAATGACATCCATCAATTCAGGAGAAACAGAGCGTTGACCTTGTCTTAACACGTCGAAGACGTTTTCTGCACCATGACATGCGTCAACAAGCTCAGTCATACTTAAAAAGCCGGCCCCCCCCTTTACGGTGTGAAACCCTCTAAAGATTGCATTTAATAATTCTTTATCTTCAGGATTATTTTCTAGCTCAACAAGCTGCTCAGATAACAACTCTAATATTTCACCAGCTTCAACAAGAAAGTCTTGCAATATATCTTCATCGACTTCAAAGCTCATGTACACACTCTCCTATTAGAAGCCTAAGCTCGACAATAAATCGTCGACCTCATCTTGATTAGATACGACATCTTCTCTAGATTCTGCATTCATTATCGGACCTTCAGGTCCGGATATCTCTACAGGATCCATTTCAGCAATCTGAACCTCTTCAATGTTTTCTTTTTGTTTTGATTGAGGTTCTTCAGCTGTACCAAATACAGTTAGTAAGTGGATTAAGCTGTCTTCTACTTCTCTAACTAATTCGATAACACGTCGAATGACCTGACCAGTTAAGTCTTGATAATCTTGAGCCATTAAAACATTTGTCATATGCCCCTGAAGTTCATCTGTTGTTGCTTGAGAGCCTTGCATAAACTTATCTAAATCATGACAAAGAGATTTGAATTCACCAAGCTGGATATCACGTCTCATCAGTCGATCCCAAGTTGGTTTTATATCAGATAAATCGTCTGCGAGCTGCTGCGCGAGAGGCAAACTTGCTTCAACTGCGTCCATCGTTTTATTGGCTGCGTTTTCTGTCATTTCCATGACGTAATTCAAACGTTCTTTAGCATCCGGTAAGGCTTCTGTCGTCAAATCAGAAATACGAGTATCAAGCTCAAAATTTTTCAATGACTCATGTAGTTGACGAGTCAATTTACCCACTTCAGCAAAAAGTTCAGATTGCTCTTTACTTGCAGCCTCCATGATTAATTTATCTGCTTTATCTTGCTCGCCTTGCTCAAGATAAGCCACCAGTTGCTTAGCTTGCTCAAGTGTTATTTGAGGCACAGAAGGTGCTGACATCCGCCTCTCCTTCTCAGTTATTTAACCTAAACGTTCAAACACTTTTTCTAGTTTTGTTTTAAGTGTTCCAGCAGTGAATGGTTTTACAATATAACCATTTACACCAGCTTGCGCCGCAGCAACAATTTGCTCTTTTTTCGCTTCAGCTGTCACCATAAGTACAGGTATATGCTTAAGGCTGTCATCTGCACGAATAGCACGGAGAAGATCGATACCTTGCATGCCTGGCATATTCCAGTCCGTGACTACGAAGTCAAATTCTTGGTTTTGAAGCATAGGAAGAGCTGTACTGCCATCGTCTGCTTCTTGTACGTTTGTAAAACCTAAATCTCTAAGCAGGTTTTTGATTATTCTTCTCATTGTAGAAAAATCATCAACCACAAGAATTTTCATGTTTTTATCCAAAACATCCTCCAGTGAGGTTTGAACCTATTATTATTACTCTAATTGACCCAGTCATTGATCTTAGCCCTAAGCCTGATCATTGCCTGCCCATGAATTTGGCTGACTCGAGATTCACTTACGTCGAGTATTTGCCCTATTTCTTTTAAATTCATTTCATCGTTATAGTAAAGAGATAAGACAAGTGCGTCTCTTTCTGGTAACGATTGAATCGCCGTGAGCAACGATTCGTTAAAGCGCTCATTTTTAACGTTATTGAACGGTTTGTCTAGCGCTAAATCATTGTTAACTGGAGTGATTACGTCTTCATCAACGCCTAAGTCTTCAATTCCAATGATTTTACTTGCATTCACATCATGTAGAATATGATGGTACTCATCTAGAGGAATATCAAGTTTTTCAGCGATTTCAGTGTCTTTAGGTTCTCGACCTAGGGCGCTTTCTAGATTAGCGATGGCCTCAGCGACCATACGACTATTTTTATGAACGCTTCTTGGTGCCCAGTCTCCACGACGAATTTCATCTAGCATTGCGCCTCGAATTCTGATCCCAGCAAAAGTTTCAAAGCTTGCGCCTTTACTTGCGTCAAAGTTTTTACTGGCTTCAATCAAGCCTATCATGCCTGATTGTACAAGATCGTCTAACTGAATATTTGCAGGTAAGCGAGCCAACAAATGGCACGCCACTTTTTTGACAAGACCGGTATGACGCTCTATCACTCTGTTGAGGTTGTCTGTAGTTTGATAGCCCATCGCTTTACCCATCGATGACGACATAGTTATCCGTTGACTAGCTGTTCAATAAAAAACTCTAAATGACCAGAAGGTTGATGTGGTATTGGCCATTTAACTGCTTTACTCGCTAACCCTCTAAATGCAACCGCTGCCGGAGAATTTGGAAATAGTTCAACAATGGTTTTTTGACGGCGAGAAGACTTACGCATATTTTCATCAAACGGAATGGTCGCAACTAATTCTAGTGCAACATCTAAAAATCTGTCTGTAACTTTAGAAAGTTTAGCAAAAAGCTCCTGTCCTTCGCGCAAACTTCGAACCATGTTAGCAACAATTTTAAAACGATAAACACCATGCTCACGACTGAGAACCTTAATAAGTGCGTACGCATCAGTAATTGAAGTAGGCTCATCACATACAACCACCATCACATCTTGGGCTGCACGAGAAAAACTAAGCACCATGTCAGAAATACCCGCAGCGGTATCGACAATTAAAATATCAAATTCTGTGTTTAATTCACTGAAGGCACGAATGAGACCTGCATGCTCTGCAGGAGTCAACTCAACCATATTTTGTGAACCTGAGGTAGCCGGTACAATTTTGATACCTGCAGGTCCTTCAACTAAGATTTCATCTAACTCACATTCACCCGACAGAACATGAGATAAGTTCTTTTCTACTCTTAAACCAAGCATCACGTCACAATTAGCCAAACCTAAGTCGGCATCTAAGACGAGTACTCTGTTTCCTTGCTGACCAAGTGCAATAGCCGTATTTAATGAGACATTGGTTTTACCAACCCCTCCTTTACCACCCGTTACTGCAATTACTTTTACGCCATGGTTGCCATTTTGATTCATTCTACGCAGGCCACTTGCTTGATCTAATACTGTGTTAATCATACATTCCTACTGTCTGAGACGCTACAGGTACACGTCGCGAATGTTGTGCTTTTCTTCTCTTTAAATACAATTGCTCAGCCTTTTTGACCATTTTATGAGCATTTGCTACACGAATGTCTTCTGGCACTCGTTGACCGTTAGTAAGATACCCTATTGGCAAGCGATTTTGAATCGCAATACTAATAATCTCGCCTAAACTTAGACATTCATCAAGTTTTGTAAAAATACAACCACTTAAATTCACTTTTTGGAAGTGACGAACCGCTTCTTGCAGTACATGCATTTGCGATGTTGCACTTAAAACCAAATAACTTCTAATATCGACTCTAGAGCTTCTCATTAACGTATTAAGTTGTTCTGTTAAACGGATATCTCTTTGACTCATACCCGCAGTATCTATTAATACTAGACGCTTATTGCGTAAATGATATAAAACTTCTGCTAATTCATTGGCATCTTTTACTTGTTTGACTGGACAACCAATAATTCTGCCGTAAGTTGCCAGTTGCTCATAAGCACCAATTCTATAAGTATCAGTTGTGATTAACGCAACTTTGTCTGCACCGTATTTCTGCGCGCCTAATGCAGCAAGTTTAGCGACTGTCGTTGTTTTACCTACACCTGTTGGACCTACTAATGCATATACACCACCTTGGCGAAGAATATCGTTATTAGTTGTGTGCATTTGATTTGCCACCATTTCAAGCAATGAATTCCATGCTTCTTTACGAGAAACGTCATCAGGGATGAAACAAGCCATTTGTTCAGCTACTTCTTTATCGACACCCATGCCTTGTAAACGATCAACTAAGCAAGCCCTAGTCGGGTCTCTTCTTTCCATTTCTTGCTTCATTAAGCCTGATACTTGGTGTTCAAGTAATTGACGGATGGCATTCATTTCTTCTCTCATGGTTGCCATTTCATCGACTTTTTTTGGCGCAGGTTCAAAATCATCCGCAAACCCTGTATCAAGGTCATCATCAAAGTTCCATGATTGCCCTTGCTGTTGAGTTTTAAGATTTGGTTCAGCTCTGAAGTTTTGTGTTGAGGTTGGACGCTCATAACGCTCTTCAGTCGCTTGACGAGGTTTAAATACTTCTTCGGTATTAATGCCTGATTGAGAGAACATAGATGCAAGCTCAGGCGAACGAGGCTTTGGAGCTTGTCTGTCTAATAAAGCCTGTAAACTATCTGCTACTTGAGCTTGAGGCTCTGGTTTTGCACGCTGAGGGTCTGGGCGAACAATACGAGATTGCACTGCTCGAGGTTGCGCTGGTGCTGGATTAACTTGTGGCGCCTCAACGGGTGTTTCTGGCGCTCTGTCATTATCCACGGCTGCAACAATTTCTACACCATCTGCCAGTTTCTTGTTTGACATAATCACAGCATCAGCGCCAAGCTCTTCTTTTACTTCTTTCAGTGCTGTGCGCATATCTTTGGCAAAAAAACGTTTAATTTTCATGTTACAACCCCTTAATTCCTATCTATTGTCCAACTGAGCTTACAATTTTGATTTGTCTTTCATCTGGTACTTCTTGATATGACATCACTCGAAGACCTGGGATCGTATGTTTAACAAATCTTGAAAGCACACTTCTTAACATACCTGAGGTTAGAAGGATGGATGGGTCGCCTAGCATTTCTTGCGTTTGGTGCGCTTCTCTTAATGATGTTTGAAGTCGCTCCGCAAGGCCTGGCTCTATTCCAGCCCCTTCATCACCCGCGTTCTGAAGTGACTGATGCAACATCTGTTCCAACTCAGGTGCCAATGTTATGACAGGGATTTCGTCGGCACCGCCGACAGCGTCTTGAACGATTAATCTACGCAGTGAAATTCTCACTGCAGAGGTTAATACATCTGGGTCTTGACTACGCGGGCCATACTCAACAAGAGTCTGAACAATCGAGCGCATATCACGAATTGCAACACCTTCATTCAGTAAGTTTTGCAGCACTTTAACAACTGTAGTTAGCGGAAGAATATCTGGTACTAAGCCTTCTACTAAACGAGGGTGTGACTTAGCAAGCATATCTAATAAATTTTGTACTTCTTCATGCCCTAATAACAATGATGCATTGTTTGTAAGTAATTGACTAATATGAGTTGCGACTACGGTTGCTGCATCTACAACAGTGTAACCTAATGAATGCGCTTCATCTTTTTGTTCCGGTTTAATCCAAACCGCCTCTAAGCCAAAAGCTGGATCTGTGGTTGCTACGCCATTGATTGGACCAAATACTTGACCTGGATTTATAGCTAATTCATCACCATGTTTTAATTCACCATTACCTGAGCCAACCCCCATCAAAGTGATACTGTATTCATTTGGATCTAGTTCTAAATTATCTCGAATATGTACAGGTGGAACCAAAAAGCCTAGTTCTTGAGAAAGCTTCTTACGAACACCTTTGATACGACTTAGTAATTCACCACCTTGCGCCTGATCTACAAGTGGAATTAAACGGTAACCAACTTCTAGACCAATCACATCGACTGGTTGAACATCGTCCCAGCCAAGCTCTTTTTGCTCTTGAGGCTTATTTGCAATATCGCCACCTGCGGACTGTTGTTGCGCTTCTTGCTCTGCAGCTTTTGCTTTTTGTTGTTGAGTGTAATAAGCCAAATAACCAAGCAGTGCACCTAAGCTTAAAAATGCAATATGCGGCATACCAGGCACTAAGCCCATCGTGATTAAGATACCCGCAGCAATATAGAGAGATTTCTCGTTTCCTAGTTGAGTTTTAAACTGCTCACCCATGTTATGAGACTCGTTTTGACGAGTGACTACAATTGCAGTACCAATTGAAAGTAAAAGAGAAGGAAGCTGTGCAACCAAGCCATCACCAATGGTCAGTAAGGTGTATACTTCCATGGCTCTTGAAAACGATAAGTCATGTTGGATCATACCAACAAATAAACCACCAATGATGTTGATAGCTAAAATCACAATACCAGCTATAGCATCACCTTTAACGAATTTACTAGCACCATCCATTGAGCCATAAAAGTCTGCTTCACGTGTTACTTCATCACGACGTTTACGTGCTTCATCTGCGCTGATAAAACCAGCATTTAAGTCGGCATCGATAGCCATTTGCTTACCAGGCATAGCATCTAATGTGAAACGCGCAGATACCTCTGAGATACGACCAGCACCTTTGGTAATAACCACAAAATTGATGATAATCAAGATTAAGAAAACAACTAAACCTACAGCATAGTTACCGCCAATGACCACTGAGCCGAATGCCTCAATAACCTTACCAGCTGCATCTCCGCCATTGTGGCCTTCTAATAATACAACACGAGTACTAGCCACATTAAGCGCTAATCGCATGATGGTTGCAATCAGCAGAACCGCTGGAAACATGCCAAACTCTAGTGGTTTCATGGTGTAAACAGTGACAAGTAATACCACCAATGCCAAAGCGATATTAAAAGAGAATAAGATGTCTAAAAGAAATGGAGGTAAAGGCAAGATTACCATGCCTAGAGCCGCAAGCACTAATAATGGTGTTCCGACCCCTTTAGCATAGTCTTTTTTATTTTCATTGAGACTCTGTAAAACCGCTTTAAAATCCATAACTTAACAACTACAAAATATTGACACTGGTCTAATAAAGCAATTAGTGAGCCAATAAAGTTGCAGTGTTTAATGTTTTACATCATCAGGAATAGGCAAATTATTACTGAGCTTGGTTGGTCTTCTACCACGACCCTTTTGATAACGTTTTAACTGAAATACATAGGCTAATACTTGTGCAACAGCTGTAAAAAGCTGATCAGGGATCTGATCACCCACTTCTGTTGTGTGGTAAAGTGAACGCGTTAAGACTGGCGACTCAACGATAGGAACCTCATTACCTTTTGCTATTTTTCGGATTTGCATTGCTAATTCATCAACACCTTTAGCGAGCACAATTGGGGCGCCCGCTTTTTCAGTATCGTATTTAAGTGCAACTGAATAATGGGTTGGGTTAGTTACAATAACATCAGCATCTGGCACGTCCTGCATCATACGCCTTTGTGACATTTCTCGTTGTGTTCTTCTAATACGAGCCTTTATTTGGGGGTCACCTTCAGAGTTTTTGTATTCATCTTTCACTTCTTGCAAAGTCATTTTCAATTGCTTGTGATGATTGTAACTTTGATATGGTGCATCAATGGCTGAAATAATGATCATCGTACAGCTCAATGCTAAAAACATCCAAGCCAATATCTCTAGCGCATGGATAATAGAACTCGGGACCTGCTCAATACTTAAATGAAGTATTTCGTAGAAGAATATTTGGATGAGCAGGATTGCAAAGCCAGCAACTAAAACAAACTTCAATACAGACTTCACCAATTCGACGGCGGCTTGAGGTCCAAACATACGCTTAACACCTTTCATAGGCGACATTTTACTTGCCTTAGGTGCTGCAGCCTGCCAACTGAAATTAAACCCACCTAATATGGTATTGCCAACAATACCCGCGATGGCGATGATAAAAACAAACATCGCCATTGGAAAAAATAATTCAGAAAGCATCTCTCCCCAGACCGAGAACATTTTTGTTGTATCGTATGTTTCATTGCGATTTAACGAGAGGCCTCGGCCCATAATGTTATATAAGCCTTTCGCGATAGCGGGGCCATACATTAGTAATGCAACCGCTGAGAATATCAATACAAAGGTAGTACCTAATTCCTTGGAACGGGCAACTTGCCCTTTTTTACGGGATTCATCTATTTTTTTGTCGGTGGGTTCTTCGGTCCTTTCTTGACCTGAATCTTCAGCCATATTTTACACCGTGCACCCAATTAAATTACAAAGTAGCTCTGTCATTTTAAGCCACTGATATTCATACTGCACAATGAAGTTACCTAGAGTAGCCCATATAATCACTAATCCAGCAACCAAAGTAAATGCAAAACCCACTGAAAAAATATTCATCTGAGGCGCAGCTCTCGTCATGATCCCAAATGATAAATTAATTACCAGCATGGCGGTCAAAGGGGCTAAAGAAAGCGCAAGTGCTGTCGCAAACATCCAGCCCCCCCAATTTACAATTTGCCAATAGTTATCTACTGACCATGTAAATTGTCCAATAGGAATACTTTCAAAACTATAAAGCACCATTTGGATCATCATCAAGTGACCGTTAAAAACAAAAAATAACAACGTTGAAAGGATCAAGTAAAACTGACCTACTGCTGGCACACTTAATCCGTTAGCAGGGTCAACAACTGATGCAAAACCGAGGCCTGTTTGCATTGCGAGAATTTGACCTGCTACGATGAACGTATTCAAGAGTAATATCGAAGCAAAGCCAATTGCAAAGCCTATGATCATCTCTTCAATTACGACTAACACCATGGCAAAAGAAAAAAGATCAGTAAATTGAGATTTAGGCAACATAGGCATTGCGGCAAAGGTGATCACGACACACAGTGCTAACTTAATGCGTGAAGGTACACTTTTTGCGCCCAAACCAGCCATTATCATCATCATACTGGTGACTCGAACGAGCGGCAGGATAAAGTCGCTTAGCCATTGGATAACAACAGCAAAAGGAAACTCCATTATTACCCTGCTATTTCAGGGATTTGCATAATCAACCCTTGGAAGTAATCCATTAGTATCTGCGTGATCCAATGACCACCAATGATCAAAGCAAGGATTGTAATGATAAGACGAGGTAAAAAGCTAAGTGTTTGTTCGTTTATTGATGTCGCAGCCTGGAAGACAGCCACTACAAGACCGATTAATAGACCTGGTACAACAATCGCTGAGACAAGCTTTATAACCACAAATAATGCATCACTTAATATGTCGACAAAAACTTCCGGTTCCATATCAGACTCCTAAGCCAAAACTTCGAGCAAGCGTCCCCATAACTAACCCCCAGCCATCAACAAGAACAAATAGCATAATCTTAAATGGCAACGCAACAATCATTGGCGATAACATCATCATACCCATAGCCATCAAAACACTGGCAACGACTAGGTCAACAATTAAAAATGGAATAAAAAACATAAAACCAATGATAAATGCGGTTTGTAATTCACTGGTAACGAATGCCGGAATAATTACTACAAAGGGAGTGTCTTCCGGGCTATCAAGTTGGTCATAGCCAGCAATTTTCGCAAAGGTTTCAAGATCTTTTATTCTTGTCTGCGATAACATAAATGCTTTTATCGGTTCTTTCGCTTGTTCTAGTGCTTGGATTGATGTGAGTTCTTCATTGAGATATGGCTGAACCGCCCTTTCATTAATTTGCGAAAATATGGGCGCCATAATGAAGAAAGTCAAAAATAACGACATCCCTAGCAAAATCTGATTAGAAGGTGATTGCTGTAAACCGATTGCTTGTCGAAGTATAGCTAGCACAACAATAATGCGTGTAAAAGAGGTCATCATAATGACTGCTGCAGGTATAAAGCTCAGGGCTGTCATTAAAGCTAAAACTTGCAGTGTTACAGAATACTCTTGGGAACCATCTGGATTCGTCGTAACACTCAGCGCTTCTATTCCTTCTGCACCAGCAAAAGGAGCTAGTAGCAGAAATAATATGCCTACACTTAACTTAATCATCTGTTTTGTTCTTCTTATTGGCCGGCATCATAAAGCGGCTTAACTCTTTTGCAAAAGCAGGGGTATTTTGGTCACTCAAGGGAGTTTCGAGCTGATACAAATAATTAATGTTTTGAGAAGTGACCCCAAGGAGGTGGTGCTTGCCATCAAGCTCAATCACCATCAAACGTTCTCTGTTACCCAAAGGAAAGCTTCTTACAACTTTAAAGTCGGGGCTATTACCTAGACTAGGATTAAGCCTTTTTAAAAGTACCGCCATACCAACAATTAAGCCTAACACCAAAAAAAGTGATAGGCTCATTGATACTAAATCGCTACTCAGACCAATATTACTTGACCCAGCAAGTGCCGGAGTGGAAAACCCTGCAACCGGAAGCAACCCCTTTCTCATCGTAGCTTCTTAATTCGCTCAACTTGACTGATAACGTCTGTAAGACGAATACCAAACTTATCGTTTACAACAACGACTTCTCCGTGGGCGATAAGCGTTCCATTAACAAGCACATCTAGAGGCTCACCCGCAACTCTATCAAGCTCAACAACTGAGCCTTGGTTAAGCTGAAGTAAATTACGAATATTAATCTTAGAACGACCCACTTCCATCGAAATGGTGACTGGGATATCTAAAATAGTATCAAGCTTACGCTTTTCTTCTGCCGATAAACTTTGAGACGAATCCTGTAACTCATCGAGCTCGGCAACCGAAACATCGCCGCCATCATCGGCACCTTCTGCTTCAGCTAGGGCCGCAGCCCATTCATCCATAGTATCTTGATCATCGCTCATAACTTAAAACCTAATAGTTAACCTTACCAATCTAAATCCACACCTTCTGATAGGTGTAGATCTTCCTCTAGCTCTGCCAGCTCAGCGTCAGAATCGAGCTTTTTCCCGCCTTTTGTGAAAACATGAAGCTCAGACTTAACAGATTCAGGGCGTTTAATTTTTTCACTAATTTGTAGTGCAACATTATCTCTAGAACGGCCCATTTTCGCTCTAAACGTTGGTAAATCTTCAACAAAAACAGTTATATGTTCTGGCATCTCAACTGGGATAACATCACCAGCTTTAAGCCCCATAACCTGCTCTAATGATAAATCTATTTCTAACAGTTGCGTAGATAACTCAACTTCAACATCCATGATTTCATCACGCAACGCTTTACTCCAACGCAAATCCGTATCTTCTGTATCAGATTGCACACCGGCATCTAACAGCTCTCGAATAGGTTCAAGCATTGAGTAAGGTAGTGAGATATGAAAATCCCCGCCGCCGCCATCAAGCTCTATATGGAATGAGCTAATAACAACCACTTCAGTTGGGCTTACAATATTAGCCATCGCTGGGTTTACTTCTGAGTCTAAGTACTCAAAAGACACATCCATTACAGGCGCCCAAGCTTCTTTGTAGTCCTCGAAGATGATTTTAAGCAGCATCTGTACGATACGACGCTCAGTTGGAGTGAATTCTCGGCCTTCAATTTTTGCATGGTAACGGCCATCACCACCAAAGAAATTATCTACTAAAATAAATACTAGGCGCGCTTCCATGGTGATCAAGCCAGTACCTTTTAAAGGTCTAAACCTCACCATATTGAGGCTGGTTGGAACAAACAAGGTATGTATATACTCACCAAACTTGAGCATTTGTACGCCATTAATAGATACTTCGGCTGTACGACGCATCATATTAAACAGGCTGATCCGCATATGCCTTGCAAATCGTTCGTTAACGATTTCAAGGGTCGGCATACGACCACGAACAATACGATCTTGAGAAGAAAAGTCATACTGTAGTGCACCAGCTGAGGACTCACCGCCTTCTTCGACTACCTCGTCTTCTTCGACTTCATCAACACCGTGTAAGAGCGCATCAATTTCGTCTTGGGATAATAAATCGCTCACTTAACCCTCGCTACTGCATTACAAAGCCGGTGAATAACACACGTTCGATCACTTTACTGCCTTCAACGGCTTCCATCGCGGCCTGCACTTTATCTAACGCGGTTAGACGGATAGTTTCTTTACCCGCTGACGTACTTAACTCGTCAGCGGTCGTGGTTGAAAGAACGCCTAATAATGTACTTTCAATTAGTGGAATATGTTTCTTAGCAACTTCTTCATTGACGTCACCGCGCACAAGAAGTTGCACCTTAATTTGTACAATTCGATCTCGGCTTGCGCCTGGCACATTGAATACAAAAGGTCTTGGCATCGCCACGTATAATGCACTGCCAAGCTCTGCACCTGAAGATTCAGAAGCAGCCTCTGTGGCAACCGTTTCTTCCGCTAAAGTCTCAGCCGGCTCTTCATCACCTGATAAAAATAAAAAAGCCCCAACAGCACCTGCAATTAAAACTACAGCCGCAGCAATGATAATAATGAGCTTTTTCTTGCCGCCACCCGACTCTTCAATTTCTAAATCAGTTTCTTCTGCCATGCCTAGCCTTCAAATTTTATTCTAATCTAATCAATATTAGCAGCTGTTAAGCGTAGTAATCTATGCCAGACTCACTGCTTGATGAATTTGTTCTAGTTTGTTGGCTATTTTGCGCTTGTGATTCCTGATTAGCAAGCTTTGAATTGCCAAGTTCTTGAGCTTCATCAGTACCTTGCTCAGAACTTGAACCGGAATCCTGTTGAATATTACTCTCTCCTAGTTGGATACCTTGTTCAGCGAGCATTTCTTTAAGTTTAGGCATAGATTGCTCTAATGCCTCTTTTGCTTGCTGATTTTGTACAACAAAGTTCACCTGTGCTTGCTCCGCTTCGCTACGAATGCGAATTTGCATACTGCCTAGCTCTGGCGGATCGAGTCGAATTTCCGCTTCTTTATTATTAATGTTCAGCATTGCATTCACTTTGTCATGTAATGCTTTTACCGCATCATTTTTCTGCAAGTTAAAAGTTTGAGCAATATTTGGGTCAGTACTTGCTTTTTGAGTGACTGATGCACTTTGCTGCGTTTGCGCATTTTGCAATACATTATCAAACTGCTGAACTGATTGAGAAATATCTAAGTCGTGTGTTGATTGCACATTCGCTAATGATGTCTGCTGTATTATTGACTTAAAAATATTCTCTGTTTTCGGGCTCATCTCAGCTTTGCGGCCTTGCTTTGCAAACTGCTCATTGTTGGCCTGCGTTACATCTGATAAATCAGCCATTGAAACTCGCTCATTCTTTGTTTGTTCTACAGATGCTTGAGCTGTCTCAGATAAACTTTGAGTCGTTACTTTTGTGCTGTTGTAATTTGCTAAATCTGCACTGCCTTTAGTCTGAGTTGCAGTGCCCCCCATAACATTGACAACTTTCTGATCTGTTTTTTTACTATCTTGACTCTGCATATCATTACTTGATTTAAGTATTGATAGAGTCTGTTCAGCACGTTCCAACTGCACGTCATCTAGCTTTCCACTATCAACGGCCTGTTGCAATGATTGTTGTAATGCAAGTTTATCTTGATTTGGAAGTGACTTTATTTGCTGCTCTAAAGTGCTTGGATTGACAGGCGTTTTATCTGCCAAATGTACCACTTTATCTGTAACTCGGTTACTGCCTTCTTGGCGTTCGGTTACCTTATCTAGATGTGTCACTACTTTTGCTTCATTAGAAATAGAAACATTATCTGCTGTGGGTTCTTTTACTGATTGCTTAAAGTCAGTTGTTAATGTATCTACCCTTTTATCAGCGTGTATTTGCGGTGATTTATTATTTTGTTCATTTGATTTCTGAATGACATTAGTATCAGATTTTTTAATCGCATTTAAATCTGACACCTGATTAATATCAGTATCAGATTTTTTAATCGCATTTAAATCTGACGCTTGGTTAACATCAGCATCTGGTTGCACCTCATTCATTAGCATAGATGATGGTTTTTCGCTTGATTTAGGTGAAGTTTGCTCCACTGCTACATTGCTAATTAGCTTTTCGCTTTTACTAGCCTGATTATTAACTGACTCCGTAAGCCCCTCGTCAACATTACCTGACAGAACAATAGATTGAGATTGAGTCTGTGCTTGCCCATTAAAAGCCTGCGGCTTGCCATCTTTAGATGGCATTTGATTTTCTTCAATTGGCTTGCTTGATAATGCCGTTGAAGGTCTGATTTCCTCAGTGTCACTAGTTGATATAGTATCCACTTGCGTTTGCCCGCCAAGTAATGAAACTAGCTCAGATTTAGCAGACATTACTTTTACCGCTTCATTTTCATCTCGCCCTAAATCTGGTGGTGAAATTTTATCCGCTTCTTTCTCAGTGTTTACAGGCAAAGCCGCTTTACTGCTATCAAACTGTGATAGCACGTCTTTCAAAGCTTTTGGCACTGGTGCCAGATGCTGTTTTACGTCGGTAGTTTGAGAAGTTGAAGCTTGGATCTGAGCAAGTAATTTATCAGAGGTTGAAGGCTCAACTTGAGCATTTGTAAGCGTACCAGTTTGACTAGGTGTATTAATATTTTGTTTATTTGGCTTGGCAATTTCAGGTTGTTCGACTTGACCCGCATTCAAAGCATTATTATCAGTAACTGGCTTAGTCGCTTGTTGACCTTCAGCATTCACCTGCTCATGATCTTGTTGCCCATGATAAAAACTAATATTTGCTTTTTGCTCAGTGCCTTTTGTCGTAGCTATTTGTTCTAAGTTTTTTTTCTTATCATCAACAGCTTGTTCACTCGCTTCGCGAGCGTTTTCTACTAAAGGCGTTTCACTCGACTCTTTCTGCTCTGGATCACTATTAGATAAAGCCCCTGCTTTTTTAGAGTCTGCCACCATGAGTTTGTCTACATCACTGACTTTCTCATTGTGCTCACTCACTGGCTTTTGGGTAATTTCAATAGCATCTTGTTCACTCGCACTATTTTTAGTAATAACTTTCGTTGCATCAACGCTCGTTGATGCCTTTTCAGCACGCTCTAACTCTGAATAAAAGGCGCTTTTGTCTGTTTGCTCTTTTTCGCTGGCAAATCGCGCTTTTTCAGCTTGGCTCAATTTTAGATCCACTTCTAATTTTAAATTAAGCATATCTACACCTTTTTAGAGCGGCAACACTAAGCCGCATTAGTATTAAATTCTATAATCTGTAAGAATCAAGCAATATTTAAGCCAAGCTAGCTTGCAACACGTCTCATAAATATATTCGTGGCGAACTCGTCTAACATTTTTTGTTCAGCTTTATTTTCTTTGGCTTGCTTTTCAATAACTTTCTTTTCAATTAACTTTGCAATCGCCTTAGTTTTCGCTTGTTGAGCTAGCCAAAGTTTTCGACGCTGCTCTTCAACTTGTTTCGCCGTTCTCACCGTTGTTGCTTGCTGATTTATCGCTTCTTCAATTTTATTAATGAATGAATTGTACTGTTTAATGCTTTCACAGCTCATACCTTGTTTGGCTTTGTTGTGAAGCTGATGGCTATACTCCAATCGAAAGTCGTTTAGGCCCTGGAGCTTTTGTTGGTTACTGATAAAGTTTTGTTGCGCTTGCACATAATTAATGCGTAACCCCTCTTCTTTATCAGTCTCAAGTTTGAGTAATAAATCTAATTTATTTTTCGCCATTAGCCTTGTCCTAGTAACTGTGCGAGGCCTTGTAAACACTCGTCATAACGCAATACATCTTTCATTCCTTGCTGCAAGAAACCATTCACTTGCGGCATCATTTGTATGGCTTGATCTAGCATAGGGTCGCTTCCCTGTTGATAAGCACCTAATGTGATCATGTCTTTGTTTTGCTGATACATTGAGTAAACTTGTTTTAGTACTCGCGCTTGCTGCATATGTGGCTCAGAAACAACTTGTGGCATAACACGACTAATAGACTTTTCGATGTCTATCGCCGGGTAATGGCCGCTGTCAGCCAGTTCACGGGATAAAACAATGTGTCCATCTAAAATTGCACGCGCTGAGTCGGCGATGGGGTCTTGCATGTCATCACCTTCACTTAAAACAGTGAAGAATGCCGTGATAGATCCTTGCCCTTCACCTCCATTACCTGCCCGCTCCACCAGCGCAGGGAGTTTTGCAAATACCGAAGGCGGGTAGCCTTTTGTGGCTGGCGGCTCACCGACTGCAAGTGCTATTTCACGCTGCGCCATAGCATAACGTGTCACTGAATCTAAAAGTAATAAGACATTTAAACCTTGATCGCGAAAGTACTCTGCTATAGTAACTGCACTCTCGCAGCCTTTTAAACGCATCAGAGGAGAAGCATCAGCAGGAGCTGCAACCACAACCGAGCGACGTCTACCTTCTGGGCCCAAGATTTCATCAATAAACTCTTTTACTTCGCGGCCACGCTCTCCCACTAAGCCTACAACAATGACATCCGCCTCACTACCACGAGTCATCATGCCAAGCAAAACTGATTTACCCACA
Organism: Pseudoalteromonas phenolica; assembly: GCF_005876835.1. Taxonomy (GTDB): domain Bacteria; phylum Pseudomonadota; class Gammaproteobacteria; order Enterobacterales; family Alteromonadaceae; genus Pseudoalteromonas; species Pseudoalteromonas phenolica_B. The sequence goes on from NZ_PPSW01000027.1 coordinate 106,736, forward strand.
CCACTGCCCGCAAATAAACCCATACGCTGACCTTGCCCAACGGTAATGATCGAGTTTATTGCGCGCACACCCACATCCATAGGTTGACTGATTGGGCGTCTCGCCAGTGGATTGATTGGATCTTGAGCAAACTTAAGATAGTGCTCTGCTTCAATAGCACCTAAACCATCTAATGGTCTTCCAAGGCCATCAACGACTCGACCTAATAAGCACATGCCAACTGGTAGGCCGGTTTCGTTTAATTGGGGGATCACTCGCGCACCTGGTAATACACCAGAAATGTGATCGTTTGGCATGAGATAAAGTGTATCACCGTTGAAGCCAATCACTTCGGCGTCGACAAAACCGCGAATGGTTTCGATTTTACATTGACTGCCAACAGGTGCACTCAACCCTCGCGCTTCGAGGGTTAACCCCACCACGCGAGTCAAGCTGCCAGCAACGGGCGTAGCAAATGGCTTAATGTGTTTTTGATAGCGTGTTAAACGCTCAGCTAAAGGACTTTCGACACTCATGCATGATAATTTCTGGTATTAGATACCACTATCATGCAAAAACTTCTCCATAATTTCGTTTAATCGTGTTTTAAGTGTCATATCTATTGAAGACTGGGCTGTTTTTACTTCACAACCACCTCTGTCTAGTGTTGGTTCAGCCACCAGTTGCCAGTGCTGTTGTTGAAGGTGTTCAACGCCATAAGCTTCTTCTACTAAACTTAGGTCCTCTGGATTCAAATGAATTTTGACCGCTTGCTCTCCCATTGGTAAAGCATCAATGGCTTTCTTTAGTGCCACTAAAATAAGCTCTGGGTGAGTTTGCAGTTCTTTAAACACCACTTGCTCCGCCAATAATTTGGCAAGGTGAACAAGTTGCTTCTCAACCGTTTCATCTATTTTATTTAGAGGCGTTGCAATCCCTTCAATTAATTGACCTAAGTACTGCAACTTCTCTTCAACCAAAGGCTTGGCATCGTTCAAACCTTGCTCTTTGCCAATTTCTATACCTTCTTTATATCCAGCTTCTTTTCCTTCCGTGACGCCTTTATCGAACCCTTCGATATAACCTTGTTCATGACCTTGCTTGATGCCTTCTTCATAGGCGTCTTGACGGATCTGCTCAAGCTCTTCAAGCGTCAGTGTAGGGAATTCTTCTGGCTCTTGTGTTTCAGGTTCATCTTCATGCGCATGCTGCTGTTTTTGATAAACTTGTTCAAGTGGTTGTCCAAATGCCGTAGACCGGCCTGAGAACTTGGTCAGATCTTCGCTTACATCCGGAATAGGCCAGCTTTTTAACAATTCATCAATGGCTTCGCCTTCAACCGGCCTGCCTTTATAAAACTTTTTATCACTCATCGATTACAAGAACTCTTCTCCGCCGCCGCCACCCAGCATAACCTCACCTGAATCAGCAAGACGACGAGCTGTCGATAAGATTTCTTTCTGTGCGGCCTCCACTTCACTGATACGCACTGGTGGCATTGCTTCAAGGTCATCTGCCATCATCTCTGCTGCACGTTTAGACATATTACCTAATATCTTGTCTTTCAATGCATCGTCAGTACCTTTGATTGCTTTCATCAATACATCTTGCTGTACTTCACGCAGAATAGCTTGAATACCACGATCTTCAACATCCATCAGGTTCTCAAATACAAACATCAGATCTTGAATTTGTTGTGACATCTCTTCGTCATGCTCACGGATTGAATCCATTAACTGACCTTCAACATTGGTGTCTAGGTAGTTCATGATATCTGCTGCCGCTTTTAAGCCGCCCATTTTCGCAGCCTGCGCACCGGCTTGACCTGCGAACTGTTTCTCCATGATCTCGTTTAGCTCTTGTAGTGCGGCTGGCTGAACTTCTTCTAAGTTCGCAATACGCATAGTCAAATCTAGGCGGACTTTTTCAGGGAATTGCGACAAAATTTCGGCGGACTGTTCTGGCTCTAAATAACTTAATACGATGGTTTGGATCTGCGGGTGCTCGTTACGAATAATATTGGCAACTTGCTTTGAGTCCATCCATTTCAATGAGTCTAGACCTTTCGCTCCAGAGCCCATGACAATTTGGTCAATTAGGCTTGCCGCTTTATCTTCACCTAGTGCAGCCGTAAGTGCTTTTTTGATAAAGTCTTCAGATTGGAAACCTATTGTACTGAAGCTTTGGATCTGCTCAATAAATAGGTTATGAACCGCACTGATCTTAGCTTGTGAAAGGTCATCTAAGGCTGCCATAGCCATACCGACCTTCTGTACTTGCTTTGGCTCAAGATGTTTTAAAATTTGTGCGGCATCTTCTTCTGTTAAGCTCAGCAATAAGATGGCGGCTTTATCAACCCCGTCGAGCTTCTCAACATCAAAAGCCGCTGGGAGCTGTTTTTGTTCTTCTTCGTTACTCATCTTCCGTTAACCACGCTTTCACAACTTGTGATGATAATTCTGGTTCATTGGCTACAAGCGCTCTTACTGCTTTCAGTAAGTCTTCGTCGCCGTGTAAGTCTGGTAATTGTAAAGTACCATCTGATGAGAAGCCAACTGCTGATGAATCAAATTCGTTGTTCAACATATCTAGCGTACTATCACCTAAGTCTACGCCGGTTGTTAACGCATCTTCATCAAAGTCTTCTAGTGTGTCATCTGGGTCAATCAGACGTTTCAGCATTGGACGAACAACCGCTAGTATAAGCACTATAATAACCAAGGCACCAAGCGCAAGACGGATTGTTTTCATAAACCAATCTTGTTCCCACAGCGGCAGATCAGCTTGTTCTATGATATCTTCACGAACAAACGGGACAGTTACAACCTCTAGCGCGTCACCACGTTGCATATCAAAACCCACACCACCTTGAAGTAGACGACGAATATTCATCAACGCCTCTTGGCTACGAGGTGCCATTGTCATATTGCCTTCTTCATCTGCTTTTGGCAGATAATCTACTGCCACTGAAACGCTGATGCGACGAATAACGCCTGTTTGCTGACGCTTGTGGCTGATAGTTGTATCTAATTCATAGTTACGAGTGGCTTCTTTTTGTGAACGAGAAGGCGATGAGCCTTGACCGTTAGCGCCACCTGCTATTTCAGGAATATTTGAATTTACTGGTGGTTGGTTCGATAGCGCTCCCGGGATACCTGCGGTAATTCCACCGATGTTGCTTTCTTCAAAGGTGGTTTCGCTACGTACAGCAGGTAAGTCAGGGTTATAGCGTTTCTGCGTTTCTTCAACTGCGCTAAAGTCCATGGTTAAATCTACTTGTGCGGTATACTTACCAAGGCCAACAACAGGAATAAGGATGCTATCAATTTTTTCTAAATATTCTTGTTCACGCTTGCGCTCAATTTCATATTCTTTACGCGAGCGTGCAGCCAGTGAGTCCTGCGAACCTGAATTTAACAGACGACCGTTTTGATCTGTTACTGTTACACGTGCGGGTTCTAAACCTTGCACAGCTGAAGCAACGATATCTACAATCGAATCAACTTCTTCACCGCCAAGCGTTCTACCACGCTTTAAAGTAATAACCACGGTAGCCGAAGGCTTCTTCTCGCGACGGGCAAATACATTTTCTTTAGGTATAGCTAAGAGTACTTTGGCACGGTTAATATCTTGTAGCTCTTCGATTGTTCGCGCTAGCTGCTGTTCACGACTATGCTTAAGGCGCTCGCGCTCTAAGCGCTGACTCACACCAAAGCCCATGTCTTGCATCAATATATCTGTGCCAGAACTCGGCGCTTGCGTGAAACCATCACGGGCCATTTGTAGTTTTATGGTTTGGTAATCGGTCTCGGCAACCATAATGGTGTTGCCTTCCAGCTCATAATCAATTTTCTGAGCATCAAGAAAATCGAGAGTCTGCACAAGCTCTTCGGTTGGGTACTGGCCCAGTGGACGCATATCAGGTTGGCGTGCCCAAATGATAATTGCAATTGCTATTGCCAAACAAATAGCTAAAGCAATGATAATAGTCACCTGGCGAAGCATATCAACGCCACTTAATGCGCTTAAATATCCCGACTTTTGCTCTTGCTGCTCTTCAGAGCCAGCGCCAGCATTGCCATCGGTTAAAGTCAGATCAGTTGATTGATTCGTTGCCACGGTGCTACTCCACTACCCAGATTAAACTGGCATATTCATGATTTCTTTATAAGATTCTACAAGTTTATTTCTAACTTGTACCGTTGCTTCGAAAGCCACTGATGATTTTTGTGATGCTATCATGACTTCGGCAAGTGAAACACTTCTATCACCCATCTCTAGCGCAGTAACTTTTGATTTAGCGTCTTTTTGTAAACCACTTACCGTATTAATTGCGTCTGACAGCAAATCGCCAAATTGCGCTGAAGAAGTTGCCGCGGTTTTTTGCACTGCAACTTCATTAGTTTTAATGGTATTTCTCGTTGCCTCTACTGCAAGAGACTGCATTTCTTGATAAAGAGAGTTTGGTTGGATTTTCATAACACCCACTCCAATAAAAACATATAACTTGTAAAAGCACAAAGTGTGCCACAAATTAACCCTTTATTTTCAGTGTGTTGAGTTAATTTAATGTGAGTCGACTTTTTGACAATAAGAAAGAGGCCAAGAGTTTGGCCTCTTATAGAATAGAGAAGTTATGCAGGTAACGGGATCCCCATGTCGCGCATTTTAGCTAATTTATAACGTAAAGTTCTTGGACTCATACCCAGTATCTCAGCAACGTCTTTACGCTTACCATTACACTTATGAAGCGTATCTAAAATAATTTGATGCTCTTTATCTTGTAAAGTCGCTTTATAATTTGCAGCATCATAACTTTCTATGTCACTGATTACAGGCTCAACTTGTCGCGCCTGTTGCTCCACATTGATCTGTGGCGACACTTTCATATTCGTTGTTCTTGTAGTTACTAAACTAGGTTGATAATTTTCAATAAAAATATCTTCACCATGTACAACATCGCCCTGCTGCAAGATCAAAGCACGTTGAACCACATTATCAAGCTCTCTGACATTACCAGGCCAAGAATGTGATAATAACTTTTGCTTTGCACTATCACTTAATTGCACTGCTGGCTTGCCTGCTTTGTTGGTATGTCTTGCTAACAAATGCTCAGCTAACACTACGATATCACCCGGGCGCTCATTCAGTGGTAGCCACATCAGAGGAAAAACATTCAAACGGTAATACAAATCTTCTCTAAACTTACCTTCAGCCACCGCCTCTTTAAGGTCACGGTTACTGGTCGCCAAAACTCTGACGTCTAAGTCGATGGTTTTTCTCCCACCCAAACGCTCTACTTCTCGCTCTTGCAACACGCGAAGGAGTTTGGCTTGCAAGCCTAAATCCATTTCGGTAATTTCATCTAACAAAATAGTGCCTTTTTGAGCTTGTTCGAATTTACCCGGACACGCTTGAATAGCACCTGTGAATGCACCCTTTTCATACCCAAACAAAGTAGCTTCGAGCATATTTTCAGGAATAGCCGCACAATTGATAGCGACAAAGGCTTCATCTTTACGTTCTGATTTATCATGAATGAATCGAGCCAATACTTCTTTACCCGAACCACTTGGCCCTAGCACCATAACACTAGCGTCAGATTTCGCGACTTTATTAGCAAGTTCAAGTAATTGCAGACTTTGTGGATCAGCAACCACAGGGCCTTCTGTTTCTTTCTCTTTTGCCGGCATATAGCGACTAACCATATTCAGAAGTACTTCTGGTGCGAACGGTTTTGCCATGTAATCAATGGCACCTAAACGCATGGCCTCTACGGCATCATCAATGGTTGCGTAAGCCGTCATCATCAGCACGGGCAAATCTGGGTAGTTAAGCTTAATGGTTTTGAGTAAATCCAAACCACTCATTGCGCCCATTTGTACATCGCTAACCACAATCGAGAAGGTTTGTTTTTTTAAAAGCATCACCGCTTCTTCGGCAGAGCTCGCCTCAACCGTATCAAAACCTGAAAGTTGAAGTGTATCGATTAGTGCTTCTCTTAACCCTGCATCATCTTCAACGACTAAAATTGAATGACTCATACAACCTCCAATTGCTCTGTGCTAAATGAAATTGGCAGTAGTAAACTAAAACACGCTCCGCCTTGCTCATTATTAGTAACTTCTACTTTACCCTTGTGCGAGTTAGCCACTGAGCTAACAACCGCTAAACCTAGGCCCGTACCTTGGCTTTTTGTGGTAAAGAAGGGTTCAAATATTTTTTCTGACAGCGCTAAATCGACACCTGGGCCATTATCAGAAACAGAAATTCTGACTCTGTCAGATTCGTCGTCTCGCGCTGCGCTTAGTGTGATGTGGGCATCTTTGCCAATCACTTGAATACTATTGTGAATTAAATTTTGAATGGCACTGGCGAGCGCTGTTTTATTACCTAAGATTTCAATGTCCGGCTCTGGTAAATTTACTTCAAGCTCACTACTATTCATCGCCACCATGGCATCTGCACCTGCTTTCACTTCACTCAGCAGTTGTTGCATAGACACCTTTTCGATCACTTGCTGCTCACCACTTTTTGCAAACAACAACATATCGTTTACTTGCGATTCGAGATCTTTCAATCTAGACATCAGCTTTTCATGAAAACGTGAACGAGATGCTTCAGGTACTTTATTACTTCCTAAATTGGCAGCATACAGCATAGCTGCCGAAAGTGGCGTTCTTACTTGGTGTGCTAGCGATGCAACCATTTTACCCAGAGAGCTCAAACGCTGCATATGTGCCATACGTTTCTGTAAACGACGAGTTTCTGTTAGGTCAGTCATTAAAATTAATTGACCCGGCTCTGGCGCAAGTGCGGTAATATCAAGCTTAATTAATCGGCCGTCTCGCAATGACACTTCATGACCATCATCTTGCTGTGGGCTAAAAGAGCGCTGAATGATATTAAACCATTTTTCACCTTCTAGTGGCTCACCCAACATATCAATGGCAATTTGATTTGCTTTCGCAATCATGCCTTGACCATCGAGCACCACAACACCAGCAGGCATAGTATCAACTAGGTGACTTAACCAACTTGCTTGTTGACGTAAGTCGCTTAATTCCCCCACATAAGCCTCCTGCAGTAAACATGGGTTAAACTCTAAATCAGGTCGACGACTTAGAGGTGTTACTGGAGATAAATGTGATGTCTGGGCTAATTGTGCTAGTGCCATAACGTTAATCTCAAAACTTTAAACTAACCGAATAAAGCAGATTATGTGCCAAAATTAAAAACCCATTATTTTCAATGGCTAAACAGGGGGTTAGGCTCAAATTATTAAGTGTTACATTTTTGACACTGTTTTTTTATACAGCCTTATATATACTATTTTTATACTCATACCAATCCTCTTAATTAAGTGATCTATTTTGAGGATTGGTATCAACCAACAGAGATACAAAAAATGTGCACACGCTGCCTTTGGCTAGACGAAACAAAACCTGATTACGTTGCTTATCACGATGAAGAATGGGGCATCCCAGTATTTGACGACCAAAAGCTATTCGAGTTTATCACCTTGGAATCCGCACAAGCAGGACTGAGTTGGTACACTATTTTGAAAAAGCGCGATGGCTACCGAGCTGCTTTTAAGAATTTTGATGTTGATAAAGTCGCAGCTATGACAGATGAAGATGTAGAACGTTTAATGACTGAACCAAGCATTGTTCGCAATAAATTAAAAATTGCGGCGACAATCAATAATGCCAAGGCATTTATAAAGATACAGCAAGAGTTTGGTAGCTTCGCGAAATACCAATGGCAGTTTGTTAACAATAAGCCGATCGTGAATCAAATACATAGTAAAGAAGATTATCCAGCCACCAGCGAGATCAGTGAAAAGTTTGCCAAAGATTTAAAGAAGCGCGGGTTTAAGTTTTTAGGTCCAACTACGGTATACGCGCATATGCAGGCATGTGGCATGGTCAACGATCACGATAATGCCTGCTTTCGAAAGCAAGAAGTCATTGATTTATATTGCGATAAAGATTTTGCAAAAGAACTTATGTAATAAACAGAAAATATAGAAAAGTAAAAAGCGCGTATTAAACTCGCTTTTTACTTTGAATTACAGATTAACCTGCCATGTTCAATACTCAGTCTTTATTTAAATTATACTTTTTCATTTTTTCTACGAGCGTGGTACGACGTACCCCAAGGATTTCAGCTGCACGCGCCACCACGTAGTCGTTTCGCTCTAAAGCTTGCGTAATTAAACTCACTTCTAATTCAGCCAAGTACTCTTTTAATTCAATACCTTCATCTGGCAACAGGCCAAACTGATTTGAAGAGTCATTGAACCCAGAGTCAAACTCAACCGACTCTTCATCATAGTCGCTAAAGCCACTACTAAATAGCTCGTTAAACGCATCTTTTTCAAGCAGCTCTTCAGGATACTCAGGCTCAAATGCTTCAACTTCAATATGGCGATACTTAGTCGGCAAATCAGTGACGTCGACCACCTTTTCAGGGAACATAATCACCATACGCTCAACAAGGTTAGCCAACTCTCGAATATTACCAGGCCAAGGGTGTGCTTTGAGACTCTCAATTGCACGCTCTGTAAACTTAGCTGTGCTGCCACTTTGCTCATGCACGCGGCGCATAAGCTCATTTAATAGCAGTGGAATATCATCTGCGCGCTCATGCAAAGAAGGGTTTTCGATTGGGAAAACATTTAAACGGTAAAACAAGTCTTCACGAAACTTACCGTCTTCTATCATGGTTTCTAAATTTCTGTGAGTCGCAGCAATGATTCGAACATCAGCCTGAATTGCTTTTGTACCGCCCACACGCTCATAACTGCGCTCTTGCAACACTCGAAGCAATTTTACCTGCATTTGCAATGGCATATCACCAATTTCGTCTAGAAATAAGGTACCACCTTGAGCGAGTTCAAAGCGACCTTTTCGTGCTGAAATTGCGCCAGTAAAAGCGCCTTTCTCATGACCAAATAATTCGCTCTCTAATAAGTCACCAGGAATCGCACCACAGTTAACTGGCACAAATGGCCCTGAGCTTCTTTTAGATAAAAGATGAACATTTCGTGCAACGACTTCTTTACCTGTGCCTGATTCACCTAAAATCAATACATTGGCATCAGTTTTCGCAACTTGTGAAATTAAAAAACGAACTTGTTTAACCGCTTCAGTTTCACCCACTAAACCATCGAAACTCTTACCTGCTGTGGCATCAGCTTTGTTAGGTAGCATTCGAAGGTATTGCTGAGCATCATGCAATAATTGCATGGTCACATCATGAATAAACGGCTCTGAGATTAAGCCAATAACGTTAGCGAGGTCTAAAAGTGGTTTGAGCGTTTCGCCTATTAACAAAAATGGAGTCGCAGGAGAGGCTTTAATGACTTGTTCGTGATCAAGCTCTGCAAGCGCACCAAGGACGACTATGGCATCTTTAGTCTTAGACATCTCTTTCTGAAAATCACTTTCAGAAACCATTTGCGCAGGTTGCCCTACAAAGTTAAGAGCAGCTGATAAACCATTCGCGCGATTATTATTGTTATCTAAGATTAAAACCATTTAAGGAGTCCAATGCTTCTATCAATGTGACTTAATAAAAGATTGTAAGGGAGTATGTCAGGGATGCAATACCTAAGTGGCAAGTTTTTGACTCTATCGCCAAAAAAATGCCACTGAGTATGAGGTATATCAATACTTTGTTATTACACACTTTATCAATTCAGCAATTGTTCAATGCCACTTGGTAATGCATTTGATTGCACTCTAAGTGCAACGCTAATATCTTGCTGTAATTGAGATGAGACATTTTTCGCAGTTTCTAAAGCATAGTCTGTACTTTCGATCCGCTCTTGAGTCGCAGTAGAAGCGATTTGTGTTTCTTGATTAGCATTTATTGATCTGTAAATCGAATTAGAAAAACTAGCCACTTCACTTTGTTGTTCACTTACCTGTTCTCGTAAGTTCTGCGCTAGATCTAAAGATTGTCCCGCTTTTAGCTGTGTTGATACATCAAAATTTGCTAGCTGCTCAACCACATCTGAGACATTGATATTCAGAGACTGTGGACCAGCTTGACTTGCAGAAACCTTAAATTCAACAGATTCTCCAGAAAATATAGGTTTACCTGCGAAGTTTGTTGATTCTATTGTTTGCTCTATTTCTGATTGTAATTGTAGAACTTCTGATTGAATAGCTTTTCTATCGTTGGATGATAAAGCCCCATTATTTGCTTGAATAGCAAACTCTTCTACTCGAATTAAATTGTCTGAAACACTCTGTAATGCATTCTCTGCAACTTGAGAGTATGACACGCCATCGTTGGCATTTCTTATTGCAACCACACTTCCTCCTTGTTCCGATAACACCCGAGAGAGAATTTGTATTGCCGCAGCGTTGTCTTTAGCTGAATTGATCTTTTTGCCTGAAGATAACTTTTCAAAACTGAGTTCTGACTTATTACTTTCAGCAGTGTTAGAAATATTTGCAGAATTAATTTTCATATTGGCACCAAAACAACGCTAAAAACTAATCTTGAGTATAGTTCAGCCGCTTAAACTATCATCAAACCCAGCTTAGTAACCTAAAACCTTCTATAAAATATGCGATTTAGTTTTCATATAAGCTAAAGTGTTGTTTAATTGTAAGGTTATTTAAAATCAACTGAGCACAACGACTTGTACATATCGTATTTTGTAAAGTTTTAAGTGCAATGGGTAAAAACTAATGTTCAATAATTCAACCATCTTAATCACTGGCGGTACAGGGTCATTCGGCAAAAAATATGTGAAGACCTTGCTTGAACGTTATAAACCTAAAAAGATCATCATTTTCTCCAGAGACGAATTAAAACAATTCGAGATGCAGCAAGAATACAATGAACCATGTATGCGCTATTTTATTGGTGATGTGAGAGATAAAGATAGATTACGCAGAGCCATGCAAGGCGTTGATTATGTGATCCACGCAGCAGCGTTAAAACAAGTCCCAGCCGCTGAATACAATCCTATGGAATGTATAAAAACGAATATTAATGGTGCTGAAAATGTCATTGAAGCGGCTTTAGATGCAAATGTTCAAAAAGTAATAGCATTGTCAACGGACAAAGCAGCCAATCCAATTAATTTGTATGGTGCTACCAAGCTGGCCTCCGATAAACTATTTGTCGCAGCCAATAATATTGCCGGCGGACATAAAACAACATTTTCAGTTGTGAGGTACGGTAACGTTGTTTGCTCTAGAGGCTCTGTTGTGCCTATTTTCCAAAAGTTTATCAATGAGAAAAAAGATCATATTCCTATTACTCATGCTGAAATGACGCGTTTTTGGATAACACTCCAACAAGGGGTTGATTTTGTTTTAAAAAACTTTGAGCGTATGCTTGGCGGTGAAATCTTTGTTCCCAAAATACCTTCTATCCGGATTACTGATTTAGCCAAGGCTATGGCCCCAAACATTCCTCAGAAAATAATCGGTATTCGTCCAGGAGAGAAGCTCCATGAAGTCATGTGCCCTGCAGACCTTTGCTTTGATACATTTGAGTTCAGTGATCACTTTGTAATTGCACCAGGTATTAAATTTAGCAGTAGGACAAACGATTTCGATACCAATGCCTTAAGTGAGAAAGGCATTAAAGTAGATCCTGGCTACGAATACAACTCTTTACACAACCCCCATTATTTGACTATTGAAGAAATCAAAGATTTTAATCAGAAGGCGCTTCAATGATACCTTATGGCAAACAGCATATTGACCAAGCAGATCTCGATGCTGTTTTAGAAGTATTAAACTCTGATTTCCTCACCCAGGGACCTAAAGTTCCTGAATTTGAGAAAAGGTTGGCCGATTACTGTAATGTCGATTTCGCTGTTGCGGTTAATAGTGCTACTTCTGCACTCCATATAGCTTGCTTATCTCTAGGTCTTGGCAGTGGCGATATTGTCTGGACGTCACCGAACTCCTTTGTTGCATCTTCAAACTGCGCACTCTATTGTGATGCTCAAATTGACTTCGTAGACATTAACCCTTTCACCGGCAACATGTGTGTCGAAGCATTAGAAAAAAAACTCGCTACAGCAGAGACTAACCATCGCCTTCCAAAAGTTATTATTCCTGTCCATTTTTCTGGTCAATCGTGCGATATGAAAGCTATTTCAGCCCTCGCCAAACGATATAATATAAAAATAATTGAGGATGCTTCTCACGCTGTAGGTGCTGAATATCAAAACGATAAAGTTGGTAGTTGCAAATACTCAGACATTAGCATTTTTAGCTTTCATCCAGTAAAAATTATTACATCAGCAGAAGGTGGTGCTGCTCTAACTAAATGCTCTAAACTTGCGAAAACAATGCAAATGTTTAGAAGTCATGGCGTCACGGGAGCAACTCAAGAGTTTTCTGAGCAAAGTCATGGACCTTGGTATTATGAACAACAATTACTTGGGTTTAATTATAGAATGACAGACTTGCATGCAGCACTTGGTATTACCCAACTTAATAAACTTGATTATTTTGTTAATAAACGAAATTTACAAGCTAAGCGCTACATTGACAAACTTAGTGCTCTGCCTGTTACTCCTCTCGATGTAAAGAACGATAACTTATCTTCATATCATCTTTTTGTCGTTCTTCTTAATGAGAAAAGTGCGCGCTCAAAAAGGTTTATAGTCGAGAAGTTACGTGAAGAAGGGGTTTTCGCACATGTGCATTATATTCCTATATACAAACAACCCTATTATCAGCGTTTAGGTTTTAGTCAATTTTATTGCGAGCAAGCAGAAGAATATTATAAACGCGCTATTACTTTGCCACTTTTTCCACTCATGACCGAAGAACAACAGGATAAGGTTATTGCCTCCTTAAAGAAAGTACTACTCATGGCCGATAGTATTGAGTGAAAAACAGCTACAAATATTATTCGTATCGAGGCACAAAATCCAATGAAGGTAAATGCATTTGTCCAAGCAAGAATGAGCTCACGGAGGTTACCCGGAAAAGTTTTGAAACCGATCCTTAATCGCCCTATGCTCAGCTTTTTAATTGAAAGACTTCGAAAGTGCGAACTCATCAACAATATTATTGTTGTTACTAGTGATGAACCTAGTGACCAAGACATAGTTAATTTTTGTCATCAACAAAATATAGCTGTTTTTAGAGGTAGCCTGAACAATGTGCTTAACCGGTTTACATCTGCATTAACAAACTACCCATGTGATCATATCGTTCGTATAACTGCTGATTGTCCCCTTATTGACCCTGAAGTTATTGATCAAGTTATTCAATTACACATTAATGGAAACTATGATTATACAAATAATTGCGACACCCCTTCTTTTCCTCACGGTTTAGACACTGAAGTCATTCGGGCTGATTTATTGAAATCACTCGAGCATCATGAGTTAAAACCCTCTGATAGAGAACATGTCACTTTATATGTGAGAAACCGCAGAGAGCAATTTAAACTAGGGATACTAAAAAACAGCTCTGACCTTTCTGATTACAGACTAACTGTAGACGAAATCGAAGACTTGACCGTCATCACCACTATTTTAGAGTCTCTTTACATCAGCAAGCCTGACTTCAGTTACTTAGATGTCGTGCAATTCTTAGAAGAAAATAAAGAACTTAAATTCTTAAATGCTAAATATAAACGCAATGAGGGTTTGATGTTCTCGCTCGAGCAAGAAAAACAATCTTAACATCAGATTCTGAACAGAGTTGCTATGAAAGTTTTATTTAGATTGGATGCAAATCAACAAATTGGTGCTGGTCACTTTGAAAGGTGTTTCTCTATAGCAAAAGGAATTTTAAGCACCGAGCAGGAAACACACTTAACCATTACTTTTGCTTGTATTTCGCTTCCTAGCAAATATCAGCAGCGGCTTGCAAATGCAGGCTTTCACTACATAAATTTACCAGCACTCATAAATCAAAGTATTGATGCTGAAAATTTAATTAGTCAGGTAAGTCACCAGATAGATATTCTCTTTGTTGATCATTACAAGTTAGCAAAAGAATGGGAAACTATCATGCGGCCTAAATGTAAGAGAATGGTTGCTATTGACGACTTAGCCAACAGAGAGCATGGCGAAGTAGACTTTTTACTAGATCAAACTTTTAATAGACTTGAAGACGATTACAAAGAATACGTATCGGCGAAAACAACTGTCTTATCAGGCTCTCACTACGCCTTATTACGCGATGAGTTTTACTCCAAAAGAAAAACACAGGCAGTACTACCAGGTAACTTCCCACAACAGATTGTTTTAGCCTTAGGCGCTATGAATAATGAAGGCTGTACTAATTTACTTGTAAAATTATTATTACAAGTTAGGAAGCTCCATAGTTTATCATTTTCTTTAACCATCTTACTTAGCTCTCAGGCCTACCAATTAGATGAATTAAAAAGAGACATTGCCCAATATCCATTTATAAACTTATTGGAAGATTGTGACAATGTCGGTTTGATTTACTCAACATCAGACTTAGCTATTGGCGCATGCGGTACATCAACTTGGGAGAGGTGTACGCTAGGTATACCTTCACTAGCAATCACTTTAGCCGAAAATCAAATAGAAATAGCCGAACAACTAGATAGATATGGGGCGCATAAATATTTGGGTGATATAAAAAACATAGACTTATTTAAGCTTGAACGTACTTTTATGAGCTTTGTGGAAAATAAACATTTAGTCGATGAAATGGCAAATAGAGCATTACAAGTGTGCGATGGGCTAGGTGTAGCAAGACTTCTTAGAAAGCTTGGCCTCGCTAAGGTTCACTTAAAAAAAGCAACTGAGCAAGACATTAGAACTCTATATAAATGGCAATCTAATCCTGAAATTAGGAAATTTTCCAGAAATCCTAAACCTGTTTCATGGCTTGAGCACTTAAACTGGATGAAAAAAGCGCTCTGTGATCCAAGCAGACACCTATTTATTATTAAAAGCAATACGCATCTTAATAGTCTTCCAGTAGGGATGTTGAGACTTGATGAATTTTTAGATGGGCATGAAATTTCTATCCTAGTTGATACCGAATTTCAAAATCAAGGCATTGCTTTAAAAGCAATAAGTAATATTCCGGATCATTTTTTGCTAGAAAATATATATGCATCGGTCTCAACTGTAAACAAAGCCTCACAAAAGCTCTTTAGCAATGCCGGATTCAAAAAAGTTGAGGATGAATTATTCGTATTGACGAACAAAAAAGAACTTATCCATGAAGAATAAAGTAATTATTGACAATAAAATAATTAGCGACTCTACTGAGCCTTACATTATTGCTGAAGTTTCAGCAAATCATAATGGTTCACTACAAACAGCCCTTGATACTTTACTTGCTGCAAAACAAGCCGGTGCGAGTGCTGTCAAAATCCAGTCGTATACACCTGACACCATGACCATTGATTGCGACAAAAAAGATTTTATGATTGAAGGCGGTTTATGGGATGGGGAAAACTTATATAGCTTATACGAAAAAGCACATACACCTTTTGCATGGCATCAAACGCTTTTTAATTACGCTAAAGAAATAGATATCACCTTATTTAGTACCCCATTTGATAATACTGCTGTCGATTTGCTCGAATCACTTGGCTGCCCCGCTTATAAAATAGCGTCATTCGAGATTACAGATATTCCCCTCATTAAGCGCATTGCCCAAACTGGTAAACCTATTATTATATCGACCGGTTTAGCTAATTTAGATGAAGTCGAAGAAGCTGTAGAGGCTATCAAGGAGCAAAATAACCACCAAATCATCATACTACATTGTATAAGTGCATACCCCACTCCTGTCGAAAAAATGAACTTAAAGTCGATCATCACTTTACAAAATCATTTCAACCTTTTAACTGGTTTATCTGATCACTCAATTGGCTCAGCCGCAGCAAATACTGCGGTAGCATTAGGTGCGCGAGTTATTGAAAAACACTTTATTTTAGATCGCAATCAAGGTGGACCAGATAGTACTTTTTCGATTGAACCGAGTGAGTTAACAGAGTTAATTAACACTTGTAATCAAACTTGGTTATCACTTGGCTCGGGTAATATAACAACATCGAACGAAGAGTCTCCGAATAAAAAGTTTAGGCGTTCAATTTATGCGATAAATAATATTCCAAAAGGGCACATAATTTCTGAAGAAGACGTTAGAGTAATTCGTCCTGGGTTTGGGCTTGCTCCGAAATACATAGATAAGATTATTGGAAGTAAGGCCACCATAGCGATTGAAAAAGGTACCCCAATTTCACTTAACTTTTTAAACAATTCTGCATTAAAGGATAATTAAAATGGATTTAAATAATATCGGGAAAGTGATGTACGAAAGGGCTACTGAGTTATTTCCAATAAATAGAAGCCTCTCTGGTCCTGGAGTGAGACAAACTTTAACTTATCTAAAGGACATTATCCCCGAATTGAACATTCACAGCGTCAGCTCTGGTACTCAAGCTTTTGATTGGACCGTCCCTAAAGAATGGCATATAGACGATGCTTATATCATTGCACCAAATGGCGAAAAGATATGCAACTTCAAAGAGTGCAACTTGCATTTAATGGGGTATTCAATTCCACAGAATCGAACCCTATCGCTAGAAGCGCTTCAAAAACATTTATACAGTATTCCATCAATGCCTGACGCCATACCGTATGTAACGTCTTATTACAAAGAAAATTGGGGCTTTTGCTTAACCCATAACCAAAGAACTAAGTTACGGGAAGGTGATTACAAGGTCGTCATTAAATCTAAGTTGTTTGATGGAGAGCTAAATTATGGTGAAATTGTTTTGCCAGGCAAGAGTGCTAAAGAAATTCTGCTCTCTACTTATGTATGCCACCCTTCAATGGCAAACAACGAATTATCAGGTCCAGTTGTAACTATCGCATTAGCCGAAGCGATAAAAAAAATGAAAGATAGAGAATACACATATCGCATTCTATTCTTGCCTGAGACAATTGGATCAATCGTCTATATATCAAAACACCTTGACCACCTAAAACAAAACTTAAAGGCAGGGTTTATTGTTACTTGTGTCGGTGATGAACGCGATTATTCCTACTTAAACTCTCGACAAGAAAATAGCCTTGCTGACAAAGTTGCTATACATACATTGAAGCATCATACAGAAAAGTATACCCATTATAGCTTCTTAGAAAGAGGTAGTGATGAAAGGCAGTTTTGCTCACCGGGTGTCGATTTACCAGTTTGCTCTATTATGCGCTCTAAATACGGTACTTTTCCTGAATACCACACATCGCTAGATGATTTATCATTCATTACTGAAAAAGGCTTATCAGGGTCATATAGGGCCTTGCTGTCTGCAATTCAAATTCTAGAACACAATTGGATATATAAAGTTACAACCCCATGCGAACCTCAATTAGGTAAACGAGGGCTCTACCCTAATACAAGTGATATGCAACAAGACTATTCACAAGTAAGAAGAATGACTAACTTACTTGCTTATGCAGATGGAACGAAAGATTTAATTGATTTGGCAGATAAAATTAATGAAAGTGCTTTGAGCTTGATACCACTAATTCGCACATTAGCGCATTCAGGTTTATTAACAAAACAAGAGTAACTAACAATCTCAGAGCTCTCGTTAAATAAAAACTAGAGCTCAAAGAATTTAACATTTTTTCCCTACCAGTACATACCAGTCATATGAAAGTCCAAACCAATTCATGGTAATTTCAGCACAAGAGATTTCAGAGCAAAATTGTGCAAAATATCCAGTAAAGTCTTCTTTATTTTCAAATTGCTTCATAATTTGCCCATTTCTCACATTAAAGTAGTCATTTCTAATTTCTACATAACCATCTTCAAGAGTTTTACATGAATCATATATGAAAGATGAAGGCATTGGGACTGAAGCAATAATATAGCCACCACTTTTAACTACCCTCATAAGTTCCGTAATATGATTTAGGTAACTATAGTTTTTTGGTTTCATGTAATAACTACTATTCCATGTTACTAAGTAATCAAACTCTCCGTTGTTGTAAGGTAAACTGTCACATGAGCCCACCTTTAAATCTAAGTTTAAATTTGAGAAAGCAGGTTGATTAAGTGTGTTTGAAACGATGTCTTTAGTAATTTCTACACCATGACAAAGCAAGCCCAAACGATCAAATAAAGGGAAGTTTCTACCATCTCCGTAACCAACATCTAGTACCTTTTTCCCTTTAAAATTCTTATCAAGAAAACTTAGCTCTGGAAATGTACCTAACAAAATTCTAATCAAAGCCTCTGGTGGGTAAGCTATTTGCGAGTTAGAGGCGTATACCTCGTTCCAAGAACTTTCTTTGCTATAAGCCATCTTTTTTACCTAATAAAAAACACGGTTTTAAATTAACACTCTAACCTCTTATATTTCAACACATAAACGTCTGTTCAACATTTATGCGTTCACAACCTACACCTTCTAAATTATTTAACTCAGCTTTGGTTTTGACTTACACTGGTACAGAATATGCTTTAAAGTTAACTGTGTAGAAATATAAATATTAGGCTTTCTGATGCAAAAACCAACAATACTAGAGTGCACTTTAAGAGATGGAAGTTACGAAATCGATTTCCAGTTTACTAAAAAAGATACACAAGTAATTTCTAATGCTCTAGATAACTCAGGGTTTGAACTTATAGAAGTTGGTCATGGTGTTGGCCTGGGTGCAACAGACAAAAAGATTGGTATTGCAGCAGAAAGTGATGAAGTTTATATGCAAGCTGCGTCTAAGGCAGTTAACACCGGAAAGTGGGGAATGTTTGCCATACCAGGCATTGCTGAACTACAACATCTGGATCTTGCTAAAAATTACGATATGGACTTTGTTAGGATTGGTTGCACGATTGAAGGTCTATCAAACTGTAAATCTTTTATAGAAAAGGCTTTAGAGTATGGAATAACACCTTACGTTAACTTTATGAAATCATATGCAGTACACCCTGAAGCATTAGCAAAATCAGCAAGTGTGGCGTTTGATATGGGTGCTGAAGCAGTTTATGTTGTTGACTCTGCAGGAGGTATGCTCCCCAAAGAGGTGCAAGAGTATATTCAAGCTATAATTTCAGAAAACAGTCAGGCAAAGGTCGGGTTTCATGGCCATAATAATCTAGGCTTAGGAATAGGAAATGCACTAGCAGCTATGGAAGCTGGCGCAATGATCATTGATACTTCTCTACAAGGTTTTGGTAGAAGCGCAGGAAATACTTCTACTGAGCAATTCCTAGGTTGCTTAGCGCGTATGGGGCTAGAAGGCAATATTGATCCTCTAAAAGTCATGGATGTTGGCGAAGATTTAATCAAACCTCTAATTGAAAAACAGGGGATCACTTCCATTGATACGATATCCGGTATGTCCCTATTTCACTCTAGTTATATGCCCCTAATATATGAAGCCGCAAAGAGATATAATGTAGACCCTAGGCTACTCATCGTCTCTGTTTGTTCAGAAGACTTAATAAACGCAAGTGCAGAGATGGTTCAAAAACACGCTCAGAAACTAACAAGCAGCAAAGAAGGGAAACCTTGGAAGCCTGTTTATAAGAATTATTTCATAAATGAGCAGGCTAACTTATGATCCTAAATTACTTTTCACAACCTGATAAAACAGCCATTTACACAGATGGACAAACTATTTCGTATAGTGAGCTAAATCATAAAATCCTTGACTATACAAACACCCTCAGATTTTACCAACTAGATGAAGGAAGTGTAGTTGCCATTCAACTGAGTTCTCCTTTAGAGTTTTATTTCTACTTGCTTGCCTGCTTAGAGCTAGGCCTAACATCTTGTCCAATTCAAGCTGATTCTAATAAAGACTACTTAGATACATTACTAAATATTACTCAACCTGAACTTTTAATTACTGACAGTGAAATTATCAATAATAAAACCTCGTCACAAAATAATCACTTCAGAAACTCAGCGGCACTAATAACTTTTACTTCAGGAACAACAGGTGAGCCAAAAGCAGTATGCCACTCGCTAAACAACTTAGTAAATTGCAGTAAATCCTTTATTAAGCATCACAATTTAAATTCAGATATCAATATGTTAAGTGTAATGCCTCACCATTACATGGCTGGTATTTTAAATACTTTCTTGTGTCCACTAATAGCAGGAGGAAGTGTTACAATAAAAGATAGTTTTTCTGCCAAGAATGCAACCGATGTATTTAACTCCTTAATCAGCACTAAAGCCAATTGTCTATGGCTTAGCCCTTCTATGCTTATTCTTGCAACTAAGCTATTAAGAAATAAAGAAACTATAAATGCCTTGGAAGAAAAACAGCCAATTATTTTTATTGGTACAGCCCCACTTCCTGAGGCAGCCAAAGATGCTTTTCTAAAAAAGTGTAAAACATATGTTTTAGAAAGCTATGGTACAAGCGAACAACTATTCATAAGTAGTCAAACAATTGAAGAATGTGAGGGCAATAACGTAGGGTCATTACTCCCTGAAGTTACAGTTGAATTTTCTAATGACAAAGAGATTCTCGCCAATGTTCCTTGGGAGGCTATTGGATATCTAAATACACAATTTCTCAGTAAATCGACTGGTGACCTAGGTGTTTTTAATTCAGATAAACTCAATATTATTGGAAGAAAGAAAGATATCATTATCAAGGGAGGGGTGAATATAAGCCCTAGATTTCTTGAAGAAGCAGTCATGAAACAAAATAAAGTAATTGATTGCGCTGTAATTAAGTCTAAGCACGATTTTTGGGGCGAAGTACCTGTCGTATTTATGATTACTGAAGAAGGTTTTTGTCTCGATAAATTGATAAGTAATATTGAAAAAACAATTCCTAAAGAAATAGCACCTGAAAAATTTATATTAACGGAAAACTTTCCTCGAACGATTACTGGCAAGGTAATTAAAGGTGAGCTGGAGAAGTTGTTAGCATGATTTTTGGCTTTTCACATTTAACTGTAAACTCAAATAACATTCAATCTGATTTGATGGAGTATTTAAAACTAGGTTATGAATTAGAGTTTTCGGCTTTAAAAATACACAACTCTGAACATAAAAAGCCCTTACTTAAAACCCATAGCCCTACCCACAATATTTACTATCTTAAGCATAAGCAGCTAAGTCCTATTGAGCTAATAAATCACTTTAGTGATAATGAAGATCAAGCTGATAAAATTAACTTGGAAGAGGGACATATAAATATCAGCATTCCAAGTAACTTATTTAGTGACGAACAGAACTTTTGGAAAAGACTGGGCTTTAATCAGAATAACGATGAATTAATTTTAAAAAGATTATGTAAAACTTGGTCTGTTACTTTAAAAATTCAAGAGTCAAATGTACATAAATCAGACTTGTATCTAGATTCAATAGGAGCAACTTCCCTTGCCTTTATTGTGAAAAAACTAAGTCACTATATAGATAACCCTGAACTTACTGACTACATTGAAACTGAAGCCTTTGAGCTCTTAATTAATGAAAAGTTACTAAATATTATTTTTTTAAAAAGCCCTGCTGGTATACCTGTAGAATTAATAGAGATAAAAAAATGAAGATTATAGATTTATCGATGCTTTTAGAAGAAGGGATGCAAACATTTGCTGCTCATTGGCATCCTTTTTATGAGTCAACTCAACTAGGCCGTCACGGTATTGAGAATAGGGAAACTAGAAAAATAATACTTGGTACCCATACCGGAACTCATATTGACGCACCAAGGCACTTTATAAAGGGAGGCTCTACTGTAGAACAAATCTCTTTGGAGCAGTTAAATGGTAAAGCGACTCTTTTAAATCTAACCCATCTACCCAAAAAACATGAAATTACTCGAAACGAATTAGTTCAAGCATTGAATAACCAATGCCCTGAAAGGCTCGTCTGCAGGTTTGACTGGGATTTACAGTTAAACACAAATGAATATTATACCGACCATGCTTTTTTTTCAGAGTCAGCTTGTCAATGGCTTGTAGATAATGGTTGTAAATTAATCGCTCTTGATACCCCCCAACCTGATAATCCATTGAATGGCAGAGGAGCAGAAAAGGATGCTCCAAATCACAAGATATTACTTGGTGCTGGAGTTGTCATAGTGGAATATCTTGTTAACCTTAGCGCAATTAAAACGAATGAATTTACGCTAATCGTCGCCCCCTTAAAGCTTAAAGACGGTGACGGTGCGCCTGCTCGCTGTTTTGCTATCGAGGAGGTTTAATTTTGGAAATACAAAATCAAATTGCAAACTGGATCTCTCAAAACAAGAATATAGAAAAGGTTGAGCATTCAGTTAATTTTTTTGACAGTGGGTACCTAGACTCTTTTGATATGATTTTATTAATTGAGTTTTGTGAAGAGCGCTTCTCTATATCTTTCCAAGAGTTTCATTTTGAAGATAGAAGGTTCCCGTCTGTTGATGGTTTAACAACGATCATTCTAGAAATCCAAGCTGAGAATTCATGAAGTACCACTATACAAAGCAAGAGTTAAAAAAGGCTTTATTAGACTTAGGTGTCAATAGTGGAGATACCCTCTTTTGCCACAGTAATATAGGATTTCTGGGAGTGCCTAAAGGCGCTGCTTCTAAAAATGACATAATGCAATTGATTGTAGAAACAATCATGGAAATTTTAGGTCCAGAAGGAACGTTTGTTGTACCTACTTTTACTTACTCATTCGGTAGTAACGAGTATTTTGATTTACATTCTACTCGTTCTAATTGTGGCGCTTTGTCAGAGTATATTCGTGAACTAGAAGAGTCTCAAAGAAGTAATGACCCTTCAGTATCTATTGCTGCGATAGGTAAATATAAAAATGCTTTGACACAGAACTTACCAGAAAACGCTTATTCAGAAGAAAGTGCTTTTGCAAAACTGATAAAACTTGAGTCTAAAGTCTTAAATATAAATTTCGATGCTGGTAGCACGCTTCTACACTATATTGAAAAACAATTTGATGTACCTTATCGTTATGAAAAAACATTTCATGGTAAAAAGCGAGTTGCTGGAGAATACATATCGTCTAAGTCTATTTTATATGTTAGAGACCTTGATATTAAGGGCAGTGAAGCCTGCTTCGACATATTCAATGAATATACAACACAGCATAACCTCTATAAGAGAGCGCCTGTAGGAAGAGGCTCTGTTGGGCTTATAACAACAAGTGATATGCATTCTGCATTCGCTTTTCTTTATGAAAAAAACAAGTTTTTCCTTACCAAAAAGGGAAAATAAAGTTCTAACTTATTAAAATTACATATAACTCAATTTAAATCATCGCTTTTTTGGAGAGCAGAATGTCATATAAGACTGAACAAGAATCTTTTTGGGCTGGTGAGTTCGGTAAAGAATATATCAATAGAAATAATGCAGAAGAAGCGATAGCAACAAACATTGCTTTATTTTCAAATATCTTTAAATCAACAAACTCGATCTCATCCGTAATAGAGTTTGGTGCAAATATAGGAATTAATTTACAAGCAATAAAACAATTATTGCCAAGTGTTGATGTATCTGCAGTTGAGATAAACCCAGAAGCGGTTAAGCTTCTTAAAAGCAAGATCTCTCCTAAAAAAATAAGTCACTGCTCAATTCTAGATTATAACGCTGATAAACTTTTTGATTTGGTACTAATCAAAGGTGTACTTATCCACTTAGAGCCGGAAGAATTACCTAATGTTTACAGCAAACTTTATGAGTCAGCTGACAGGTATATATGCATTGCTGAGTATTACAATCCAACACCTATCGAAGTCCCTTATCGAGGTTTCTCAAAAAAGTTATTTAAGCGAGATTTTGCGGGTGAAATATTAGATATGTATCCAGACCTAGAACTTGTTGACTATGGCTTTGTTTATCATAGAGATAATAATTTTAAGCAAGATGACTTAACTTGGTTCTTACTTGAGAAGAAACAGTCTAGTTAGATTTAGCCTGTTTTTTCTCAAGTAAAGTTGCCAGGGAGTTACTTATTCAGTAAATATTTTTGTATACCTTTCTGGCCCTTCCTAAGATTTGATACTTCTGAAGCAACTTCTTTACGAGCATCTAGACTGAAGAGCTTTAACTTTTCGATGGTAGCACTCCAGTATTGAATTTTTTCTTTGTCTTCAGCAGTAAGCTTTGCAGGTAAAGAAAACAAAGTATCCAACTCATTTCGGAGTTGCTCATTTAATTGAACCATTAAATCAAAATCTTCAGGAGAGACATTTTCTTTGCCTGAAATTAGTAACATGTGCTCGAGTAAATCGTCAACTTTCTGACTTTCTGGCATGTCTAACTTCTTTGTTCTGGAGGAATACTTTCCCAACCTGACTTAATTTCTGTCATTATCGAAAGAACTTCATCAATTTTTTGAATATCATTATGCAAATTGGCATCTAATAGCAATTTCTGACAATAATCATAAAGAGAGTCTAAGTTCGTAGAAATTTCTTTGCCTTGTTCAAAATCTAAAATTTGCTGCAATGCACCTAAGAGTGTAATGCAGTCAGAAATCAACAAGCCCTTATTCTCAAAATCTCTTCTTTCTATTAATAATTTAGCGGCTGATAATTTACCTGTAATGTTACTGAATACTAACTTAACTTGCTCATAAGGTGTCATTTCAGAAACACTACTTACCTTTACTTGTTTAAACTTTTTGATAGATGAATGTTGCATACTATTACTCTCAATACTTTACTAAGTTTATGCATAAAAAGTGCCAGAAAATTATTATAAGTGTGATGGCTTATTATAGAACTCCATATACTCTAAATAGACATCATTAACATGCTGATGGAATGCGCTAATACATGCGTTTATAAACTCAGCCCGCTTCTCAATGCAATCATAATAGTAGCTATTAGTCATTATATACGCCTGGAAATATCTAAAAGTTCCTTGCACTGTCCAATAAATTAACTCTCCAGCCTTAGATTCTTTTAGTTGATGCAATAGGCGATTTTGTATTGTAAATGCGTCAGCAAGCTGCTCTCTGGTACTAAATTCACATGCTGTAAAAGACAAAATTTCTTCTAAGATTTGTTTTAAAGAGTTGTTTATTACGCCTAGATTGGTATTCAATCTATTAGGTTCTAATTGCTTATTACTTGTTGAAAGGCGTAACTGCTTTTCAAGTATCTTATCTTTGTCCTCAATTTTATTTTTAATTTTAATACTTTCAATAGAGCAAGGAGTTGCACTCTTGATAAACGCACCATCAGCAGTGTTTTTTGCGTTCACAAAAAGCTCTTGCGATAAAAGTAATTCAATATTACCTTTTGATGAGTCAAAAATGCTGGTTGAAAAAACGGTATCTCTAAAGTTACCCTTTACCTCAATATCACTTCGCATAATTTTCTTTACAAGTTCTTTGTGCTTGAAGTCATCATCATAATAGATACTATGCTTAGAATGATGGTGGGCTTCATCTATATAACCAAAATCCATCCCAACTAAGTAAACATCTTCAAACCCTAGCTCAACAGTAACAGATAAAGCCGTGTTGGAAGCTGTTGGATTACTGAATTCAGGGTATGCATATAGCCCCTTTTCATCAAACAAGCGAATTAAACGACCACCAGCATCATTATTCTTAGCTAAAAGATAAGCCGACTTAAACTCAGATAAAACACCATTGAAGACAGTATTTAGAGCAAATATGCGTAAATCTTTTAGACCATATTTCAACTCTTCCGTTCGTGTAACAACACTAACCCAGTCTAATACATTTGCAGCCCTTTCCATTTCAACATGAATATCAGGCTTAATATCATTAGCAAGCAGAGCCTTTAGGGCTGTACCGGCAGAAACAATGAAAATATTGCTTTGGTTTTCTTTTAAGAATTCTATTGCTGAATCTAATGATGGCCCATTAGCACAAACAAATACAGGAAAGTCTTTTAAGTCACTTTTGAAGTGCTTTCTTGATTTTAAAACTGGAAAGCCTTGATCAATATTTGTTAAGGTATGGGTCATCCCTATGATTTCATCTTCCATGAATCCCCAACCTGCACTCAGCCTATGCCCAATATCCTTTACTCTTTGGATGGTCTCATTAATTGTCTTACTCTCATAATGAGTGAAAAATAACATTCGGCTTAAGTTAAAATGACCCTGCTGAAATAAGAAGTGAGATATATTATTAAGTGCAGCATCTGAGCTACCCCCAACGAATATTGAAAAGCGTCCGCCTTGTTTAGAACAATGATCAAAAAGAGGCTTTAACTCAACACAATGCAGCAACGCGAAAAAAGTGTCTTTACAAGGTTCAAATAGAAAAAAGTTTAAAACTGGCTTTGCCTCAAATAAGGTTTTAATTTGATAGCCTAGGCCTCCTCCCAGCATACAAACAAAATCTAATCTAGGCTCGTTTGCAGGATTAAGCAGCTCGTTTTTTGTCTCTTCTTTACGAACATTATAAATAGATTTGAGTAATGCAGCATGTTTAAAAACGATATTTTTATCATCCTGATGACCAATATGATATCGAAAAACATCTGGCTTATTTAAGAACTGTGCAACTTGCTCATCTGCAAATTTTTCAGGAGAGAATGGGTAGACACTTTTTTGATTGTTATACAGATTTATATTGCCATCATTATCAACAATAACCCCTGTTTCACTGGGAGTATAACTTTTGAATTCATTATAAATATCAGGCATTACACCTTGTAATAGTTTTAAATTCTCAAGTAAGGTAGCTTGTAAAGATAACTTTTTAAGCTGTATCAATTCTGAATTCAAAAGAATAGCCTCTTAATTTTTTATTTTGATTGTTTAACTACACCTGGTAAGTTAGAAAGCTGCTGTTGTAAATATGCACCTGTGGAATTTAGCCCTGATACTAAAAGATCCATTGAGTTGTATTGCTCTAAAAGCCTTGCTTCATAAGAACTCATTTTTAAGTTAAAGCTTTCTACTTCTTTTTCAAGACGATCTAATTGTGATTCACGGCCATCAATACGTGTTTGCATGATCCCATCACTTTCAGTGTAAACTTCTGTTACGCTGGTTAAGTTTGCCACAAAACCATCGTCTCCATTTTCCCCAAGAAAAAAGGTTTGCACTGCGTTTGGATCAGCATCTATGGCTTCTTGCAGTTGGTCTTTATCTAAACTTAACTTACCATCTCTTTCTGTTCTAACACCTAAATTGGCAAGAAACTCTGTATTACCATTACCTGTGCTAAACTCTCTAGTAACTAGATTTCTAAGTTGGCTTACTGTGCCTCTTAAAAGTGAGTCACCAGCCATTGCACCAGCGCCATCTTCACCTGAACGACCTAACTGGGCTGCCAAATCAATATAAGCATTAAACTTTTCGATAAATGAGCTGATCCCCGCTTCTACATTTTTATTATTTTCTGTAACCTTGAGCTCACTTAAGTCGTCATTGGTATCATGCTTTTTCTTCACGTTGATAGTGATTCCATCGATTACATCTTTAAACTCATTGGTACTGCTACTCACTACAACTGTACCATCAATGGTAATTGATGCATCTGTAGCAGCAGTCGTTTCAGTCATGTTAGTTGCAAAAGTCGATGAAGCTGCATCAGAATCAAATGCTAATTTTGACAAACCATTTGTATCAGTATCAGTACCGTCGATGTCATCTACAACAACCTTTATCTCATTATCTGCACCTGAGGATTTACTTGAAAGCACTAAACGCTGACCAGCATCATCAGTTACTATGGTTGCATTGATTGAAGTGTTATCTTCGGAATCATTGATGGCATCTCTCACTTCTTCAAGAGTGGCTGTATCTGACACATTTATTTCAAATGAATTAGTACCTGAAGATAAGGTCAGCGTACCCTCGCCTACAGGCGTATCAGCAACGAAGCCATCGGAGAGAATTTTGTGATTTTGAGCAAGTTCATTAACTTTAACAGAATAGGTATTTAACTGAGCTGTTTTCTCAGAAGAGACTGACACAAAGTCATCAGAACCACTGATACTTCTTTTTTGATATTCATCAATATCACCTAACCCCTCAAGAGATTTAGCAATATCTTCTAGGGCACCTTTCATTGCACCCACCGCTGAAATGTCCGTTGTATATTGCGCTTGCTGTCTTGTCACTCGAGCTTGATAAGGAGCTTTCTCAGCATTGACTAACGCAGTTACGATCTCATTTACCTGAAGACCTGAACCTATACCAGTAAAAGAAATTGACATATCAAACTCCTGACAAATTAATTTAGGTTATACTTTATAATCGACTAAAGTGCCAGTAGCTTTAGCAAGCTTTGAAACTATATCCAACACCTCTTCAGAAGGGTATTGTTTAACTAGATCTCCGCTATCTTTATCTATGACTTTAATCACATTTCGACCTGAGTCTTCATGAACACTGAACTCCAGGCTTTTATTCATGCCACTTACAAAGTCCTGCAACTGCTGTGCCACTTTCGTTAGCTCATCCATAGAAAGAAGTTCTTTATTAGAATCAATTGCTTCTAAATTAGCTGCTTTATCTCGTTCTTGTAAGCTTTCACCCTTTGTACCTTTCTCAACACTTTCTACTCCTGCTGGGTTAGATACATTTTTGCTGTCGAGTGAGGTCGTTTTTCCACTTATGTCATAAGAACTTTGTGGTATTACTTGAGATTCCATTTCACACCTCTTAATAATTATTACCAAAAAAGCTGACTTCTACAAACGCAAAAGGAAGGGTCACCCCTTCCTTATAAAAACATCCTAGTTTGTTGTTAAGCCTTATCCTAGAAGACTTAATGCAGCCTGTGGTAACTGGTTAGACTGTGCAAGGATAGAAGTACCAGCCTGTTGCATAATCTGACTCTTAGTTAACTTAGCTGTTTCAGAAGCGTAATCAGTATCTTGAATACGGCTTCTTGCAGCTGATACATTCTCTTCTACGTTTGAAAGGTTACTGATAGTGTTACCAAAACGGTTTTGAACCGCACCTAAATCAGCACGTTGCGCATCAATTTGAGCCAATGCTGCATCGATGGTTTTGAGCGCATCCTGTGCACCAGCTGAAGTAGCACCTGAAATGTCAATTGACTCAACAGTCGTTAGTGCACTTGTACCACCCGTTGATGCAATTGCTGCAGAGCCTGTACCTAAGATTTCATCAACATTTGTGCCTGAGATACCAATTTTATCTGCAGAAGAGAGATTAAGCTCTGATGAGATACTTAATGAGCCTGCAGTTGAAGCCACAGCTTGACCACCGATTGTAAACGCACTCGTATCACCAGCACCTGTAACATCTATACCATCAACATCAGTTGCTTTGAAAGCAATAGAGTTTGAAGAACTGTCATAAACAGCATCATAGCCATCTTCTTGCATATCTTTAGCAAGACGCTCCATATCTCCACCATAAGTTGACAGGTCATAACTATCTACAGCTGCACCACCTTTGCTCACTGCTAGTGTTGATGTACTAGCTGCAGTGATACCAGCAATCGTTGTATCTAATTTAGCTTCAGCAACTACACCATTACCTGTCGCATTAATTGTATCTGCAATTGATGCTGCACCCGCACCAGCTGCTACCGACACTGAAGTACCGTTTAGACTAAGAGTTTGGTTAGTAGTATTCATATTGTTAGCTAGCGATACTGTTTCAACATCACCTAACGCTGAAACTGTTGAAGTAGCTGGACCTGAAATTTCGTTTGCGCCAATCGCATCTGCCGACATATCACGAAGACTTACGTTAATTGTTTCATTTGCGTTTGAACCGACTTGGAACTGCTTAGTACCAAACTCACCATCTAATAAACTTGTACCACCAAATTTAGTTGTCTCTGCGATACGAGTTAACTCTTGTTGCAATGCACTCACTTCTTTTTGAAGTGCAGCTCTATCATCAGAACTGTTCGAACCATTTGCTGATTGAAGTGATAAGTCACGCATACGTTGAAGAATATTTGCAGATTCTTGCATTGCACCTTCAGCGGTTTGCGCCATTGAGATACCGTCGTTCGCATTTCGTTGTGCTACATTTAGACCGTTAATTTGAGAAGTTAAACGGTTAGAAATTTGTAGACCAGCCGCGTCATCTTTAGCACTGTTGATACGCATACCTGAAGATAAACGTTGCATAGATGTTTGAAGGTTATCGCTTGAACCTGAAAGGTTTCTTTGTGCGTTCAAAGAAGTTGTATTCGTGTTTACTGTTAAAGCCATGATAATACTCCTGATTACATTTCGTAATGGAAAGTTAGTTACTTAACCAGGAGCTAAAGCGCTGTTGCTGTGCAATTTTGCTTAATTAAGCTCCTTACTGATTAACTTAACGGCAGGGTTTAAAACTTCTTTAGGAAAAAAATCAATTTTTTTGTTTTTTTCTATAAACGTCTAATTATTCTTGTTTTTTCCTTAAGTTCTATAAGCTTTATCGGCTCAAAAAAACAAATAATTATCTTATTTAGCTATTTTAAGAAATTTATTTAATCACTCAAGATGGTTTCAAATAGTAATAATGACTTACTAAAATTGGACGTTTGGAATTTAAAAATAAAAAAGCCACCGAGATGGTGGCTTAATGGAGATGATAAAACTTGATTAACCACCCAATAGACTAATTGCCGCTTGAGGAAGCTGGTTTGCCTGCGATAAGATCGATGTACCTGCTTGCTGCATAATCTGATTACGTGTTAGCTGCGCTGTTTCTAACGCATAATCGGTATCTTGAATACGACTACGCGACGCTGATACATTTTCAGCAACATTCGCTAAGTTAGAAATCGTATGACCAAATCGATTTTGTACAGCACCTAAATCTGCACGCTGTTCATCAATTTGTGCCAACGCCGCATCAATGGCTTTAATCGCATCTTGCGCACCATCTGATGTTGCACCTGAAATATCTATTGATTCAACACTCGTTAGTGCACTAGTACCACCTGTTGAAGCGATTGCTGCAGTACCTGTACCAAATAATTCATCTGCAGTATTTCCAGAAATACCTATTTTATCGGCCGATGATAAATTAAGTTCTGCAGACATACTAAAAGCACTTGCAGCTGTAGTAATAGCTGTTCCACCAATTGTAAAACCGCTGGTATCTGTTCCTGTTACATCAATACCATCAATATCTTCTGCCTCAAAACTAATACCCGTTGTCGCATCATATACGGCATTATAGCCATCTTGCTGCATATCTTTTGCAAGACGTTCCATATCTCCACCGTAAGTACTTAAGTCATAAGAATCAACTGCGGTACCGCCTTTCTTAATCTCAATCACACCAGTACTTGCTGATGTAATACCTGCAATCGTTGTATCAATCTTCGCTTCAGCAGTTACACCATTACCAGCTGCATTAATAGAGTCTGCAATAGTTGCAGCCCCAGAACCACCAGCAACAGTGATACTTGAACCGTTTATATTTAATGTATCAGCTGTTGTATTATGGTTGTTTGCTAAACTAACCGTTTGCACGTCACCTAAGCTAGAAACAGTTGACGTTGCTGGTCCTTTGATTTCATGTGCACCAATAGCATCAGCAGCCATGTTACCAAGACTTACATTAATCGTTTCATTCGCATTTGCACCCACTTGGAATTGCTTAGTACCAAACGTACCATCAAGTAAGCTTGTTCCACCAAATTTGGTTGTTTCAGCGATACGAGTTAACTCTTGTTGTAGCGCGCTGACTTCTTTTTGCAGAGCCGCTCGGTCATCAGAGCTGTTAGAGCCGTTTGCAGCCTGTAAAGATAAATCACGCATACGCTGTAAGATATTCGCCGATTCTTGCATCGCACCTTCAGCTGTTTGCGCCATCGAAATACCATCGTTTGCATTTCGTTGTGCTACATTTAAACCGTTAATTTGTGATGTAAGTCTGTTGGCAATCTGTAGACCTGCAGCATCATCTTTAGCACTATTAATGCGTAAACCTGATGACAATCTCTGCATTGACGTCTCTAGTGCCATACTAGACTTCGATAAATTACGTTGGCCGTTTAAAGAGGCAACGTTCGTATTTACACTTAAAGCCATAATACCATCTCCTAAGTATTTCGTAGGTTGTGGTTCAGGACATCACATGGCTGAAACCACTGAATTTTTATTTACACGTTCTGTAAAAAGCAAATACCGTTCCAATAGTAAAAAGCTCGACAAATAAATTTTAAATAACTGATTAAAAAGAGATTTTTAATTTTAAAATGCTAGAACACAAATCTGTTTGAGGTAAAAGAAATTGGATGACAAAAAATTGCCGCATCGATTTGCCGCATATTTCGATGACTAGTCAAAAACATTATTGCCTAATAAACAGACTTTAAGATTGATACATAGTTGAACAAAATACACATGGATAAACTACAAGTGAAAATCGACAGTATGGATGATGAGTTAGTATTAAAGAAAAATGAAAATGGAGTATTTAAAATGCGCTTCAATGAGTACTGAAGCGCAGAAGTTATTTTTGTTAAATATAATCTAACAAAGTCAGATTGGCCAAGCGGCCAAAAGTTGCATGCGAGGCCTGTAAAGCCGTTTCATGTTTGGTCAAATCACTGATCGCTTCTGCGATATCAACCTCCA
The DNA here is from genome assembly GCF_005876835.1 of Pseudoalteromonas phenolica. GTDB lineage: Bacteria > Pseudomonadota > Gammaproteobacteria > Enterobacterales > Alteromonadaceae > Pseudoalteromonas > Pseudoalteromonas phenolica_B. The sequence goes on from NZ_PPSW01000027.1 coordinate 139,185, forward strand.
CTAGATCCGACTTACTCGCTTTATTATTAATATCCAGCGCTTCATTTGAATCCGTAACCCTTTCAAGTGCATTAAGACGGCCACCTAACCTTGATTGAGTAAATGAAATTTGTTCACTCGAGTTTTTCACTTGCACCAAAGCATCTGCCAAATATTGACGATATTGATCATTGTCTAATGTCTCATCTTCCAAGCCAATGATCAGCTGTTCTATGGTATTTAAAATATTTTCTTTACCTGGCGCTTCAAGCTCAAAATCAAATTGACCTGTTTGATTTGAGGGGATATCTATTTTTAATCCATTAAACTGAATCGTTTCTCCATCTAAATCACCTGTAACAGCGGGTACTAATGGCACACCATTGTGCATAATTTCATAGGTACTTGAAGCGATATTCGACACGGGTGGCGTGATCACGACGTTATATGTATTTGCTCCGACAGGCGCAGATGGACTGCGATCAAAATTAGCTTTGTGAAAAAGGTCAAATTCATCCTGGTTTTCAACATATACCGTACCTGTTGCTGTACTGGAGGCTGCGCCGGTATAAGAAATAACATCGAGTCTTGCATCCACATTCTCAAATACTTCAAAGCCATTATCACTCGAACCAATAGTGACGTTTTCAGCAAGCGGCATTGAATGTGAGCCTTGATCGCCTTGATATTCATACTTTTCAGTATTTGGATTGTATAAATATGTTTGCGTACTATCTTGATAGCCTGAAAAAATATAGCGGCCATCTTCAGACTGTGCATTCATAAGGTTTAGCATAGACTTTTGAATTTCTTTCAGTTCTGACGCAATACTTTGCCTATCAATTTCGTTATGTGCACCATTACCAGCTTGGATCGTCAACATTTCGACTCTGAACAAAGTATCATTAATATTATTTAAAACACTTTCTTCGGTTGTCAGGCGCGCATTCAGTAAAACAGCATTTTTTTGGTGCTGCTCATTCATTTGAATACGATCTGTTAATAGTTGTGCCGTTGTAAAAGCTGAAGGATCTTCAGAAGCCCCTAAAAATTTCTTTTGCGTATTTACACGCTGCTGCGCATCCATCACCATCTGCTGTTTTTCAAGCACATTACCGATGTTTTGTTGATAGATTAAATTATTTGATAATCTCATATTGTTTACCTCGCAGCATTAAGTAGGGTATCAAACACATTTTTTGCAGCTGAAATCACTTGAGCAGAAGCAGCATAAGATTGCTGGAATCTCAATAGATTTGACGCTTCTTCATCAAGGTTTACCCCAGAAAGAGACTCATACCAAGTTTCTGACTGTTGCGATAACGCTTCAAAAGCAACAAAATTAGTCCTTGCTTGATTGGTTTTTACACCCACATCTGTCACTAATTCAGTATATGCTGCATTGACCGTTTTGTGGTTTTCATCAAGTGCTGACGCCACGACATTCTCGCGGACAATACCTTTATTTTTAATATCAAGTAGTGCCATACCATTTCTATTATCATCAAAACCACCAGTATTAAACTCAACAGAGAAGCTATCACCGGTTTGAGGCACGCCTTCAATATTAAAATCAAATCCGTAAGTTGCGAACACAGGATCAACCAATGCAGCTTGGGCGAGAATATTTTCTCTAGGTGCTGGTGCTGTAAAAGTTACAGCTGTGCCTGTACGCGTATCGGTTATTTCATATTCATCTGGGTTAGCCGTTTTGACTAATGAAATTGGACCATTAGCCAGACTCGGAGGCGGGCCTGCATTAAACCCAGCCGCTGAGGTATCTGTTACCACGCCCTCACTGAGTGCTGCCGTACTTTGGTTGCCTATAGCTCGCTCCATGCGGATTGGAGAAGCCAATGCTAAATCTTCAGAGCGACCCGTCGTCAAGGTAATGGTCGTTGCCGCTTCAGAATTAAACTTTATTTCGAATTGATCTGCGTTAGCTGGAACGCCGGTTACATCTATTTGTAAACCAAATGCTTCACCCGAGGTAATACTTGAAGAGTCAATTCGTCCTGCCACAACATTCGCAGTTGATGGCGTGCCCACTACTTGCCCATAGTTGTCAATTGCTTCAATTTGCACAGTCGTTGCACTGGTAAACGTCACTCTAAAATCAGTGGCAGTTAAAGACATACCTTGACCCGGTTCGAGTGTCGCCGATAGTGCTGCAGAGCCGGTATTTGCCTGATAGCCCATAGCATCTACACTCGGAATGGTAAATAAATCGCCACCTAAATTACCGTTCAAGTCCATACCCAACCTATTTTGTTGGTTCATTGCATCTGCCATCGCAACGGTCATTTGTCCGAGTTGAGTTTGTGCTGGGATCAAAATTTCATCTCTAAATGCCAATAACCCGCCAATTTTGCCCTTCAGAGTTCTTGAGTCTAACTCCATAGGTGCTGCATTGCCGTTTTTTATATCTAATTGAAGATTTTTATGCTGAAGATCTGGATCACCATTCGTCACGAATACGCTAAATGCGCCATTTTCCATCACCAACGCTTCGCCGGTTCCTGCAAATACCAGCTTCTCACCATTTTTGCCATCTAAAACTTGCACATCCATAAGTTCGGCTAGATCTTTAATGGCTTTATCTCGCTCATTAAAAATTGCATTGGCCGCAGACTGATCATCGATTGCACTGATAGAAGCGATTTCTTTATTTAAGGAAGATATTTTTTCTATGTACTTGTTAGCATCTTCAGCAAAAATATCTAGTTGTTCATTTACAATATTTTTTTGGTCTAACACGATATCTGATAAACGAGATGCTTGATCTAAATAACTTTGTGCATCAGTGAAAAACAATGACCGTGTAACAGATGAAGAAGGTTGATTAATACTTTCTTGCAGGTTGTTATACAGCGAGTTAATACTATTCGCCAAACTGTTTGACTCTTCAGCAAATAGTAAATCTACGCGCTCAGCTTCATTGACAAACTGCTCATAAAAAGTGGTATTTGAAATGTCTCGATTTAATTGTCTTTGTGCAAACTCATTAAGTAGCCGAACTGTTTCACCACGCCCTACTTGCCCATTACTCAAGGTGACATGCTCAGTACGCTCTCTGACATAACCTTCTGTATTTAAGTTTGCAATATTTTTACTGGTCGTCTGTAAAAGCTCAGTGCTTGATCGGATACCTGACGTACCAATATTCATTAAATTAAAAGACATCTTAGTTAACTCCTTGACGTACTAGCGACGTTAACATCTGTTTAAATTCTCCCCGCTGTAAGACATTTTTTATTTTTTCTGCGTAGTTTGGATCTGTGGCGTAACCGGCTTGTTGAAGTTCGTCTAAGTACTGTTCAGGCTTATCTGTATTATTCAATGCCTGGCTGTAACGTGGATTACTTTGAAGAAAATCGACATAATCATTAATACTGTCTTTTATAGATTCATAAGCTCTAAAATTAGCTTGTTTTTGCACAGGCAAACCTTTCTCAAACTCTAATGTCATTTTTTTGGCATGTTCACCCTGCCAAGACCTATCTGCCTTAATGTTGAATAAGTTAAAGCTACTGCCACCATCTTGTTTAGCGATAACATGCTTACCCCAGCCTGTTTCAAGTGCAGCTTGCGCAATCATGACTGCTGGGTTCAAACCTATTTTCTGTGCTGCTGTTTTTGCGTGTTCCCACATTTCACTGATGAATGACTCTGGAGAGTCAAAACGAGGTTGTTCATCGGCGTTTTCTGCTTTAGCAACCTCTGGTGCTATTTCAGGCTGACGACGAATAAACTCTGGGAGCTGCTCAGATGTTGGCTTTTGCATAGGTAACTGTGCATCATTACGAAGTACGGATGACGGTTTATAACCATCAACATTAGGTGAAAGCTGTTTAACAATGAGATCGGCTAAACCAAGGCTACCTTTTTTTGATAACTCTAAAGAAAGCTGTTGATCATGCATCTCTTGAAAGAACTTCACCCCACTGGAATTAAATGGGCTGTTTTTATCTTCCATTGCTTCATTGGCTTTACGCATACTTTTCATCAGCATTTGCGTAAAAATAGATTCAAACTGCTCTGCTGCTTTTTTTAGTGCTTCATTCGATGCTTGTTGATCGCCACCGCTTTTCAACGCATCTTGTCTAAGTGCATTTAGATCACCTAAATCAAAGAAGTTTTGTTTTTCTAACGGATTGGTATTCATACTCATCAATTACACTAAATTAGTCATACACTAACAAAGCAATAATCGAGCCAAAAAAAAGCCCCACAATTGCGGGGCTAACTAGTTGATTATAAATAAAACACTAAATGACGACTAATTGACCATTAATCGCGCCAGCCTCTTTTAACGCTTCAAGGATCGCCATTAAATCACCCGGCGCAGCGCCAACTTCATTTATCGCTCTGACCAAATCATCAAGGCTGACACCCGGATTAAATACAAATGCTCTTGAGTCGTCTTGATTCACATCGACGATGCTTTGACGGGTAACAACCGTTTCGCCATTTGCTAAAGGTTGTGGCTGAGACACCATTTGATCTTCAGAAATCGTCACTGTTAGACCTCCGTGGGTAATAGCAGCGGGCTGTAGTTTGACATTTTTGCCAATCACAATAGTGCCTGTACGCGAATTAACAATAATTTTGGCTGAGGTGTCTGCCGGTTTAAACTCTAAATTCTCAAGTGTTGATAAATAAGCAACGCGCTGTGAAGGGTCTCGTGGTGCTATTACACGAACAGACGCAGCATCCATTGGTTTTGCACTATTAGGTCCGACCAAATCATTAATGGTGTCAGCCAAACGTTTTGCTGTTGTAAAATCAGGACGGTTAAGATTAAAAGTAATAAAATCACCTTGTGTAAAAGGGCTTGCAACGGCTCGTTCAACCGTCGCGCCGTTTGGAACTCGGCCAACTGTAGGCGTATTGATAACGACTCTACTTCCGTCTAACCCTTCTGCGCCTAAACCACCCACGATTAAACTGCCTTGTGCAATGGCATACACATTACCATCAACACCTTTTAGGAATGTTTGCAGTAACGTGCCCCCTCTTAGGCTACCCGCGCTGCCTATTGAAGATACTGTAATATCAATATTCTGACCGGGTTTTACAAATGGAGGCAACTCTGCATGCACCGCCACTGCCGCCACATTTTTAATTTTTGGCTTTAAGTTAGCTGGTAATGTAATGCCAAAGCCACTCAACATGGCCTTAAAGCTTTGCTCTGTAAAACGAGATTGTTCACCTGTGCCAGGTAAACCCACTACTAGGCCGTAACCCACTAACTGGTTAGAACGAACACCTTCGACCATGCTGACATCTTTGATCCGTTCTGCTTGTGCTACTTGGCTCATAATTAAAAGCAAAGCCGCAGTCATTATTTTGAACATTTTCATCATGGTTCCTTAGAATGGCATTAAGGTACTTAAGAAAAACTTAGCTAACCAACCCGCACTTTGCGCTTCTTGACCATCACCTTTACCTGAGTATTGAATGCGCGCATTGGCAATACGATTCGACTCTACCGTATTGTCTGACTTAACATCCGCAGCACGGATGATGCCCTCTATTCGCATAAACTCTTCACCGGTGTTAAGTGTTAGCCACTTTTCACCACGAACAACCAGGTTACCATTCGGTAGCACACGCATCACATTCACCGAGATATTACCAAATAGGCTATTTGATTGGTTTGCTTGGCTGTCGCCAGAAAAAGAGTTACTAGAGTTCATACCAAACTGCAGGCTTTGACTACCAATATTAATATTATCACCGCCAAGCCCTACCACAGGATCAAGCGATGCGGAGGTCGCTTTACCGGTTGTGGTATTTGCCGCTTTTGTCGCAGACGTTGTCTCACGAAGTACCACTGTCAAAATATCGCCAACACGGAGTGCTTTCTTATCACCATATAAATCATTTGATAAATTTGGATTAAAGAGTGAGCCTGTCGCGACAATTTGCTCAGCTTGTTGCTCTGGATAAATAGGCGCATAGTAAGGATCGTCTTTAACGACGTTTTTATTTTGTGTAGACACACACCCAGTTAAAAACAATGAGCCTAAAATGATAAAACTTACAATACGCATAGTAGCCTCCAGAACTATAATTGCTGGTTAATGTAACTCAGCATCTCATCAACTTTCGAGATAACTTTTGAGTTCATTTCATAAACACGCTGAGTTTCAATGAGGTTCACCAACTCTTCGGTCACGTTAACGTTCGATGTTTCAAGCGCACCCTGTACAATAGAACCTAAACCATCAACACTTGGGTTGCCCTGAACAGGCGCACCACTCACCGCGGTTTCTGTATAAAGGTTTTGACCTATCGGCTCTAAACCAGATGGGTTGATAAAGTCACTGATCACTAGCTGCCCGATAACTACATTTTCTGCTTGTCCTGCAATCGTTACTGACACTTCACCGTCTTGTGAGATACTAATTGACTTTGCATCGTCTGGCACATTCATTTCTGGCTGAACAGGAAAACCCGCGCCTGAAGTCACAACACGACCATTCTCGTCTGTAGTGAATTGGCCATTTCGAGAATAAGCAACCGTGCCGTCTGGCATTTGAATCTCAAAGAAGCCGGGGCCCTGGATCATCCAATCTAATGAATTTTCGGTGCTTTGCATATTACCTTGCGAGAAGTTCTTTTGGTTCGCAACAACCTTTGAACCTGCACCTAACATCAAACCTGACGGTAGCTCGGTATCTTGTGAAGAGCGGCCACCTGGCTGATTGATGTTTTGATAAAGCAGATCTTCGAAAATCGCGCGGCTTTTTTTGTAGCCAACGGTACTGGCGTTGGCGAGGTTATTCGAGATAACCGAAATATCAGTTTGCTGGGCGTCTAAGCCTGTTTTACTGATCCATAATGCTGGGTTCATAACTTATACCTCACTCATCATACTATACGAAGAAGAGTGACATGCTTTTCATCCATCTCTTCTGCTTTTTTCATTAACTTCATTTGCATTTCAAATTGACGTTGATGGTTAATCATGTCTGTCATTTCATGCACTGGATTGACATTAGACATCTCTAACATGCCACTCATAACTCGAGCTGTTGGCGATATGTCACAAAAACCACAAAAGCCATCTTCTAAGGCATCTTCTCTTGGACGAAATAGGCCATCATTGCCCTTTTGCAATTTACTGTTATCAGCTTCAATGATTTTCAGCCTATCAACTACTTCTAAAAAGTTAGCCGGTGCTCCTTGAGGACGAACTTGAATTGAGCCATCGTCACTAAACACCACCTTATCAACAGGCACAGGTAAAATAATTGGACCACCTTCGCCAATAACTTGACGGCCGTGACTCGTTCTTAACGCCCCATCAGTGGAGATGTTTAAGGTACCGACTTTTGTGTACGCTTCTTCTCCTGAAGCATCTAACACACTGATCCAAGATTTTTGGTCTACAGCGATGTCTAAATCTCTACCTGTTTCAACAACTGCACCCATGGTCATATTGGTGCCTGGGCGCTCTTGCATCGCAAACACCCGTGTTGGTAAACCTTCACCAAACGCTTGCATTGAACGCGCTTGAGCAAAGTCAGCTTTAAAGCCTGTGGTATTGGCATTGGCTAGGTTATTCGCTTTTAATGCCACACCACGCAAACTTTGTTTGGCGCCCGACATTGCGATATACAGCATTTTATCCATTACATTGGCCTAAAAATTAATCTTAAACCTATTAAAGCAATAAAAGTGCCAACCTAATTTTGACGTTTAAAAAAGAAAAAAAGGCCGCTGTTGCGGCCTTGATGAAAGAGGGTTTAAGTGATTATCGGATCTGTAGAATGTTCTGTTGTAGTGTCGAGTTAACTTCTAAGGCACGAGAGTTAGCCTGGAAGTTACGTTGAGCACTAATCAAATCTACGAGCTCGTTTGTAAGGTTAACGTTCGATTGCTCTAAAGCAGAAGAGTTAATTGTACCTAATGTACCTGAACCTGGTTCACCTGCGATTGGCTCACCTGAGGTTAAACTTTTCTTCCAAGCTGTACCACCTACCTGGGACAAACCTTGTGAGTTTGAGAAACGAACCATGGCAACCTGACCAAGGAAAGCAGTATCACCATTTGAATAAGACGCAACAACTTTACCGTCAGCACCAATATCAATACCTGCTAAACGACCAACTGTTGCACCATCTTGCTCAAGCGCCTTTACTTCAAAACGGCTTGCATACTGTGTAGGTAATTTATTTGCGGTATTACCTTCATCACTCCAATTTACTGTGATGTTATTTGGAAACTGTGCACCATTCGTTAATCGTTGCGACAGTCCAGTAGTACCTGTCGATAAAATATTGATATCAGGAAAAGTTGTTTCTGGTGCTGTTACATCTGGCAGACCTGCAGCAGTGAATTGCAAGGTATCAATTGGTGTATGTGCACCCGCTGCAGTTTCATTACCATTGATATCGATGGGGAGCTCATCCATTGTTGCGAATACTTGCCAAGAGTTATTCGCAACAGCTGGATCTTGTTTCACAAAGAAAAACTGTACAACATGTGGCTCACCTAACGAATCATAAATGGTCGTTGATGTTGATGAGTTATAACTTGTACTATCGCCTGGATCGAACGTTGTAGTTGATGGTGCGCCAGCACGTGAATCTAAGTTCATTGAACTATAAATGTTTGACGTGTGACGAGGCGAACCAGATGCGTCAGGAATTTGAATTGGAGAAGCGGTACTCAGGCTCAGTGATGTTGTATTACCTGTGCCTGGGTCTACCGGAAAGCCTTGTAGGTAATTACCTGCGGCATCTGTTACGAAGTTATCTTTATTAAGTTTAAACGCACCTGCACGCGAATAGGTATAATCTTGTGAAGCGATATCTTCACTCATTGCAAAGTAGCCTTCACCCGTAATCGCTAAGTCTAACGAGTTTTGGGTAAATTTAAGCGAGCCTTGGTGAAACTGCTGAGCAACCATGGTCGTTTGCGCACCGTCACCATTTTTAGTTTTGCCTGAACTAAATACAGATGATGCGTATACATCAGCAAATTCTGCTCGAGACTCTTTAAAACCTGTCGTGTTAACGTTAGCAATGTTGTTTGCTGTGACATCTAAGTCTTTTTGTGCCGCAGCCAATCCTGTTAATGCAATATTGAAACTCATGTTTTCACCTCTTTCACTTAAATTTACTTAAGTACTTAAAATCTATGCTATCTCTGCGACGTCTGATAATTTCACTGCGCCAGAGCTCGTATTAACTATGATGCCGTTAGCACCGTTTACGTTAACACTGTCTATATTCTTAAATGTGGCCATGGGTAAACTGGTATATTCACCATTCAAACTACCCTCAGCCTTAATTTTGTAATTACCTGCTGGCATGGTTTCTCCGTCACCGTTTTTACCATCCCATTCAAAGCGGATTGCACCAGCTTTTTGTGCCCCCATATCCATTTGACGAACCAGCTGACCTTTATCATCAAATATACTGACCGTTAATTTCTCTACAGGATTTTGAGCTATAATGGAGCCTTTAGCTAATTGGTCATCACCAAAGTCTATTGAATCCGATTCTAATAGCGCTTTTTTGCCGACTAGCGTAGACGCCTGTAATGCCGAGTTAGAGGTCATTGAGGCTGACAACAAATCAAACTTTTCATTTAAACCGGAAATACCTTCGGCCATCGTAAAATTCGTCATCTGCGAAATCATTTGGTCATTGTCAGCAGGTTTACTCGGATCTTGATAAGACAATTGTTGAGTAAGCAGCGAAAAGAAATCTTCTTGCGTCAATGCGTCGTTTTTCTTATCGCTCTGCGTTGTTTTATTTTGCTCAGACCAACGTAACGAATCCATATATGAAGATGCGGCATTAATATCGTTACTCATCGGCTATACTCCCACTAGCGCTGACCAAGTAATAAAGTTTTGCTGAGCATTTGCTTGGCTGCATCAGCAACTTGGACATTGGTTTGGTACGAACGTGAAGCAGAGATCATGTTTGCCATTTCTTCTACTACATTCACATTTGGTTTATAGATGTACCCGTCTTTGTCAGCACTAGGGTGATTAGGGTTGTACTCAACCTGTAATGGTTTATCACTCTCTACGATGCCTAGCACTTTCACTCCAACCGACGCATTTAGCTGACTTGGATCATGTGCCTCAGACGCTTTGGTCAGTTCTGCTGCAAATACAGGGTGTCGCGCTCGATAAACTTTATCTTGGCTAGAACTGATACTATTGGCATTTGAAATATTACTCGCAGTGGTATTCAATCGAATATTTTGAGCACTCATTCCAGAGCCTGCTATATCGAAAACATTATATAAGCTCATGGTTATGCTCCTTGACTACCTAGGGCTTTCTTTAGCCCTTTAAACTTGCCAGTTAAAAATTGCAAACTTGCCTGATACTCTAATGCGTTTTGTACATACAAGTTTCGTTCCACTTGTATATCAACTGAGTTACCATCACCTGTATCTGCTTGATTTGGATTGCGAAATAACTCAACACTGCTATTTAATTGACTGCCACCATGTAGATGTTTACTGTCTGTTCTTTGCATCATGTTGCCACGTTGCTGAGAAGACTTTGCCGCTTTAAATGCCTGTGCAAAATCTATATCTTTTGCTTTGTATCCTGGTGTGTCTGCGTTCGCAATATTACTTGCTAACATCTCTGCACGTTGTGAACGTATCAACATCGTATGTTGGTGAACGCCTAGTGCTTTATCAAAACTAATTGCCATGACACGACTCCAAAAAATTGACTCTACCAAGTAAAAGCAATAAACGGGCCAAAATAAAAGATATAAATTTCAATGAGATAAGAAAAAGGATACAGCTAGAAAGATTTGAGGTGACACTCTTAAGATATAAAAAAAGCGGCAAGTAGGTTGCCGCTTAGTATTTATTATGTTTTTTTACGGTAAATAATCCCCGGATTACAACGTATCATTTCAAACTCATCACTGAGCCCCGCCATCGATTCAGATGCCCCTAAAAACAAATACCCTCTAGGATTCAGAGCCTGCGCAAACTGAGAAATAATCTTAGCTTTCACTTCTGGCGAGAAGTAAATCAGTACATTTCTGCAAAAGATAACGTCAAACTTCCCCATTAAAGAATATGAATCTAGCAAATTAAGGTGCCTAAAATTAACCATTCTCTTTATTGGGTCAACAACTCGTGCCATGCCGTTGCCACTGTCTTGAAAAAACTTTTGACGACGTTCAACGGACAACCCTCGTGCTAAGGCCAATGAGTCATACTCTGCATTTTTACACATATCAAGCATGGTATTTGAAATGTCAGTACCAACAATTTGTACACCCATTTTCAGTGCGCCTGGGTTTTGAGACTGATACTCCTGTGTCGCCATCGCAATAGAGTATGGCTCCTGGCCTGAAGAGCTTGCCGCTGACCAGATTTTTAAGCCCCTTCGAGTGTCTTTCAATTCTGGGTATATTTTACTTTTTAACAACTCAAAAGGATAAGTATCTCTAAACCAGAGAGTTTCGTTTGTGGTCATGGCATCAACAACAGCAGCTCTTAGCTGACGTTCATGAGGGCTCAGTGTCTTAGCGACAAGCGCTGAAAGAGAGTCCACCCCAAAGCGAGCCATCAACGGAGCTAAACGGCTTTTTACCAAATAAAGTTTATTATCTCCAAGAACAATCCCGCATTGCTGCTCTAGGAAGGTTCTGAACTGGTCATATTCGCCTTGTTGAAGGTTTTTATTTTCCAAGATACTACCGCCGTTATCTAATCACAATGAACCCATTTTTTAACCGCTGTTGCTAATTCATCAGGGTTAAACTTTGCAATAAAATCATCAGCGCCAACTTTTTCAATCATAGCCTGATTAAACACCCCACTTAGTGAAGTGTGTAAGATTACATGCAAAGGGGCTAATTTTGGATCTGCTTTAATTTCAGCAGTTAACGTATAGCCATCCATTTCAGGCATTTCTACATCTGAAATAAGCAGGCCTACACGCTCAGTGATGTCATTTTGACAATCAACTTCTGCAATCTCTTTTAGCCTAATTAAAGCTTCTTTACCATTTTTTGCTAATTCTGTTTGAACACCTAATGGCTCCAAAGCACGCTTGACTTGATTTCTTGCAACTGCAGAGTCATCTGCGATAAATACAATTCGCTCACCAAGGTCTTTTTGCATTTCACCATCAGACACTATTTCTTCGCTGACTTCAGTATTAACAGGGCATATTTCGTTGAGAATCTTTTCTACGTCTAGTATCTCGACTAGTTCGTTTTCAATTTCTGTCACTGCCGTTAAATAGGAGTACCTACCCGCACCATCTGGTGGCGGCATAATTTTTTCCCAATTCATATTAACGATTCTTTCAACCGCACCGACCAAAAAGCCCTGCACTGAACGGTTGTATTCAGCAATGATAATAAAACAGTCTTTAATGTTTTCGATGGGTGGACCACCCACAGCTAAAGACATGTCGATAACTGAAATAGTTTGACCACGAATATGGGCAACGCCGCGAATGTAAGAGTTTGATTTCGGCATACTGGTGAGGGGCGGACACTGAAGCACTTCTCTAACTTTAAATACATTGATGCCAAATCTTTGACGACCTCTCAGTCGAAAAAGTAGCAACTCTAGGCGGTTTTGCCCAACCAACTGAGTACGCTGGTTTACAGAGTCTAAAACACCTGCCATTTCAATCTCCTACATAACGGTCATCTTGGTAATATCATACGCTTTAAAGGATACTAATCATAGAAGTACCTTGAAGGAATATGGTATTTCACGCAAAATCTTTATACCTTGTTTCTCCAGATAAGCATAGTCGAAACATCATGAGTTTGTTAAAAAAAACCAAATCATATGAGATTTTTTGTGTAATGGCTTGTTTTCTAGCCAGCTACATGAGTCAAGCACAAATTTATACGAACACCAACTTAGAAATGGGGGCTGAAAGGTTTATTACTCAGCAAATTGAGCTAAATACCAATATCAAAACAACCATTAAAGCATTACCATTAGATGCTCGATTGTCAGAACGCGCTTGTGAGAGTCCTTTGTCATTCTCTACCAATGCAACACCACCTTTTAACAGACAAGTTACAGTAAAAGTAAAATGTGAAGACACATCAAGCTGGACTCAGTTTGTGCATGTGAGAATTGAAGAGCTTCACCCTGTGATAGTTACAACTCAGGCTATTAACAAAGGAGAGTTAATTACCAGCGAATCTATCAGCATTGAATTCAAACCTAAACACTTTGTCAGGGCCAGTAATTTAGATACCGAGCAATACCTGATTGGTAGCAGAAGTAAAAGAGTACTTAGAGCTGGTACAGCCATCGGGCTTCATCATATATGTATGGTTTGCAAAGGCGACAATGTGACAATTTATGCTAAAACTCGCACCTTAACAATAAAAACAACTGGCGTAGCACTTCAAGATGGAAATGTTGGCGAACAAATAAGAGTTAAAAATCAAAAGTCTGGAAAAACTATCTCCGCAAGAGTAAAAGATGTAGAATCTGTTGAGGTTAATATTTAACTTTTTTACTAAAGTTATAAGCAAACAGGTCGATAGATAGGCATGAGTAATTTTTGGGTCAATTATCATGGTTAATAATATAAAAGGGCAATCTCAGCCAAACAGTGTGCTTGATAATATCAAGCAACAAAAAACTGATATGCAAAAGTCTGACGCGAACGTGACAGCTGAAATAGCTAAAGCCCCTCAAAAGGCTGCAACTGACTCTGTGAGTTTAACACCACAAGCACAACAACTAAAAAGTTTGCAAGAAAAAGCGCAACAAGCGCCTTCTTTTGACAGCAAAAAAGTTGAGGAGCTAAAGAAAGCAATTAGTGAAGGTAAATATCAGGTTGATGCTGAAAAATTAGCTAAGAATATTGCGGCATTTGAGTTTGACGTGTATGGATGATCAAATAAACCTTTGTCATCATAAGTTAGAAAACCAATTACAGCACCTTAACGCTTTGACCCAGCTTTTAGATGCAGAGCTAGCATGCCTTGCCAGCAAAAAAGGCGATGGCTTAAAAGACATCGCACGTGAAAAACTTTCTCTTCTTAATACCATTCAAAAGTTAGATAAAGAACTTTCGGGTTTTAACCAAGATATTTTTAAAACTGAACAAATAAAACCTTTAACAGAATCTGTAAATTCTTTACTACTCAAATGTAAGAAGCAAAATGAGGTTAATGCTCAGGCTGCACATCAGGCCCAGCTTGCAGTTAGAGAGCTTAAAAATATATTAATCGGTGCCCCCACTTCTGTTACTTATGGACAAGATGGTGGTGTTATAAGTGAGAACTCTGAGTTTGTTAAAAACTTAAAAGCCTAATACTTGAAAAATTACTAATCACATTTTTTGGTTAGTAATAGATCACTCGCTTTACTTTTCTTGGTTTTATAGCACTAATATACAGCTCGTGTACTTTTTTCATATCTAGCTCTAATTCTGTCGCGTAAGTATCACCGACAGAGTATGTCTTCACTATTTTCGCGCCTTTAATTAAACCGCCGACTTTACTCGATAAGCCATCCGTTTGAGCGATTGCCCCTTTTACAGTCATTGTTGATGTGAGCTTTTGCCCATGTACTTGCTCGGCAAGCTCCCTGTATGCTTCTAGTTTAGACACTTTAATTGCCATCAACATCTTTTGCGCATCCGTTTCACCTGGTTGACTGCTCAAAGGCGCATACCCCACAGCTCGTAAAACAGGGTAATAATCCGGCTCTTCGTAGGCATACTCTATATGCTTATCAAATACTGAGCTACAGCCTGAAAGTAGAATAGAACATGTTACCAATGATGAATAAAAAACGTTTTTCGCTTTCATAATAAACACACCAAGTTAAAGTCTGTCCATTCGATGCATTTTTCACGCCAACAAAGCTGGTACGTCTATTGCTTTTGGTATATTAAGCGAATCAGTTTGGAATCGAAATGATGAAACATATTCTAATAATTGCACTACTTGCATTCTGCGCTCATGCAAAAGCAGAATGGTTTGAGGTAGTCGGTTATGGCGGCATAGTTGATGGTGACACGTCTTCAGCAAGACAAATGGCTGTCAAAGATGCCATAACCCAAGCTTTGATATTCTCTGGTGCTACGGTGTCTAGCGTTCAGACAGTTGCCGACGGTGTTCTCGAGCAAGACGAGTTAAAGATTAAAACCCATGGTCAGATACAGCATGTAAATTTGATCAATGAACAGCAACAAGGCGAGCAATACTCTGTAACGCTACATCTAGATATTATTCCCCAGCAAGCACAGTGTCTTGAGTCAAAATTTAATAAACAGATTACTGTCACACAAAGCCAATTAACACACCCAGATCAAGCTAGGCTAGGTCAAATTTTTGACATACCCAAAGCCAGTTCACAGCGTTTATTTAATACTTTAAACGAGCGAAATTTAGGCGTAAAAATGATTCCTTACATTGATCGAAAGCTTGATATCCGGGCTTTCTTTGCACAGCAGTTTGAGTACAACGCTAACTTAATTGATACGTTAAGTCGCAGTAGTAATAGTCAGTACGTATTGCTGAGTCAAATCACTGATATTTCTCAAGGCAGAAGGATGAACAACGATTACGCATTTTGGGAAAGTGAGGCCTATATGCGCAACTTTAAAATTGACTTTGCACTATTTGATTCTCAGACAAACGATCAAGTCTGGTCTCAACATTACAGTGTTCAAGGTATTTGGCCACATAAAAAAACCCAGATCGTGAATGTAAATAGTGAGGAGTTTTGGCGAACCGATTATGGTCAAAAAATTCAAACTATTTACAATAAGGTCAGTCAAGACCTAAATACCGCGGTAAGTTGTCTGAAAACAACTGGCAAAATATTAATGATCGACTCTGATAGAGTGGTGATTAACTTAGGGCAAAGCCATGGACTTGAAGCGGGACAAGTACTTTCAATCCTTCACAGAAGCAATTTGACTGCGGCAAATGGCATGCAGTTTTCACATCATATTCAAACCATTGAACAAGTTGTAGTTGAACAAGTGAATGCGCAAAGTGCCATCGCTAGAAACTTAAGTGACAGGCCTTTGAGTAATATTCAGCTTAATGACGTCATTAAGGTGGTTGTTAAAGAGCCTGAATCATTCTCGTTAAAATAACTTCATATACTCACAATTCAAGCAATAAAATAAGGGTAATCTAGTTTTTAGATTGCCCTTATTTGTTTTACTTACTTTAATCTAAATGTGCATTATAGATAATAAAGGCATTCAACTATGAGGAAATTAATATGCTAGAAAATCGTGAAGGACAAGCTATACCCTCTGTATCATTTCCTGTGAGAGTCGATAATGACTGGCAGAATCTCACTACAGAGCAACTTTTTAAAGGCAAAACAGTGGTAGTATTCTCCTTGCCAGGCGCTTTTACTCCAACCTGTTCATCAACACACTTACCACGTTATAACGAGCTGGCAAATGCATTCAAACAAAATGGCGTTGATGACATAATTTGTTTATCAGTAAACGATACCTTTGTTATGAATGCCTGGGCGAAAGATCAAGAAGCTGACAACATCACCCTACTCCCTGATGGTAATGGAGAGTTCACGGACGGGATGGGCATGCTTGTCGATAAGGCTGACTTAGGCTTTGGTAAAAGAAGCTGGCGTTACTCCATGCTGGTTAAAGATGGTGTTATTGAAAAAATGTTCATTGAGCCTGATGTACCTGGTGATCCTTTCGAAGTTTCGGATGCCGATACCATGCTTGATTACATCAACCCAGAGTGTGAAAAGCCTCAGCCTGTGAGCTTGTTTACCAAACCTGGATGTGGCTATTGTGAGAAAGCTAAAGCACACCTGATCAGTAAAGGCATCCAATTCGAAGAGATTGTATTAGGCCGTGACGCTAGCCTAACAAGTTTAAAAGCGATTTCAGGCCAAGAAACAGTGCCGCAAGCATTTATCTCTGGAAAGTATATTGGTGACTCAGAAGCGATACTGTCGCATTTCTGATGACTGGTTCAAGCTGTTGATAATACTCTATTGAGCAAATTAAATTAAGCTAAAGATAACAAGGAAGTTATTTTACTGTGATTAAAATATAGAAGTTTAGGGTAGTAGTGATATGAGTAATCAAAATGAGTGGCGGAGTGGACGGGACTCGAACCCGCGACCCCCGGCGTGACAGGCCGGTATTCTAACCAACTGAACTACCACTCCGCAGTGGTGGGTATTTATAGAGCCAGTTCTGGAGTGACTCTTAGATATCTAATGGCGGAGTGGACGGGACTCGAACCCGCGACCCCCGGCGTGACAGGCCGGTATTCTAACCAACTGAACTACCACTCCGCAGAGATATCTTATTTTTTATTTGCATTGGCGGAGTGGACGGGACT
>NZ_PPSW01000028.1 GCF_005876835.1 Pseudoalteromonas phenolica
TGCTGCGCACTCTGTCATTAAACTTTTGCACTAGTATTGTTTTGCGTATTCTTCAGCTTGACGCCATACGCGCATGGTGTTGCCACCTAAGATTTTCTTAATTTGCACTTCGTTATAGCCTCGGTCTAATAACCCCTGCACTAGGTTAGGGTAAGTCGATACATCTTTTAAACCGATTGGCAGTGAGTCACCTACGCCATCGTAGTCAGAGCCAATACCAACATAATCGATACCAATAAGTTTGACTACATGGTCAATGTGATCAAGTACTTGCTCTAGTGTTGCAAACGGAAATGGATTTTTAGCACGGTAAGCTGCTGCGAAATCAGTCGTTGCTTTACCACTGTCTTCGGCTTCTTTTTTAGCAGCGTTACGTTTGTCGTACCAACCACGCGATGCACTGGTCACAAAGCTAGAGCCGAAGTTAATTTGGATCACGCCACCATTTTTCTTCAGAGCTAATAACATCTCATCATCCATATTTCGCTCAAAGCCTGGCGTGTATTTACGCAATGATGAGTGCGATGCGATCACAGGCACTTTAGATAGCTTCATAACTTGATAAAACGCATCATCAGAAATATGAGAAACATCAATCAGCATGCCGATATTATTCATTTCTTTTACAAGGTCTTTACCGAACGGACTTAAGCCTTTCCACTTGCGGCGGATATCATATGAAGAATCAGAAATATGGTTACTTTGTGAGTGAGCCAAAGTGATATAACGTACACCACGGTCATAGAAATGCTTTAGGTTTTTCATGTCGCCTTCCATCGGCGAGCCATTTTCCATACCCATGGCAATGGACATTTTGCCTTGTTTGAAGTGCTTATATGCATCTTTATATGAATAAGCCATCGCGAATTTGTCTGGCGCACGGAACACCAACGCTTCCATGCCATCAATTAATTGGTTCGCTAACTGGTAGCTTTTACCCTTACCTTCGAATTCCAAACTAGCAGGAATATAAATCGACATAAATGGTACGTTCAAGCCGCCTTTTTTCGCACGAGGATAGTCGAAGTCACCGCCTTCAGTTGCCTTACTAACATCATCCCACTTGTCGGCGATACGGTAAGGCACATCAATATGGGTATCGATTAGAATGCTTTGTTTGGCAATACGCTCGGCACGCTCTGATGCTGTGTATTGCTTTTCTGCTGCTGATAAGTTTGCACTGGCAATCGCTAACGCGAGTGCTGCAAGAGTAAAAGTCGCTTTCATGGTTCAGTCTTTTATTGTTTTAAGTGCTTTGATTGTAACAACAATATCTTCGTCCTGTATATTCTCCGCTTATCCTCTTTTCTGACCACTTGTCACATTTCGCAAATTGCCATGGGGTGTTTTCCATATAGTTATACCCAACAGAGGCACACAGCCAAAACAAATTAAAAATTAAGGAAAACAACATGTCTACATTCAATGCTAAAACAATCCGCCGTACTTTGATTGCTGCTATTTTAGGTTCAGCATCAAGTGCAGCCATTGCAACGGAAAACACCCAAACACAACAAGAGGAAAAGGTAGAAGCTGTGGTCAAGCTGGAGCTTAAAGAGGGCTTTAATATCAGTATGCAAAGTAATGAGATTGATAATGTTTTTGAAGGCAGTGGCCTAGGTATAAGCTATCAGACTAACTTTGGTAACTTGCTAAAAGCGCATGATGAGCGTTTAAATATTTATGGCCGCATGCATTATCAAATCAACCGCAGTGATGAAGATGCTCAGCTTGCTCAGGCTGATATCACACTGGGTTTGAATTTCGCTCACTCTGACAAGTTGCACGTTTATTTAGAGTCAGCGATGTTACAACAAGAGGTGTCAGGTCAACCGCAAAGCTTTACTCGCAGCTATGATGTCACGCGTTTAGGTGCACGTTACAACTTTAAAAAGAATTTTGTACTTAATGGCGCAGCAATTCATAGAAATGGCGAGCAAAACGAATTGGGTTATCGCATCGCTGTAGAATCAACTAAGAAAGATGCTTACTCAGTGGGTATGGGGTTTAGCAGTGTGGGTGACAATGATTCACTGTTTATTTCAATTTTTTCAAAGTTCTAAGTTGGTAATGAAAACGCGCATGGGTACAATTCATCGCATCGAAACAAGGAGCATTGTACCCATGAAGAAGTATTGGCTGTGCCAGTTAGCCGCTTTCATCGCGATTCTGGCTTTGAATAGCAGCATTTTAGCGACCATCGATTTTAGTGAGTTTACGAGCCAGCAGATAAGCTCCCTTTTTATCAGGGCGCTGCTTACATCAAGCTTTTTTATTTTGTTCAGTCATTTGGTTATTAGAAATGGCGGCCAATGGTTTGCTCGAAAGCGTGGTATGAAGAGGCCGACCCTACCAATCTTGTTGCTGGTGAGTGTGGTTGCAGCAGCACTTTATCACCTTTCTTATGAGTTTGTGGTTCAGACAGTTGCTCCTTCTGGCTTACCCAGTGATGAAGTGTCTATGCAAGTGCAAGGTAGCAAAATTGAATTTCACGAAAATAAAAGAGTAGAGTGGATAGCCATTTTTGTTAAATGTTCAATGTATTGGCTTTGGTCTGGCTGTTATTTAGCCGTGATTGCTAGAAGAGAAAAGCGTATGTTAAAAACGCAGTTAAAAGAGCAGCAACTCGCCAGCTTACAAAATCAGATAAACCCACATTTTCTATTTAATTCGTTGAATACTATTCGCGGCATGATCTACCAAGACCAAGATAAAGCCGCAGAGATCGTCACGCAGCTTTCAGAGTTGTTTAGGTATAACCTGACAACAGACTTACGGACACATGTCAGCGTTGAGGATGAGTGGCAAATTTGTGAAAACTACCTCGCTATTGAACAAGTGAGATTTGGTGAGCGGCTCAAAGTCCACTTTGATTGCCCACAGAATTTACTTAAAGCAACCTTGCCAAGCATGTCTCTACTTACACTCGTTGAAAATGCAGTGAAGCATGGTATTGCACATCTTCCTAACGGAGGAGAGCTGCAGATCCATGTAACAGAGCGTGAAGGCAAAGTGTTGGTACAAGTCATAAATCCTTTTGATGCAACTAGAACTAAAAGTGGTACCCAGTTGGGGCTGGCAAATATTCAATCTCGGTTAGAGCTTATGTTTGGACAACAGGCAAAGCTGCTGATTTCACAAGAACGTCAGGAATTTAAAGCCATTATGGAGGTGCCTCATGCAGCCTAAAGCAACAATTAAAGTGCTCATCATTGACGATGAGCCTTTGGCGCGTGCAGAGTTACAGCGTTTATTAAAAAAGCATAAGCAAATAGAAGTACTGGGTGAAGCGCAAAATATTATCGAGGGAAAAGCCCTAGTCGATGACTTGGAGCCAGACGCAATATTTTTAGATATTGAAATGCCGGGAGGGACAGGGCTTGAGCTCGCTGAGCAGTTAAAAGGTGAAATTCCTATCGTCTTCTGTACAGCTTATAACGAGTTTGCCGTTGATGCCTTTTCGCTCAATGCAGTAGACTATCTACTAAAACCTGCAGCCCCAGCGCGGTTAGAGAAAGCCATTGAAAAGCTCACAAGTCTGCTATCAGAAACAGAAAGCACACAGCTTGAAGATGATTTTAAATTGATGGTGAAATTTGCAGACAAAATGAAAATCATCTTGTTGAGAGACATATTACGTTTTGAAAGTGTTGGCAACCATGCGGCAATTTACACCGAATTTGGCAAGTCTTACATTCATAGTTCGCTGAGTAAAATAGAAGCAAAACTTGACCCTAGTGTGTATTTACGCGCAAGTCGTAGTGAAATAATTCGTTTGGATGCGGTGGTGCATCTAGAAGAGAGTATCAACTATGGGTTAACTGCGACCCTGAGTAATGGCTCAGAAGTCGACATATCTCGCCGCCAAGCTTCTGCGTTGAAAAAACAAATGAGCTTTGCAGCGTTTTAATACCAATCCTCTTAATTAAGCGGTCTAGTTTTAGTCCCTCAAAATGATTGAGTATTATTGAGGATTGGTATAATAAGTATTTTATTGCTATCTGTAAGTGAGCTTAGATTGACACTGATTACGCGTAATCAGTGTCATAGCCTTCGGTATATTCTTCACTTTGCATGGCGTTGAATTGGGCTTTTGAGACGATATTGACCGACTCATGGAGTTCAGAGAACACAATAAGGGCTTCACCCGATTTGAGCTGGGCTTTCACTTGTTCCACTTTTGTTTCAGTGTTTACTTCAGCGTCACCGTAGTCGGTGCCTTCGCGATGTACATAATGTTCAATGAGATTATTAAGCGTATTTGGATCAAGTTGCTGATATGGAATGAGCATCTACTTCTGACCTTTAAGGAGAGATTGAAAATAATGGGGGACGGCTTTTTCAAGCCAAAACTCGGGTTTGAATGGATTCTTACCACCAATAAAGCCGACATGACCACCTTTTTTAGACACCGCCAAAGTGACTTGCTCGCTGACTTGCTCGGCTTTAGGGACCGCTTCGAGAGACAGCATAGGATCATCTTCGGCATGGATCAGCAAAGTGGGTGTCGCAATGTGTTTTAAGAAAGGCTGAGCACTTGCTTGTGCATAATAATCTTCAGCACCCTCAAAGCCATGTAGTGGGGCTGTTAATTGATCATCAAACAGCCACAAGTCGTTAATGTTGGCTAATTCTTGCTTGTTTAGCTTTATCGCTTCACCGATCTGCGGGTATTTTCTTGCAGATGATTTCTTTAAACGGTCCAACAAGTACTTTTGATATAAACCAAAGCAGCTTTTTCTGATCACCTGACACGAAGAAGAAAGATGATGGGGCGCTGAAACAACCGCAGCACCACTGAGGTCACTTTGCTTACCTTGCTCACCTAAATATTTGGCAAGCACATTACCACCAAGAGAAAAGCCAACAGCAAATAAAGAACTTGGGTTTAAGCGTGTTTTTAATGTTTGAATTAAAAACTGTAAGTCACCGGTTTCTCCGCTGTGATAAGCGCGCGGCAAACGATTAGGTAAACGTGAGCAGTTTCTAAAGTGCATGAGCACAGTATCAAAGCCTTGCAGGGTCAAGGCTTTAAGCATGCCTTTGGCATAAAAGCTATCAAGGTTGCCCTCTAGACCATGTAGCACAATGGCAAGAGGTGAATCTTTTTTGCCTGTGCGACTCCAGGCTAACTCTAAAAAATCACCGTCAGGTGTAGTCAGTTCTTCATACTCCACATCAACGCGCTGAAAGGGTCTAAAAAAACGGGGTAAGATAGTTTGTGCATGACGATTCGACATCCACCAAGCACTTTCAAACTGATAACTCATAATTCTTCTTATTTACTTGCTCGCAGGCAGTGTAGCAAAGAGTTGTGATGGGTTAAATAACCAGAACTGTCGAGATAAAGCTGAGAATGGGTGAGAAAGTGTCGAATATTTGTACACAACCTTTCTGCTTCACAAATAAAAAGCACCCGACTAACTAGGTTAGTAAGGTGCTTTGTGCGTCGTGCTTAATTCGTCTCTATCGGGGAACAAATGCCTTTATTTAAAGTGGGTCAAAGGCAAGACCACTCATACTAATCCACAAAATAAATCATTTAATTAAGTGGGTTAGTATAAAAACTAGTTATTCAGGAGCTTCTGACTCGTTAATCTTCTTCATGAAGTAATAAACGTAGTAAGCGCATAGCACAATCACTGTGCCCAAGATACCAAATGAAAGAAACAACACTGGGTCGCTAAAAAAATCTCTAAAGAATACGTTCATGGCCTTGGCCTCCTAATCACTCGATGAAGTAATCATAGGTGAGGGATGGTGGGCTTGATATGATCGAGATCAAGTTTGTTTTCTGGTCAGCTGGGCTTAGGGTCAGAGCTTGATCTTGATCATGTTTTTTTGCCGCTAAAGGCACTGGAAAAGGCGTTTTTTATCTTGCTCAGAAAAATAAAGAGCTAGGTTGTCAGCGTCGCTGTTAACGCTGATTGAACTCGGTAGCGCGTCTAATAATAAGCTTTGCTGTAATTTCTCAAGAGCTAACTCATTTTCAAGCAATTGCTTGCGAATAACCGCATAGTCAGTGCGATGCGAATGATGCTTTTTTAGGTTTTGTCGAGTTAAGCGGTGTGGGTTTAGTAACTGAGCATCACTGAGCGCAGCGGCATTGTCGAGCGCTGAAAACTGAGTCGGCGTTAGTTGTAGCCTTAGGCTGTCGAGGAACATTAATAATAAACACAGATTCACGTTTTTTTGCTGCTCGTCTTGAAATTCGAGCAGCAAAGGTTGCACGCCATTTTTACTATATACATCGCATGCAAATTGCCAAAATGTATCGGGCGTGAGTTTAGACATTAGGCAAGGCTTGCCTCAAATGCAGCTTGCTTCTCTTCCATCTCTTCAAGCGCCATTAATAGGTCTTCTTCTATTTGGTTCACTTTTGGCGTTAACTCAGCTTGTTTGCCAAGCAGCTCGGAGAGCTTAGCTTTGTTTTCATCGCTGTATAAATCATTGTCGCCAAGCTGGCTTTCAACGTCAGATAACTGCTCTGAAAACTTATCTAGTTGCTTTTCAAGCTTATCGATTTCTTTTTTTAAAGGTTGAACTGACTTTCTAAACTCAGCTTCAAGGCGTTTAACTTCTTTACGATTACTGCTTGAGTGCGCTTTAACTTCTACTTGCTCTTTTTTGTTGTCGGCTTTATTAGCATTCAGTAACCACTGATAGTACTCATCTAAGTCATAGCCAAATTGCGATACGCTGCCGTTATCTACCAGATAAAATTCGTCGGCGGTATTTTTTAGCATGTGTCTATCGTGCGATACCGTTACCATCGCGCCTTCAAAGCCCTGCAGCGCCATAACAAGGGCATGACGCATTTCTAGGTCTAAGTGGTTGGTTGGCTCATCGAGTAGTAATAAGTTTGGTTTTTGGAATACCAACATGGCTAGAACTAAACGGGCTTTTTCGCCTCCAGAAAACGGTGCTACTGGCTCTAAGGCACGGTCACCGTTAAAGGCAAAGCCACCTAAAAAGTCACGTAGAGATTGTTCCGGCGCATCGGGTGCTAGGCGTTGTAAATGTGTCACAGCACTCGCTTGTAAATCTAGTGACTCAAGTTGGTGCTGCGCGAAGTAACCAATTTTCAACCCTTGATGTTGAAAGACTTCGCCAGATTGTGGCTGCAATTCGCCTGCAAGCAATTTGATCAGGGTTGATTTACCCGCACCATTGCGACCAAGTAGTGCAATACGACTGCCTGGCACTAGGTTAAGCTTAATTTGATGCAAGATGGTGATGTCGCCATAGCCTGCTTGTGCGTTATCTAGCGTCATCAATGGGTTGGGTAGTGCACTTGGCTCGGCAAATTCAAAATCGAATGGTGAATCAGCATGTGCCGGGGCAAGCTTTTCCATACGCTCTAGGGCTTTAACACGGCTCTGTGCTTGCTTGGCTTTACTGGCTTTGGCTTTAAAGCGGGTAATGAACTTTTCTAAGTGAGCAATTTGCTCTTGTTGCTTGTCGAACAAGGCTTGTTGCTGCGCCATGCGCTCTGCTTTTTGACGTTCGAACTGAGAGTAATGGCCTTTGTAAACATTAATAAGGCTACGGTCGATATGCCAAATTTGGTCCACCACTGCATCTAAAAACTCGCGGTCGTGAGAAATGAGCACCAGTGTGCCGGTGTACGCACGTAAAAAGCGCTCTAACCAGTAAACTGCATCTAGATCTAAGTGGTTAGTAGGCTCATCGAGTAGCAGTAAATCTGCATCGTGAATGAGTGCTTGAGCAAGGTTTAAGCGCATACGCCAACCACCCGAAAAGGCACTCACAGGGTTATCGATTTGTTCGTTGCTGAATCCTAAGCCGTGCAATAGTTCACCGGCTTTTGCCTCAATGCTGTAGCCTTTTAGGTGTTCAATTTGCTGATGTATTTGCGCTTGCTTTGCACCGTCATCGCTCGCTTCAGCGTCACGCAGTGCAATGCGGCAGGCGTAATATTCAGGGTGACCTTGCAGTACATAATCAAGGGCACTGATCTCAAGCGCTGGGGTTTCTTGTTTTACCGAGGCAATCGACCAATCTTTTGGGAATTGAAACTCACCCGAATCTAACTGTAGTTCGCCCTTTAACAATGCAAACAAAGATGATTTACCACAGCCGTTGGCGCCGACAAGGCCGACTTTGTGCTCTGGGAAAAGTGTTGCACTGGCGTTTTTAAGTAGGGTTTTGCCACCGCGAAGTAGCTCGATATCTGACAGTTGGATCATAGTGTTACAGCAACAATAAATAATACAGCTATCATAGCATGAAGTGCTTTATGGGGCTCAACTCTATCTTCCACTTGAAGGTCGGTATTATTTCTGCAAACAGAGTGAACGTGTTTCGTATAAATCAGGTATTGAGATAGAATAGGGCATAACTTAATCGCGGGTCGAGACGAAGATGAAACAGAAGAAACGCTTTATTGCTGGGGCAGTATGTCCTGAGTGTAATAAGCAAGATGTCATGATGCTATATAAAGAGCATGATGTAGAAAAAGTAGAATGTGTTGAGTGTGGCCATAAGATGACGCAACCAAAAGATGCGGTACAAGCATCAACACGCCAATTTGAGCAAGTAATTGGTGTTTTTAAGCCAGAGTAACGCTGGCTTAAACGTATTTAATTATTAACCAGGTACTCGGTTAGTAATGCGGCGGTGGTGGCTCTTGATGTTGAGGCATTAACCCACTGTCACCCCCTTCTTTCATTTTTTGTGCTAATAACTCTAACTGGCGCTGCATTTTGGCTAAATGCTTTTGATGGGTGCGAAGTTCATCGTTCAGTGTTTCGATGGTATCGTCCTGAAAAGCAATCTTTGCTTCTAACTCCATTACGCGGTTTTCTAATTCTGTCATTGTGTATCCAAATCGGTAAATATTTCTAGTAAACCACTTGAGCTCTCGGTGGTTAAACTGCGCTCGTTATCAGTAAAAGCAACATCAAATACCACCGCTGATTTTGGGCGGCTTCCTTCTCTTGGCTTCACTAAAAAGGTATCTAGTTGTTGGCCGTCATTCACGCGCCAAAGCGATAATTCGCGATTAGGTGAACCTGTGGCAATGAGTGTCGCACTTTCATTGAAGCGAACGGCGCTAAAGATTTTCTGGCGAGCAATATACTGTAATTGTGATACGAGATCACCTGAAGTGAGTTGCCAGACACTGGCTTTTTTTAAACTATCGGCGGTAAATGCGTATTGACCACTGGCATCTAAGGCGACTTTGGTGACGCGACTGGGATGATTAAAGCGATGAAGTACTTGCCCAGTTTTAGTGTCCCAAAAATAGGCGGTGTAATCATTACCGCCACTTAACGCGAAATGGCCGTTAGGTGATAGCGCAATGCTATTGATTTTTTCTTGATGACCGAGGAACTCTAAGCGTCTACCGTTGACTAAGTCGAGATGGACGATGACATTATCACTGCGACCATACATTACATAGCGGCCTTGATTGCTAATTGCGATATCGCGGATCGTGGCTGTTTTTATTTGATAATAGCCTTGGTTTTTACCGGTTTGAATATTCCAAACGGCAAATGTATCGTTGGCGGCAGTCACAGCAAAGCTGTTGTCATAGGCGATGGCGAGTGAATGGACTAGGTTTTCGGGATCTGCAGAATGCTGCCATTGGTATTTTAAGCCATGACTTTGATTGTCCCATAGGCTAACGCCATGCTCGACCGATGAAATCAAAGAGTATCGACCGTCTGCAGAGATAGCGGCTGCAAACGAACCTCGCACAGCATGCTCTACGGTATGTGACGCTTGTTTTGCTGAAGGAGTACACGCCAGCAGCAAGGTGCAGATTGCAGTAGTAAGAAAGAGTCGAATACTTTGCATAGTTTAGGCTTTTTCCCTTAACGCTCTGTTTCACAAAGGGTACACTTGCGCTCATGTCCATATAATGGCGCTTTTTATTGATAGTAGCGCATCAAAGCCGGAAAGTCGCGTTGTGAAGCTTGGATGATGATAGCCGCATGAGGATTGGCATCGAAGCATATGAATGATAATGTGGATACATAAATTTAACCTTTCAAGTAAATAGTAAAGGCCACAATAAGTGAGCCGGAGAAATAGAATGAAACAGACGATTAAACTGTCTTTAATTGCAGCGTCGGTATTGGCGCTAACTGCGTGTAATCAAAAAGCAGAAGCTGAACAAAAACCAGCAGAAGTAAAACTAGAAACAGAACTACAACAACAAGCTTATGGTATTGGTGCGTCTGTTGGTAATTTCTTACAAAAAGACCTTGCTGATAAAAAAGAGATCGGTGTAGAGCTTGACCAAGAACTGCTAATGCGTGGTTTTAAAGATGCATTAGCGGGTGAAGCAAAATTAGATGAAGCGAAAATTCGTGAAGTATTAACTGCGCTTGATACGACGGTTCGTGCTAAGCAAGCTGAAAAAGCAGAAGCGTTAGCAAAAGAAAGCAAAGAAAAAGGCATTCAATACTTAGCTGACAATGCTAAGAAAGAAGGTGTAACAGTGACTGAGTCTGGCCTTCAATATGAAGTGATCACTCAAGGTGACGGTAAAAAGCCAGTTGCAACAGATGTAGTAAAAGTACATTACAAAGGTACTTTAATCGATGGTACTGAGTTCGATAGCTCATACTCACGCAACGAGCCTGCGACATTTGGTCTACAGCAAGTAATTAAAGGTTGGACTGAAGGCCTTCAGCTAATGCACGAAGGTTCTAAGTTTAAATTTACGATTCCTTCAGAGCTTGCTTACGGTGAACGTGACCTTGGTAAGATCCCTGCAAACTCAACGCTAGTATTTGAAGTTGAGTTACTTGAGATCCAGCAAGAGAAAAAAGCGGCAGCAGCTGAGTAATATGATTAATTAGGCCTTTATGCTAAAGGCTTAATAAAAAAGGGTTCCATTGGAACCCTTTTTTTGTCTAAAGATTGTCTTAATTCTTTTCTAATCAGTATGGTTTGCGTAAAAGTTTTCAATTAGCTCGTCTTCAAGCTCAAAACGTAACTCTAACACCTCACCTAATTTAGATAGGTCTGTATCAAAACTTCCTAAGCTTGCGTCTTGAGACGCTTCCGCATACTTATCATTGAAATCCAGCGCAACATCTGTTGTTTCAGAGATACGAGGGTAAAGTGCATTCGCCAGAGCGACGCTCTTTGGGCCTTTTTCTTTACAGGCCTGTACTATGTTGTCGTACACTTCAAAATGACCAGCGGATAAATAATCCATCATGATCTGACAAAAGCTTTGGATCTGCACTTGGTCAGGTAGTGCATGATCTTTTTTGTCGTATGGCGCAAAACCTGCTAATTTACAAAACTGTAATAACAATTCTTGACGCTCAGTTAACCATGCATCGATGACACTGTGACTGCCACCCCATTTCTGCTGTGCTTCTTCAAATCTTGATAGCATAGTAACCTCCTTTCGCGTTTCCTATAGCTCTATAAGAAGAAAATCTTGCTCAAAGGTCAACCATTTTTTTCGTTTTTTATACAGGTGATTTAGTAATCTGCTGAAATCATTGGCTTTATATGTTGAATCGATAAGGTATAAAAAAACCACCCGAAGGTGGTTTATTAATAGGTTTAGCAGTTTTTATTATTTTTTAAATTTAAAATTATTTTTATTATTAAAGGTGTTTTGTTGTTATTTTTTTAACGCGGGGCAAGTTATACCAAGCTTTTTTTGTTGTTGCAAATAGTTTAACAAGATGTTTTTAAATTTTTTTGCTTGTCTTTCCATAAGTGGTTGAAGCTTTAGTGATTTAATCTAGATCATGACAATTCACTTTGCTTGGGCGTTTAGATAGAGCCTGCGCATAATTAGTGATACAATTTGCGCAATTTTTTAGGCTTTGGAATCGAGATACGCTATGAGCGAATTGAAAAACGATCGTTATTTACGTGCGTTAATGAAACAACCTGTTGATGTAACGCCAGTATGGATGATGCGTCAGGCTGGACGTTATTTACCAGAGTATCGCGCAACACGTGCGCAAGCTGGTGACTTTATGAGTTTGTGTAAAAACGCAGAATTGGCATGTGAAGTTACTTTGCAACCACTTCGTCGTTACCCGTTAGACGCGGCAATTCTGTTCAGCGACATCTTAACGATTCCAGATGCAATGGGCTTAGGTCTGTACTTCGAAACCGGCGAAGGCCCTAAATTTGAACGCCCAATCAGCTCTTTAGCAGATGTTCAAAAGATCCCAAATATTGACCCGACAGACGAGCTTGGCTATGTAATGAATGCAGTAAGCACCATTCGTCGCGAGCTGAAAGGTGAAGTACCATTGATTGGTTTCTCAGGTTCTCCTTGGACGCTAGCTACTTACATGGTTGAAGGTGGTTCGAGCAAAACTTTTGGCAAAATCAAAAAGATGGCTTTTGCTGAGCCAAAAACACTGCACCTATTGTTAGATAAAGTCGCTGATTCAGTCATTGATTACCTAAACGCACAGGTTAAAGCAGGTGCACAATCGCTTATGATCTTTGACTCTTGGGGTGGTGTGTTAAGCCCACGTGATTATAAAGAGTTTTCACTGCAATACATGCACAAGATTGTTGATGGCCTAATTCGTGAAAACGACGGTCGTAAAGTGCCAGTAACCTTATTCACA
Source organism: Pseudoalteromonas phenolica (assembly GCF_005876835.1). GTDB lineage: Bacteria > Pseudomonadota > Gammaproteobacteria > Enterobacterales > Alteromonadaceae > Pseudoalteromonas > Pseudoalteromonas phenolica_B. The sequence goes on from NZ_PPSW01000028.1 coordinate 12,591, forward strand.
AAGAATGGTGGGCAATGGATTGAAGCAATTGCAGCAACCGGCTGTGATGCGGTAGGTCTAGACTGGACGATTGATATTGGTGATGCGCGTCGTCGTGTTGGTGATAAAGTGGCGCTTCAGGGCAACATGGATCCAGCAATGCTTCATGGTACCCCTGAGCGTATTCGTGAAGAAGTACAAAACATCCTAGCAAGTTATGGTGAAGGCTCTGGTCACGTATTCAACCTAGGTCATGGTATTACTCCAGACGTAGACCCTGAGAACGCAGGCGTATTCATCAACTCAGTACATGAGTTCAGTGGTCAATACCACAAGTAATGGCTAATAAAATAAACTATTAGAATTTGTATGAAAAAAGCCTTAACTTCATCGTTAAGGCTTTTTTATTTGTCAGGAAAATCGATTTTTATTGAACTAAACTTACAATCAGTTGGTAAGCCGACTCTTTATTTTCACATTCTTCAGCATGCAAAATTAATTGCTCACCGAGTAATAAGGTTTGCTTTTGCACTTGCAGACGCGTGCTGTCATCTTCAATACCATCAATGTCTATTACATGCGCAAGACCTATGGTTCTGCGAATTAATTCAGTGCCAGCGTAACCCAATGCGTCTTGAATGATTTGCTCTACAAACTGTTGTGCATAACCAGGTGCTTGTAGTGCTAAATCGCGGGTATGTTGCGCTGCTAATGTTAACCAAATACTTTCAAAATCATTTAAACACAGTTGTATTTGAGTCAATAGATAAGACTGCATTTGACGGCGTTTAGGAGTTTCTTTAATACGACCATTTTGCGCGCAGTAGTTAAGTAATAAGTTACCGATGAAGGAGCCTAAGTCGAAACCAATTGGGCCGAAAAAGCCAAACTCTGGATCGATTAATTTGGTATTGTTTTGGTCCGCAAAAATACTGCCGGTGTGCACATCGCCATGTAATAAGCTTTGTGGTGCAGAGAAGAATAAACTCTTTAATTGTGCAACTTGGCGAAGTAATTGAGGGCTTTGCTGTAAACGTTGTAAATCAGCTTCCAGCTCGACCGGGTAGTTATTGCGCTCAGACACTCGATACGGGTCATCAAAGAACAAGTCTTCTGTGATCGAACATAGTTCAGGGTTTGTGAATTCTTGAACTAACGCTTTCTTTTCCGCAGGCTTTAAGTAGAAATCTGAGTAATAAAAACTGCTTGTTGCTAGATAAGTCGCGACATCTGAACCTAAACGCGTGAACGTTTTTGCTTGGTTTAATTCACCACGCAAAATGGCCATATGGCCTAAATCTTCAAGTACAGTAATGGCAAGGTCATCGTTGGTGTGTAGTACTTTGGCGGTATGTTGCTCACACACTAACCCGTGCTTTTTTAGAACGGATGCTTCAATACGCGCTCTATCTAGGGTTAACGGCCAAGACTCACCCACACAGCGGGCATAGGGTAAGGCTTGCTTAAGAATAATGCTGCTGCCATTTTGATCCGCAATACGAAACACCAAATTTAAATTACCGTCGCCAAACTCGTTACAAGTGAGTTGTGCGTTTGGTTCAAAAAACTCGCCAAGCTGCTCGATATAATTCAGGGCTTGTGCGTTATCAAAAGCAATGTAGTCAGCCATACTCTTTTATCACAGTGAAGAACATAATTGCGGCATTCTATATTTTTAAATGTTTAGATGTCTATACTTCTTTGTGTCTTTATGTAAAATCTAGCGGTTATCATTTTGGAGTGACTTACATGCAAAATTTGCTGGCGTGCAGCCTTAAATATCAAGATGGAAAACTATACGTTTTAGATCAGTACCTTCTGCCGCATGAGCAACATTGGCACCTGTGTAATAGTGTGTCTGAAATGCAAGCATTAATTTTGTCGTTAAAAGTGCGTGGCGCGCCTTTAATTGGCTTGGCAGCTACTTTGTTGGTAGCACATCTTGCCGAGCAAGGTGTGAGTCAAACTGAATTAGCCCAAGCGATCGATGAGCTAGAGGCCACACGACCGACTGCTGTTAACTTAATGCACTGTATGAAGCAGATGCGCGATGCGCTAAAACAAACAGCCTTTGTCGATGCGTTAGTCACAGCGGCTGAGCGTTTATTCAATGAAGATGTAGTGCTATGTGATGCAATGGCGAAACTGGGCGCTGAGCTGGTGAAACCCGGCGAGCAAATTTTAACTCATTGTAATACCGGTGCGTTGGCCACAGCTGGTGTCGGCACAGCGCTTGGGGTGATCTATCACGCGCATCAACAGCATGGTGATATTCATGTTTGGGTTGATGAAACCAGACCATTACTACAAGGTGGTCGTTTAACCGCGTTTGAGCTTGAAAGTTGGCAAATTCCATACACCTTAATTTGTGACAATATGGCGGCTAGCCTAATGGCGGCTGGTAAAGTTGATAAAATCTTTGTTGGTGCAGATCGCATTGCTGCAAACGGTGACTTTGCCAATAAAGTGGGGACTTACAACTTGGCGGTATTAGCGCACTTCCATGGCGTCGAGTTTTATGTCGTTGCGCCTACAACCACCCTAGATGTTGATTGCCCCGATGGTCAGCATATCCCTATTGAGCAACGTGCTGCGGCAGAGGTAACAGGGGTCAGTGGTAGCTTTGGAGATTGCCAGTGGGCGCCAAACAATGCACAAGTATTCAACCCTGCATTTGATGTCACCCCTGCAAAGCTCGTAACGGGTTGGGTGCTCAATACTGGTGTATATGATCAGGCCCAAGTGGCAGCAGGTGCGTTGAAGAATGTTAATACCAATCCTCAATCATTTTGAGGGATTAAAACTAACGCTAACTTCGTTGAAAATTTCTAATTTAGAACAACTAAATAGCAAAATTTACGCCTCGTTATCGACTAGTTTTTCTTGCCTCAAAATAGACCGCTTAATTAAGAGGATTGGTATAAAATTCGATAAAGACAGCGTAATAAATTAAAAAAGAGAGTAGTGTGGTCAACATCAGCTCTCTCTTTTTATTCATCTCAGTGTGGGACGTCTAAGCTTGCTTAATCTAAAATAGAAAATTGTGTGGCAATGTCGCTGTCAGTGCTTTGTGCAACCCAACCCGCTTCATTATTGAAAAAGCGAATGGCGGTAAACTCAGGGTCGCTGCCCATATCGAACCAATGCTGGGTGTTTGCTGGTACAGAAATTAAATCACCTTGCTGGCATAGCACTTGATAAACGCGCTCGTTTAAATGCAAACAAAATAGCCCCTGACCTTTAACAAAGAAGCGCACTTCATCTTCGCTGTGAGTATGCTCGAATAAAAACTTGTGTCTTAATTCGGTGGCATTTGGGTTGCCTTTGGCTAACGAGATAACGTCTACGGTTTGGTAGCCACCATCTTGTTGTACACGGGCAATGTCATCCGCGTAGGCTGAAATAATATCTTCTTGTGTACTTTCGGCTGCAATTTCGGCATTTGCTTGCCATTGCTCGAATAACACGCCAGCTTTGTTTAGCTCGGTTTGAATGGCTTTAAAGTCTGCGCTTTGGAAGATTGCTTGCGCAGGCTCATCATGACGGTAGATAGTTAAATTACTCATACAAATAACGCTTCATTAAATTGTGTAAAATCTTCGATAAATGGGTGTGTTTCGCTACGAGCTTGGTCATCGCGCCACAGCTGTAAGGTATGCATATCTGCGGCTTTCGCTGCGTCTAACTCCGCTAACACATCGCTTAGAAATAGCACTTCGTTGGCTGAAAAAGGGATCTGCGCTAAGATATTTTCATAAGACGTTTGCTCTTTTTTACCGCCGACTTTGGTGTCGTAATAGCCAGTGAATAACGGGCGAATATCGCCAAAATCGGAGTATTCAAATAACAAATGTTGTGCTTTTACTGAGCCCGATGAATACACATACAACTCACGGCCAGCGGCTTTTTGTTCAGCAAGAAACTGTTGTGCGTCTGGGTAGATGTGGCCGGTAAAGTCACCTTGCAGGTAACCTGTTTGCCAGATCAAACCTTGCAGTTGTTTAAGTGGCGTGATTTTTTTATCTTCGGCTATCCAGCTAAGTAGGGCATCAATGACTGTACTCAATGGCGCGTCAGGCAGTGCGATTTCGGTTTTTACCGCCTGTATTTGCTCTGCGACTTCAGGCTTGTCTTGGTTTTGCTCGACAAATTGCGCAAGGTGTTGAGCGGCATACGGGAACAGAATGTCTTTCACAAATGAAATACGAGTAATGGTGCCTTCAATATCGGTGATGATGGCTTTGATCATAACGCTGACTCCAATTTATTACTTTTAAGCAAATTGGCAAATAAAAGCTTTAGAACAGCTTTAGGTGTTTGCACAAATTTGTTCATAATTTTGCACTTAAACTAATGCGTTCTAATTCACAGGCGAATAAAAACTCTAGCCCTTCAATATGGCGACGGGTTTCTGCCACGCTATTACCTATGGCATATAAGCCATGACCGCGGATCAGCACGCCGTGAACTACAGGCTCAGCTAGATGGCGCTGTGCGACAAGCTCAGCCAGTCTATCGATGTCTTGATCATTGTCGAAAATGGCAATTTTTAATACGTCTTCATGGCTGCGAATACCCTGTAACGATTTTTGCATCTCATAACCTTGTATAGATAAGGCGTCACCTTTAATAAAGCGTGATAACACAGTGGCGGCGATTGAGTGAGTATGCAGTACGCATTCAGTATCAGGCTGAAGTTGATACAGTTTCAAATGCAGGGCTGTTTCAGCTGAGGGTTTACCATGGCCAGCTGTAATGCCGCCTTGTTGATTAAGTTCTAAGAAGTGCTCAGGTGCTAAGTGGCCTTTATCGTAACCACTGGCAGTCACAACAAAGCCTGTTTCTGTTTTAATTGAGAAGTTTCCACCTGTCGCGGGTACCCAGCCTTTTTGGCTTACCCAACGACCGGCTTCTATCAGTGCGCTTTTTGCGGCATTATTCTGCATAATAAAGAATCTTAAAAATAATTTTAGACGGCTATACATCTATTTTTGGCAATGATAGCATCGCTCGTGCGAAAGCACCATCAACAAAAAGGGGCCCTTGTGCAAAGTAAATTACCTAATTTAGGCGTGAGTATATTCTCGCAAATGACTGGTTTGGCTAATCAGTATCAAGCACTTAATTTATCTCAGGGTTTTCCTGAATTTGACGCACCAACGCTGTTAAAAGAGCGACTGGCACATTACAGTCAAAGTGGTTTTAACCAATACGCGCCATCGAGTGGTGTACCTGCTTTGCAACAGCAAATTGCGCAGTTGGTTGAGCGCAAGTATGGCCTGGCGGTGAATGCAGAGCACTCTGTTACGGTGACATCGGGTGCAACTGAAGCCTTATATGTGGCCATTCAGGCATTAGTCAGCCCTGAAGATGAGGTGATTGTATTTGACCCCGCTTACGACTCTTATAAGCCAGCGATTGAGTTAGCAGGCGGTAAAACCGTGCATATCGCGCTAACCGCACCAGATTATAAAGTTGATTGGCAGCAAGTGGCTGGGGCAATTACAGATAAAACCAAAGCCATTATTATCAACACCCCACATAACCCAAGCACTAAGACGTTAAAGCAAGCAGACATCGAGGCGTTAAAACATTTACTCGAGCAGCACGATTTATATTTGATCAGCGATGAAGTGTACGAACATATTTGCTTTGATGGACAAGCACATCTAAGTGCATTACGTGATGAAAGCTTATTTGCCCGCAGTTTTGTGGTGTCGAGTTTTGGTAAAACATTCCACTGTACTGGTTGGAAAATGGGGTACTGTGTTGCGCCTGCGGCATTGATGACGGAATTTCGTAAAATCCACCAGTATGTAAACTTCTCGAGTTTCACGCCAGCCCAGTTGGCTATCGCCGATGCGATGGGCGAGCAGCCTGAGCATATTGACGAGTTAAGCACGTTTTATCAGCAAAAGCGCGACTTGTTAATCGAAGCGCTCGCACCGAGTAGTTTTAAAATTTTGCCAAGCGAAGGCACTTATTTCTTATTACTCGATTATAGCGATATTTCAGAATTAGACGATGTGGCGTTTTGCGAATACCTTGTCAAAGAAGTGGGCGTTGCTGCGATCCCATTAAGTGTATTTTATAACCAAGCACCAAATGACAAAGTGATCCGCTTGTGTTTTGCTAAAGAAGACTCAACCCTTGTGACTGCTGCGGAGAAATTATGTCAGCTATAAACTCTGAAAGTTTAAAAGTTGCTTTAGTGCAAAGTGATATTGTCTGGTTACAGCCGCAGCAAAATCTAGACATTCTAACAGCGCAATTGCAGCACATAGAGTCGGTTGATTTAATTCTCTTACCTGAAACTTTTGCGACGGGTTTTGCGATTAATTTAGATGTTGCAGAAGCCGAACAGGGGCCTGTTTTTAACTGGATGCAAACTCAAGCTAAAGAGCATAATACGGTGATTGCGGGCTCTGTGCTGGTTGAGCAACAAGGCAAGAAAGCCAATCGCTTTTATTGGTGCTGGCCTGATGGCAGCTTTGAACTTTATGATAAGCGCCATTTATTTTGCCTAGGCAAAGAAGGTGACTATGTGCGTGCAGGCGATAGCCGTAAAGTCTTCACAATTAAAGGTTTTAGATTTTTGCCGCAAATTTGTTATGACCTGCGCTTCCCGGTGTTTCAGCGTAACCGTAACGACTATGATGTGATGGTTAATGTGGCAAACTGGCCTGCGGCGCGCCGCCGTATCTGGGATACCTTGTTACAAGCCCGCGCCATTGAAAATCAATGTTATGTGTTAGCCAGTAACCGTGTAGGTGATGATGGTAATGGCGTTGCGCATAATGGTGGAACGGCAGCCTATGACTTTGTTGGTGAAGCTTTGGCTCAAGGTGAAGATAATAAGCCTGGAATTGTGATTTCTGAGCTTAGCAAAGAGAAACTTGAGCAATTTAGAAAAAGCTTTCCTGCTCATTTAGATGCGGATGATTTCTCTATTAATTTTTAGATATTAATCAAATAATTAACCAAAGCTCTGGTTAATCAAATAAAAATGGGCGCGTGAATACGTGCCCATTTTTGCTGCTCAGCTTTTCAGTTTCTAAAGCAAATTACAGCTTTTCTAAAATAGCTTCCGCTTTTGATACTTCAAATTCACCAGCCGCTTCTACTGCAAGCTCAGTAACCACACCATTTTCAATGATCATGGCATAACGCTGTGAGCGCACACCGCCAAAACTGCCTGTTTCTTTATCTAGACCGATGGCTTTAGTGAATGCCGCATCGCCATCACCTAGCATCATTAATTCGCTGGTATTATGTGCTTCGCCCCAAGCTTTCATTACAAATGCATCGTTTACAGAGACACAAGCAATAATATCAACGCCTTTTGCTTTGATTTGATCAGCAAGTACCACATAGCCTGGTAGGTGAGCTGCTGAACACGTTGGTGTGAAAGCGCCAGGTACAGCAAATAACACAACTTTTTTATCTGCAAACAATTCAGTCACTTGGTGATTTTTCATGCCATCAGCAGTCAGTTCGGTTAGCACAACATTAGGTAGAGCTTGGCCTTGTTCGATCATGATATCTTCTCTCAATGTAATTAATTTTAAAGAGTGTAGCTTTAAAATTGATAGATAAACACCGAGAAAGAGTAAGGTTTATTTGGTGTTTAATTAATGTAAATAAAGTGTTTATTTTTGTTTTTCTTGATGGTAGGTTATTCCCTGCTCATTATTGAGCGAAATTAAAATATTAATAAGGACAATTAAAATGAAAAAACTAATCGCTTTGATGGCGCTTGTTGCAGGCCTATTCTCAGTTAACTCTTACGCTAACTCTGTATCATGCTATGTAGATACAATGAAGTACGATAACTATACGCAAAACCGTTGTTGGGGGGCTGAGTCAAACCCACAATTCTCACCTAAAGTTGCGTTTAAGGTGAATACTTCAAAAGAAGTTGCACGTGTTGAATGGACGTTCAGTGGTATTTATGATCGTTCAAGTGCAAGTAAGTGTACAGGTACGACATGTGTTGTTGATGTATACAAAATCGAAGAAGGTTACATGAAGGCATGTGTAGATAAGATCTATTATAAAGATTACACATGGGCTGATGTAAACTGGTGTGCTGATGCTGAATACATGTATTCACGTTCAGGTATGTGGAACTAATACGTTGCTCAGATGATGTAAAATCAAGTGCCATAGTTATGGCACTTGTATTAGGTCTACAACTTATTTAATGCATTCACCATTGCTTCTGCGACAGCCTTAGATGACTGAAAGTTAGTACCAGTTATTATTCTTCCATCAACTTCAACATAAGACTGATTGGGTTCACCATACTTAAATGCGCCACCTCTTTGCTTTATGAGCGTTTCGATTTCAAATGGAAACTCTTGATAATAAGCGGCATCGTTTTTTTCAAAAGCAATAGGGTAACCACTGATGGTTTTACCAGACACTAAATACTCACCGTTACTCAGTTTTAAATTCACAATGCCTGCAGTGCCATGACACACCGATGAGACTATGCCTTGGTTTTGTTCGTATACCTGCATTGAAATTTCTTGAAGTGTTTTATTTTCAGCAACTTGATACATGGCATTTCCACCACCAACATAGTGCACGGCTAAATACTGGCTGGCATCGATTTGCTCTGGCTTTGCCGTGTTAGCAAGCGCATACATAAAGTCTCGGTCGTAGATATGTTTGCGATGCATAGGGTCTGAAGTATTGATGTACGCAAGTGGTAATTGACCACCTTTCGGGGTTACGAAGTCTACTTGATAACCAGCCTTGATAAACACATCGTAGGCATGAACTAGCTCTGAAAAGCTGGTGCCAGTTGCCAGCTTTGAATTACCATGAAAATCGGCACTTGAGGCAATAAACAGAACGCGCTTGCCAGCAGCAAGTTTTAGCTGCTTTTTGTTTTCCTCAGTTTCAATTTGGGTGGCCGTTTTACTGACGATTAGCCATTTGTCATCAAACCGTTTTAATAAGAACTGATCAATATACTGTTTTACTGGCTTGTCAGTGGTGATTTTGGCTCTAGCGACCGCTGTATCACCGTCTACTTTTAGCGATAATAAATGACCAGTTCTAGACTTTGATTTTTCACTAAACCAACTCGCGTATTCAGACGCTGATACTTGCCAAAAAGGTTTTTTACTGTGGTTAAGTAATAGCTGTGCCTGCGGGTGAAAAGCCGACTTTATAAATGTTGGATCCGCGTTACTTGTACCGTCAAGATAGTTTTGAATAACCTGTTTTACCGCTGAGTTGTCTGCTAGGCGATTATTAGCCCAACCAATAGTTGGGCTTAAAAAGGTGGTGATTAAAATAAGATATAGCCATTTCATTTTTGTGCTCCATAAATAATGTCTGCACAAAGTTAAATTATATTTATATATAACAATAAGCTAGGTTATATTCTAAGAGTCCAGCCTTATATTTCAGTAGTTCGATATTGGTTTGGGGTCATACCTGTTTGTTGCTTGAAGGTACTATAAAACGTAGATGACGCGCTGAACCCACATCGCTCTGCCACTTCTTCTACAGGCATATCAGGATAGGCTTTCAAGCTTTCTTTTGCTTTGGTTATGCGTTGTGTATTAATGAACTGCTTAAAGTTCATTTGGTAGTGATCGTTGAGTAATTGAGAGAGCTGTGTGTGAGTTACGCCCATGCGCTTCGCAAGTCGCGGTAGAGTAAGTTGCGGGTCTAAATAAACCTGCTCAGTCTCAATTAAATTATTCAGCAAGCTTGAGTAGCGGGCAGTTTGTTCAGTGTTGAGCTTATTATTTTGATACTTGCTTTGCGTCGTCGAGGCTTTCTCTTGCCATTTAGATTTAAGTGCCAATAGTAGGGTAAGATATAACACCAGTGAAAAGCTTAATGCCCCCATAATATAAGAAGTATAAGAGGCGGTGAAATAGGCCGTCCAAATTAGCCAACTACCCGCTAATACGACAACAGGCTGTTGTGTTAATAAGTGCCTTGATAACGCTAATTTGTGGGTATTGTTTCGAGCGTACATGACAGACGCTACGACTAAACTAATCAGCCATAAATAACTCGAACCGCGGTAGATCCAATATTGCCATAGCTCTAGATAATCTTGATAAGGGAAGAGTATGCCAATGATCACTGTTGCAACAGTAAAGCAACTCAATGTGATTGTGAGCCGCTTCATTGATAAGTTTTTTAAGGTCGATTGTGCAACATAAGCAAGGATACAAGGGCCAATTAGCAGGCAAGCAGTCAACCCAAGCTGTAAAATGCTCTTATCTAACGTAGGCGTGAAATAAAACGCCACCGACTTACCAATTCTGACACTCAACAAAATCAGCAATATAGCTAACCAATTATCGGTGTCTTGCTTATCTTTCTTTAATAGTAGAAACAGCGCTAACAGCAGGCCATTAAATGCGCCCAGTGATGAGAAGAAAAATAACAGGTGTGAAGAAACGCTCATACTATATGGTTGTGTTTTTCTTTACTATCCCAAATCGTTCTAGTAAGTGCAATTTAAAGTATGTAAGCGTTTCTTTAGATCAACATAAAAACTACCGGTTTTGACGCGACAGTCTAGGTTCAATGATAAGTAGCACCAAGCCAGCAATAGTGCTCAGTAAGCCGAAGAATTGCATCAGTACATTGCCTAGGCGGGTTTGCTCTCTCTCTGATGTAACAACCTGCCTATACAATCTTTTGTTATCTCCAGCTGAAGTTGTAAATTGTCTCCCTTGATAGGTATAGGTGAGTATTATCTCAATAGACTCTCTTTGATGCATTTCTCGTTTTTTAATTTCTCTTTGCTCATGAGAGTCGGTAAATTGATGCCAGACAGAGAAAATATCTTCAGGCTCGCCTGCTAGTACAACGCCTTCAGAGCGATATTCATATAAACGTTCAGGTAAGAGTATTGTCTGAAAACCGACATAAAAGACTGCAGAACCTAGGGCAATTAAAAGCATGGCGCTATAAAGTAATTTACGCTGCTTATGCTCAGAGGTAACTTGTTGTGAGGCGTACCAGCCATCTAGGTCGGGGATCTGTCTTAGCGATGCCATATTGCCTTTGTCTTTTAGACCCGACATAAATGCATCGACATCCATTGATAGCGCACTGAGCAGTTGCCTAAAAACCTCATTAGAGGGAGTAGATTTATCATTCTCAAGTTTTGATAAATAACTTTGCTCTACCTGCATACGTTCAGCAAACTGCGGTTGGCTTAATTCCATATCTGTGCGCAGCTGTTTGATATATTGTCCGAGTGTCATAACCGATTCCTGTTGTTGTGGTAATTGACGCCTTATTCTTGGTAATTCACCCATAAATACCAACATGAATATTTAGGAATGTTTATGAATATTAAGCTTTTTTATTTCAATTCTATGCTTGCAGCGCGTTTTTGACATGTTTTGCAATGGCCATGCTGGCTGTGAGTCCGGGGGACTCAATACCAAATAAATTCACTAGACCCGCTATACCATGTTGCAGCTCAGTTTGAATGACGAAATCTTGCTGGCCGCTTAAATTGAGCTTAGGGCGAATGCCTGCATAGTCACAATGTAGCTTGGTTTCATCTAAGTTGGGCCAGTAACGTTTTATTGCTGACACAAATTTGGCTTTTTGTGTTGCGTCAGTTTGGTAATTCAGGTTATTGATAAACTCGGTATCAGGACCAAACTTGAGCTGATTAGCCATATCTAGGGTCGCGTGGATCCCAAGGCCATGCTTTTCAGGTATGGGATAAATAAGATGCTTAAATGGGTGTTTACCCTGATAGGTAAAGTATTGGCCTCGGCAGTAATGCAGCTCAGGAATTAAAGCGTGGTCTATTCCTGCAATGTGGCGTGCAACATCTTGTGCAAATAGCCCCGCAGTATTGATTAGGTTTTTACAATGCAATTGCATTTCTTCGCCACCACAGTGTAAATAGACCACAAACCCATTTTCATCCGGTATGGCTTTCACAAAGCGTGTGTTTGCAACATACAAACTCTGATTTTGTTCAATCTGTGTAATAAAAGAGTACATCAGCTGGTGGCTATCAATGATACCAGTAGAAGGAGAGTAGAGTGCCTCACATAGGTTAAGGCCTGGCGCATAGTTTGATAGTGCTTGCTTTGAAAGCCAGATTAAATCGTTAACGCCGTTGTTAAATGCTTGTAGGCGTATGGCTTCGAGCTTTTCTGCTTCATCATGGTTTTGTGCAATTAATACTTTCCCTATAGGTTTGACGGGCACACGAAATGCTTGGCAGTGTTTGTAAAGGTGTGCTTTACCTTGCACGCAGAGCGACGCTTTTAAACTATTTTCTGGATAATAGATACCAGCATGAATGACTTCGCTATTACGGCTTGATGTATGCTCACCAAAATGGGTGTTTTGTTCTATCACCAACACATTTTGCGACTTGCTTAGTTCTGCACCGATTGCTAACCCAACGACGCCAGCGCCAATTACTAAGGTTTCTATTTTATCCAAAACATCATGCTCTTAACTTAATGTGCTATGAGTTTAACAAGCAGTTAGGCATGATGTCAGCGCTTAGTGCTCTTCATTTCTCATTAGCAATATCGTCAGATAAATCTTTGTCGGTAATGAGCAAATTAAGCCAATCGCAATGCAAGACGCGCCTATGATAAAGCCAAGTGGCCCTAAATGGGTTAACCATTCTTTGCTGATGATAAAGTGGCCTGTCACGATGAGGATTAAACCAATGACGATGAAGACTTTTAGCAGTTTTATTTGTTCTTTAGCGGTCATAAATAGGCTCCAAATACATATTCCACTAAGGAGATAATTAGAGCCTAACTTGTAAAAACGTAGTGCGCGATAAACTACTCTGTCTATTATTGTGCTAAATCAAATAAAGCATATTAAACAGGTCATGTGTCGCTGAAATGGCTAAATGACGCTTTAAATAACCTGAGCTTTGGTTAAATAGGTAGTTTGTTTGCTCGCTCAATAACTGCCGCTGTCATACGCGAAATACAGCACAATTCGCCTTTTGCATTGGTGATTTTAACTTCCCATACTGAGGTACGTTTACCCAAATGCAGGGGTTTCGCTATAGCCGTTAAGGTACCGTTACGCGACGCCTTGAGGTGATTGGCGTTGATCTCTTGGCCGACACAATAAAATTGTTCAAAATCGACGGCAAAATTGGCGGCGTAACTGGCTACCGTTTCTGCAAGGGCGACATTTGCACCGCCATGCACCATACCGATTGGGTTATGATGACCGGCTGTTGCAGGCATGGTGGCAACTAGGTAGTCATCACCAATTTCAGAAATTTCGATCCCTAAGGTTTTCATAAGCGAGCCTTTGCCATGTAAACCCGCATCCAGTTTTTGGCATAGCTCAAGTGTGATCGGGTGGTACCAAATGGTCATCTTAACTTACCTGCTTATTGAGAGTTGGTTAACCAAAAGAGATAGGACGACGACCGGTATCGCTGTCTTTTTTGTTTTTACGGCTACGACTACGTTTGCGTTTAGTGGGGGCTTCTTCTGTTGGCAGCGTAGGCTCTGTCTTTACTGCAGGAGTAACACCCTCAGCCAAGGTCAGTAAAAAATCTTCACCATTAAAGTGTAGGCTGTCACCTGAGTACATTTTTTTTCGTTTAACTGTGCATAGCTCCATGTTAACGCCTACGTAGCCATCGGCGATCAACTGTTTTGCTTGCCCGCCTGTTTCGGCTAAATCTAGTACTTTGAGTAGGTTACATAGTTCTATAGGTTCTTCTTCTAGTTCAATTTCAATGTATTCAGGTTCGTATTCAGACATATTGCTAACCTTAAAAGTCGTCTTTGCGACAGTATAACGCTTAGCTGGGGTGAATGACGAAACTTTTTCGCGAGCCATTCGGTCTTAAGTTTTATTGCGCTTGTCATTTTTCTGCAGCAAATAACAGGTAACTTGCGCATCGCTTTTAAACAGTTAGGAGTAGGGTGAGCATGGGTGTAAGAAGTCAGCTAAGACGTGAGTTAATGAACCTAGATGCTAATGGGCTAATGACCGCAGAGGATGTAAGGGTGCATTTGATGAAGTCTAAAGCGCTCGTGCGTCAAACCGGCCTAAGTTTGGTGGCACGATTTAATGCCCATCACAATAAAGTGTTGGCAGGGTTACCGAGTCATGAAAAGGGTCTGGAGCATCAACAGCATAAATTGTTTAAAGAAGTCTTATATCCGCGCAACTCAGTTCAGACTTGGCTCTCAAAGGTATATTAAGTAACAGTAATTCTTAGGGCGGTTAAGTCGCAGCAATTGACATTTAAGAGACATATTATGTAGGCTGGCCTAAAAAATAGGCATGGAGCCAGTCCATTGAATTTTAAACACCTTTCTACCTCGGTTATTGGTTTGTTAGTGCTTTCAGCTTGCCAACAGCCCGTTGTACATATCTATCATGAAGGTTTATCTGATACACAGCGCTTTCAATTAAAGCAACAGTTAGAGCAGCAGCAAATTAACTATGAATTTACTGAGTTAGCTACACCTGATAAATACAACACGCCACACTTACTGTATTTTCCGGGCGATGTAACAGAAGCTTATATTCAGAATGTTGAACGTATAGTCAAAGGTCTGGGCTTCGATAGGTTTGATAGTCAGGTATTTAGTCATACTGGTCACTATTACACAAAAGGTAATCTAGGCCTCTATTTTCCGAGTGCTTACTCGGAGCGGGTATTGCCTGAATTATTGTTTGCCCATAACTGTGGTGATCAAGACTTTCAAATACATATCAAAACTAACGGGCAATGGACAGCGATGAATAGCCCGATTGATTTAAAAGGTTTGGATCTTAAGTGGGAGTTTTACGAGACTTTTTTCAAGCTCAGGCGTTACTTCGACGATGGTACATTTCAACAACAAGTCTATCAGATAAAGCAACATCAAGTGAGAACATTGCAGGGCTACAAACCTGCGGTGACCTATGAAGTGCTAGGACACCGAGATTATTCATTTAGCTTATTCAATTGTGACCTGCAGGCGATATTTGCTGACTAATGTTTTGCCAATAATTTATTGGCATCAGCTAAGCGCAGCAGGCCTTGTTTTATGGCCGGTAGATTGGGCCTAAAAGGCACATGACTGGCCATCATGTCATTCAATACCGGGAATTCGTGTAAGCTTTGCGCATAAATTTCTTGGGCCTTTTGCGTTAATAAGAAAGCGATAAATAGCTCTGCGTTTTGTTTATTCGGGGCGTGTTTAGCAATGGCGGCCGAAGTGGTAGAAACTGGCGTGAGGCCGTCTTCAGTTTGTAAAAAGTGAATGCTGAGCTTTTTCGCCAGCATTTGGTCGCGCTTGTTATCGGCGCGCTTCATCATGTGCCAATAATAGTGGTTGGCGAAGGCAAGTTTGCAATGTCCTTGGGCTAGGGCGCGTAATTGGTCGCGATCTCCACCACTTGGTCGTTTGGCTAACAGTTTATTACCGAGCTTTAACCAATCACTGTCTTTTTTATTGTCGGTTGTCAGCAATGCAGCGGCTAAGGTTGCATTGTAGTTATGTTGCCAATCACGAATACACAAGGCGCTTTGATAATCTGCTTGTTTTAACTGTGCAAATGAATTTGGGATCGGTTGCGATGTTTGTTCTGACAGGCTGAATAATGCACGGGTACGCATTGAGATGCTGATCCAGTAACCGTTTTCATCATATAGTGCACTGGAAACATTTTGCCATGTTTGTCTGCTTTCTATGGGTTGTAATAAATCCTTATGATTGTGAAGTTGTGCTAGATCTGAGCTCAAAATCACATCGGCTTGAGACGCTTCACCATCCTGTTTTAAACGAGCAAGCAATCGCTTTGATTTACCATTAACTAGGTTCACCTTGATGCCGGACTCGGCTTCAAATTGGGCTAATACAGGTTTGATCAATTCATACTTTCTAAATGAATAAATATTAATTTGCGGTGATTGAGCGTATACAGCGGTTGTTTGTCCCATAAAAAGGGATAAAATTAAAAGAAAGCTTTTATTCATTGCAAATAAGAATTATTATCGGTTCTATATAGGATACAGTGCTTTTTTATACGATGTCTATAGCGACCCGATTTATTTCTTTTCTCCGTTCACCGCTTCAGTCCGGGACAATTTATTGTGGACTCTTTATCTCTTTAATGGCCTATGTTGGTGCTGTCGTAAATGAGTATTACCATAGACAAGAAGCGCAAAGTGCTGATTTACAGCTCATTCAATACGAGTATCAACTTAACTCTAAGCTGGATCAATTAGGTCACCTTATTTATGCCATAGATGCGTTTTTACCAGCGACATCGACGCAATCTCTGTTTCACCAAGTTGCTCACTCGCAGTTATCTAATAGCGAACTGCCGATCAGCTTAGAGGTGTATCACGCTATTACAGCATCAGATGTAGAAGGGCTTGAAAAGTTATATCAAGAAAATGGTTCTTTTGATTTTAGAGTGCAAGTACCAGATTTAGCCTCACCGGAAGATAGTTTCTTCACTATAGTAAATGCTGCCCCTTTAGCTGACTATGGACACACACTTGGTGAAAGCTGTGCGATGAAAGAAGCCTTTAATCATATGCTGTTTGATACGCAAACCTTGCAAACACTCAGTTGGCAAGACGACAATAAGTGGAGTTTGATCTTACCTCGTCCTCAAGAATTTGGGTTGCAAACAGCCATTGGTTTGAGTTTTGAGTTATCGCTATTGCTTGAGGGTTTGTTTAGCCAAGTGTATCAAAATACTCAGCAGCACTTGAGAGTATTAGCTGATGAGCGTGTGGTGTTTAACAGTGATTGGCAAGATACTTATCAACTCGCTGATTTAGTACCGAAAGTGTCTAGAGATATTGATTTTAATGGTCGAACTTTAACGTTACAGCTTTATACAAAGAAGCAGCTGAATCCCAATTTCTTAACGAGTAGGCAGCTCATTATTATTGGTTTTGTTTTTGTTGCCAGTATTTGCGGGATCTTAGTATGGCTGCAACTTAGAGCGCTCGCTAACCGAAATCAAACCATCAATAACCTAGTCATAGAGCGCACCGCTAGTTTAGATCAAGCGAACCAAAAGGTATTGCGAGAATCAGACAAGCGCTTACAAGCACTACAGCAGCAAGTTGTGGCAGAGCGGAAATATAAAAGTTTGTTCGTGAATAGTCGAGAAGGGTTATTTGTACTCAATCATCGAGGTCAGATAATCGAGGCCAATCCTGCCTTTAAGCAGCTGCTTGTGGGTGAGTCGGCATCGTTAGAGGGAGTCGCGCTGGAAGACTTTATACTTGATGAAGAAGTTAAAGCTTTATGGCAGCAAGTGGTTGTAGATAAACAACAGCATAAAGAGTTAGATTGGTTAGCACGTAGTGAGCAGCATGGTACGATTTGGCTAAGACAGAGTGGACATTGGTTACATCACCCTGATGCCGTATTGTACGAAGGCAGGATCACCGATATCACTCAAGATAAGCTATTTAATGAGCAGCTTAAGTATAAAGCGCGTCATGACAGTTTGACCGATCTGCTAAATCGTTTGGCTTTTCTGAAGTTGGTCGATGAAGCCAGAGAAAGTAGAGGAAAGACATTCATCTTACTCTATATCGACTTAGATAGGTTCAAACTCATAAACGATACCTTAGGGCATTTAGCGGGTGATAAATTGCTGGTGGAGTTTGCAGGACGTATGCAGCTATTGCTCGGTAGTTTTGCAGATATTGCTCGTCTTGGTGGTGATGAGTTTGCAGTGTTATTTGATTTAGAAAACTTAGAAAGACCACTCGAAGGCATACTTGAAGATATGTTGTCAGAGATCCGTAAGCCATTTACTTATAAACAGCATACACATAGCGTAAGCGGCAGTATCGGTGTGCGCACATTCACAACGCCTTGCACTAATGTTAAAGCTGAAAAATTGCTTCATGATGCCGATATTGCGATGTATGAGGCGAAGAAACGTGGCAAAAATGCGTTTCATATCTACACCCGAGATATTGCATGCCAGGCTGCGCGCAAAATTGAGATAGAGCGCGCACTTCAAGATATCAATTTAGATCAAGAGTTGTCTTTAAACTTCCAGCCAATCTATTGCCAAAGAGGCAAAATATTAAAAGGCTTTGAAGCTTTACTAAGGTGGCAAAGTCCTAACTTGGGCTTTGTGAGTCCAGCAGAGTTCATTCCAATTGCAGAAGAGTGCGCCAAGATCACTATGTTAGGTCAATGGGTGTTTGCAAAAGCCATGGCGTTTATGAAGCAACATAGTGGCAGCAATATTTTTATGAGTGTGAATGTTTCGCCGTTACAATTACAGAGCCCGCAATTTATGGCTTGGTTGACCCAGCAATTCACTCACTCAGCCTTGCAGCCTGAGCAGTTTAAAATTGAACTAACTGAGTCTGCGATGATGGCAACCGAAGATAATCTGGTTGAGCCGCTCGAAGTACTGCATGAGCAAGGGTTTGGTATTTATATAGATGATTTTGGTACGGGTTACTCAAGCTTAGCGCGCTTAAATCATTTACCCGTTGACGGTCTTAAGATAGATAGGGCGTTTATAGAAGGAATAGAAAGTGGCGAAAAACCAAGACAATTAATTGAAGCCATTTGTGCTATCGCCAAAAGCTTTAATTTGGTTGTGACTGCAGAAGGCATTGAACAATCTGAGCAACTAGATGTATTGGTGAAATTACACTGTCAACAAACTCAGGGATACTATATGAGTCGCCCATTGAATATAGATGATGCCAGTTCATTGTGCGCTCAGCAAAGGTTAGCCATAGTCAGTTAAACTGGGCATTCAATTTAGGCTGATATATATTGCTGTGCAGAGTACATTTTTGGCGATGAGTTTGGCTAGAGTAAAGGGAAGAGAATGAAAATATCACAGATATCTATCGGGCTGTTGGCAGCGCTGATGCTCTCGGCCTGCACCAGCTTGGTTGAGAAAGGTGACAAGCTGTATGGCAAAGGCATGTACCAACAAGCAGCAGAATTCTACGAAAAAGCGCTTTTAGAGGACCCTGAAGACGTAGAGGCAAAACAGCGGCTTGCTGAAACGCGAAGTAAAATCATCGACCGAGGTTTGATTGAAGTGCGTATGCTGCGCTTGGGAGCGAATTATAGGGGTGCTGCCAGTAAACTGGAGTCATTATTGGCTAGTCAA
The DNA here is from genome assembly GCF_005876835.1 of Pseudoalteromonas phenolica. GTDB lineage: Bacteria > Pseudomonadota > Gammaproteobacteria > Enterobacterales > Alteromonadaceae > Pseudoalteromonas > Pseudoalteromonas phenolica_B. Next base: position 31,689 of record NZ_PPSW01000028.1, read on the forward strand.
AACCAATGGCATGTTGAGACTATGGGCGCTCAGGCAGCAACACAGCGTGAAGAAGTGAAAGCCGTAGAAGGGTGGCTAAAAACCGAAGCCAAGCAACTTGCGGGTTTATCGCAACCAGATCCATTTAAGTGGTTTGAGCATGAGTATCGCAATTTAATTGCCAATGCACAGCTTGCAGGTGAACTGCAGCAGTACAGAGACACGTTAGATAAAGCCGGTAAGCAACAGTGCTTAACTCTGGCAGAGCAAGTACAAGGTCAACGCTTTTATTTACATGAGTTGACGCAGCGATACTGTGCTCTTTGGCAACAGCCTGTGAGCTTAACATTAGATAAATCTGATAAATCACGTTTTACTGGTTTGAAAGTGAGTAAGCGTGAACGTTTTAAAACATCCAATGCTCAGGCCCATCGCTATGCGCTGCGTAATACGCAAGTAGAGCTTGAGCAAGCTTTTCAGTCGAGCCCTTGGTTTAGTCACACAGGCTCTGCCGCTTTATCTCTCACCTTGGAGGGCAAAGCACAATACCGCAAACAAACGTCTTACCGACAGATTGAAAAGCGATATGTAGTAACTGAACTAAAGCCTGATCCAAAAGATGCAAATAACAAGCTGGCGACAGATGTCGAAAAGGCATTTGCTTATCAGTTAAAAGAGCATCAAGAAACCTATTCAGTGAATGTAAGCTATTCAGGTAACTTACTGGGATTGCGTTTATCGAATAGTGAATCAGGCTCTTACGATAATCTCACCCGTAGTCATAATATTGAGTTTGCAGAAGCTGATGTCACTCCGCTCAGTGCTGACTATCTAAATCAAATACAAAAGTTTGAGCAGCATTTAACGCAATTAAGTGCTGACTTTAGTGGTGACCTAAATAAGCTTTGGCAGCAAAGGTATTGCTCTATGGTTAATCAGTCATTTGTCGCCGAGCAAGCATTACGCTGTGCCCAGATTGAACCAGATAATGACTTTGTAAACCGTTGGGTTCAGCAAACATTTGGGGTGGACTACAAAGCAATGCAGGTGCTGTACGGGATTTAATACCAAAGCCGCTCTCAGAAATAAAAAAGCGAAGCCTTACTCAAAAGTGCTTCGCTTTTTTATTTAGTTTGTGCAAGTTACTTGAACAAACTAATCGGGCGAGTAACTCGTTCTATAAGTCCAGCAAGTACGATTAAGCCTCTAATCTCGATACGATAAAGTAAGGATTAAGGTAACTTTCTTTTTGATTGTACGTCAGTGATGAACCATCAACTTGGGTAATGGTCGCGCCTGCAATTTCAGCCACAGCATGACCCGCACCTGTATCCCACTCAGACGTAGGACCTAAACGCGGGTAAACATCTGCTTCGCCTTCTGCGACAAGGCAAAGTTTTAGTGAGCTGCCTTTCGGTACCATTTCTACGTCATCAAACTGCTCAAGATAAGCGGCTAAATCAGGTGATGGGTGTGAGCGAGAGCCCACTACTTTGATAAGACCAGTATTGGCTTTCTTAGTGATTTTGAGTTCTATACGTGCTTCGTCGCATTGTTTGAATGCACCGACTGCTTCTGCAGCAAGGTAACTGACATTTAAAGCAGGTGCGTGCACCACGCCTAAAATTGGTTTACCAGCTTTGATAAGCGCGATATTAACGGTGAATTCGCCATTCTTTTTAATGAACTCTTTGGTGCCATCAATTGGGTCAACTAGCCAATACTGGTTCCAAGTTTGACGTGTTGCCCAATCAATACCAGCACTCTCTTCACTTAATACCGGAATATCAGGGGTAAGTTGTTGCAAGCCAGCTGCAATGACTTTGTGTGCAGCCAGATCCGCATCGGTGACTGGACTTTCATCTTCTTTGTACTCAACGTTAAAGTCTTTCGCATAGATGCCCATAATGGCATCGCCTGCTTCAACGCTCAGTTGTAAAATTTCTTCTAACAGATCCGTTTGATTCATTACTTATCCAATTACTTGCTTGTCTTTCAGATACGCTACCAGTTGTTGTACTGATTGTTCAAGGCTATTCGCGCTGGTATCGATGCGGATCTCAGGATTAACAGGCACTTGGTAGTCTGAGTCTATGCCAGTGAAGTGTTTAATTTCACCTGCGCGGGCTTTCTTGTATAAGCCTTTCGGATCGCGTTGCTCACAAACATCTAACGGTGTATCTAAAAAGACTTCGATGAATTCACCGTCACCGACAAGGTTACGTACTATGTCGCGCTCAGCTTGGAATGGCGAGATAAACGCGGTGAGTACCACAAGCCCGGCGTCTACCATAAGCTTGCTTAGCTCACCAACACGGCGAATATTTTCGACGCGGTCTTCATCGCTGAAGCCTAAATCTTTACATAAACCATGGCGCACGTTGTCGCCATCGAGTAAATAAGTGTGTACACCTTGCTGGTGAAGGGCACTTTCTAGTGCGCCTGCAACTGTACTTTTACCTGAGCCTGAAAAACCGGTGAACCATAAAATCACTGGTTTGTGACCTTTTTGCTCGCTGCGTTGTGACTTGTTTACGGCATAGTTATGCCAAACGATATTTTCATCCATTGCATTACCTATTTAAAAAGGGAAAACCAGCGGTATTAAGGTCAACACCGTGATTGAATAAATAATTGAAAGCGGTAAGCCGACCGTAACATAGTCTTTAATACGGTAGTTACCTGCACTGTACACCATGAGGTTGGTTTGATAGCCAAATGGTGAAATAAAGCTCGCCGATGCGCCAAATGCCACTGCCATCACAAAAGGTAATGGGCTCACATCAAAACCAATGGCGAGTGCAAAGGCTACAGGGAAAGACAGCGCTGCCGCAGCGTTATTAGTAATGAGCTCAGTGAAAATCACGGTCATTACAAAAATAGCGATAAAAGCGCCATAAGGACCGAAGTCGCCAAGTAGATAAAAAAGCGCATCTGAAATTTGCGTGGCAAGCCCGGTGCCTATCATGAGTTTGGCCAAACCAATAGCGCTTCCGACAATGGCAAGTAGTTCAATCGGGAAGCGGCGCTTTAGCTCTGTCACTTTTACTGCGCCCATTGCAAATAGCGCGATTAAAAATACCAGCAACCCTTTAACCAGTGGTACCACATCAAAAATGCTTAACCCGATAACGGCCACAAAACCCGCTAATACCAAATTCGACTTTTTCGACTTAAGATGGGTCTGTAAATCAAGACCCGAAATATAAACGAATTCACGCTTCAAGTTAGGTAATTGATAAAACTCAGAGCCCGGTGCTAAAATAAGAGAATCACCTGCTTGTAAGCGCACTTGTCCTAAACCACCTTGCAGTCGGTCATGACCACGGCGGATAGCAATAACGGCAGCGTGCACTTGTTCACGAAAACGCACTTCTTTGACAGTTTTACCAACAAAGCGAGATGATTGGCTGATCACCACCTCGACTAAATGCTCAACGTCTTTTTCATGCTTGTCATGGACGATTTTCAAACCATCAAAGCGTTGTAGTAAAGGCACTGATTTGATGTCGCCAACAAACAGTAATATGTCGCCTTGTTGAATAACTTGCTGAGGCGTCACGGCGCAAATACGGCGGTCACCATGAATGATTTCAGCTAAGAATAAATCTTTTAAATCACGCAGACCGTTTTCTTCTACGGTGCGGCCAATCAGTTTTGAACCCGCTTCGACTTTGCCTTCAAGGTAAAAAGGCACCACTTCTTGGTCTTGTTTACCGTGATCAGGTAAATACTTCAGTAGCACGATAATGGTGATCAGGCCGACACTGAGTGCGCCTAAGCCCACTAAAGTAAAATCAAAAAAGCCCAGTGGTTGCATGCCTGCTTCGACGGCAAAACCATTGACGATTAAATTCGTTGAGGTACCGATAAGGGTTAAAGTCCCCCCTAAAATGGCGGTATAAGACAGCGGTAATAATAATTTGGAAGGCGAGTGGGTTGGGCTGTCTTTTATCGCTGAAATTAACGACGCCACCACTGCGGTATTATTAGTAAAAGACGATAAAAACGCAGTGGATAAGCCAAGCTTCATCACTGATTTAGAAAGAGTGCCTTTTGCTAACGATTGTGCAAGACCTTGCACTAGGGTTGTTTTCTCGATGGCAATCGACACCAAGATCAACAGAATAAGGGTGATAAGAGACGGGTTAGCATAGTTGGCTAACATCTCTTCTAACTCAATGAGACCCGTTAAATAGCCGGTGCCAATGGCACCGACAAATAACCAAGCTGGATTGAGGCGAGTGCCAAAGAGGCAACCCACCAATGTCAGCATAATGCCTGTTAATATGATCTGTTCGTACATTATTTAAAATTCCACATAACAGGCAATTACCCGTTGTCCTTCACAATGCACGGTTGTTGGCTTCGCGCATTCGCCAAATCACATAGGCGAACTATGCTCATTGGTCTCATTTGCTTGCCGCCTACGTGCATCATGAATTTCATAAGGTAATAAACAGCTTATTTAAGCTTGGTAATATCAAGCGCTTGCCAGTGCGGGAAGTGCTTGCGAACTAGGGCATTAAACTCAACTTCAAAGTCGCTAAACTGTGAGTGTTGCGTTGCTTGCTCTGAAAGAAGCGCCTCAATCATACCTGCACCAATTGTCAGGTTTGATAGACGGTCGATCAGAATGAATGCGCCAGTTTCGTGGTTGTTGCGATATACATCAGCCAGAATGCTTTCAGTTAGCTCTAACGTCACAATCGCAATTTCGTTTAGCTGAAGGCTGTCAGCTTGACCTTGCTCTAAGGTGTTTACATCAATGGTATGGTCAATCTTCTTCACGATAGCAGCAGTGTTTTTGCTGCCTAGCTTGAAGTTATAACTCTTACCTAGCACTAATGGCTCTTCGTGCATCCATACAAGTTTTGCTTGTACTTGGTTTGTTACAGCAGCTGTTGAGTCAACAGGCACGATCACATCACCACGGCTTACATCAACTTCATCGTTTAATGTAATGGTAAATGCTTGACCTGTTTGCGCTTGCTCTAAGTTACCGTCAAAGGTCACTAGCTCTTTGATGCTAGATTGCTTGCCAGATGGTAATACCTTAACCGCTTGACCAACCGTTAGTGAGCCCGATGTTAACGTGCCCTGGAAGCCACGGAAATCAAGGTTAGGACGCACCACATACTGGACAGGGAAGCGTGCTTCAAAGTCTGTGTTTGCTTGTGCTGCTGGAGAATCTTCAAGTAGCTCAAGCAGAGGCTTATCTGTGTAATAAGGTGTGTGCTCAGAACGCGTTACGACGTTGTCGCCTTTAAGCGCTGACATAGGCACAAACTTGATGTCAGATACATTTAACTGCTCAGCAAATTTCAAGTAGTCAGCTTTGATTTTTTCAAATACAGCTTCGTCAAAGTCCACGATGTCCATCTTGTTGATGGCAACAACGAACTGCTTGATACCTAATGAATCACAGATAAAGCTATGACGCTTAGTTTGAATTTGCACACCGTAGCGCGCATCAACTAAGATGATAGCCAAGTCACTCGTAGACGCACCCGTTACCATGTTACGTGTGTATTGCTCGTGTCCTGGAGTGTCAGCAATGATGAACTTACGCTTCGCCGTCGAGAAATAACGGTACGCAACATCAATGGTAATACCTTGCTCACGCTCAGCTTGTAGACCGTCAACAAGCAGTGCTAAGTCTAGCTCTTCACCTGCGTTACCCACTTTTTCGTTGTCTTTATGAAGTGCAGCTAGCTGATCTTCATAAATTTGGTGGCTGTCGTGTAATAGACGACCGATAAGCGTTGATTTACCGTCATCTACGCTACCACAAGTCATCATGCGTAAAAGGCTTTTGTCTTGTTGGCGCGCTAGATAAGCGTCAATACCTAATTCTCTTACTTCATTTGCCGTAGACATTAGAAATACCCCTCACGTTTTTTCTTCTCCATCGAACCTGATGAATCATGGTCAATTACTCGGCCTTCACGCTCAGAAGAGGTAGAAAGCAACATTTCTTCGATGATGCCAGTCAGAGTGTTTGCTTCTGACTCAACCGCACCAGTTAGTGGGTAACAGCCTAACGTACGGAAACGCACTGATTTCATCTCAGGCACTTCGCCTTCGTTTAATGGCATACGCTCATCGTCAACCATGATTAACGTACCGTCGCGCTCAACAACAGGGCGCTTTTCAGAAAGGTACAATGGCACGATTTCGATATTTTCTTGATAGATGTATTGCCAAATGTCTAGCTCAGTCCAGTTAGATAGAGGGAATACACGGATTGATTCGCCTGGGTTAACCTGACCGTTGTAGGTGTTCCAAAGCTCAGGACGTTGGTTTTTAGGGTCCCAACGGTGGTGCTTATCACGGAATGAGTACACACGCTCTTTTGCACGTGACTTTTCTTCGTCACGACGCGCACCACCAAAAGCAGCATCAAAGCCGTATTTGTCTAGTGCTTGTTTTAAGCCTTGTGTTTTCATCACGTCAGTGTGCTTAGCTGAACCGTGCGTAAACGGACCCACGCCCATGGCAATACCTTCTGGGTTTTTGTGGACGATTAAGTCAAAGTTATATTCTTTTGCTAAGCGGTCACGGAATTCGATCATCTCGCGGAATTTCCAATCTGTGTCTACGTGTAGTAGAGGGAAAGGAATTTTCGCTGGGAAGAATGCTTTACGCGCCAAGTGTAGAAGTACCGATGAGTCTTTACCGATAGAGTAAAGCATCACTGGGTTTTCAAACTCGGCTGCGACTTCGCGAATAATCTTTATACTTTCAGCTTCTAATTGCTGAAGGTGTGTTAAAGCCATTGTCGTCGTCCTACTTAAAAATTAAAAATAAAATCGTTACGCCACATCGGTCAGTGGCTGAGCAAAACTGCTGATCTGTGCACTTTGCCCAAACCAAGCTAACTCTTCATGTAAAGCAGCTACTTCTCCGATGATCAGTAGTGCTGGTGAGACAATCTCATGTGCCTCAATTTGTTCGGCCAATTGACCTAATTCGGTTCTAACCACGCGTTGATTCTTACGGGTACCATTTTCAACGATTGCAACTGGGGTGCTAGCACTACGGCCATGTTCTAGTAACTTAGCCTGAATATGCGGTGACTTGATCACACCCATGTAAATTGCCACTGTTTGATTAGGCTTAGCAAGCCCTTGCCAATCTAATTCTTGACCATCTTTTTTACAGTGACCCGTCACAAACTGGATTGCTTGTGCATGATCTCTGTGCGTTAAAGGAATACCGGCATAGGCGCTACACCCAGCTGCTGCAGTAATACCCGGAACAATTTGATAACGTACATCATGGGCTTTCAGTACTTGTACTTCTTCACCACCACGGCCGTAAATAAACGGATCGCCACCTTTGATTCGGCAGACTTTTTTGCCTTGTTTCGCAAGGTCGACCAACATCTGATTGGTGTCTTCTTGCTTAACACTGTGGTAGTTAAGGCGTTTACCGACACAAATTAAATCTGCATCGCGGCGTACTAAATCCATAATCTCATCAGAAACGAGGTAGTCATACACCACAACATCGGCTTGTTGCATAAGCTGTAACGCTTTAAGTGTTAGTAGCTCAGGATCACCGGGACCTGCACCAATCACATATACTTCGCCTTCTGGCTCAGCTTTGGCGTCGAGCATTTCGTGTAGTTGTTCGGTCGCAGCTTCGTTATCGCCTACTTGTACTTTACTTACCACACTTGAATCGAACACGCTTTCCCAAAATTGGCGGCGATCGGCAAAATGCTTAAAGCGTGCCTTTACCTTATCTCTGAAACTGCCTACTAGGGTAGCTAATGGACCAATATGTTGTGGAATAAGGGTTTCTAACTTCTCTCGTAAACGTCGAGCTAAAACCGGCGCAGTGCCTGCGCTTGAAATTGCAATGGTAATTGGATCACGGTCAACAATAGACGGGAAAATAAACGAGCACTTAGGCTGGTCGTCTACCACGTTGACGAAAATATTATGCTGGTTTGCCAATTCAAATACGGTGTTATTAACAGACTCAACATCAGTAGCAGCAATAACAAGCATTTTGCCTGCAAGGTGAGACTCATTAAAATAGTCTTTAATTAACGTAACTTCGCCATCTTGCTCGGCATCGAGTAACTCTTGGCAGAACTCAGGGGCCACAATCGTTACATCCGCACGTGCTTTTAAAAATGCACGCGCCTTACGAAGTGCAACATCACCGCCGCCGACAATCAGCACCGGTTTGTTATCAAGTTTGGTAAAGATTGGTAAGTACTGCACCATTTGCCCCTTAATTATATTCACATTCTGCTATTTTTATCGTGCAGAACATTACAGAGCAGCAGAATATAGCGGCTTTGAAACAGGAAAAAATAATTAAAACCTAATCTATATAACTAAAAGTTATAGAAGGGGGTTTGATTTGGTTTAAGGCTTTATTTACAAGCCCTTGAGCTAAGTTTTAGCTGTCTAATTAAGCTTATTATGTTTGGTTATGAGATATGCTAAACAGGTAAATTTGATTTTGAGCAGAGTCTTAAACGGACAAATGCCCTAGGATTGAGGCAATACATTCACTTAACTATGGTGAATGACTTACACATACACGGGAAACTACCATGACAATACAACAAGATGCAGCACAAGCATTGTCCCTAATGGACCTCACATCTTTAAATGAAAACGACACTGAGCAATCAATATTGGCATTGCTAGATAGTGTGCGCCCTGAAATTGGTCTGCCAGCTGCCATTTGCGTCTACTCACAATTTGTTGGTTTAGTAAAAAAAGAGCTGGCAAGAAGAAACTGGCAGTCAGTTAAAGTTGCAACAGTCACAAACTTTTATGATGGGGAGCAGTCATTAGACTCGGTACTTAATGAAACAAAACAAGCTTTATTAGACGGGGCTGACGAAATTGATTTAGTGATCCCATATAAAGAAGTGATACAGGGCGAGCTAGAGAATACCAAACTGTATGTTCATAAGAGCAAGCTGTTATGCACAGAATATGATGCTTGTCTCAAAGTAATCATAGAAAGTGGTGAGCTAAAAGCGCCTGAGCTTATTTGTAAAGTAAGTAGCTTAGCGATTGAAGCGGGTGCAGACTTTATTAAAACCAGCACCGGAAAAGTGCCTGTTAATGCCACTTTAGAAGCAACTGAAATTATGCTTGATGCAATTAATTCATCAGGCCGAGAAGTGGGCTTTAAAGCGGCGGGTGGAGTAAGAATAGTGGAAGATGCGAGTGCTTACTTACGACTTGCTGAACAAAAACTAGAATGCAGTAGTTTGACGCCAGCGCAATTCAGGTTCGGTGCATCAGGCTTATTAAAAGATATTCATAACACCTTAGATGCATAGATACAGCGAGCAAGAAAAAATAGAACTTGAGCATCAAGCTGCCAAGTTATTTTTAAAATGTTACGAAAAGGCGTATGGCACCCCTATGCGCCATATCTGGCATAATGAACCACGAAAACCCGATGTCAGCTGTTACCAAGGTGATCAGAAACTCGACATTGAAGTGGCGCATTTGTATGCCAGTGAAACCGAAGCTATGGCTGTACTTGGCAGACCGCTATCGTTATCGATGCAACGAGAATTGGCTGTGATGTCTCAGGCATCGTCTGAACAGCAGCTCAAAGTGGCATTAGGACGGTTATTGAATCAAAAAGCCAAGAAAAGCTATCAATCAGAGCGGACATGGTTGTTGATCCGTAACGCCAGTCCGATTTGGCATTACGATGATTTTAAAAACGTGCAGGCACAATTAAGCTTTCCAGATACCCACCCATTTGAGCAAATCTGGTTATTGTGTGATTTTCATCATGGTGACTTGTTACAGCTGGCATAATCGTTAAAATGCGCGAATGTTTTTGTTTGATTTATAACCATTGCTGGCGTGAGAATAGCGTAAGATTTGACAAAATTAAAATTTGCGCATCTTTTACTCTTGTTTTCGCTTTGTTCGTCAGTATAATGGGCATCCACTTTGCAGGGGCGTAGTTCCAATTGGTAGAACAGCGGTCTCCAAAACCGATGGTTGCGGGTTCGAGTCCTGCCGCCCCTGCCAATTCATACAGCTAGTCTAAACCTAAAATAATGTGGCCGTTCGATGAACCTCTCGCTTATTTGTAGATTTGGATTAATGGATTTACCCTGCCATATGCAGGGTCGTTGTGTCTGTATTTAAGGTAAATTTTTTATGAGCACGAATGTAGAAACTCCGTCAAACTCGATGGATACGGTTAAGTGGCTAGTATCAATTGCATTGCTATTAGGTGCAGTGGTAGGTAATTACATGTACGCTGACCTATCTGTGTTAGTGCGTGCGGTAGGTGTTGTTGTTGCAGTGGCGGCCGCTTTAGGTCTACTAGCAACTACTGAAAAAGGTCGTACTTTTATTGCTTTTGCAAAAGAGGCTAGAATTGAAGTACGCAAGGTTGTTTGGCCAACGCGTCAAGAAACAACGCATACAACTTTTATCGTAATGCTAGCAACAGTGGTAATGGCGTTAATCCTTTGGGGTTTAGACGGCATTTTATTCCGTATTGTTGGCTTTTTAACTGGATTGGAGATCTGATCCCATGTCGGATGAGAACAAAGAAAAGAAATTACGCTGGTACGTAATTCAAGCGTTTTCGGGTTTCGAAAAGCGCGTTGCTCAAACAATTATTGAGCACATTAAGATCGAAGGCTTAGAAGATAGCTTTGGTGAAGTACTAGTCCCTACTGAAGAAGTAGTTGAAATGCGTGCTGGTCAAAAGCGCAAATCTGAGCGTAAGTTCTTCCCAGGTTATGTTCTAGTTGAAATGGACATGAACGATGCGAGCTGGCACTTAGTAAACAGCACGCCACGTGTAATGGGTTTCATTGGTGGTACGTCTGATCGTCCAGCACCAATCAGCAAGAAAGAAGCTGACCGTATTCTTAACCGTATTCAAGAAAATGCTGAAGCGCCTAAGCCTGCAACATTGTTTGAAGTGGGTGAAGTGGTACGTGTAAACGATGGTCCATTCGCAGACTTCAGTGGTGTAGTTGAAGAGGTTGATTATGAGAAGAGCCGCCTAAAAGTGTCTGTTCTTATCTTCGGTCGTTCTACGCCAGTTGACCTTGAATTTGGTCAGGTAGAAAAAGACAAATAATTTCTTTTCGAAGAGATTGAAAAAGGCCGCTGGTTAATCTATAATCAGCGGCCTTTTGTTATCTGGTATAACAAAAGCACAGATTTTTTTAATTTGGGAAGCCGCTTGAGTACACGTCCTCGCGCGCACAAGGCAAAGACCCAACTAACGAGGTTATTTAAAATGGCAAAGAAAGTTGAAGCTCTAATCAAGCTACAAGTTGCTGCTGGTATGGCTAATCCTAGTCCTCCAGTAGGTCCTGCACTAGGTCAACACGGTGTAAACATCATGGAATTCTGTAAAGCGTTCAACGCACGTACAGAGTCTATCGAGAAAGGCGCTCCGGTTCCTGTAATCATCTCTGTTTACAACGACCGTTCATTCACTTTCGACATGAAAACTCCACCTGCTTCTTACCTTCTTAAGAAAGCAGCTGGCATCAAGTCTGGTTCTGGCCGTCCTAACACAGAAAAAGTGGGTACAGTAACACGTGCTCAACTAGAAGAGATCGTTGAGACTAAACGTCCTGATCTTACTGCTGCTGATATGGATGCAGCTGTACGCACGATTGCAGGTTCTGCACGTGCAATGGGCTTGAATGTAGAAGGGTAATTGAGAATGGCTAAATTAACTAAGCGTATGCGCGTAATCCGCGAAAAAGTTGACGTAACTAAAGAGTACGAAATCAACGAAGCTGTTGCTCTTCTTAAAGAACTAGCTACTGCTAAATTCACTGAAAGTGTTGACGTTGCTGTTAACCTTGGTATCGATGCACGTAAATCTGACCAAAACGTTCGTGGTGCAACTGTACTTCCAAACGGTACTGGCCGTGACGTTCGCGTTGCTGTATTCACAGCTGGCGCAAACGCTGAAGCTGCTAAAGAAGCGGGTGCTGATTTAGTAGGTATGGAAGAACTTGCTGAGCAAGTTAAGAAAGGCGAAATGAACTTTGACGTTGTTGTTGCTTCTCCAGATGCAATGCGCGTTGTTGGTCAACTAGGTCAAATCCTAGGTCCACGTGGTCTTATGCCTAACCCTAAAACTGGTACTGTAACACCTAACGTTGCAGAAGCAGTTAAAAATGCTAAAGCTGGTCAGGTTCGTTACCGTAACGACAAGAACGGTATCGTTCACACGACTATCGGTAAAGTTGACTTCACTGCTGAACAGCTACAACAAAACCTTGAAGCACTACTTGTTGCTCTTAAGAAGGCTAAGCCTTCTCAAGCGAAAGGTACTTACTTGAAGAAAGTAAGCATCTCAACAACTATGGGCGCAGGTGTTGCTGTTGACCAAGCTACTCTAAACACGCAAGTAGCGTAATTTAGAAATTAGCATTTACATGGCGTAAAATTTGAACTATAATTTTGCGCCATTTCGTTGAGAACTTGTTCTCTAGCGAAGTAAAGAATTCGGGTTGAAGCGCATAATTTCGTGTATTGTTAACCAGTTGGTCTACAATCAAACGATAAATTGCGTTTCCGTCCAAGACCGTAGGTGGTGAAAGCCTTAATAATTCCTACGTAGACGGTGTGAATCCCAGCTAGATTTTCCTAATCTTCTGGCTCTCGCCGTAAAAAGCACCTCAGCAATTTTGTTGAGGTAAGAGTAGAACTGAAAACCATTAGGTTTTTAATTAACCAGGAGTAACACCCATGGCTTTAAACCTTCAAGACAAGAAAGCAATTGTTGCTGAAGTTAATGAAGTTGCCAAAGGTGCTCTATCTGCAGTAGTTGCAGATTCTCGTGGTGTGACAGTTGATGCTATCACTGCTCTTCGTAAAGAAGCTCGTGAAGCAGGCGTTTGGATGAAGGTTGTTCGTAACACCCTAGCTAAACGTGCTGTTGAAGGTACTGATTATGAGTGTCTTAACGAGTCTCTAGTAGGCCCAAGCCTAATCGCTTTTTCTTCAGAGCACCCAGGTGCTGCTGCGCGTATCTTCTCAGATTTCGCGAAAAAGAATGAGCTATTCGAGCTTAAGTCTGCTGCATTCGAAGGCAATATCGTTGACGTAGATATGCTTGCTAAGCTACCTACTTACGACGAAGCTGTTGCACGCTTAATGAGCGCTATGAAAGAAGCGTCTGCTGGCAAATTGTGTAAAACAATTGAAGCAGTTCGCGTTAAGAAAGAAGAAGAAGCTGCTTAATTTTAAGCCTTTATTCACTTTCTCATTTAAAAATTTTTTTGAACCTCATGGGTTCGTAATTAATTAGGAAATTTACAATGTCTGTAACTAAAGACCAAATCCTTGACGCGATTGCTGAAATGTCAGTAATGGAAGTTGTTGAACTAGTTGAAGCAATGGAAGAAAAGTTCGGCGTAACTGCAGCTGCTGCTGTTGTTGCTGCAGGTCCTGCTGAAGCTGCTGAAGAAAAGACTGAGTTCGACGTAATCCTAGCTGCTGCTGGCGCGAACAAAGTTGCTTCAATCAAAGCTGTACGTGGTGCAACTGGTCTTGGCCTTAAAGAAGCAAAAGCTCTTGTTGAGTCTGCTCCTGCGCCAATCAAAGAAGCTGTTTCTAAAGAAGAAGCTGAAGCACTTAAGAAAGATCTTGAAGAAGCTGGTGCTGAAGTTGAGATCAAGTAATCTAGCTACGGCTAGGTTCGCTGCCTGAGCAATCAGGCAAGGGCTGGTGATTATTTAATCACCGGCCCTTTTGCGCTCTAGTATGATCATATTTACTAGACGCAAAAAACTCTAAATTTCACTTTTATTTCAATAACTTAAGTTTTTGCTAATAGCAGTGGCATTTAGTGCAACAATGAGATGTTGTTATCATGGCTTAGATGCCAGTAATGCTGTTCTTACAAGAACAGGTTGGGTCAAAGATCAGCAAGCTGAGGAACCCCATGGCTTACTCTTATTCTGAAAAGAAACGTATCCGTAAGGATTTTGGTAAACGTCCACAAGTTTTGGATATACCTTTCTTACTGTCTACACAGTTAGAATCGTTCAAAAAATTCTTGAATCCTGACGCTGTAGGCGACTATGGACTGGAAGCTGCATTCCGCTCTGTTTTCCCTATTAAAAGCTACTCGGGTAATTCTGAGCTCCAATACGTAAGTTACCGTATTGGCGAGCCAGTATTCGATGTAAAAGAATGTCAAATTCGCGGCGTGACTTATTCTGCTCCACTTCGCGTAAAATTACGTCTTGTGCTAATGGATAAAGAAGCACCAGGCACAGTTAAAGACATTAAAGAGCAAGAAGTTTACATGGGCGAAATCCCGCTCATGACCGATACCGGTACTTTTGTAATCAATGGTACAGAGCGTGTTATCGTTTCTCAGCTACACCGTTCACCTGGTGTATTCTTTGATAACGACCGTGGTAAGTCACACTCTTCAGGTAAAGTACTTTATAACGCACGTGTTATCCCTTACCGTGGTTCATGGTTAGACTTTGAATTTGATGTAAAAGATAACCTTTATGTACGTATCGACCGCCGTCGTAAGTTACCGGCGTCTATCATTTTACGTGCTTTAGAGTTTACATCTGAAGAGATCTTAGCAATGTTCTTCGAAACGACAACGTTCGAAGTTGCTAACGGTAAAGTATTAATGGAGCTTGTTCCTTCACGTCTTCGTGGTGAAACAGCAGCATTTGATATTAAAGACAAAGACGGTGACGTGATCGTTGAAGCCGGTCGTCGTGTTACTGCTCGTCATATCAAGACTCTTGAAAAGAAAGAAATTACACAACTTGAAGTACCACACGAGTACATCATTGGTCGTGTAGTAGCGAAGAACTACATCGATGAGTCTACTGGTGAAATCATCGCAGAAGCGAATGCTGAACTTTCACTAGAGCTAATGGCTGAGCTTGTTAAAGCAGGTCACGCGCAAATCGACACACTTTACATCAATGATGTAGACAGTGGTGCATACATTTCAGATACATTACGTATCGATTCTTCTACAAACCGTTTAGAAGCGCTTGTAGAAATCTACCGTATGATGCGCCCTGGTGAGCCACCAACGAAAGACGCTGCAGAAGCTTTATTCGAAAACTTATTCTTTACTGAAGAGCGTTATGACCTATCAACTGTAGGTCGTATGAAGTTCAATAGCCGTGTAGGTTATGATTCAGATACAGGCCCAGGTACACTGAGCAAAGAAGATATCGTATCAGTAATGAAAGTATTGATCGATATTCGTAACGGTAAAGGCGAAGTGGATGATATTGACCACCTAGGCAACCGTCGTATCCGTTCTGTAGGTGAAATGGCTGAAAACCAATTCCGTGTTGGTTTAGTACGTGTTGAACGTGCTGTTCGTGAGCGTTTAAGCTTAGGTGATCTTGACAATGTAATGCCTCAAGACCTAATCAACGCGAAACCTATTTCAGCAGCAGTTAAAGAATTCTTTGGCTCTTCACAGCTGTCACAGTTCATGGACCAAAACAACCCGCTTTCAGAAGTAACGCACAAGCGTCGTATTTCTGCATTAGGTCCGGGTGGTCTTACACGTGAACGTGCAGGCTTCGAAGTTCGAGACGTACACGTAACGCACTACGGTCGTGTTTGTCCTATCGAAACGCCTGAAGGTCCAAACATCGGTCTGATCAACTCACTTTCTACATACGCACGTACTAACGACTATGGTTTCTTAGAAACACCATACCGTAAAGTTGTTGATGGCGTAGTAAGCGACGAAGTTGATTACCTATCAGCTATCGAAGAAGGTCAATTCGTAATCGCTCAGGCGAACACGAACCTGAACGACAGCAATGAATTTATTGATGAGTTAATCCCATGTCGTCACAAAGGTGAATCGACATTTATGGGTCGTGATGACATCCAATATATGGACGTATCACCTCAGCAGGTTATCTCAGTTGCAGCAGCACTAATCCCATTCCTAGAACACGATGATGCTAACCGTGCACTAATGGGATCGAACATGCAACGTCAAGCAGTACCAACACTACGCGCTGATAAGCCGTTAGTAGGTACAGGTATCGAGCGTACACTAGCAAAAGATTCTGGTGTAACAATCGTTGCTAAGCGTGGCGGTGTTGTAAAGTATGCTGACGCAAGCCGTATCGTAGTTAACGTAAATGAAGAAGAGCGCATCCCAGGTGAAGCGGGCATCGACATTTACAACTTAACTAAATACACACGTTCTAACCAAAATACGTGTATCAACCAGAAACCAACTTGTATGGTTGGTGAGCCGGTTGTACGTGGTGACGTATTAGCAGATGGTCCTTCGACTGACTTAGGTGACTTAGCACTAGGTCAAAACCTTCGCGTGGCATTCATGCCATGGAATGGTTACAACTTCGAGGATTCAATCTTACTATCTGAGAACGTTGTAAAAGAAGATCGTCTAACAACAATCCACATCCAAGAACTTCAGTGTATCGCACGTGATACTAAGCTTGGTCCTGAAGAGATCACGGCTGATATTCCGAATGTAGGTGAGTCTGCACTTGGAAAACTGGATGAGTCTGGTGTTGTTTACATCGGTGCTGAAGTAAAAGGTGGCGACATCCTTGTAGGTAAAGTAACACCTAAAGGCGAAACGCAACTTACTCCAGAAGAAAAGCTACTACGTGCTATCTTCGGTGAAAAAGCATCTGATGTTAAAGACAGCTCACTACGCGTACCAAACTCTGTAACTGGTACAGTGATCGACGTACAAGTATTCACTCGTGACGGCGTTGAAAAAGACAAGCGAGCGTTAGAAGTTGAAGAAATGCAGCTTCGTGAAGCGAAGAAAGACT
Source organism: Pseudoalteromonas phenolica (assembly GCF_005876835.1). Taxonomy (GTDB): domain Bacteria; phylum Pseudomonadota; class Gammaproteobacteria; order Enterobacterales; family Alteromonadaceae; genus Pseudoalteromonas; species Pseudoalteromonas phenolica_B. Next base: position 48,481 of record NZ_PPSW01000028.1, read on the forward strand.
TCAACGAAGAGTTCAGAATCCTTGAAGGCGGTATCTTAACACGCGTACGTACATTACTTGTACAAGCGGGTCTAAGTGAAGAGAAAGTAGCTGAATTAAGCACTGACAAGCTACTAACTCAAAGCCTAGCTGATGAACAGCAACAAGCTGATCTTGAGCAACTTGCTGCACAGTACGATGAGCTTAAAGCAGAATACGACAAGAAGTTTGAAAACAAACGTCGCAAGATCACTCAAGGTGATGACTTAGCACCAGGCGTACTTAAGATTGTTAAAGTATACCTAGCTGTTAAACGTCGTATCCAACCAGGTGATAAGATGGCTGGTCGTCACGGTAACAAAGGTGTTATCTCGACAATCGTACCAGTAGAAGATATGCCATACGATGACAAAGGTCGTACTGTAGATATCGTACTTAACCCGCTGGGTGTACCATCTCGTATGAACATCGGTCAGATCTTAGAAACACACATGGGTCTGGCTGCACGTGGTATCGGTGAAACGCTAGAAGAGATGATGAAAGAGCAGCGTGAAATTCACGAAATGCGCGATTTCATTGCAAAAGCTTACGCAGTAGGTGATTGCCGTCAGAAAGTTGATATTGCTAGCTTCTCTGATGATGAAGTTCGTCGTCTTGCGAACAACCTGAAAGGTGGTCTACCTATCGCGACTCCTGCATTCGATGGTGCACGTGAGTCAGAGATCAAAGACCTTCTTGAGCTAGGTGGTTACCCACGTAGCGGTCAGGTAACGCTATATGATGGTCGTACTGGTGATGCGTTTGAGCGTCAAGTAACTGTTGGTTACATGTACATGCTGAAACTAAACCACTTAGTAGACGACAAGATGCACGCGCGTTCTACTGGTTCTTACAGCCTAGTAACTCAGCAGCCGCTGGGTGGTAAGGCACAGTTCGGTGGTCAGAGATTCGGTGAGATGGAGGTATGGGCATTAGAAGCATACGGTGCTGCTTATACACTTCAAGAGATGCTGACGGTTAAGTCAGATGACGTAAATGGTCGTACTAAGATGTATAAGAACATCGTTGACGGTAACCACAAGATGGAACCGGGTATGCCAGAGTCATTCAACGTATTGTTGAAAGAAATCCGCTCACTAGGTATCAACATCGAGTTGGAAGAAAATTAATCCGACAGCCGCAGCTAAGCTGCGGCTCCCCGGACTGAAAGAATGTAGGGGCAAGCATTGCTTGCCCTCGAGATTAACTCCGACAGGAGAGCTAAGGTGAAAGACTTACTTAAGTTTTTGAAGCAACAAAATAAGACCGAAGAATTTGATGCGATCCGCATCGGTCTTGCTTCACCAGACATGGTACGTTCTTGGTCTTACGGCGAAGTTAAAAAGCCTGAGACAATTAACTATCGTACGTTCAAGCCTGAGCGTGACGGCTTATTCTGTGCCCGTATTTTCGGCCCAGTAAAAGATTATGAGTGTTTATGTGGTAAATATAAGCGCTTAAAGCACCGTGGTGTTATTTGTGAAAAGTGTGGCGTAGAAGTTACTTTAACTAAAGTACGTCGTGACCGTATGGGTCACATTGAGCTAGCTAGCCCAGTTGCACACATTTGGTTCCTTAAGTCATTACCGTCTCGTATCGGCCTAATGCTAGATATGACACTTCGTGACATCGAGCGCGTACTTTACTTCGAATCATTCGTAGTAACTGAGCCAGGTATGACTACGCTAGAGCGCGGTCAGCTATTAGGCGAAGAAGAGTACCTAGATGCACTTGAAGAGCACGGTGATGAGTTCGAAGCTAAGATGGGTGCAGAAGCTGTACTTGATCTACTTAAAGAACTAGACCTAGGTCAGCTTATCGCAGAAATGCGTGAAGAGTTACCAACTATCAACTCTGAAACTAAGCGTAAGAAGATCACTAAGCGCCTTAAGCTGATGGAATCTTTCCACCAGTCAGGTAATAACCCTGAGTGGATGATCATGAGCGTGCTTCCGGTTCTTCCACCAGATCTTCGTCCTCTAGTACCACTAGATGGCGGTCGTTTTGCAACGTCTGATCTGAACGACCTTTACCGTCGTGTTATTAACCGTAACAACCGTCTTAAGCGTCTACTTGACTTAGCTGCACCAGACATCATCGTACGTAACGAAAAGCGTATGTTACAAGAAGCGGTTGATGCGCTACTTGATAATGGTCGTCGCGGTCGTGCGATCACAGGTTCTAACAAGCGTCCACTTAAGTCGCTTGCAGACATGATCAAAGGTAAGCAAGGTCGTTTCCGTCAAAACCTTCTAGGTAAGCGTGTTGACTACTCAGGCCGTTCTGTAATCACAGTTGGTCCTACGCTTAAACTTCACCAGTGTGGTCTTCCTAAGAAGATGGCACTTGAGCTATTCAAGCCATTCATCTACGGTAAGCTAGAGCGTCGTGGCATGGCGACAACCATCAAAGCTGCGAAGAAGATGGTTGAGCGTGAAGTACCAGAGGTATGGGACGTACTAGACGAAGTAATCCGTGAGCACCCGGTTCTACTTAACCGTGCACCAACACTTCACCGTCTTGGTATCCAAGCGTTTGAACCTGTTCTAATCGAAGGTAAAGCAATCCACCTACACCCACTAGTGTGTGCGGCATATAACGCTGACTTCGATGGTGACCAAATGGCGGTACACGTACCGTTAACATTAGAAGCACAGCTAGAAGCACGTGCCCTAATGATGTCAACGAACAACATTCTATCACCAGCGAACGGTGAGCCTATTATCGTTCCTTCACAGGACGTTGTATTAGGTCTTTACTACATGACGCGTGATCGCATCAATGCCAAAGGTGAAGGCATTGTATTTAAAGATGCGAAAGAAGCTGAAAAAGCTTACCGTACAGGTGTTGCTGAACTTCATGCTCGCGTTAAAGTTCGTATTACAGAAACTGTTATCGACGAAGAGACTGGTGAGCGTTCACAACAGACTTCTGTTGTAGAGACAACTGTTGGTCGTGCGATCCTTTCTCTAAGCACACCTGAAGGCTTACCATTTGAGCTTATCAACCGTGCATTAGGTAAGAAGCAGATTTCTGCACTTCTAAATGAGTGTTACCGTCGTCTAGGCCTAAAAGACACAGTCGTGTTTGCTGACCAAGTAATGTATACAGGTTTCCATTACGCTATGAAGTCAGGTGTATCTATCGGTATTAACGATATGGTAATCCCACCGACGAAAGCAGGCATCATTGAAGCAGCTGAAGCGGAAGTATCTGAAATCAACCAACAGTTCCAATCAGGTCTTGTAACTGCGGGTGAGAAGTACAACAAAGTAATCGATATCTGGTCACGTGTTAACGAAAACCTTTCACGTGAAATGATGGCGAACTTATCGAAAGATACCGTTGTGAATGCACAGGGTGAAGAGGAAGAACAGCCTTCTTTCAACTCGGTATTCATGATGGCCGACTCAGGTGCTCGTGGTAGTGCTGCTCAGATCCGTCAGTTAGCGGGTATGCGTGGCCTAATGGCTCGTCCAGATGGTTCAATCATCGAAACACCAATCACGGCGAACTTCCGTGAAGGTCTAAACGTACTACAGTACTTTATCTCGACGCACGGTGCGCGTAAAGGTCTAGCCGATACAGCACTTAAGACAGCGAACTCGGGTTACCTAACTCGTCGTCTAGTAGATGTTGCACAAGACTTAGTTATCACTAATGCGGACTGCGGCACGTTAGACGGTCTAACAATGAAGCCATTAATTGAAGGTGGTGATGTTGTTGAGCCGCTTCGCGAACGTGTATTGGGTCGTGTTGTTGCTGAAGATATCCTAAAGCCAGGTACTGACGAAGTACTTGTTGAACGTAACATTATGCTTGACGAAAAACTGTGTGACCTTTTAGAAGAGCACTCGGTAGATGAAGTACGCGTACGTTCAGTTATCACATGTGATAATGACTATGGTGTATGTGCTAACTGTTACGGTCGTGACCTAGCACGTGGTCACATCATTAACGCGGGTGAATCTGTAGGTGTAATCGCTGCTCAATCAATCGGTGAGCCGGGTACACAGCTTACGATGCGTACGTTCCACATTGGTGGTGCGGCATCAAGAGCCTCAGCAGAAAACAGCGTACAAGTTAAAAACAACGGTAGCCTGAAGTTACACAATGCAAAATACGTATTAAACACTGACGGTAAGATTGTTATCACTTCACGTTCAACTGAGATCACAATCATTGATGATCACGGTCGTGAGAAAGAGCGTTATAAGGTACCTTACGGTGCTGTACTTTCTGTACAAGATGGTGCAGAAGTTAAAGGTAACGATATCGTTGCAACATGGGATCCGCACAGTCACCCAATCATTCTTGAGCATGAATCAAAAGTGTCATTCTCTGACATTGATGATAGCAACACAGAAGCGCAGACTGATGACCTTACAGGTTTAACACGTGTTGTTGTTAAAGACCTATCTAAGGTTAATGCGAAAGAGCCTAAGCTAATCATTGAAAACGAAGAACGTGGTCTTCAAGAGATCCGTCTACCTTCATTCACAACGATTGAAATCACAGATGGCGCAACAGCGGCACCTGGTCAGGTTCTAGCGCGTATTCCACAAGAAGGTTCGAAGACTCGTGACATCACGGGTGGTCTACCTCGAGTTGCTGACTTATTCGAAGCGCGTAAGCCAAAAGATCCTGCAATCCTTGCAGAAATCACAGGTGCTGTGAGTTTCGGTAAAGAGACAAAAGGCAAGAAACGTCTTGTTATCACTCCAGAAGAGGGTGATGCATACGAAGAGATGATCCCGAAATGGCGTCAGCTTAACGTATTCGAAGGTGAGCAGGTTTCTAAAGGTGAAGTTATCGCCGATGGTCCAGAGTCTCCGCACGATATCCTTCGTCTTCGTGGTGTAACAGATGTATCTAACTACATTGTTAACGAAGTACAAGAAGTTTACCGCTTACAGGGTGTAAAGATTAACGATAAGCACATCGAAACGATTATTCGCCAAATGCTACGTAAGTGCATCATCTTAGACGGTGGTGATACTGAGTTCTTAGCAGGTGAACAAGTTGAAGTGGCACGCGTTAGTATTGCAAACCGTGACTTAGAGAAGCAAGGTAAGATCCCAGCTAAGTATGAAATTCAGCTGATGGGTATTACTAAAGCGTCTCTTGCAACAGAATCTTTCATTTCTGCAGCATCATTCCAAGAAACAACTCGTGTTCTTACGGAAGCAGCAGTAAATGGTAAGAGCGATGAGCTACGTGGCTTGAAAGAGAACGTAATCGTAGGCCGTCTGATCCCAGCCGGTACAGGTTTCGCGTATCACCAAGAACGTATGAATCGTCGTAAGCAAGCTGAGCTTCCAGTTGAAGAGCAAACAGTAAGCGCTGAAGAGGCAACTCAAGCACTAACTGATGCACTGAACGCTGATCTATTAGGTGGCGAAGAGTAATTCTTCCCACTAAATAGCTAAAAATAACGGGCAAGTCTGAGAAATCAGGCTTGCCCGTTATTTTTTGGTTGACAGCTCAATCTTTGCTCATTAAAATTCCGCCACCCATTTATTCGTTCGAATAAAAGAATGTTTAAATAGGGCAGATTTTTCATTTTTCAGTAGTAATTAATCAGGAGCTATTTAATGGCAACTATTAACCAGCTAGTGCGTAAGCCACGTCGTAGCAAGGTTACAAAGAGCAACTCTGCTGCTCTTAAAGCTTGTCCACAGAAACGTGGTGTATGTACTCGTGTATATACAACAACACCTAAGAAACCAAACTCTGCATTACGTAAAGTAGCGCGTGTACGTTTAACTAACGGTTTCGAAGTAACTTCATACATCGGTGGTGAAGGTCACAACCTTCAAGAACACAGTGTTATCCTAATCCGTGGTGGTCGTGTTAAAGACTTACCGGGTGTACGTTTCCACACTGTTCGTGGTGCACTTGACTGTGCAGGCGTAAATGACCGTAAACAAGGTCGTTCTAAGTACGGTGCTAAACGCCCTAAGGGCTAATGGTTCTCCGTTAGTAAGGCCAAGCACTTAAATTTTTAATTTTTATATTTTGTTTTGGGAGTCGCTGAAGTAAAGCGAACCTGAAGATACCGGAGAAATAAAATGCCTAGAAGACGCGTTATAGGTCAACGTAAAATTCTTCCAGATCCTAAGTTCGGATCAGAACTTCTTGCTAAATTCGTTAACGTAGTAATGTTAGACGGCAAGAAATCTACTGCTGAAAAAATCGTTTACGGTGCGTTAGACGTGGCTGCTGAGAAATCAGGCAAGTCGCACCTAGAAATCTTTGAAGCTGCACTTGAAAATGTACGTCCAGCGGTTGAGGTTAAATCTCGCCGTGTTGGTGGTTCTACATACCAAGTTCCAGTTGAAGTACGTCCAGTACGTCGTAACGCATTAGGTATGCGTTGGTTAGTTGATGCTTCTCGTAAGCGTGGCGAAAAGTCAATGGGCCTTCGTCTTGCTCAAGAGATGCTTGATGCAGCTGACAACAAAGGCACTGCGGTTAAGAAACGTGAAGACGTTCACCGTATGGCTGAAGCGAACAAAGCATTCGCTCACTACCGTTGGTAGTCTGCTAACACCTTTTAAGAGGATATTATGGCACGTACAACTCCTATTGAGCGTTACCGTAACATCGGTATTTGTGCTCACGTAGATGCAGGCAAAACCACCACAACAGAACGAGTTCTGTTCTACACGGGTCTTTCTCATAAGATCGGTGAAGTTCATGATGGTGCTGCAACTATGGACTGGATGGAGCAGGAGCAGGAGCGTGGTATTACCATTACTTCTGCTGCCACAACGTGTTTCTGGAAAGGGATGGATGCTCAGTTTGATGAGCATCGTATTAACATCATCGATACACCAGGACACGTAGATTTCACTATCGAAGTAGAGCGTTCATTACGTGTACTTGATGGTGCTGTCGTGGTTTTATGTGCTTCATCAGGTGTACAACCACAAACGGAAACAGTCTGGCGTCAGGCCAATAAATACGAAGTTCCTCGTATGATCTTCGTAAATAAAATGGACCGTACAGGCGCTGACTTCCTAGCAGTTGTGGATCAGGTGAAGAACCGTTTAGGTGCGACACCTGTGCCAATTCAGTTACCAATTGGTGCTGAAGACGAATTTAAAGGTGTTATCGATCTAATCAAAATGAAAGCAATCAACTGGAACGAATCGGACCAGGGGACGACTTTCACTTATGAAGAGATCCCAGCAGACCTTCAAGACCTAGCAGAAGAATGGCGAGCAGAAATGCTTGAGTCTGCTGCTGAAGCGTCTGAAGAGCTAATGGACAAATATCTTGAAGAAGGTGACTTAAGCGAGGCTGAGATTAAAGCTGCGCTACGTCAACGCACACTGGCCAATGAAATCGTGCCAATGACTTGCGGAAGTGCATTCAAGAACAAAGGGGTTCAAGCAGTGCTTGACTCGGTTGTTGAATACATGCCTTCGCCTACAGAAGTAAAAGAGATCCAAGGTATCCTCGAAGACGAAACCGAAGGAACTCGACCAGCTGACGACAATGCACCTTTTTCTGCATTAGCATTTAAAATTGCAACTGACCCGTTTGTTGGTACATTGACTTTCTTTAGAGTTTATTCAGGTACAGTGAAGCAGGGCGATGCAGTTTATAACCCTGTTAAATCGAAAAAAGAGCGTTTAGGCCGTATTGTACAAATGCATGCTAATTCTCGCGAAGAAATTAAAGAAGTTCGCGCGGGTGACATTGCAGCTGCAATCGGTTTGAAAGATGTGACTACGGGTGACACGCTTTGTTCGAGTGATTCAGTGATTACCTTAGAGCGTATGGAGTTTCCAGAGCCGGTAATTTCTGTAGCGGTTGAACCGAAAACTGTAGCTGACCAAGATAAAATGGGTATAGCACTAGGTAAACTAGCTGCAGAAGACCCATCTTTCCGTGTTGAAACAGATGAAGAGTCTGGCCAAACCATCATCTCTGGTATGGGTGAGCTTCACCTTGATATCATTGTTGACCGTATGAAACGCGAGTTTGGTGTTGTGTGTAACGTAGGTAAACCTCAAGTTGCATACCGCGAAACAATTCGTGCTTCAGTGGAAGCTGAAGGTAAATTTGTACGTCAATCAGGTGGTCGTGGTCAATACGGTCATGTTTGGCTTAAACTTGAACCAATGGAAATTACGGACGACGAATCTCCAACTTACGAATTCGTGAACGAAATCGTAGGTGGCGCTGTTCCGAAAGAATATATTCCAGCGGTTGATAAAGGTATTCAAGAGCAGATGCGCCAAGGTGTCTTGGCTGGCTATCCGTTACTTGGTGTTAAAGCAACGTTATTCGATGGTTCTTTCCACGATGTTGACTCTAACGAAATGGCCTTTAAGATTGCAGGTTCAATCGGTTTCCGTGATGGTGCGCTAGACGCAGATCCAGTTATCCTAGAACCTGTTATGAAAGTTGAAGTAATCACCCCTGAAGAGAACATGGGTGATGTAGTAGGCGACTTAAACCGTCGTCGTGGTATGATCGAAGGTATGGAAGAAGCGTTTGGCGGCTTGAAGCAAGTTAATGCTCAAGTACCACTTTCTGAAATGTTCGGTTATGCAACTGATCTTCGCTCTGCAACGCAGGGTCGCGCATCATACTCTATGGAGTTCTCCAAGTATGCTGAAGCAGCCAAAAACGTTACAGAGGCAATAATTGCAGCTCGCGCTGTAAGATAATTTTAGTTCGGTCCGATTCATACTGGATCGGACTTTAATTTCTTTTATAGGAAATTTTTAAGATGGCAAAAGAAAAGTTTGAA
>NZ_PPSW01000029.1 GCF_005876835.1 Pseudoalteromonas phenolica
ATAGCTAATTAATATTGCTCTTTAAAAATTTGGAAAAGCTGATAATTAATTCTTTTAGAAGAAATTCTAAAAAGAGTTTTCAAAAGTAAAACAATGCCGATAAACATTCATTTGTTTATTAGCGTCTACTTTAGTATTCAATATTAACTTCTGGCGAAGTTAAAACTGTCTTTGACGATACAAACCATTTTGGGTTGTATGGTTAAGTGACTAAGCGTACACGGTGGATGCCTTGGCAGTTGGAGGCGATGAAGGACGTACTAACTTGCGATAAGCCTAGTCAAGCCAGTAAGAGGCGCTTGAGACTAGGATTTCCGAATGGGGAAACCCACCTGCTTGCAGGTATCGTTAACTGAATACATAGGTTAACGAGGCGAACGCGGAGAACTGAAACATCTAAGTACCCGTAGGAAAAGAAATCAACCGAGATTCCGAAAGTAGCGGCGAGCGAAATCGGATTAGCCCTTAAGCTTTAGTGTAGTTAGTGGAACATTCTGGAAAGTTTGACGACACAGGGTGACAGTCCCGTACACAAAAACTTATCTAAAGTGAAATCGAGTAGGTCGGAGCACGTGAAACTTTGACTGAATATAGGTGGACCATCATCTAAGGCTAAATACTCCCAACTGACCGATAGTGAACCAGTACCGTGAGGGAAAGGCGAAAAGAACCCCTGTGAGGGGAGTGAAATAGAACCTGAAACCGTGTACGTACAAGCAGTAGGAGCCCCTCGAGGGTGACTGCGTACCTTTTGTATAATGGGTCAGCGACTTATATTTTGTAGCGAGGTTAACCGTTTAGGGTAGCCGTAGCGAAAGCGAGTCTTAACTGGGCGTTGAGTTGCAAGGTATAGACCCGAAACCCGGTGATCTAGCCATGGGCAGGTTGAAGGTTGAGTAACATCAACTGGAGGACCGAACCCACTAACGTTGAAAAGTTAGGGGATGACCTGTGGCTTGGAGTGAAAGGCTAATCAAACCGGGAGATAGCTGGTTCTCCCCGAAATCTATTTAGGTAGAGCCTCGGACGAATACTTACGGGGGTAGAGCACTGTTAAGGCTAGGGGGTCATCCCGACTTACCAACCCTTTGCAAACTCCGAATACCGTAAAGTAATATCCGGGAGACACACGGTGGGTGCTAACGTCCATCGTGGAGAGGGAAACAACCCAGACCGTCAGCTAAGGTCCCAAAGTGTATGTTAAGTGGGAAACGATGTGGGAAGGCTAAAACAGCTAGGAGGTTGGCTTAGAAGCAGCCATCCTTTAAAGAAAGCGTAATAGCTCACTAGTCGAGTCGGCCTGCGCGGAAGATGTAACGGGGCTAAACATACCACCGAAGCTACGGCTGCATACATTAGTATGCGGGGTAGGGGAGCGTTCTGTAAGCGGCTGAAGGTGAACTGTAAGGTTTGCTGGACGTATCAGAAGTGCGAATGCTGACATGAGTAACGATAATGCGGGTGAAAAACCCGCACGCCGGAAGACCAAGGGTTCCTATCCCATGTTAATCAGGGTAGGGTAAGTCGACCCCTAAGGCGAGGCTGAAGAGCGTAGTCGATGGGAAACGGGTTAATATTCCCGTACTTGGAATAATTGCGATGGGGGGACGGAGCAGGCTAATCAAGCATGGCGATGGTTGTCCATGTGAAAGGCTGTAGGCTGGTGACTTAGGAAAATCCGGGTCGCTAAGGCTGAGAGTCGAGACGAGCTACTACGGTAGTGAAGTTGATGATGCCCTACTTCCAGGAAAAGCCTCTAAGCTTCAGATTATTTCGAATCGTACCCCAAACCGACACAGGTGGTCAGGTAGAGAATACTAAGGCGCTTGAGAGAACTCGGGTGAAGGAACTAGGCAAAATTGTACCGTAACTTCGGGAGAAGGTACGCTCCTATCTGTGACGAGATTTACTCTCTAAGCGGACGGGAGCCGCAGTGACCAGGTGGCTGGGACTGTTTATTAAAAACACAGCACTGTGCAAAATCGTAAGATGACGTATACGGTGTGACACCTGCCCGGTGCCGGAAGGTTAATTGATGGGGTTAGCTTAGGCGAAGCTCTTGATCGAAGCCCCGGTAAACGGCGGCCGTAACTATAACGGTCCTAAGGTAGCGAAATTCCTTGTCGGGTAAGTTCCGACCTGCACGAATGGTGTAACCATGGCCACGCTGTCTCCACCCGAGACTCAGTGAAATTGAAATCGCAGTGAAGATGCTGTGTACCCGCGGCTAGACGGAAAGACCCCGTGAACCTTTACTACAGCTTGGCACTGAACATTGAGCCTACATGTGTAGGATAGGTGGGAGGCTTTGAAGTGGCGTCGCCAGATGTCATGGAGCCATCCTTGAAATACCACCCTTGTATGTTTGATGTTCTAACATAGGTCCCTTATCGGGATTGTGGACAGTGCCTGGTGGGTAGTTTGACTGGGGCGGTCTCCTCCCAAAGAGTAACGGAGGAGCACGAAGGTTGGCTAAGTACGGTCGGACATCGTACGGTTAGTGTAATGGTAGAAGCCAGCTTAACTGCGAGACAGACACGTCGAGCAGGTACGAAAGTAGGTCATAGTGATCCGGTGGTTCTGAATGGAAGGGCCATCGCTCAACGGATAAAAGGTACTCCGGGGATAACAGGCTGATACCGCCCAAGAGTTCATATCGACGGCGGTGTTTGGCACCTCGATGTCGGCTCATCACATCCTGGGGCTGAAGTCGGTCCCAAGGGTATGGCTGTTCGCCATTTAAAGTGGTACGCGAGCTGGGTTTAGAACGTCGTGAGACAGTTCGGTCCCTATCTGCCGTGGGCGTTTGAGAATTGAGAGGGGCTGCTCCTAGTACGAGAGGACCGGAGTGGACGAACCGCTGGTGTTCGGGTTGTGATGCCAATTGCATTGCCCGGTAGCTACGTTCGGAATCGATAACCGCTGAAAGCATCTAAGCGGGAAGCGAGCCTCGAGATGAGTTCTCACTTTAACTTTAAGTTAACTGAAGGGCCGTTGGAGACTACAACGTTGATAGGCTGGGTGTGGAAGTGTAGTGATACATTAAGCTAACCAGTACTAATTACCCGTGAGGCTTAACCATACAACGCCAAAGTGGTTTTAGCTCAGAAGCTAATATGAACTAAAGTAGAAAGTTTTAGAAATTATCAGATTTTTTCCAGATTT
>NZ_PPSW01000003.1 GCF_005876835.1 Pseudoalteromonas phenolica
GAGCTATACTCGCGTTCCATGTTGCTTTTTAATCCAGCTTAATAACACAAAAGTTTGCCTTTAACTTTTATTAGCTGAGTTATACTCGCATTTAATTGATTCTAAAATCAATGGTGCCCGGGGCCGGACTTGAACCGGCACGTCATTACTGACGAGGGATTTTAAATCCCTTGTGTCTACCAATTCCACCACCCGGGCATCGGGCTGCTTACGCATGTGGAGTGTTGAGAAATGGAGGCGGAACCCGGAGTCGAACCGAGGTAGACGGATTTGCAATCCGCTGCATGGCCACTCTGCCATTCCGCCGACGTATAAAAGATTGGAGCGAGTAACGAGGTTCGAACTCGTGACCTCGACCTTGGCAAGGTCGCGCTCTACCAGCTGAGCTATACTCGCATTCCAAAGTAAGTTATTCACTCACTTCTTTTATCGTTTTGAGGCATGCTGCCCTCTCAACACGGACGCATTCTACAGATCTTTAATAATGCGTCAATATAAAAAATGAATGTTTTTAATCGTTTGCTCAATTTTTATCTAAACTGCTGCCTATATAGCCGTAAAATATCAAGATTTAATCAATTCAGACTTTGCCGCATTCAAATATGCCAGCATTGACGTCACAGTTAATAGCGTTGCAATCGCCAAAAGGGCATAACTTAACATGGTCATCCAAGGCGCATGTTGCCAAATCAAACCAATAATGGCTAACATTTGTGCAGCAGTTTTAAACTTACCCATATTACTCACTGCTACATTGCCACGTTTACCTTGCTCGGCCATCCACTCTCTTAGTGCTGATATCACAATTTCGCGGCTTATAATGATAAGCGCAGCCAAAGTAATAAAAATGTTTTGATAGTGAGTGGCTAAAACAACGAGAGCCACACTGACCATAACTTTATCTGCAACAGGATCTAAGAACGCCCCAAAAGGCGTTGATTGATCGAGTTTTCGTGCCAAGTAGCCATCAAGAATATCGGTTACCGATGCTAGCCAGAAAATAAAGGCGGCAGCAAAAAAAGCCCATGAGTAAGGCAAATAAAACACCACTGCAAAAACAGGGATAAGTAACAATCTAAATGTTGTTAAGGTATTAGGAATATTCCACATAACTACTTTGTGTATCTTTTTTTATAGTGTTGCATGATCAATTAGGCTTTGTCATGCAAATGATTAAATATCTTTTCAGCCATATCTTGGCTGATCCCAGGCACTTGATTTAACTGCGCTATAGTAGCCGATTTTACACCTTGCATACCACCTAAGTATTTTAACAAGGCTTGTCGACGTTTCTGCCCTACTCCTTCTATTTCTTCTAACAGAGATTGAGTTCGCTGTTTTTGCCGTTTATTTCTATGTCCTGCTATGGCAAAACGGTGTGATTCGTCACGTATATGCTGAATTAGATGTAAAGCAGGTGAATCAGAATCCAGATTCACGGTTCGTCTGCCGCCATCTATGAGTAAAGTCTCAAGACCGGGCTTTCGGCTTGTGCCTTTCGCAACACCAACTAATAATGGCATTTTGCTGTGCGGCCAATCTTCAAAAAATGCTTCTGCTTTATTAAGCTGACCCTTACCACCATCTATAAAAATAACGTCTGGAATTTTTTCTTCATCTTTTAACTTGCCATAGCGCTTATTCAAGGCAAATGCCATTGCAGCATAGTCATCACCAGGTGTGATCCCCGTGACGTTGTAGCGACGATATTCTTTATTATTTGGTCCACTACCATCAAATACCACACATGAAGCAATGGTATTTTCACCCATAGTATGACTGATATCGAAACATTCCATGCGATTGATATCGCTAAGTTGTAATGCTTCTTTTAATAACGCATAGCGTTTAGTAATCGAATCTTGCGCGTTTTGTTTTACAACAATGCTATTTAAAGCGTTTTTATTTGCAAGTGCGAGGTACTGCGCACGTTCAGAACGCACCGATGCCTTTAACTCCACTTTTTTATCAGCCAGTTGCGATAGCGCATTGATGAGTTCGATTTGCTCTTGTAGTTCAAAAGGCAATACGATTTCTTTTGGGATCTGTCGTTGTGTACCCGCGCCTACATAGTATTGTCCAATAAATGACGTGACAATTTCGTCTTGCTGCGAGTCTTTAGGTACCTTAGGGAAATAAGTTTTACTACCCAATACTTTATGGTCTCGCACCATTAATAGGTGAATGGCACAAATGCCGTTTTGCTGCTGGAAACCAACTATGTCTATTTCGCCTAGGTTACCGGCCACAAACTGCTGCTCTTGCATTTGTCTTAAAATTGCAATTTGATCTCGTACTTTTGCGGCGAGTTCAAAATTCAAGGCCATACTGGCCTGCTCCATCTTTTCAACTAAGGTTGCGATAACTTGATGTGATTTACCTGATAAGAATTGTTTTACCAGTTCAACCTGCTCTTTATATTCACCATCAGAGACTTTTCCCACACAAGGCGCAGAACAACGCTTTAATTGGTATTGCAGACATGGACGACTGCGGGCACGGTAATACGCATCTTCACATTGGCGCACGGGGAAAATCTTTTGCATTAAGCGCAGACTTTCAGACACGGCTGCACTGCTCGGGTAAGGGCCAAAGTAATCCCCTTTTTGTTTTCGGCTTCCTCGGTGAAAAGCTAATCTGGGATGTTTATGCCCGCTTAAGAAAATATAAGGATAAGATTTATCATCTCTCAATAAGATGTTGTATCTAGGTTGATACTGTTTAATGAGGTTGTTTTCGAGAAGAAGTGCTTCGGTTTCAGTATTGGTGAGCGTTACCTCTATATTGGCAATGTTACTTACCAGTACTCGGGTTTTAGCGTCGGGAATGTTGCTTCGAAAGTAACTCGAAACACGTTTTTTTAAGTTTTTCGCCTTACCAACATAAATAACCTGATGCTGCGCATCGTACATACGATAAACACCAGGTTCTGTAGATAATGTTTTTAAAAAGGCTTTTGAATCAAATACTGCCATTAAAAATGATTAGTTCGATGTGTCTATATCGATCATTTTATGGCGAATGGCCAAATGTGTCAGCTCTACATCACCGCCAACATTTAATTTTTCAAACATTCGATAACGATAGCTGTTCACTGTTTTCGAACTTAAGTTAAGTCTGTCTGCAATATCTTGTGCTTTTTCACCTTTGGTGATCATCAGCATGATTTGCAGTTCACGTTCAGACAAAGACTGAAATGGGTTCTCATCATTACGACCACTAAACTGCGCAAGCGCAATTTGTTGAGCAATTTCAGGCGCGATATATCGCTGCCCTGAATTTACAGCACGAATGGCATTGATCATTTCGTCAGAGCCCGTCCCTTTGGTCAAGTAGCCCTGTGCACCCACTTGCATCACTTTGCTTGGGAACGGATCTTCACAATGAACCGTTAATACAATTACCTTAATATCAGGGTTGTATCGACAAATCTTTTTCGTCGCCTCAAGACCGCCAATCCCCGGCATATTCATGTCCATTAATACAATATCAGGGTTATTGTCACGGCAAAATTTAACTGCCTCTTCACCCGTTTTAGCTTCGCCGATGACTTTAAAGCCACGAACATCATCGAGAATTCGTTTGATGCCGGTTCTAACTAACTCATGATCATCAACTAATAACACATTAATCAATGGCACACCCTCACAGAAAATTTGGTAATCGCAATCACTAAAAATAGCAGTTCGAGGTTAACACATAATTATGTAAAAAATAACGATTAAACTTTTGTATTAGTTAAAAAACCATACTAAAGAACCAAAAAAGGCCAGAATGTGACTCCTGACCTTTTGGTATTCAAAAACAAATAATTGTTAGGTTATTTACTCTGCTCTGAGAACTTATTTACCCATAAGGCAATCACACCATCACCGGTGACATTACAAGCTGTACCAAAGCTATCTTGAGCAAGGTAGAGTGCAATCATAAGTGCAACTGCTCCCTCTGAGAAACCAAGCATTGAAGTCAGTAAACCCAGAGCCGACATTACCGCTCCACCCGGCGCGCCAGGCGCCGCGATCATCACCACACCTAACATAAAGATAAATGGCAAAATACTGGTAATACTTGGCATTGACATTTCTGGTGACAGTAACATCACCGCCATTGCACAAGTCACGATCGTAATTGTTGAGCCAGATAAATGAATCGTCGCGCACAGGGGCACAGAGAAGTTAGCAACCTCATCTTTTACGCCATTGGCCTTACTCGCTCGTAAAGATACAGGAATTGTCGCAGCACTAGACATAGTACCTATCGCAGTAAAATAGGCTGGTAACATGTTTTTGACTAATTCAATTGGGCTACGCTTTAACAAAATACCCGAACCAATAAATAAAACAGATAACCACAACCAGTGCATCACAACTGCAGCAACTAAAACAATACCAAACGTGCTCAAAGTATCAGCCACTGTGCCTGCAACCGCCATTTCAGCGAATACACCCGCAATGTAAAAAGGAAGAGCAGGAATAATTACTTTTGCCAGCAAGGCATCAATAACGTCACGGCCTTGATCAACCACATTCTGTAAGTCTTTCAATGCCAGTTGACTAATACCAATACCAAATATGAATGCAGCTGCCAGCGCAGTCATTACGCCCATCAAAGGTGGGATTTCAATATTAATAAAGCTTTTCAGCTCAGTCGCCTGAACGGCTTGGTAAGTCGTTGTACCTTCGAAAAATGGCACAAATGCGTTTACCAACAAAAAGGCTAAGGTGCCCGCTAAAATAGTTGAGCCATAAGCAAAGCCGACTGTTTTACCTAAAAGATGTCCTGCACCTTTAGGTAAACCTGCGATACCTGAGGCAATAAAAAACAAGATAATTAAAGGAATGGTAAAACTGATTAATTGACCTACAATCACTTTAAATGTGTAAAGTAGCTCTACTAGCGGTAAAGGTAGATATGAGCCCACCACAATACCTGCGGCGATACCGGCAAGTAACTTCAAAATTAACGACATAAATTATCCCTGATAAAAACGATGCGCCGTTTTAACATGTTTTACAACGAATTTGTTATAAATTCGTTATTCTTCATCACTATTACCAAATTAGGTACATTCTGTACGCACTTAACTTAAAAATAAGTGCCTCTAACGATTATGTATTGTTAACAAACCTCGAGTGCTATTTAATTTATGCTAATTTCTGGTGTTACAAATTACCGCAATAATGTTAAAAACTTCTCTGTCGATTATCAGTGCAGCATTACTCGCTGCTTCTAGTCAATCAATTGCTTCTGAGTCACTGCCTTTTGTTAACGCTAAGGCTGAAATAGATGGCAAACTTGACGAAGCCGTTTGGCAACAAGCTAAAAAAATAACCATTAACAATGTTACATGGCCGCAAGAAAACATTGCGAGTCCAATTGAAACAACGGCTTACGTATTTGAAAATGGTACCTCATTATTCATTGCTTTCGATGCAAAAGACCCGAACCCTGAACTTATCCGCGCCTTCTATCGAGACCGTGACAGTGCATGGAATGATGACCTTGTTGGTATCAAAATTGATTCATTTAACAATAGCTTGAGTGCTTATCAATTATTTATTAACCCGCTCGGCGTACAACAAGACTCTATCGAAAATGAACTAACGAAAAGCGAAAATAGCTCTTGGAATGGTATTTGGGATAGCGCTGGGACCATCCATGAGGGTGGTTATTACGTGGAGGTTGAAATTCCTTTAAGGGTTTTGAACTTTGATGACAGTATAGATACAAAAACCATGGCGATGGAGTTTTTAAGGTTCTACCCACGAGACCAACGTCTTCGTATTTCGAGTATGCAAATTGAACATGCCAATAATTGTTGGATCTGCCAAATGCCTGAATACACAGGCTTTGAGCAAGCCAAACAAGGCAACAATTTTGCACTTATTCCCTCTCTGGTTGCCGGTAAAGAACAAACACGTGATATTGATGGTAATGAAGCTGGAGAATGGATTGATGACGATAATGTCGAGCCAAGCTTAGATGTAAAGTGGGCTATCACCCCTGATATGACACTTAATGCGACTCTAAATCCTGATTTTTCTCAAGTAGAAGCCGATACAGGCCAGTTGAGTGTTAACAATAGCTTTAGTTTATTCTTTCCTGAGAAGCGGGCTTTCTTTTTAGATAATGCAGACTACTTCTCGTCACATTTAAACCTTATTCACACTAGAAACATTGCTGCACCTGATTATGGCATGAAGTTTACCAGTAATAAGCAAGGTCATACTGTCGGTGCCTTCATCGCTAACGATGAAAAGCTAAATGTGATGATCCCGGGTAACTTAGGCTCTCGCGTTGTTTCATTTGACCAAAAAAGCGAGAACTTAGCATTAAGGTACCGCTATGACTTTAATAATACGTTATCTGTCGGTACCACAACAACGGCAAGGCAAAGTGATGATTATAGTAACCAAGTTGTTAGCTTAGACAGCAAGTATAAGCTTACCAATAACGATATTTTCAAAGCTCAAGTGTTACTTTCTGATACCGACTATACGCAAGCTTTTGTTGATGAACTCTGTAATGGTGAACAAGGTGACTGTCAAAAGCCATCTCAACCAGAATGCAAAATCAATTCTGATTGTGACTTAAATGAAAGTACATTGCGTGTGCTTAATAAAGAAGATACTAAAGGGCTGGGTTACTTATTAAATTATGAGCATAACGAAAAGCATTGGCGTGCTTTTACCAGCTATCAATACCGAGATAAAGGCCTGCGTTCTGATTTAGGTTTTATGTCACAAATCGACTTCAATAAGTTTTTGGCCGGTTATGAGTATCGCTGGTATGGCGATGAAAACACTTGGTGGAACCGTGCTAATTGGTACACGGATTGGGACATTACGCATAACGACAATGACGAGTTGTTAGAGAAAGAAGTACAAACTAACTTCTCTATAAATGGTCCACTGCAAAGTCATATTAATACAGGTGTAGAACACAGAAAACGCACTGGTCTTCGCCATAATGAAGCGAGTCTTGCCATTGACGGAAACACAGACTTGTTCACCGAAAACAACCTGTGGACCTATATGGAAATGAAGCCGGTATCTGGTGTCTTTACCAGCCTTAATATTAGCACTGGTAACAAAGTTGACCTTGCTAACAACCGTCTAGGTGAACAGTTCAGGGTACGTCCTGTCATTAATTTGAATTTAGGCAAGCATTTTGAACTGCGATTCAGACATACTTATCAAACATTAGAAGCTGATGGGGCTGATGTATTCACTGCCAATTTGACTGATGTACGAATGACCTATCAGTTTAATTTAAATAGCTATTTAAGATTAGCTGTGATTAAAACAGACATTGAACGCAACCCAAGTAATTACATTGACTCGGTTGATGCCACTTATAAAGGATTAAGCACACAGCTACTTTATTCTTATAAGTTAAACCCTCAAACCGTGTTCTTTGCCGGCTTCTCTGATAGTGGCTATCAAGATGATGAATTAAAAGAAATTACAAAGGATTCAAAGACTTTCTTTATGAAGTTTAGCTATGCTTGGTTAATGTAATGTAAAGCATATAAAACAAACTTTTTATACTTTTCGGCTATAAGCATATTTGATATATCTTATAGCCAATCTTTCCTTCTGTTTTTGCCCGACCTCAGTAAAGTGAACACTAATTAAATCTAGATCATGAAAGAGAACACAATGTCTAAAATCTTTGCAGATAATAGCCTAACTATTGGCAACACTCCGATCGTTAAATTAAACCGTGTAACGGGTGGTAACGTTTTCGCTAAAGTTGAAGCACGTAACCCAAGCTTCAGTGTTAAGTGTCGTATTGGCGCTTCAATGATCTGGGAAGCTGAAAAAGCAGGCACTTTAACTGAAGGCAAAGAAATCATCGAGCCAACATCTGGTAACACAGGTATCGCACTTGCGTTTGTTGCCGCATCTCGTGGTTATAAATTAACCCTAACTATGCCAAACACAATGAGCCTTGAGCGTCGTAAGCTACTTAAAGCGTTAGGTGCTAACTTAGTTCTGACTGAAGGCGCTAAAGGCATGAAAGGTGCTATCGAAAAAGCGAATGAGATCCTAGCGAGCGATCCAGAAAAATACGTATTACTTCAGCAATTCGAGAACCCAGCTAACCCGAAAATTCACTTCGAAACGACAGGTCCTGAGATTTTTGAAGCGATGGAAGGTAAAGTTGACTTCTTCGTTGCTGGTGTTGGTACGGGTGGTACAATTTCTGGTACTACACGTTACCTTAAGCAAGAAAAAGGTCTTGATGTAAAAGCTATCGCGGTTGAGCCTGTTGATTCTCCAGTTATCACGCAAACACTTGCAGGTGAAGAAGTTAAGCCTGGTCCTCACAAAATCCAAGGTATTGGTGCTGGTTTCATCCCAGGTAACCTTGACCTAGAACTTATTGATGGTACTGAGCTAGTTTCAAATGAAGATGCAATTGAAATGGCACACCAACTAATGCGTGATGAAGGTATCCTAGTGGGTATTTCTTCAGGTGCTGCTGTTGTTGCAGCTAAACGCCTTGCTGAGAAGCCTGAGAACGCTGATAAAAACATTGTTGTTATTTTACCAAGTGCAACAGAGCGTTACCTATCAAGCCCTCTATTTGCAGACAAGTTCAGCGATCAAGAATTAGTTCAGTAATTCAATTGCTGACTTTTTGACACATAGGAAAGCCGACAATTGTCGGCTTTCTTTGTTTTTGCCTTTGCGTTTTCATCTGGGCTTCCTAAACTTAGAATTAAGTTTTTATCAAACTAACGCCTTCATGCGACTATTTATTTTTATACTTCTCCTTTTTAGTGCCAATGCTGTTGCCGGCATGAATGTTGGCTACTTCAAAGATAACATCTATCAAGTTATTCAAGGCAAAACATACAAAAATGGCTTGTTGTTTAATGCTAATGACTCAGAACCTGTTCACATCGTAACACTTGATTGGCCGCCTTATATTGGTAACCAACTATGTAATAAAGGCTGGGTGTTTCAATTTACCGTCGCTTTACTTATTGAGAGAGGTTACAGTGTTTATATCGAGTTTTTACCTTGGGCTAGGGCTGTAAGAGCCGCTGAGCTCGGCAAAGCTGATATTCTCATGCCTGAGTACTACATTGAAGATTCAGCCCCTTCAGACACTGTTGAGGGCAAAACTAGGCGTGAACTTCTCGCGCTTTCAAACCCCTTCCCCGGCGGGGAGATTGGTTTTTTAAAACGCAAAGGCGATGCTGATAGGTTTACCGGAAACTTACTGTCACTTAAAGGGCAAAAAATTGGAGTTGTCAGAGGGTATCAAAATACCCCTGAATTTGATGCCATGATGGACAACAATGAGTTTACTATAATTGAAGCTGTCGACGACTTACAACTGGTCAAGTTATTGGTTGGCAAACGTGTTGACCTAATCATTGGCGACCCCAAAGTGCTTAAATTCACCGTCAGTTACTCTGAACTTCCACGACCAGAAAAAGCGACCCTGTTAAGGAATATAGAACGTGAAACCCATTCGCTTCAGTACAATAACCTCTATTTTGCATTGAGCAAGCAATCTTCTCGCTGGCGAACATTGCTGGGCGACATCAATAAAAGCCTATATCAATTCAACAACAGTGGTGAAACAGAGCGGATCGTCGATATGGGGATCACTGAATGTTACTAAATTCCATATTTGCTGACATTTAGTTCGATTAAAGCTGTCTTTAAGTACTTTTTTATAAAATTTTATTTAACTTTAACTATTCATTATTTAAACTAAACAAAATTTCAGTTTAATAGGAATAGTATGAAAAACTTTCTCGTTATTTTTTCACTGATCTCACTTTTATTCGCAACTAGCTTCGATGCTGAAGCACGTAAGAAGTTCGGTAAAAAGAAATCAGGAAAAACGCACAGCACTTCAACTACTCAGCAAAAACAACAAGTTGATACAAAAAGCCTTCCTGCCAAAACAGCTGGCAAGTCAAGTAAGAAAGGCATTATGGCCGGTGTACTTGGTGGTTTATTAGCTGGTGGTTTAATTGCAGCCATGATGGGTGATGATTTTGAAGGCTTCCAGTTCTTAGAAATGATCCTGCTAGCGATTGCAGCATTTGTTATTTTCAAGCTAATTAAAGGCATGATGGCAAAGCGCCAGCAGCCACAAATGGCAGGTGGACCTCAGTTTGGTCAGCAGCAACAATTCCAACAGCAGCCGCAGCAGTTCCAATCGCAGCAGCCTCTTCAGTCTTCGGGTGGTTTCGGACAGCAAAATGATGTGCCATTTAACCTGCCTAAAGATTTCGATGTTAACGGCTTCTTACAAGGCGCACGTGACCACTACCACACAGTACAACAAGCGTGGAATGACAAAGACTACAACAAAATGGCTGAGTACCTAAGCCCAGCATTAGTTGAAGAGTTTAAAGCTGAACGTGAACAACATGACAGTGTTGCAACTGAAGTAATGTTTGTTGATGCACAACTTGTTCGTGCAGACACGAACCCACATGTTTGGGAAGTGAGCATTATGTTTAAAGGTAAATACCGTGACCTTGGTGACAATCAAGAAGAGCCAATTCATGAGATTTGGCACTTAGAGCGCCAAACTCAAGGTGATGCACCTTGGTTGATCGTTGGTGTTGAAGACCTGATTGATTAATTTATCAAAATTCTAAAAGCGCCTCTTAATGAGGCGTTTTTTTATGCCTGAATTTTAGGTCTGTTCTAGTCATTCAACTCTTATAGCTCGTTATTCTATGTTCTAGCTTTTAGCTTTTAGCTTTTAAAAAATAAAAAACCCCAGCTTACGCTAGGGTTTTCTTTATAAATCAGGTGAGACTAGATCAGCTATTCTTTGCTTGTTCCCACTTCTACACGTGTCTTCAACTTCTGCCCAGGGCGGAAAGTTACAACACGACGCGCAGAGATTGGAATATCTTCTCCAGTTTTAGGATTACGTCCTGGTCTCTCTTTTTTGTCTCTTAGATCAAAGTTGCCAAAACCAGAAAGCTTTACCTGCTCTCCTTTTTCCAGCGCTGAGCGGATTTCTTCAAAAAACGCTTCAACTATGTCTTTGGCATCCTTTTTGTTCATCCCCAATTTTTCAAATAGGTGTTCAGCTATGTCTGCTTTAGTAAGCGCCATATCTAGTCCCTCAACGATGCATTAAATTTGTTGGCAAGTTCTGCCACCACGTTTTCTACAAGCGTATTGATATCATTCTCTTCGAGCGTTTTATCAGCAGCTTGCAATGTAAGAGCTATCGCTAGGCTCTTAAAGCCTGGCTCAATACCTTTGCCCTTGTACACATCGAATAAGTTTAGGTCAACTAATTGATTTCCGCCAACTTTCTCAATGCTATTTAAAATATCGCCTATTTTTACGTCATCCGCAACTAAAATAGCAATATCTCTGCGATTTGATGGGAATTTTGACACGCTAACCGCTTCTGGCAGCTTACGAGCAACTAATGCATCTGCTTCAATTTCAAATACAAACGCCGCATTATTTAAACCAAGGGACTTTTGAAGCTGAGGGTGTACAGCACCAATAAAACCAACTTTCTTGTCATCAAGGTAAATTGCAGCAGATTGACCTGGGTGAAGACCATCATTTGCTTCAGCTTTAAACGAGAAACGACTTACGTCATTTGTTAAAGCGATAAGCGCTTCTACATCGCCTTTAGCGTCAAAGAAATCAACAGGCTTAGACTCAATTGACCAATGCTCGTTATGGGTATTACCGTAAATGATACCACCAAGAACCGCGATTTGGCTCACACCGTTTTCTGCAGTCTCATCTTTTAAGAACTTTAAGCCATGCTCAAAGAAGCGTAAACGTGATTGCTGACGGTTTTGGTTATATACAACCGTATTGATTAAACCTGTCAGTAAGCTTACACGCATTGCCGACATTTCAATCGAAATTGGGTGCGGTAAGACTAACGCGTCACTTTGCGGGTGAAGTTGCTGCTGTACTTTAGGGTCAACGAAGCTGTAAGTAATCGCTTCTTGGTAGCCACGCGCAACGAGCTCATTTCTGAATTTAGCAACCGGAAGCTTAGCTTCTTGGTGCGTCGTCATCTTAAGCGCTGCAGTCGGTGCTACATTTGGAATGTTGTTATAACCAAATACACGCGCCACTTCTTCGATTAGGTCTTCTTCGATGCTGATATCGAAACGGTAGCTTGGCACTTTTGCGTTCCAAGTGTCGTTTGCAAATTCAACCGTTAGACCTAAGCGAGTTAGGATATCTGTTACCTTAGCATCTTCAATGTGATAACCGATAACACGGTCTAAACGCTCACGACGAAGTGTTACTGACTTCTCAGCAGGCAAGTCTGCTTCAGATACTGCTTCAACAACTGGACCCGCTTCACCACCTACAATCTCAAGAAGTAACGCTGTTGCGCGTTCCATAGCATCGCGTTGCAGTTTAGGGTCAACACCACGTTCATAACGGTGTGATGCATCTGTGTGTAAGCCATAGCTACGCGCTTGACCTGCAATCGCCAGTGGTGCGAAGAATGCACTTTCAAGTAAGATGTCTTGCGTACCTTCTTTAACACCTGAGCCTTCGCCACCAAAAATACCTGCCATTGCTAGCGCTTTATTATCATCCGCGATAAGTAACGTTGAAGGCTTAAGTTTTGCCGTATTACCGTCAAGTAACACTAGCTCTTCATTTTCGTTTGCGTTACGAACCTTAATACCACCTTCAATAGCTGCTAAATCAAATGCATGCATTGGGTGACCAAGCTCAAGTAACACATAGTTTGTAACGTCAACAACTGGGTCGATTGAACGTACGCCAGAACGACGAAGTTTTTCAACCATCCAAAGCGGTGTTGTCGCTTCAAGGTTAATACCTTTAATGATACGGCCTAAGTAACGAGGACAAGCTTGGCTGTTCACTAGCTCAATATTAACCGTATCTTCAATTGTTGGCTCAACAGCTGCAATCTCAACTTCTGTCACGTCTTGGCTGTTCAATACACCCACTTCACGTGCAAGACCTTTAATGCCTAAACAGTCACTGCGGTTTGCTGTTAGGTCAACGTCGATTGTCACGTCATCAAGGTTAAAGTATTCACGAATACATTGGCCAATTGGTGCGTCTGCTGGCAGTTCTAAAATACCTTCAGAGCTTTCAGCCATGCCTAGCTCTTCAAATGCACACAACATACCATGAGAAGGTTGACCTCGAAGCTTTGCCTTTTTAATTTTGAAGTCACCCGGTAATACCGCACCAACTTTAGCAACTGCAACTTTTAGGCCTTGGCGACAGTTTGCTGCACCACACACGATGTCTAGCAGCTCGTCTTCACCTACATTGATTTTTGTTACGCGTAATTTGTCAGCATCAGGGTGTTGACCACACTCAACCACTTCACCAATCACAACGCCACTGAAGTCTCCGGCAACGGCATCCACACCATCAACTTCAAGGCCAGCCATTGAAAGTTGTTCAGAAAGAGCCTCGGTATCGATAGCTGGATTTACCCACTCACGTAACCACTTTTCACTAAATTTCATATTTCTTTCGCTCTTATCTGAATTGGTTTAGGAATTTCATGTCATTTTCGAAGAACGCACGTAAGTCGTTCACACCGTAGCGAAGCATAGTTAAACGCTCAACGCCCATGCCGAATGCAAAGCCAGTGTATTTTTCTGGGTCGATGCCAACAGACTTGAGTACGTTTGGATGCACCATGCCGCAGCCTAATACTTCTAACCATTTACCGTTTTTACCTTTTACATCTACTTCAGCTGAAGGCTCTGTAAATGGGAAGTAAGAAGGACGGAAACGGATTTCCATGTCTTCTTCAAAGAAGTTGCGTAAGAAGTCGTGCAAAATACCTTTCAGTTCAGTAAAGCTCACATCAGTATCAACCATTAGGCCTTCAACTTGGTGGAACATTGGCGTGTGTGTTTGGTCGTAGTCGTTACGGTAAACACGGCCAGGAGAGATAATACGAAGCGGTGGCTGTTCAGTTTCCATAGTACGGATCTGTACACCACTTGTTTGCGTACGTAAAACTAACTTAGGATTAAAGTAGAAAGTATCGTGATCAGCTCGTGCTGGGTGATGCTCAGGAATATTTAGTGCATCAAAGTTGTGGAAGTCGTCTTCAACTTCAGGACCAGATTTAACAGCAAAACCTAACTCGCCAAAGAAAGTTTCAATTCTTTCAATTGTACGAGTTACTGGGTGAATGCCACCTGTCGGCATTACTCGACCTGGTAAAGTCACATCAATTGTTTCTGCAGCCAGTTTCTTTTCAAGCTCAGCAGCAACCAGTGCTTCTCTCTTTTCGTTGATTGCGTCTTGTACTTGCGTTTTAGCTTTGTTGATCACTGCACCCGCGTCTTTACGCTCTTCTGGTGCTAATTTACCTAAAGTCTTTAAAAGACCTGTGATCTCACCTTTTTTACCAAGGTATTTTACGCGTACATCTTCAAGATGCGCAATTTCGCTCGCGCTCGAAACGGCTTCAAGCGCTTCGGCTAAGATATTCTCTAAGTTCATTTTCTACCTGATCTTTATTGAGGTAATTTGCTGTTTATTAATCGACAATGATAACTGAAAGCAAGGGCTGGATTCTAGCCCTTCTACAGTTTTAAAGTGGCTTTTATGAAAGGAATTGTGAGTTTTCTTTGTGCAGCCATGGATGCATGATCGAGTCTGTCTAAAATATCGAGTAAAGTGCGCATATCACGGCTTAATCTGGTTAGTAAAAAGCGCGCACATTCATCGGTTAACTCAAGACCGCGCATGTTAGCGCGTTTAACTAATGCTTCTGCTTTATCATCATCACTCATAGAGCGAATTTGGAAAGTTGTGCCCCACTTTAGACGAGACTCTAAATCAGGTAAATTGATATGTAGCATGTCTGGCAGTAAATCTGCCGTGACCACTAAACACTTACCTTTTTCATTAAAACGATTGAAAAAGTTAAATAGCGCTTTTTCCCACACATCAACACCAGCAACTAAATGCACGTCATCTATACACAGTACATCTAAAGACTCCAGGCCATCGAGTACTTCAGGGCCAAAACTGATCACTTCTCTAAGACTCAACAACATAGTCGATAAGCCTAACTCTTGTGCCGCAATGCAAGTAGCATAGAGTAAGTGAGATTTTCCTGAATCAGCTAAGCCACATAGATAAGTAAAATGAAAATCTTCATTGCGATTTTCTAATGTCGCCTTTAAGTGGTTCACCTCAAGAGACTCTTCCCCACCAAAATAGGCACTGAATGTTTCATCATCAGGTAAAGTTACTGGCAAAGCCATTTGCATTGGCTCTAGTTGCATTATTCGCCTACCCATGAATACTTGAGGTTGTGGCTATCTTCAAGTTGATAAAAAGCTCTTGGGTCTACAAACGGTGTAAAGCTTTGTTCAAGTTTAATCGCTTTAACTAAGTCTGTGACATCAGAGGTGTGCTCAACTAAAAACTTTACCGCATCGTTCGTGCGTTCGATGACGTCAACTTCAACAACGGTACTGATACTAATAAGCTGCCTTCTCGCCTGCTCTATGGTCACAAAGTCAGAGAGTTTATCGACTGTCAGTACTGAGCTTGCTGATGCGTAAGTTTTATTTGGATCAATAGCAAACTGCTTAACCAAAGCATCAGAAAAATTATTAACCATTTGAATCAGTACCTGCTGCTTGTCGCCTACCAATTGATTCGATTCAAATAATTCAGCATCGGTATAGCGCCACTCAAGTTGCCAGAAATCACTGGCTTCTGGTTTGAACATTCTCGCTGTGATCACGCGCTCTGCTTGATAACGCATCGACGCAATCTCAACCGGTTCTGAAAAATTCCCCCACACTTCAGCTATACCGACTTTGCTTCTATCTTCTAAATCCATTAGTGGCACAACCACTGGGACGCCCCAATCCTGGGACGTATCATAAATAAGACGTTCTAACTGAGGGTAGCTTTCTTGGGTCACGAAATCTCGACGAAAGCCATCTTCAATCGCAAGCCAAATGGCAATCTTTGGTCGCCTATTACCCCATAAAGGTAGATTGGCATCTTGCACTAACTCTTCTACTTTTTGCGCTTCGAATTTTACTTTTATCTGTAGTTCACCATCACGCGTTTCTAGATACTCATACTTCAACATATAATCAGAAATTGAGCGCATTGCTTGGCGGATTAAAGGGTGTGAATTTACTTCAGACTTACCTGTGAGCTTTTTGATCACATTATTAAGCGCCGCTTTACTGGCATCTACGCGACTGGCACGCGTTTTATCATCGATATAGAGCGTACTCTCATAAAGGTCTAAAACCTCTATCGCCTTAACTAGGCTTGGAGAGAGTAAACAACATAGAAGTAACAGTCTTAGGATCATATCAAGATATTTAAAAAACGTTTGAGTTTGATCCTAAAGCAACTAAAAGATAAAGCAAGTTAAACCTATTGCTCATGACTCATGGCAAAGTGAACTTGGTTTTTGCCTTTGTTTTTAGCTGCATACAAAGATTGATCAGCTTGATGAAGTAAATTTTCAGCGGTAAATTGCTGAGTGTAATTCCCTGCCACACCAATGCTACAGCCACAATTAACGACTTGTTCAGACTCTAATTGTATCGGCTGTTGAATACTACGTAGTAATCGCTGACAAAGCTGTTCAAGCACACCAAAGTGTAACGGCTCCATCAGTAAGACCACAAATTCATCCCCACCAATTCTGGCAACCAAGTCATACCCTCTCACTTCACTGGTCAGCCTTTGTGCAACGGTTCTTAACACTAAGTCACCACTTTTATGACCAAACTCATCGTTTATTGGTTTAAAGTCATCTAAATCTAGATACAACACATATACTTCAATTTTGTTTCGTTCAGATTTAGAGGCTAACCGTGACAGCTCTTTGAATAGGTATTTCCGATTCGCCAAGTTTGTGAGGTTGTCATGTAGTGATTCATATTCTAGTTGTGATTGCAGCTTTTCGCTTTTCTCGACCTCATGCTGCAAGTCTTCTAAGCTTTGCTGAAGCTCTTGTGTTCTGGCTGCAACATGCTTTTCTAATTCGGCTTGGTAATCTTGCAAGGTTTGATTGGCTTCGAGCAACGCTTGTTGGTTATTAAATGCATCTAGCGCAGAAGAGATGACATGACTAATGGTGTAAAGTACATCAACAATAACACCAGAGTATTCATCATTACGACGGTAGGATTGAATTATGAAGGCGCCGAGAAAGTGATTTCTATTTTTCAGTGGAAAGCAAAGCCACTGTTGAGGAATTGTGCCTAGCACTTGTAATGTGCCAGCATCAATTAACTGCTGTATTTCTACATCAGTAAAATTACAGATTGTCTTTTGCTCTAACGCATAGGCTGTAAGTGTCTTTTTAATTTGTTCAAACTTAATATCTTCTAAATCTTCTGCCCGAATATCGTCTTTGACATCATGAAAGTACGGAAAAGACAGCTCACCATTATTTTTGAATAACACTACATAGAAGTTATCTGCGTAAGTCACTTTTTGTAAAATACAATGGATGTCGAGTAGAAATCTCTGAATTGAGTCACTGGTATTTAAGCATGCAACAATATCAGTCATGCTATCTATGACATTGTTATCACTGGTAATGGTTAATTTGGCCATTTATATCCCTTGCATACTCATCTGGGCTACCCTAGATAAGTATAGTCCGTTAAGCTACGCGTCGTATTTAACTTAACTTAGAACATTTAACTGATTTTTCAAACCAACCTGAGACTTTATTCGTTTAATGAGGTCTGTCACAAAGTTGATTAGGAGCAATGATGGAATTTTTACATACTATGGTGCGCGTTAAAGACCTAGACGCATCACTCGCATTCTACAGTGATCTATTAGGCCTTCATGAAGTGAAACGTTATGACAGTGAGGCTGGCAGGTTTACGTTAGTTTATTTAGCAGCACCTGGCCAGCTTGAAACGGCTAAGCAAACGTTTAGCCCCACAATTGAGCTAACTTACAATTGGGATACTGAAGAATATACAGGCGGCAGAAATTTCGGGCATTTAGCATTTGCAGTTGAGAATATTTATGCGCTTTGTCAAAAACTCATGGATGCAGGTGTCACCATAAATCGCCCACCTCGTTGCGGCCATATGGCATTTGTTAAATCACCGGATGGTATTTCTATTGAGCTTTTACAAAAAGGTGACTCTCTACCACCCCAACAGCCATGGGTAGATATGGAAAATACAGGTACCTGGTAACTTCAACACAATTGAAGGGGTTAACTGATCCCTTCAATTGTATCTGTCTTACCTAGCACCTGAATTGACAGTAAATCTTCTTTGCATGCATCAAGTGGGTCCTCATTCAAGACAAGGTAACTTTGAAAATCTCCCTCACTCCCTGAAGCCTCAGTGCTAAAGGCTTGCATACTGGTAATTTGTTCTTTGTCCCACTTTTGGGCTTTCATCTGCGAGAAAAGCTCTCTAAAAGGAGATAAAGGCTCAATTGGATACTCTGGGGCCATTTTAACCTTATAGTTTTCTTTATTAGTTGCCTGTTCAACACTTTCTATTTTTACTGGCGATAAGTTGTCTTGGTAAAAATCAATAATCGCTCTAGAAAATGTGTGTGTGTCATTCACCAATATCGAGCTGAACCCTGCTTCTTCACTTTTACATAAAGTATCATCTATGGTTGAGAGTATATGAGATACTTGCAGCAGTAACTGCTCTTCTGGGAGAATATCAATTAGCCACAGTAGTTGCTTATCAAACAACCCCCCTTGTTCATCTAATTGATTCTTAAACGCAGCAAAATCCGTATAGGGTGAATCCCCTCTCTTTTTTAACCCATTAAAAACCAAATCAGCACAGATATCATTAATATAAGCTATCGGTAAATGTGCATCCAAAATACAAATTGGTCGACATATATCCAAGCTATCCATGATTTGTTGTATTGCTGGCTGATTGCCTGAAATAGGTATTAAGTTCGAATGTAGTCCATAACCAAGTAACCACTCTTTTTCAGATAAGCTTTTATCTAGATAAAGTAATGCCCTAGTAATATAACTGTCATTATAGTTTGGCATTTCTTTAAGCCATTCAATATGAAAACCAAATGGACCAAAGTTAAACCATTGCAGCAACAATGAAGCTGTCACTAAATTCATATTCGTTTTTTGAAAACTAGGGATCACTGTTTGGTTTGGTGCCAGCTCAATAAAAGTGGCATTCATATTATGCTTATTTAAATGAGACTGTATTTCTTCCAGCGAAGTAAACCAATGTTCATTTTTATCATTTAACAGCAGAGCTTCATAAAGGGCATCAGTGCCATCACATGCTTTGTAGAACTTTCCTCCATAAAACACTCTCTGACTAGGTTGTTGTGTCTCTTGAGGTTGCTCTCTAAACTCATGATAATGGAATTGAGTCAGAGAATTTACAGAAATCAGTGCTGAAACTTTGTCGAGTAATGCATCAAAAAACGCATGCTGCAAATCAAATTGAAGACGGGCATTTACAACCATAATAACACTCCTTCCTTGTTGGTATACAAACTCTAATACTTCATGCAAAATTTGCAATTACACGATATTACAGGCGTAAAAAAACCAAGCGAATGCTTGGCTTTTTAAAGTATGTAGAGCAAGAAGTAACTGAAGTTAGATATACTCAACTTCAATAATTTCGAATTCAACGTCACCGTTTGGTGTTTTGATAGTTACTGCATCATCTAATTCTTTACCAATTAAGCCACGCGCAATCGGTGAATTAAACGAGATAAGATTGCTCTTGATGTCTGCTTCATCATCACCAACAATTCTGTAAGTTGTCTCTTCGTCTGTATCACAATTCACGATTGTCACTGTTGAGCCGAAAATAACTTTGCCGTTATTTTGCATCTTAGTAACGTCAATGATTTGTACAGTCGACAGTTTTGCTTCAATTTCTTGAATACGACCTTCACAGAAACCCTGCTCTTCACGAGCAGCATGGTATTCCGCGTTTTCTTTTAAGTCACCGTGTTCACGGGCTTCCGCAATGTCAGCCACGATTTTAGGACGACGAACTGTTTTTAATTCGTTTAGCTCTTCACGTAGTAGTTGCTCACCACGTACTGTCATCGGAGTTTGTTGCATTGTCATTCTTTCCCAGAAGTACAGAAGTAAAAGCCCGGTAAAACCGGGCTTTAATATTTCAATTAATTGACTAAGTCTATATCACGATGCATAGACTAGGCAATGCTTCGACAATTAATTTACGCGCTTGTGTAGCTCTTGTACTGAAGAAACCGTTGCACGGTCATCAGCAGCGTTAGCTTTACAGTTAGCAAATGCTGCATTAAGCGTTGTTGTGTAGTTCACTTTGCCTTGTAGTGCACCACGACGAAGTACTTTTGAGTCTTCGATTGCTTGACGACCTTCCGTCGTGTTTACAATGTAGCTGTACTCACCGTTCTTAATACGGTCAAGAATATGAGGACGACCTTCAAACACCTTGTTTACGCGACGAACTTCAATACCAGCATCTTCAAGTGCTTTTGCTGTACCGCCAGTTGCATCAAGCTCAAAGTCAAGTTCACGCATCTTACGAGCAAGCTCAACAATACGCTTTTTGTCACCGTTGCGAACTGACAGTAATGCACGACCAGCACGAGGTAATACGTTACCCGCACCAAGCTGCGCTTTAGCAAATGCTTCTGCGAATGTGTCACCCACACCCATTACTTCACCTGTTGAACGCATCTCAGGACCACGCATTGGGTCAACGCCAGGGAACTTAGCGAACGGAAGTACAACTTCTTTTACGCTGTAGTATGGAGGAATGATTTCTTTCGTCACGCCTTGACTTGCAAGAGACTGACCCGCCATACAACGTGCAGCTACTTTTGCAAGTGCAACGCCTGTTGCTTTTGACACAAATGGTACTGTACGCGCAGCACGAGGGTTCACCTCGATTAAGTATACTTCGCCATCTTTAACAGCAAATTGTGTATTCATTAAGCCAACAACGCCAAGCTCTAATGCCATACGTGTTACTTGGTCACGCATACGGTCTTGGATCTCAGGGCTTAATGAGTAAGCTGGTAGTGAACATGCTGAGTCACCTGAGTGAACACCTGCTTGCTCGATGTGCTCCATGATACCGCCGATGATCACTTGCTCACCGTCACAGATTGCATCTACGTCGATTTCGATAGCATCATCTAGGAAGCGGTCAAGTAGAACTGGCGCTTCGTTTGATGCTTGAACTGCTTCTGTCATATAACGGCGTAAATCGTCTTCGTCATATACGATTTCCATCGCACGACCACCAAGTACGTATGAAGGACGTACAACAAGTGGGAAGCCGATTTCTTGAGACTTAGCGACCGCTTCTTCTAGTGAAGTAACCGTTGCATTCTCAGGCTGAAGTAGGTCTAAACGCTCAACCATTTGCTGGAAACGCTCACGGTCTTCAGCACGGTCGATTGCATCTGGAGAAGTACCAATGATTGGCACACCATTCGCTTCTAGCTCACGCGCAAGTTTAAGTGGCGTTTGACCACCGTACTGCACGATAACACCTTTTGGCTTTTCAACACGTACGATTTCTAATACGTCTTCTAGCGTGATTGGCTCGAAGAATAAACGGTCTGATGTGTCGTAGTCGGTAGAAACTGTCTCAGGGTTACAGTTAACCATGATAGTCTCATAACCGTCTTCACGCATTGCAAGGGCTGCGTGTACACAACAGTAATCGAATTCGATACCTTGACCGATACGGTTAGGGCCACCGCCGATAACCATGATCTTGTCTTTGTCAGACGGGTTCGCTTCACACTCTTCATCGTATGATGAGTACATGTAAGCTGTGTCTGAGCTAAATTCTGCCGCACACGTATCTACGCGCTTGTAAACAGGAAGAACTTCTAGCGTATGACGCTTCTTACGTACTTCAGACTCGCTTACACCTAGTAGTTCTGCGATGCGTGCATCCGCAAAACCTTTACGCTTTAAGCGGCGTAAGAAATCTTTGTTAAGACCAGCCATACCGCCTTCAGCGATTTTTGCTTCATCTTTGATGATGTCTTCGATTTGAACTAGGTACCAACGGTCGATCTTCGTTAGCTCAAACACATCTTCAACGCTCATACCGTGACGCATTGCATCTGCAACGTACCAAATACGCTCTGCACCTGGTTCACGTAATTCACGAACGATTTTTTCTTTCGCGCTAGGGTCATCTAATGCAACAACTGGGTTGAAACCTGTTGCACCAACTTCTAAGCCACGAAGTGCTTTGTGGAGTGATTCTTGCTGGTTACGGCCGATTGCCATCACTTCACCTACCGACTTCATCTGAGTCGTTAGACGGTCGTTAGAGCCTGCGAATTTTTCGAAGTTGAAACGAGGGATCTTAGTTACAACATAGTCGATTGACGGCTCAAACGATGCAGGTGTTGCGCCACCAGTGATGTCGTTTTGAAGCTCGTCTAGCGTGTAACCAACCGCTAATTTTGCAGCGATTTTCGCAATTGGGAAACCAGTTGCTTTTGAAGCAAGTGCAGATGAACGAGATACACGTGGGTTCATCTCAATGATAACCATACGGCCATCATCAGGGTTTACACCAAACTGTACGTTTGAACCACCTGTTTCAACACCAATTTCACGAAGAACCGCCATCGATGCGTTACGCATTAGCTGGTATTCTTTGTCAGTTAGTGTTTGTGCTGGTGCTACTGTGATTGAGTCACCTGTGTGAACACCCATTGGGTCAAAGTTTTCGATAGAACATACGATGATACAGTTGTCGTTTTTGTCACGAACAACTTCCATCTCGTACTCTTTCCAGCCTAGTAAGCTTTCATCAATAAGAAGCTCGCTTGTAGGTGAAAGGTCAAGACCACGGGTACAAATTTCTTCGAATTCTTCCATGTTGTACGCAACACCACCACCGGTACCACCCATGGTGAAAGAAGGACGAATAATACATGGGAAGCCAATACGCGTTAGTGTGTCACGTGCTTCATCTATTGTGTGTGCAATTTCTGCACGAGGACACTCAAGGCCAATTGCCTTCATTGCCGCGTCAAAACGCTCACGGTTTTCTGCTTTGTCGATTGCATCTGCTGTTGCACCGATTAGCTCAACGCCGTGCTTTGCAAGTACGCCGTGCTTGTCTAAGTCAAGTGCACAGTTAAGCGCAGTTTGACCACCCATAGTAGGAAGGACTGCATCTGGCTTTTCTTTTTCAATGATACGCTCAACAACTTCCCAGTGAATTGGCTCGATGTATGTTGCATCAGCCATTTCTGGGTCAGTCATGATAGTTGCAGGGTTTGAGTTTACTAGGATAACTCGGTAACCCTCTTCTCTAAGTGCTTTACAAGCTTGCGCGCCTGAGTAGTCAAACTCACACGCCTGACCGATAACGATCGGGCCTGCACCTAAAATTAGAATACTTTGTATGTCGGTACGTTTTGGCATGGTTACTCCGCTCTAATTACGCTTTACGTGCTTGCATTAGTTCAATGAAATGGTCGAACAGTGGCGCAGCGTCGTGAGGACCTGGGCTCGCTTCTGGGTGACCTTGGAAGCTAAATGCTGGCTTATCAGTACGGTGAATACCTTGTAATGTGCCATCGAATAACGATACGTGAGTAGCACGTAAGTTTTCTGGTAGGCTTGCTTCATCCGCTGCGAAACCGTGGTTTTGCGCAGTGATCATCACAACATTACGGTCTAGGTCTTTAACCGGGTGGTTACCACCGTGGTGACCAAACTTCATCTTCACCGTTTGCGCGCCTGAAGCTAGGGCTAAAAGCTGGTGACCTAAACAGATACCAAAAATTGGCGTGTCTGTTTCAAGGAAAGTTTTGATTGCTTCGATAGCGTAAGTACACGGCTCTGGATCACCTGGGCCATTTGAAAGGAAGATACCATCTGGGTTTAATGCTAACACGTCTGCAGCGGAGGTTTCTGCAGGAACAACTGTTAGTTTACAACCACGGTCTACTAGCATACGAAGGATGTTTTTCTTCACACCGAAGTCATAAGCAACAACGTGGAATTTTGCATCTTCATCTGCAAGTGTTTTAAAGCCCTCGCCAAGCGTCCAGCTTGTCTCGTTCCATGTGTACTGCTCTTTTGTACACACAACTTTGGCTAAATCCATACCTTTTAGGCCCGGGAAAGCTTGTGCAGCTTCTAGTGCCTTTTGCTCGTCAATATCACCAGCGATGATACAACCGTTTTGCGCGCCTTTGTCACGTAAAATACGCGTTAACTTACGTGTATCGATATCTGCGATACCTAAAATATTGCGCTGCTTTAAGTAATCATCTAGTGATTGCTCGTTACGGAAGTTACTAGCAAGCAAAGGTAAGTCACGAATTACTAGGCCTTTCGCCCAGATTTTGTTCGCTTCTTCATCTTCGCTATTAGTACCCGTATTACCGATATGTGGGTAAGTCAGAGTTACGATCTGTTCTGCGTACGATGGATCAGTCAAAATTTCCTGATAACCAGTCATCGAAGTGTTGAATACAACTTCACCAACTGACATACCGTCAGCACCGATAGCTGTACCGCGGAACACTGTGCCGTCTTCTAGGACTAACAGAGCGGATTTAGTCAAGTTAACCTCCTAATGGTAAAAAACGGGACCCAGCCAACAAAGCCAGAATACCCGTTTAAAAAGCGCTTGGTAACACGCCACTTATGAAAATTTGGCAAATTCCAGGTATTTTAGATGAAAACTTGAGAAAGGTCTATGATAAAACCTTAAAAAATTAAAAATATCCCCTTTAACTGTTTTTTTACTTGAAACGGTTAAAAAAGTAACTTTTCTATCTAAATCCTAGCACATCTTGCATAGTATAAAGTCCAACTGGCTTGTCTTTTAACCAAGCTGCAGCCCTTACAGCGCCTTTAGCAAAGGTCATTTTAGAGCTTGCTTTGTGGGTTAATTCAAGTCTTTCGCCTTCTGCAGCAAAATAAGCCGTATGTTCACCTACTATGTCACCGCCACGCATCACTGAATAGCCAATCTCTTTTTGAGATTTTTCATTTTCGTCTTGACTACGATCAAAGATAGCAACTTCATCATGCTCCCAGCCTTTGGCCTGGGCAATCGCTTCACCAATCATTAAAGCAGTACCCGATGGGGCATCGATTTTATGCCTGTGGTGCAACTCAAACACTTCAATATCTACGTCATCGCTCAGCGTTTTTGCAGCTTGTTTTACAAGGTTTTCTAATAAGTTGATGCCCACAGAGAAATTACGAGAGAACACGATTGGAATATGTTTCGCCGCTTGTTCAAGCTCTGTCATATCTTCAGTGGTTAAACCTGTTGTGCCAATAACTAAAGGCGTTTTACACTCTAGCGCTGTTGCTAAATGCTTTTTCATACCCGCAGGTAAAGTAAAATCAATTGCTACATCAACGTCTTCGGCAATCACAGCTTCTGTTGAGAAAGCAACGTCCGTTTCACCCTGATTAATAAAATGCTGCACTTTCGTGCCAATTAAATCATGTTGGTCACGTACATAAGCCGCTGCGAGTGAAGTATTACCGGAAATTAGCGCTGCTTCACACAACACTTTGCCCATTCGGCCATTGGCACCAAAAATTGCGATGTTAGTCATATTCATCCCCATTCAAATTTTCTGTGTTTATACAGAGTTTGTAGTCATAAATCATCTTTAAAAATTTCATATGCCATGCAATTAAGTTGTTTCAGCTTGTTTTGGATATACATTGCGGATAAATCGACGAACAATAAAACTAAATGCAATAAACAAGGCTGTACAAACCAATGTATAAGGCAGAGTAAGAGAAAAGTTCACAAACACAGCCCCTAGTGCATAACCTAAAGTGTGTGTGGTAGTAATGTAGTTGGTATATTGTTTACCTGCTTTTGCCACAATGACATTGGTATACGCCAAGGTTGCACTATTAAGCGCTACGAAGATCAAAGAGACTGTGATACACATAACCACTATATGGTGTGCCATACTGCTCGCCCCAGCCATGACAAATGCAACGGCTAAACTCAGTACCAGTAAACGTTCTGAATCTACTTTTTGTTTTTTAATAAAATAAATCTGATTAATGGTACTTAGACAGGCTGTGATAGCTAAGTTAATTGCCACCCATTGACTGACCTGTGCGCTATTATCAGGAATGAAGCGTGTAAGCACCTGAACCAAGCTAAACTGACCAAAACACAAACTAAACGCGCAGATAAATGCCACAACAAGCAACCCCCAATGCTGGTGTGGTGAGCCGCTTACTTTTTCTTTGCTTTTGCCTTTTGACAAACTTGGGGTAATCAAAAGCACGTATAAACCTAGTAATAAAGGCAGTGCAAACACCCAGGTCGGTGAAACCATTAGGAGTCCGATACAAGCTAAAGGCGTCAAACATCTTGCCAGCGTTCCCCCTAGACTCACCTTAGCAAGTGCGCCAATTGTGTTTTGTGGATACAGCATCAAGGCACTGATCTGCAACTGCGGCACAATTCCACTACTAAAAAGACCGTGCACAATACGACTGACTATAAATATCCCTAACATGACTTCCACTGACAGCCAGTCATACTCGAGCCATAAAAACAGCAGAATAAGATTACTTAATAAGAAGCCTGCAGTTGTCAATTTAACCACATATGAGACGCCTTTTTTGGCCATAGTTTTGGCCCAATAGACACTGGAGAATAAAAACAGGAAAGACCCTGCAGCCTGCCAATTAACCAAGGTTTCATAAGGCACCGACATGATGTCGGCTAGTAAAGGTAGTACCACCAACGCAATTTGCTGGCTGACACCAAGCAAACCGCCCCCGACAACTAGCCATGAAATCTGTTTATTCATTATGTTCTTAACTTAGGGTCAAATTTTTGTTGACACGATAATGCAAACCGTTATCATTCGCAACCAGTTTTATAACCCAAGGATTGAAACGGTGTTAAATAAAAGCTTTAGTTGGTCGAGTTTTGCCAACGCCTATTTACGAGAAAATACCAATTGGGCGCACACCCAATTTCAGCAGCATCCTGCTATTACGATTTCGCTTGATGATCATCATGATATCTTGCTACCCATTCATTATTTTTCAGAAGTTGGCATCCATCATTTTACTGGAGAGATCCTATTAAAAGATGCTCAGTCTGCTTCAATTGAAACCATCTCATTTGAAAAAGCCCTGCATTTACTGCTGCCTCATGCCGATAAAATTGCAGCCTTCTCGCGCCCTCAAATTGAACAGTTCAGTACACAGGTATTGCAAAGCCAAAAGTTTATTGAGGCCTCATTGCAAAATCACCCAAATATCTCGCACTTAACAACTGGCCCTTTGAATTTTATTGAAGCTGAGCAAGGACTGCTCGCTGGACATAACTTTCATCCGGCAGCCAAGAGTCGCCAGCAATTAGCACATGACGAATGGGCCAAATATAGCCCTGAGTTTGGCGCAAAATTTCAGTTGGTTTGGTTGCAGGTATCTCGCACTGTGTTAGTGGGCGATGCTGAGGGTCTATCACTTGAAAGTTATTTAGACACCCTTGTGACACAAAGCGCACCTAAATTAGCTGAAAACGTAAACAACGATTTTGCTGTCATTCCTATGCATCCATGGCAATGGCAATACCTGCAAGGTCTAAGCAGTATTCAAACTCTGCTCAGCGATAAGTTAATCTGTGAATTAGGTGAACATGGCCTTGCCTGGTCAGCGACATCATCTGTGCGTGCTATCTGCCAGCCCGAAGTAGACTACCAGCTGAAATACTCTTTAAATATTAAGCTGACTAATTCAGTCAGAACGCTATCAGTCAAAGAGTGCAAACGTGGTCTAAGGGTTTTTGATGCCTGCCAAACTGACTCCTTTAAAGACTGGCAGTCACACTACCCTGAATTTGTGGTAATGCAAGAACCGGCTTGGTGCGCACTGAGCTTTAATGATGAGGTGATCGAGGAAAGCATTTTCTTATTTAGAGAGAACCAACAACTTAACCAAAATAGCGAGAGCTTAGTGCTTGCTACGCTTGGTCAGCTTCCTATTGATGATGAAAATCACTTGTTACTCGAGCAACTCAAATGCGTTAGCAAGAATTATCAAGTGACTTTAGAAGAAGCCGCTGAGCTGTGGTTTAAAGATTTCAGTCAAAAAGTCATCTTGCCTCTGTGCGACCTGCAAGCCAATTTAGGCCTGGTTTGTCTGGCTCATCAGCAAAATATAGTCATTGAATTTGCGCAAGGGTTACCAAACAAAACCTTTATTCGTGATTGCCAAGGGTTTGGTTTTTCTGAACTTGGGATCAAGCAATTCTCTGCCCAGTGTAAAGACATTCACAGTGATATTGAGCACCACTGGAGCCAAGCACAGATCACCCGATACTTTCCTTACTATGTGATTATCAATAGCGGCTATGCCGTGATTGCCGCTTTGAGCCAACTAGGCTTTAAAGATGAACATACTTGGTGCCAACAGTTGCATTCAACGTTATCGGGTATTTTAAGCACAGCTAAAGACAAGCAATGTTTACAACAAATTCTCGAGCAAGCCGCTTTCCAGTGCAAAGGTAATTTCTATTGCTATCTCACCGGTGATAACGAGAACACCATAGAAGATCCTGCTGTGATTTATTTCGACATGGCAAATTTACTGGCCCAGACTCAGCAATAGGTGCATTGAGATGTTATTAGAACACAGTTTCCCGCTCGAAAAGTCTGAGTCGGGTGTA
This sequence comes from Pseudoalteromonas phenolica, assembly GCF_005876835.1. Classification (GTDB taxonomy): domain Bacteria; phylum Pseudomonadota; class Gammaproteobacteria; order Enterobacterales; family Alteromonadaceae; genus Pseudoalteromonas; species Pseudoalteromonas phenolica_B. Next base: position 28,673 of record NZ_PPSW01000003.1, read on the forward strand.
ATTAGTCACGCTCAAAAACTCGTCTTACAAGGTGAAATTACCTTTGGCCATTGCTTTGTGGCGCAATTCGATGAGCGAATTAATAACTTAGAGCAGCTGTTATTTTTAATCGATGGTGTGTTTTACCACCACCCGAGTATTCAACATATTCAGTTGCCAACGTCTCAATGGCATGCTTCACAAGCTTGGCAAGGGTTGATTGACGCATTCGACAGTGAAAGCTTTTCTCGCTTTGAGTTTTACGCAAACCCCATTAATGGTTTAAAAGTTCAAACAAGAGCCCTATTTACAGAGCGCTATGAAGATAGAGCTTGCCCTACTCGCCCAGTAAATTTAAGTGGTGAGGTGTATCGCCGCTTTAATCACGATATTGGCAAATTCATCAGTTTTAAAGTAGCCGATCCCCTTGCTGATTTAGATGTATTCCACACCTGGATGCACAACCCAAGAGTCAGCAAATTTTGGGAGCAAGACTGGTCAAAAGAAAAACTGCAAAGTTATTTAGCTAACAAACTTCATACCCCTTTTAACTTGCCATTAATCGGCTACTTCGACGACCAAGCTTTTGGCTATTTTGAGGTGTACTGGGCAGGTGAAGACAGAATTGCACCTTATTATTCATGGCAAGCCCACGACAGAGGTTTGCACTTATTGGTCGGTAATGAAGCTTTTAGAGGCAGCCGTTACTTTAAGGCTTGGTGCACTGCTATCAGTCACTTCATATTTTTAGATTGGCCACAGACACAAAAAATTGTGCTCGAGCCAAGACATGATAATCAAAGACTGCTTAATCAAATTACAAAACTGGGATTCATAAAGGAATATGAATTCGAGTTTCCACATAAGCGCGCTGCGCTTGTTTCAATAGAAAAAGTTAAATTCTACAAGGAGAATTTTCAATGTTAGATCTTGCTGGGATCGGAATTGGTCCATTTAATTTAAGTATTGCTGCCCTACTCAACGAAACCACTGAGCTAGAGTATCGCTTCTTTGATAACAAAGCTGAATTTGCTTGGCACCCAGGGTTGCTCCTACCGGAAGCACATATGCAAACTTGTTACCTCAAAGACCTAGTTACTGCGGTTGTACCGACTAGTCGTGTTGGTTTTCTCTCCTATTTGGTAGATAAAAAACGCTTCTATCGTTTTTTATCTACTGATATAAGCATGATCAGCCGTACCGAGTTTTCAGATTACATGGCATGGGCGGCAAGCAAATTACAAAATCTGAATTTTAATGAAGGTGTACAAAGCATTCATTACCACCAAGATCACTTTGTTATCACCACGGAACAAGGTGAGTATCAAGCTAAGAACATTTGTCTTGGTACTGGTAAAAAACCACATGTGCCTGAAGAGTTTAAGGCCCAACTTGGTACTAAAGTGTTTCACGCTTGCGAGATCATGGGCAAAGAGCTCGATTTAACCAACAAGCGCGTTGCAGTGATTGGTGGTGGTCAAACCGGTGCTGACATAGTGCTTAATGCTTTGCAGCATTATTGGGGTAAGCCACAAGAATTATTTTGGATCTCTCGCAGACCGAACTACCAGCCATTAGATGAAGCCACTTTTACCAATGAGTTCTTCACACCACAATATACTGAGTGCTTCTTCGAACTTCCAGAGTTGAGTAAAAAGCGTGAAGTAAAAGCACAAAAGCTGGCCAGTGATGGCATCACAACAGAATGTTTAAAACAGATTTACCAATATTTGTATCAGCATTTCGAAGTAAATGATGAACGTAAATGGGTGCATTTATTACCGAATCGTACCGCTCAACAATTAACGCCTCATAACGATGGCTATGCGGTGCAATGCTATAACTCATTAAATCAAAGCGAAGAAGTGCTTGATGCCGATTATGTCATCTTAGCCACAGGGTTTGAGTCAGTGCTGCCTCACTATCTTGAGCCATTAAAACCTCTATTACATTTAAGTAAAGATGGCGGATTACAACTAGACCGCCACTTTAACGTGCTATGGCAACATCAAGCTGGTAACCAGATCTATGCCGTAAACGCGGGCTTAAGCAGTCATGGTATTGCCGAACCTCAGCTCAGCCTAATGGCATGGCGTAGCGCCAAAATTATTAATCATTTAGCAGGGAAAAATGTGTTTGATTTAAGTGAAACGCAGAATTTCATTGATTGGACACTGCCCGAATCCACCCAACCTTTAACCTTAACTACAGCAGTTTAATAAACATGGATATGAAAAAAACGACCTTAACTCTCATCGCTTCTAGCCTTTTATGTGCGCTTAACTCTAATGCGGTACTTGCGGATGACGCCCAAGCTACCCATGATCATGAGCGTATCTTAGTTACCGCTAACCGTACTGAGCAAAAAATCTCTGACATTGCAGGCACAGTGTGGCTGGTCGATCTTGAAGAACTTCAATCACAAATCAATTCAGGCCATGACTTCAAAACCTCGTTGGCGCAATTGATCCCAAGCTTAGACTTAGCAAGTACGACAAGAACCAACTATGGCCAAAATATGCGTGGCAGAAAGATGGTCGTGATGATCGACGGTGTGTCGCTGAACTCTTCACGCGGTATTAGTCGTCATCTTGATGCCATTGACCCATTTAATATCTCTCGTATTGAAGTACTTTCTGGTACCACCGCAATCTACGGTGGCGGTAGTACCGGTGGTGTTATCAACATCATCACTAAGCAAGGTAATGAAGATAATGCTCTAAAAGTAGGTATTCACTCAGGTTTTGCTGGCAGCGATGACTTTGATACATCAATTGCAGGCGCCTATGGTTATGCAAACGCCCAAACCAAAGCCCGTGTGTCACTTGCTTATACTAAAGTGAATGCACTATACGATGGCGACGGCGACGCGATTGTTATGGACACCACACAAAGTGGCTTGCAATACACTGATAGCTTAGATTTGATGGCATCCATATCCCATAAATTTACTGACTCACAAACTGTATCAGCCATGGTGCAAAAGTATAATAATGAAAGTGATGGCGAACATGGCTTGTATTTTGGACCACAGGCCAATGCGTTGCTTGGTGATATGACAGGCGTAGAGATCCGCAAAGGGTTAGACTCTGCACACACGCCAAAAACTGACCGTACTTTAATCAATCTTAACTATGTTAACAGCGACTTTTTCTCACAGACGCTTAATATTCAAGCATTTGCTCGTGAAGAAATTTTTGATTTCTATCCTCGCCCACGTTTAAGCAACGGTAAGATTGCGAATTTCTCAAGCTCAGAACAAAACACCGATGCATCTGGTTTCAAATTTGTGTTATCAGGTCAGGCTGACAAATTAAGTTTCGCTTATGGCTTTGATTACGACACTGAAGAGTTTGATGCATTACAGACGTATTACGACACTGACATTGCACAAAACTCTGGTGGTCTTGTAATGAAGTCTATTTATGCCGTAGACCGTTACCCGGGTTTTGAAGTTGATGCCAGTGCTTTATTTGCGCAACTTCAATATCAAGCGTTAGACAACCTAGCAGTTTCGGCCGGTTATCGTCGTCAAAATATGGATAACACAGTTCATGACTTTGTCGGTACCAGTGCAGCAATTAAAGTGACAACAGGTGCTGTGTCTTCTGCTGAGGCCATAAAAGGCGGTAGTACAGATTATAGTGTTAACTTGTTCAACTTTGGCTTAGTGTATGACCTAAATGACAGCCAGCAAATTTGGTTCAATTCAGCCGAAGCCTTTGAATTACCTAATGTAGCTAAATTCTATGGCAAAGGAAGTTATGAGCAAAAAGATGGCGCAAACAGCCTAACCTTAGTAGAAGGTACAGTAGTTGACGTAAACAACTCTGCACTTGCTGGAATTAAAACTGACTCAATGGAACTAGGCTGGCGTTTTAGTGAAGGCGCTTTCAGCGCACAAATTGCAGCTTACTACAGCAGCTCAGATCATAAGATTTCTTATGACAAGAAAACATTACTTATTTCAGTAACAGACTCAAAAACTCGTACTCAAGGTATCGAAGCGCAGCTTGACTACGATATTAACGCCGCTTGGCGAGCGGGTATTTCAACGCACTTAATTTCTTCAGAAGCACAAGATAAAGAAGGTGATTGGAAAAAAGTTGGCGTAACTCAAGCTTCGAGCTCTAAATTTACTAGTTATTTAGCTTGGCAAGGTAACGATTTAAACGTGCGCTTACAAAGCAAAACCATGCTTGATTTAGAAGACGATGCTGAGGGTGAAATCGATGGTTACACCTTATTTGATTTAACCGCCGACTACCCACTGGCTAATGGTAAAGTGCAGTTTGCTGTTAACAACTTGTTCGGCAAAACTTACACGACACAATGGGGTAAACGTGCAATTTACTTCTATAGCCCGAAGTATGGCCCAGAGAGCTTATATGACCATAAAGGCCGTGGCAGAAGCTTTGCTCTGACGTACCAATATAATTTCTAAGCATAAATTTTCTCTATTTTAATGAAAGAAAGAGATAAAAGCCGCACTCTGCGGCTTTTTTCATGGATTAAGTTTGACAAAACATCTAGCCATCTATACATTCACACATCCTTTTTTATCGCTTGAATTATGCACGCAATTGTGTGAACAATGGTTGCATAATAAAAATAACTAATTCTTAATATGAGGTTTACATGCAGGCGTCTGTAAACAAGGTAGCAGCCAAGTTGTCGCTACTGCCTTTACTAACCTTTGTGGCACTCTTTTTAGGTGCAGGCTTATACCTACAATCGCAAGGCGTAGATTATGCGTTTTACCAGTTGCCTGCGCCTGTAGCAATTTTACCAGCTATCGTTATCGCATTTTGGGTTAACCGAAAACCCATCAATGACAGTGTTGAAACCTTTATAAAAGGTGCTGGTCATTCAAACATCATAACCATGTGTTTAATTTACCTACTAGCAGGTGCGTTTTCTGCTGTTGCGGGCGCAACCGGTGGTGTTGATGCGGTTGTAAATGCCGGTTTATCGCTTATTCCACCTTCAATGTTACTACCAGGTCTATTTTTAATTGCTGCCGTAGTTTCAACGGCGATGGGCACATCAATGGGTACCATAGGTGCTATCGGTCCGATTGCGTATGCCGTATCACTGAAAACAGGTATCGACCCAGCGCTTATGGCGGGTACCATAGTTTCAGGTGCAATGTTTGGTGATAACTTATCGATTATTTCTGACACTACCATTGCTGCAACGCGTACGCAGGGCTGTGAAATGAAAGATAAGTTTAAAGAAAACTTAAAGATTGCCATCCCTGCAGCTATTTTGACTATCGCCCTACTGACTTTCTTAACCCCTGAGCCACAAGCAGTAGAGACCAAAGACTTTGATTGGTTGTTAGTTCTGCCTTATGCGTTTATTTTAGTACTTGCTGTTGCCGGTCTAAATGTATTCGTGGTGCTATTTAGTGGTATTATCTTCGCGGCAGCGATGGGCTTCACAGCCAACTATGAAGTCGGCAGTTTTGCGAAAGACGTTTATAAAGGCTTCAGCGATATGCAAGAGATTTTCTTGCTGTCTATGTTCATTGGCGGTCTGTCTGAGTTTATCCGTGTGAATGGCGGTCTTGATTATCTGGCGCATAAAATCCAAGGTTTGACTGCATTTATCGCGAAGTTTCACCGCAAGGTAGCTGATCAATTAGGCATTGCTGCACTGGTACTGACCTCTAACCTGTGTATTGCTAACAATACTGTGAGTATTATTGTTGCAGGCCCAGTGGCTAAGAAGTTAGCTGAAGACGGTAAAATATCAGCGAAACGCTCAGCAAGCTTACTCGATATTTTTGCCTGTGTAATGCAAGGCTCGTTACCTTATGGTGCACAAGCATTATTACTTGGCGCGACCTTCAAGATCAGTCCGTGGGATGTCTCAACATCATCATTCTACTGCTTTATTTTGGCATTCACCGCTATCACAGTGATCTGCTTGCGCAGAAATAAAGCATAAAGACCAATAAAAACCACTTTTCTTGATTTATAGCCCCAATTTCTCTGGGGCTATTTTATGCTTTCGATTTTAAACTAATCATTTTTTACTGAGTCTCGTATCTTGAAGTGATTTGGGTCTATAATTCGCCATATCCACTCTCTGCGAATAATTTATCATGAATCAAAACATCCGCTTATTAGCCTCTCTCGCACTATGTAGTTCTTTTTCTGCTACTGCAGCGAATTGGAACGATACGCAATTTCACTTTAACTCTGGCGATGTCAAAAACCCCTTTAGTAAGCAAAGTGCGCAAACGCAAATTTATTCAGTGCAACATGCATCGGGTTATGACTATGGCGATAACTTCTTTTTTATCGACTTTACTAAAGATGATTTAGATGATGGCTTTAATAACAACGACTTTTATGGCGAGTGGTATTCTAGCTTCTTAATGCCAAAAACGTGGCAACCAAGTGCGAATTCAGCAATGCAAAGTGCCAGCTTTGTGGCGGGTATCAATGTATCTGGTGATGCTAAAGTCATTAAGTATTTACCGGGCGTTAAGTTAAACTGGAAGGCATCGGGATTTGATTTTCTTTCAACGACTTTGACGGCATACATTGATGACAGTGAAGGCGTTGCAAAAGGCGGCGCGCCAACTCAAAGTGACAGCTGGATGCTCGATGTTGCTTGGGGTATGCCTTTTTATATTGCTGAACATAAGTTTTATTTTACCGGTCACGTGGAATACATTGCCAGCCGTGAAGATGAATTTGGCAATGATGTAAAAGGTTGGATCTTAGCTCAGCCTGCTGTGCGCTGGGATATCGGCCATGCTTTAATGGGCAAAGAAAAACAGCTTATGCTTGGTGTTGAGTGGCAATGGTGGCGTAACAAACTTGGTAAAGATATCACTGAGTCTTCACCGCAACTCCATGTTGTTTGGCATTTCTAATTTTTGATTTCTAATTTACGAAGATGTGGGGCAAGTAGCCCCGCATATTTACATTGGGTATTAAAATACACGCCTACTTGTACTTCTATCAAGGGTGTTTTTGCAAAAGCAAGCTGAGCATATTCTTTATTGGTCTTTTGCTTTTCCAAAAAACTCAAATTATCTGTAAATGCAAAATCAACCCGCCCCTTTAGCAACAAGTTAATACCCTGATCGACTGTCTCAACTGATACAATAACCGCACCAGCCTGTTTCAACTGCCCTTGCATACCTTCAGTAATGGTTGCTCGTAACATGGCTAAGCGTTTCTGTTTAAAGTATTTAAAATTTTGCCAAGTAACCTGCTGTTGTTTGCTAATAAAACCGAGCAAAACTTTATCTTCACTGAGGGGGATGCGTTCAATAAATTCACTCGGCGCTGGCGGATAAAAACTTAGACACCAACCAGATTTAGTCAGCTCAGTTTGCGCTCTTGCAGGTGGTAGAAATCGAGGACGTAACTTAATAAGTTTTAGGTTTGCTAATTTTCTTTCTAAAAGCTCATAGGTGATACCATGGCTTGGCTCTGACTGCGAAATAAAGGGCGGATAATCAATCGCTATCACATCTACTTTATGCACACTTGCAAAGCTCTTAACAGTCAATATGCAGCTAATAACAATTAAAATCCAATAAAACATAAACCTTCCTTCATTCTCTATTTAACCTTAGCACATAGCTAATACTAGGTAGGTACAAACTTAGTATTATTGCCACAAAAAAACGCGCCTATTGGCGCGTTTTTTATAGCTCTTAAACTTTAACCTGGGTAGGTGTAGCTTGATTGCAGACCTAGTGGAATACCAAGACCCCAGTAAGCCAATAAGAACAAGCTCCAACCAATTAAGAAAGCTATAGAGTAAGGTAGCATCATCGCAATCAATGTACCGATACCTGTGTCTTTCACATACTTCTGACAGTATACAACCACCAACGGGAAGTAAGGCATCAGTGGTGTAATGATATTTGAGCTTGAATCACCAACACGGTAAGCCGCTTGGCTTAAGTCTGGTGAAATACCAAGTTGCATTAACATAGGCACAAAGATTGGACCTAATAACGCCCACTTTGCCGAGCTTGAGCCAACAAATAAGTTAACAAAAGCGGTTAAGAAAATAATACCAACCACTGTGATGTAGCTTGGTAAAGCAAGTGCTTTAAGTACTTCCGCACCTTCAATTGCCAATAATGCACCAAGGTTTGACTGGCTGAACGCCGCAATAAATAACGCACAGAAAAACGCCATAACAATGTAATAAGCCATACTGCCCATTGCTTTACTCATTGCATCAATCATGTCTTTCGATGACTTGAAAGTACCTACCATGAAACCAAAAATGGCACCAGGGATCCAAAATAGTAAGAAGATAAGTGGCACAATTGATTGCATAAGCGGAGCACTAAAGTCAGTCAGTGACCCATTAGGGCTGCGAAGTGCTGAGTCTTCACCGCTTGATGCATAGGCTAATAATGCAAGGCCTGCAATCATCACAGAAGACGCAACCAAGAATGCTTTACGCTCTTTAGAAGTGACTTCATCAAAAGAAGGGAGGTTATCAGTGTCGCCATCTACTTTTGTTGATTGTAAACGTGGCTCAATGATTTTATCAGTAATGTACCAACCTAGTAGGATGATAAATACGCTCGACGCTGAGGTAAAGAACCAGTTATTTAACGGGTTTACCGCAATCGTTGGGTCGATGATTTGCGCAGAGCTTTGTGTGAAACTTTGTAGTAATGGGTCAATACCTGATGGTACGAAGTTGGCACTGAAGCCACCACTTACACCTGCAAATGCCGCAGCAATACCCGCTAGAGGGTGACGGCCCATGGCATAGTAAATTACACCCGCAATTGGAATAACCAATACATAACCTGCATCAGTGGCTGTGTGGCTCACAATCGCGATTAAAATAATTGACGGTGTTAGTAATGCCTGCGGCGTACGCTTAAGCATCATTTTTAAACCAGCATTAATATAACCTGAGTGCTCAGCAACACCCACACCTAACATAGCCACTAGTACTACACCTAATGGTGCGAAGCCTGTGAAAGTTTTAACCATTGAGGCTAAGAAACCTGCCAGTGCATCACCGCTTAACAGGTTGTGTACAACGATTGCTTCACCAGTACGCGGATCGATTGCATCGAAAGTCGTACTTGAAAATAACCAAGAGAGTAACCATATAAGTAACATGGCAGATAAAAAGATAATGGCTGGATCTGGCAGTTTATTACCCACCCGCTCAATGCCATTAAGAAACTTGGCCACAGCACCGGTTGGCTGAGCCGTATTCGCTTGTTGAGTCATGCTTTCTTCCAATAAAACAAAATTACTTAACCTTAACTTAGATTACTACTATCAAGCAAGATAACGTCCCCAAAGGCCATACGATCCGCTTAGTTAATAACCATAAAATTATTTTTTTGCGTTATCGCAATAATTAAGAATAAAAATTCCACTACAATTAGCACAAATCATTAAAGGGATCCGACTTACCATGATAGATATTGATGATTCAGTGCTTAAAGACATTAAATCTGGTTTTAATCTACCACCTAAACCAGAACTACTGACTCAGCTTCAGCAAACGCTCAAAGATCCAGAGCCTGATTTGAATGACATCGCAAATTTAATCTCAACCGATGTAGCAACATCAGCGGCGGTATTAAAGGTCATTAACTCACCAAGCTATGGCCTTGCGAGAACCATTACTGATATTCGCCAAGCGGTGATGTTCCTAGGTTTAAATAGTATCGCCACGCTCGTGAGCGGTTTCTTACTAAAACAAGCGTTCGACCAAAAAAGTTGTTGTATAAAACTAGAACGCTTTTGGGATACAGCGACAGAAATTGCTGATGTCGCAACATTAATTGGCAAGAAAATAAAATCTAAAGTGCCTACCGAAAACCTGCATATGTTAGGTTTATTCCATGACGCTGGTATTCCAGCGCTTGCAGTAAAATATAACAACTATGTAAAAGTACTCGGTGCAGCAAACCGAGATTATGATAAAAACTTAGTGCAACACGAAGAAGAAGCCTATAAAACCAACCATGCGGTGATCGGGTACTTCTTAGCGAGCAGTTGGCACCTACCAAAGAGTACTTGCCAGCTTATTTTACGCCATCACGATGCCGAATATTTCACTGAAAAGCACACAGACGAAGAGCACATGACCCTCGCGACGCTAAAGATGGCCGAAAACCTTGTGCATACGCAGAAACGCTTTATTGCCGATCCTGATTGGCCTTTTATTAAAGACAAAGTGCTTAATGCACTTGAACTAGAAGAGGATGATTACCAAGACATCAAAGAAGATGTTGAAGATTATTTTCAAGAGAAGTTTGGTTAGTTTTTAAAAGCTAATTATTTCAATGTTTAGAGCTGACAACTCAGTTAGCTCTACTCTTATCCTTGCCATATATTAAATTCATTTAACCAGAACTTTAGTTGTTTTATCCCAACAAGGTTTCCTACTACCACAAAAATATGTATATTGTATTCAATATTTATTATTGAGCAGATAACAATGAAAATAACTGCACTTGCATTAGCGACCAGTGTCGCACTTGGCCTTGTTGGCTGTAATACCCTTGATACCAAAAACACATCAGATGAATCAAAAACGCCTATTGTCGTCGTAAGTGATGAAGCTCAAGCTGTGGTGCAAAACATTGTTAACGCCGAGCTTGATACTTTATGGAGCACTCAATTTGATCATCATCAAGCAGGTTTGTTGCTTGCTGTCTCAGAAGCCATTCGTGAAGAAGTAAAACTATATGGCTTAACAAGCCAAAAATTAGAGCGCTTAACCTATTACCTTCGCATTTTTAGCAGCTTTGGCCCTGCTAAAGACTGGCAAGCTGGCACTGCTGAATCATTAAACAAAGCTTTACTTGCCATTGCTGAGCATAGTGACTTTTACACCATCGACGAGACGGTTGCTCGCATTCATGAAAACTACGCCACTGCGCTATTTCGCTTGTACTTTAATGAGGCGCTACAAAATAAAACTGCCAAGCACATTCAACCACTCAGCCAACTAATTACGCTTTATGGTGAAAGTGCGTTACCTCAAGGCAATACATCAAAAGGCAAAGCCGTCGATTACGCGATGTGGGAAGTACTTAGAGCCGCTTCGGTACTGCCTTATGAAGCAAGACGTAAAAATAAAGAAGCATTTTCGGCTGCCGTTCAACAACAAAGCCTTTTAAAAACCGTATTAGTTAATTTTATTAGCAGCAAAAATGCAGTACGAGAGGGAGATGACTGGCCTAAGCAACATGCACTATGGGCATTGGCACAGCATTACAACTTATATGTCACGCAATATTGGAACGAATACTACGCCTTAGACGAAGAAGCCCAAAAGAGCTTAAACGATGATAAAACCAGCTTGCCTGTTGAAGCGGAACTAGAGCAGCTCGACAACCAAGTTTGGCAAGCACTTAGCAAAGACAGCACGCTTTCAGAGATTGAAAAGCAAACCCTTTACAGCATTCCGTATGTGGTGACATCGTTTAGAGGTAAGTCAGAGTGCAGTGAAGCACCGTTAGAAGGTCGTTGTATTGAACCTAAAATTGCCGATGTATTACCGATTAAGCACGAGTGCTCAAAAAGTGCTTACATCTTAGCGCAAGCGATGAGCAAAAAAGAGTTGAATGATTCATGCCAGCGCTTAAACGAGCAAGTTGATACCTTCCATGAGAAACTGGCAACGCAACGCCAACCGGTCGCGAATGATTTCAACGACCAGCTTCGTATCGTTATTTTTGATAACCACGCCGAGTACAACCGCTGGGGCCAACTTATCTTTGATATTCACACTGACAACGGCGGTATGTATATCGAAGGCACAACCCAAGACCCTGATAACATAGCAACTTTCTATACTTTTGAGCACTTCTGGGTGCGCCCTAAGTTTGCGATATGGAATCTAAATCACGAGTTTGTGCATTATTTAGATGGCCGCTTCAATAAATACGACACGTTTAACCACTTCCCAAGCAATATGGTTTGGTGGTCTGAGGGCTTAGCCGAATATATTGCTGAAGGCGACAATAATCCGCGCGCATTTAAAAAAGCGTTTGAGCTTGATGAGAAAGACTGGCCAAGCCTACAAGAGGTGTTCGACACGGAATATAAAGATGGGCAAGACCGCGTCTATAAATGGGGTTATTTAGCGGTGCGCTTTATGTTTGAAAAGCACCGTGAAGATTATTTAAAGCTGGCGCACTTCTTACGCACCGATTTCTTCGATGGCTATAAAAAACTGCTAGATGAGTCTGGTGAAAAATATGGTGCTGAATTTAAAACTTGGTTGCAAGCACACAAAGCCGAGCAAACAAAGGACGAAGCGAAAACAGATCAGAAAAAGCCGCGTCAGTTTTATCGCTATACATACAAAGACTACTTACAACCTAAGCATTTAGCTGAAGACAAAGCACATATGCATTGGCAGTACTGGCACGAAAATGCGCTAAAAGCTGAGCAGAAAGATTAAGCAATTTCCCTTTGAGTTAACATTGTTCATTACAGTGTATTCAAGGCCATCTTCGCAAGTAGATGGCCTTTTTTACTTTTTAAAGCACCCAGCTCAATAATTGCTTAGTGAAATAAAAACCAGCACCTATAAAGCCTATATTTATCTGAGCTCTAACAAACCAAGGTAATGCGCCATATCTCAGTTTTACGGCTTCACTCAGAACGACAGTTAGCCCCATGAAAGTAAACCACGCCGTCAGCAAAATACTGCTTTGTAGCTTGACCAGCATAATGGCCAAATCGTGTAAAAAACCACTGACGAAGAAAGTCGTAACGACCGCAATTGACTTGCCAAAGAAACGTTTAATTGGCTGATAAACAAATTGAGACAAGTAGTAGCCCCACACTGGATTCCAATATTGCCAGAACTGAGCAAAAGAGCCTGCGCCGAGAGAGCGAGATAACATGTTTTTTAATGAGTCAGCATGGCCTAAGGGGACGCCATTACGAAGTTTTACAAACTGCGCCAAGGTGATTTTAGTTGCCATCATTTAGTCCCTACTAAGCTCTATTACTGACTCTACCCTATCGCAAAAACAAAAAACCGCGAAATAATCGCGGTTTTTTATTTTAATCTGACAGTTAAAACTCAGATCAAGCTAAGGCTTTAACCTGCTCCCAGATATTAACAACGTGAGTTTTGTCATCATCTGTTAGCTCGCCATTACGATACGCTTTGACTAAGCTTTTTTCGATTTGCTCATTTAGTTCTTCAGGTGTTAAATCTTCACCTTCAACCTGTGCGTAACCGACAGCTAAATCAAAGTGACCACGTAGGTAACCTCCAGCGAATAATTCATCGTCACTGGCTCTATCTACTAAATCATCAAAAAACTGCTGCGCTGACTCTACGTATTGTTGAAATAACATCTTATCTCCTAGTTTAATTCTTCATGGCCAACGGCATACATCACATGGTCGTTATAGCCTGTGATCACTTTAATGTAACCACTTAATTCTTTATCTAATGCTTCATCACCTGTATCGGCGATAAGCGGTCTGCCATTTAGCGCTTGCAGCTTGGTCTTTGTAGCAATGACCATAATATTCTCTTTGCCAATTTTGCGAATAAGCGCAGGGCTTAATTGTTGGTTACCACGACCAAAAATGTGACCTTGCCCACCAATTAGGGTTATCACTAACTTAGTTGGCATTTTTTCAGCCGCAGCCAATAAATTTGCAGCGATCATGTCTTGACCAATCAACTCATGATCACAGATAAGATCTACGCCTAGTAAGGTATTCTCAAGGCCGAGTTCTTCCATAACCGCTGCAACTGTTGAGCCTGAGCCCATAATATATTGCTCGTCATCTTCCATCTCGCTGATCGCGTAAGCAGCAATATCGGCAAGGACTAATTCATCGCTTTCTTTGCCACCATTTTTAACGCTTTGCACATAGCGCAACTCGCTAGGTACTTGCATTTCACCGTAGCGTTTCGCTTTTACTGTACCTTGACGAAATGCCTCTTCGTCAATGTCCATGACGTCGGCTTCACCTAAGGTGACAAGCTCGCCTTTTACAAGCATATCAACGACTCGGCCAGCTGCTTTTGGTGTAATTGCATATACGCCAGAGTGAATTTTACAGCCAGCAGGTACACCTAAAACAGGAATTGAGTCATCGACCGCAGCACAAATATTGCGTGCAGTGCCATCGCCCCCTGCGAATAGGATCATATCAACCCCTTCGGCTAACAGCGCTTTCGCCGCGGCTTCAGTGTCTTCAGGGGTTGTCGGAGTGGCACTTTGATAAGCCACATACGTCTCAAAGCCCATTTCTTTAGCCAGTCGCTCGCCCATTTCACCATTGACGGTATAAACATGGATGTTTGCTTGGTTTTCTTTTAGTTGTTCAAGGGCTAATGCCGTTCGAGCATTGGCTTTGGGCTCAGCACCTAATGCCATCGCCTTGGCTGCGGTATCACTGCCATCACTGCCTTTTAGCGCTACACTGCCACCCAATCCGGCAACTGGGTTAATGATCAATCCTAGTTTAAACTGCATCTAAAAACTCCTCTGGGCACTGCCAATCAAACTGCGCTTCAGTTAACGGCCATGGGGTTTTATAAAAGTCACTCAGTGCTTTTAATAATTGTTCGGTACGAATGTTAAAGCCCTTTTCTAATAGCTCGAACACTTGTGCCTGTACGCGCTTTTGAAAGCTAAAACGACAGGTTTGCTCACCATTTAAATTGTCGACCGACACATTAAAATCAAACCCGGCTGCTGCGCTTAACGCCCACTCAATAGCCTGCGGTTTGATTTCTACTTTTTCAAACTCATGTTGTTGCTCTGCACTTCGACCATCAGGACAATACCAATACCCATAATCTTCAAGCTCGCGACGACGCTCTCCTGCCACTAACCAATGAGCGATTTCGTGCAGCGCACTGGCATAAAAGCCATGGGCAAAAACCACTTGGTTGTATGGGATGTCGGCATTTTCAGGGAGGTAAATCGGCTCATGCTCACCTTTTATCAAGCGCGTGTTGTACGCTTCAGAGAATAGGCCATCAAAGATTTGCGTCAGATCTGAAATGTGATGCGATATTGGGTTTGTCATTGGGTGTATCAAAGGGGCTAGAAGTCCAAAATGCTGGTGTCGATAATTGCGCCGCATTGTAAGGTTTTTTACCGTGAAAGTAAAAGTAGACTGGTAAGCCTCACTCATTTCTGCTGATACGAAAAAAGGCGTCTGACGGCGCCTTTAGATTCAAAACAATGTAGGGAAATAACTGTTTGTATAACTTAGTTATCTTGTTATTAAGCTGGCTTTTCTGTCGCCTTTAAGTTGTCATCTGTGCTAGATTCATCAACTTTTACAGCCTCCGGCTCAGCTTCAACTTTTTCTTCTTCAGTCTTAACAGCTTCAGTTGGCGTTTCGATAACGTCTTCTGCTTCAGCAACCACTTCAAGTTCAGGCTTAGCAGTCTCTGCTGGCACTAAGCACTCAGCGGGCGTGAATACTGGGTTGTCGTTCGCGAACGTTGCTAACTGTGAACACAGGTTTTCAATACCCATCTTGTTCATGTAAGTGAAAGGGCCACCTAAGAATGGAGGGAAACCAATACCAAAGATTGCGCCGATATCACCATCGCGCTCGTTAGCAATAATGCCTTCATCTAAACAGCGTGCTGCTTCATTTAGCATTAAAGACACACAGCGATCTGCGATTTCTTTCTTATTCAAACGTGGGCTTGGCGTTACACCAAGGAGCTCGTATACAGACTCATCAACTTTCTTGCCTTTTTTGTCGTACTTGTAGAAACCACGACCTGTCTTACGACCTAAACGTTTGCTCTCGATTAAACGATTAAACGCATCGGGTGCTTTGAAGCGATCGCCCAGCTCTTTTTCAAGAATTGGTGCAATCTTAGAACCGATGTCGATACCTACTTCATCAAGCAGTGCCAATGGACCAACAGGGAAGCCAAATTCAACCAGTGCGGCATCAATCTTCTCGATTGGCTCACCTGCAAGCAATAGATTCGCTGCTTCATTCACGTAAGGCGCTAAAATACGGTTTACGTAGAAACCTGCTTTGTCTTTTACCACGATAGGGGTTTTGCCTTGCTTACGGGCAAATTGAACCGTACGCGCAATAGTTTGCTCAGATGTGCCGTCATGAGGAATGATCTCAACCAATGGCATTTTTTCTACTGGTGAGAAGTAATGTAAGCCAATGATGTTCTCTGGGCGTTCTGCTTTTTCAGCAATTTGCGCAATCGGCAGTGACGACGTGTTACTAGCAAAAATAGTTTCTGCTGAACAGTTTTGTTCAATTTCAGCCACCATACTTTGCTTAAGGTTTAAGTCTTCAAACACCGCTTCAATCACCATATCAACGTGCTTAAAACCTGAGTAATCAGTCGAGCCCGTAATGCGGTTCATGGTTTGCTGTACGTCGGCATGAGACATAATGCGACGCTTCTGACGCTTAGATAAAATCTTGTAGCTGTAGTTAAGTGCATTGCTCACACCTTGCTGCGCTACATCTTTTACGCGCACTAAGGCTTTCGCTTTAACCGCACTTACATGAGCAATACCTGCGCCCATTAAACCGCCACCAAGTACCGCTGTACGCTTCACCTTTGCGACATCGTCTTGGTAGTCTTTTTTCATTTCAGTGGTCGCGAAGAAAATACCACGTAGTGACTTTGACACCTCGGTCATTACTAAGTCAGCAAACCCTTCTGCTTCTGTTTTGTATGCTTTCATTGGATCAAGCTCAACAGAGGCACGCACAGCTTTGATGATGTTAATCGGTGCAGGGTAATGTCCGCCCGTTTTCTTTAACACACCTTCTTCTGCTTTTTTGAAGATGATGTTACGACCAAATGGGTTTGACTCAAGCGCCCAGCTTAATTTATCTAACTTAGGCTGAGATGGTTTTGCTTTGCCTTTTGTAGCAAACTTGGTCGCCACATCAAGCAGAATGCTCTGTGGTACGCAGTCATTCACAAGGCCTGCTTTTTTAGCTTGCTTAGCACGTACTTGCTTACCTGTAAGCATCCATTCTAGCGACTTTTGAATACCCACTAGTTTTGGTAAACGTTGTGTGCCACCACCACCTGGTAATAAACCAAGCTGTACTTCTGGTAAACCTAGTTTTGTGATATCGCTATCTGTACATACACGGTAATCACAGGCAAGGGCAAACTCTAGACCACCGCCTAATGCTGCACCATGGATTGCAGCAACCGTCGGGTATGCTTGATTTGCCATAGTGAAGAAAGCTTGCTGACACATTTCAGATAGCTCTAACGCATCATTACGCGTTTTTGCACTATCTAGCATTTTGATATCAGCACCTGCGATAAAGTTATCTTTTTTACCACTGATGAACACCATACCTGTAATGTTATCATCACGGCCTTGCTTTAAGATTGCCGATAGGTCATCAGCAAAACTTGCACGCAAGGTATTCATTTTCTCATCGGCAACATCAATGGTTACAACTGCAACCTTGCTATCCGTTAGCTCATAACTAAATACTGACATTATGCACTCTCCAATACGAAGGCCGCACCAAGACCACCTGCAGCACATGCAGTTGTCAGTGCTAACCCGCCACCACGGCGTTTTAATTCATTTAAGCTCTGTGTGATAAGACGTGCGCCAGTCGCTGCAAATGGGTGACCATAAGCCAGTGAACCACCGTTAACGTTAAACTTATCCATATCAATTTCACCGATCGCTTTCGAGCGACCCAGTTTTTCTTGCGCAAACTTATCACTGCCAAACATCTTCATGTTCGCAAGTGCTTGCGCAGCAAATGCTTCGTGCATTTCAATTAAATCTAAATCTTGCAAGGTGATCCCCGCTCTGTCTAACGCGATAGGCGTTGAGTGCGCTGGACCCATTAGCATATCTTCGTGTACGCCGATTGCTGAGAAACCAAAACTACGAACATAACCCAGAATTTCATAACCAAGCGCCTTGGCTTTGCTTTCACTCATCATCAATACTGCTGCCGCGCCATCTGTTAATGGTGTTGCGTTTGCGGCAGTTACAGAGCCATGTTGTCTATCGAACACAGGACGAGGCTTTGAATAACCTTCAATGGTTGAGTTATGACGAATGTTGTTATCTTGTTCGATGAAAGACTTATAAGGTGGTACATGTGCCGCCATCACTTCATCTGCAAGTAGGCCATCATTCCAAGCTTTACTCGCTAATGAGTGTGAACGGTGTGCTAATGCGTCTTGATCCGCACGGCTAATACCATGGGTTTTAGCCATCTGTTCAGCCGTTTGCCCCATAGATAAACCAGTTGAATACTCAGCCACAGCTGGCGGTACAGGTAATAAATCTTTAAGACGAAGTTTGCTGAAGATTTTAAGGCGCTGGCCTAATGTACGCGCTTTGTTTAAATCAACTAAGCTGCCAGCTAGCTTTTTACTTACACCAATTGGCAATACAGAAGAAGAATCTGCACCACCTGCAATACCAACATGGGCGTTACCCGCCACAATAGACTCTGCGACGTTAGCAATGGCTTGAAAGCTGGTAGCACACGCTCTAGATACTGAGTAGGCATCTACCGATACTGGCATACCTGTACCTAATACGATTTCACGCGCGATGTTTGGCGCTTCAGGCATTTGTACTACTTGACCAAAAACCAATTGGTCAATTTCATTTTTATCAAAGTTAAGACGCTCAAGCATCTCATTAACGACAAGTTTGCCTAGGTCTAGCGCTGGAACATGGTGGAATGCTGTTGCCTGCTTGGCAAATGGGGTACGAAGACCGCTGACAATCGCGATTCTATCGCCTTTTCTTGTTTTTAGTATGTTTTGTTCAGACATTGAATTTGCTCTCCCGCTGACAGGTCTGACCTGTTGAATTTACATCGATTCTAAACAACCAACAAAAATATGCCAATAAAAATTTTAATTCGGCTATTAATTCAGCACCAAACTCAACCCTAGATGTTTTTTTAACCAGACGCAAAATATCTTTACAAAACAAGGGAACTATTTGATTTAGCGCAGTCTAAACAATATCGTACTCTTTCCTTCAAATTTTGTGTTTATTAATAACAAACACTTGAGAAGTAACGATAGAATCCTTATAAATTAAGCAAAAAATTTTGTCAGCAAAGGACAAACCATGGCAGTAAATGAATTCTCAGCTCTGAAAAAATATTTAGATACGCAGATTATTGGTCAACCAGAACTGACCCAAGCGCTACTTATTGCGATGCTTGCAGACGGCCACCTATTGGTTGAAGGCCCGCCGGGACTTGCAAAAACACGTGCTGTTAACGCCCTCGCTAAAGGCATAGAAGGCACATTCCAACGTGTGCAATTTACCCCAGACTTATTACCAGCGGATGTCACAGGTACTGACATTTATCGTCAGCAAACCAATGAATTCGTTTTCGAAAGTGGCCCGCTATTTCACAACCTTATCTTAGCCGACGAAATTAATCGTGCACCAGCCAAAGTGCAATCAGCGCTGTTAGAAGCTATGGCTGAACGACAAGTGACGGTTGGTAAGAACACCTATCCGCTGTCAGATCTGTTCATGGTTATGGCCACGCAAAACCCGCTGGAGCAAGAAGGTACATACCCGCTGCCGGAAGCACAATTAGACCGTTTCTTATTGCATTTAAACATCGACTACCCGGGCGCTGAAAACGAACTTGCCATCCTACGTTTAACCCGAGGCGAAGCGTTAGAAGAGCATCAAGCTGATTTCACCGCCATAAGTCAAAACACCTTATTTGAAGCACGTAAGAAAGTGTTATCGATGCATCTTGCTGAGCCGCTAGAGCAGTATCTTGTTCAACTGATCATAGCAACTCGTGAAGCTGCAAAACTTGATGAGCAACTGGGTCGTTGGATTGAGTTTGGTGCCAGCCCGCGAGCCACTATCGCCCTTGATAAATGTGCCCGCGCACACGCATGGTTACATGAACGTGATTTTGTGACGCCAGATGATATTCAAGCTGTACTGCATAATGTATTGCGTCACCGCATTATTTTAAGTTACGAAGCCCAGGCTGATGGTATCAGTAAAGATCAAGTGATCAGCCGTATTCTTGAACTTGTCCCAGTGCCATAATGATGCAACAAGCCGTATTCGATACCGCACAGTGGTTAACTCAGTGCCACAGTAATGGCGCTGAGCTCGACTTAAAAGAATTGCTTCACTACAAATCTAAAGCACACCTTTTGTCGTTAAAACCGAAAAAGCGCATTCAAAGCAGCCAAGCAGGCCAATACCTTGCGCCACATAAAGGCCGCGGGATGGAGTTTGCTGAAGTTCGCCAATATCAATATGGTGACGATATTCGTGCCATCGACTGGCGAGTAACGGCCCGTACAGGCATTACTCACACTAAGCTCTATCAAGAAGAAAAAGAGCGACCGGTGTTTGTGTTTACCGATTTATCAAACAGTATGTTGTTCGGCTCGCAGCTTTTACTGAAATCTGTGCAAGCGGCACATTTAAGTGCGCTTGTGGCTTGGTCTGCATGTCAACGTGGTGACCGTTTAGGCGGCATTGTCTTTAGTGAATACGCCCATCATGAATTAAAACCCACAGCGCGCGACAAAGGCGTACTGTCGTTAAGCCATCAATTAGTCGATATTCACAAACACGCCTTTGCTAATCGTGAACAAAACGCTGAGAATCGGTTTTCCGATAACTTAAAACGCCTAACGCACTTAGCCAAACCGGGCAGTTTAATTTATCTCATCTCTGACTTTAATCACCTACAAGAGGCCGATTTCAAACAGCTTGAACGTCTGGCGCGCCACTGTGAACTGATTGGTTGTCAGATAAGTGATCCGTTCGAACATCAGCTGCCTGCCTACCAAGATGCCATCAAGGTTGATGCCGAAGGCCAATCTTGGACGTTGCCATTAATGAATAAACAATTTAGAGACAAGTTTGCCGAGCAAACTGCGCAAGTGTTTAACCAGCGCTTTCAACGATTACAACGCACAGGCATGAGCATGTTGAACTTTTCAGCAGCCCACCCTATTGAACAGCAAGTAGTGAGACTTTAACCGATGCAAGCTTCACCACTCGACGCACTTCATGATGTTTTACCGCCAGAGCAAGTAGCTTGGTGGCCATTGTCGCTGCCGACTTGGGCGGTGATAATCACCTCTCTCATTTTACTTATCGCTCTTGGCATGTGGCTTTATAAGCGCCAACAATTTTTAAAAGCCAAAAAAGCCGCCATTGAGCTGGCTAAGCAACAAAGTGATGATGCGCAGCAACTGCATATAATCTTAAAACGCCTCGTAAAACATTATTACGGTGCGCCATTGACTTCATTGCCTACCAAAAAGTGGCAAAGCATTTTAAATAAACTCAGTGGTGAAGATATTTCTGAGCAGGCGTTACACAGCTTATATGGCCCAAAGAACAACCCTGAATTAGCTAAGCAACTCTTTAACGCCATCAAAAATCTAAAACTCAAGGAGGCCATTTATGTTTGAATTTAGCTGGCCTTGGGCGTTTTTACTGTTACCCCTGCCTTGGATTTTAAGGCGATTTACCGTAAGTACAGAGCAAGCCAAACAAAGGCTGCGTATGCCTATGTTTGCTCAGTTTTCTAAACTGGCGCCTAGTCTCAAAGAGTCAAAACAAAAAACCAACTGGTTCGAAGCCCTAGTTTGGGTATGTTTGGTGACTTCTGCGGCTAACCCACAATACTTAGACGACCCTGTTACTTTACCTAATGAAGGTCGCGATATTATGCTCGCCGTGGATTTGTCAGGTTCTATGACTGAGCAAGATATGGAGTATCAAGGACGTTATGTAGATAGGTTATCCGTGGTAAAAGCGGTTTTAGGTGACTTTATAGAGCAGCGTCAGGGCGATCGCCTTGGTTTGATTTTATTCGCCGATACCGCCTTTTTACAAACTCCTCTTACTCGTGACTTAGATACGGTGAGTCAAATGCTCAGCGAATCACAAATAGGCCTTGTGGGTCGTGCCACTGCAATCGGTGATGCTTTGGGTCTAGCCGTAAAACGCTTTAATCAAAAGCAAGACAGTAACCGTATTCTCATATTGCTGACCGATGGTCAGAATACCGCGGGCAACCTTGAACCTGATGAAGCGCTTATTTTAGCGCGTGAAGAAGGCATTAAAGTTTACACCGTTGGCGTTGGCTCGGATGGTCGAGGCGGCTTTAGTCTATTTGGCATGGGCGGGATTGGCGGCAGCAGCATTGACGAAACCACATTAAATAAAATTGCCACCGAAACTGGCGGCTTATATTTTAGAGCAAAAGATGTCGCAGGGCTTCAGCAAATCTATCAAGAGCTAGATAAACTAGAGCCAATCAGTGACGAAAACGAAACTTTCAGACCGCAAATCGCCTTGTTCTTTTGGCCTCTAGCAGCGGCGCTGGCATTACTCATGCTTAATCAACTGTACGTTAATCTTGCCCGACTATTTTCACGTTCTGGTAAGGAGGCTTAATGATGGAATTTGAATTTTTAAGACCCCTACTGTTACTTTTGATTATCCCTTGGGCCATTTTAACCACGGTACAAGTGCTAAATAAAAGCCGTAGCAATAAATCAGGATTAATTGCGCCTCATTTAGCCCATGCGATACTAACCGAAGGTAAAGCAAGCAAACAAACAAACCCGTGGCTGCTGGCGCTATTTACTTTGCTATGCATTATTTTTATTGCAGGCCCTAGCTTTGAAAAACAAGAAGTGCCTGTTTTTAAGTCAAAACAAGCGCGTGTGGTTGTGATGGACATGTCTTATTCGATGTTCTCCACCGACATTAAACCCGACCGACTCACCCAAGCGCGTTTTAAAGCACTCGACATGGTCGAGCTGTTTAAAGAAGGCGAAACCGCATTGGTTGCCTACGCAGGTGATGCCTTTACCGTGTCTCCACTGACTTCTGACGCCAGTACATTAAGCAATTTAATTCCGAGCCTTAGCCCTGAGATTATGCCTAGCAAAGGTTCAAATGTGTATGCAGGTATCGACCAAGCTATGCAACTGTTGTCTCAGGCCGGTTACTTACAAGGCGAGATTATTTTAATTACTGACGGGCTTGATCAGAATGATGTCGACGAAGTCCGAGAAGCCATGCAAAGCAGTAAGTTTACATTAAGCATTTATGCCATTGGCACCGCACAAGGTGCGCCGATAGCCTTGCCTGAAGGCGGATTTATGAAAGGTCGCAGCGGTGAAATAGTCATTCCGAGGTTGAATGTGGCGCCCCTTAGAAACCTTGCTGCTATCAGTGGTGGTCAATTTTCAGCTTACACACCCGGTGCTGAAGATATTCAATTATTTGCGCCAACGGCAAGCTCCAGCGAGGCAGATCAAAACGATGAAGAAAACAAAATACTTTGGCGCATTGATGCGGGTAAATATGGCTTAATTTTATTGATCCCATTGGCATTATTACTTCTGCGTAAATCAGCCTTGGTATTATGTGCAATGTTCTTTATGCTGCCTCTGTCTCAACCTGTTTATGCAGCAGATTGGCAGTCATGGTTTAAAAATACCGACCAAAATGCCTTATCAGCATATCAATCTAAAGAGTTTGAAAAAGCGGCTGTCGCTGATAACCATGATTTAAAAGGCGCTGCACTTTATAAACAAGGCCAGTATGAGCAAGCCGCCGCCGCATTAAAGAACAGCCCTTCGGCCATTGGTCAGTACAATTATGGTAATGCCCTTGCCCAACTTGGCAAACTGGATGAAGCCATTGCCGCTTATGAGCAAGCGCTAAAGCAGAATCCTGATTTTGACCAAGCCAAAGAAAACAAGGCCCTGTTAGAGCAAATGAAGCAACAACAAGAGCAGCAACAACAGAATCAATCTCAAGATGGAGAGAGTGATCAAGAACAGCAATCAGGCGAGCAATCAGATCAACAAGGTCAATCAAACAAGTCTGAGCAAGGTCAACAAGACCAGCAGCAAGGCGAACAATCTGAACAAGATGCCGAACAACAAAGCTCGGGCCAGCAAAACTCAGAACAGCAAAATAAGCCTGACATGCAAGCAGACGCACAACAGCAGCAAAATCAAGCTGAGCAAAAAGACGGCGAGCAATCTGAGCAACAAGCCCAACCTCAGCCGCAAGAAGCCACAGAAAATAATGAACAACAAGGTCAGCAGCAAATGATGCAATCGGCTCAAGCTAAGCCAATGACCCCTGAAGAAAAAGAAAAAGCGCAGCAGTTAAACCAGTTACTCAGGAAAGTACCTGACGACCCTGCCATTCTATTACGAAACAAAATGCGCTTAGAGGCCCAAAAAAGAGCCCAACAACGTCGCCTTGGAGGATCTAAACAATCATGGTAACCCGTTTTTATATTGCCTGTGTATTTTTACTGTTTAGCACAGCGAGCGTCGCTTTTGACAAGTTAACCGCATCGGTCGACAGAAACCCTGTTTTGGTGGGTGAATATTTTACGCTGACTATTTCAGCCGATGGCCGTGTATCTGGTCAGCAGCCTGATACCAGTGCCTTGGCGAGACAATTTGTGATGGGCCCAATTAATACCGGCTCAAGTACCCGCATCATCAATGGTCAGGCGAGTAGTGAAACCACTTGGCAAATGCAACTCATGTCGCGTAAAGCGGGCGACATTACGATCCCTGCTTTCACTGTTTCTGGTAAAAGTAGCGACCCAATCAAACTAAAAGTGGTTGCACGCAGTAACGATGCCGATGAACAAAAAGACATCTTTATCAAAACCGAATTAAAACCAAGCAAGCTGTTTGTTCAACAAGCTGGTCTTTACACGGTCAAACTTTATTTAGGTAAAGACCTATTAGACGGGCAACTGTCAGCGCCCGCTATGGAAGACGCGCAAGTTACACTTCTTGGTAAGCAAAAAGAAGACTATGAAGTGCTTGATGGCCGTCGTTATATGGTCATTAGCCGAGAGTATCTACTACAACCTCAAAAAAGTGGTGAATATACTATCGAGCCGCCCATTTTTAATGGTCAAGTAAGAGAAAATTATCGCCGTATGTCGGTCTCTGCCATGGGCAAAGCTGAAACAATTGATGTGCAACCCGTACCTGAAGATTACAATGGGGCGTGGTTACCTAGTGAGTTAGTCAATTTAAGTGAAGAGTTTCAGCCTATCTCTGATGAAGTGGTGGTTGGCACACCCATCACGCGTACTATCACCCTGACCGCATTAGGCGTGACCAAAGAGCAATTGCCTGAAATTCGCCTGCCAGAAGTTGATGGCTTTAGAAGTTACCCTGATGAGAGCGAGCGTAACCAACTTGCACGTGATGGTCGAGTGATCTCACAACTTGTGAGCTCTTATGCGCTGGTGCCACAAACCCCAGGCACTTACACCCTACCTGAAGTAAAACTGCCTTGGTTTAATACAGTGATTAACCGTGTGCAATATGCGACCTTGCCAGCTCGTACACTGACCGTTATTGCCGATCCGAATCAAACTGCGCCAGCTATACCAAACATGACGGCACCATTGCAAAATCAACAGGCAATTGAACCAACTATTGTTGAAGTCCCCGTTGAAAAGACATTGCTTGATTGGGGCATTTTGGTATCGGGCTATGTGCTTTGGGTATTCACTTTAATTTTTGTTTGGCTTGGTTTTATCGATCGAAAAAAACCAGCGATTGAAACTGAAACCAATGACACATTTAAGCCAAGAATGAGTTTGAGCTTGCTAACACAAGCGGCTAAAGCGAACGATAAAACGCGATTTTATCAGTTATTGAGTGAGTTTGTTACTACTGAGCTCACTACAACCTCTTTTAGCCAGTGGCTAAAAGAGTTAGATAACGCTGAGCTAAAAGCAGAAATTGTAAACTTACAAGCAGCCCTTTATAGTGAA
The DNA here is from genome assembly GCF_005876835.1 of Pseudoalteromonas phenolica. Lineage (GTDB taxonomy): Bacteria > Pseudomonadota > Gammaproteobacteria > Enterobacterales > Alteromonadaceae > Pseudoalteromonas > Pseudoalteromonas phenolica_B. The sequence continues at coordinate 54,460 of NZ_PPSW01000003.1, forward strand.
GGGACGGCTTCTGCAAATCTTGAGAAAATTGCTAAGCTAATATCTCAAATTGAGAAAAACCAAGCAGATCAGAAACGTAGCTCTCTACAACCTCTGTACTGAAAATTTTTATGAAAAGTGTGTAAGAAAAACTTACTTGCTAAGGTCTATTGGGTATGACCAAAAAACAACAACGCTACGAAGAGTTGGTTAAGCAGTATCAGACGGAGCTTTATCGCTTTGCCTACTGGCTTAGCAAAGATCCGACTGTAGCAGAAGACTTAGTACAAGAGACGTTTTTGCGTGCGTGGCGAGCTTTAGATTCTTTACAGGATGAAAAAGCAGTCAAACCTTGGTTATTAACCATAGTGCGTCGCGAAAATGCTAGACGATTTGAACGTAAACAATTCGATTATGCTGATGTCGACAACGACACCATAGTCGATAACCAAAGCACCACATTAGATTCAGAAATGGAACAAACTGTGATCCAAAGACAAATAAGTCAGCTCTCAATTGAATATAGAGAGCCGTTACTTTTACAAGTTGTCATGGGGTGCTCTGGTGATGAAATAGCTGAGATTTTAGAGCTGAACAAAAACACTGTAATGACGCGTCTTTATCGCGCACGCAACCAATTGAAAGAGGCATTAATGTCTCAACCACAGACCATGACGGGGGCCACAAACTGATGGATGAATTAGAATTTCGTCGTCGCGCATTTGCCGATCCCAACGATCCAGAAGTCATTGCGTTTGCACAGCAGAACCCTGAACATCAAAAGCTGCTAGATGAGCTAATGATGTTAGACGACAAAATAAACCTAGCACTTGATATACCCGTGCCACCAGATCTCACCGAAAAGCTGATGACACAAACCAAAGACGCGCCAGCAAGCAATGTGACGCAAGGCTGGTTTGGCCGTTTTAACAAGCCTTTTGCGACCGCGGCATCAATCACATTAGCGGTCAGCTTATACTTCTTGAGTGTGGGTGGCTCGAATGACCTACAAGCTGGCGAACATGCGTTGGCGCATGTTTATTATGAAGTAAAAGCGTTAGAGCGTGAGAAAGATGTAGGTTTACAAGCGGTCAATGAGAAGCTTGCCATGTTAGGTGCTAAATTTGAGTCTTTACCTGGCAAGGTAACCTATGCGACTTTTTGTCACTTTAAAGGTCAGCGCAGTTTACACTTAATATTCCAGTCAGATCACGGCCCTGTTACTGTGTTTGTTGTTCCTCACTCAGGTGACATTCAAGATAAGCAGTTGGGTGATTTTAACGATGCGCGTTTTGCCGGTGTGATCTCAAGTGAAGATAAAGCCAACATGATCTTGGTTGCTGACAGAAATTCACCGGTCAACGACTATCAAGAGGACGTACAACAAGCGCTCCGCTGGTTATAGGCTTCATACAAAAACAAAAAAAGGCGCATGATGCGCCTTTTTACTTTTATCAATTTATAAACAGTATCTAGCAAATAAACTCGCAACTGTTGCAGCCGTTGGCTTACCATGCTGCCAATCACCGCCTTCAACACCAGAACCTGCAATGTCCATGTGCACATAAGGTAATGGTTGCTCTGAGTCTAAGCCGTGTTTATCTAGACCACCCACTAGCGCTAAGAACGCCATTGGGAATTGGTGGCCTCGTGCTGTAACCGCTGATGGTGCATTGTTACTTGAAAGTACATCATCGGCCAACGTGCGCGGCTGAACAAAGTCGTAATCTTCACGACGGCTGCGATTTACTTCTGCAGCATCTGCCCATAAGTCACCTAAGTCAGCAATCTGACGAGATACATTCGCTGCACGTGCAGGACCATTCTCAACAAACGCACTGTAAGGACCCACAGCGCGAGCAGCGTGACCCGTTAATGTTGCAACAGTAAATAGCTCTGGGTTTACTTCATTCTTCGCAAGGTCTTTCACTTCACTCAGTAGATCACCCATTGCTAGACGGCCTTCTGCATCAGTGTTACCGATGCGAACGCGTAACCCTTCACGACATGTGATGATTTCATCTGGTACGAAACAATCAGAGCCAATTGAGTTACGAACAACCGCTAAATAAGCGATTACTTTAACGCCTTTAGGTTGGTAATCAGCAACCGCTTTCATGAAACCTGCCACCGATGCTGCACCGCCTTTGTCACGGCTCATACCTGCCATGAAGCCACCGACTTTAAGGTCTGCACCACCTGTGTCATACACTAAGCCTTTACCTACGAACAGTAAGGTTCTTTCAACGCTTCCTTCAGGCTCATAGGTCATTTTCACAACACGAGGATGATGGCGCTCTACCGCATAAGATGCGCGCGCAACGGTCGCTAACATTGGATAGTCTGTGTTGATTGTGTCAATGCTGTCGATCACTTCAACATCGACCACTGAGTCTTTTAACAGCTCAACACAGTAATCAGCAAATTTAGGTGGTGCCATACGCTCTGGCTCAGTACCACATAAATCTCTTGCCGCATACTGGCCTGCTGCAATGGCATTTAACTGCTTAACTTGCTCTTCGCTAGCGCCCGCTAAAAATACCTGCTTAACTGGCTCAATGCTCTCACCGTGATATTCTCTTGCTTCAAGAGGTTGCCATAATGCTTGGCACATACCTAAAAACGCGACTTCTAAAGCTTGCGTGTAACGTGCATCATCAGCAATAGAGGCAAGCTGTAACACAGGCTGAGTAACACCTGCCGCTTTAGCTTCGGTGATAGCACTTTTAGCTGCTTCGAAGATACGACGTACATCATCATAATCACGTGTTAATGGCCCAGTTGGTGCCACAATAAGACGTTTGCCCGGTAAGTTTTCTGCAAATAGTAATGATGCTTTTTGTTTAATGCGCGCATCAATTGCCAGTGCAGGTGCAACAATTTCATTTAGTTCTGCTTGACCTAAATCTTCAACATTGCCGGTGATCACAATGACAGCGTCTGCGTCAGTTGGAAGATTACCGTTAAAAGCAATCGCGAGAGGGAAAGACATAAAAAAGGCCCTTTTTGTTATTCAATTAGGGCCAATTATCGGTTATTTACTTTACTATTTCTAGCAATTGAGATTAATTCGCAGTTTCGCCTTCATCGCTGCTTTTATTCCGCTTGTGTTTGCCTATTACCGACCAAGCTTCAAGCATCACCAAGACACTGACTACTAAAACAATTAAGTCTAAGACCACCAACAACCAGTTGCCTTTCTCGTAGTATTCTACCAGCTTAATTAAGCCCGCGAAGAAAGCCATCAAGATCACAAATACCATAGGAATAAGCGTATATTTAGCCGGTCGACCTAGTTTGATTAAGTACACAGACAGTACGAGTAAAGTTAGACTTGCTAAGATTTGGTTGGTTGAGCCAAATAGCGGCCATAGCACCATGCCACCCGTACCCGATGCACCACCGGCACCGAATGCAAGCAGTAAACAGCACGCAACAGCAACAAAGGTTGTGACTAAGCCATTCTTAAGCACACCAATGTTATAAATATCGCCCCACTCTTGGATGATATATCGCTGTAAGCGCACGCCAGAGTCCATAGTCGTACCGGCAAATAGCACTACCATTACTGCCAGTAAGGTCGCTGCAATTTCAGCAGAGAAGCCCCACCCTTCACTGATAAGGTTTGATCCACCCGTAATAAAGGCGCTCACACTTCCCGCCCCCAAATGGCTATAAATTTCGTGCCACTCTTCTGGTGACACCGCTAACATAACACCGCTTACGGCAACTAATGTGATCAGTGCTAAACAGCCTTCACCTACCGCACCCAAGTAACCAACAAAACGGCCATCTGTTTCTTTATCAAGCTGTTTAGAACTCGTACCAGACGACACAATGCCATGGAAGCCTGATACCGCTCCACACGCGATGGTGACAAACAACAGCGGAATAATACTCGGCGTATCGATGGCGGTTTGTGTATTGAATGCAGGTGCGGTGATATCTGGCATCACCACAAATACGGCGCCATAAAGTAACACTAAACCCACTAACAACTGCATGCCATTAATAAAGTCACGAGGCTGTAATAACATCCAAACAGGTAACAGTGATGCAACTGCCGCATAGATGAATAAAATCACTATCCAGTTCGCTTTGTCAGTTAAGCCAAACATTTCTGTTGGTAATGACACCGGCATTTCTGCCCCCATGAAAATCGTTGCATAAAGTACTGCAACACCAATCACGCACAGTGGAATAAGCGGGATCTGACGCTTTAATAACTGGCCGATAATGAGTGCGACAACTATAGCCGCCCAAGCAGGCACGACTGCACTCGGGTTTGCCACTAATGAGTTGGCGATAACCACACCAAATACCGCGTTAACCATAAGCAGCAACAAGAACACCACAATCATGAACAACACGCGTGTACGTTTACCTATCACGCTTTCAGATAGTGCGCCCATTGACTTACCTTTATGGCGTGTACTTGCCCAAAGTGCGCCCATGTCATGCACACCCGCAAAGAAAATAGTACCAAATACCACCCAAAGAACAGCAGGCACCCACCCCCAATATACTGCAATCGCAGGCCCAACAATCGGGGCGGCCCCTGCCACAGAGGTAAAGTGATGCCCCCAAAGTACCAGTTTATTGGTTGGCACATAATCAACCCCATCGTTAAGCTCGTGGGCTGGGGTAACAAAGTTATCGTCCATTTTAAAAATCTTCGTGGCGATGAACTTAGAATAGACAAACCAGCCAAATAGCATGCCGGCAATACCAAATAATACAATCAAAATAGACTGCATCAGATACTCCTTTTCTCAGTTATTATGAATACCAATCTTCAATAATACTTAATCATTTTTAGGGATTAAAACTGACGCTAGCTACGTTAAAAATTTCTTATTTAGAACAACTAAATCGCAAAATTTTCGCCTTGCCTACATGGATGTAGGTACCTCAGCGGTAGCAGGACGCGTCAGCGGTGCTATCGACCAGTTTTTCTTGCCTAGAAATAGCTTACTTAATTAAGAAGACTGGTATTTTTACGCTCCTTCACCTTAACACGAAATTTACAATTTCAAATTAAGATTTTAGTCACCCCATAAGTTATAGGGTTATTGTATTTCAAACATTGAATTAATCATTCAAGGGAATAACAACTTTTACGTCAGAGTGAAATTGTTCATTACCGCTTAAAAAATCTTGTTCATTGAAGATAGATACAAATTAAAATGTTACAATATAACAAAACCACCAAACCAAAGTATACAGAGAGCTACTCGCTTTCTTATCAACGATTATTACCAAGAAAAGTGAAAGATTATGGCGATTACTATCATCACAAATGCTGTGATTATTAATGAAGGAAAAACATTCAACGGCAGCGTAGCTATTGAGCAAGACCGTTTTATTTACATTGGTAAAACCATGCCTGAATACACCGATGCACTCATTATTGATGCGAAAGGTAAGTACTTAATACCCGGTGTGATTGACGGTCAAGTTCACTTTAGAGATCCAGGTGTAACACACAAAGCCGATATGGAAAGCGAATCAAAAGCCGCCGTAGCAGGTGGTGTTACTTCCTATATTGATATGCCAAATTCTCGTCCAAACGTATTGAACCATGAAGTTTGGCAAGCTAAAAACGCGTTAGCTGCAACCAAATCTCTGGCGAATTATGACTTTTATATGGGCCTGAATAACGATAATGTTGACGTGCTACTAGACACAGATACCACTGGCTACTCTTGTTTATCTGACGACGGTTTGTACTTTGCAGGCCCTGGAAACTTGCTTGCTGACAGTGAAGAAACCTTAGATAAGATTTTTTCAAAGAGTAAGAACATCATTGCTATCCATGCTGAAATCGAAGGTATTATTCACAAGAACGAACAAAAGTTTAAAGCTGAATATGGCGAAGACGTACCTGTTAAATTTCACCCTATTATTCGCTCTGAAGAAGCGTGTGTTAAAGCAACCGAACGTGCAATTCGCTTAGCCACGAAACACAATGCACGTTTACACGTTTTACACCTGACCACAGCGAAAGAAGCGGCGATGTTCCGCAATGATATTCCACTTGAAGAAAAGCGCATCACAACTGAAGCCAGTGTGCATCACTTATGGTTTAACGACAGCGATTACGAAGAAAAAGGAACCTTAATTAAGTGGAACCCTGCCATCAAAACTGAGCAAGACCGTTTAGGGCTTATTGCTGCGATTAACGATGACCGCATCGATATCATTACCACTGATCATGCACCACATACTTTAGAAGAAAAACAAAATACGTACTTCAAAGCAATGTCGGGCGGCCCATTTGTGCAGCACTCATTGGTTGTCATGATTGAGCTTCATCTACAAGGTTATCTTACTCTTGAGAAGATAGTTGAAAAGATGTGCCATAACCCTGCACTGCTTTATGGTTTTAAAGACCGAGGCTATATTCGTCCAGGTTATAAAGCCGATTTTACACTTGTAGATATGGACTCGCCTTGGACTGTGTCTAAAGACAATATCTTATATAAATGTGGTTGGAGTCCAGTTGAAGGCCAAACTTTTAAAGCGCAAGTGAAACAAACTTATGTGAACGGCCATAAGGTATTTGATAACGGCGAATTCGATACCAGTAAAAAAGGGGAACAACTAGAACTCCTGCCATGGGAAGAGCGCATTTACGTAAAAAGTGCTTAAGGTATTCGTTTCTTAAAAACCTAACTATTGCCGCCAAAGCTGATATTATCCTTGGCGGCAATTTTTTTGCTTCACTCCACTCACCTGTTTAAACTAACCAGAGCCAAATCACATTTAAACTAATATGAAATTTTACCTGGATGTTCACTTATTCGGCGCACTGGCCCTAACAAAAAATAAAGGGGACCCCAATAAAACAGAGTACAGAAAATGCTTTAACAGCGGCTATTCTCTCACTCTAGAAGACAATAATCTCACTCGCCTATTTTTAAATTTTGCTGACGGCTTTCATGCTTTTAAGCCATATACTAATGGCATTTTTTTCCGCGAACACACTTTTTATTTTGATGAAGACACAAGAGTGGAAGACATAGAAGCAATTTTCGGAAACGCAGTAGATGGCTTTAAAGATGCCATAGAGATCAGCCGCACATTTATTGTTAGCGGTCTAGAAATAGAGTTTAGTTGGTACCATGACAACGAGGGTACAGCCTTAACCTACATGATAATTCAACACGACAACGGTTTTTATCACGGTAGCTGCCCTGCTGCTAACTAGAACCTGCAGCTAACTAGAAAATAAGTGCATTTGGTTATGGCTTGTTTCTTTAGCCGATAACCCCACCTGAATGCCAATCAATCGAACGGCTTTGTGACCTTGATGCCGTTCAAGTAAATCCGTTAATAATTGGCAAAATAAAGCACTGTCTAACTTATCAAACTGGCATTCTTTACTAACTAGTTGAAAGTCGAAATATTTCACTTTGACTCCCAGTTTTATGATGTGTTGCTCGTCTAGATATTTACTGGCTCGAATTTTGAGCTCGGGTAATAATTGTTTGATAATACGCATTTTCAATACATCAATATCAGCAGTATCTTTTTCAAAAGTGGTTTCAACCCCCACTGACTTACGCACTCTGTCAGTTTCAACGCGGCGCTCATCAATCCCATGACAACGACGCCATAACATATCGCCTAGTTTGCCAAACTTTTGTTTTAATAATGTTTCATCGGCATTTTTGATATCGCGACCAAACTCAAAGCCATGGGCAAGCAATTTTTGCATTGTCACCTTACCTACACCGGGGATTTTTTTAAGTGGTAGATCTTCAATAAATGCATCCACTTTATCAGGGGTGATCACAAATTGGCCGTTTGGTTTATTTTCATCGCTGGCAATTTTCGCCAAAAACTTAATCGGCGCCACCCCAGCTGAGGCAGTTAAACCCGTTTCTTTAAAGATATCATCACGAATTTGTTGAGCAATTAAAGTTGCGCTGCCTTTGCATTGGATGCAGTCCGTCACATCAAGATAAGCTTCATCTAAAGACAAGGGTTCAATTAAATCGGTATAACGGGCAAAAATGGCTCTGATCTGCTGCGAGATTTCTTTATAGAGTGACATTCTCCCAGGCACGATGCGCAAATGCGGGCACAGCTTTTTAGCCTGATAATTCGACATAGCAGCACGTACACCATATTCACGAGCAATATAGTTCGATGTCGCCAAAACCCCACGGTTGCTATTGCCGCCAATCGCCATTGGCACTTTAGCCAACTCAGGATTGTCCCTCATCTCGACTGCTGCATAAAAGCAGTCCTTTATGCAACACTTATCTTAACTACCATTTTTGTACGTATAGTACTAAGATAATCAATATAAAAGTTAAGAGCAATAAATGAAAAAAGTTAAATATAAAAATATCACTATTGATGGAGAGCTATTCGAAGAGTTACATGTTTTTTATGATAACGAAGGTAATTTAGTTGTCTTACCTTTACTATTTTCAATAGATTTAGCCCGCACAGGAACAGTCTTCTCTTTCAAAAAAATATCAACCAGAAGTCGGTTTAAGAACTCTGAGTTTGAAGAAAAAACTATCCTAACTCGACATGACGTGTCTAGTAACACCGAAACTACTTACCTAGGTCACATACTAAAGTATCTAGAATATTGTGAATCAAATTCTTTACCTTATGACGAATTAGAACATTGCACGGAATTAGCAGACAATGAAGATATTAGCTTATTTCTCAATCATGAGTACCCTGATCAAATATCTACATACACAACATTAAAAGGTATGAAGTCAGCTATCACTGCCTACTACAACTTCCTTACTTATTTAGGAATAACAAATCAACGCTCAATTAGAATAAAAAAAGAAGTAAGAAAGAAACTGCTAAATAAAGAAGCTAATAACTTTCAAATCAAATACATTAATTCAAATTCTATAAATGAGCTATTGTTTGCTTCGAAAAGCAAAGCTGACAATCTAATCATCCAATGTGGTTATAGATTAGGTTTAAGAGCTAAAGAATGTGCAGGTTTGATGCTACATGGTAAAGGCGGGCTTAATGACCTTATCAAACAGTACCGACGAGAAGAAGATGATACCTCTCGTTACCCTGTTAGAACTGAGTATTTTGAATATCAATTGAGATCAAAATATACAAAAGGTGGCAAATCAAGGTTTTTGTACATTCCACGAAAAATGATGAGAGACATTGAACTATACAAAGAAACAGAGCGCGCAGACATTCTTGCTTTAAGCAAGTCCCCCGAACCAGACACTTTACTTTTGAATGCTTCGAATGGTCATTTAGGTAAGGCGATATCCACAAAGCATGCAAGTACTGTATTCAGACACTTAAAACAAATAATTTCAAGCTTAAAAGAGTATCACTCGTTCCATTGCTTACGTCATACATTTGCAACTTTACTATACGACAAGAAAATTAAGGAAGGTAATGGTAAAAATGACGCACTAAGAGAAGTTGCGAATGCTTTAGGGCATTCACTGGATCGACATGGTAATGCATACAAAAACTCAACTCGCTATATCATCATGCGAGATTATATGAACATTGTGGAGAAAGCATCATGATTGAGAATTTAGAAGAAAATCCACATATTTTCTCAGTGTCAGAGGTCGCTGCAAATGATGAAATAAATTATATTGATGTTATTAGAAAAGCGGGCAAAGAAGGTTTCAAGGCACTATTACCAAACAAACCAGAAATAGTAGATCCTCGTCCAAGACGAATTGCTATTTTTGACAATTTAGGAAACAAACACTTTCTTGGGCCTAACGAAAAGATTTTCAATTCATTTTCTGAAGCTATTTTTCTAGCAATCGCAGATGGGATGATATCTGATTACTTTGATGAGCTAGCAAAAACACGATCTCATGTCAGAAGTGTACGAGACTTTCTGATTTGGCTAAATACCTATGTAATTGACCCGCTTGCTCGATATGACGTTCTAAGTCAATACGAGGCATACTGTATAAATGAACGCAATCTCTTGCCTCAGTCTACCGGGCTAGACAAATTAATTTCCATAATTAAACATGGTTTAGGCTCATTGCATCTATCAGATGAGCAATACTATTACTTGAGAATGCTACTAAGCAACACAACTTTAAGTGAAGCAGAAGGCAGAATACAGGTCACTTTAAGCTCATGGTTTAGCTTACCTTGGATAAGACCAATTATGGGCGAACAATCTTACTTAAAATTAGAGAGCGCCAAGATTTTAATGGATAGCTTTAAAATAACCGTAGGTACTGTTCTTCAACTACTTTTATCTGCAAAACATGAGGTCAATTCTATCCTAACTTTTAAATCAATGAATGGATATTCATTGATTGACACTTCGAACCTTGATATTTCACAGGTAGAAACAATAGAAAAAGACAAACTGTTTAATGAAGTCACAACGCATTCGAGAAGAAAGTACTCAAGTAACCTATTTTGGCTGGTTCATAAGCACTATGAATTCTGTAAGCCGAAAGAGAAAGATGGATCTACAACTTATAGAATTCTTAAGTTAGACACATTCAATAAAGCGATGTTTTCAAAGCTTGAACAAAAGCTTTCAGCTTCACCATTAACTCAGCCACCATTACAGTATTCAGAAAATAATATTCAACAAAAACAGAATTTTAATTGTCCACTGCTTTTTAATCCAAACCATTTGCAGACTACCAATCCTTTAGAAGAACTTCTTGCTGCATGGATAATATCAACATTATGTATACAGCCTAGTGATGTCAGCAACGGAAAGATTGGGCAGTTTATTCGCGAGTATAATAACTCAGGAAGCCTGATTTCTATTTTCAGTCAATCGTACAAGCCCAGAAGTGATACTATACATAGTCACCCCATTTTAGATGGTCAATTAGTCGAATCTAAAGCATTAGAAAGTTATTTTACAAGTGTAGAAAAGTCGAGAGAGAACTTATTTTCTAATAATAATATTCCTTCTATTAGATATATAACACGAAATAATGAAGGTGATGCAAAACCTAGTTATGCCGCATTACTTACCCGTATTTTGGATGACAAAATTATAAACAAGCTAATTATCGATGAACATCAAAAAAGAAACATCGACCCAATATTCTTAAAGGCTTACCTTGCTCTTGATAAGTCAAAAGCTCCAGTTTTTGATTCTTTCTATTATAATCACAGAGATGAAATTGACGACTATAGAAAAGTATATAATCAGAAATATCATGACACCGTACCTGTTTCGCTTTTTAAACTCTCTCATATCAAGAATTCATCAGTTCATAGTCGGTATGATAAATACCGAGAAGGAGACCTCATAAACCAAAATGCCCATAATGCAAGAGTTGAAAAACTAAGCTACATAGGAGAAAACAACAAAGATGCCGTCAATCAAAGAGGTCGCGTATCGAGACTAGTAATGAATGACATATCTGAGAACCTTTATAAACCTAGCATCGACAAGGTATTGAAGAAGGCTCGTGATATGCAGCTACAAACATCGCTACGAAAAGCTTCTCAAGATGATACATATAAAATAAACACACTAGGTGTTGCTATTGATGCTGAGGTTGAAGATGACCGATTTGGAGAGCACATAGTTGTAGAAACTCAAGAATCTGCCCTTAATATGATCCACTATCTCAGCCAAGTGCAGAAGTTTGGTTCTTTACTCGCTAAGCGAAATCTACCTTTTTTTGAATCAGAAGTATTACCGAGGACATTATGGATAGAAGATACACTTCAACGTTTTTCGGATAAGTCTCTTCTTTCAGCAATGTATAAAAAGCACAAAGAGCTAGAAAGCAAGCTGCCCAACCTATTTGAAAATGAGTTACAAGGAGGAGTAGCTTAATGAAAGCACAATATCCAATGACTCATCATTCTCCAGCGATTGCAGGGTTAGATTATGAGGAATTACAAGCACAACTTTCTGCTCGATTAAATAGCTTTAATAATGAGTTCTTGAGCCTAGAGTGGAACTTTGAATCTGAGAGGCAAAAATTAACTTTTAACTTTTCATCTCTCTATCAGCTATTGAAAAGCTCCACTACTTTTAGATATCAAGCTGAGGAAGCCATCATTGCGATTAAGGTTTATTGGTTGGAAGCATCACAAGGCTTTACTAGCATAGAATCTTATAGAGCCTCGTTCAATGGACTTTGTCTGTTGGCACACTTCTTAGTCGAAAATAACACTAAGATTATTAATAAACAAAATCTTGTACACTATATTGAGTATTTATTGACCCACACTTATGACAAGGGGCGGATACTCAAAACGCTCAATTTCAAATCTTATGCTATTTACAGAGTTTACGCCTCACTAAATGACATTAAACAGTCTACTTTAGCTAGAAGTGATTTTTCGCTAGTTCACTCAAGTGTTAATGCTAAAGGTATTACCCACGCTGAGAAGCAAGTTATCGAAAATCTCTCTTCTGGTGAAATATCTTTGAAAGATTGGAAGGCAGGGAAGTCTTTCAACTATTTGAAATTAGACTATGGCAAGTATTACATAGAACACTGTGCTTCATTTTTCAATAAACATTATGCTTTGGCTAGAGCACTCTATGACACTTTTCAAGATTCAGGAGAGTTAGTGGAGGAAGCAGGCTGGCCTGTAAAACCGGATACAAAAGCCTATGTAAGTCTATGTTTATTAAATTTACCTCCTGAAGAAATAGCCCAAAAGCGAGGCACTAATCTCGAAAAAACTAAAGCTTTGAAATCGATGGTTGAAGCTCGTTTTCAAGCTTATTTTACCAAATATAATAACCTGATGAGTCGGTTGGATAGAGATAACAGAGTAAGTTTTTTTGCTCATCTTGATATAAAAGACTTAACTGAGAGCCAAGTTGATAAGTTACATTTCATTTGTGATCACCTCGTATACGAAGAGAATCACGAAAAAATAAAATATTGGATCGATGAGATGGATAATGACGATCTCAATTACGATAAGGTCATTTCCTCATATACGGAAACAATCAAATGTATAGGTTTGAATAAAAAGCCTCAGCTTCCCGTTAAAGATTTCTACATAGAAATAGGTCTAGATGAGCCTACAGGATCAAAGAACGGCTATATAATCCAATTTTATAGAAAAGTCTTAGCGGCAGGTTTCACTGATATAGCCTCTAACCTCGGCTGGAGAGAAAGCGAGTTTGGCTTTAACTTTAATGCAATAAAAGTTGAAGACAATCTAGACTTCATAGATCAAGAGCGCTTCCCTAACCGTTACATGGTTAACTGGGTAATACCAAAGACACACGGAGATAAACTGCTAAACCGTGAAATCACATATAGCGCTTTCTCAAAAATTAGATTAATGAGGGACTTTCTTAGTAGTGAGAATCACTTACCATGCCTTTACGCTGTTGAAAGCTCAAACAAAAAGCCTAGTGCTTCAGCCACTCCATTACAAAGAGCTGTTCAATCTATGTGGGTACATTTTGCAACTTACTATGAACCTTTCAATATAATTGAGCAAATAGAGATGTTGGAAGCTCTTAAGAAAAAAACTAAAGATGGTGAATGTTTATCTCATCACGATTTCAAAAAGCTCAAAGAGTTGGAGAAAAAGTATATCGATGAAAAGTGGGAACAGTTTGATCAAGATCCTATGCTGAAAAAAGCAAGAGCTAGAGTAAGAAAGGAGCTGCCAGTAGTCGCATTCCACTTAATGAGCAATGACTGTAAAGCAAAAAACAACTGGGTCATAAGGTATAGAGATCGCACACTTTCCTCTGAATTAATGTCAATTCTTGATGAAAACTTTAGTGAAGAAACTAAGTCATTCATCAGCCAAATTACCGATAAACCTGTTGCGACACTGACAAAGCAGCTTTCAAGTGAATTGGTTGCTGATTGTATCTACCCTACCCCACATGCCTTAAGGCACATGTGGGCAGAAGCTGTCTATAGAAGATTTGATGGTGATGTAGGCTGGATGATAAGAAGCCAATTTAAGCATATTAGTCCGTCTATGTGGTTGGCATATGTAGCTGATAAAGCTAATGGACCAATCAATGACAAAGCAAAGATCGATGTTATAAACTCAGTAGTAAAATCGTTCATAGAGAAAAAAGGTCAAGGTTATGCCGGAAAGTTATCTAGCTATTTAAGACGCGCATTTAAGAAAACCAAGGTTGTTAACTTGAAAAGCTTTGAAGCAGAGTTGAACCAATTTATTTCATCCGAGTTTGTATCTATTAAGGCTAGTCCGTGGGGATACTGCTTGCTTAAGAGACGAAATCAAGCAAGAGCTAAGTGCGCAGAAAATGGCATACCTAGAAGGGAAAAAGCTGCTCCTAAATATTGTTTGGGTTGTAGCAACAACCTGACCCAGCATACGAACATTGACTATATATACTTTGCAATTATGAAAGATGTAGCTTTGCTAAATGATAGTGAATCAATTCCAAAAGCATTTCTGAAGGAATCATTTGAGCTGGTTCACAATGCTTTTAAGCATATAAAAAGCCTCGATCCCAAGCACAAGATATTGGATACATTAACACTGATTATTGCTAAAAGGGCTTCTTTCGTATGCTAAATTACTTTGAAGAAAAAACAGACGAAAAACCTGACTGGGTCTCAGACCAGAATTGTTCTCATAAGATATATCAGGCTTTTTTAACTCTTAAAGAAGAAAAAAGGGAATATATTAGCAGGCATCGTTTAAAAGGAGATTTCAAAAAGAAAAAATCTTACACATTTTCTATGAGAGAGGCGTCTAAAAAAGCAGGGATTAAACATACTAATGTTACCAGCTTGAGGCGCTTTGATGATATAAAAGTGTTTTTCGAGGAACTTAATCTTCAACTGACTAAAGAAAAAGAAGAAAGGGTTAAAAAATTTCAAGGAAGATCTCGTGGTAAATATGAATCATCCAAGAGCGAGTTGATTGAAGAAATTGTTAAGGTTAAGGAAGAATATAGAGGCTTGGAAAAAAAGGATGCTGAAGCACAAATTAATGTATTGATATCAAAAATGAAACCTGATGTTAAGAGGTTGCTATTTAGCTAATATACTTTAACTAGTAAGCCTTTTAGGCACATGCAGTTTCAGCAATAGCGATATTTGTCGCCTCTCCTACCGACATTGAAAAATGTAACTTGTTACGTCAATATTTGAGCATCATATAGAAAGTCTTACTATATGATGCTCTTAATTAAGAGTGGCTACAACTAATACCAAACACACAATAAAGGCTTTAGGCATTTTGCGAAACACAATGAATACATTGATTTGGATATTTAGATGTATCTCTTGAGCCTTTACAATTATTATCTAATTCATTAAACATCCAATTATTAAGCCAAATTGATTACCCTTGAGTTAGCTACTAACTACATTTTTTAAATTATACTCCAACTGAGAAACAACTGATTCTTGCGCTACCCCCCATTGCTGAGATAAATACTCGACAACACTCATAACATCGGATGGGAACTGTATTCTCCCGGCAACTTTTGCAAATGGGCCGTCCGTTTCAAGTAGTATTTTGTCGTTAGGTATCCACGAAATGATTTTTTTAGCTCGGCTAGAGTGAATCATTGCTGGACCAACCGAAAAAAAACAACCAAGCTCTAAAGCTCTTGCTAGTTGTTTTTTTGAGCCTAAAAACCAGTGTAGGATAGGTTTTCCAGCGTCAGGATATTGAGTTAGGCAATCTAATGTTTCTTCAATCGCGTTAAGAGAATGAATCGTTAATACTTTACCCTTACGAGACTGGCATTTATTGAGAATATGTTTGAATATAAACAACTGATCTTCTATGTGCTCAGCATAACCTTTTGAACCATCTAGTCCAATTTCTCCAATATATCTAGTTCTATCAACTAGCTTATCGAATAATGCTAATTCATTTTTTCTTAGATGAGCAAGTTGAGGGTGCAGCCCCAAAGCCGTTTTACAGTGTTTAATACCACTTGTTAACTGGACAGTACCTTCAAAAGCTGAAGGCACCGTAGTTACTGATAGCACGTAATAATTACTGCTTTTTATGTCGTTCAATACCTCTTGATGATCTGGATATAAATCAACATGGCAATGAAGATCCATCATGATGATTTATCCGCTTGGAGAAATAATTCAACCTCTGCTAATCCTCGCTTGATCGTTGATTCTAATTTTTCTCGTATATGTTTATCTTGCGGTATCGGCCCCGACATTCGTAGCCAAGAACGATAATTATCTGTCTGCTTCAACCGAATAATGGCAGTTTGAACTGCTTGAAGATCATCACGAGTATCTTTTTCTTTGATAAGCCCTTTCAACCGCTTCGTCTTGTATGGTGCATCATGTGTAAAACCAGCATGAAAAACTGACGCTCTTCGAATAAGACAAGGTACACAATGCCCACACTGTTTATGTTCTCTGTGCCAATGACTGCATGAAACACTCAGAGGAACTGCTTTTCTAATTGCGTCTTGATCAACACATTCCGCTAACATTTCACCTTTAGTTTTGAATTGATAGGGGTTTACAAATTTGACATGAAACCCAGTGTCTCTAAGCAAAGACTCAAGCCTGCTTAGAAAATTAGGATGAGTTGTTCTAGTACTATGGCTACCAATCCGTCTTCTGGTTAGCGGTGGATTTATTGAGATATAGCCATTCTCAGGGACGACAATAGTTTCAATACTGCTATCGCAATTAGCATTTCTTAAGGCAGATACACCAAGTACCGCCATAGCTAGGAAGTTGAAGCTTCTTCCCCTCATGCTAATGTCAGTTTTACCTTCTAAATGCTTAATAATATGGGGAGACATTGAATAGGACAATTCGCCGAATGGCGGGGATAATAATTGCTTAATATCTTCCTGTTTCGCACCATCACCACGATAGGCATGACTAACCAAAAGTGGTTTTAAGTCTGACTCTCCATTTAAAATGTCAATTGCACCAACTGCGCTATCAAGGCCACCAGAAAAAAGGCAGACTGAGTTGAGTCCAATTAATGATTTTGCTTTTGCTTTCGCTTGCTCACTTGTTTTAGGAGCTGGCATTGCCATAGTTGTTTTTTCAAAAGTAAACTGCCATTGATCGCCTGTAAGAAAGTTGAGCAAAGAACTTAGTTCAGGCTCTACAAAATTCCACATATATTCATCGGTAACAGGAACATGCAAATGCATTTTCCTAGCCCATGCATTTTCTGCATTATCCCTCAATTCAAACGTATCAGCGGCGGTAACGGCAGTTGCAATTGTTATCAGATCTACTGCATCAGCATCTACATTCAATCCTAAGTCACGAACTGTTTGTAGTAATTGTTTTGACACTAAGCTGTGCTTAGTGATGTCATTTTGATGCGTATGGAACATCTGGACAGGATGACAATCATCAGAAAAATCAGGCAAGTTAGCTGGGTCATGATTAAAATAAAAATTAGTCATCAAAGCTCTCCCACTCATCAACTGTCATGGCAATAGCATCGGCTTGAATTTTAGTAATATTTTCCTTACTGATAGTACTGGGGTTGCCATTAGTTACTTTATCTAACTGTTCTTGTGTGATCACTTTTATTAATTCCCTTAATTCAACTTCCATTTGATGATGCTTGCTTGCTGGCTCAACATGAAACCAAGCTCTGCCCATGCCTTCTACGACATCTTGAAATATGAGATCAGTTAAATAACAGCCAATTGCTTCTTGGATAACTTCGTCGGTAAAACTGTTAGGATCAAATTCTTCAGTATCGGGTAGTGCTTCTTCCAACGCGTAGTCTAACGCCACTCTAACAGCATCCGAATCGGCATTATCAGGCGCTAAATGGCTAGCAATTTTGTCAATTGCTTGGTCAGTCGATAGCCCAGTTAGATCACCTAAAGATAAGCTTTGATTATTAACCGTTACGGTGTCGCCACGCATGACACCAAGCAATCCAGAACCCGCAGTTATGCCGCTTGCTAGTCTCCGGCTTGTGCTTTTACCTCCGCCAGAGCCTTTTCTAGAGTAATTTTTTAATGAACGCCTTAGATCTGAGGTTGAGCCACCTGTTTGTGCATATTTACCAAATGCTCTTCTGGCACTGGCAAACCTATTTGGAGGCAGTGTTGCTGTGGGTGAACCACCGATTTCTTGTTGAACCTTGTCATTGTCAATATCATTGCTATTGTCATTCTGATCATCAGCTTGATTATTATCAGAGCCAGTTTGATCATCCCCATCAGTACCTGATGCAGGTTCTATTGTGACGGGATCTCCTTGCTCTGCCCAAGATGGAATTAGCGGACTCTTATTATTCGGTCCTGTTGACGATGCGGACGTACCCATATTACTTAGTTCCCTCTAATTCTTTTAAAATTGGATTAAGCCATCTTTGACGGGGCAAGCTTTTTAAAAATGTAAGAAGACTTAAGCAACATTTTTCATCCTGCTTGGCAAGTAGTACCGCTCCATAAATGCCTGTTGGTCTTTCGGTCCAATCACCAATCAACTTAAAGTTTTCAATCAAACCATCCATGACTGACATATATTCTTCCTTCGGTGTTGTGGTAATAGCTGTAGAGTTAACGCCACTGACCCTAACCTTTTGCTTCATTAATTCTTCTACAAGTTTTTGAGCGGCTCCAGACATTACCGCATTTACAGCGCCCATTGGAATGCTTTCTCGACTCAGATATGCCGCTGGAGTCAAATCCATCTCAGTAAACATTGGAGGTAATTTTGACCATTTATCAATAAAAGCTAGGTCTAGCTTCCACTCTTCAGGTAACTTAATTTCGTCAAATTCAACTTCTGAATTTTCGAGATCCGCCAATACTTTTGGGAATCCCTTTTCCTTATCAATTAATTCATAAAGCTTATTGGTAGCCTGAGTGCCTAAGCACCTCTCAAAAATGACCAGCTTAGTGATAGTTTTTTCATCAAGCTGCATTCCTCGACGGTGAGCGGTTTTCTTTCTCATCTTCACTTGATTGAGTAATCGCTTAACAATGCGAGGGTTGCCGTTAATGTTTGTGGATTCAGCTAATAGTGGAGCTAACTGTTCTGCAACTACAAATTTACTTCTGAGTTCTGAATGCTTTTCAATCGCTTGATCTTGAAGTAGCTCGTCAACGGTAATTTGTGGTTGTTTCCACGACAGCCTTAGTGATTCTTCAAGGGCGCATCTTATCGTTTCTAACTGAGTATCGGTAACGCCGTGATCTTGGGCGGTGAGCATCATTAAATATGCCCTTATTTCAAGAACGCCGGGTCTTGGTACATGCACAGGAATTTGAATAAGCTTGTCTAAATAATCAGTTTGATGTCGTTGAGATGCACCTTTGTGATATTCAGGTACTGCCAAGCGGATCATGTCTTCATCGGCAGCAATAACAAATGCGGTATTTGGTAAAAATAGAAATAGTCTGATAGCCTCAAGGGTTGAAATGGCATTAAATGGAGAACAGCGATCTAAATTATCGACATAGACAATAAGAGGCTTATCAAACTCCTTTAACAGATCTGAATATGCTTTTCGGAATTCTTTAATTTCTTTTGGTGGTGAGAATGATTTCTTATCTTTGATTAGACCTTTGTTTTTCTTAGCGACATCTTTAGCACCATCTACAGCATCTTTAATATCACCAACATCAAGTTCACCATCTTCGCCACCACTGAATAGCCCCATGATCTTCTGTATACCACCCATAGTTGGTATACCCGCTAATGCTGCACCACCATCCATTAGCAGCCCCATCAGTCTGATCTTATCTATTCGTCCAGCAAACTCTTTTGCTTTTGCACTTAGGTTTTTATCGTCTGCTGCTTTTTTAACTAAAGTAGATGCGATTGTTTCTAATAGTGCTGCTTTAGCATCATCGTATCCTTGGAATGTCCATGCATCAAAATGTACTTGGATATATTCTTGTTCATCAGTTTCCAAAGATGCTTTGGTAAGTTCAAGAATGGTAGATTTTCCTGCGCCCCAATCCCCAAAGACACCAATGCTAATAGGCATTAATTCCTTTTCAGTTATAAGATCTTTAATCGACTCAGCCGTTTCATTAAAATTTAAGAAATCAATTTTTGATTCTTTATCAGACCACATAACATCTCCTTTTATTTATTATTTCTTTTGTTCCACTCTTTCTAAAGTACGGTGAACTGTAGGGCGGCTAACAGAATATTTTTTTGCTAATGCTGAGATCGATTCACCGTTTAATTTATCTTTATATAATTCTTTCGCTTGTTTGTCTGACAATGCAGGCAACCTGCCCATGTGTTTGCCTTTAGCTTTTGCTTCTTCACGGCCTTCTGCGGTTCTGGCTTTTATAAGATCCCGCTCAAGTTGAGCGAATACCCCACATAGGTTGATCATGGCGGTGGCAAATGGATTGTCATTTTTAGTATTGAGAGAACCGTCGATGATATTTAAACACGCTCCTTTTTTATGGATACTTTCAATAGCTTCGAGAATAGTCTTTAATGATCGGCCAAGCCGATCAAGGCGAGTAACAATTACTTCATCGCCTTCTCGTATAAAATCTATGAGATCTTTTAACTTCTCATCATTTTTAATCGAAGCACCACTTTGCTTCCCTTGAAATACTTTCTCACAACCATAACGGTCCAACTTGGACAGTTGAACTTGTAAATCTTGTTCTTGAGTCGAAACTCGTGCAAAACCAACTTTCATATGTACGAAACCTATACCTTTCGTACACCATAACAATTACATGAACGAAAGTCCATTTGATAATTTCGTACATGAACGAAATAAAACGATGACTTTCTATCATAAATTCTAGTTGTTTACTCTAACATACTAAAAGTTTATAGAGCCATATTCATAATTTCTTTGTACCCTTCTATTGCTTTATTTCTAACTTGTATAGTGGCTTCAGTAGCAACTCCTGCTTTTGATCTTGCAATCATAACCTCTGCTAAACTAATGTCTGTTGTCCCTAACTCGAATTCTTTTGTCGCTTTACCTGCTTTTTGATGCAATTCATTTACATTGTCAATCGCCTTAATAAGTAGATTAGAGAACTCATTATTATTAGTTTTTTGTTCCTCTAAGCTTGATTTATAAACAGATGAGTTTTGGAGCTGGCTAATTAAAGTGTTTTCAATATGAAGCATAAACATACTCTTCGTCAATTAATTGTCTCTCACTAATGCTGCAAATTGAGTGCCAAACAAAATTAATTTCACCTTACAATTCAACAACTAAGGTGTGATTAAGACACACCTTAGACTTCATATTTAAAACTGAAAAAAGTTTTTCATTCTTGCTTAGCGTCATTCAATTAATGATTGATCAAACGGGTTCGCTGTTGTGAATTAAATTATTTCCACCAATCTAAATGTGACTACTATTTCGAATTCAGGTTATTGTAAACCTTTGCTATAACCCCTCCCGTTACACCTGCAAATAACACCCAAAAGAATCCACCAATAAATACTCCTATAAAGGACAACTGTCAGCCCAGAATTTTCCAGTCAATATGCAACGTGTCGCCCGTCATACTAGGCATCATATCAGGCAGCACCATTACCATTATTGAACAAACCAAACAATGCCAAAGGCGGCTGCACAAGCCAACGCTAAAGCTTTTTCGTTAAGTTTCATCATCACTCTCCTGTGGTGGCTTTCGCCACCACTTTATTACTTTTCAAGCTCTACCATATCTTTCGCAGCAATGTCACCTGATAGTAATTTCACCGTCGCGAAGTGATCATTTACGATCTTAGTAATTTGTACCGTTCCTACTTTTTCAATAGTGTACGGATCATCACCTTCACTGGGCGCAATAACATTATGAAATCGAATAACATTGTATTTTTGTCCAACCTCTGCGCCATGTTTAGCACCAATACAAATCAGAGTTCTATCCGTAGATTGCTCAACGACTTGGCCCCTCATCATATTTTTATGATAAAACGCAGTATTGGAACAACCCGCTAAAAAGATACCGAACACAAATAACAGAAGGATTTTAATATTTGATGTTTTCATCATTTTTTCCTCATCTAACTTATTAACTGAGCAAGCTCTTTGGAAGCTTACTTATTTTTCCGACTTGCACCCGGAGGAACTTTGTGACAACTCCACGGTTTATGAGCAGCGTTGTCTTTAACATTCTGATCAACAAATTTGTAGTAGCTTTCTTTGGTATGTGTCCACCAATCATCATGAACATCGGCACCATGCTTGCGAATAACTTCTTCAATACCATCAAGGTCAATATTGGTAGCGTCATAAGCAAGGTGAATCTCACCTTCCTTGATGTTGTAACTCACTTCATCAATACCAAATATTTCATCAATTTCAGCTATTAATTGATCACAATTCTCATCTGTAACATTGCTTAGCTTTAAGTTTCGAACAACTAAGTTTTGCTCTCTAACGCCTACTCTATGATCTAAATCACTCATAATTTATCTCCTAATGTTTGTGTGAATGTTGTTGATTGCTATCTTTCATTTCTGCCATTTTGTGTTTGATTTGTGGCATCATGTTTTCCATCATTTCCAGATGATGTTCAGCCATCTTGATTTGCTTATGCATTGGCATTGCTTCCATGTTTTTGTGCATGAATTGCATCATCTTCATCATTGAGTGGTGATGTTCAGCCATCATCTGCTTTTGCTTTTCAGGATCTTTTTCAGCTTTGATGGCATGGACTTCCTTTTTCATTTCCATCATTTTTGTATGCATTTTGCCCATATCTTCATGCGACATTGCCATGCCTTGATGCATATCCGATTTTTCCGCACCTTCATGTTTGTGCTCATTGTTTTGAGCAAATAAACTTGTGGCCGCCAATAGTGAACTGACAAATAAAATTGATTTACCTAACTTTTTCATGATTTTTACCTTCTATGTTCTTATTAAAATTTGGAATCCAACTTGGTGTCGATTCCATATACCTGTGGTACTCAGAGCCAAACTCAGCAATCGCTTGTGCCTCCTCACGTTTCGCAAGTTTGACGTAAACAACGACTAAGATTGGAAACATCGCAAGTGTTGGAATGGTCGGCCACTGTAATAGAAAGCCGAACATGATTAGAATGAAAGCTACATATTGTGGGTGGCGACACCTTGCATACCACCCGGTAGTAGCCAAATGGTGGTGTTTTTGCGCGTGATGCAATACGTTCCATGCTGATGACAACATAAAGAAACCTGCAACAATGAACGCCATACTCGCTATATGAAATGGGTCCCAATGGGCATCACCTTCGAAACCAAAGAAAGTGTGTAATAAGTGCCCACTTTCATGCGCAAAGAAATTTACTTCTGGATAGGTCTCCGTCAGCCACCCCGACAGAAAATAGATAGTTAAAGGAAAGCCATACATTTCAGTAAATAGGGCAACAATAAAGGCAGAGAACGCGCCTAGACTTCGCCAATCAGTTGATGTTTTTGGTTTGACAAAACTAAAGGCAAAAAAAATAAAAATTGCAGAGTTCAGTATCACCATTGACCACAAGCCATAATCATATGTCTCATTCATCACTGTTCTCCTTTTTATGTGATTCCTTTCGTCCTTCCTCTAACCCTTGTATGTAGCCATCGCGATAGGCTGCATTTTTATCCGTGAGTTCTTGAAAGCTCTCTTCCTTTTTTTCATCAGGCGCATGTGAATGATCGTGACCATGTTTACCATGACTGCCATGCATAAATACGTGCATCAAGGGGCATAGCAATAAAATCAAATAGGGAAGAAATTGCAGAACATGGTGACCATGCTCAAAGATTAAAAAATAGGTAGCTGCGGCAATAAGCGCTAATGCAGTCCAACCTGTGGGTGTTGACCAAAATTTAGGGTGCTCATTTTTCATATTTCCCTCCTAAATAACCTTTAATACACCGCGATACATTTGCATCTGACAATGAAACTCATGCTCTCCCGGTGATAAGTTCGATAAGGTAATTTGAGTAATTTCATTTAATTTAAGCTGCTCGCTTATCTCCAATGATGGAATAAGCATGGTTTCAGCGCAGGGTGATTGATCTTTGCGTATAAACTTCAGAGTGACAGGTTGACTAGCAGACACTTGAATTGAGGATGGGGAATACACACCATCCCTCACTTCAATGAGTACTTCATTACCTTGAACGATTGTTTTATTGGGTTTATATAGCCAAAACCACCAAATGATCAGTACGATTAACATTAAGCCTAATAAGTTAATTATCATCATCGTGTTTCTCCTTAATGCTTACTTTCTATGAGTTTTGGGCTTTAAAAAAACGAAGTCGATTTGCATTTGACACTACAGTCAGTGACGAAAACGCCATTGCAGCACCTGCAATTACAGGGCTAAGCAGAATGCCAAAGAAGGGATATAGAATCCCCGCAGCAAAAGGAATCCCGGCTACGTTATAGACAAACGCGCCAAACAAGTTTTGTTTGATATTTCGTAAAGTGGCTTTGCTTACCGCTATGGCATCAGCAAGGCCATGAAGTGAGCCACGCATGAGGGTAATGTCAGCACTTTCGATAGCTACATCAGTCCCTGTGCCTATGGCGAAGCCAACATCAGCTAACGCTAGAGCAGGAGCATCGTTGATGCCATCACCTGTCATACCAACAGTTTCGCCGCTGCCTTGTAGCTCTTTAACTTTGTTAGCTTTGTCTTCTGGCAGCACCTCAGCAAGAAATTCGCTAATACCCGCTTTTTTGGCAACAGCGGCGGCGGTTTCCTTGTTATCACCTGTTAACATGATGACGCGTATACCATTAGCCTGAAGCCGTTTGATAGCAGAGATTGAGTCTGACTTAATGGGATCTGCGACAGCAATGATTGCGGCAAGTTCACCATCTACAGCAAAGTACATAGGTGTTTTGGCTTCTTTGGCTAAAGACTGGGCTTTTCCAACAAAGCCTGTGAGGTCTATGCCTTTTAACTTCATTAGTTTATCGTTACCAAAAAGCAGGACTTTATTGTTACAGTTTGCTTCTACACCAAAACCCGTAATGGCATTAAACGATTCAATTTTTAGTAACTCAATATCCTTATCTAACGCACTTTCAACAATCGCTTGCGCTAAAGGGTGCTCTGAGCCGCTTTCTAAACTTGCTGCAAGCTGTAGTACGTCTTTTTCGTCAGTAGCTTTTGCTAAAACAATATCGGTTACCTTAGGTGCCCCTTCAGTAATAGTGCCCGTTTTATCTAAAATCATGGCTGTGATTTTAGAGGCGGTTTGTAACGCTTCTCCATTTCGTATAAGCACTCCGGCTTCTGCTGCTTTTCCTACTCCGACCATGACAGACATGGGTGTTGCCAAGCCTAAAGCACACGGGCAGGCAATAATAAGCACAGTAGTTGCTGATACGATAGCAAAAGCAATTGCTGGCTCAGGGCCAAAGTTAAGCCATGCTAACGCACTTAACACCGAGATGATCATGACTACAGGAACGAAATAGGCGGAAATAACATCGGCCAAGCGGCCAATCGGCGGTTTTGAATTTTGCGCTCGTTTCACCATATTGATGATCTGTGCAAGCGCCGTGTCTTTACCAACGCGTGTCGCTCTAAATAAAATCATGCCTGATTTGTTCAAAGTACCAGCGACAACCTCATCTTCTTCGGCTTTTTCAACAGGCATAGGTTCGCCTGTCAGCATGGACTCATCAATAGAGGTGTGTCCTTCCAATACAACGCCATCTACGGGAATTTTTTCACCCGGCTTTACTTTCACAACATCATGAAGCAAAACCTGTTCGATACCTATCTGAACCTCTTTATTATCACGAACTACAGTTGCCGTTTTGGCCTGCAAGCCGATAAGACGTTTAATGGCCTCAGAGGTTTTACCTCTGGCTTTTATTTCTAATGCTAGACCTAAATCAATTAAGCCAATGATCATGGCGGTAGCTTCAAAATAGACATGTCGTGCCATCAATGGAACGGCGTCAGGTGCAAACACGACAACCATCGAATACACCCAAGCTGTACCTGTTCCTAAAGCTATTAGAGTGTCCATATTAGCGGAGTGGTTTTTAAAGCTTTTCCAAGCGCCAATATAAAAATGCTTACCTGAAAAATACATAACACCAAAAGTTAAAATGCCTACAACCAGCCAAGACATGCGTTCAAGGTTTGTTTCAACCGTCATTTCTCCAACCACAATGCTGTAGATCATCAAAGGAACGCCGAGTGAAAGAGCAATAAACGTATCGCGCATTAGCTTTTTGTAATATGCCCAGTCCGCCGCCTCTTTCTCGTCAAGCGCATCTGTTGCTGAGCTATCATCAATTGGCTTCGCGTTATACCCCACTGACTCAACAGCTTTGATCAATTCTTCTGTTTTAGCTGTCCCAGAAACTGTTACAGTCCTATCAGCAAAATTCATTTCCGCACTGACGACTCCAAGCGTTGCCTTTAACGCCCCTTCAATTTTGCCTACACAGCTAGCACACCCAGCTCCTTCTATGATGAGCTGTTGGTTATGTGATACTTTCTCCAACGTATTCTCCTTACTTTTACATGAAGAAGATTGAGCTTTTGCCTGACAGCAACAGCCTGATTCAGTTTTTATATTTGTTTTAGTAGCCACCATTTTTCCTCCTATGCCGTTTTAATTTGCTCAAAGTTTTCGATGAGATGACAAACCATGTTTGCAGTCGGTGCTTTGTCTTCCATTTCTTCCCATTGAGAAAGAGCCAAAGACATTTTTCCTCGAAGTGCCAACATTGCTTGAAACTGTTTTTCTGTTTCTTCAAGCCGCTCTTTGATCAGACTTCTGACTAATGGGCACGCACTTTTACCATCTTCAGATTCATTAAGAATTTGCTTGATATCAGCAACGGAAAAACCAAGGTTTCTGGCACTTAAAATGAACTTAAGTCTCGATACCTCTTTATTCGAGTAAGACTTATAGCCGTTCACTGACTTAGCAGGTTTTAACAGTCCCAATCGCGTGTAATAGCGCACCGTATCAGCAGTCGTTCCAAGACTTTTTGCCAGCTCTGTTACTTTCATATTTACTCCTTAGTTTTTCGCCTAAGTTTGCACTTTCACCTACAGCTTAGACCTGTGTCTAAGACACAGGTCAAGCGTTTCCTGATGATTTAATGTACTCCGCTATTGCTTTTATCTGTTGCTCGTTTAGCGGCATTTTAGGCATAGGTGAAGATGAGTTATTAAACTGAGGGTTTTGAAGCTTATTGATAAAGAAGCCGATCCCTTTGTTTTTAATCGTTTCATCTAACGCTGGGCCAACTGTGCCACCATCACCTTTAAATGAATGGCAACCTTGGCAACCAAATTGAGTAAATAATTGCTTTCCATCAGGCGCTATGGGGGTTTCTGGCGCTATTTTTTTTGCCAAAGGTACGCTTTGGCTAGTTAGCTCCAAAAACTCAAGAACAGCTTGCGTTTCTTTACCTGTTAAATGCGCCTTTTCTCGCATATGCGGCATAATGACTTTCCATTCTGGAATTGAGAATTCATGAACAGCGCGAGCGTTATGGCATCTTGCACAGTTGTTATTGATCACTTCTGCACCGGAAATTTTCTCTTGTGCATAAGAACTAAAAGCAGACAAAAGATATAAGCTGGCAACCAATAATATTTGAATAATTGATTTCATCTAGGTATCCCCTTAAAAGCCATAGCTGTATTGGATAGCGAAGCGCTTGTCGTCTTCCCCATCGTGAACAGTTGTATCTTCGTATGTCGCCTTAATGACTGCTCGACTGTCTAACCAGTAATTAATGCCATAAGCCCAACGCTCTGCTTCGTTAATTTTATTGGTCTCAGCATATTCAACGACGAAATCGGTTCCTTGTAATACATTGAACATTTTTCCTGCCATAAAAGTTGCTTGGAGATACCAGCCATTGCGGTCAAATGTGATCACTTTGTTTTCTTCATGTTCATCTTCTTCAAGGGCATCGGTTGCAGTTTTGATGTATTCCCCTCTGACGATGTAATGATTACCAATCCAGTTAATATCAAAACCAGTTGCTGTAAATCCTAGCTTTTCATCATCATCATATTTTGCCGTGTAATAAGAAGCGCCAACCTCAATACCCGGAAGAAAGGCATACGCAATACGACCCCCAAATGCTTTGTCAGAGTTGTTATCCGCACTCGTTGCTTCAAACGCTAGTTCAGGAAGTTCCATAGCATGATCATCAACTTCTTCATGCTCGCCTTCCCCTTCAGCATGATCACCTTCTTCATCGCCATGTGTAGCCTCGGCAGCTAGTCCATTGGTCACATATGCGTCAAAAAATATTTTTTGGTTTTTACCCAACGGAATAATGTGTTGAATGCCAACGCCAATATCACTCATCACCGGTAACAAACCTTGCATAGGTTGATAACCACCATGACCACCTAACCCGCCATAAATACCGGGAGAAAATGCTGAGCGATTTATCCAACTAGGGTGTTGATTCGGTCCATACTGGCCGAATGGGAGTAGAAATTTACCTGCGGTAAAAGTCGTTGTATCAGAAAGAAAATAATGAAGATCAGCGTATTCAAGCTCAATTTCAGTTTCCCCATTTTCATCAACTGAGATTTCAGTTTCAGCTTCTATATGCATTTTGTCACTGAGACTAAACAAGAATATAGGTACAAATCGTGCGCTGAATGCACTAGTATCCATCAATTTACTTTCTTCGTATTTTACGTCTCCATACCCCGCTAACGCGAAGCGACTATTATTTTGTTGTTCATTCGCTAAGAGTTGCCCACTCACAACAGCGGTAGCTATTGCAAATGGCAATAATTTGAGCATGTTCATCATGCCTCCCAAAAATATTGTGCTAATAGTTCAAAACAGTTGATTGTTTAAACCAATGAATAAGTCGTTCTATTTTTGATGGGACTGGCGAAAAAAAGGCGCACTGATCCCGTGATTAGCCAATAATTGGGGGACGATAAGGTAAGAGGTGAATGCCAGAGACTGGCGGGAGTATTTGTTGGATAATTAATTCAAGGTGAATATTGCGGCTACTATCTTCTTCATCCTGCACAAGATAGGCATTTAAATGAAAGCTTGCACAAAATCCACCTTCACAACAAGCACAGTCACCAGCTTTACATTTTTCACAGTCTTCATCAGCATGATTGTGGGTAGCTTCTACTGAATTTTCATCGTGATGGTGATTATTGTCATTCATTAATTGATGATGCATATTTTTAGCGGATTGCATAATATGCGTGGCAGAAGAATCATTATGATGTTCTTCACAATTCATAGGTTCAGCAATAACTAAGCCATGCTGCGTAAGCAACATAGTTAGCATTACTATTTTAAACCACCTGAAAAGCCTTAACATGCTGATTCCTTCTTTACCATCATAAACTTTAACAACTTGTGAAAATAACTCTATGATCCTGATCAAATTTTAAACCAAAACTTATATTTACATTTTTAGCTCACCAAATAGATTTAAAATCTCTGGGTTGTCTAATTTAAACTGATGGGATTGAAGCCAAGCATAAGCATCATCATAAGAAACAAAGACTCTGCGCTCATAACCCGGTTCTGAATATGGGATCATTTTTTCCAACTGTTCAGCTTTAAGTGCACTAGGCTTGTACACATGACAATCTTTAATACAGCCATTTTTAATGAACCAAGCACAGTGCTCCGCAACTATCGGCTCTATTCCGGGCACACCCAACTCCCATTCATCAAAAAATGATAAAATGGCCCACTGTTCGCCTATCAGTGGAGACGTTTTTTGCCTAAATTCTTTAACATACTGAATAATGGCTTCTTCATTCCATGCACCTCCAAACCACTGCACGACTATATTATTACTAACAGTGATTTTCCATTTGCCATGGACACTAAACATACACGCTCCCTTGAACATTGATTTAACAACCCATTTAGATTTATGTAACCCACTCTATGAACCTAAAACCAGCAAAAAGTAAAGGTTGGTGAAGCAAGTAAATTAACAAAGAATGCCGACTTAGCAATGTTACAAAAGTAGGCATTTGATATTGATTTACCAAAGGCATACCAAAAGTTTTGAAATGCGCAGCCCAAATACCAAGCAAAGGCAAAGCTAGCCAAGGAATCGGGGTAACTAAGTCACTAGGGTATTTTGAAATGTAACCTTGAATATAGTTAAAAGGCCAATTCCAAGGTGTTTCTATTGCAAGATATGAAGTCATTACAAATAATGACAAGAACAGTGCAAGTTTGGGCTTGTTCACCAGCCATACTAATAAAACCGTTGCGACCGCGATAAAATGTAAAATTCCAAAGTAAATCCAATGTTCAGGCAAGGTAAACAATGAGGATAATGTCACTAGTAACGCTGCACTAGATACCTTCGCCATTCGCCAACTTAACTTCTTCGCTGATATACCTCCTTGATAGGAATAAACCAGACTGGCACCAACTGAAAACAAAAACAGGCTTACAATTAATGCTCTAAACTCTTTCCAGAAAATGCCATTCGGTATGTCTGTTGTGACATAGCCAAAATGGTTTAAATCCCAGACAAAATGAAAAGCTACCATCAATATAATTGCAGTAGCTCTCATCGAGTCGATATAATTATTTCTTCGCACGATTTTTACTAGATGAATGGGTGTGAAGCACCTTCCATTCACCGTCTACTTTTTTAAATAGAAACGTTTGGAAGCCTGTTTTATCGAAGGTTTTTCCTGACTTCCTCACCTCGCCTTTTACTGCTGTATCTGCAAGTGCCCAAGCAAACTCATTTTCAATATGAATTTGGATATTGGAAAAATCCAAATTCAAGAAAACCAACGCATCTTTTTCAGGTTCAACATGATGCTCAACTAAATCGTTAAGTCCGACATTTTGACCGCCTGATTCAAAATACCTTGCCCCTTTAAAGTCATGAAAATGCGTGCGAAAAGGCTTACCATCGCCGTTTTCCCAGCCATATTTAATTTGATGAATGATATAAGTAATTTGCTTTTCATCATCTATGTGGCTTTTATCATGCGCATTTGAAAAAAATGCCAGCATACTCAGAATGCTAATTAATATATACTTAGTCACTTGTTAGTCTCCGTTGTTTGACCAATAAATTAACGTGACCAATGAATGTGCTTGATCTTCCATTCACCGTTTTGTTTTTCCAGAACCATCGTTTCCATGCCTTGATAATCGCGCTCTTTACCTTTGTAAGTACCTTTAGTATGACTGCGCAAAGCAGATATAGCGGTATTTCCAAGAATAGTTACTTGATGTTCAAGTGGTTCACTCTTCATAGAAGCAAGATATTTCATATCCGACAGCATATGGTGATGAGCATATTCATCAGCACTTCTTTCAACGCGGCCACCCTCGTAGATGGTCACATCATCAGCCAACTGTGCTCTTGCTTGTTCCTTGTTGCCCGTTTCTAGTGCTTGATGAAATGCCAAAACAACTTTTGCAGCAGGGGTATCTATACCTTTAAACAAACCTTTGACTTTGTTCTTATCACCATGAGCGTTTGCTGCGAAACTAAACGTCATTAATAAAACGAGTAATATATTTATTGTTTTCATTTTCATTCTCTCTTTTAGGTTTCAATTTGCAGGGCCAACAACGCTAGTAAGCCCAGCCGTTACAGATAAAATGGCAAAAGCGACTACCATTTCTTTAGAAATAGATTTAGATAGTGCTTCTCTGCCATCGTTATTTTTAAGATGTGGGACAAGTTTTAATTTATGCTTAGCTGCGATGCCCAATATCGAAGTCACGAGAGCTAATTTAAGTAGCAGAGTTTGCCCATAGCTTGAACTAAACAGTTCTTCAACATTTCCGACTAATTGATAAGCTAACCAAAGGCCTGCAATTAACAATAGACTCACGGCGATACTTGCTTGCCTTCCAAACGTGTCCATCAATGTGTAAAGCTGCTCATAGCTCTGTTCATGGCAAGCTTGTTTAAGCGGAAACAACGCTCCGAACCACCAAGCCATAACAAGCACATGGAGCATCAGCAATACTTTTTCGAACACGCCTAGCTCAGATACATGGCCTACTAAGGTAAAGGTGTATGCAAGTAAAAATAAACTAGATACCAAACTGCCTTGTTTTAGGTAATTATTCAGTAATACTGATTTGAGTTTGAACGGTGATATTAATACCAATATTGCTATCATTACCCCTATGGTTCGAAGCAAAGTTCCATCACCAATAGAAGAGTCCCACATAATACCTAACATATCAGGGTCGAATGCACCTTGAATGCCTTCTTCTGCCATTGCACCAGTACTGGCAAAGAACCAAACACCATTAGCAATCAAAGCGACGATGATCGAAGCCCTCATCCATTTAAGGTTTGCTGTCAATGAATTGTTATGACATTCATTGCGCTCAAAAATTGGCCTGAAAAATGTATAACCAGCAATACAGGCAAAGCCAACGTAAAATACAATTTTTGACAGCACAGTGACTGTATTCCAGATATACATTTCCATAGCAATCACTCCATTAGATTAATGAACCATAAAGCCAAAGCTATCTTTCATTTTGTGCCCATCTTTACCTAAGAAAGTAACATCAACAACATAGTTAGCAGGTGCAAGTTTCGGTAGTTTCCACGTAAATTCGGTATTGGCCTCTTTAGTAGGTTTGAAGCCGAACTTAACCTTTTCACCTTTTTTATTTTTCAATGTAATTTTGACTACACGAACTTCTTTGCTAAATGCCAATGTTAACTTTTCTGGAGTCTTCATTAGCATTGCATTATCAGCAGGCACGCTTTTTTCAAGATGCACATGCGCGAAAACCGCACTACTAAAAACAACGCTGATTACGGTTAAAAGTTTAATTAATGTTTTCATATTTACCTCTATTTAATTTATGTACTAACGACTAAATTTGTCTTTGAAAATTTGATTACTGGGTATACCAACATCAGTAATTATTTGTTCCACTTCACTCATCATTGCTTCTGGGCCGCACAAGTAAAATTCTGTATACAGGAATTTTACGTTTTGGCTCAAATACGGCAGAAGTACTTGCTGTACATAGCCAGAATGCCCTTGCCATTGTTCTGAAGGGTTAGAAAGTGTGGGAATATAAGAAAAGTTTTTATGCTGCTCACTCAATGAGTTCAACTCATCGCAATAGAGCAAATCATCTTCAGTTCGCGCACCATAGATGAGAGTCAAATCACTTTCGTCTTGACGTTTTTTCAACTGTTCAAAAATGATCGCTCTGAGTGGAGCAAGTCCTGAACCAGCGCCAATAAAGATGCGAGGAACCTTTTTATCTGAAGTCGCGTAAAAGTCAGAAAAAGGACCTTTTGCGATTATCGTTTCACCAACTTCGAGTGACCCTAAATAGCTTGAACCTATACCTGCATTATAACCATCCTTAGCCGTTTGCCAGCGGATGTTGAAGGTTAGCTCATCTGTTTCTTGATCAAAGTTAACCAAGGAGTAATGGCGAGTTACGCCGTCATGTGAAAACTTTCCATGAGAATAACTTTCCCAGTATTTTTCAAAGTTCTCTGGCATATCATCTGGCCGTAGGCTATTCACCCCTGCTGGCACGTCAAATTGCATATATGCACCAGCTTTAAATGCCAATTGTTTGCCTGATTTCAGCTTAAATTTCACTTCCTTGATAAAAGGAGTAATGAAATTAGTCGCAACCACAACTAGCTCATGATTTTCAATATTGAGGTCAGTATTAACTTCAATCGAACTAATTTCAGAGAATCTATGCTGACATCCAAGCCGAAAGCCTTCCTTAAGTTGCTCCTGAGATAAATGTTCCCGTTCAGGTAGTGTGATTGGTAATTTAGTTGAACTTAAGAACACGCATTTGCCACATGTACCACCGCCACCACAACTTGACGATAGGTATACACGTGAACTAGCAAGCCCTTCTAATACAGTAGAGCTGCCAACTGCTGAAATGTCAGTAATTGTATTTTCATTGGAAAAAGTCACAGCCACTTTTTGCCTGTTAGTGCCCCAACCTAGCTTCAGTAAACCACTTCGATACTGTTGTATCAGCCAAGTAACACCAGTAATTGAAAGGAATAGCGTTGCGAAAGCAAATGCAATGATCACCCAATGGTTAAATCCCCCAGAATTGCCATAGTCCATAAAGTGGAGCTTCATCATCAGATCTTTCAATCTGAAATCATCATTTGCATGGCGAAGTACTTGACCTGTAATACTATCTAAATAAATAGTTGTATTGTTCTCATCCTCAACGGCAACTTGCCACATAGGATTTTGCTGCCTTACGTGATCAGAAAACGGAGGTTGAGATAACACTGGAGTAGTTAGCTTGCCCTCACCTGAATAGGAGTTTTTTGCCAAAGTTAGTACTTGTTCTTCAGACAGGTTAAATGGCTTTCCTGTTATAGCATCAAATAGCTTTGAGTGGCTTTCTTGGTAGCTATGCTGGCCCTTATCGAACACAAAATGATAGTAAGGCTGATGTAAAATCCATATAAGGTTTACTTCCTGCGGAGACTCACTAGTAATATCTTCAATAGGGAATAGGTCAAAGCCTGTAATGCTACCTTCATGATGAGAATGAACTCTAAGTTCATTACCACTGGCTTTTCTATGATCCATCAAATTGAAGTAAAGGCCCGTACCCAACCAAATAAGCAGTTGTAAACCAACCACTAAAGAAAGCCATTTGTGTATCGATGTATTTAACTTAAATAGTCGCATCAAATGACCTCCTTTTTAGTTGAGGTGAACACTCGAAAATACGTCAAAACAGCTCCCGCAATCGTGGCCATTAGACCTAAAGTTGCGACCAAGAACAAAAACCAGTTTGATACATTTTCGCCGTCATCGTAATCCATAATGTGAAAGCGCCACATCCAATCAAACAATCGCCAGTAATCATGACGCTTAGCAACAAGTGCTCCTGTTTGTTGACTTATATAAAATGTCGGTGTAGCGAATTGCTCAAACGTCACTCTCCAAACAGGTAAATGCCTTGGGGACAACTCAGCAGGCAAGTTTGTCGCTGACTTAATCAACATTATATTGTCGATCTCATGATTCTGCGCATAGTGATATTGCGCGATTTCTTTAGCCTTGATTTCATCTACTATGGCTTGAACAACCCCAGTTTCAGCATCAATTACTACTTTCCCATGTTCTCCATTAATAAAAGAATACAAAGGACGGCCCATGCTTTGAATAAGCCTGACTTGCCTAGCTTCAGGGTAATCAACAACAAGTTCTGCAATGGAATAATCCACACTTTCTAAATCAATTTTGGCTTCCTCGCTCTTAGCCAAGGTTTCGCCGTGTATATAGTGAATATCCATAGTCACCATATACACGCCTGTAATAGACCAGAAGAGGAATTGTATTCCGACAAATGCCATTAGCCATTTGTGATATTTTCTAGCCGCGCTAAGCATTATTCTCTGACTCCACGTTAGAAAGCTCTTTGTTAAAGGCATTTACTTCAGGCTTTTTAACGATTGAGTAAATCGCAGGAAGTACAATAAGCGTTAGCAGCACAGCACTTGTCATTCCGCCTACCATAGGTGCAGCAATACGACTCATAACCTCAGAACCTGTACCTGTACCATATAAAATAGGCATTAGACCGATAATAATTGTGGCAACAGTCATCATTACTGGACGAACTCGTAAGCCAGCACCGTGCAATAATGCATCTTGATATGCATCATCTGAGATGGGTTCTGCTCGCTCAACCGCTTTTTCCTTCAGCTCAGCAAGCGCCTGATTGAGATATACCAACATTATCACGCCTATCTCAACGGCTACACCAGCCAGAGCTATAAAGCCCACTCCAACGGCTACTGAGAAATTAAACCCTTCTAGATACATCAGCCATAAGCCACCAATCATTGCCATAGGCAAGGTAACGATAATGATAGCCACCTCACTAAACGCTCTGAAATTTAAGTAAAGCAGAATAACAATAATGGCTAGTGTTAAAGGCAATACATAAGTGAGCTTTTCTTTCGCTCTTTCCATATATTCGTATTGTCCGGCCCAAGTAATCGAATAACCTGCTGGTAATGTCAGGTTATTCGCTAAGTGTTCCTTAGCATTTTCAACATAAGTACCAACATCAACGCCATCAATATCAATGAAAGTCCAGCCATTGATTCTGGCATTCTCACTCTTAATACCCGGTGGACCATTCT
The DNA here is from genome assembly GCF_005876835.1 of Pseudoalteromonas phenolica. Lineage (GTDB taxonomy): Bacteria > Pseudomonadota > Gammaproteobacteria > Enterobacterales > Alteromonadaceae > Pseudoalteromonas > Pseudoalteromonas phenolica_B. The sequence goes on from NZ_PPSW01000003.1 coordinate 90,443, forward strand.
CTACTCGAATATCTGCAACATCACCTAGCGCAATGCGTTGACCATTTGGTGTTACAACAGGTAGTTGTGATAGCTGCTCAGGAGAGTCCCGATAATCTTGTGGATAGCGTAAGTTAACGGGATAGCGTTCTTGCCCTTCTATCGTTTGCGTCACATTCATACCGCCTATTGCAGTAGAAACCACTTGTTGGACATCTTCAATATTTAGCCCAAAGCGACTTGCCTTATCTCGTGAAATATCAACCTTGATATATCGTCCACCTGCAACACGCTCAGAGTAAACTGACGCTGTGCCTGTCACTTTTGGCAAGAGTTGTTCTATTTGTTGGCCGATATCCTGAATAACATCAAGCTCTGGTCCAGCGACTTTAATACCCACAGGCGTTTTTATACCTGTAGCTAACATGTCAATGCGGGTTTTGATTGGCATAACCCAAGCATTGGTTAAGCCCGGAAATTTAACTAATTTATCAAACTCAGCTTTTAATGATTCTGTAGTCACACCTTCTCGCCACTGATCTTGCGGCTTCAATTGAATAAAGGTTTCAATCATGGTTAGAGGCGCAGGGTCCGTAGCGGTTTCAGCTCGTCCTACTTTACCAAATACATTTTCAACCTCTGGAACCGTGCGGATAAGCTTGTCTGTTTGCTGCAATAACTCTCTAGCTTTACCAATAGAAATACCGGGATAAGTAGTAGGCATATACATGAGATCGCCTTCATCCAACGGAGGAATGAATTCACTACCAATTTTATCGACAGGCCAAAAACCAACGATAGTCACTAATACTGCTGCTACTATTGTCGATTTTGGAAACTTCATGACTTGCTTCAAAACAGGCATGTAAATAGCAATCAATAATCGGTTTAACGGGTTTTTCTTTTCAGAAACAACCTTGCCTCGAATAAAGTAGCCCATCAAAACAGGCACCAATGTTATCGCCAAACCTGCTGATGCCGCCATTGCATAGGTTTTAGTATAGGCAAGCGGTGAGAACATTCTGCCTTCTTGCGCTTCCAAGATAAACACTGGTAAGAATGAGACAGTTATGATCAGCAAGCTAAAAAATAATGCAGGTCCGACTTCACTCGCAGCCTTGGCTACAATTTGCCAACGGTTTTCATCTGTTAATGGTGTTTTCTCCATATGCTTATGCATATTTTCAATCATCACTATTGCACCATCAGTCATCGCACCAATCGCGATAGCGATACCGCCTAATGACATAATGTTGGCATTGATGCCTTGCATATACATGATGATAAACGACACCAAAATACCCAATGGTAGAGTAACAACAGCAACAATTGATGAGCGAAGATGAAACAGGAAAGCAACACAGACAATAGCAACAACAGCAAGCTCTTCAAGCAACTTGCTCCAAAGATTGTCAACTGCACGATCTATTAACTTCGATCTGTCATAGACAGGAACAATTTCTACACCTTCAGGTAAAGATGATTTGAGCGACTCAAGCTTTTCTTTTACCCCATTTATGGTTTGTTGAGCGTTTTCACCAAAGCGCATGACAACAACCCCACCAACAACTTCGCCTTCACCATTAAGTTCTGCGATACCACGGCGCATTTGAGGACCAAGGTTAACGTTGGCAACATCACCAATACGCAACGGCGTGCCTTTTTCGTTAATACCAAGTGGTATTTTCTCTATATCACTGACAGATTGAATATACCCTGTAGCAGTAACCATATATTCAGCTTCCGCCATTTCAATAACTGATGCACCAGTTTCTTTGTTCCCTTTTTGTAAAGCTATTTGTATTAAACTTAAAGGAATACCGTAAGCTCTCAATTTGTCAGGATCTACTTGCACTTGATACTGCTTAACCATGCCCCCAACGGCTGCAACCTCTGAAACGCCAGCAACAGTTTGCAGTTCATACTTTAAAAACCAATCTTGAATACTTCTTAATTGGCTTAGGTCATGATTACCTGACTTATCTGTTAAAGCATAGATGTACACCCAGCCCACACCTGTTGCGTCAGGACCTAATTGAGGCTTTGCTGAATCAGGAAGGCTTGATGCGACTTGGCTTAAGTATTCAAGCACTCTGCTTCTAGCCCAATATAAATCAGTATCATCATCAAAAATGATATAGACGTAGGAATCACCAAAAAATGAATAACCACGAACAGTTTGTGCTCCCGGTACAGACAACATCGCTGTAGTCAGTGGGAAAGTCACTTGATCTTGAACAACCTGTGGCGCTTGTCCCGGATAGCTCGTCTTAATAATGACTTGTACATCTGAAAGATCTGGAATTGCATCTACAGGCGTTTTTTGTAAAGAATACAAACCGCCAAAAGCAATAATTAAGGTAACCAGCAATACAAAGAAACGATTGCCGATTGACCATCTAATAATTGATTCAATCATCATTTACTCCCAGCTTAATGATTCGAGTGATCAACTACAGGCTTATTTTCTTTGCCGTGTTGTTCGCCTGATTCAAGGGAGATTTCAGTGATCACTAAGTCATCTCTTACCTCAAAGGTGAAAGTGACAATATCACCAACATTGAAATCAACCATTTCTATATTGTCCGCGACGATAAAATCCATCGTCGCAGCAGGTCTATCCCATTTCTCTATTGGGCCTCTGCTAATATTTAGAATCCGTGTATCAATATCAATCGCATTGATCAAACCTGATACGGTTGCTGATGATACTTCTTCACTCATATCAACAGGCTCACTCATGATATGAATTCCAGTAATTTCATATCCACCATCTTCGGTTTTACTCACTTCAAAGTGCAAAGATTGACCAGACTTTAATGAGTCAATATCGACTTTTTCAGCCACAGTAAAATCCATAACCATCTCCGGCCAATCCCAAGCTTCAGCAGGACCATGAGTAATGTTAACCATGCGATGACCCGCCATAACGCTGTTGATTTCGCCTTCCATCCAAACAGAGTTAGGCACTTCATCATGAGTCATTCGTTTGAAATCAGAATTTTTGCTTGATTCTGAATCAATCAGGAATTGAGCTGATGTCACCACAACATCATCCTCATTAAGACCCTCTAAGATTTCGATACTATCCATATCAACCCGGCCAATTGTCACTTCGATAGACTTAAATTGCCCATCCCCCAAAGCAAGCACAACTCTGTCTTGTTTGCCTGTACGAATGACAGCTTCTTTAGGTACGAGTATGGTGCTTTCAGCTTGATTGGCGTGAATAGATACTTGTGCAAACATGTTCGGTTTTAATTGATAGTCTGAGTTATCAAATCTCAGTCGCACTCGGAGTGTGCGTGTTTTACTGTTCAATGTTGGATAGACATAATCAACGACACCAGCCCTGTCCTCACCGGGTAAATAATCCAGAGTCATTGATACTGGCAGACCTTTTTTAATCAGGGCGGCATGCCGTTCAAACACCTCTGCTTCAACCCACACTTGATCTAGTTGACCAATGCTTAGAATAGTATTACCCGGTTTGACGTAGAAGCCTTCTCTAACTTTCAGGTCATCAACAACACCCGCCTGAGGGGAGTAAAAGGTGATGGTTTGCTGTACCTTTCGTGTCTTTTCTAGCTTTTGAATGAAGTCTGATGAAAGCTGTAATGCTTTAAGGCGATCTTTCGCCGCCGAAATTAAGGAACTATTATTACGCTTTAAAGCTATCAACAGTTCTTCTTGCGCGTTAACTAACTGAGGAGAATACAGCGTATAAAGAGGCTGACCTTTTTCTACAGGGTTACCTGCTGCTTTGATGTAAAGTTTTTCAATCCAACCATCAACACGTGGGTGGATATGAATTAGCTTATCTTCATCATATTGAACGTAACCTACTGTTGAGATTTCAGTATGCATATTTTTCAGTTCAACAGGTGCAGTGCGAACCCCAAGGTTATTCACTACATGAGGCGCAATTTTTACTGCTCCGGGACCAAAGTCATCGCCAGATGACTCTTCCTCATACACAGGAATTAAATCCATCCCCATAGGCGACTTACCGGGCTTGTCCCGGCGGTAATTAGAATCCATCGGTGCGACCCAATACAGCGGTTTTTTCTCTGTTGATGTCGCTTCATCAGTATTACTGTTTGAATCTGTACCTTGATATAAACTCAATGCCCCTGCACCCAATGCAGCTCCAATTATGACTGCAATAATTGTTTTCGTATTCGTTGACATTATTTTTCTCCAAATTCCTGATTGGATAAGTGCTGAGTTTGCAGTGGCTTATGTTCAGCATTTGATTTAGATTGCGTAAAGAAATAGTTGATGCGAGCAACTGTTTTAAGTGCATCAACATCAATTCTTAAAGCTGATATTCTGGCATTTAATTCGGCAATTCTTGCTCGAACAACTTCGGCAAAATCGCCATCATCATTGGTGTAAGCCGTCAAAGAAGCTTCCGCTTGGTCATGAGTTTGTTTAAGGAGTTGTTCTTGATAGATAGATTGTCTATCAGATAAACGCTTAAGCTGTCTAAGCTCCTTTTCCACCGCACTGATCATTTGTTTTGTCAGCAATAACTTCTCGGTTTTAACCGCTTCTGATTCAGCAATAGAAGCTGCAACTTGCTTATCTTGTCTATTCTCAGTGAACAACGGTAAGTCAAATGTTACGCCAACAGAAAATAAGTCAGCTCGGCTATCACCAGAAGGCATATTGTCACGATATGCATAGCTTGCATTGACACCCCATTGTGGCTCATATTGCTGTTTAGCTAATTCGACACCTTTTTCTGAAGCTTTGCGTTTCACATCAATTGCAAGTATGGCTGGATGATTCGCAAGTTCCTGAGCCAATATATTCCTTGAGTAGTTAGATGCTTTAAGGACGGTTGGATTCTTCAATCGAATCGAGGGCAATTCTTTTGATACACTAAACTCAAGAGGTAGAGCGTCAAAATTAAATGATTCATTCAAACGTTCTGCATCGTAAATATGAAGCCACTCATTGAGACGAGCGATTGTCATTTCTAGTTTCTGCTTTTGCGAAGTTAATCTGTCATCTAACTGCACAATTTCCAACTGAGCACGAATAACATCTTGCTGTCTGGTTTTACCAACAACGTTTGAGTAACTAGCTTTAGCCACTTCCGCCATCTGCTCAAAAAGCGCCCAATCCGCTTCAATCAAATTAATAGTCTGTTGTGCTAAGTAAGCATCTAGCCAAAGTTGTGACACTTGGCTTTTCAACTTCGCTTTACGATCCTCGCGTAGCAGGGGAAATTTCGTAGACTCAATTTTTAACTGGTCTTGTTTGATCTCTAGGCTATCTCCTCTCGGAAACATTTGAGAGACGCCAACCTTTAGCTGCGTCATTCCTTCCTGATCTAAGTCCCAAGTATCTGTTGGTAAATTCATTATCCCAAGCGATACTTTCGGATCAGGCATAGTACCTGAAGCGATACTTCTATTTTCAACCGCACTTTGTTTCAATCGGCTACCATGAAGCCAAGGATCATTTTGCTGAGCTAAGGTTATTGCTTGTTCAAGTGACACTACTTTCTCAGCTTGAGCTGAGAATACAGATAAGCCGAGTAATAGTGCAGTTGAAAGTGAAGTAAGGTTTAAAACGTTCAATTTCATTAAAGTTGCTCCTCGTATGTCCTAACTTTTGCATAGACTTCGCTCGTTCCATCTTTAAATAGAATTAACACGTTATATGGCATAAAACGGTCGTCAACTTCCATACCGGGAGAGCCAACTGGCATTGCTGGAACTGAAAGCCCAATCGCATTGGGATGTTCTTCTGATAAAAACTGCTGAATAAATTTAGCAGGTACATGACCTTCAAAGGCAAACCCGTTTCTGCTAACTGCCGTGTGGCAGGAACGGTAATTAGGCTTAATACCATACTTAGTTTTGATGTTGCTGATGTTTCGAAAATCTTTGGAATGCGCAACGATACCTTCATCTTCAATATGAGCTATCCATTTTTTACAACACCCACAAGTAGGGGTTTTATAAACGATTAACTCCAAAGGTGATACGGTGTGATTGCTTACATGGTTATATTCATTAGCATTTGCAAACGTAGGTAAAAGCAGCATCACGACTGCTATTTTTAAATACATATTGATCATTTTGCCCCCAGACTTCGCTGGAAAATATCTATAGCGCTACGACGCTATATTGAATAACAGAAAAATTAATTACATGTGCGCAAAATTTGGGCGCACTAATCCTGTATTAGGCAAAAATCGGTGGACGATAAAGAGAGGTTGAAATTGAATGAGGTTGATTAAATAGCAGATCAGCTACAGATTCACTCAATAATTGAATATCTGTCGAGTAAACGCTGGAATTTAGGACAGTCGTAGATGAGCAAGCATTTGCAGGACAAACACATTCAACATCACAACAATCTTCTGATTGACCACTACTGCTTTTATTCATATCACCATGATTCATTCCTTCATGATGACTCATCTTGGAATGTTCCATGTTCATGTGTGACTCGTGAGAACTTGATGACATTTCGCAAGACATAGCAGAATACGCAAATACTTGCCCAACAAAGGCAATCAGCATAAGCGTCATTACTAAGACTTTTGAAAATGCTCTTGACATAAAATTCTCACAAAAATATACACTCTTTATACTAATACAAATTATTGAAGAAGTAAATTGATGTCATGTGAGCATTTGTGAATATTTGATATTCATCAATTTTTTCAATGGGGTACATGTAGCATTCATAATCTCATTTGACGGTTAGTAGTCAAAAGTTATACCAGTGCACATGGTTGATACATCTCTAATTCTGACTCGTTTATCTTGTAAATGCATATACATCCCCGTCAAAGGTATTGATATACAGCGAAGGAGTATGCTCGCTTATTGATAAACAATACGTCTTTAGTGACATAAATTTAATGTCTCGTAGACTCAAAATGGTCACGTTAGGTGCTCACTATACTAGCGACAAATCTCTATTGTTAGTTGAGAGAGATTTTGCCGGGGAACTCAAATCTGTTCGTGTGGGTAAGAAAATAACTATTAATTAGCCTGTATCAATAATCAAGGTGAGTTAAAAAAGAGTCTTTTATACATCACTTTAGCTATCTAATGACTTAATTATCCCACACCCTTCAATGGTATTATCAGAATTACACGTACTAGCCATTTGTTGTAATTCGATTTTTAAGGCTTTTAATTCTTTTATGCGTTTATTAACTAAATCTAATTGCTGTTTAATCAGTTCATTTACACTTGAACAACTTTCTTCTGGTTTATTTTTTAGGTCGATAAGACGTTTGATATCAATCAGAGAGATATCGAGACTGCGACAATGTTTTACGAATTCTAATTGCTTCAAAGCGGTAACGTCATACAATCTGAAGTTACCTTCTGTCCGCTCAGGCTCAGAAAGTAAGCCTTCTCTTTCATAGTATCTGATCGTTTGTATAGAACAACCGGATGTTTTCGATAATTCACCTATTTTCATAATATTTTCTTTTAAACCTGACCCTATAGTTACTATAGGTTTTACACTTGAATTATACAAGTAAGGCGGAGTTAAAAAATGAGCGGTTGTGGCTGTGAAGTAGAATTAAAAGATGACCAACAAAAAACAGTGCTTTATTGGCTTTTAGCTATAAATGCCACGATGTTTGTATGAAATTGGTTTAGGTTGGTTATCTGAATCAACCGCATTAATTGCTGATTCGTTAGATATGCTAGCTGATGCTATCGTCTATGCCATTGCCTTATATGCCGTGGGGAAGTCAATCCAACATAAAGCTAATGCAGCATTAGTAAGTGGTTATTTCCAATTGGGGTTAGGGGGTCTAATTCTTCTCGATATAGCTAGGAGACTAGTTGGAGAAAGTGAGCCTCATTCTTGGTTTATGATTGGAGTTGGTTCTGTGGCTTTAATCGCTAATGTCATTTGTTTGATGCTTATACGAAAACACAACAATGATGAAGTGCATATGAGGGCTAGCTGGATATTTTCAGCTAATGATGTGATCGCAAACCTTGGTGTCGTACTTGCTGGCATACTTGTCATGGTGCTAGAACAACGCTGGCCTGATATTGTTATTGGTAGCATCATTTCAATGTTAATTCTTCGAGGTGCTTACATGATATTAACGGATGCCAAACAAGAATTAGTATCGGCTCAATATACATCTGAAGTATCAGATAAAAATAAACAATCAACCTGCTGCAATTCAAAGTAAGGAAGCTCTTATGAATCAAGAATATCTTAAAAAAACTGAGATAGTTAATTTTGAACACCCCACTATCCAATCATTAATAACAGAGCGAAAATGGCATGAACTTGATGACTACAACAAGATTGGCACTGCTTATCAGTTTGTAAAAGACGAAATACTATTTGGCTATAACGAAAGCGACGATATTTCCGCAAGTGAAGTTTTATCTGACGGATACGGGCAATGTAACACTAAGGGCAACCTTTTAATGGCCTTATTACGTGGATTAAGAATTCAGTGCCGATTTCACGGGTTTACAATAGATCAGCAATTACAAAAAGGAGCTATTCCTACCTATGTCTTTTGGTTAGCGCCCAAATACATTATTCACAGTTGGGTTGAATTTTACTTTGAAGGACGTTGGATCAACTTAGAGGGCTTTATTTTAGACAATCAATATCTCACTTCAATACAGCAAAAGTTTAATCAAATAAAAGACAATTTCTGTGGTTATGGTGTTGCAACAAAATGTTTTTCATCACCAGATACAGATTGGCGCGGAACCGACACATATATTCAAAAAGAAGGGATTCACGACGACTTTGGACTTTATAATTCCCCTGATGAGTTTTATCTTGAAAAAGGCACTAATTTGTCTGGAGTCAAACGCTGGATGTATCAAAAAGTGATCCGCCACCTAATAAATTTCAATGTCACTAATCTAAGAAAAAATAAAGCGCTGGAGGTACAAAATGCATAGTCATAGTCATAGTCATAGTCATCAACATGGAACAGACGACAGGATTGGTTGGGCATTTTTTCTGAATGTTACCTTTACGATCATCGAATTTATTGGTGGTTGGCTCACCAACAGTACCGCTATTATGGCTGATGCGGTGCATGACTTAGGAGATAGTTTATCGATTGGCTTTGCATGGATATTAAGTCGTTTTTCAAACAAAGCAGCGCCAGATAAATACAGCTATGGTTACCGCCGACTTACACTGTTCGGGGCATTGGTAAATGGCGTTGTATTAGTAATTGGCTCAATTTGGGTGTTGTTTGAAGCAATTCCAAGGCTAACCAACCCTGAAATGCCTGTAGTTGAAGGAATGTTAGGGCTTGCGATACTCGGTGTTGCCGTAAATGGGTATGCCGTATTCAAATTAAAAGCTGGGGAAACTTTAAATGAAAAAGTACTAACTTGGCACTTACTGGAAGATGTTCTGGGTTGGGTCGCCGTTCTAATTGTTTCAATTGTGTTGTTATTTGTAGAACTGCCAATACTAGACCCACTGCTATCAATTGGTTTTACATTATTTATTTTATTTAATGTTTTCAGAAATCTAAAATCTACACTTGTTTTGTTTCTTCAAGCCGCACCGGATGAACAAACTCAACAAAGTATCAAACAATCTCTTATTAAATTACCTGAAGTTAATGACGTTCACCATATGCACTTTTGGTCATTAGATGGAGAGAGTCATGTATTAACGGCGCACTTAGAGTTAGCTCAAGATTTAGATATAGATAAACTTATCGAGCTTAAACAAGAAGTATCGACAGAGCTTTCATCATATAATTTGTCACATACAACAATTGAATTTGAATTCCCTAATGAAAATTGTCGAGATAAAATATCTAAACTTTAAGCTTTCCGTCCTTTAGCCTTAAAAAAGCAGCTTAATTTTAATAGAGAATTAAGCTGCTAGGATTTACTTATATATCATTTGAAAGTTGCTTATTGCTATCTGAGCCATGTACCCATTGGTATAATACTGGTAATACAAACAGAGTTAAAATGGTCGAAGATATAATGCCTCCAATGACCACAGTAGCAAGTGGACGTTGCACCTCTGCACCAATGCCTGTGTTTAAAGCCATTGGTATAAAACCTAAACTTGCCACTAGGGCTGTCATCAATATTGGTCTAAGACGAACAATAGCTCCCTCTACAATAGCTAAATAAAGATCGCCTTTTTCGTGCCATAAATCGCGAATAAAAGCCAACATAACTAAGCCGTTTAATACAGCGACTCCTGACAGTGCAATAAAGCCAACACCTGCTGAAATTGAAAGTGGCATATCTCGTAAATAGAGCGAAAATACCCCACCAGTTAAAGCCAAAGGCACACCACTAAAAATGATCAAAGCATCTTTAATCGAACCAAAAGCAATAACTAAAATACCCAATATAACAACCAATGTAATAGGCACAACTAGACTCAATCGTTTACTTGCCGACTCAAGTTGTTCGAATGTACCTCCATAATCAAGCCAATAGCCTGCTGGGACTTCACCCTCGCTACTTATTTTGGCCTTTACTTCTTTCACAAAGCTTCCTAAGTCCCTGCCACGAACATTGACGGTAACTACAACTCTGCGCTTTCCATTTTCTCGGCTAATTTGTGCTGGCAATGACTCCGACTTAAGTAATGCAACTTCTTCAAGAGGTACATAATTACCGTTGCCAAGTGGAAGTGGTAGTGACTTCAACCCTTCAATATCCATTCTGATTAATTCAGGGAGGCGCACCACTAATTCAAATCTGCGATCACCTTCATATATAATCCCGGCTGACTCACCTCCTATTGCAGCGGCTACCCAATCTTGAAGCTGAGTTACATTTAACCCGTACCTTCCTAAAGATTCTCTTTTAGGAAGAATGGATAACGAAGGTATTCCTGTAACTTGCTCCATACGTGCATCGGCAGCTCCATCAACTGTTTTGACAATATTGAGTATATCGTTAGCAGTAAATAACAATTGCTCCAAATCATCCCCGAATACCTTTATACCTAGATCTGCTCGAACACCAGAAATCAACTCATTAAAACGCATCTGAATTGGTTGAGTAAACTCATAATTATTTCCGGGAATACTTTTTAATGCTTCTTCCATTTCTTCAACAAGTTCACTCTTCGCCTTTGTTGGTTCGCTCCACTCATTCCGAGGTTTTAAGATGACAAAAATATCAGCAATGCTCGGTGGCATTGGATCTGTCGCCACTTCAGGCGTCCCTATTCGAGAAAAGACTTTATCAACTTCAGTAAAAGCTTTTATTCTCTGTTCTAATACTTCCTGCATTTCAACAGACTGCTCTAGACTGGTTGATGGTATTCTTAAAGCCTGCACGGTTATATCGCCTTCATTTAACTGCGGGACAAACTCTGTACCCAGCGTTGTCGCTATCCACAGGCTATACCCCATTAAAGCAATTGATATTGATACAATGACCCAGCGAAATTTTAATGCCAGAATTAATAGTGGCTTGTACACAGATTTTGTTGAACTGATCACAACACTTTCTTTTTCACTAATCTTACCTTTCATAAACACTGCGACAGCAGCAGGCACGATAGTAACTGATAAGATCATTGCAGAAATTAAAGCCATGACTACTGTTGCTGCCATTGGGTGGAACATCTTGCCTTCTACACCTGTGAGCGTGAAAATCGGTATATAAACTACTGTGATAATGGCAACACCAAATAAGCTGGGTCGTATAACTTCAGAGGTCGCTTCGAAAACGGTATTGAGTCGTTCTCTTAAATCTTGCCTATGCCCATTGTGTTGAGCTTCAGCAAGACGACGAACTGAGTTTTCGACGATGATGACGGCACCATCGACGATTAAGCCAAAATCTAATGCGCCTAAACTCATCAAGTTTGCAGAGACGCCTGTTTTTACCATTCCCGTTATTGTCATCAACATTGATAAAGGTATTACCGCCGCAGTAATAAGGGCAGCACGTAAATTCCCCAATAATAAAAATAGAACTACAACGACTAAAAGTGCCCCTTCTACAAGGTTTTTTGTCACTGTTGCAATTGCTTTATCAACGAGCGTTGTTCGATTATAAACAGGCTCTGCAATTACACCTTTAGGGAGGGATGTTTGAATTTGTTTAAGCTTCTTTTCAACTTCCAAAGCAACTGTGCGAGAATTTTCGCCAATCAACATCATAGTGGTGCCCAAAACGGTTTCAATACCATTTTGAGTTGCGGCCCCAGTTCTAAGCTCTTTACCAATGGCGACACTGGCAACATCGCTAATTTTTACTGGAACGCCATTATCTTTTTTAACAACAACATTGAGAATTTCATCAATCTTAGCAAGTTGACCTACAGAACGAACAAGCACTTGTTCTCCGTTTTGCTCTATATAACCCGCTCCACGATTATCGTTACTATTTCGCAACGCGTTAGACAAGTCTTCAAAGCTTATTTGATGATATAACAACTTCTCTGGGCTTGGAGTGATATGATATTGCTTGTTATATCCTCCAATACTATTGACTTCAATGACCCCTTTAACTTGGGCCAATTGAGGCTTTATGATCCAGTCTTGTATTTCTCTTAATGCTATGGCCGTATATTCTTTACCATTAGGCATTCTTGCATCAGGTAAAGCTTGCACGGTATACATAAAAATTTCGCCAAGTCCTGTCGAAATTGGCCCCATTTCCGGCTCCAATCCATTAGGGAGAACACTTTTAATCGCCCCTAATCTGGCATTGATTAAATTTCTTGCGAAGTAAATGTCTGTCCCTTCCTCAAAGATGACAGTTACTTGAGACAAGCCATATCTTGACAGAGATCGAGTGTGAGAAAGCTTTGGCAACCCAGCCAATGCTGTTTCTATCGGAAACGTTATCCGTTGTTCAGCCTCTAAAGGAGAATAACCGGGGGCAGACGTGTTAATTTGTACTTGCACGTTGGTAATGTCAGGAACTGCATCAATAGGGAGTTTTTGATAGCTCCATAAGCCAACACTAACAATGACAAACAGCATACTTAATATTAGATAGCGCCTATTTATAGTTAGACGCAGAATTGATTCAATCATCTTACGTCTCCTAATCGTCGTCTTCTACTTCAGATTTTAAAATATCCGCTTTAATCAAAAAGCTATTTTTACTTACATACTCAGAACCTTGTACAAGTCCATCGATAACTTCTATGTAATTTTTGTCTGAACGGCCCAATATTAACGGCGTAAATTCGTATTCTTCACCTTCTTTAACAAATACACCTAGCTGCCCACCTAGTTCTTGTAATGCAAGCTTTTCGATTGCTAAGTCAACGTCGAATTGATTTGTCGTAATATATCCTTTTAACAGTTGGCCTGAAGAAAGGTTAAATTTTGTATTATCTAAAAGTGCTCGAACAAAGACGAATGGCTGATCTTTAGTTGGAATAATATTGGTTACTGTTGAGGTGATTGCCTCCCCATTAAATTCAATTTCGATTTCTTGACCGACCTCAACTTTATTAAAATGAGTAGCAAAAACTCTAAATTCCGCCCACAGCGTATCGACATTGGCTATTTCAAATAAAATTCGTTGTTGTGTTGTTGCTCCAACATGAACTGCTTTAATTAAACAG
>NZ_PPSW01000030.1 GCF_005876835.1 Pseudoalteromonas phenolica
GACTCGGATAGTCGGCACCATTTTCTCGCTAAGAAGTTAAACTAAGCCTAAATTCATGAAGAATTTGCCCAGATAGCTCAGTCGGTAGAGCTTTCGGGAATAGTATTGAAAATCCATTAAGGTTTTAATACAAGACAAAATTTGCCCAGATAGCTCAGTCGATAGAGCTTTCGGGAATAGTATTGAAAATCCATTAAGGTTTTAATACAAGACAAAATTTGCCCAGATAGCTCAGTCGGTAGAGCAGAGGATTGAAAATCCTCGTGTCGGTGGTTCGATTCCGCCTCTGGGCACCATCATTGAAAAGCCTCGCAATAGCGAGGCTTTTTCATTTCTAGCAAGATAAACCTCAGTCAACTCAAAACCATAGAAAGGTGTTTTCTTTTTAGGCACTTGCAATGTGGCGCTGATCTGAATCAAATGGCATTCTTATTAAAATAAAATTTCTATTTTTTTGCTTGTGAAATCCAATTTTGCCCTCAATACTGTAGTTGAGGTAAACAAAAAAAGGATACCCTATGAAAATAAATCTTTCTGGTCATCACGTAGATGTAACCGACGCCGTAAAACAGCATGTCCAAGAAAAGTTTGCCAAAGTTGCAACCCACTTTCCTTCATTGATCGCCTTAGATATTATTATTAGTAAAGAGCACAACCAGTTTTACACTGAGATTAGCACCAACTATGAAGGCGCACGCGTAGCAGTAAAAGGAGATGGTGATGTTATGTACAAAGCTATATCAGCAGCAGCTAAAAAATTAGATGCCGCCCTAAAGCATAGAAAGGGTCAGTTAAAAGCAGATAGGCATGAAAAACCAGTGAGCACCACACCACCTATCGCCCACGAAATTATTCAAGAGATGAACTTAAGTCAATAAGTTTATTGCAAATACAACGAAACAAGCCCGATTTATCGGGCTTGTTTCGTTTATACCTAATGCCTTTTCTCAAAATAGATTATTTATTTAAGAGAGTTGCTTGAGAGTTTAGATTTTTGTATTGAATTAATATTGTTAGTTACGAATATCGACTGGTGTTTTGGTGGTTTAACATCGGCTATATTGTGAAAAAAATTATGGTCTTTATTTAGTGCTTGATTATCAAACTTTATTAGAAAAAACATGCCAGCATGTTGAGCCTTTTTCTTACCAGGGAGAAGTTGCGACCTATATTCCTGCGCTTGCCGAGCAAAAGAAAGGTCAGTTTGCTATTGCGCTGCAAACCTCTGATGGCAAAGTATACTCGGCTGGAGATGTCAGTAATAAATTTACAGTGCAATCAGTGTCAAAGGCACTCACCTTAACCATGGCATTACAGCGTTATGGGGATGTGTTGTGGCAGCGTGTTGGCAAAGAACCATCAGGAACAGCTTTTAACTCATTGACTCAGCTTGAGTTCGAGCAAGGTAAACCAAGAAACCCTTTTATTAATGCCGGTGCTATCGTTACAGCAGACGCACTTTATTCTCGTTTGAGTGCACCAATTCATGCTGTACTAGAGAAGTTTAGAGCTCAGTCGGGTAACAGTAATGTTGTGATAAATCGTACTGTGGCTAACTCTGAATATCAGCATAGGTATCGCAATGCGGCTATGGCTTATTTAATGAAGTCCTTTGGTAACTTTGATAATGACGTCGAAAAAGTGCTTTGGAGTTACTTTAATTACTGCGCCATAGAGGTGAACGTGGTTGAACTTGCTAAGACGTTTTCTTATTTGAGTAATAAAGGTGTTTGTTTGCAAAGTGGTGAGCAAGTGTTATCGGCAAAGCAAACGAAACAACTCAATTCGTTATTATTTACCAGTGGTCTTTATGACGCAGCCGGCGACTTTGCTTATCGTGTTGGTATGCCGGGGAAGTCAGGCGTGTCAGGTACTATTATCGCAGTGTTGCCGGGGCAGTTTACAGCTGCTGTGTGGTCTCCAGGTTTAGACAGTTATGGCAATTCGGTCGCGGGAATAGCCGCATTAGAATATCTTGCTGAACATATAAACCATTAAAACTTACTTAATCATAAATACAATAAAGCCGACTGATTAGTCGGCTTTATAAGTTTAATTTGTTTTAGTACAAATCTGCTTATTGTTCCCAATACGCTTGTTCTAATGAATCTTCACGTTCTGGTAAACCTCTCGATAAACGAGGAGAGTGCTGTACTAAAACTTCATAGCTTGCACGATTTGCATACTTACTGATCTGAGCTAATGATGAGTAAGTAATAGCAGTGTGCTCGTGCTTTGCTGAATTTGGCACATTCATTTTATGGTATTCGTTGGCTGATAAGTCATGCAATACCGCAGCTAACGCACAATCGCCCGCGCCATTGGTATTTTTAATTGAATCAGGACCACCCATATAAGGCGCTGTATGTGCGTAAACTTTAATCGGGTTAACACATGCATCTTTGCGCATAGATCGCGAAAATTCATATTGATTGAATTCAGCGATTGCACCAGGTAATAGCGGGTATTCTGTTTCACGTTTGAATTCATCATCAACGTAACCCGCCATGACGAGACCTTTCGGACCAGCAGTACAAATAACAAGGTCAACCCAATCAAGCGCTTTGTCAGCAGCCAATAGCGGATCGCTGAAGCCCGTGATTGCTTCACCTTCTTCTTCGTTCATCGCTAAGATGTCGACATGTTTTTCAACAAACTCAGCCCACCATTTAGGATCTTGTTCGATTAAAAACTTGGTGCCGAGTGATAAAACAACCGGAACGTTGGCTTCATTCGCGTATTTAACTGCTTGAAGTGTTGCCTCTGTCATCGTCTCATCACCAGATGTGCGCATTAGGTAGGCGCTAATCACCAGTGCTGAAGCATTTGCAATAAGTTGCTCTGGAATTGATTCAGGCTTTAAGTGATTCATTAAGCCAGGGCTGATCGCGAAAGTGCGCTCCCCCGTATCGTCAATTAATGTGAAGCAGCGACCAATAGGGCCGTCAACTGGTTGCAAATAATCCAGATCGACTCGGCTAGAGGTATTACATAAAAACTTGTATGCATAGCTACCAATCTTTATGTTTTCACTCATTACACCAAGCAGTACTGAGCGATCGTCGGCTAACACCGAGTAATTGTGCATGGTATTACCTATGGTGCCACCTGCAAATTCATAATCGATCATATTTTCGCGTTTAAGACGGTCATATAACGCGTTTGTCACCTCACTTTCGATGACTTGTGACATACCTCGTTGCAGGCCAAATTCATCAAGAAATGCTTGATCAACTTTAGCTTCGATATCGACAACGATTTGGTCTATGCCGCAAATATAACTGCGCTTAAGCCCATCTTCACTACTGATCTGGTCTAGTAGTGGGTCTTTATCTTCCACCGGAAAATAATGTTTATGCCTGCGGCGTCCCGGAAATTTCATGTGTTACCCGTGTGTGTGTATACCCAAACTAACTCAATCTCGCTTACATAGCGCGTTTTCAGTCCCATTTCTTCGTTAAAGAACTTGGAAAGGACCAGTCATTACGCTGCGTCCTTTTCCTTGAACTGAAACAGAACGCCACGCTCTGAGTCATTTATCTTGAGATTGTTCGGGTATAATAGCTCAAGAAATAAAAAAAGCGGCGAATTATAGCCTAAATGCGGGAGCTTGAGCCATGCCAAATCGACAAATATTGCAATTAAATGTGGTATATTTGCGCTTAAACTTCCTAAATAGTAGCAGTAACAGACACTAATGACAGAAATCGAGCAAGATCAATACTGGATGCAAAAGGCGCTAGAATATGCGGATAAAGCTGAGCAACAGAATGAAATTCCTGTTGGGGCCGTGTTAGTGAAAGATGGCGAGCTTGTAGGAGCAGGTTGGAATCAGTCAATTTGTAACCATGATCCATCAGCCCATGCTGAGATGATGGCTGTGCGAGAAGCGGGCAAAAAAATCGAGAATTATCGCCTGATTGATTGCACTTTATATGTCACCCTTGAGCCTTGTCCAATGTGCGCTGGTTTACTTGTTCATAGTCGTATTAAGCGCTTAGTGTATGGTGCAGCTGATGCAAAAACAGGTTCTGCGGGGTCCATTATGAATATCGTCAGAGAGCCTAAGTTAAACCATCAGTTAGAGGTGACTTCGGGTGTGATGGCTGATCAGTGTGCAGAAAAATTATCGGCGTTTTTTCGTCGCCGCAGAAAAGAAATTAAAGAAGCGAAAAGGTTGGCAAAACAAGCAGCTCAAGAAGGCTGAGCTGCTGATTCATTTTTTTCTGCCATTTCATCCATTTGCATGATGGCGAACGCTTTTCTTCGATTAAGCACCTTCTTGTGCGAATTTTTAGTCAAAACACGTCTACGATTTGGTGATGTATGAGAAGTGTTTCGTTTAAATTGGTGAGTACGACGTCTGTTAAGCATCGACACCTCCTAATTGTGAGAGATTAAACCATACCAATATCTTTGGTACATATATCAAACAATATAACTCGTTATTTAAGAAAATTGATTGATACTACGATTGGCAGAATTACAGGGAATGATTGCAAATTTGTGACAACGCGACCGAAAGCGTCACTTTTGTCCGTTTTCTGAATTGAGCGCACCGTTTTCGTCTAACCAAACCAGTGCATCATAATATCGGCGGATGTTATCAACGTATTGAACTGCCACATCCCCACGTGCATATCCATATCGTGTTTTTCGATAGTAGCGCTTTTTAACCAACAGTGGTAGTCGTTTTTTCACATCTGCCCAGCGGCTTGGATCGCCACCTTGTTGCTCTGTAATTTTACGTGCGTCATTCACATGCCCCCAGCCTACATTGTAAGACGCCATCGCAAACCAAATATTGTCAGGGTGTTGTACGGACTTGGGAACACGTTTGATCAGTTTACTTAAGTAAATAGCTCCCCCTCTAATATTTTGCTCGGGTTTAAGACGGTTTTTTACACCGACTTGTTTTGCCGTTGGTTGTGTGAGCATCATGATGCCACGCACCCCTGTGGGTGATTTTGCTCGTGGTTTCCACATGGATTCTTGGTAGCTTAATGCGGCAAGTAATCGCCAGTCTAATTTGTTTTGTTCTGAGTATTTTTCAAACCATGCTTGATACTTGGGGAGTACTTCTTTCGTGGCTTCTACAAAGGCGAGGGTGTTTACATAGTTAAATGTTTCCACATGGCCAAAGTACTTTTCTTCAAGCTCTGCTAATTTTCCGTTTTGATTTACTTTGTCAAAAAAAGGCATCAGTAGTGCGTAGAGCGAATCATCGGGGTCTTTGCGCATTATCCAACTGATCGAATCTTGTTTTGTGACCGAAAAAGCAATACTGACTTCTGGGTGGTAGCGGCGAAAAAGGGCAAGAGAGTGAGAATCAGCAATTGTGTAGCTAATTTCTTCGTCAATGATGTTTTGTAGTAGCTCTTCTTCATCCACATCATCAACAACATCTATTTCTATATTGGGATATGCTTTTTTTGCTTCTTGTAAGCTAATTAAGTGATTTGAGCCTGCTAACACAGTAATAGGGGCATCGACTTGTTCAAAGTTTCTTGGTCGTCTTGGTCCCTGTTTATAAACTAGCTTTTGGCTAATAGCTCGGTAACTTGGGCCAAAGCGATAATGTTCGCCACGTTGTGGGTGGTAACTAAGCCCTGCAGCAATAAAATCTAAATCACCATTGTCCAAACGTTGGAAAAGCTCAGGTAGGCTGTAAAACGGCACGATATTAAGTTTAACGTTAAGAGACTCTGAAAATGCTTGTGTTAACTCATATTCAAAGCCTTGTTCGCCTTGCTGTGCCTGATAAAAATTAGCAGGTCCTGCCAGAGTGCCCACTTTTAATTCGCGCTTTTGTTGCACGCGCTCAAGCTGTGTCATAGGCGGTTTATCACATCCGACTAAAACCCACATAAAAATGATGAGTGTAAGCAATGGTTTTAACTGCATGAAGACAAAGCGAGAAGTTATTAATAAAACTAAACTATCAAAGTTCTGAGTAGATGCAAAATGAGAAATCTAACACCATGAAGTAAAAGTGTTTTTTTACTCGAATAAAGAACCTAATACGATTTTTGGCAGTTTTATAATTTTACAGTTAAAACTAGCCATGAATTCGACTATAATAGCGGCCCTAAATATCGTTCAATCCTTAACCCCCGGATGAAATTACCTATGTTGATTTTACGTGGTGCGCCAGCACTTTCTGATTTCAAAGTACAAAAAATCCTTAAAACTTGCGCTGATGCGAACTTACCAGTAACTGGTATTTACGCTGAGTTTATGCACTTTGCAGATGTCACTGCAGAGCTAAGCGACTCTGAATTAGACAAGCTAAACAAACTGCTTAAGTACGGCCCAACTATTGCCGAACATGAGCCTCAAGGTGCACTTATTCTAGTGACACCGCGTATTGGTACCATTTCTCCGTGGGCATCAAAAGCAACTGATATCGCTAACAACTGTAGCCTAGACAAGGTTCACCGTGTTGAGCGTGGTATTGCTTACTATGTTGAGGGTGAGCTAAGCGCTGAACAACTAAATGACGTTGCTAAGCTAGTACACGACCGTATGACAGAGTCTGTGCACAACAGTCTTGAAGATGCAGGTCAGTTATTCCGCGTTGAAGAGCCGCGTCCAATGTCATCAGTAGACATCCTTGGTGGTGGCCGTGAAGCGCTTGAAACAGCAAACGTAGAGCAAGGTTTTGCATTAGCGGATGATGAAATTGACTACCTAGTGGAAAACTTCCAAAAGCTAGGTCGTAACCCGAACGACATCGAATTATTCATGTTCGCACAGGCGAACTCAGAGCACTGTCGTCATAAAATTTTCAACGCCGATTGGACAATCGACGGTGAAGAGCAGCCTAAGTCGCTGTTCAAAATGATCAAAAATACATTCGAAACGCACCCAGAGAACGTACTATCTGCTTATAAAGATAACGCTGCGGTAATGACAGGTTCTAAAGCAGGTCGTTTCTTCCCGAATAAAGAAGGCGAGTACAGCTACAATCAAGAGAACATTGAAATCTTGATGAAGGTTGAAACGCACAACCACCCAACGGCAATTGCACCATTCTCAGGCGCATCAACTGGCTCTGGTGGTGAAATTCGTGACGAAGGTGCAACAGGTCGTGGTTCTAAGCCAAAAGCAGGTCTAGTTGGTTTTACTGTATCTAACCTTCGTATTCCTGGTTTTGAGCAGCCGTGGGAAACAAATTTTGGCAAGCCAGGTCGTATTGTTAACGCACTAGACATCATGATCGATGGCCCACTAGGTGGCGCGGCGTTCAACAACGAATTTGGTCGTCCTAACCTACTTGGTTACTTCCGTACTTATGAAGAAAAAGTGAACAGCCACAACGGTGAAGAGGTACGTGGTTACCACAAGCCAATTATGCTTGCAGGTGGTCTAGGTAACATCCGTACTGAGCATGTTCAAAAAGGTGAAATTCCAGTTGGCGCTAAGCTAGTAGCCCTTGGTGGCCCTGCGATGAACATTGGTCTTGGTGGTGGTGCTGCATCATCAATGGCATCTGGTCAGTCAAACGAAGACCTAGACTTTGCTTCTGTACAGCGTGAAAATCCAGAAATGGAACGTCGTTGTCAGGAAGTTATCGACAAGTGTTGGCAGTTAGGCGACGAAAACCCAATCGCGTTTATCCACGATGTGGGCGCGGGTGGTCTTTCAAATGCATTCCCTGAGCTTGTAGACGACGGTGGTCGTGGTGGTAAATTCCAACTACGTAATATCCCGAACGATGAGCCGGGCATGGCACCACACGAAATTTGGTGTAATGAATCACAAGAGCGTTACGTACTTGCTGTAGCGGCAGAAGACTTCGCACGATTTGAAGAAATCTGTAAGCGTGAGCGCGCACAGTACGCTGTAATTGGTGAAGCAACAGAAGAGCGTCACCTAACCGTTGCGGATAGCCACTTTGATAACAACCCTGTAGATCTTCCGCTTGAAGTGCTACTTGGTAAAGCACCTAAGATGCACCGTGACGTTGAATCAAAGCAGGTATCTGGTGAAGCACTTAAAACAGATAGCATCGACGTACTCGATGCCGCTAAGCGTTTACTTCGTCTACCGACGATTGCTGAGAAAACATTCCTTATCACCATTGGTGATCGAACGGTAACAGGTCTAGTAGCACGTGACCAAATGGTTGGTCCTTGGCAGGTACCAGTAGCAAACTGCGCTGTAACAGCAGCTGCGTTTGATACTTACCACGGTGAGGCGATGTCAATGGGTGAGCGTACTCCTGCGGCACTTCTAAACTATGGTGCATCAGCACGTTTAGCAGTGGCAGAAGCGTTAACGAACATTGCTGGCGCAAACATTGGTGGCCTTGAGAACATCAAGCTATCTGCAAACTGGATGGCTGCAGCTGGTCACCCAGGTGAAGACGCAGGTCTTTACGAAGCGGTTAAAGCTGTGGGTGAAGAGTTATGTCCAGCACTTGGCCTAACGATCCCAGTTGGTAAAGACTCAATGTCGATGAAGACAACATGGCAAGACGACGGTGAAGACAAAGCGGTTACAGCACCTCTTTCTCTAGTAATCACTGCATTTGGCCGTGTAGAAGACATTCGTAAAACAGTAACACCTCAGCTTCGCACTGATAAAGGTGATTCAAGCCTAATCCTAGTTGATTTAGGTGCTGGTCAAAACCGCATGGGTGCATCAAGCCTTGCACAGGTTTACAAGCAACTTGGTGACAAGACACCTGACGTAGATAGCCCAGAGCTATTAAAAGGTTTCTACAACGCGATGCAAGCACTTGTAGCAGACGAGAAGCTACTTGCTTACCACGACCGTTCAGACGGTGGTTTATTTACAACCGTTGCTGAAATGGCATTCGCAGGTCGTACAGGTGTGACTGTCAACCTTGATAGCCTAACAGGCTCTGACATCGAAGCGCTTTACAACGAAGAGCTAGGTGCGGTAATTCAGGTTCGCAACGACGACCTTGCAGCTGTTGAAGCTGTGTTAGCTGATAACGGTCTTACAGCAATCAGCCACACTATCGGTGCACTAAACACTGAAGACAAAGTAATCTTCAACCGTGGTGGCGAAGCTGTACTTTCAAATACACGTACTGAACTACGTACTATTTGGGCTGAAACAACTTACAAGATGCAAGCACTTCGTGATAACCCAGAGTGTGCTAAGCAAGAATTTGATGCCAAGTTTGACGAAAAAGATCCAGGTCTTAACGTAAAACTAAGCTTCGATTTAAACGAAGATATCGCAGCACCTTACATTGCTACAGGTGCTAAGCCTAAGATGGCAATCCTACGTGAGCAAGGTGTTAACTCACACGTTGAAATGGCTGCGGCATTTAACCGTGCAGGTTTTGCAGCAGTAGACGTTCATATGAGTGACATCCTTGAAGGTCGTCTAACGCTAGAAGAGTTCAAAGGCCTTGTAGCTTGTGGTGGTTTCTCTTACGGTGACGTACTGGGTGCTGGTGAAGGTTGGGCTAAGTCAATCTTATTTAATGACATGGCACGCGACCAGTTCCAAACATTCTTTGAGCGTCAAGACACGTTCAGTTTAGGTGTGTGTAACGGCTGTCAGATGCTATCAACGTTGAAAGAGCTAATCCCAGGCACTGAGCACTGGCCACGTTTTGTAACGAACAAGTCAGAGCGTTTTGAAGCACGTTTCAGCCTTGTTGAAGTGCAAGAAAGCCCGTCAGTATTCTTCCAAGGTATGGCTGGCTCTCGTATGCCTATCGCGGTATCTCACGGTGAAGGTCATGCTGAGTTTGCAAACGACGCAGCAGTGAAAGCAGCACTTGAGTCTGGCACAGTTGCAGTTCAGTACGTTGATAACTTTGGTAAGCCAACAACGCAATACCCGAACAACCCGAATGGTTCACCAGAGGGTATTACAGGTATTACATCAACGGATGGTCGTGCAACAGTAATGATGCCACACCCAGAGCGTGTATTCCGTGCAGTAGCTAACTCTTGGCATCCAGATGAGTGGAAAGAAGATAGCCCATGGATGCGCATGTTCCGCAACGCTAGAAAGAACATCGGCTAATCGTTTAGTTAGATGAAAAAAGGTCACTAAGGTGGCCTTTTTTGTTGCTTGAGAAAGCTAACTCTTGGCAGCGATACCCACGACAAGAGTGGATCGATGATAGCCCATGGATGCGCATGTTCCGCAACGCACGTAAAAACGTTGGGTGAGACTGAACCGAAACGAAGTTTCGCAGTTAGTCGAACGCTTTTCAGGGAAGAAAATTCCTGCGAACGCAACGGGCTGCAGCTTCAGGACGAATTAATCTGCACAGCCTCAACTTTATTTAATTGAAAGGTCACTTCGGTGACCTTTTTTGTTGCTTGAGAAAGCTAACTCTCGGCAGTGTTATCCACGATAAAAATGGAAGGAAGTTAGCTCACAGTTATGTTTTAAGGGGGCTTTGGGAATAGGCTAATCTTATTTTGAATTTGATAAGTTCAACTTTTCATATGGATTATTGAACCTCACAAAAAGCAATCTCGCTCTGCAGCGGGTATTTTGCACCAAGTTTAAAACTGATAACCAATATTTACGCTGACGTTTCCTTTTGTATCGGTTTCTCCGTATGCACCATATGCGCCTCCTTGATCTTCTCGGGTGATACCAATACCACCACCAACACGCCAGCCAGTATTATCGCGACCTTGGAAGTAATGATTGTATTCAAGCATGACAAATCCCTTTTCACTGACTATCATTTCAGAACCAAGTGCAAAGCTTATTGCATTCTTTTCACTGAGTGCATATTCATAACCCACGGCGCCACCAATGAGTCCAATGGCAGCAAATAAACGGCTATTGTCGCCCGTATTCACTGCATATTTAACGCCGAGTGCTCCGCCATATTGAAAGCCAACCCCAGCCGATACTTTATTTTCATCAGCATTTGCAAAGCTAGGCAACAATAACGTCGTAACTAGAAGGGCTTTTTTTAACATGTTAGGTAATCCTTTTTATTATTCAATTAAGAAAATCGTAAATGAGTTTAACTATTATGTATATAACTTAGGCACATCAATTTAGTGAAATAATGTAAATTGAGTATTTTTTATATCACCTACATCTCATTACATTTTTGCTGATACAAACATCACAAAAGTAGGTAAAATAGCGGCGTATAATTATTATTAGTCAGGGTGCTATGTTTAAAAAAGGATTGCTTTGGGTAAGTGTATTTTTATTCACAGCCCTAATTTGTCTTTATGGATATAGAAATACATTGGTTGCCAAAGTAGCTTCGCCCTATTTGGTTGATGCCAATGTAGAGCTCAGTTGTATAGATTGGTCGCTCACCGGATTGCGCTCTATCAGGGTTGAAAGGGTATGCATTGAACATTCTGCAGCGTCTATTGAATTAATAAAAGCAGACATTAACCCGTCAAATATTGTTTTAGCAGAGTTGAATATAGCGCTAAAGCCAGCAAAAGAGACAAGCGCTGAAACACCTCAATTTAAACCTCTTAATCTTGTATTACCTGACGAGCGTCCACTGCTAAATGTCAAAAAAATTAGTCTGTCAGGCACTCCATTAATAGAGCCTGTATCAATGAGCCTTAATGAACCAAGCCTCAATCGCTTTAAAATTAATGGTGATCTCATTGGCCAAGTTAACATATCTAAAAATAAGCTAACGCTAAACCAAGTTTCATTAGCAAGTAACGCAATACAAGCCTTTAAGCCTGAGCAAGTCAAGCTGTTAGAAGGTTCGATGAATGCAGCATTTGACGGCCAACAGTTGCAATTTGATGGTGATATTGAAGTGCTGGCTGAGCACCATTTACCTGAGTGTGCAGTGTCAGCAAATTCATTCGGTAATATTAGCGGTGAAGTCGATTTGTTAAATCGAGCGGCAGTTGCTGATTTGAGCCAGCTTACCAACACGGTAAAGGCCTTAGCATGCATTGAGGTATTGCAAACACACTTGTCACAGGGTGTTCAAGCTGCTGACTTAATGGCCGAGCAGGTTACTTTGAAATTACCTAGCGTGTTGTCTATACGTAATAATGTCTTGTCGACAGATCAAGTCATACTTTCAAATGGTGCGCTAACCCAGATTCAATTAGATAATGTAGAGGCTGAATTGCTTACCCAGGATTTTAAGTCTCAGTTTAGTTTAAAGCATCAAACAGCATTAATTGGCACATTACAGCTAGATGGGCCTATTGGTATCAGTGGTGAAGCGTTTCAAAGCCAAATATCTGTTAGTTTAATTCAACCTAATATGCCTGCATTTTTTATCGATAACTCACCTATAGAACAAGCGGATATCAAGTTTGATTCAAAGCTTGATGTGAAAGGTAGGCTTGGCGGCGACATATCATTTAAAACAAGTAACCAGCTTGAGCTTCTAAAAGTAGAATTTATCGACGGGCAAGGGCAAGCACTTAAACTGCCCAAGTTAACACTTAATCTTGATGTAGAGGGTGACCTTTCAGAGCATATAAATGCGATAGCGGATGGGGAGCTGTCACTTTTATCGTTCAGTCATCCTTTGGCTCAGGGGCGAGATCTTAAAGCAAAGTGGCAGTCAAAGCTCATCGATGACGCGATTCAATTTGACGCTGACTGGCAGTTAAAAGGCATTAAGCAAGCAGATAACCAAGTTCAAGGCATACAACAAAGTTTGAACTTAAAAGGCAGTATACAAGATTTTATGAATACCAGTATGCTTGCGGTGACAACACACCTTGATGCGATTGTAACTCCTGAACTGCTCGTAGAAGATATGAATATCACTTCTCAAGCTAATTTTAGTGAAGGTATACGCTTTGAGCATGATATTGATGTGTTCGACATGAACCTATCGTTACGCCATGAATTAGTAAATAAAGCGCAGCCTTTTCAGCTTGTCATGATTGAGCAAGACCTTATCGGTTTACAGCCAGTTTTGGAGCAAATAGCGCCTAAATTAAAAATAGAAAAAGGTAGCACTAGTGTTGTGGCAAGTGGGGATTTGGTGTCACAGAATGTTGAGTTTGATGTGCAATTTGGCGCGTCAGCCTTGTTTGATACGCATTATATAAGTAATGCATCAGGCAAAATAACCGGGCAGGTCAATTCAGGTGTGATTAATATTCCAAAAACTACAGTGACAATTGACGAGTTTCGTTCAGGTGCTGTGCTAACAAACATTACCGCAGATCTTCAGGCTCAAGATAATCAGGCGTGGTTGAGTGCTATTACGGCAGAGGCGTTTGATGGCTTACTTACAGCGAATAAGGTTCGACTCACACAAGCGCCACAACGCATTGAAGCAAAAGCTGAAAACTTAGATTTGGCAATTTTAGCTAAAGCGGGTCGTGAAGCCGGCGTAACGCTTACTGGGCGAGTGTCGGGTGAGTTGCCTATTGAAGTGCGCGATGGCAAAGTGAGTATCACTGAAGGTAAGCTCTACAATTTAGGAGCGGGTTTGTTGAGTGTGTCAGAAAATGCATCAGTAAATGCACTCAAAGCTCAACAGCCGCAATTGAAGACGGTGATTGGTTTACTGGATAATTTAGATATAGATACGCTGCACAGTGATGTGGCATTAACAGAAGACGGTTGGTTAACATTGGGTGTGAATATTAAGGGTGAAAATAAAAGCCAAGCACAGCCAGTGAACTTTAATTACACGCATCATGAAAACATTTACACCTTATTTAAGGCGTTACGATTGAATGATGAAATTAGTCAACAAGTAGAGAAAGCTTTAACTCAATAGGGGAACACCATGAAGTGGATAGCGGCTTTATTCAGTGCCTTAGTGCTTATGGGATGTACGCATAAGGTGCAAGTAGAAACCAAAGAACCAATCACCATTAATTTGAATGTAAAAGTGGATCATGAGATCCGAGTAAAAGTAGATAAAGAGCTAGATGACCTATTTAGCGATGACAGTGAGTTATTCTAAGGAGAACGTTATGAAAAAGAGTGTATTTTTATTGCCAATTTTAGCTTTGAGCTTTGCCTTTTCAGCTTTCGCATTAGATTTAACAGCGGCTAAATCTCAAGGGTTAGTAGGTGAAACTGCATCAGGTTATTTAGCTACAGTAAAAAACAGTGCTGATGCAAAAAGCCTAGTTGATTCAATCAATGCCAAGCGTAAAGCAAAGTATGAGCAGTTAGCTAAAAAACATGGCATTACCTTAGCGCAGGTCGAACAACAAGCTGGCAAAAAAGCATTGCAAAAAACAGCCAAAGGCCACTTTGTAAAAGTAAATGGCAAATGGGTTAAGAAGTAATAGTCTGAAAGCTAAAAGCTAAAAGCACAGTGAGCAAATAAAATACTCGCCCTGTGCTTTTTTATTGCTTAAAGTTTATTTATTCAAACTTTTTTCAAAACCGCTGCGACTAACCTTTCAAACACTGATTAACAATGACATCAACAGGAAAGGTGACTGCCATGAAAATTCAAGCCCTCATATCCGTATTAAGCAGTGCAGTTTTAACAGCATGTGTTGCTGCCAATGCTGCACCTGAGAAACAAGCAGACTCAGATTACCGCATCCAAGTATTTAAAGACTGTGAAAAAGTAAAAGATATGCCTATGTCTGAATCACAGATTTCTGCCTATCAGGCATTGCAAAATATCGAAGATACAATGACACGGCTTGAAAAGCCTGTACGCGATATGGACGAAGAGCTAGAAGTGTATCAAGATCAGTTAGAAGAGCTGGCTGATGCGGTGACCTATGAAGATGACAATGTGCTAAAAATAGATAAGCAGAAGTTACGAGAGCAAAAGCAGCTAGCACGCAAAATAGAGCAAATAGTGAGACATCACGAAGCCGATATTCGTGCAATTGAAAAAGAAGCGAGAAGAATTGAAGCGGCGTCAATGCGTTTTGAACGCGCCATTAAACCCAGTCTCGAAGGCTTAGAACATGATCAAGTACAAATTATTAATCGTAAGACAGCAAAACCATATAGATGCTACCAACATAGCTAAATAGCAAGGTATTTGCACAATAAGAAAAGGCCTTAAATATTCATTTAAGGCCTTTTACAGTTAGAGCAGGGAGTCTAGCTGCTAGTTTTAAAACTTATGTTTTCAAACCATTGTTTTTTTTAATTTCTCGGGTTGATTGTCAGCGGTGTTAAGGTGATTCTTGCGTTATTGCTGGCGCCCATATGATTGCTGTAGGTTTGACCCTCAAATAGCGTGTAAAACACATCTAGGTAATCATCATCATTACTAAACCAGTGACTTGGCATGGCTTTAATTAACTGGTTAGTTAATTGCGGAATAATCGCATAGCCTTGTACATTCGGGTCTGGTATTGCGCGCATCACCTGAGTAACAATATCTAAAAACGTCGTCGCCAAGTCTTGATAGTTAGTATTGTCATCTTGCTCCATCAACAAGACATCGGCAGCCTGCCAGCGGTAGCGCTCCCAATGGATCAGAATTTGGTTTGGCGTATAGTCAGTGCCATCATGATCTAGGTATGGCATATCGACGATGTCTAAGATTGGCTCATCACGAGATGGACTCACGCCAGTCACCACCGCATAGACTTCTGCTTTACCAGAGATCCAAGGCTCTTCATCATCATTCAAGCGAATTCTATCGAGCTTTGATGTAGAGATAGATGACGCTTGCATTGTTTGCTGTGCCATAAATTCCGATGCAGGCTGATTGCGTGCTTGCTCAAAAATAGACTGCATAACAGCAAGGCCTTCTTTTTTAACTTGCTGACCGTCTAATTCTAAAATCAGAACAGGTTGAGAGGGCATAGTATGCGCATCTAGCAGATGTACATTGCCTTGAGCGTCAAATGCTTCAATGTATATCCAATCTTTGTCATCGCCTTTTGGTGCAAATGCAATAAGGGGTTGTTGACCGTCTTGCCATTGTTCAAGCATCTTTTCAGAGGCAAGTCTAAGCTGGTACAAGTTAGAGTTTTCTTGCTCCAAGCCTTTTAGAGAGCGCGTACGAGCGTTGGCACTTTGCATCAACTGCTGATTATTTTGGGTTAAATGTAGTTTGCTTAACTTTGCAGTGTGGTTTTTATTAAGCATGTTTAACCAATGCTTATTTTGTGAGATTAAGTCTTTGGCGACATTGCTTGCCAATACGCGTATTATGTCAGTGACCTGCATTGCGCTGTGGTTGAACTGGTCAATTATGTCGAGCTCAGGATGCTGAGAGAGCGTATTTGTGGTTTTAACTAGGTCTGCTGAAAAGCTGGAGAAGCTTGCCAATAATGAGCCCATTAAGGCTGTTTTAATTAAGTGATTCATAAGATTTCCTTGAAATAATCCGTGTCTATGTTATTCACAACACCCATCGAGGTGTAACGATAAAATAGAGTAACAACTTTATATCGTCAATTTATTTATAACATTTATTTTACATTATGCTGTTTTAGGAATAAGGGGTTAGATGGAGTTCTTAATAAAAGTAGGCTTTTATGTCGATTTCTGAGTTAGGAAGATAAATTTAAAATGTAACAAAAATGTTGTATTTTTATTTTGGTTTTTTTAAGGATAATCAATATGACAACACCAAAGACACTTCTGTTACACAGTGTAAGCCTCATTGTGACTTATGCGTTAAGTTCGACCAACCTTATGGCGAATGACTTTGCCGCTTTAGATGAAGCATTACCCGCTTCGTACGTTATCAATGGTACAGAACCTATCTTCGATTTTGATGGTGATGGTTGCTTGCCGAGCGCAGGTATAAGCCGTACCGGGCAGCAAAATGCCGGATTGAAAACATCAGGCAGTTTAGGCGGAAACTGCCGAGATACTTGGTTTCTTAATACCTCTAATACCGTACACCGTTATGCGTGCAAAGATACCCCAAGTGGGCAGTATTGCGCGCATTTCTATGCACTTTATTTTAAAAAAGATCAGGTGTTTTCATATTTTAGAGGAGGGCATCGTCATGATTGGGAGTACGCAGCTGTATGGACCAAAAATGGATTAGTGACGCACGGAAGTTACAGTGCGCATGGAGATTTATTTACTAAGCCTGCATCTGAGCTGCCTATGGAAAATGGCCATTTAAAAATTGTTTATCACAAAGATGGCATTTTGACTCATGCGCTTCGCTTTGCCAAAAGCAATGAAATTGCAGAAACGGCATACAATCGCTTTGTAACGCCACCAATTATCAGTTGGTACGAAATGCAGGGTGATGGCATCGATAACCATGGCTTACGTGAAAAGCTTAACCAGTATGATTATGGCTCTGCCACTCTGCCAGTCAAAGATAGCCGGTTTGTTTATAATATTAATCGCTTTAAACCAGCGGGTTACCCAGAGTTTACTGAACAGGATGCTTTAAACGCTCAGTAACTTATGTATGGCGAGAAGCTTGTGCTTCTCATGAAAATCTACCTCTAATAATAAGATTCATATCACTTTTAGAAATACCATCTACACTTAAATACATCAGTTTTGTTTGTGTATGAACCTATGTATTTCAGAGTCTTACTTATACTTTTTTGCATATTTCTATTGGGCTGTACTGAGCAAGCCCAAACACCATTGAGGATAGGAACCAATACTTGGCCTGGCTATGAGCCTTTATATGTTACTCAAAAGAAATATCCAGAATTTCAAACACAGATAAAGTTTGTAGAGTACAGGAACGCTTCTCAGGTACTTAACGGGATAATAAATAACTCGATTGATGTCGCTGCCGTGACACTTGATGAAGCGGTAAAAATTAAAACCTTAGGTTACGATATCCAAGTAGTTTGGGTTATTGATGAGTCATTTGGTGCTGATGCGTTAATGTCACTGCACTATGATTCTATTTTAGAGCTTAAAGGAAAGAAAATCGGTGTAGAAACCTCAGCACTGGGGGCCTACTTTTTAAAACGATTTTTAGAAATAAACCAATTAAAAAAATCAGACTTTGAAATTGTTAATTTAGAAGTAAACCGCCATTATTCTGCTGTGATTGAAGAGCAAGTTGATGCTGTTCTCACCTTTGATCCCGTAAAAAGTAAACTACTTGCAGCAGGGGCTGCAAACCTATTTGATAGCACCCAGATCCCAGGTGAAATTGTAGATGTTTTAATTGTTAATCGATATGACTTCAATGCTAATCAGCAAGCTGTATTAAGCGCTTTTTTAGCTGCTAATTCAAAAACAGTGGCCGCAATAAATCACAATATTACGCCTTACTTTCATTCTTTAAATAATAGACTTAACTTACCAGAAGCACAGTTTTATGCGTCTTACCAACAATTGCATTTATTTGAACTAGATAAAGTAACAGACTGGTATGCCCAAGTTGATACTCAAAAGCAGCTCGTTAAACGATTTTCTTCGGTATTGAAAGAAGAGCAGATAACCTCACAAGATTGCGACTGTGATGATTTAATCAGTTCGGTAATTTTAGACATGGTACGAAATGAAAAGTAAGCTTCTCATATATGTTGTATTGATTATTACAGCAGTATTAATCTGTATATTTCTGGCCTATCAATTGATTATTAAACAGAGTTTAGTTGACAGCATTGCTGAAGATAATTTGGCTCGTTTAAGTTTTAGTGCAGAGATACTTGCTTACAATTTTAGTCATAATGACATTGAGCAAAGCAAGAACTGGCTCACATTAAAAAGTGAACTAAGAGATGTAGAAAGAGTCATTCTAGTCAACGCGAATAAAGTTGTGGTGGCATCTAATCAAATTGCTGATGAGGGCAAGCCATTACTGGAAATAGATGCAAATATCTTTAATTTTGTCTCCTCAGATTCGCGATTAGATATGGATGAAAATTTGTTGCAGCTAGTTCAGCCTATTTATGAATTGGGTTCCAATAAAGCGAGTCATTATCTTTATCTTAAACGTGACATCAGCAACAAGCTTGAGCAGTTGCAACGACAAGTATTCTACTTGTCAGTGATGTTAATCAGTCTATTTTTATTTTTCTTTTTTCTATATTTAAAAGTTAAAAGGCAAGAGCTCAAAAGGACCATCTTTGAGATCCAAGGAGTCATTACGCAATTTAATGATGGGGCGCATAGCGCTAGGGTTACCGAAAATAAGCAAAGTGACTTTTTCCCACTGCAATGTACTTTAAATGACTCTTTTGCATTAAATGAATACTTGCAAAGCTACTTAAATGCGCAGGCACAATTCTCCGAATTGGTGAATGGTTTGGTAACTGATGCCATTGTAGAAACAGATGCGCAAGGCATGATCACCCATGTTAATAAAACCGCAGTTACCATGTTTGGTTATAGTCATGAGACTGAACTATTGGGTAGTAATGTCATTGTATTAATACCGACACAATATCAGCGCAAACACAGCCAAAGCATGATGAATCACTCTGGTAAGAAGCACATGGAGCAAGTGCTCAACACGATCCGAAATGTGGCAGCGGTTAAAAAAAATGGCGAAGCTTTCCCTGTAGAAATTGTTATTTCACAATATAAAGTCAATGAACAGCAGCGATATATTGCCTTTGTCAGAGACTTTAGTGATGTTGCAAAATATGAGCAATCTATAAAAAAACTCGCGTATTTTGATTCATTAACTGAGCTCCAGAATTTAAATGGCGTTATTCATCAATTAAAAGCGATCAAATTACCTATGCAACTATCAGTGATTGAGCTTGAAGGGCTGCAAGATTTAAATGACGTTTATGGCCCAAAAGTCGGCGACCAATATATTTGTGCTTTTGCCAACGCGCTAACAGAGCTTCCTCTACAGGGCATAATAGCTGCTCGAGTGCGCTCTAGCCGGTTTATCGTGCTTCATCAAAGCTCACTTAAAGAAGAGAGTAAGCAGTTTCATAAGCTAAACAAAAAAGAAGTCGAATTAGATGACTTTTATGTGAAGCTAAAATTTGTTCGTTGTACTGCCAAGCTTTTAAGTAGTGAAAGTCTCAGTGATTTACTGGGTCAATGTGATTTGGCTTTACGGGATCTAGGTAATAGAAGTTATGGCTCTGTTGTTAAGATTGATGTGGACTTTTTGGAAGAGTTGAAATATCAGGCTTGGCTCAAGCAAGCGCTTGAAAAAGCGATAGAAGAACAAGACCTATACTTTGATTACCAGCCAAAGTTCGATACAAAAACGTTAAAACCTTGTGCCGCTGAGGCACTTATAAGATGGCAATGTGAAGGTGAGGTGATTTCTCCTGGGGTGTTTATCACCTTGGCAGAGAAAAAAGGCATGATGCCTCAGTTAGACAGGTATGTGATCAGAACTGTATGTAAGCAGATCCGTCAATGGCTTGATATGGGGTTAGAAGTCTTGCCAATCTCAATCAATCTATCGGCAAGGCATTTGTTTGAGCAAGAAACTATCGCTGTTATTTTTGAGCACGTTGGGGAGTTTGATATTCCACCACATATGCTTGAAGTAGAAGTCACCGAGTATGGTTTGATAAAAGATTATAAAAAAACAGCCATTAATATGATGCGTTTAGAGAAAGCAGGTATTTCAGTGGCCATTGATGACTATGGTACTGGGCATGCAAATTTAGAAACCGTGTTATCACTGCCCATTAAGCACTTAAAAATAGATCAAAGTTTTATTCGTTTAGGTATGAAGTCAGTAAAAGGGCAGGCAATTCTAGAAAATATTATCTCGTTAGCTAAGTCGTTAAAAGTGGTTACCACCGCTGAAGGTGTTGAAACACAAGAGCAGCTAGACTACCTGAAAAATGCGAAATGTGACGCAATTCAAGGCTATTTGTTATCAAAACCTATGAAGTTAAAAGATTTTGAATCCTTGATGAAGGAGTCAAATAAAGCAGTGTAAAGAAACTATCGTTTCCTTACACTTCAATGAAATAATCGTTGGCTGATTTGTTGTTCATTTAGTTTAAATATATGCTTCAGATTACTACTCTTATTTGATGCTGTGACTATTAATTCTTTGCTTTTTTCGGTATCGCCAAATAAAGATGCATTCAACGTTGTGTTATTTGATAATGGTGATAAGAACTTACCAATCACCACTATCTGTTCTACGGTGTTTTGTTCCTTTGTATGGCTTTTCTGCGGCGCTAACAATGCGCCACTCAAATACGTTTTTTTAGTTTCTTCTGTTAAATAAATCGATTTGGTGATAAGTGAAATGATCTCTTGTTGTCGCCTTTTTATTTCATTGATAGTTAATTGCTTATCTTTATTTTCGTCAAATTCTAAGAATGCGGAAGCAGGCAAAGAAAGCACTAAATAGCCCCCTGTATTATCAAAATTAAGCGTGCCTTTATGCGGTGCCATTAAATGTGCATGACTAGTCGTACTGAAAATAAGGCTTAAAAGCCAAGTAAAAAAGACCGTGGTGCTTAAATGATTTATTCTATTCATAGCTTGCTCTCCTTAACTAAAGTATGCCTTTTACACAGCGTTGAAAATACGGGTAAGAATCGGTGGCGTAGTAATGATAAATACCTTCAGGGAATTCAGGCGTTACACCAAAACGGCCATTACATTCGTCTAAATCTCCAGACCCTGCTACATATTGCCAGTCTTCGGTAAAAGTGCCCAATGGGTACACTTCAACAGATGGGCGACTGGCACTGATATTTTCAACCAACTGATAGCTGCTTGTGATTACTTTTATTGGCGAATTAGCATTGCCAGCTTCGCTAAAACCATATCGTGCGTAGATAGGAAAGCCGTCAGCCGCCCAGCCAATTAAAGTCATAGTTGTATTATTGCCGCCTCTGAGCGTTATAAATCCTTCCGGCATACCATGATAATGATAGGCACCACCTGGTTGCACATGGGCGTTATTGTCGTCAGTGCCGAAGTTGAAACTGGTTTGTCCCAGGGCTTCTATATGCCAATTCCCCTCATTGCCAATTAGATTACAGTTATTACCAGAATCATCACAGGTGCCAGCAGTATTGGCGTCAATTTTTACGCCATTTAAAACATAGCCAGTTGCACCGCGAGGGCCACCTAAGGTACTTGCCGATGTGCTTTCACTGGGGGTAAGTGTGTAAATGGTAGAGACGTTTTGCTCGCTGAGTTCATTGGGGTTATTAGCATTGGGGAATTGCCCGGTAGCATGATCCGGTAGGCCATTAGCCGTTAGTGTTCGATTACTGCCATCACATGACCACTGCGCGTTGCTGGTGGCTTGGACAGAAGCTGAATCATTGTATTCATTGTAATAATAATCACATAGTACGCCGTTGGTAGAGCCATTTATAGACGCAGCACCATTGTCTGTGCCGTTATTGGAAGAAGTGCTGTTGTCAGAGTCTGTAGAGCTATTAGAGTCACCTTGTGTAGAGTTACTACTCGTGTCGTCACTAGCTGATGAGTTGTCAGCTATGATTTCATTATTGCTGTCAGAACTACCGCAACCAAATAGTGTGAAAGTAGTTGCGAATAGAAGGAGATACTTAGGTGTTATGAGATTGGTCAGTTTCATCACAATCACTCCTATTAGTAAAGCTTTAATTGGATTATGAATTAACTGTAGGTTTCAATTGTGCAGCAAATGTGCACAAAGTGTCAGCCTTTTGCAAAGCCATAGACTGACACAAGAATTTATATGCTAACCAAGCTTATCTTTTAATTGAGCGTATTGATAATATCCCCATTGCCCAAATCGTCTAAGACTAGGAAAGGGTAAATAAGGCAGTGGTGTTCGATATAAAGGTAAGTTTGGTACTGTGACTCCCGCGATTTGTTGTGCCAGTCGATATGCGGCTTGTGCACTAAAAGAGACGCCTGCACCACAATACCCAAGCGTATAGCCAATATTTCCTTGCACAGTGACGTGAGGCATATCATCGAGCGCAGCCGCGATATAACCATGCCAATAATAGTCGTGACTGATATTACTGAGGGTTGGGAAGCAATCAGCGAGGCCTTTCTTTAGATTATTTAAATAGGTTGGCTTATTTTGGTCTTTGGCAAAAATTGCACCACGGCCGCCAAACAATAAGCGATTATCGGGTAATAAACGGTAATAGTATTTTAAGGTGCGCGTATCCATCGTCACTTGGTGGGTTTTTAGCCCTGAGCTTTGAAGTTGGTCTTGAGTAAGTGGGTTTGTCACCATTATGCTACTGAGAATAGGTAGATAGCGGTTATTAATAACTGGCGAAGTTACCTTACTGTTATAGGCGTTCCCGGAGATCACCAACTTTTTGGCTTGGATATTAAAGCCATTGGCTTTAAGGGTCACATGGCTACCTGTTTCATTAATATTGCTTGCGAGTGTATGCTCATATATTTTAACGCCAGCCTCCATGGCCATTTTTTTATAACCCAGCACAAGCTTAAGCGGGTGAATACCAAAGCCATCGGGTAAACGCATCGCGCCATAGGCTTGATGGTTATTCATGTAACCTGTTTTTAATTCTTCAACTGACACAAACTCGGCATCACTTGAAAGGTGTTTTTGTAAGAACTCTGCTTGCGCTTTAAGACCCGCGAAGGCCTGCTGATTATGCGCTATTTTTAGATAGCCTTTTGGTTGCGGGTCACAGGCTATCTGTTGGCTTTTAATCAGATCTTCAACCCG
This sequence comes from Pseudoalteromonas phenolica, assembly GCF_005876835.1. Taxonomy (GTDB): domain Bacteria; phylum Pseudomonadota; class Gammaproteobacteria; order Enterobacterales; family Alteromonadaceae; genus Pseudoalteromonas; species Pseudoalteromonas phenolica_B. The sequence goes on from NZ_PPSW01000030.1 coordinate 23,444, forward strand.
TTGTACCGCTTCTGTAAATTCGCCATAAATGCTTTGGCAAACATCCATGCCCCATTTGTTTGCCATTTGCGGATAACTTAAACGGCCTGAGCCTTTTAATACAAACCCCGCATTGCGTGCGCTGGCACCAAAACCAACTTGATTCGCTTCAAGCAATATACACTCTTGTTGATGCTCAGTTGCTAAGTAATAGGCGGTAAGTAAACCGCTAAAACCGCCGCCAATGATGACGACATCGCAATTTGTGTCAGACGTTAAAGTAGGTAGTAAGTTAGGCAATGATTGGGTGCTGGCCCAATAACTTGGAGCGAAAGCTTGGTTTTGGCAGTGTTGTGCGCTAATAGGGTCGTAATATTTACTCATGATTTATTGTTGTTTGAAGAATAAAAGCACTGAGCAGTGTATTACTTGAAAGAAGAGAAGTAAAAGGCCACAAATGTGGCCTTTATAAATGCTTAGTCTAGTGCTGCATCTAAATCTATATATACGTAATTACTAAATTTATCTTTTGTAATGTGCTTACCTTGGGCTCTTTCTTCTAATAAAGCATCAACGCTTTTCTTATCGGTAGGATTGCCAGCATAACCATATAAAAAGATATCAAGCTGCTCAAGAGTTGCGTTGCCTGTAGGTTCTGGGAATACAGAGCCAAATGATAGGTCAGGCACCTGTCCACTGATATAGCCTCTGATATTCATATCAAATCGTGTTTCGGCTGCATCATCAACTAAGAAGCTGAAATCAATTTCAGTATTTGTTAGGCGATCATCAACAGAACTAAAGTCATAGCTCAAGTCGCTGGCATTTGCAAAGGCCACAATATCGGCGCTGAGATCGGGTGATATGACAGGTAACTCAGTAAGTTCAAATGTGCCGTCATTTTTTATTCTACTTCGTGCTTGGCTTTGCATGCGAACGTTTACATCGCCCACATAGCTATCTTCGTCAAAATATTGTCTGTAAAAGTTATGCTCGGTTAATGTCGGGAAAATAAATACAGGTGTAAGTTGTTCAACTTGTCTAAATTGATAGAATTTAAATGCGTTTGTTTCTTCAAAATATCCTGCGGTCGTAATGTACTCTGTTCCTGCGCTGACTTGATGGTCTACCCAGACTCCTTGGTCGGTAAAGTCAGCATCAGTGAGCTTGATTGTTTTTGTATCTGTTGGTAAGGCTGTGATCGTTGCCTTGGCTTCATTTGAATCGTTTGCGACAACGGAGAAGTAAATGTCTTCATCAGTACATACTCTTACAGTGTCTGTAACAGGGCTAAAATAACCTGCATAGAGTGAGTAACCTGTTTGCGCATAAGAAAGTTCACTGGTGTCTAGTGTGTAAGTTTCACAGCCGCAATCAGATTTGAGCTGATTAAAATAAAACTTACCCAAATCGGTTCTGTTTTCTATATCTAAAACGGTGCGAATTTTTTTATACTCACCGTCATCAAACGCAACTTCATCACCTAATACTGAAACGTGTTTTGTGTCTTTTGGTATTTCACCAGAAAACATACCTTCAGCATTGGTTTTGGCTGTGCCTACAGGCTTACCTGCTTCGTTATGAAAAACGATATCGGTTGCATATGGCGTTTCTGTTTGGCAAGAGTATGTGTATGCCTGTAATGATATTTTTTGTAGTGGTGCTGTAACGCCACCGCTACCTGTGCCTTGAGATGGTTTATCATCACCAGATGAACCGCCGCCACACGCCGTTAAAGTAAGTGTTAATGCTGCCGCAAGAGGAGTGAGTAGATATTTTTTCATTACTTATCTTACATTTTGTTTTTATTGAATAAATTATCTCACTTTTGCATGTTTGGTGAAAGAATGGTGAGAATTTGGAATGTGATGAAATGTAAACAATGAATGAAAAGGCTAGGTGTTGTGGAGGCAGATTTTGATAAGAAAAATAAGGTGCAGAGTAGAGACCTAGGCAAACTGCACCTTATTGGATTGACACTTATAAAGTGTTACTTGGGTCAAAAGATGTTAACCAAGCTTAAGCAGGTAACTGCGTTAGCTTATTTGGTTGCGACCGTATCAAGCCAAGCATGAAAGTCAGCGTCCATGCTGGTACCCCAATTTTTTACGATTTTTTGATAGCGCGGGTAATCACCGCGGCGTACATGAAATAACATCTCTTCAACTTTATCGTGTTGTTTTTCCATCATGTAGCGCACAGCTAAATAGCCCCAGCGATAGATGCGGTCGGTATTCCAGTTCGCGCTGTTGTTATAAAACAATTCGCTCAGTTGATAGGTTTTCTCGCCGGCCAACGCAAGCGCTCGTGGGTTATTGTTCATGTGCGCAACATATTCACCTAGCCCTTCGCCCCACCAAATTAAATAAGGTGGCTCTGCAGCAGGTTCCGGGCAGTATTCCGGACCATAATGGTTATCATGAGGCGGTGCGCAGTAATCACCATAAGTATTAAAACGACCATCTAAATAGTGCACGAACTCATGGTTTAAGTTCCATACCGTACCCTTTTTCAAATAGGCCACGTACTCGGCACTGTTGTCTTCTAAATGTGGTAAACCTTCGAGGTACATGCCGCCATTATTAGACGGTACGTCAAAATGATCGGTGACATACCTTACGTAATCTTCACGACTGGCGTAAATATTGGCGCGCAACACATCATTGTTATCATGCAGCAGCGGTTTGCCACGCGTATTGAATAGAGAGTGAAAACGCTTTTCTGTTTCTAGCAGTAATTTACAAGAATCTTCAATGTTTTGCTGTGACATGGCTTGGAAGCGTAAGACCAAGTTATCAGCACAATAATGTTGATTTACAAGCACTTGGTTGATTTTCGCTTCATTGCGTTTCCAAGCTGGAATATAGACTTCACCTTCTTTAACGACATTGCCATATGCCAGTTTTACTTCACTGTAATCTACGACAGCGGCTGGTTGCTCTGTGGTTTGACAGCCTGCAAGCACGGCAAGCGATAGGACCGCAGTTATTATTTTTGCTTTCATTGCTTCAAGTATCCAAATGCTAAATGTGAATTTTGTATACATTATACTTATTTTGGTTCTGAATACAGCAAAGAAAGTCGATTATTTCGTTTTTTGTATTAATTCACATATTTAGAAACACAAAAAAGCCAACCGAAAAGGTTGGCTTGAGTTTCATAATGCAAGTATGACAACGTGTTATGAATTTTTTGAAACTACCTGAACCTTAAATTTTTCCGTGAAAGCTCAGAAATAGACTTACACCCCATTAGGCGCATATCTCGGATGAGCTCTTCTTGCATAAGTCCTAGTGCGCGTTCGACACCTGGCTGACCAGCAGCGGCAAGCGGGTATAAATACATACGACCAATGCCCACCGCTTTTGCGCCCAGTGAAAGCGCTTTTAAAACATGGGTGCCTCGTTGAATGCCGCTGTCGAAAAGCACATCAATTTTATCGCCGACGGCATCGACGATTTCAGCCAATTGATCGAATGAGCTGCGAGCGCCATCGAGTTGGCGACCGCCATGATTGGAGATCACAATACCCGTGCAGCCAATATCAACTGCACGTTTTGCATCTTCAACGGTCATAATGCCTTTTAGGCAGAACTGGCCATCCCAAAACTTAACCATTTCGGCTACGTCGTCCCAGTTCATGGTTGGGTCTAGCATATTTGTGAAGTAGTCACCAATAGAGCTGGTGCTGCTACCCATTTTTATGTGGGCATCAAGTTGCGGCAGGCTAAATTTTTCGTGGAATACGTAGTTCAGCCCCCACATTGGTTTAATGGCGAACTGGATCAAGCCTGCCAGTGTTAAACGAAACGGAATTGAAAACCCCGTGCGCAAATCCCGTTCACGGTTGCCACCTGTGATTGAATCAACAGTTAGCATCATCACTTCTACACCTGCCGCTTTGGCACGCTCCATCATGGCGCGGTTTAGCCCTCGGTCTTTATGAAAGTAAAATTGATAAACCTGCGGAGTTGAGGTTTGCTGGGCAATCTCTTCCAAACTGACGGTGCCAAGAGAGGACACGCCAAACATGGTGCCGTATTTCTCAGCGGCACCCGCAGTTGCGCGCTCGCCTTGATGGTGAAACAGTCTTTGCAGCGCGGTGGGTGAGCAATACACAGGCATGTCGAGTTTTTGGCCCATGACAGTGACAGATAAATCAATATCTTCGACTCCCGTCAGTACGCTTGGTAGTAAATCACATTCTTCAAACGCCTCTGTATTGCGACGATAAGTGGTCTCATCGTCAGCGCCACCATCGATGTAATTAAAAATTGGCCCGGGCAAGCGTTGCTTTGCCAGTTTTCTAAAGTCTTGAAAGTTGTAGCATTGATTAAGGCGCATAACAGGTGTCCTAAGTGTTATCAGAAGTATGAGCACTGCTGTGTTTTGCGAAGTGTATGGCTGAAAACCACCAAGCGTTAATAGCAATAATAGAAAAGCATTTTTGCCAAATTGGCAACCTAACTATGTTAAATGGTTTAACACACAGCTGAATAGAATGCGCGACCCTTACTTAATCTTCGATAAAGACTCGGTTTAATGTTAATGATTTGCTAAACCTGCTCATCAGGAGATTTCTCTATTTTGCGCCTTTTGGAAAAAGTCTTTGGCTTTATGTCCATTTATCGAAAGGTTAGCTGCCCGTAAATTTTCATCCATAACAATAAACCTAAATTGAGGAGTGCGTGGTGAAACAGCTATCAAGTAAAGTCGTTTTAGGCATCAGCTACGGTATAGGTGCATGTGCACTGAGCCTGGCATCACAAGCGCAGGCTGTAGAAATACTGAACGTTAAACAGGGTGAAAAGCAAACTAAGGTGGCAATTGGCGGTTACGGTAAGGTCGATATTCGTCATGTCTCTGGAGATGTGGCTTACCAAGATTATTGGTTAGCAAATTTTCCAGGAGGTGCGGCACAAGACACCTCACATACGGCATTTAATGTTAAAGAGTCTCGAGTGAATTTAACTGTGCAGCATGGCGACATTAAAGGCTTTGTTGAAGTGGATTTCTATGGCGGCGGCGGTAACGAAGTGGTAAGTAATTCATCAAATCCACGCTTAAGACATTTATATATTCAGTATAAGAACTGGATGGCAGGTCAAAACTGGACCACCTTTATGCCACTACATGCACTGCCAGAGTCACTTGATTTCGGTGGCCCACATGCCGGTGAGGTCTTTATTCGTCAAACTCAACTGAGATACACCCATGGTGCTTGGCAGTTTGCCATTGAAAACCCAGAGACTAATGGTGACGGAGATGTCGGCAGCAGTGTCAGTGGCGTAGGCGTGACTGGTGCTCAGGCAGATAGAGATGAATCGCTACCAGACTTTATTGCCCGTTATAACCATAAAGCGGATTGGGGCATGGTATCTGTGGCTGGACTGTTACGTAAAGTTGACCAAGGCGGTCTAGATAAAACGGCGACTGCATTTAACATTGCGGCAAAAATTAACACCATTGGCAAAGATGATTTACGTTTTCAGTTAACCAGCGGAGATGCTGGACGTTATGTTGCAGCTGGCATTACTCCTGACATAGTCACCGCAGAGGGTAAGCAAACAGCCGAAGTTGAAAGTACGGTGGCCTTTGCGATTGCATATAGACACTTTTGGACGCCAAAGTTACGTTCATCGGTGTTTTACGGCAGTGCCTCAACAGATGTACTTGAGCGCAAGCGCAGTCATTTTGGCGCGAACTTGATCACCAGTTACAACGAATACTTAGATTTAGGAGTTGAGCTAGGTAACTTTAGTGTTGACGACGAACGCATGCAGAACATTGATTCAAATTACTTACAATTCAGTGCCAAGCTAAAATTTTAACTAAAGTTTTTAATTAAAAGCTCTATAAATTTGTTTAAAGTAAAAAGAGTATCTTCATTTAATGAAGATATTCTTTTTTTGCTAAATACGCGTCACGAAGATGCTCTACGAGTAGATTAAGCTTTTTATCTGGCTGGCGAGATTTTGGATAGACCGCATACACACCTAGCTCTTTTGCTGTGTAATCAGCTAGCAAAGATACTAATCTGCCTGACATTAAATCATCATGAACCAGTGCGCGAGGTAAATACGCAATACCAAAGCTGGTTGCGGCTGCATCGCGAATGGCCGCAAGGCTATTGGTATAAAAGCGACCTTGTACTTGTACGTTTGCCTCTACGCCATCTTGTTGGAATAGCCAGTTATCAGGGCCAACGCCTTCGTATTTGTAAATCAAACATTCATGGTTCAGTAGGTCATTTGGTTTATGAGGAATACCATGCTGATTCAAGTAGCTTGGGCTGGCACATACAATCCACTGGGAATCTATAAGTCTTCTTGCTACCAAAGAGGAGTCTTCAAGAAAAGCGGTTCTGATGGCTAAATCAAAGCCTTCATCAAGAATATTGACCAATCGATTACTGACATGCAGTTCAACCTCAACATCAGGGTAGAGTTGGCAAAACTCAGCAATGGCTTTACTCAGTAATAGATTGGCTGAGACAGATGGCACGGTCACGCGTATTTTACCGCGCACAGCATCACCATAGCCTGTCACTGTGTCTTGTGCATCTTGCAATGCTTGTTTGGCCAAGCGCGCTTTACCGTAGAGGGCTTGTCCTGCATCGGTTAAGCTGAGTTTGCGCGTTGTACGATACAATAATTGTACATTTAAGGCTTTTTCTAAGCGGCTGATCCGCTTGCTTACCACAGAATTGGTCATCTCTAGTTTTTCAGCGAGTTTAGAAAACGAGCCTTCATCAACGACTTGAACAAACAAGAAAATATCATCAGATTTAACCATAAATACACCTAACAGCCTCTTTCAATAATATTGATTATGTCAAAAAAGGAAAAAAACATTCTCTTTAATGAATATATATTAATAGTTAACAGAGTTGTACATTTCTATAAATTTTGTTTACTCGATGCTTATGTATCAATAATTAAATAAATCACCAATAAGCACGTTGTGGGTAAGTAAAACAATAAAAACTGGACAACAAGAGAAAGTAATATGAACGAATTAACATTAGGTGTATTGGCTTTATTGCCAATTGCATTAGCAGCTCTGCTGCTGGTGGGCCTGAGTTGGCCTGCGAAAAAAGCCATGCCTGTGGTATTGGCAACGACTGCCGCACTGGCGCTCTTTGTATGGGATATGTCAACTAATCGCGTGTTAGCGTCAATTCTACAAGGTTTGGGGATCACCTTCTCTATCTTGTGGATAGTTTTTGGCGCAATTTTTTTATTGAATATGCTAAAGCATACTGGGGCCATTGGCGTCATCCGTGAAGGCTTTATGCACGTCTCGCCCGATAGACGTGTTCAAGCAATTGTGATTGCATGGTGCTTCGGCACGTTTATAGAAGGCGCCTCTGGCTTTGGTACGCCAGCGGCAATTGCCGCGCCATTATTGGTTGCAATCGGCTTTCCAGCTTTAGCAGCGGTGTTAATGGGCATGATGATCCAAAGTACGCCAGTCTCTTTTGGTGCTGTGGGCACACCTATTATCATCGGTGTAAATAAAGGGTTAGATACCACAGCAATTTCTGAACAGCTTGCGACTCAAGGCTGGACGTGGGAGCAATATCTGCAGCTCATTACCACCAATGTTTCAATTATTCATGCCATTGTGGGCACTGTGATGCCGTTATTTATGGTGATGATGCTGACACGTTTTTTTGGACAAAACAAAAGCTGGAAAGAAGGTCTTGAGGTGTTACCGTTTGCTATTTTTGCAGGTTGTGCCTTCACCGTGCCTTATGCATTAACTGGGGTTTTTCTCGGTCCTGAATTTCCATCGCTCCTTGGCGGTTTAGTGAGTATTGCCATTGTTGTTACCGCCGCGAAAAAAGGGGTTTTAGTGCCTAAAACACAATGGGATTTTGCGAATAAAGAGACTTGGCCTAAACAGTGGTTAGGCAACCTAGAGATTAAAGCTGAAAACATCAGCGGTAGTCGTTCAATGTCTATTGTCGTGGCTTGGGTACCTTACCTAATTGTTGCGGCTTTATTGGTATGTTCTCGTGTATTTACAGAGTTTAAAGGACTTTTAACTGGCTTCAATATCAGCATCAGTAATATTCTCGGTGAAACTGGGATAAGCGCTTCTTTTGCCCCTTTATATTTGCCAGGTGGATTAATGGTGATTGCTGCTTTGGTTGCGCTCATTTTACAAGGTCAGTCGGGTCAAAAAGGTCAAATCGTGCGAAATGCATTTGGTGAATCGACTAAAACCGTGATCAGTGCAGGCTTTGTTTTAATGTTTACTGTGCCAATGGTCCGCCTATTTATTAATTCAGGTGTAAACCTATCCGATTTACCTAGTATGCCAATGGCCTGTGCCCAAATGTTTGCCACTTGGTTTGGTGAGGCTTTTCCCCTTGTAAGCCCTACCATTGGCGCACTAGGTGCCTTTATTGCAGGCTCTAATACCGTATCAAATATGATGTTTAGTCAATTTCAGTTTGAAGCGGCAATGAGTTTAGGGCTATCGCCTGCATTAATCATCGCAGCACAAGCTGTGGGGGCTGCGGCAGGTAACATGATTGCCATTCATAATGTGGTCGCGGCAAGTGCAACAGTTGGCTTATTGGGTCAAGAAGGGGCCACACTCAGACGCACAATTGTGCCAACCTTATATTATGTTTTGGCGTCAGGCGCTTTAGTTATGACTGCCTTATATGTTTTGAATATTGCAGGACCGTTAAGTCATTAAAATGGAGAAGAATATGAACAACCAGCAGCTATTGGCCGCTTTAAGCAAAGTGTTAGGCAGCGAGAACATACAAACTCAAGCCAATAAAACCCAGCACTACAGAACGGGCTGGCGCTCGGGTGGCGGTAGTGCGCTGGCTGTTCTATTTCCGCAAAACTTATTGGCATTTTGGCATGCGCTAGAACTCTGTGTCGAAGCTGACTGCATAATGATAATGCAAGCGGCGAATACTGGTTTAACCGAAGGGTCAACGCCTTCGAGTGACGGCTATGATAGAGACATCGTGATCTTTAACACTTTGGCGATGGATGACTTAGTGGTGCTAGAGCAGGGTAAACAAGTGTTGAGCTTTCCGGGTACTACGTTACATAAGTTAGAAAAAACCTTGAAGCCTTTGGCAAGAGCGCCGCACTCGGTGATTGGCTCTTCTTGTTTAGGGGCATCGATTGTTGGCGGAGTGGCAAACAACTCAGGTGGGGCATTGGTAAAGCGTGGGCCAGCTTATACTGAGTTGTCACTCTTTGCCCGCGTAGATGAAAAAGGCCAATTGCATTTAGTGAATCACTTAGGCATTGAATTGGGTGAAACGCCAGAAGAGATCTTAAAGAACCTGATGTCGGGTAACTTCGCTCATAACTACCTGGTTACCGATAAAAAAGCCAGTGCGACTGACTATGAAGGTTTATTGCGCGATGTAAATGCCGATACGCCGAGTCGTTTTAATGCTGATACCTCAAAACTTTATGAGGCCAGTGGCTGTGCAGGTAAAATAGCTGTGTTTGCTGTGCGCCTAGATACCTTTGAAGTACCGAATCAAGAACAGACATTCTATATTGGTACCAATGACCCTAAAACTTTAAGCGATTTAAGACGTCACATATTATCTGAATTTCAAAATTTGCCAGAGGTGGGGGAATACCTGCACCGCGAAATCTTCGATATCGCAGAAAAATATGGCAAAGATACTTTTTTAAGCATTCAACATTTAGGCACAGATAGATTACCTAAGTTGTTTGCCTTAAAAGGGCGGTTGGATGCGACTTTTAAAAAGTGGCGCTTTATGCCAAGCAATTTCACCGACAAGGTGATGCAGTTGGCAAGCTACTTATTCCCACAGCATTTACCTAAGCGCATGCTCGAATTTAGAGATAATTATGAGCATCACTTAATCTTAAAAATGAGTGATGGTGGTATTGCCGAAGCCAAACAATTTCTCAAGTCATACTTTACTCAAAACCCGCAAGCGGGCGGGTATTTTGAATGTACGTCCGATGAAGCCAGTAAGGCATATTTACAACGTTTTGCAGCGGCAGGTGCTGCTATTCGCTATCAAGCATTACATGAAGATAAAGTGGGAGACATTTTAGCGCTCGATATTGCCCTACGTAGAAATGACTTTGATTGGGTTGAGCAGTTACCAGAAGACATTGCAAGTCAGGTCGATAAGCGCCTTTATTATGGGCATTTCTTCTGCCATGTATTTCACCAAGACTATGTACTGAAAAAAGGTGCGGATGCTAAGAAAGTGAAAGCGCAAATGTTGGCACTACTTGATTCTCGAGGTGCTAAGTACCCGGCTGAGCACAATGTCGGTCATCTTTATGAAGCCGAAGAAGATGTAAAGGCATTTTATCGCTCATTAGACCCGACCAACCGCTTTAACCCTGGGGTGGGTAAGATGGAAAAGCATAAACGAAATTGTTCATGTTGTTGATTTTCTGAAGCGCTTTTTTGGAGCTCGAGTTTATACCAATCCTCTAAATTAAATATTAATAGGGTTTGGTACCACGGCAGCCGTCGCATTAGGCTGCCTTTTTTATTATTTAGCCTAAAACTTGGTTTTATCATTCAAGACGTTGATAGTTTGTGTAGCTATCTTTTGAGGTTTCGTTAAGCTCCATGAAGCCGGCGAAGGTGCCGCGCATCGTCATTTCTGCACTTATCGGCAGAACTTGTTCTGACACTTCAGTGAAGGTTAACACCATCTTAAATTGATCTATGTTTGTCATTGCCATAGGGCTGAATTTATCTAAGTTCGTGATGATGATGTGCTTAATTAAGTGATTTTTTGGCGAGACGATTAATGTGCCTTTTAACTTACCAATGGCGTCATCACCGAGTTTTGGGATGTTAACCTCAAAACTTGCCGTAATCGCTTCGTTTGTTGAATTGAGTAACTGTAATGAATCTAAAGTAATGAGCTGTTCAAGTTTAATGCTGAAGGTTTTCTTGTCTTTATTTCGTTGTTTGATAAAAGCGCGTTTTTGTTTGTCGGTCGCAGGCTTCTTATCTTTCGTGAGTAGTTGCCATTTTTGATCCTCGGGAAGTGCACCATTAAATGCAGCTGTATAGTCTGTGATTTCTCCTTCTTCGTTCTCAAAGCTGTGTAGCTCAAACGCCCACTTTGTTTTGTCGACGTTTTTAATTCTCTGGATCGCATTCTGAACGACAGATTTTAAGTGTGACGCTTCAAATTGTGCTGCATTGGTTTGATTGCTTAAAAATAACAACCAAATAAGTAGTAAAAGTTGAAAGATAGTTCGCATGGCTTTGCTCCTTAATTTTACTTGATGGTCGCAAGTCAGGTGTGAAAACAATGTGAAAGCAAAATAAGACTAAACTTAATGTCTGTGTAAGACGTAAAAATGAGTGATGAATGCAATAAGGTCGGCATATGAAGAATAATTTAGAGTCAAAACATATTTTGCGTGTATATGAGCATATTCAACAACATGGTGAGCCATACGAACAGGGCAAGCATTTAGAAGGGATCACGGCATTCTCAGATATTGATGGTTACACCATATACTTGCAGGGTAATGGGGTGTTGCTCCGTTTTGGGTTTCATAACAAATATGACCTTGAATACGAGCACAGTAAATTAAAAGAAGAGTTTCTGAAAAAGCTGGATGTAATTGCCAAGCAGTTTCAGTAAAACCAAAAAGGAAATTAAATTGATGAGACAATTTTTACTCATATTTGTATTAGTTCTATTAACTGGGTGTGCAGCCCAATACCCAAACCAAGATGTGACGGGAAAAGCTTTTCCTAGTGTCTCTGGTGGAAGCCTAGAAAAAGAGCGTATTAACTTACCTGATTTCGTTAAAGGTGAAGTTGCGCTATTTTTGGTTGGCTACAAGCAGGACAGTCAGTTCGACATTGACCGTTGGTTGATTGGCCTTGATATGAAAGGCGCTGATATTAAAGCGTATGAGTTACCAACCATTGCTGGCATGTTCCCGAGAATGTTTAGCACACAAATCGATGAGGGCATGCGTCGTGGAATTCCTAAAGAGCTATGGGGTGGGGTGATCACCATTTATGAAGACGGTGAAAAAATCCAAGCGTTTACAGGTAATGAAAATCCGAATAACGCCAGAGTGATGCTACTCGATAAAAACGGCAAAATTATCTACTTCTACGACAGAGGGTTTTCTGTCTCAGCATTGAATGATGTTTTAGCACTGGCCGAAGCACAATAAAAAGAAGTGAAAAATAGCAGCCTGAACTTTACTAAATGTTCAGGCTACTTAGAGATAAAATTAATGCAATTTCATCTTAGGGCGCACAATGCGCAGTAACTTTTCTGATAACCACAAAGCCGCGGTTTTAACTGGGCCGTGAATGGCATTTTGATGCATACGATAAAGCGATAAATACATCACTCGCGCCAGATTACCTTCGATAAACATGGTGTTGTTAGTCAGGTTGCCCATTAAGCTTCCTACTGCACTGAAGCGAGAAAGGTTCACCAGTGAACCGTGATCTTTATAAACAAAAGGTTTTGGCGCTTTGCCTGTGAATTTGGCTAAAATATTGTGCGCTACATTACTCGCCATCTGATGTGCAGCTTGCGCGCGAGGTGGCACGAAAGTGCCATCTTCTTGCTCGCAGGCACAAGCATCACCCAATACATGGATGTGTGAAGTGCCTTTTGCCTGTAAATATTCGTCTACTTTAATTTGATTGTTGCGAGTGAATTCAAAGCAATCGAGGTTTTTAATAAAGTTAGCCACTTTTACACCCGCCGCCCAAAGCATTAAATCGGCTTGGATCAAGGTATTGTCATCGGTGATAAAGCCCTCAGAAGTTGCTTTGCTCACTTTGGTGCCTTCTAAGATATTTACACCTAAATGACGCAACTCGTCTCGCGCAGAGTTACTTATTCTGCTGGGTAGGGCGGGCAGTATAGTTGGCCCAGCTTCAATTAAATGAATGGTGAGCTTGGTGCTGGTAAACGCATTCATACCGTAATGTTTAAGTAGTTGAGCGACATGAACAAGCTCGGCGCTAAGTTCAACACCGGTTGCTCCACCACCAACAATGGCGATTGATAGACGGTTTTGTTCTTCAGGTAATTGGCTTGCAGCTTGGTGTACACGCGTGAAGCAGTTAAGTAGCGCATGTTGAAAGCGTTCGGCTTGCTGGTGAGAGTCTAAGAAATAACAATGTTTACTGACACCAGGCGTATTAAAGTCATTACTGATACTGCCTATGGCAATGATTAACTCATCATAGTGAACGGTACGCTGTGGCAAGATCAATTCACCGTCTGAATCGTACTGTTCTTTAAGATATATCGCTTGTTTCTCAGCGTCTAAATTGATGAACTCACCAAGAATAAACTGAAATCCATGCCGAGCCGCATGGGCAGAATAAACGACACCATCTAAGCTAGTGTCGAGTGAGCCTGTCGCCACTTCATGTAAGAGCGGCTTCCAAATATGGGTACGGTTTTTATCGATTAAAGTAATATTTGCGCGACGAGACTTCCCAAGTTTGTTCCCTAATTTACTTGCCAGTTCTAGGCCGCCTGCGCCGCCGCCGATGATGACAATATTGGGATGCGTGTTAATCATAGTTGTGCCCTTTAAAAAGTTATAAAGAGCTGAGCACAATCCTTTGTAAATATCAGATTTACTTACATGATGTTCAGGTCGTTATAACCTTGCACAACTTGAGGTTATTGTACGCCTAACTGACTGCTAGCAATATGGAAAAAGTATTTCTAAATGTTTCAAATTAGGTATGAAAAAGGCTGCAAAAGCAGCCCTTTAATTTTGTAAATTATTAAGCCAAATTTGGCAAGTAACGCTCATCGGGTAAATAGGTTTGCTCTAAAGCCGTAGATGAAGCACTACCCTCAGTTAGGGAGAAAAACTCGACCGTTTGGTTCATCATTTGCGCTTGTTCAGCCATCGCTTCACCAGCTGCAGCTGCTTCCTCAACCAGTGCTGCATTTTGTTGGGTCATCTGATCCATCTGAGTGATCGCAGTATTAATCTGCATAATGCTTTCTGATTGATGCCTTGCTGATTGGGCAATCTCTGCCATCATGACGCGTACCTTGCTGGTGGCTTCAACGATTTCACTTAAGGTATCGCCGGAGCGGTTTACTAGGTCGGTGCCTTCTTCAACTTTAGATTGACTGTCTCTGATCAAATCTTTAATTTCTTTTGCTGCATTTGATGAGCGCTGGGCTAGGTTACGTACTTCACCGGCAACCACCGCAAATCCTCGACCTTGTTCACCCGCACGGGCTGCCTCTACAGCCGCATTCAAGGCAAGTAAGTTAGTTTGGAATGCAATATCATCAATCACACTGATGATCTCAGTGATCTGTTTGCTCGACTGATTGATTTCGCGCATTGCGCTTACAGCCAATTTCACGACCTCACCGCCATGACTGGCTTTGTCTTCAGCCGTCATTGAAAGCGCATTCGCATCTTCGGCTTTTTCAGAGCTTTGACGGACAATCTCGGTAACTTCATCCATACTAGCCGAGGTTTCTTCTAGGCTACTGGCTTGCTCTTCAGTACGTTGACTCAAATCTGCATTACCTTGAGCAATTTCATTTGCGCCCTGAGTAATACTGCCAGAGGCATGGGTGATGTTTTCAATGACTTCGGTTAGTTTATCGGCTGTGCTGTTGGTATCTTGTTTCAGTTGACCAAAAGAGCCTTCGTAATCGTTGGTGATACGTTTACTCAAATCGCCCTGAGCTAATGCGCTTAGCACTTTTGTGACGTCATCAAGTGCAATTTCGACGGTAGAGACTAGATCATTTAAACCTGTACTGAGTTTTTCAAAGAAGCCTGTCTTACCTTGTAAAGATAGTTTCTGGCTTAAGTCACCCTGTGCGGCAGATTGCACCAAGTTGTCTATTTCTTTTTCAATATTTACTTCTGCGGTTCTGTCGGTCCATTCTAGAACAGTGCCAATACGCTCGTTATTTACGAAAATGGGGTTAGAGGTCACAGAGAAGACGCGTTCCCCAATGTATTCAGTACTTTTGTGAGCATGAGACAAGTTATTAAACAAGACGCGTTGTTGTTCTGGTTCTAAATAGAATTGATCAACAGGGAAGCCAATGAGGTTGTTGGCATCGAACTGGCCTATATGGGCTTGAATATCGCCTTCAGCACTTTCCATGGTGCTTTTCAGCGCTTGGTTTGCATAGATGATATTTAAATTTTTGTCTGCAATCATGACATTGCCCGAGACACTATCAAGCGCATATCTGACTCTGGCATTTTCGGCTGCGATACGTGTCTTTTCACGCTCTTGAGCTAACCAATCTGTTCTGTCTTGCCACTCTAAGACCGTACCAACACGTTCACCCTCTACACTTACCGGGCTCACGATTACTGTGAAGGTTCTGCCAGAAATCACAAACTCGGTTTCAATGCTTGTTGTTTGAGTTTTGAATTCTTCTACTTTATTGCTGAAATGTTCAAAAAACGCATCAACTCGATTACCAATAATGGCTTCTTGATTAAAATGTGGAATGGCTTGTTTAATATCTTGGCTGGCAAATTTAAACATGTCATGAATGGCGTTATTCATGTAAATTACATTTAGGTCTTTGTCAGCAATCATAACCTGACCAGACGAACCGTCTAAAGCATACTTTACACGTGCGTTTTCAGAGGCAATACGTGCTTTTTCCTCAGCTGCGGCAAGCTCTTCGGTTCTATCTTGCCACTCGAATACCGTACCAACGCGTTGCGCTTCAACAATGACAGGGCTTGCAACTAATTTAAAAGTTCTTCCTGCAATTACAAATTGCTCTTCAAGGCTGGTGGTTAGATTTTCAATCTGTGCTAGGTGTTGCTCAAAGTAAGGCATTAAACCATTGATTTGCGCATTTAGAATATGATGAGCACTAAAATTAGGCAGCTCTGTCTGTAGCTGTGTTTCAACCCCTTCAAACATTTGCTGGATTGAACTATTTAGATAAATGACTTGGTGCTCAGTATTGGTGATCATGACATTAGAGTTGGCGTTATCTAATGCACTTTTAATACGAGCGTTGACCCTTGCCACGCGACGCTCTTGTTCTTCTTTTTCACGGATGAGTTTTAAGCTTTCTCGCATTTCTAACATAGATTTGAAGACGCCTTGCGGTGCTCGTTCATCATATTCTTGGTCTAAGTCACCTTTTGAAATGGCGGTTGCAATATTATCTAGTTCACTAGGATCTTTACCGAGTTGTTTCATCACCATTCGAAGTAAGAAAAATACAATAGCAGCACTAATTACAAGCGCTGTCATGAACATAATGAAAATTTGCGATACGGCTTGTTCATTAGCGGCTTTTAATTGAGGACCCAGAATATCTTGGTCTGATTTAACTGAATTACTTAAATCTCTGACTAAAGAAGCAAAACGCGGACCTATCACATCCAATACATTGGTTACTTTGTCATTTCTATCAACAATAAGGTTTTGAACTTGAGTGAAGGCATTTGTGTAATCAAGAAACATACTATTGATGTTGTTTAGCCTAGTTTGATTTTCTTTATTCAAACTAAAAGTGCTTATATTTATGAGTTGGTCTTCGAAGCTCGAGAATTCTTGATTGACTCGCTCAGACGCTGATAGTTGATTACTTTCTAAGTATTTCACAACATATAAGCGGCCAAGTAATAAGTTGCGCATCGCCTCACCAGCAACATAAGCCAGTTGCGTATCATTAGATTGTGCGGCGCTTTGCATAATTTGTGTGAGCTCACGCTCCATTCTTGGACCAATCACATCTAATTGATCTAACACCAACTCATTACGCTCAACCCGATACGCTTTGATAACTTCGAACGTTGCATTGTACTGCTCAATTTCTCGAATGAGTTTAGTGACCATTTGTGCCCGTTCGGGCTTATTAATTTCTTGTTTGGCGTCGAGAATGAGCTTATCAACTTGTTCAAAGTACTGGTTGTATTCGCGAAGGTCTTTCTCACTACCTGTGAGAAGAAAGTCTTTTACATTCATGCGTACCATCAACATATTCGATTGTAAGGTGCTCGCAAGGTTAGAGTCTCTTGCTAGCTCTCGATAGCTTTTGAATCCTTCATCTGCTGAAGTTAATGCTAAATATGCGGTCAATCCGATTGCCGCAAGAATGCACAAAATAAAAGTAAAGGCTGATATGAGTTTTGCTTTGAGTGTGCTGAAAATGCCAAAAGAGGGGGTTGCTGTGTCCATGCTTAGCTTCCTAAAAATGTACCAATAAAAGATGCAATACTAAGTGATAGCCTAGTATTTATACAAAATCAAAGTGTAAAACTTTCTTTATATAACCAAAATACATAGATTGTTCCGGTTTTGGAAATGATCTATTTCAATAATGTGGCGATTATATTTAATATTTCTTAAATTCACATTCTTTGGTTTTTTAAATTCCTCTCTATTAACTTTATATAAATCAAAAATATTTATTATTTTTTAAAATTGTAACTGTCCCTTTTATTGCAATATAAGCTTTCCTTAAAGAAGGTTTTAAGCCCTATATTTTGTGTTTTTTTTTAATTGTTTTTTTTTAAATTTTGTAACTTTATGATTATTAATGTTTTGTGTTTTTTTTGTTGTGGTTTGAGTGTGTGCATTTTCTGCAATAATAATAATTTAAATAAGTACTCGTATGTTTTTTTCGGTCTTGACTGTGCATATTTATATGCATATTTTTATGCTTGTTAACAGGTTTGTATCGATTCTGTTAATCCTTCTCTTCCTCAGGGGTGGGTGTATGCGTTTTATAAAAACTATAAGTTAAGATGGATGAAATAATGCAAAACAATAAAGTAGCTAAAGCAGTAAAATATGCGATTGCTTGCTCAGTGATCTCTACAGGACTGTCTACCGGTGTTGCTATCGCAAATGAAGATGGTGCAAATGAAGTTGAGCGAATAGCAGTTACGGGTTCGCGGATCAAAAGACATGATTTAGAAAATGCTTCACCTATTACGACAGTAGATGCTGAGCAAATAGAAATGGCTGGCGTTGACAATATTGCTGATTTAATTAATCAGTTGCCTGCTATAACGGGTATTACAAATACCACGAGAGCAGGTAGTCCAACATCAAGTATTAACCTTAGGGGATTACCAGATACATCAACCTTAGTATTAATTAATGGGCATAGGGCAGCAAATAATGCGTCAAGCGGTGATTCTGTCGACCTTAATGTCATTCCACCAGCAGCCATTGAGCGAATTGAGATTCTTAAAGATGGCGCATCATCAATCTATGGTTCTGATGCCATTGCAGGTGTAGTGAACATCATACTTAAGAAAAACTATGAAGGGTTAATGGTTGACTATACATATACAAAACCTTCTGAAGAGGGGGGTGAAAGAGGGAGCTTTAATTTATTAACAGGTATTTCTGGTGATAAAGGTTCAATAGTTTTTGGTGCGAACTTCTACGAGCAACAGGCAATTTTCTCTCGTAATCGTAATAGAACAAGTATTACACCAATTCCATCTTCAGCAATTCCTTCTGGTCGTGCAACAATCTCAGGTTTCAAAGGTCTGGATGATGGCACGATAGTTAAAACAGGTGTTGCTGATGACGCTGCTACAATAACTAGAGCAAATAGCGCTACAGATTTTTCTGGTTATTCAACTAACTGGGAATCATATAACTATCAACAAGTTACTTCAGAAATCCCTGATAACCAAAGATTTTCAATGTTTGCAAATGGACATTATGAGATCTCAGATACACTTTTATTTAATGCAGAGTTTCTTCACTCTGACACTCAAATTTTTGAGACTTGGGCATATGCACCAATATTTGCTGCTTTTGAGGTAGGTGACTTAACTTGGAGTAAAGATAATAAGTACAATATCTTTGATCAAGATATAAAAGATTGGCGCCGCAGGATGACAGATTCTGGAGCGCCTAGGTTTTTTGACCATAATACTCAATTTGATCGATTAGTCTTAAAGCTTGACGGTGAGTTTAATGACAATTGGAGTTGGTCAGGTAAAGTATTAGGCTCACAGAGTCGATATAGTCAAACATATGTGAACGTGGTTAATAAAGAGCACTTAAAGTTAGGTGTTGGTCCAGAAAATATTTGTGCTCAAATTGAAGGGTGTGTTCAGATAAACCCTTTAGCTGAAGCTGGTCAGATGCCTGATGAGCAATGGAATTACATGTTAACTGATGTTCAAATGAAAGGCCGTTCTCGTACTCATACATTTGCATTCGATGTAACAGGTGATTTATTTGAGCTGGATGCAGGTGCAGTTGCAGTGGCTGTTGGTGTGGAATATAGAAAAGAAAGCTTTTCTAAAGATCCTGATGGTTTAATTTCAGATTTCCAAACAATAGGTGGCGCAAACTTACAAGCTACAGCAGGTGATAGAACATCAAAAGAGATTTATGCTGAAGCATTTGTACCTGTCGTTGATAAGTTAAACATGACTTTTGCACTTCGTTACTCTGATTTCAATGATTTTGGAACAGATGTAAATCCTAAAGTTGGTATTGAATTCGATCCCAGTGAGTCTTTGAAATTAAGAGCAACATATTCAACGGGTTTCAGAGCCCCTTCACTTCAAGAGTTATATCAAGGTGCATCTGAGTCTTTCGACTTTTTGTCTGACCCATGTGCGGCAGAGGACGCTGGTAATACTGCTAGTACAGCAGGTTGTAGTGTGCAATCTGACCCTGCTTTATTCCAATTCCTTACTATTACCACGGGTAACTCGGTACAGTTAAGTGCTGAAGAATCAGAAAGCTTTACTGCAGGTGTAGTTTGGAGTCCAGAGTCGCTTGAAGGTTTAAACCTTCGTTTAGACTACTTTAATATTACTCAAGAAAATGCAATAGACAATCCTAAGCAGTACTTTATAGACAAAAATGCTGAAGGTGACCCTTTATTGGGGAATCGAGTGGTCAGAGATGCTAATGGTAACATTTCTCAGGTAGACGTTACTTACGTTAACTTGGCTGAGCGAGAAGTTGTAGGTGTTGATCTTGGTGCAGATTATGGTTTTGAGTCTGGTTATGGTTTTTGGAAAATAGGAACAGAGCTATCTTGGTATGACAAATTCAATGACCAAGCGCACCCTGAAGCTGAAGTTGTTAACCGTTCAGGCACTTATGATAACTCTTCAAATGCAGGCTTGATCCCAGAATATAAAATGTCTTACTTCGTAAACTGGAGTTTTGAAGATTGGAGCCTTGAATTAAGAGGTCAATGGTTAGATGAAGTTAAAGATAAAGGTAATGACGATGAAATTGTAGATTCTTATTCTAGATTAGACCTTAATTCTGTATATCAATATAGTGACAACCTTTCTTTCTCATTTGGTATTGACAATTTAACTGATGAAGAGCCACCAGTAGTTGGAAGTGAGCCATCAGGTATTGAGGGAGCAACTTATGACCTTACAGGAAGAGCATATAGTTTTAAATTAAAATACGAGTTTTAATCCTTGTATTTATTTTGAAATTATAAAACGGGCTTCCCTGGCCCACTTTATTTTAGCGCCCAATTTGGGCGCTTTTTTGTGTTAACAAACTTGTCTTTACTCAGCCTTATTTTGTTATATATTGCTGATGCAACAATTAATATATGAACAAAACTCAAGGTTACTAGCCTATGAAACCTAAACTTTTATTGTATCCAAATATTCAGGTTGAAAATGTATTTGCAAAAGAAACGGAAGTCTTAGGTCAATTGCAAAGAGGGGAGTTAAATGAAGCTTTGATTTTGTGGCAACCAGATAAGCCAACATTGGTTTTGCCGTCAGGTAACAAATGGCAAAGCTCAGAGGGGCTGCATCTACAGCTTATGCAAATGGGGTGGCAGCTGCTTAGTCGAAAAACAGGTGGCGCACCGGTACCACAAGTACCTGGCGTGATTAATGTTTCTCATATGTATGTGTGGGATGAGCAAACACCTTATTCGATACCAAGAGCCTATCAAGATTTTTGTGACAAGCTATCTCGGTTTTTTGCGTTATATGCTGTAAAAGTAGATGTTCATGCCACTGAGTTTTCTTACTGTGATGGAGACTACAATCTTAATATCGCAGGCAAAAAAGTGGTGGGAACAGCGCAACGAGTGGTACTTAAAAATGGTGGTGGTAAGGTGGTACTTGCTCAGGCTTGTATCTTAATCAATACGGACATTAGCGCTATCATTAACCCCGTAAATGCCTGTTACGAATACCATCAACAAGCTGAGCGTGTGCGTTCAGAGGTCCATACCTGTTTAGTTCAGCATACTGAACAACAAGACTCTGTTGAAGGTTATTTTCAAAGTTTAATAAAAGCCTTTTCATAACTTTATAATTTTAGGTAACTCACTCAAAGTGTTGACGAAATGGGATGTCATTGAAGTGCATATAAATACATATGCCCTTGCCTTCAATGCTCTGTAATTCAATATGACCACCGAGGCGCTGGGTGACTAAGTTATACACTATGCTTAGGCCTAGGCCAGTTCCGCCTTCACCTCGTTTTGTCGTTACGAAGGGTTCAAACACCTTTTCAAGTAGCTCTTCTTTTATACCCGCACCGTCATCGCTAAACCTGAAGTGGATAGCTCCGCTGACAAATTTGCACGAAATTTCAATGTTGAGTTTTTTATGTGCAACTTGACCATGGCGTAGGCTGTTTACGATAAAAATAGTGAATATTTGCCCAAAAGCCCCAAGGTAGCTTTTTATAATCATTCCTTTTGGAATATCGAGAGAGATACATGCATCATGTTTATCAATTTCATGTCTTAGGCTGATGACAAGGTTATCTAAAAATTCGTGTATATCAAACTCGACGAGCTCATCATATTCTTGATGTGACGCAACCTGCTTAAAGCTGCTTATGAGTTCTGCAGAGCGAGTTAAGTTACTTTCTATTAAATTAAGTGAGTCATCAAATTCTTGAAGCAAAACTTGTAGATTAGCTTTAGATATCTTGCCTTGTTTGAAGTCATCTTTAAGCTTGCCTACCTTCTCCCTAAGGAAAGATTCACTGGTTATTGCCACGCCTAAGGGAGTGTTTAACTCGTGTGCAAAGCCTTTTACAAGGCCGCCTAAACTGGCCATTTTAGCATCTTCGATAAGCCTATTTTGGGCTAGTGAGAGCCTTTCTATAAGTATTTCTATATGGCTTAATAATATGCCTAGATCATCACTAAACTGAGATAGCTCGTCATTACCGCCAAGTTCTAATCGCTCACTAAAATCATCACTTTCAGATAGCTTTCTGACAAATGTGGTAACAGCAATCAATGAAAAAGTCATTCTGCGGTTAATCACGAATGAAACGGAAAGGCTGATAATGGTGGTTGCTAAAATAAGTAAAAAAATCTTTCTAAGGTAATCTTGCGACGTTGCAGCTTGTTGCTCATTGAGGTGCTGGTATAGCGTATCAAAACGCTCTCCTAGCTCTATTGATAGTGCGTTATTTTTACCTTTTAACCCTTGTGAAGCATGCTGCCCCTGGGTTTCTAAATGATAAATATATTGATTAAATCCTTGAATATATTCATTGAGCCTTAAATTTAAATCAGCGCCTTTTTCGGGGTAACGGGTATTAATTAACTGCTGTGTCTGTGCAATAAGCTTATTGTGTTGCTTGAGATATTTAGGATCCCAACGAAGTAGATAGTCTTTTTCTCTGCGTCTCAGTTCTAAAATTAGAATTTCAAACTCGGGATCTTCTAACTTTTCAGTAATGGTCTGTAGCTCATGGACGGCATGACGAAAAAAACCTCTTAATCCTCTATCTTCATTGAACCCTAAACGCCTTTGAAGTTTGATTTGTTCAAGTAAGTTTTTTTCAAACTCACCAACCCCTACCTGAATTTGGTTAAGTAGTAGTAGGGCAATGCTGTTATCTTCAATGTGCTGTTTGAGTGACATTGTGGCTAATGCATAATCGTTTTTATGTTTTTTTAAGTCGCTTTCAATGTCTTTCGAGCGATACAGGCTAAATGCGGGTTGTAGGTAAAGAAAACGGGTGAATGCATTTTTATATTGGAGAAGGTGTTGATCTATTTGTTTATTAAGCTGTGATTGTTGGTATAAAAAAAGCCCACCAACAAGGGTCACAATTAGGCTGATAATAATACTGGTTTGGGAAATGATAAATCCGGTCTTTAACTTCATAGCACCCTTAAAGATATTTCCACAGCATATAGTGACAGTTAAACATGCTTTAAGTGTAGAACATGGCAGGAAATGTGTGAAAAACTCAACCGTGTACGACGTACTTTTATTATTCGAATAAGATTTCGGAGCGAGTTTATGAAAAGCCTATATTAGTTTTATGGCATCGTAGAAGCTATAAAAAATCTAAAGTTATTGTATTTAAAGGTTAAATAAAGAGAGAAAAATTTTTTAGAAAAATAATAAGACTAAAAACTGTGTACTCACTATTGTTTGCTCAACAACAAAACAGGTGTAAACGGAGCACATAATGGTTAAAAAGATCCTTTCAATAGTCATTGCTTTGAGTTGTACTCAAGCATTCGCAAAATCACAATCAGTATCATATTTCGAACCGCCTACAGCCAGTATTCCTGCTGGTAGCTTTATGGCAAAAGACCATGACGGGGAAGGTCGATATAAGGTGTCAATGCAGCCATTTCAAATGGCAAAGTATGAGCTCACGGTGGCAGAGTTTAGAAAATTCATTGAAGATACAGGTTATAAAGCACCAACAAATTGTATGCACGAAATTGGCCCGGGATGGTTTGGTGCGGGTGAGCGAGATGGCTCGTGGGATAACAATTTTTTTAATCTTTCTGAATACCATCCTGTGGTATGTATTGGGACAAAGGGTGCTGAAGAGTATGCTAAATGGCTTTCAGATAAAACGGGTAAGCAGTATCGACTTATGTCAGAAGCGCAGTGGTTATATGTGATGCGAACTGGGGGGTATGACGAGTATGTTACTGAAAAAGGTAAAAAGCGTCATCAAGTATGTGAAATAGCCAACTTAGCTGACCAACACGCAAATGCGATGACAGGCAAAGTGTATCAAGCCCCATATTCATCTGCTTATACCATTGAGGATTGTAATGACAAAGAGATACTTTCTTCTACCGTAGGCTTATATAAAGCGGATAAATATGGTGTGCATGACCTGCTTGGTAACATTCAAGAGGTGGTTGCTGATTGTTATGTTGATGGTAAACAACGATTCCCTCAAGGGGGAGGACCTGTTACTCAAGCTAATTGTACTTCACGTATTGCTAAAGGCAGTAGTTGGCACTGGGAGGTACCAGATCTAGACCGAAGAGGAGAAATGGCTGATGATTTTATCGCGGCTATAGAAGGTTTTCGTTTGGTACTTGATACAAAAGGTAAAACCCTCCCTGCACAGGCTGGTAGTGACCAATTTGTGACCGGGTTAGCGAAAGCACAAAAGCAAGCCAAAATAATGCATGCGCAAATAGCGGATTACCCAAGTAAAGTATCTAAGCTTTCTTTGAAAGACAAAGGCCGAGAAGTGGCTCTATCCTGGCAACATCAACAAGATATTACTGGTACAACTTATAAAGTGACTCGCTTAGATTTAGTCTCAAATGAAGAACAAGTGATTGCAAAAGGCGTCTCAGGACTAAAATATGTCGATACTAAGCCAAGCAAGAATAAAGCTCGTTATAAAGTGACGCCTCAGATTGGAGAGCGAGAGGGACTCGCTTCAAATACAGCGGATTCAAATGCCGTTTATACCCATGCCTTACCAGCTCGTATTCAAGCGGAAGCATTCAGTCAAGGTACTGAAGTGAACGTTCGAAACTCTTCTCAAGAGCCAAAACACGATTTGGTATTTGCGAATATGCGTAATACCAGCGCTGATTACCAAGTAAAGGTAACCAAAGCGGGTAAGTACACACTAGAACCAAGAGTATTTCACAGTGGCGACAAACAGACATTTTCAGTGTTATTAAATGGCAAGTTGTTGAAAGACATCACCACAACAGGTGAAAACGGTTGGCAAACGGCCAGTGCAGTGCCTGTGACTTTACCTAAAGGCACGCACACACTCACAATTCAACCTGTAGGAGAGCGAACACGTCTTTCAATTAATTGGTTAGATGTAAAAAAACTTTAGTCTTCCACAGTTTTATAAGCGATTGAAAACACCTTAGATTGAATTCGGCCCTGATTGTCGTACACTGAGCGGGGCCGTGTTTTCGACACTGAAAAAATAAAAATACCACCTCAGTTAAGCGGGTTGGTATAAAAGCAAAGGTTGTGCGCTGTATGATCCAGTTTCTAGATTTTGAGTTTGATGAGAGTCAGTCTGTCTTATATAAAGCTGGAGAAGTTATTCCACTAAACAGTACTCAATCTAATCTACTGGCGTTGTTTATTTCCAACCCTCAAAAAATATTCAGTAAAGAAGATATCCTCACGGCAATCTGGCATTCAAAGGTGGTATCTGAGCAAGTCGTTTTTCAGAATATCAGCCAATTGCGCTCAATTTTAGGCGAAGATGCAATCAAAACCTTTCCAAAAAAAGGGTATCAATGGCACCTAGAATTAATTTTAATTGAAGCCCCTCTAGAGAAGCTGAAAAGGCCTAATCATTCTCAAATAGCAAATACCAGCCTTAAAGTAGAGAAAAGCTCAGAAGAGCAAAAGTTAGCCTCTCAAAATATTGTCGAGTCAACTAATCTAAAGAAAACATTCGATAAGCGTATTGCTATGGCATGTTTGATGGTTATTATTTTGATTTCAGGTGCAGCTTACTATCATGCAGAACATGGCATCTTTAGCAACAAACTAGGCCTGCAAGTAAAAGAACTCAACACTAAAAGTGATAATCAAGCTGTGCACAGTGAGTTGCAGTTTATTCCTTTCACAGCTGATAGCCCGAGGCACTTTAAAGACGAGTTAGCTGCTTTACATACCCAACTTGATTTTGCGCTTGAGAACAAAGCGCTAGATACCAGAGATTTCATAAACTCACCATTTATGCAGTATCAAAAATTAAGCGTTAATAACGCACTGGTATTTACGGGGATCTTAAAAAATAATGGCGACTCAGCTACGCGTAAGCAGGCACCTTATTTACTTGAGTTACTAGTACAAGGTCCAGAGCGAAGTTGGACAAGTTACTTGTATGGTAGCTCGATGACCGATCTTGCAGAGCAAACTGAGGCGTTGATAAATGAGTTGGCGAACAGTGATTATTTTGTTTTAAAAAGTGAGTCATTACTTTCTGCTGAGCTCACTTTAATGAAAGAGAATATGAATGCGTCTTTACATGTTTTGCCTTTATTAACTTACCAGCTTATTCAGGCAGATAAGTTTGACTCGGCCAGTGGCTATGTTGAATTACTATTGGCTGAAAGTGAGCTAAAACATCCGCTTTATTATGCCTATGGAAAATGGTTAAAAGGGCAACTTTATCAAGGTAAACGAGACGCAATTGGTGCTCAAACCTTCTATGAACAAGCTGAGTTGCTTTTGTCTGATGCGCATATTTATGATTTGCAGGCAGAAGTGAATAAATCGATGGCTGAACTTGCGCACTCAATTGCGCATACTAAAGAAGATTATGATGCTATACACCGTTATTTATACAAGGCTGCAAGCTTAGCTAGGTTAGGAAAAAAGCCTGTCGCCGAAATACGCGCTTATACTTTACTCTCTATTAAAGCCAGTAAATTTGGTATGAAAAAAGAACGTATGGATTACCTTATTCAAGCGAAAACCTTACTGGCTGAATACCAGTTAGATGGCTCTCATTATATGCTGCCTATGTATCACTTTGCCTTGTTTGCCCAAACCGAGGAAGAGCGCATTAAGTTTTACCATGAGGTGTTAGATAAGCCAGTGACACCTGAAAACTATTGGGTGTTTTTCTCTTCTGCAGATCAGTTATCAAAGTTATATTTAAAATTAGACAAACCTGAAGCAGCGCTTGAAGTGGTAGAAAAAATAACAGACCCTGCGCGTTCTGCGTTATTACATGCACAATATTATCGGGCACTGGATGATATCGATAATGCCATCACTTATGCTAAACGTTCATTCAATATTGGTCGTGGCCAGCATTTGAATTGGTTGAGCTTAAACAGTGCCTTATTACTGCTAGAGCTAAAGCAAAGCCAAGGCGAGAGTCATGAGTTAGCCGAATATCGAGAGTTTATCGCCAATCACGCTTCATATTGGTGGTTAAATTGGCGAAAAGAGCGATTAGCAGTAGTCGGTATTGATGCTGAAGCACAAATGGCAGGCCTTTAATTTTTACCTCAGTTAACCATAAATAAGTGACTGTAGATCTGAGGGGATAAGGTTGTCTGGGGTATATAGGGTTTGCATATTTTCAAAGCTAAGAGCTGCATGAAGAGGCAAAGTAGCCAGCCCTTTCATGGCAATTTGGCTCACATCAGGTGTTTTGATTAAGCGGATCACATTACGTTCACCGTATTGAGCAATACTCGGAATATAAGGGCGTAATTGTGTTAGCAACTTATCTAACAACCAGTCATTGATATCACCGCCTAAAATAATGGTTTGTGTGTTTAACAAAGACTCAAGAGTATGTATTGCAATACGAAGTGGCTCTTCGGCTTTATCTACCCAATTAAGTACAACTTTATTCTCTTCATTTAATTCAGATAACAGCATATCTTGGGTTAACTTTGTGTCTTTGAGCTGTGCTTTTAAAGATTGCAAAGAGACAAAGTCATTGAGTCGGCCTAATTCGCCAGTCTTGTCATCGGTTTCAGGTGTGACAAAAATGTCGCCAATGGCGCCAGTTAGGCCGTTTTGGCCGAGTAGAATTTTCCGGTCGTATACAACTGCAGCCTCTACACGGTTACCCAAATGGACATATATGAAGTTGTGTAGATCTTTGGCTTCACCAAATAACATTTGATAAGATGCTGCAGCCGCTGCAGATGTTTCAATCGCAATAGGTAGTGCTAACTGTTGCGCTAAATCTTGCTGAATTTTTTGCGCTGTCAGGTGGCTTTCTAACGCCAAGTGAGCGCTATCTTGCATCGAAAAACCAACACCAAGCACTTGAGATTTATCGATATTATCAATATTAAGTAAGGTATTTACGAGATAAGCTGTTTTTTCAAGTAATTCGCTGTGACTGCATTGAGTATGAAGGCTATTTATACACTCACCGTTAAGTTTAAATAAAGCAACATGTAGCTCTGTATTAGTTACTCTGACGGCAACAGAGTAAGCTGCTGTTTCATTTAAGCAGAGCATTTTTGAAGGCTTCCCTGCGCCTTCTGATTTTTTGATGCCAACTTCAGTCACTAAATTTTGCGCTAAAAGCGCTTCTACCATATTGGTAATGGTTTGTTTGGTGAGGTGGGTATTTCTGGCGATTTCAACCCTTGAAATGGGGCCGAGCGCAACGATTTGGGCGAGTACTAGTCGTAAGTTTAACGCTTTGTTTTGTTTGGCATTCGATCCTATCAATGTGCTTACACCCAGTTTGTTTTTTGAGCCAGAAGGTGGCTGGTCATTATTATTACTGATTCGTCATTGTATGCTAAGCAAGGGCAGAATCGTACAAAAAGAATTAGTCAAAATGTTTGACATAAAGGTTTTGTTGCATAAATATAAACCTATCGACGGATCATTTAGACTAAAAAAATGCAAATAACATGGAACTCAATACGGTTTTTTGCCTTGTTTACCGCGCTGCTGTTTGCCTTGTGCTTTGAAGCACTTGCGACGCAAGTGCAGAACATCGACTGGGCCAAAGCGGCAAAAGCTTCAGATATTTCACTGAGTGAAACACAAAAAAAACAGCTAAAAGATAAAAAGCTTACAGCAGCCTTAGTATGGCATGGTGCAAGTCCTTGGATAACAGCTGTTACTCGAGGCGCACAAGATGCTTTTGCGCAATTGGGCGTTGAAGTAGTTGCAGTAACCGATGCGCAATTTGATCCAGCGAAGCAAGTTGCTGACCTTGAAAATATTTCTGCGCTTAACCCCGATATTATTTTATCACTGAGTGTAGATGGGATAAGCACTAAGCAGAGCTACCAAAAAGCCATAAGCCAAGGGGCAAAACTGGTTTTATTGAGCAATCCCATTCCTGGATTTCAACATGGTAAAGATTTTTTTGGCATAGTCACTGACGATATGTTTGGTATGGGTAAGGCCGCGGCTGAGCTAGTAAATAGATCTGTTGAAGGGCAAGGGAAGGTGGGGATTATTTATCACGATGCGAATTATTTTATTACCAATAACCGCGACAATGCCTTTAAAATCAAACTACAAGAGTTTGAAAATTTAACAGTGGTGAGTCAACGAGGTTTCATTAAAGAAAGTGAGACCAGTAATATCGCAGCCGCGATGATACTTCAAAACCCTGAACTCGATGCTATTTATGTCTCTTGGGATGCCGCAGCAGAAGGGGTAGTAGAAGCCCTTAGGTCTTTTGGCAATAAAAAGGTCAAAGTGATCACCCATGACTTGGGCGTAAATAACTTACTTGATATGGCAATGAGTCGTAACATGTTTGGTACGATTTCGGATAGACCCTATACCATAGGCTCGAGTATGGCTTATATAGCAGGGCTTGCGGTGTTAGATGAGCCAACGCCACTCTTTACCTTGGTACCCTACGATACAGTTACCAAAAAAAATATATCCACCATCTGGCAGCATGCTTTTAAAGTGCCAGTTCCCAAATTATTAGACCTTGCACTACAACAATAAGGAATAACCATGAGTGTTAGTCAAGTAAATAACCCCGACTTCAAGGCACGAGCCTCAGAGTTTATTAGCAAAAAAGCGCTCAAGCGTGAGTATTTTATTTATTACATTTTCATCGCTGTGTTACTGCTATTTGCAGTGGCGTTGCATGACACAGCGTTTTTTAGCTTTGCCAATTTTATGAATATTATTCGTCAAACGGCGCCTTTAACGGTGATGGCGGTGGGATTAACGTTTGCTTTGGCAGTTGGACATATTGATTTATCAATTGGCTCGGTTGTTGCCCTATCTGCCTTAGTGGGGGCAGTGTTATTACAGCATGTGGGTACTCCTTTAGCCGTATTGGGGGCACTAAGTGTTGGCTTGGTTGTTGGGGTTGTAAATGGCTTGCTGATTGAACGGTTACAAGTTTCTTCTTTATTAATTACCCTTGGCACTATGGGGGTGATCACAGGTCTTGCTCGCCAATTTACTAACCTTGAATCAGTCCCTATCATAAATTCGAACTTTACCGGCTTTTTTGGCGCAGGTGAGATTTTTGGCGTGCCTTCATTATTGATTTGGACTTTGATAATAGCGGGCATCGGTTATGTTGTGTTGACGAAATTGGCATTTGGGCGGCATTTGTTGGCTGTGGGGGGAAGCCCAAAGGCAGCATTGGCAATGGGTATTCAGGTTACCAGAGTGCGTATTTATGCTTTGGTTATTTCTTCGATGGCAGCAGCGTTAGCTGGACTGCTTTATGCTGGGCGATTACATGGTGCCAGATATACTTTAGGTGAAGCAGACCTACTTACTGTAATAGCTGCTGTGGCGATCGGTGGCACCAGCTTATTCGGTGGCCGTGCCTGTATCATAGGGGCGGTACTGGGTTCTTGGCTGATGGGACTCATTAATAATGGGCTAATTTTATCGGGTTTTTCAACCAATGAGCAAATGATTGCCAGGGGAGTAATTTTAATTGCAGCGGTCGCAATTGGTGTAAAGGAGATGAAAAATGGTTAGAACAGCACTCGATCAAGTTGCATTAGAGTTGAGTAATCTAGGCAAAAGCTTTGGGCCTGTAGAAGCTTTAAAAAACGTCAGCTTTAAGATTAATAAAGGGGAAGTCGTCGGGCTGTTAGGTGATAACGGTGCCGGTAAGTCAACCTTGGTTCGCTGCATTTCTGGAATACATGCCCCTGACAAAGGTGAAGTAAAAGTAAATGGTACCGCAGTACAGATAAACACGCCGTTAGACGCTCGCAAGGTAGGCATTGAAACCGTATTTCAAGATCTGGCCATGATCCCTGAATTTGATATTGTTGATAACTTATTTTTGAATCGAGAAATCAAACATAAAAACCCTTTGTTAGCCAAGCTGGGCTGGCTTGATAAAAAAGCCATGCAAAAACGGGCAAAAAAAGCCATTAATCGTCTTAATAGCCGAATTCCTAGCTTCGATACACAAATACAATCTTTATCTGGGGGACAGCGTCAAGCGGTTGCCATTGCCAGAGCCGTTAACTGGGGGGCTGATATTGTGATTATGGATGAACCGACCGCAGCGCTTGGTGTTGAGCAAAGCGCACAAGTTAATGAGTTAATCAATGTCATTAGTTCGCAGGGCGTCGCGGTTTTATTAATAAGCCACAACATGCAGCATGTGGTCGAAACCTGTGATCGCGCAGTGGTGTTATACCAAGGCGAGTCAGTTGCAGATGTCGCTGTCGATGAAGTCTCAAAAGAAGATTTAGTCGCCTTGATCACTGGCGCTAAATCGCAAGCACAAATAGCGGAAATTCACGCCGCATAATTTTATTCATTTTAAAAGCACGGTTGATGAGCAATTATCAGCCGAAGGCTTTTTGCGAGCAAAATTTAAGGAATAGCATGAATATCGAGCAAAAAGTAAAGCAACTATTAGGCACTATGTGTTTAGAGGAGAAAGTAGGGCAATTGTTCATTTTGGCATTTGCTGGGAAAGATCTCGACTATGCCAAAGACTTAGTGAAGACAAAGCACGTTGGTGGTTTTTACATCACAGATGATAATGCTTCTAGTCTAACCGAAGCCACACAGCTATCTGAAATATTACAGCATCAAGCTGCACTGAGAGGATGTGATGCACCATTAATATTAGCCGTTGATCAAGAGGGCGCTTGGGGGATTTTAACTCAGTATACCGATGTCGGGCCGGGTAATTTGGCATTGGGTAAAGCCGACGATGTGGTGTTAACGGAGAAAATGTATCAAACCTTTGCGCAGCAAATGGGAAGTATTGGCTATAACACGCTTCTATCACCTTGTGCTGACATCAATGCAGATCCAAATAACCCAATCATTGGGCTGCGCTCTTTTGGTGAGCAAACAGATAAAGTAGCAAAGCATGTTGCTGCAGCTGTGCGCGGTGCTAAGAAAGCAGGTAATTTAAGTTGTGCTAAGCACTTTCCTGGGCATGGTGATACCCATACTGATTCGCATCAAAGCTTACCTATTGTTAATAAATCTCTGGCAGAGCTACGTGCCCAAGACCTTGTGCCATTTCAACGGGCCATAGAGGCAGGTGTTGATTTGGTAATGACCAGTCATATTCAATATCCTCAAGTTGATGCGCAATATCCTGCAACGTTGTCAAAAGTCATTTTAACGGATCTACTGGTTGAAGAAATGGGGTTTAAAGGGCTTATTATTACTGACAGCATGAATATGTGGGCGATGCGTAAAAATTATCAGCCCGAGCAAGCAGCCGTGTTAGCTTTGCAAGCAGGTGCGCATTTGGTAATGCTCAGTGAAGAGCATTATGAAAACAGCACCACCGATTACAAAGCGTTACAAGCGCAAACCATTCAAGGTGTAGTAAATGCCGTTAAACAAGGCGAATTGAGAGAAGCACTTATCGATACACGTTTGGCTCATGTCTTAACTTATAAATATCAGCAGCTACAAAATCAGCCTCTTCAGCCACAACTATCAAGCAGTGAGATAAAGAGTGTAGTGACTAGCGCATGTGAAAAAAGCTTAACTGTGTTGCGAAATAACCAAGGACTATGGCCATTAAAAGACTGTGAATACTCGTTATTCTTCGCCACACATCCAAGGTGCTATGACGACATTGTGAACTGTCGAGGTATTGGACCCAATGATCCCAATTCCGTAAAAGAAGTCTTAATAGCGCAACTTAAACAGCGAAAATCAACGCTGAATATTTTAGATTGGCATGACTTTTCTGAACTACTTAATAGTGACTCTGTGCCTGATATCGTTTTACCTCTGGTGATTGTGACCGAAGACTACCCATTACCGGGCACGCGTTTTGACGTGCAAAATCAGCAAGATTTAGTGCAAAAAGCGCTATCAAAATGGCAAGAACAGGTTGTGGTTGTTGCTATGCGTTCTGATTATGAACTTACCCAATATACTGATTTATCTACTTATATTTGTGCTTACTCAAGTAGAGCCTGTGCTGCGACGGCACTGGCTAATAAGTTATAGGGGAGTCTGTCATTAATAAAAAATAGCAATAATGAATGCTTGACATTTAGTCAAAATGATTTATTAAATATTTAGTCTAATAATTTTACTAAATAAACTGAGTTATCGACGCAGTATCAGATAAACAGCATGACACACTCAATGTTGATGAAAGCTTGGTGAACTGAACTTAATTGAGTTTGGGTGTGCAAACATAATAAGGATAACAAAATGAAATTAACCAACCAAAAACAGCCTAAGACGACATTGGCAAGCTATCTTGCTGTGTGTATAGGCGCTGCTTTATCTGGTCTTTCAGTTTCAGCGGTTGCAGAAGAAACGGCAGCCAAATCTGACGTTGAAGTAATAGAGGTCAGAGGTATTCGTCGTAGTTTAACTGAGGCTTTAAATACCAAACGTTTTGCAAATTCAGTTGTCGACTCTATCTCAGCTGAAGACATAGGCAAATTCCCCGATAAAAACATCGGAGATGCCATGCAGCGAATTCCTGGGGTGACTGTTGTAAGAACCTTTGGTGAAGTGAATGGTGTGACAGTTCGCGGTACTGCGCCAGAGCACAGTATGGTGTTGCTTAATGGTCAAAATGTGGCCTCTGTTGGCTGGTTTGACTTAGGCGGAATGAATCGTAGCTTTAACTTTGAGATGCTTGCGGCAGAGCAGATTTCTGGCATGGATGTGTATAAATCGGTTGAAGCGCAGATCAATGAAGGTGCGATGGGGGGCACAGTTAACCTTAAAACACGTAAGCCATTAGACATGGATGCCAATACTTTTTATGCTTCAGCGGAAGCCGCCTATCACACCAGTGCAAAAGAAACATCACCAGCTTATTCTGCACTATATAGTTGGAAAGATGATGCAGAAAAAATAGGTGTATTGTTTGCCTATTCGAACGAAGAGTCAAAAGTATATCGAGAAACTTTATCTAACTTTGGTCCTGGGCCAACGGGGGATTTTGTCGATACTGATGATACAGCAAGAAAGTCTTATGGTGCGATGTCATCAATTTTATTTGATGAAAGCCGAGAGCGTGCCTCAACACAGTTGTCACTTCAATATGTTGTCTCTGATAATCTGAGTGTTGACCTCGATTACAACTTATTTGAGCTAAAAAATAATCATGTTAACTCAGCAATGTTTGCGGTGGTTGGATTTGGTCAAATGCAGGCTGATTCGGTCACTGAGAATTCGCTAGGTTATGTGACTGCGGCAACCTCTTTGGCCTCAGGTCCGGGGTATGCACCGTTATTTAATAACGCGGTATTACGTAAGCCCGATATGCAGACTGATGCGCTCAATCTCAAAGCCGAATATGTGGCTGAATCTTGGAAGGCGGATTTTGTAATTGGCCGTTCAAACGCAGAAGGTAGAACAGGTCAAACGAGTACTTGGTGGGGGGATATTACCGACACGGCGAACTCCAGCTTTAAATTTGATGTTGCTGGACCATTAGAGCTTCAGCCAACTAACCCTAGTTATCTTAGTAAACATAGTAATTTGGCCTTGTTCCATGAGTTCACCTATATCAACTACTTACGCGATAACTCAATTGATTATGCGCAGGCCGATTTTAACTTCCAGTTAGAGTCAGACATTGTTACCTCAATTGATGCGGGTGTTAAATTCCAATCACAAGCATTTTCTTCTCAAGGTAATTATCAAGATTTAGATGTGGCTGCTGCACAGGCTGAAGGGTTAACCCTTGACAATTTTAATGGTGGTTTTGTTTCTGGCTTACATAGTGCACAAGGGCGTGCGGGCAGCTTATCAAGTTTTCCCGTTGCTAATACCAGCATTTGGGCTTATGCAGAACAAAATAAGCCGAGCGCTGTAACAGTAAAAGATTACTTCTTAATTGAAGAAGATATTTCAGCGGCGTATGTAAAAGCGAATTTTTCTGGTGAGGGTTTTAGAGGTAATTTAGGCTTACGTATCGTTGAAACGGATATCTTATCGAAAGGCTCGATTAATGATATTGCTGGTGAAGTGAAGAAAAGTTACACCAACTACTTGCCAAGTTTAAACCTTGCTATGGATATTTCTGATGATGTGATCTTTCGATTTGCAGCAGGTTCAACAGTCTCTCGTCCTGATTATGATGACATGAAACTTGCAGATATCATTTCTGAAAGCTTTAAAACAGCCAATGTAGGTAGTCCAGATTTAGACCCGTATAAATCAGACCAATATGATATGGGAGTTGAATGGTACTTTAACCCAGCGTCGTTGCTTGGTGCGACTTTCTTTGTTAAGAATATCAGTGATTACATCGAGCAAACTACGGTAGCAGAAAATTATGCTGGTTGTGGTGAAGCTTGTTTAGTAACGCGTTCGCGAAATGTTGGAACGGCAGATGTAAAAGGGATTGAGCTTCAATATCAATATGATTTTGAAAACGGGTTTGGTGTGCAGTTTAATTATACTTATACAGATACTTCTCGCACGAACTCTCTAGGAGAAGAAGTACCAATTGAAGAGGTGTCGCGTAACTCACTTAACTTATCTGGTTTCTATGAAAGTGACTTGTTCAGTGTGCGTTTGGCTTATAACTATCGCGATGACTGGATAAGACAAAATAATGATAGTGGCTTAGGGAGTATAAATGATGCTTATGACCAGTTAGATGCATCTGTTGTTTATCATGTTACTGATAACGTCGACGTATCTTTTGAAGCGGTAAACTTACTCAATGAAGCCTTAGTACTTCGCCACCCAGGTTTTGGTAATGTAGTTCACAGCGTTGATGAGTTTGGTACACGTTATTACTTAGGTGCAAGTGTCAGATTTTAATCCGTTACTTATATAGTTCGTAGCTAAAAAACAGGAATGAGTGTTGCCTCCTACTCAGGTTTCAGTCATGTAACACCTTGTAATTGATACAAAGGCAAGATGCCCACTTGCCTTTTTTTGAACGAAAAAATATTGCTTACGATAGCTAAAGTGGTTAACTTTTCTTTCATGAAGTTCAATAAAAAATGGGTGAACCACCTTAATGATCCACCCATTGACTCGCTAATAAAAGCTTCCTTGTCTGCACTCTCAAGGGAAAGTCAACAGGAAGGGAGATGAGAAACCCAACTGTAAATACGTCTACACTCAAAAATGGTTCAATCTAAGTTGTCTAAATCATCAAACAAGTAATCCAAGCCATGTTGGGATTCAATTTGTGCCAGTTCATGGGCGCTATCTAGATCTCGTTGCTTCTTTCTTAACCGGCTGAGAATTTCATCTTTGTCATGGTTGCCTAGCTGTTTTAAGGCTGAGATATCAAATTCATCATCATGCATCGCAATCACCTCTATGAGTAACATCACTTTTCAATGAAGCATACTTAGCCAAAAGGAGTGGTATAAAATGACCTGGTTAAAATTTTAGGCCTTTCAGTAATTATTGAACGTTGTTTGTTCGAGTTTGGTTCAGTTTTAAGCAAGCACTATATACAGAGAATTAAAGTTGATCTGATCATGCTTAGAAACGTATTTATGCTTTTATCTAGGAGGGTGACAATGTTTGGTTTATTTAAAAGAAATCCGAAAAAGAAAATGCGTAAAGAGTATGACGCGCTTTTAGAGAAGGCAATGCATGCCCAGCGTAATGGTGACATCAGAACTTACTCTATGTTGACCGCCGAGGCTGAAAGCTTATGGGCTGAAATAGAAAAGCTACCAGATTAAAAAAGCCTGCAGGGCAGGCTTTAGGGGAAATAAAGTTATAAACTATCTTTAAAAGAACACATAGTCTAAACGCACTGATACGGTACGCTCAGGTAAGAACTCTATGTATTTTTGCGCCGTTGCACTGTTAGAGCGGCTACGGTCTCTCTTATAAAGTTCAGTTTCTTTATTGAATACGTTATTAAGGTGTAAGCTTAATTTCACGTTTTCATTCACTTCGTAGCGAGCAGATAGGTTAAATATCTTGTAAGCAGGAACTTGGTCACCCTCTTTGGTATTAAAGTGAGTTTTATACTTACCATAAGCACTCATGTCAGCGCGAACGAATACAGGCTTGCCGTTTAATTCAAACTCTTTATCTAAAGCGATATAAGCATTGTATTTAGGCACCATTGTCATTTCGTCACCTTTCTTACCACTGATCGCAGCATTATCTTTAGTTAGCTCAGATTTAGTGTAAGAGGCGTTGAATACTAGTTGTAGGGTGTCGGTAAGCGTTGCTGTTGATTCAAATTCTAAACCTTGTGACTGTGCTTCACCTGCATTTGCAGTGTAACTAAAGCCACATGTATCCATATATATGCTTGTTTTGATATCAGTCCAATCTATATGGTATGCCGCTGACGTGAAGTTAAAGCGACCATCAAATAGAGAGGCTTTATAACCAATTTCATAGTTATCAATAGAATCAGACGTGTAACGATCTTTTTTGTCGCCAGCTTTTGGATCAGCCTGACATGCAGCTGCAAGTGGGCCGTTATTACCACCTGGGCGGTAACCTTCAGAGTATAAGCCGTAGATTGAGTAATTGTCTTCAGGACGCCATGAAAGGCTAAACTTGAAGCGGTTACCATCTTCTTCACCGCCAGTGAGCGTCACTTCTTCTGACCAAATACCTTCACTCTCAGAATGGCTATAATCTTCTAAGTCAAAACGTCTGATACCGGCATTAACTTCAAATTCGCCCATATCTTTTGTTTCTATGGTATAGCTCGCATCGGCAAATAGCGCTAACTCTCTATCCCATGAGCCGTATTCTCGAAGGTTCCAGATCTTGCTGCCATCGCCGAATTTATCGATACCCATTTGACGCACATCTAAGCCAGACCAAGACCACCAATAGTTAGCAGCAGCAGAGATGTCATCGCCACTTTCTAGATATTGCCATTGATAATCAGGGATAGAAGGCGTGCTATATTTGTCATAAAACATACCCACAGTCCATGATAATGGACTATTCAAGTCATAGTTTTGGAAGCGAATTTCATGAGTTGTGCGTTTACTTTCGCGTTTATTGACGATCCATGTTTTAAACATGTCAGCGCCGTCTAAACGAGACCAATCGTCTAGAGAGCTTCCTTCGTTTTCACGATAAGAACCTGCGTAAGTGAATGAGGCAATATCTGCAATGTTATCTACGCTGACATTTAAAGTGAATAGATCATTCTCGTTTTGAGAGTAGCCATCGAATATACTGTAAACAGCATATTTATCTACAGCGCCTTTTACAAAATCTCCGCCTTGAACACAACGTACTCGACCCCATTCTGGGTCACATTCATTCCATTGATGCTCGACGTCATAGCCATATTTTGCATCTGGGTTATCTATGTAGCGTAAGCTGTAGTAACCGCCCGGCTTAGAGGTATCGCCTAAAGTTGTTCCCTGAGATGAATTTTCTGTGCGTACATAGCCAAAAGTGACCGCAGTATTATCATCTACTTGCCACAAAAGCTGTGAACGAAGGAAGTTTTCTTGGCTTTCGCTTTGGTTACCTGTTGCTACATTGTACATTGGGCGTTGATCGTTTTGGATGTTACCGTTTACACGAAGAGCAAGGGTCTGTTCAACTAGCGGAACATTAATGCCCAGTGACATACTGGTATCATAGCCATCAACGTTCTTTTCCATTTTTCCTATCATGGTACCGAACAGCTCGAATTCATCGAGTACTGGTTTTTTAGTAATAACGCGAACGGTTCCGCCAATGGCATTTGAGCCATATA
Organism: Pseudoalteromonas phenolica; assembly: GCF_005876835.1. GTDB lineage: Bacteria > Pseudomonadota > Gammaproteobacteria > Enterobacterales > Alteromonadaceae > Pseudoalteromonas > Pseudoalteromonas phenolica_B. The sequence goes on from NZ_PPSW01000030.1 coordinate 62,237, forward strand.
ATGTACCTTGAGGGCCTCGTAGTACTTCGACACGCTCTACATCAGCTAGGTTTGTAAATGAGAATGGAATATCATCGGTAAATGTAGCTGTAGTGCCAGGCGCTGCTGAGTTACCACCACTTAAACCGCGGAGAATAAGTTGACCCCGAGGTGCTGCTGCACCGGCAAGCGTTCTAAATAAGTCTGAGGCATCAACATAGTTTCTGTTGGCCATTTCAACTTCAGAAACAGCTGATACACTCATAGGTATCTCAACAATTGTTTCTACTTTTTTACGTGATGTAACAGTGATTACTTCAAGTTCATCTTTTGCTTGTTCTTCTGCAGAAGTTGTCATAGGTACAGAATACAAAGAGCTTGCTATAGCGATGCTTAGCAAGCTATGCGTTAGAGTTTTATTTTTCATGTTTTATCCCTTAATGCGTGGTTCTTTTTTAGTTACGCACCACTAATCTAATGTGTTAGGGATAAAACATTAAATACCCTTTTAGTATAAAAAAATGGGTTTTTAATATAAAAAAAACTAAATAAAAAATATTTTATTCTTGTTTGTTTTCATTTTTGCAACTTTAATTATTTGTTTTGATTCGAACTTATTCATGTTTTTTGTTTATGTATTCATGTACATCATTCACCGTAGCTAGCCAATATTCATTTTTAGGGTCTTTCAAAAATTGAATTAATTGTTGCAGTGCATGTTCATCAACCGTGTAAGGCCCTTTTTTACCTACTTCATGGCCGGCGAGTACAATCCATGCATTGTTAAATTTAGCTTGCTCAATAAGCGCTTTCAGTTGCTCAAAGGTTTTTCCGTCCATACTAAAGGCTCGTATCTGCGCCGGGTCGTAATAGAAAGGATCATTGGCTGTTTCATCATTCCATGTTCGGCCATAACTGAATGTTTCAGCAATTAAAGGTACATAGCTCTTTACCTCAGTGCCTCGGCCAACAAATGTTTGTCCACATGGATAGGCGAATCCTTTGGGAGCTGCACCAGTATGTGTCTCAATATATTGCTGGGCTTGCTTAATATCTTGTTTTAAAAAACTTAAACTACTTTGTTCAAGCCCTTTGTTTTGTTTTCTTAGCCAGCGAAAATTACCTGTGCATAGATGACTCGCTGTGTGGTTTGCGATTTCATGGCCAGCGTCTGCTGCTTGTTTCCATTGCTGTTCTTTGCCCTGCATGTGGTATGGCATAAGATAGAAAGTCGCTTTCACATCATGTTTATTTAGGATCGGAATGCCTATATCAACTTGAGATTTCCTTGCATCATCAAAGCTGAGGCTGACAGCATATTTTGCTTTATTGGGGTAAAAGGCGTGACTAGCAAAAGAGGCGAACACACACAGTACAACAGAGATTGGTAAAACATATTTCATTTTAACTTTAGTCCTTTTTAATAAATGAATGTTCAAGATATAGCCTTGATAATAAAGCATCAACTCGCTTCTATTTTAATATGAATAAAACTCAACTTTAGGGTTGCATCGATAAATTGGTGTATTTGTTGTTATAAGTGGAATAATCTTTCCTATACTTAAAAGAACAAAATCTCAACAAAGAAGCGATAGTGAGTATACAAAGTCAGGATTTTTTTTCGATTGAGCAAAAAAAAGTCGCCATATTAAGTAGGGTCGCTTGGTATTGTCTCTATTTGCATGCCGCATTAGTCTTCTTTTTTGCTTACATCGAAGCTTATTGGTTATCGGGGTTAAACATTCTCAGCGTTGTTTGTTGGGCTGTTGGTTTGAATTTGTTATCAAATGGCAAAGTGGCAGGAGGATTACAACTTATTTGCCTTGAAGTGTTAGTGCATTCGGTTGCTGTAAGCCTCACCTTTGGTATTGAGTTGGGCTTTCATTACTATTTGTGGGCCATCGCATGTATTCTACTAGTAGAGCAGACAATCCCTATTTTTCGTTCAATCGCTTTTGCAGTCACAATGATGTTGACGTTTGCCATCTTGGCCACATTCGAATTTCCTAATATTAGCCATTTTCCATACCCTAACTTATTACCTTACATTCATTTCTCAAATGTATTGATCAGCGGGCTACCGATGATTTTTGCACTGGCCTCGTTACGAGAGATGAGTATTCAGTCACGGGAAGAATTGACTATAATGGCAAGTAAAGATGCCTTAACAGGATTGCATAATCGACGCTTTGCACAAAAGCATTTAAGTTGTCCAAACTGGTTTGAAAGTTATGACAAAGACGCTGTGTTTGTTGTTATGGCTGATATTGATCATTTCAAGCGTATTAATGACAGGTTTGGCCATGAAAGAGGTGACGATGTTTTACGTATCGTCTCAGGCATATTTATTGATTGTTTTGAACAGCCGAATTTGGCGATCCGTTGGGGGGGAGAAGAATTTTTATTAATTGTGCATGAAAATGATCAGCATACAGTTCAACGTTTTATAGATTTGATCACCGCACTTTTGCAGCAACACAAAGTCAGCCGTGAACAGTTAAAGGTGACACTCAGCTTTGGTGTAGCAAAATGGCAACAGGATATGAACTTTGAAACTGCAGTGTCTCGGGCAGATCAAGCCCTTTATGAAAGCAAACGCTTAGGTAGAGATAGGGTCACTTATTTTGATTGAATAAGCAGTCAAACACTTTCTAACATTTCACAACATCTCTCTCACAGAATCTGGATGTAATCGATGTCATATTTAAACTCAGTCGGATAAGAAACGGGATAAACTTGACATGAACACACGCACACAATTAATTTTAATTTCCTCACTCACTATGGCTGTTTTATCTGGCTGTACAGCTACAGAGTCATCACGAGTCATTCAACCAGTAACAGTGAATCAGGCTTTAGAGCAATATCAGGGTGAAAAAGTAAAGGTGTCACTTGGTGATATTCAAAATCGTTCAACCTACCACAATGGTATTTTTTCATCAGGTGAAGACCGTTTAGGGTCGCAAGCAAAAACGATTTTAAAAACCCACTTACAGCAATCACGAAGATTCAGTGTGTTAGATAGAAGCAACTTATCGGCTTTAAGCCAAGAAGCGCAGTTTGCTGATGCAAAGCAAAATATTAAAGGAGCACGCTATGTGCTTACAGGTGGCGTTACTGAGTTTGGTAGAAAACAAGAAGGGGACCGCCAGTTATTTGGTATTTTGGGTAAAGGAAAGTCTCAAATCGCTTATGCAAAAGTGAGTTTAAATGTTGTTGATGTAAATACTTCTGAAGTTGTCTACTCGGTGCAAGGAGCCGGTGAATATAGCTTGTCTAACCGTGAGGTAATTGGATTTGGTAGTACCGCCAGTTATGACGCGACACTCAATGGTAAGGTGTTAGATTTAGCAATGAGAGAAGCTGTTAATAGTTTAACTGACGGGGTAGCACAAGGTAAACTTAAGTAAGATAACAGTTTATCAATAAAAAATACCATCAATTGAAGCGCTCGAATTTTGTGGAGGGCTTCAAAATTGATGGTGTTTTTTAGGGTTACTTAGCTTTTTCACTCGTCGCTGGTTGGCCATATTTTGGCGAGCGATGTCCGTGTAAAAGGCCGTTGTGCATGTCTGAAGAAAGTAATCGCTGTGTTGCAATGCTAGAAATATCAAATCCAGCGTCCGTAGCACTTTCAATTACTTGATGTACGATAGCTTCTACTAACATACCAGCTAAGCCACCACCACTATTGCCCCTGTTTTCAGCAGAAGAAGCAGATGCAGTATCTTGCCAAAGTGTAACGCCCGTCTTTAAATCAACAAGCTTAGCGTTAAGTGATACAAGCGTTTCACTGCTTATAACAGAATAAGATGTACCGTACTGCTCAATTGAAATATATAAGGCTGCATCAGCTCCAAAAATCTCATGAAGCTTGCTTGCAGGTAGTGCTTGAGCATCGTTGGCAACGGTTATCCCGTTATTCTTGAATGTCTGTTCGACTACAGCAACTGGATAAACGTAGTAACCTGATTCAGCAATTGGCATAGAGATTTGAGATAAAATGCTATACGGAGCAATAACTTCCGGAGAGTTATTTATTGGAGGTAAGACTAAAATTGATTTTGGATCTGAATTACGGAATTCAGAATAATCATGAGGGGCTGGAGGACTTACACAACCACTTAATAAAAGCATTAGGAATGCAATGGCGATAAAATTTTTCATGACTTACCTTTTGCTGAATTAACTAAAAAATCGATATATTGTTTTGATTCAGGGAATAATTCTGTCTCGATATTAAAATGTTCAAGACCTAAATTTGCATTACCTAATTCAAAGTAAAGCATACCCAAATGAGCATGAACACCTGGCGCAATATTCTTATTTTTAGCTTTTGCAGTGTTAATAAGCTCTTCAAGTACCTCAACTTGTTCTGAGACCGTCATGTCATCTGACTTAAAGTAGTTATATACGACAGCATTATATTGACCGTGATAATAAAGAGGCTCTTTAGTTTTACAACCTGCAAGCACTGCTGTTACAGCAAGAACAAATAGTATTTTTTTCACTTTCTCTGACCTTTTATAATTTCCAAGCACCTGATTCGATGCCATTTACAAGCTTATTGACAACTTCTCTAATAGCTAAATCCAATACCTTGCCATTGAGTGTTGCGTCATAGCTTGCTGTGCTGCCAAAGCCTATGACTTCACGTTGTGATAGGCTATATTCGCCAGCACCTTGAACAGAGTAAACAATTTCAGAAGTTGAAGTGTCTACGATATTTAATGTCACTTTCGCATAGGCAATTTGAGATTTTCCTTTACCTAGAATTCCAAACAATTGTTTGTCACCAATTGCTTTTCTACCAAACTCAGTAATATCACCTGTGACAACAAATCTAGCGCCAGCGATTGTTTGTTGAGTACCAGACCTTTGAGCCTCGCTTTGTAGCATGTCCATATTGTCTCTATCTAAAACAGAGAAACGATTTGTTTGCTGTAAGTGGCTCATTAAAGTTGTTTTAGCTTGGCTTCCTAGTCGGTCTTGTCCAGAAGAGAAAATGCCATTTTGAAAACTAGAACGGTTTACGAATTTACCAACGGCTATCTTACTTTTGACGCCAGTATATTGTGTGTTATAGGACGCAACTTTAGGCGTTTCTATAACTTGTGAGGTGGTTGTTGCGCATCCTGATAAAGCACTAGCGATTAAAACTGCTAGAAATGGTTTAGATAGATTAGTTTTTGTTATCAATTTGATATCCCTTTATTTATTTTAGGACATAGGGAATCGTAAAATTTATAATTTTAAATGCAACTTCCCTATATTCGGAATGAATTTTAACTTTATTAAATAGAATTTTGCAATTTTATTTACAATTTGAATCTTTAATTTGCAGTTATTCTGTTTGATGATGCATATCATTCAGGGTGTTGTACTTTTATGTCTTGTTTTGAATTGAACCATTTATTGTTTTCCCACTCTTTATAAACAAAATACCCAAGCGATGCAGCACTTAACAATGCTCCTAAAGCGCCGGTGATAATACTCAGCTCTCGCAAAAAGTCATTCCAATTCACTTGGGCAATCACTAGGCTTTGGTACACCATCACGCCGACTGTGCCTAAATAGCCAAACGAGTCCGCAAGATAAGTTAAAAAGCCAACGTTAGCAGGGCGGTTAAATGTTGCTATTAAACGTTCGAACAGCGTGGTTGAGAAGGGGACGTAGGCGAGGTAGAGGCCAATGCCATTTAACACCATCCAATAAATAGGGCCCAACATTCCTTGTTGATAGGCGAGCGAGCTTAATAGGGTGATAGTGAACCCGGCAAAAATGAGTAAATGATTAACTACCATTGCAAGGTGGTTGTCTTTAATCAATTTGAGCAGTGCCACAATAACTAGCACCACCAGTGCAATCGGTAATTCGGTAAGTGTAAAAAGTGCTGGAGCGCCATCAAGGCCTGTTGCCAGCCAGACATCGGCGGCGAAACTATCGCGTAAATCTCTCAGTACGGTGAGCAGCACATATCCTATGATTAATAGCGTGAGGCCAAAACCAAGTAACTGAAGTAATTCTTTGCGGCTTTCTTTGGTCATGGGAACACGGGCGCAGCGTTGGGCGATATCAGCTTGATTAGGAGGAGGGAGTTGATCAAGCATCCATACAGATAATGTTAATAGGGGCAAAAAAAGACTGGCTGTGGCAAATGGCATCCATAACTCAGTCACGCCGTAGTCCATCATTAAGTAGCTACCTACGGTTTTTACCAACCCTGAGGCAACAATAAAGCTGGTGCATAGCCCTGCCGCTAATATTTCTGTGACTCTTCGCCCTTCTAAATAACTAAATACAATGCCCCATACCATGCCGAGCGGTAGGCCATTTAAGAGCATAAAAGCAGCATTGTAAGGCTGTGGGGTAAGCGCAAAACCGAGCAGTGCAAGCCAAGCGATAATCACTAAAGAGAGAATGGCTTTGGCTCTACCGTGACTTTGTAATTCAGAGATGACTTTAATGCCAATGAATTTAGAGAGCGCATAACCAAAAATTTGTGCCGTTAAATAAAGCGTTTTAAGTGATAGGCCTAACAGTGAGGTGTCGGCATATAAACCAACAGCGACAGGTTTGCGAAAACCATACATAAACGCATAGGTGCTACAGGCTGCAATAATGGCGTAGATGCAAAACAACAGGGTATTACTGCTGAGTTTATGTTTTATCTTGCCGCTAAGCTCACTGAGCATATGACACACCTTCTAAAAATTCGCCAGTTTGGTACGAACCAAACTAGTTAGAACAATACCAATCCTCATTAAAAGGATTAGAATAAATACTCAGTGTAGAGGCTTTTTATTGCAGTAGTTTTACAGTTTTTCTGTCGCGTTGAACAAATCGAGTGTACTAACTCAGGGTAATTAAAATTGAAGTTTGGCTTTGTTTTCAATCATTAAGGCATCATGACGCCAAAATTCTCGGTCGAACTCAAAGGCCGTGCCTTGTTGATCTCTAACGATACGAGTGACTTTTAAGCCCAGAGCACCGTCGTAGGTGTCTAAGTGCTGTGCAATAGGATTGAACAAGCAACAAGACTCCACAGAGATATCGTAAAGCACCTTGTGATGTTGGTAGGTATTTTTAAGTAACATGCTGATAGACAATGATAAATCATGCTTGTCTATGTCAGGTAAATGCTTGTTACTGAAGTTTAGGTCTTCGACAACCACAGCGCGACCATCCACAGAGCGGACACGTAAAATGCTGGTTAGACTGGCTCTGCCATCGAGTTCAAGCGCTGTGGCTATTTCTTTACAGGGCTTTTGTTTTCTCTGCTCAAGTAGCACGGTACTAGGCTGAAACCCTTGCGCCGTGGTGTATTGTAAGAATGAGGCATGCTGCATGGGGTCGTATTTTAATTTACGTGGGCAAACATACCAGCCACTGCGGTTTTTACGGTAAATAAGCCCCATATTCTCAAGTTGCCCGAGCGCCTGTCTAAGTGTTGAACGGGCAATATCAAACGTCGCACAGAGCTCTCTTTCTGAAGGCAAACTGCCTGTTAATTGCTGCTCTGTTATTTGTTTGGTTAGTGCTTCACGCACTTGGGCGTAGGCAAAACTTTGGGTACTCATTTAAGGTTTTAATTCGCAAATTCACTTGGTTTATTTATAGGTATCACATCAGTTAAAGCTGAACAAGCGCTCACTTGAAAATAGATTTTTTGGTCCGTACCAGTTTTTTAAATAATACATATTTCTGTCAAGTCCCTGTAATAATTCACCGATAGTATTTTCGCCGTTCATTACTTTGGTATGTACCAATTACTTTCGGGAATCATAATGAAAACTTTATACTCTACTGGCATCACTAAACCATCGTTACTTGCTATTGCAGTAGCGAGCGCTCTATCAGCTCCTGTTTACGCAGAAGATGACAAAGCAAAGAAAGACCAAGAAATTGAAGAGATCACAGTTGTTGGTAAAAGCGTGTCATACGCAAACAACGCAACGTCAGACGAAATGTTTAAACAGCAATCGGCTATGACTAGTGCGATGGCGATGATTGATAACCTACCGGGTGTATTAATCAACGAAGGTGATACATTTGGATCTGATGATTGGTCAACAACAGTATCAATTCGTGGCTTCCAATTAAGTTTAGATGAGCAGCAAGTAGGTATTACCATTGATGGTATTGCTAACGGTAACTCCAACTATGGCGGTGGTGCTAAAGCAAACCGTTATATTGATACCGAAAACCTAATGGCCGTAGAAGTATCTCAAGGTACTGCTGACGTGGCATCTCGCTCAAATGAGGCACTAGGTGGTACGCTTAACTTCACTACAATTGACCCTGGCACAGAAAAGGCGGTCATTGCGAGCTTGTCACTAGGTAACTTCGATGCGCAAAAATATTATATGCGACTTGAAACAGGTGAAGTATTAGATGACACATATGGCTGGTTCAGCTACTCAAACTCAAGTAACAGTGACTGGATCACAGGCACAGCGGAAAACAAGCGTGACCACTTTGCCGCTAAATTTGTAAAAGGCATGGACAGCAATCTAGAAATTACCGCTTACCTATCTTACGACGACGTTCACGAAGATAACTATCAGCGTGTTTCACTAGAGAGCTTCAAACAAAACCCAGAATCAGATGGCTTATTAGGTGAATGGACGGGCGTACCTTACATTGACCAAGTGTATCGTCAAGGTTGGTCAACACTGCGTGAAAACCTATTTGGTTATATCGAAGTGGATACCATGATCGGCGAAGTTGAAGTTAAGGCAAACGCTTACTTCCATAAAAACGAAGGTCGTGGCGACTGGGTACCACCTTACCTTGTCGATGTTACAAATGATGGCTCAAAAGGCCACAGCGAACTGGTTTCGGGCAATACGGCACAAGGTGGCAGCTCGCTAGGTAAAATCTATTTTGTTGACGCAAGTGGCAAGTCACTGACGCCTATTGCTGGCTGTGAAAGCTCAATTGGCTTCCCTTACGGTGGTGCTGATGCTGAATACGATCCTAACTGTTATGAAGACGGTGCACGTCCCGTAGGTTCTTACCGCAATACACACTATCAAAAAGATAGATTCGGTATTAATGCAGATCTGACGTGGGAAAAGCAAATTGGCAATAACACCAATGTGGTTCGTGCTGGTATTTGGTATGAAGACTATGAGCGTTCAGAATACCGTGATTGGCACAAAATCATTGACTCTAAGAGCAGCTATGAGTTTGACCATACACCTTATTGGATCCAGTATGATCGTACTTACCCTGTAGAAACCACCATGCTTTATCTTGAAGATTCATTCGAGATGGAAAGTGTGACAGTACGTGCAGGTCTTAAAAAATATCTTGTTGATTTAGATAGTAAAGACACTTATACAGGCACCACGAAAGCGGTGAACTCAGATTCAGATGTTTTACTGTCAGCGGGTGCAGTGTGGTACACCCCAGTTGATGGCTTAGAAGTTTTCGCAGGTTATGCTGAAAACTTTGCGGCGATTAAAGACCAAGTGTTAGAAGCAGATGCATCAGCACTGGATAACGTAGAAGCTGAAACCGCTGAGAACATGGACTTTGGTGTGCGTTACGACAATCAAGACTTCAATGCCAGTATCACCCTCTACAGTATCGATTTCCAAAACCGCTTAACCTTTATTGCGCCAGGTTCAGAGTCGGGTAATGACTACTTGGTTGGCACAAACGGCAGTTATATCAATACCGGTGGTATCGAGTCATCGGGTGTCGAAGCTTCACTAACTTACTATCCAAACCAAGAGTTATCTGTGTACATGTCTTACACCAGCAACAGCTCAGAATATACAGACGGAACAGTGGGTATTGAAGCTGGAAATACGGTATTTGGCTCAGTTGAAGATATGGCGGTGTTATCGCTAGATTGGCAGTCAGAAGCTTACTCAGCGGGTATTTCGACAAAATGGCTAGGTGAGCGTTGGATGGATTCTGCCAATACTCAGCGCATCGATGGGTACGCGGTAAGTGACTTATACGTAGGCGTTGATTTAGAAAACTTCGACAGTGCCCTAAAAGGTGCATCAATTCGCTTTACGGTCAATAACCTATTCGATAAGAGCTACATGGGTGGCGTAGCTGGTGGGTGGGGCGGCTGGATTGGCGCACCTCGTACTGCAGCGCTGAACTTCCAAACACGCTTTTAATCTCCAAACTGAGTAGTACAGGACGTGCTACTCCATTTTTTAATAACAAAAATTAGTTAACAACACAGAGCCTTATTTCATTTTGAATGCGATAAAGGCTCTTTTTGCTTTAAATCATGCGAGTAACTCAATGAAACTGAGAACATTTTTAACAGTAAGCCTTATATCAATAGTTGGATTAGTCACTCAAGCTCAAGCAGCTGATCAAGTCGATAAAATTCTATTTGGCTCTTGCAGCCACCAAGATAAAGATATTCCGATCTTCAATGCCATTAACAAAGAGCAAGCAGACTTATTCGTGTTTTTAGGCGACAATGTTTACGGTGACACTGAGAACATGACGGTGCTTAAATCAAAGTACCATAAGTTAGGCATTAAACCGGGCTTTGCTCAGCTACGCGCAAGTACGCCTGTGATAGCCATGTGGGATGACCATGATTACGGCGAAAACGATGCGGGCAAAGAGTACCCGTTTAAAGAAGCGTCTCGAAAAATTATGCTAGATTTTTGGCAGGAGCCGAAAGACAGCCCACGCCGCACCAGAGATTCAGGTATTTATACGTCTTATATGTATGGTGAAGAGTCACAGCGCGTGCAGGTGATCATGCCTGACTTACGTTGGAATCGTCCTGCGCTCAGTTCAATTGGCGAATTTCGTTATTGGTTAAATAGCTTCTTTAATAATGTCGGGCCTTATCGCCCTGCTGATAAAACTACTTCTATGTTGGGCGAAGCGCAGTGGCAATGGCTTGAGCAAGAGCTATTAAAGCCTGCGAAAGTGAAAGTGATTGCTTCAAGCCTACAGCTTATTCCTGACTTTACTGGTTGGGAAAGCTGGGCGAACTTTCCGGCAGACAGACAGCGACTATTCGACTTTATTGAAAAGCATAAAATTGGTGGTGTGATCATGATAAGTGGCGACACTCACTGGGGGGAGTTGTCAAAGTACCAAGCTAAACAAAACTATCCACTATGGGAAGTAACCAGCTCGGGACTTACACAAAAATGGAAAGATGTGAGCCCCAATAAGCACAGAGTGGGCGAATCCACATCGGATATAAATTATGGTTTTATTGAAATAGATTGGCAGCAAGCAGATCCAAATATTGAGTTTGGGTTAAAAGACATTAACGGCGATGTGACCCACAAGCAAAGCATGCCGCTGTCAGCGTTACAGTTTAAATAACACCAAGGAAAACGGTGATATGTTAGTTAGAAAACCAGTTTGGGCACTAAGTTGTGCCCTTATATTCATCTCGAGTTTATCGGCATGTTCGTTACTAAAAAACTCAGAAAATACAGCCCAGCCAGATACAAATAACTCGCAAAAAATTAAAAATATTATCCTGATGATTGGTGATGGTATGGGTCCGCAACAAGTGGGGTTGTTAGAAGAGTATGCGACTCGCGCACCTAACTCTATTTACCGAGGTGACAATAGCGCTATTGCTAAATTGGCAAACCTGGGCGTCACAGGGCTGTCACTGCATGGGCCAGCAGATAAGCTGGTGGTGGACTCAGCTTGCTCAGCAACTCAGTTGGCAACTGGCGTTGCTTCGGGCAGTGAAATGATAGGGCTAAACCGCGCAGGGCATAAAGTGCCGACGATTTTAGAAAAAGCTAAGGGGCTGGGTAAATCGACGGGGCTGGTGTCTGACACCCGTTTAACCCATGCAACGCCTGCGGCATTCGCGGCGCACCTTATTCATCGTTCAATGGAAAATGAGATTGCTGAGCAGATGATCCAATCTGGGGTGGTTGATGTCATGTTATCGGGTGGCTTGCGTCATTTTGTGCCAAAAAATTATGCCTTGCCCGACAACCCTGAGGGCTTTGAAGCAAATTTAAAAGCCAGTGCACTTTCGCTGAAATCAAAACGTCGAGACGATAAAAACTTATTGGCTGAAGCAAGCAGTAAAGGCTATGAACTTGCGTTTAATAAGTCGCAACTACAGCAAGCGCAAGGTACAAAGCTATTGGGGTTATTTGCCAATAGTGCGATGGCCAATGGTGTCGATACCTCTTATGGTCGTGTAAGCAATCAACCAAGTTTAAGTGATATCACACAAACCGCCATTAATACCTTGTCGAAAAACGACAAAGGGTTTTTCTTAATGGTTGAAGGTGGTCAGATTGATTGGGCTGGACATAACAATGATGCAGGCACGTTACTGCACGAAATGATTAAATTCGATAACGCAGTCAATGCAGTGCTGGAGTGGGCAAAAGGCCGAGACGACACAATAGTCATAGTAACCGCAGATCACGAAACGGGTGGCTTTGGTTTTAGCTATAGCGGTGCAGACTTACCAAAAGCCGAGCAGCTAAATAATCATCAAAAGGATGTTTATAAGCCAAACTTTAATTTCGGCGGGTTGAGTATTTTAGATAAGTTATATGCTCAGCAAAAAAGTTACTCCGATATTTGGTATGAAGCCAAAGGTAATGGGTTCAAACCCACACCAGAAAAGCTCGTAAAAACAGTAAATAAGTATAGCGAGTTTGAAATTAACAAAGATGACGCTATGCAAATTTTAGCTGAGCACAAGAACGCATTTTACCAGCGGGGACATAAGTCGCTGGGCTTGAAAACAGCCAGTAAAATAAATGACTTTGCGCCGTTTTATGTGTATTTAACTGAGCGCCCGCTCAACTTAATTGGCAGAGCATTGTCGAGTAAGCAAAATATTGTCTGGTCAACGGGCACACACACGCATACACCAGTAGGCGTGTTTGTTCTAGGACCTGAAGCTTTGTCTAAGCAGTTTAATGGTCTGCATACGCATGTTGAGCTTGGCAAAAAAATGCAGCGCCTTTTAATGCATTAGTAGGCTAAGAACTTAAATTTGAATGAAAAAAGCACACTTTTAAACAAAGCGAGATTATTTATAGTGCTAAATTATTTCGCTTCTTATCTTCTAATTGCATCTATTTACTCAAGTTTTTACTAAACAAAATTGCATAATTAGTTTCGAAAATATGAGTTTCATTATTTAGTTTAAATCTATAGTAATTAGATTATTTTTGACTAAAAGAAAAAAATCACTCTATGTTACAATTTCTTGTAGTTAAAGTAGGTAAAAAGAATACAAATATTGTTGAGTGAATTAAAAGCAAACTTGAGCCGCAGGGCTAAGTTTGATGTTGTTGTTATTACTATTATTTTATTGCTTGGTTTTGTTGTTTCTCAGCAGTTTGATTTTTTGGAATGGATTTACCAATCTTCAAGGCAATACGAGCACTATGAATTAGATGAGTTAGTGCCGACGCTACTTTTCGGCGTACTTGCGTTTGCTTATTTCAGCTATCGCCGTTGGCATGATGTTAAGCTTTTGAGTAAATACTTAGAAGAACAGTCTTTGACAGAGCCTGTCACCCACATCGCAAACCGTCGTGCCTTATTTGCTTTGTTAGAGCAGATAGCACAAGAGGAAGAACCACAACATGGCTTTATTTTAATATCAGTATTTGGGCTTGACGAGATCCGCAACAAGTTGGGCTTTATTACTGTAGAGCATATCGTAATTGAATTACTGTACCTATTGAATCAAGAACTTGAAGATGATCAGTTGATTATTGCTTGGCATACAGGTCAATTTATTGTGCATGCGCCAAATTATAACCAAGCTAAAGCACATTTATTGGCTGAGCGTTTGGCGCAAGCTAACAAGACTGCGACACAAGCGATTTTAAGGAAGCTCCATATTCAATCGGCGAGCACCATGGTAAATCGCAAAACCAGTGAAGCTGAGCTGTTAGAGCGTTTAGAAGATAACTTGCTTGATTAGTTGGTCTGGTTAAATAGTTTAGCTAGTGAGTTTGACTAGCTGAAAGCTTGTAACAAGAATAGAAAGCCCCAAATAGGGCTTTCTCTGTATTTATAACTTAACTGATTCACCTTCATTTAACACATGCAGCGGAATGTTTGAATTCATCTTCTTATACATGTGCATTAGACGAAATAGTGCTGAGTGCGATGTTTTATCACCCATTTGCCATGAAGAATTACCATAACCCCATGGGATCATCACTTTACAATTTAAGTCGGCAGCTGCGATTAGCGCATCTTCTGGTGTGGTGTGCACTTTTCGATACCATTTAGGGTGCTCTTCACTATGGTAAGAGGCAATAGGAATTAAACACACATCCATATCCCCGTATTTATTAGCAATGTCTTTGAAGTGCGGTGAGTAACCAGTATCTCCGGCAAAAAATAACTTCTTACCTTGGTGCTCTAACACCCAACCGCCCCAGAGCGTGGCGTCATTATCTTCATGAATAAAAGGCACCATAATACGGCTGCTGAAGTGATTAGCCGGAACAAAGTGAATATTCACTTCACCCACTTGCTTACTCGAATACCAAGCCATCTCTGTGATTTTATAACCGTTATTAGGAAAGTGATCTGCAAAACCAAGCGGCGTTAAAAACTTACTATTTTGACCTATGTGTGAAAGGTCGTCTTTTTTAAAATGATCATAATGAATATGTGAGTACATGATGGCATCAGTTTCAGCTAGTTCACTTTGCGTGAGTGTTGCATTGGGTGTGCGACTAATATCAGAAACTAGGCTAAACGCCCAATTGACGGGCCAGTCAAAGTCTTCAGAAACCGGATCGAACAAAAACTGCTGACCATTATCGGTATTAATTTTGAAGCTAGCATGACCGAGCCACTGAACTGAGAATCCGGCGTTAATGTCTATTTTTGGGTTGCTGCCAGTGAAAGCGCAATTTTGCATTTCAGCACTACATTCAATAATAGGACTCGGCGGGTAGCAATCTTTATCACAGGTGATTGGATAATCTTTAAAATCATCGTAAATATTTTTGAAACGGTCGGTATAGCCTTCAGAGGTCTTGTTTTTGACTACCGCGTTTTCTGGAATAAGGGTTTCAACCTGATTGCTAACAGAGCAGCCTGCTAATGTCGCTAAAGAGAAAAGTAATGCTAACTTCTTCACTAGATTTCCTTGTTATAATTTTTTGCGTGATTTTAACAGGTTTATCGGGACATACACGTATTTGGGTTCACTTATATGTAAGCAAACATAACAGGCACTAGGATCAGGCGTTTACGTAATATAGGCAATCTGAACGGGCGCTTATGTCGTATAAGCTTTTAAGTCCAAAAAGAGAGCTAACTTTTATGCTTTTAAAATCAATTATGTGCGGAGTAACTTTAATGGCGTCGTCTTCAGTATTGGCAGAAACTAAACTGACTTTACTTGATTGGTTTGTGGTTAATGACACCGTCATGGGTGGCCTTTCTGAAAGTCGTTTAGTTGTTGGTGCACACTCTGTAGAATTTAAAGGCGATCTGTCTTTGCGCAATAATGGCGGTTTTGCTTCTGTTCGTACGCCATTTAATTTAGAAAATAAAAGCGCTGAACAGTTAAGTGTTGTGGTAAAAGGCGATGGAAAGCAGTACCAGCTTAGGCTAAGAGTTGACCAATATCTTGACGGCCCAGCCTTTGTTTATAAATTTCAAACCTCAGTAAATAAAACACAAACACTTGTTGTCACAGAGGACGACTTTACGCTCATGTACCGTGGCCGTACTTTTTACGCTGACTATCAACTCAATTTTAATGATGTCAGATCTCTTGGCTTTATGATCAGTGAAAAGCAAGCGGGTAAGTTTTCCCTTGAGGTGCAGGCAATCACACCACTAGAAAAAATTTAGAGAACATTTATAGATTTTGTTTAATCAAACAGGTCACCTAACCATGATGCAAATTTAGAGTAACGATCTGGAAGCACTTTACTTTCAATTGTGTTGACAAGTGTGCGGCTCCAAGCGCCATCCAAATTACCATTGGTTAAGTAGATAACAATGATGCTGTCGGTCATGTTTTCTTTGAAGAGCAATTTTACTCTCAGCACGCCTCCGCCATCATGACCAACTGCTTGCCAATTGCCAACTTCTTCATATTCCCAGCCTGAGGCGAAATAATTTTTTGAACCACCCTCTAACAGTGCAGGTTGCCATAAACTTTCAAGCAATGTTTTATCAACCAGCTCGCCATTGATTAATGCAGAAAGAAAGACACTAAGGTCTTGAATATTTGAATAAGCGTCAGAATGTACATTCGCATAGGTAGGGAATGTATATGGATTTACCTGTAACTCATCACCGCTATTTGGTAAATAAGCCGTCACAGATTGAAACGTCGTATTCATTCTCTTGATAAATGTATTATGCATTTCCAGTGGCGTTAAAATTCGCGTTTGAACTAGTGTTGAATAAGACTGTTTAGTGATTTTCTCTAGCAGTAATTTAATCACTAAATAATTTGTTTGATTATAACGAATGGCGCTATTTGGCTTAAATTGCAATGGCGTATTGCTCAGTGATTGAATGGCAGCATCAATACTGTTTGGCGCAAAGACTTGCTTGTCATCATAGTCAAAATATTCAGGTAACCCAGTACTGTGGTTTAAAAAATGGGCTACTGGTATAGGTCGCCAAACTTTAGGTAGGTGCTCAAGATACTGGCCGATAGGTGCGTCTAAATTAACTTTGTTTTGTTCTACAAGCTGAAATAGCAAAGTGCTAGCGAACAGTTTGCTGAGTGAGAAAATCGGAAAAATGCTGCCTTTTGTCACAGGATTAGCACGAGATATATCCGTAGCACCCATAGCGTGAGCAAATACCAGATTATTATTGTGCTTAACTAATACCGCTTGTGCCAATAAACCGTGTGTCTCGGCATTACTTTGCATTTGTAACGTAAGTGATTCTTGCAGATTATCGGTTTGTCTTACACAGCCTAGCAGGAGTAACAAGAATAAAGCGCTTAAAGTGATTGTTTTCATTGAAATTCATGCTCCTTGCAAAATAGCCCTGCGATTCTACTTTGTTTTATCGGAACAAAAAAGAGCCACATGAATAGGGGCTCTCTGATAATTTTTATACTGTTAACTACAATCTATATTGTTCAAAACTAAAACTTTTCAAAGTTTAGAAACGAACAACAGCCTTACCTGTTTGCGTAATGGTCACATCTGAATTTTGGCTATTGCTTAAAATAAGGTTACAGCGACCATAACTTGGTTTAGCTGTAATATTTGTCGGTAGTGTTATACGAGGCTCAAGATAAGCATCGCATCTAAGTTGGGCCTGACCTTCACCTTTTAATGCCACTTCACTACGAGAAATGCCAACACTCTTTGGCGTGTTTTTATCTAGCTTAACACTTTGTGTAATCGACGGGGTTTGTTGGTAAAGTCCAGCAATGTCGGCCATTGCTTTTTGTTGTGCTTGCTCTGAGATATTTACGCCTGGCACATGCTTGAGTGCCAGTAAAGCGCGTTTGGCATTTAAGAAATCTTGTTGATAAAGATACAGCTGCATCAAGTTCTGAATACAAGGTACGGCAAACTCTTTTGGCAAATGCTTACGCAAAAAATAAGCGCGTTGTAGCTGTTTTTCATAGTTATGCCAGTCTTGTAATGCATAAAAGTATTGAGATTTTAGCCAAGCAAAAAGCGCTTGCTCATTGAGGTTTTTAGTGTGACTAAGCAGTTCTTCAAAGTGTTCGTATACTTTCTCTAGTTGCTGAGTTTTAATCAGTTTATCAATGACATCATAATCGCTAACAAACCCCTTAGAAGCACGGTTATTGTTTGAGTTTGTAGTCGGCGCTGTTGAGTAGGTATAAGAGAAAAAGCGTGCCGCATCATGGGCTTTTCCTTGGTAGGTAGCCGCTTCGAACTCTAGATTACTTAAGTATTTCTTGGCCTTTTCAGTCGTCGGCTTTACTTCAGAGTCGAATAAAACGGTTACTTCACCTAATGAGCCGTCGGCTTTAACAATATAATTAACGAGCGTATAGCCTTCGTGGCGACTCAGCATAGAATCTGATTTGAATTGCGCATTATTGTTTTCGATGACTTTGATTGGTGTGCTTGATTGAGCTGATACGCTAAATGCAGAGCATAAAAAAGCAGTAACAGCGCAAAGTTTGAGTGTTTTCACAAATGAATCCCTATGTGTTTTGAACGCGAGAAAAGCGTTATACCGAAAATAATAACAATGTGAATCGTATTAATACATTATGGTTTTGCCATCTCTTGTAAAACACTTTTCACAAAAGGAGATTTTGCTTTGCCGTAGTCATCTTGCACAGTCAGCCCATCAGCAATAACCCGCTGTTTTGTCGCTTCGTACTGGGCACGCGCATCTGGGTTGTTGAGCATGTGCGTTTTAAAGTTAACTTGCTTTAAATGCTCCTCGCTGCCCAATTCAATAACATGTGCATGAACTTGAAAGGTTTCATTTTTAAAAATAACGGCAATGTCTTTGCGAGGGCGATTTTCAGGAAATGGTTTATTACTGTGTTGATCTCTAAATCCAATACTTTTTAAATGCTCGACCGCTTCAGTTAGTTGACCTGGTTTATACAAGATAGAAATATCAATAATGCCTTTGCCGGCGACTTCGAAAGAGCTGGAACCAAAGTGAAGAAACTGAAAATCTGGATGCGCTAACTCTGCAATCACTGCATGCGCAACGTCTAAATAGATTACTCGCCAAGGGTTAAAACTTGCTGGTACAAGTTGGTAGGGAATAAATTTTATTTTTGACATATATGACTCAGGTGAGTTTTGCTTTTTATATTATCTAGCTTGCTGATAATGCAGTTAAATGGCTAATAATTAGGATGAACAAAACAAAATAGTTTAGCGATTGTATCGCAACTTGTTTCTTACCACCTAAAAAAAGCATAAATCAAAATAAGCGTTGTCAATCTATCAAAAAGCAGTGGCCATTTGGCTTTTTGGGCATCAATTTCATTGAAAAAATATGAGGTGATTAAATAAAGTTTTATTTAAAAAGGTTTTTTTAATTAACTACCATTAAGGAGTGTGATGTAAACACACGCTTCAGTCATTGCTTGATGAAACGTTAAATAGCAAATCTTTGTAATAACTCAATAAGATCCTCTTTGATCAGTGGCTTACTAATATATTCATCCATGCCCGCGTCAAAGCATTTTTCTTTGTCGCCGTTCATGGCGTTAGCTGTCATGGCTATGATTGGAATATATTGATTATTCTCACCTGCCTCGCGTTTTCTAATTCTTCGTGTTGCCTCGTAGCCATCCATCACGGGCATTAAGCAGTCCATCAAGACTAACTCGTAGTAGTTATCTTCATGCTCCTTTAATTTTGTTAACGCTTCTAGACCATTATTTGCAAAATCAAGTTGTTCAACGGCACCGTTTAGCATTTGTGTAACGACAATTTGGTTAATTGGCATATCTTCCACTACGAGAACATGCTTAAACAGGGTTGTTTGATCTTTAGTTTGAGTCGTAGAGCTTTGAGTAACATAGCTATCCTCGGTTTGCTCCAGCCTATGCACGATATCGAGAAGAGTGCAGGGGGTTTTACAGTATTTAACTTGTTGCACATCAGCGTGTTTAAAGTGCCCATCAATCGAGGTATTAAAAGGCAATAAGGTGACGGTATTAGCGATGTGTGAAGAGACAAAACGGTCTATATGGCGGCTATCTTCTGTTGACCAATTTAGTACATAAAAGTGGGAAGATAATTGCTCTTCCTTGAGCTTTTTAATATCTTCTTCAAGCAAAGTAATGTTTTTATGTTTATGCATGGCAATATCAAACTTACTTAAAGTTCGCTCACACGCATTTAAGAAGCTCGAATTAATGCCCACAAAGTGGAGATGTTTTGCAGTGAAACCATGGAATATAGAGTGCTGTAATTGCTGATTCTCAGAGTGTTTACTTGAGAGTGGTAAGGTGACGATAAAAGTACTACCTAACCCTAATTTACTTTTTACGACTATTTCTCCACCTAATAACTCGCAGAGCTTACCAACTATGCTTAACCCTAAACCTGTGCCACCAAACTGTCGTGTTGTTGATGTATCAGCCTGTGAAAAATGCTCAAAAATTAAATCACATTTATCCTCAGGTATGCCTATCCCTGTATCTGATACTTGGAGCTTTATTTCTGGTGCGTGATGATCTTTTGAATATACATACTGTGCTTTGACAATAATTTCACCAGATTCTGTAAATTTGACAGCATTCCCGATTAAATTAGTGAGTATTTGCTTTATTCTGACAGAATCAGAAGAGATCTTAGGCAGAGTGATCTCATCAATATCTAAAATAAGTGCGATATTCTTTTCGTGGGTTTGCTTTGCAAATGAAGTTGCAGTCTCTTTGATTAATTTCACGACATCAAATTCATTGATATCAATTTCTAATTTGCCAGATTCAATTTTAGAAAAGTCTAAGATATCGTTAATAATTCGCATTAAAGAAAGCGCACTTCGGCTGGCGATATCAACTTGTTCAGTTTGTTCGTTGTCTAATGGAGTATTTTTTAAAGAATCTAACATACCAAGTACACCGTTCATGGGCGTTCTTATTTCATGACTCATAGTCGCTAAAAAGTCAGCTTTGGCTTTTGAAGCATTTTCGGCTTGTTCTTTGGCTTCTTCAAGTGCCCAGTTATTAAACTCCATATCTGAGGCGTATTTAGCTAATTGCTCTTCTGAGTTTTTGAGCTCAGTGACATCTTCAATACAGGCAAATACCCCCTCAACATCTCCGTTAAGTGCAAAATCAGGAGTGTAGGTGGTGATCAGGTACTTTCTAACGCCGCCTATTGTGACATCAATTTCAAATGCAGTTTCATTGCCTTGTAAAGCATTAAATAGGTGATCTTGAATTCGGTCAAAAATATCAACGGGCAGAATCGATTTGACGGTGTTTCCTACGATTTCGTGTTCATTTAACTTAAATAACTGGCAGTAGAGTTTATTCGCAAAACGGTATTTTTGTTCGCGATCGACATAGGTCAGGAGTACGGGAACATGCTGTGTAATCCCATCAATGTAGTGACGCGTTTTTTCTAATTGCTCAGCTCTTTCTTGCGATTGCTTAATGGCTTTATTATAAGATATTGCAACCCTGGCAATGACATCCCCACCTTGTTGTTTGATTATATCTTTAGGGATTGGTAGACCTTTTCGAATGGTAGCACCAATTTTAGTGAGGGGGCTGGTTACAAAGTAATTGAGTAGCCAAAATGACAGGCCAACCATAATAGAAATAATGATTAAAAAGTTATACGTGAAGCTGCCTAATTGTTGGTTCAGCTTTTCTTCATGTTGAGTGGAATCTATATGTATCCAAAAGTAATAAGCGCGTAATCTCCTTATTTCGGGGTCAACGAGGTATAACCAAGACAATGCATACCAGTTTTCATCATGGTGATAAATCACCCTAACTTTGTCACTTAACTGTGACTTATAATGCAATAACTCGTCTAGTTCTTTTTTTCCTAGTGTTTCTGAGTCAAGTAAGCTTCTTTTTTGAATAAAAAGCCTTTTAGATGCCACAATATCAAGAGACTCAGGGGCAATGATCATAATATCTTGAATGGCGCTATTGCTCGATAACGCAGCAAGCACGCGCTGTAAATTTTCTCTAGAGGCGTCGACTTCTGCAGAGATACTCATGCTGGTGATCACGTTATCCACCAAAGAATCAATAAAGCGCTCGTGTTGTAATCGATATTCGTCAGCAATAAAGCGTGTGAAAAGCAAAAAGGAGCTTATACCAAGCAAAAGCAAAGGAATGGTCGATTTAAGATAAAGCGAGTTTTTAATCATTTACTTTGTTCTAGTGGCTTATGAAACATGCTTGGCACAAAACCACATGGCTTATCGATTGATTTAATGCGCCATAAAGTCCCGCAGACTTGCTCTGTGACACTTTTAAGAAAGTCATGAGAAATTAACTCTGCTTGTGTATCACCTGTTTGCATCTCAAGGTTATTGAAGGCATCAGAGAAATCAGCAACCTCTAAGCCTTCTAATTTAGCCATTTTTGTCATAGCTTCATCTGGATGAGTTTGAATAAATTCATAAGACAACTGCCAAACTTGCCAGAGCTTTTCTAATGTTTCAGGGTGCTGTTTTAGGTAACTTTGTGAGATGCTGACAATATCAACCACTTCTTGTGGGATCTTGGCACTGTCAAAAACGACATGGTAATCAGGATTCTTTAATAACTCTGTTGAAATGGGAGGGTAGGTAACAAACGCGGAAATATCTCCTTTGTTCATTTCCTTGATACCAGACATCTGCTCAACATTTTTAATTGTGACGTCATCTAAACTTAGGTTATGTTTTTGTAGCCCCCTTTGTAGCACGTAAATACCGAGTGAAGAGACCTCAGTACCAACAGTTTTCCCTTTTAAATCTGTAATACCTGTAATTGATTTGTGAGCAATAATTGCATCTCCACCTAACGAGTAATCAGTAATTAACGCAATGGTAAGCGGCCTTACTGCAAAAGATTGAATCTGAATAGCTTCAATTAAGGTGCTGGTGAGGCCATCTACCTTGTTATTCAAATAAACTCTTTGCGTATCGGCTAAAGAGGCAACTCTAACAAGCTCAATATTAAGCCCTGTTTGTTCAAAAAAACCTTTTTCTTTTGCTAGATGAAGTACTTCATAACCCGGCCAAGGGTTTATGGCGATACGTAACGTTTGTGGTGGGTCGTTTTTGCAAGATATGAGAAAGAAAAGAGAAGCGAAGAGGATTGTCTTTTTTGAGATTAGCCACATAACTTTGGGTCGGATAGCGCAATAGTATTCCTAAGTATTGACCAATTTCTGGGTCTGGCAAGGCGAACGGATTGACTTTTAGTTTGGAGCGGAGAATTTTAATCGCTCAAGCCGTTAATAATAACGACTTGTTTCGCCTGAAAATCTTCGTTCAAATTGTGAAAATTGTTCAATTAAAAAAGATTTAATTGCCATGATTTTGGCGGTTTCTTTTAAATCATAGTGATAAAGCAGCCATAAACTCCATATTGAAGGGGATGGCGTGATATTGAGGCGTCTGAGGTTTTTGTATTTAGGTTGGTCAGCTAAGCCACAAGGTAATTTGGCAATACCTAGACCTTGATCTGTTGCACTTATCAATGCTGCTAAGTTATCAAATCGAGCGATGATTTGAGTTTTGTCAAAGTGGCCTTGATACCAATCTTGATCGAACTCCAATTGCCATAGTAATAGGTTATCGACTTCTTTTGACTGCTTTAAGTAGCTTTTGCTGGCATAGACGCCCCAATTAGATGCAAACAGTTTTTTGCCAACTAAATCAGCTTGGGTTGGCTCAGGTGTAAACCTGAGCGCGATATCCGCTTCTCTGGCATTGAGATCTTTTTGACTGGTGCCCATCATTAAATTGAGCTGAATATGTGGAAAGCAGTGATAAAATTCATCAAGTAAAGGCAGCACATAATCATGCGCCAGTTCGGGGGTCAAGGCGATGTTTACCTCTCCTTGTAAGCTTTGGTTTTGACCATCGAGTCGTCGTTCAATATGACCTTGCAAGCTTTTCAAACTTTCAATGTCAGGCAGCACTTCTCGGCCAATTTTAGTTAACTGGTAACCTTTTGGGACACGCTCAAATAGGGCGACATTGAAACGGGTTTCAAATGCTTGAATTCGCCTGGCAACCGTTGTGTGGGTTACATTGAGCTGCTTAGCTGCGGCTGACAAACTGCCGTGAGTAGCCAGTGCAAGAATATATTGATAATCGTCATCTAAGTTCATCTGTGCATTTTTGCACAAAAGATATGCAAGAAGTAGTAATTTTTTTCCTCAAAAAAAGTCGTAAATTAATCCTAAATAAACCTAAAGCTAAACGACTTATTAAAAGGATGAATTATGTATACCCTCTATCATTGCCCAATTACGTGTTCTACAGCCGTGTTAATTACTTTAGAGATTATTGGTGAGGCGCATAAAGTTGAAATTATCGACCTGTTTCAAAATGAACAATTTAGTGAACATTTCTTAGCAATTAACCCACTCGGCAAAGTGCCTGTATTAAAAACTAAAGAGTATATTTTGACGCAAGGTGAAGCGATATTAATCCACCTATCGCAAAAACACCCTGAGGCTGCTTTGATGCCAGACTTAGCAACCACTGAGGGCGCTGACGCACTCAAATGGTTAAACTTTGTGGCCTCAACGGTGCATGGGCATTTTTCGCGTGTGTTTCAGCCAGAGCGTATTGCCAATGAACATAAGGTGGTGAAAGCCAATGCCGAAGAGGAATTAGTTAAATTATTCACTTTGATTGAACAGCAACTTCAGCAACAGTCATTCTTATCGGGCAGCTTACCAACATTGGCTGATTATTACCTCGCGGTGATATTAGGGTGGGATAGAATGTTGAGCTTTGATTTAGTTGAGCGTTTTCCTGAATTAAAAGATTACAAACAGCGCTTACAGCAAGCGCAGACTAATTCACCGACATTATTATCACTCTAGTTCTGTTATAGCCAAGCCATTTGTTAGATTAAGGTGGCTTGGCGACTTATTAGTTCGACAAAACCTTTCCTTCGAAAAAAAAATTCCCATAAGCTGTAATAAATTCCATCTGATATCTACTAACTAGAAAAATACAAAATGGAACGAGGTGAATGGGAAGCGATTTTTATCAGCAATCAATACTGCCTTTTGCGGGGATCATCATCAAAATTTGTCGGGCATACACCCATAGCCAAGAAGATTTTGAAGACTACTATCAAGAGGTGTGCCTACAAATTTGGCGAAGTAGAGACAATTTTAATGCTGAGTCTAAATGGTCAACATGGATTTATAAGGTGGCTTTAAATGTTTGTTTGACCCATTTAAAACAGCGTAAAAAAGGCGAGCAGCAGTTTGTGTCTGATGCTTTACCTGATGAAGTACATGACGACGCCAAGGCATTTGGCTCTGATGATATTAACCTGCTTTATAACGCCATTAAGCATTTGTCAGAGATAGATAGAGCAGTGATCCTGCTTTATTTAGAAGAGAAATCGTACGCTGAAATTGGCGAAATTATTGGTGCAAACACAAACAGTATTGGGGTGCGCATTACGCGTATTAAAGAAAGATTAAACAAGTTTATACAAGCGCAGGAGTGAACACATGAGTAAGTCTATTGAAGCAATGTGGAAACAAGGTTTTGTGAGTGAAGGTGAGCTATCAGCACCAAAAGTGAACGACTTATATAATAGGAAGTCGCAGAATATTGTAGATAAACTGCAAAATATGTTTGCAGTGAATATTAAAGCCATTGTGATTGGTGCTTTAGTCATGTTGGTGGTGATGAGTTTAATCGGTGCACCTTGGCTAGGCTTGTATATCTGTGTATTGCTAGCACCGCTTGTGCTGATAGCGAGAAAAGAGCTCATTAAATCGCATAACTTATCGAAAGGACAGAGCAGTCTAGAGTATTTAGAAAGCTTTGATACTTGGCTTAAAAATTCAATGGATACATATTCGAAATACTACCGATTTTTTTATCCGCTGTTTTATATCGGTATGGTAACACAAGGGCTAGCGAGTAATGCAGGTGGTAAAGTGATGGCTTTGCTTTTGAAGCATTATCCGACAGAGTATGTATTTTTAGATATTCCAGGTTATGTTTGGGCGGTTATCACAGTACTGTTTTTGTTGGTCGTGCGATATTCAGAAGCTTTATACCGTTTAGACTTAGACATCATTTACGGTAGACAATTTAAAAAGCTGGAAGAATTAATCACAGATATGCGCGCTTTAAAAGCACAGCAGTAATGTATTTATGATAAGTTATTTGGCATTTATTTTTTAACACTTCAATTAATCAAACTTTTCATTTAAAACGGATAGCGCAGCCAGTTGGCTGCGCTTTTTTGCTATAGGGAATGAGAGATTAAGATCCTGTCAACTAATTCTAGTGCGGTGGTGAAGTTACTGAGATCAGCACGAACATCGCCATCTTTACCTGAATGGTGACCGTGACCGATAAGCTGCATTTGCTGTAGTTTATTTGGCTGGTCAAAATCGACGATGGCTTGATAAATTAGTGATGGCTGAGCTGTAAAACCATCTCCAGAATACACGGGATCGTCTGGGAATCGGTCACTACTGTAGTAAGTGTTGTAATCGAATGAATGGTTTATCTCAAAACGTATACGGTATTGGCCAGTAAGAGAGGTCGGTAGCTGAATTGAGTAAATGAAATTGTCTGTCATAGTTGCACCACTAAAGCCGTCGACAACCAGTTTATTATCGGTTGGCAGGTAGAAGCCATTACTGGCTTGCACACCAAGTTGATGTAAAAACACAGGCAGCGATTCTGGGCGCATGCGGGTATCTTTTGATTTTGCATCTTCACCACCGGTTAATGCCTCTCTACCAATTGCATTTTCGCCGATCAGTAAATGCTCATTGAATACTTGTTCAGGGTCTACTTTAGAAACTTTGTTGGTGAAATTATTGGTGGCGATTTTCTCTGTGACATAGAGCGGCTGAACAAACTCACCTTCCAAGGTTTCTAACCAAAATGCATATTGTGGCCACATAAAGTAAGGGCCTTTTTTCAACTCTAAGGTAATCGTTTGTCCGCTGGCTTCTGCTGGGGTAATTACACGCTCGATATATTTTAGCTCTTTATCTTGGTCGGCTTTATCTGCGGCTTTTAGGGTTTGGCCCCAAGTGTAAACCTGCATTGCAGGTGGTAGAAAGAAAAATGGTGATGCCAACAAATAACCTATCAATAAAGCGGCCAGCGGCATAGCTAAGCTGACTTTGCCCATATGTTTCTTTAATGGGTTTAAATAGGCGAACAGGGGTTTTGAATTTTTAAACAAGTGCCATACGACGACCAAAATCATGGCCGCACCAATTAAAGTGTGAATAAGCGCAACGACAACATCATGTTGTTGGCTGTATAACAATACAGAGGTAACCAACATAACAATGAAGGCTAAAAACAGTAGAGTGCCGATAAATACTCGGGCATTAAAAAATGACATAGTGACTCCTTTTGAATTACCCCCTTATCGCTTAAGGGGGGTAATAAAAGCCACTAAAGCTTTCTAAAATTATCTAAGGTTATTGATTTTATTGTTAATAATTTAGAGTGTTTAAATATTTGAGCTGCTTTGTTAACGCTCGACTTTTAGCTATTTGCTTGGCTGTGTTTAATGCGGTGTTGAACTCATCGAGTTTGTTTTGTTCCTTAGCAAGTAAAGCAAGACTGGCCCAAACACTGCTTTCACCAACCGGGCAGCGTAAAACTTGGTGATGTTTTTTTGCTTCAAGGTAATACGTTTTAGCTAATTCGTATTCACCTTGGTGTTGTGCAATTCGTGCCAACAAATCTTTCGAATAGGCCATAAATAGCCAATCATTATTGCTTTGGGCTACTTGCAAAGCTTGCTCAACTCTTGGTTTAGCTAATTCGTCATCACCCTCAATAATGGCGTGAATGGCATTGAGATAATGCAAGCGACTTAATTCATTTTTGTCATTAAGCTTTTGAGCGAGTGGAATAGCCAACATAAGGTGTTTTTTTACTGCAGGGTAATCTTTTAACTCAAAGAGTGTGTTGATTAAGAGCCGTTGGGCAGTCAGATTCTCAGGATCATGTGCAATAATACTCTCAAGCAAAGGTTTTGCTGCTAGGTGGTTGTCTTCAAGCTTTAGGTCAATGGCAACCCCCAACATCTCATGATTAAAATCGGCATGATAGTTGTTGGCTTGTAGGGAGCTTTCTTCGCCTAGTTGTTCTGCCAGTTTATCGCTAAATTCATCAATCACACCTTGAATGTTACGACCAAACAACACACCTTTTTGTTGAGTATTTCTATAGTGCAGGATATAACTTAGTTGATAGTCGTGAGGTGAGCCAGACAGTTTTGAAGAGACAACCAATTCAGCACCAGATACGGTAAATATCTGTTTGATATGCTCTGGTTGAACATTGTTCAAAGGCGCCCCTGCTCGCTCTAGCACTTCCAGCACATAATCGGTCTGTAATACACCATGCTCTTGATTATTGGGTAAACGCTGTATGACCTGGTCCATTAACCCTAAACGAATCCAGCTGTGATCGTTCCCTTCAATTTGATTGTGTGTTGGTAAGATAACAACAGAGCCTTGCACCTTGCTCTGTTCATTGGGTGTTTGATTTAATGAGGAGAGCGCAAAGAACAAAGAGGAAAGAAAAGCACATAAGGCAACCGTTAAGAAAACCACTTTTCTATTGGCTGAGGATTGCTTTGGGGCCTTTTTAGTCACAGCAGGTAGCCAAACATAGCCTTGTTTTGGAATGGTCTTAATTACATCTTCATTTTGAAAGAGCTGTCGAAGTTCATTGATTGACTGGAAAACAACTTGCTCAGCAACAACTGAGTCGCCCCATACCTCATCTAAAATAGTTTGCTTATTTACCGGTTGACCTGAATTACGAATTAATAAAAGTAAAAGCTGACAAGTTTTAGGGCGTATTATCAACGTTTCACCTTTGCAGGTTTTAACGTTTAATGCTTTGCTGTCAATAATGTAGTTTGATGTTAGATACTGCACAATAAGCACTTTAAAGTGTATGGAGCTTGTTACCATAATGGAACATGCGTTTTAATCAAAGCGACAGTTGCAATAAAATTGAAGTTTGCGCTTTCTTTGGCATTTTCTCGACCACTAACATAAACGAGTTATCTATCATGCGCTCTATTTCGCCTTGTGGAATAGAGCTATCGAGTATAATTGTGTTCCAAAGTCGTTTATTCATGTGATAGCCGGGGATCACGGCATCGAAAATATCCCTCAAAATGTGTGCTTCATCAGGATCGCACTCAAGGGCGTGTTTACCTTTGCTGTGTGTTTTTGCAGCAGTGAGTTGGGTATTTAGGCAAGGCAGAGGCTGCGTAGCATAGTTATTCTATGTAAGTCAGCCGATAACGCCGAATAAATATCCAACTCGCGCTGCTCGAAGAGTTCAACCAAAGGCTTCCACTACTTTGTCATTCGCCACTTACATAACCCATTATGCTGCGCAGCTCATTTCGCGTATTGAAAGCCTTTGATTTGAACAAAATTCATACCTCAAAGGTAAACACGCCCTAAATTCATCCACCAATGTGGGGTTTCTTCAGTGCCTTTGCCCATTTTTCCCAGCGCCAAAGTTGCGAACATTTTTCCTTTCACTTTATAAACATCGACTCCCTCACCGAAAGGCTGGCTAACGGTAGTCTCGGGCTTTGAGATTAAATATGCATGTGCTTTAAAGTGATCCATCGTCTAGTGTTAACCCTTTAATAGTATTAAATCAAAGCTCAGTCGTTTAGACATTAATTTGACATAACTGGTTGTAGGTTAATAGATAATAAATAGAGTCTTATCGCAAAATTGCTGAGTATTGGATAAGAATGAATTACATTACTGCTAATAATTATCATTTGAGGTTTGCTATGCGTTGTGTGCAGTTGTCGGTGCTTTGGTTTGTAACCATGGTGGCAGTCGGTTTTTATAGTGATTCAGTAAAAGCTGAGTCTATTGAAGTAGATGTGGTTTATCCCGAGCGAGCAGTAGATGCTGGGTTAACATTTACAGGGTCGGTCAGTGCAGTGCATAATGCGCAATTGGCGAGTCAACAATCAGGTGTTGTGGCTAGCATTCATGTTGAAGCGGGTGATGTGGTCACACAAGGTCAACTGCTACTTTCATTAGATGATACCTTGGCGCAGTTGCAATTTGAGCAAGCCAGTGCCGAGCTTAATATTGCTGAGGTGGCATTAAAAGAAGCACAGCGTTTACATCAGGAGTTAAAAGCATTATCGAAGCGCCAATTAGTTGCACAAACTTTACTGGCTGAGCGCCAAGCTAATATCAGTAAAGCACACGCCGAGCTAAAAAATGCCAAAGCCAAGCTTGCACTACAACAAGAGTTATTAACTCGTCACCATATCAAAGCGCCATTTGCGGGTGTGGTGACCGATCGCATGGTGGATGTGGGTGAATGGATTGGCACGCAAGACAAAGTATTTAGCCTCATCTCAAGTGATAAATTACGTATTGAGCTTGCCGCGCCTCAGCAATATTTTGCTGAGTTTTCACAAGCAAGCACAATCCAAGTAAATATCCACAGTCAGCAAAATAAAAACGCAGTCATTAATAGCCAAGTTGAGCGTGTTATTGCCTCAGTAAACAAGGCAAATCGTACTTTTAAGGTATTTGTGACGGTGCCTGAAAACAGTGGTCTTGTAATGGGCAGCTCGGCTCAAGTGACCATTCAATTACCCGCTGCTGAAAATGCGCAGGTGTGGTTACCTAAGTCAGCTTTAAAGCGCCACCCTGATGGTGGTTATAGTATTTTTGCAATCAATAACAATACTGCTGAGCGCGTATTTGTTGAAGTGACGCAGCAGCACGCTGAACGAGTGGCAGTAAAAGGGGCATCAGCCTCACAGCAATATATCAAAGCCGGGGTAGAGTTATTGCAAAGCGGTGCAAAAGTGTCGGTGAAAAGCGTTGCAGGTAACGCCCTATGATTGAAGGTGCAGTCAAACGCGGGGTACTTGTCACCGTAGTTGTATTAATTAGCTGTATTCTGGGGTTGGTGGGCGCGTTAAATATTCCCGTGCAGATGATCCCTGATTTAGAAGTGCGTACTATTACTGTGCAAACAGGCTGGGCGGGCGCAACCCCTCAAGATGTTGAGAAAGAAATCTTAATTGAGCAAGAGCGCTATCTAAGAAGCTTACCAAATTTAAAACGTATGGTGTCTTATGCGCGAATGGGCAGTGCTGAAATTGAGCTGGAATTTCCGTTTGGGGTTGATGCCAATGATGCGCTTATTCGGGTAAACAATGCTTTAAGTCAGATGCCCAGTTACCCCGAAAATGTTGACCAACCAAGGTTATTTTCGAGTTCTTTCTCGGGCAATGCGTTTATGTATTTTGTACTCAAGCCATTGCCGGGCAATCCGCTTAATCTGGATGTCGACTTATTAAGAGACTTTGCTGAAGACTTTATTCGACCGCGCATGGAAAGCGTTTCTGGTGTGTCTGAAGTGAGAGTGGGCGGTGGTGCACAAAGACAAATTCAAATAAAGGTCGATGCTGAGCAACTTGCTCAACGTGGTATCAGTTTAAGTGAACTTCGTAATGCCATTCGTAATCGTAACCGAGATGCCTCAGCAGGTGATATTGAAAGTGGCACTAGCCGATATTTATTGCGCGTAGTTGGGCGCTTTGAGCAACTTACAGAACTTGAAAACCTGATTATTCGCAGTGAAAACAACGCCAATATTTACCTCAAAGATGTGGCAACGGTAACTCTAGATCACTTTGAAACACGGAGTCTGTCTTATAATGTGGGTGAGCGTACACTCAGCTTGTCGGTGCGCCGTGAAAGTGGTTCCAATGTATTGGCGATTAAAGACGACATGCTGCCAATCGTTGAAGAATTAAATCAGCAGTTACTTAAACAAAACGGCTTGAGCCTGACGCTCATGAGTGATGACGTGCAGTATGTCCGAAGCTCTCTTGAGAACGTATGGTTCAACCTTATTCTCGGTGGCTTGCTGGCAACCTTAGTCATGTATTTCTTCTTGCGTTCGGGACGCGCTACCTTAATTGGTGTGTTGGGTATTCCGATTTGTACCATTGCTGCGTTTTTAGCTTTAATGAGTTTTGGTCGCACCATTAATGTGATCTCTTTAGCGGGTGTGGCCTTTGCCATTGGTATGACGGTCGATAACACCATCGTCGTGCTTGAATCGATATTCCAAGCCAAAAAACAAGGCCAAGGAAAGCGCCAAGCCGCCATTAGCGGTGTAAAAGAAGTATGGCCCGCAGTATTGGCCTCGACTGCGACAACCGTACTGGTATTTGCGCCAATCTTATTTGTGCAACAAGAAGCCGGGCAGCTGTATTCAGACATTGCCATTGCGATTTGTGGGGCAATTATCGCCTCCATGCTGGTGGCCATTTTTGTGGTTCCGGTGGCTCTTGCGCGTCTTGATAAGAATGAAGTCACCAGTGAAAGTAATAAGCAAAGCAAGGTTTACGGTCAAGTTTGGCTAAAATGTGCGAGATTCTTTACTCAATCAAAACAACGAGCGCGCATTGCCTCTGCGTCATTCATTGTGGTGATTTTAGGAGCTGCTTATACCTTGATGCCAGCAGCTGAATATCTACCTGAAGGGGAAGAGCCGAAAGCCTTCTCTATGATGATAGCCCCACCCAATTACAACCTTTCTGAAATGGAGCGCATTGGCAGTGAGCTAAGAACCTATTTTGCTGATTACGTAAAGGCAGATGGTGCCGCTTTTGCTAATGGTGAAACAGATATGCCACCACTTGCTTACTATTCGATGTCGGTATCAATTGGTCGCATTTGGTTTTTAAGTGCGCCAGTCGATCCTGCTCATATCAATGAAATGATGGATGCCATCACCACTAAGTTTAGAAGCTATGAAGGCATGCGGGCATTCTCGGCGCGCGGTTCGATTATTTCTAGTAATGATGGTGGTACGCGTGCCGTCGCGGTAGACATTGCAGGTAATGACATTGAAGATTTGTATCGCGCTGCAGAAGCTGTCTATGAGCAAGCAAATCAAGTGTTTGATAACCCACAGATCAATTCTAACCCGGGCTCGTTAACCCTTGATCAACCATTGATAGAAATACAGCCTCGCTGGCACCGTTTGGCGGAGCTTGGGATCAGTAGCCGAGATTTCGGTTATGCCGTAGCAGCCATGAGTGATGGTGCATTTGTTGATGAGTTTATTTTAAACGACGACAAAGTGGATATTTTCTTATTCAGTGGCGCAGGTGCTAAACAAACACTAGAGCAGCTTGAAAGCATGCCAATTGTGACGCCACAAGATGAAGTTTTACCGCTGAATGCACTGGCTGACTTGGTTGAAAGCAAAAACAGTAACTCTGTAAGGCGTGTTGACGGTAACCGAACTGTGACGGTTTACATTATTCCGCCTAGAGAAGTTGCTTTAGAAGTCGCAGAAGAAAAGGTACGCACCGAGCTACTGCCAACACTTTGGCAGCAGGGCAAAATAGCTCAAGGCATTAAAGTAAGTATTAGCGGTGCAGCCGATCAGCTCGAAGCAACCAAAGCATCTTTATCTGGCAACTTTATGATTGCATTGGTGCTGAGCTATTTACTCTTAGTGGCTATTTTCACCCATTGGCGTTATCCGCTATTCATTTTAGCGACTGTGCCGCTAGGTATGGCGGGTGGTTTACTGGGTCTTGTGATGGTGAATGGCTTAAACTCAGGGCTTGCGAGTTTAGGTATGCAAGCCTTTCATCAACCGTTTGATATGATCACCATGTTAGGCTTCTTAATTTTGCTTGGAACCGTGGTGAACAACCCGATTTTAATTGTCGACCAAACGCGTCGTTTTATTGTCGATAATGGCCTACCTGTGGTTGATGCAGTTAGAAAAGCAGTCGAAAAGCGTATTAAGCCCATCTTAATGTCTACGGCGACCACTATCTTTGGCTTAGCGCCTTTGGTGTTGATCCCGGGTGAAGGTACTGAGCTATATCGTGGTGTGGGTATCATAGTATTAAGCGGTATTTTGGTGTCGACCTTACTCAGCATTAGCTTTTTACCGGCATTTTTAGTCGCTATTCTTGATAACAAGAGTAATGATAAACAAGAAAGTTAAAAGGCATATATAGAAAAGTTAGAAAACGCCCGGATCATTAAGATTCGGGCGTTTTTTTGTTTCTATATCTTTGACAAATCTTTACAACTTAGCTGTGCCATTTTAGGCGCTAAGCGATATGATGGTACTAGGTATATCTAATTTGTAAGGGAAAACATGCGAATTCAATCTATTGATGTTTTACGTGGCATTGCCATATTAGGCATATTGCTTATGAATATTTACTTTCATGGCATTATGAGTATGGGCTATGTGCCTTTTGACATCACACCTCAAAGCGACATTTGGGTCGATACCTTCAATGCTATTTTTGCTGATGGACGCTTTAGAACACTGTTCTGTATCTTATTTGGTGCAGGTCTCGCCATTCAAATGAAAAGCTGTGAAAAGAAAGGGTTTAATTATCAAGATTTCTTAAAGTCTCGTCTTAATTGGCTGATGATTTTCGGCATTATTCACGGCGTATTTATTTTTGGTGGTGACATTTTATTTCTGTATGCAGTGTGTGCATTGTTTATCATTAAAAAGCTCACATTACCTACCCGTGATCTGTTTCGTAAAGCTAAGAAGTGGTTGATTATCGGGACCGTTATAAATGTACTATTTAGTATATTGGCCTCTTTAGCCGCAGGTTTAGGTTTAGAGCCTGAGATGGTGCGTGGTTCTGAGGCGTTCTTGGAAGAATATAACAGCTGGATGGGTAATTATGGTTATCAAGTGACAATACAAGCCATATTTGCAGCATTCTTAGTGATTAG
Organism: Pseudoalteromonas phenolica; assembly: GCF_005876835.1. Classification (GTDB taxonomy): domain Bacteria; phylum Pseudomonadota; class Gammaproteobacteria; order Enterobacterales; family Alteromonadaceae; genus Pseudoalteromonas; species Pseudoalteromonas phenolica_B. The sequence goes on from NZ_PPSW01000030.1 coordinate 96,631, forward strand.
CTCTCCATTATGGGTGTTTTGGCAAGTCGCTGGTTTAATGCTTTTGGGTATTTATTTCTATCGCAGCGGCTTTTTCAAGCGAGGTTTAACAGCAAGACAATTTAAAACCTTTGCATTGGCTGCAGCTGCTTTAACTGGTTTAGATATTTTTATGCGTTTGAGCTACTTTAGTGTAGGCAGTGAAGTGAGCTCTTTGCTGGCGAGCATCTCAGCTATTTTTATGTCAATTCTTTATATTCATGGTGTGATCTACTTACTTAAAAACAACCACCGTTGGATAGAAGTCTTCAAAGCGCCAGGGCGTATGGCGTTTACGCTTTACATTATGCAATCGGTCGTTTTAGCAATTCTACTTCGTTGGGTTTTCCCTGAGGTTCACTTAACTGCGTCGATGACCGATTATTTAGCAATGGCTGTGGGAATGATCCTTTTCCAGCTTGCTTTTGCCAATTGGTATCTTCGCCAATTCAAGCAAGGCCCGCTTGAAGCCTTATGGCGAAAAGCGTATTTGGCAAGCTTCGCAAAGAAGCAGGCTAAGCGAGCTGAGGTATTAGCATAGTTAGGTAGAGCGTATTAGAGCAGGCTATCAGTTTCGTTAAAAGTAACACAGGCCTGCTCACTTTCTATTCTTTGCATACACTTCAAATCATCTGAAAAGCAATTTTTTCAAAAAGATCTTATTTAAAAATAGATAGATATCATATGTTCCTTTTTTAGCCTGTTTTAATTATTTTAAATGTATATATTATACAATTTTTAACAGGTTATTATCTTTTGTCATTATGCTGTCATTTAATTCTGCTACTTCGATAAGTCGAAAGCTCGTTATTGCTATTTTTATCACTATATTTGCGATCTTTTTGCTCGTTACGATTGCGCTTGCTAATTATTTAGCTGAGCAAAGAAGTGCACAGGTGCAGTCTCAAATTAATACGCAAATGCAGGCCAGTGCTGAGCAAATAGAACAATTCTTTGAAAACAAAATCACCGCATTGCACACTTTATTTCGCGCCCCTAGTAATCTTGCTGCAATCAAAGCAAGGCAAATGCAAGGAGAGCTAGACAGCAATGTAGTGCATTTAAACGCGGCATTGACAGCGCAGTCTTCGGCAGACAAAGAGGTGTTATCGATTTTCTTTGGCTCTACATTCACTGGCGAATATATGTTTGAAAAAGGCATATACACTAAAGACGGTTATTCGGTATTTGGTCGCCCTTGGTGGGAAGATATAAAGCGTACTCAAAACACCGTGATCTCAGAAGTATTATTACATCCTGAATTTAAACAGAATTATGCGGCAATCAATTTTCCTGTATTGCATCAGGGGGAGTTTTTAGGCGTCGGCGGGGCGGATATTTTACTGCCGAGCATTAGTCAATTTATTGATAAGCTTAACTTTCAAGGTGAAGGGGTTGCGCTATTAGCCGATGCTGAAGGGCGCTTGATCCACTTCTCTGGGGATCATAACTTTAAGCTGAGTCAATCTATAGCGGAATTTGATAACAGCACGCTTAATTCTGGCTTTAGAAATCTTTTCAATACCCGTTTAGATACTTTGCAGACACTACTTTACAATGATACCGAATACTATGCCGCGACTTTAAAAGTACAAAGTGATGCGTTTGACTTAGGTTGGCACTTGGCATTATTGGTACCAAAGCAAGTGGTGAATGAACCTGTTAATCAAGCGGTTTATCAGTTAATTGTTCTGTCAGTTTTATTGATGGTGATACTAAGTGTGTTAGTCGGCGTGATCACCAAAAAACTGTGTCAGCCTTTGACTTTAGTGCAACTTGCCTTAGAGCAAATAGCTGCAGGCAACGGTGACTTAACCAAGCGTATTGAAGTGAAAGGGCAAGATGAAACGGCTCGAGTCGGTTTGGCGGTGAATCAAATCATTGAACATTTACAAGAGATGGTGCAGCAAATAGTGGTCTCGACTCAAGAGTTAGATGCGGCTATCAACTATGTTGATGGTTTAACGCAAGAGTCAGACAAAATGAATCGTACTATGTTACAGAGCATGCAAACTACAGCCAGCGCAGTGAGTGAACTCGCTACATCAGCACAAAGTATTCAGTCGCAAGCTAATAATGCCCAGCAGGCGGTCAGTGCTGCCAATGACATGGCTGCACAAGGGCAGTTGATGATCAAAGATAATCAACAAGAGTTGGCTGTTGTTGCTGAGCAATTCTCGCAAGCCAATAGTGTGATGCGTCAATTGAGAGACGAGTCGGATAACATCAGTGAAGTGCTAAACGTGATTAAATCGGTGGCAGAGCAAACTAATTTACTGGCATTAAATGCAGCGATTGAGGCGGCCAGAGCGGGCGAAAATGGTCGTGGTTTTGCCGTGGTTGCTGATGAAGTAAGACAATTGGCTGCGCGCAGTGAGTCATCGACCAATCAAATTCAAGCCATTATTGAACAATTGCAAACTAGCTCAGAAACCGCATCGACTATGATGCAGCATGCAACCGAGCAGTTGCATGCTTTTGAATCACACTCTGATAAATTGAACTCTGCTTTTGCAGATATATCCCAGCAGGTGGGTTTATGTGTTAGCGCCAATGGTGAGATCACTGAACAGGTGAGCGCTCAGGCGCAAACCAGTGCAGAGCTCGATCAGGTGTTACATTCATTAGAGCAAACCGTCGAGCAACAAATAAAGGGCAGTACTGAGATTGCAAGCTGCCAAACTCAGCTCGCAAATTCGAGTAAAGGTCTATACACCCTTGTCGGCAGTTTTAAAGTGCAATAACTACTTATACTAAGCCACTCATTTTATGATTTAAAGTGAGTGGCTATAGATGTTTGTTACATACTTCTCCATGGCAATTTCTGGGTTTGCTAGCTCGCTAAAGCCAAACTGCTGATATAGGCTATGGGCGTCTTTGGTGGCTAACGTAAAACGTCTTAACCCTTGCAGCTCAGGGTGAGTCATCACCGCATCGATCAGCTTCTTACCTAATCCTTGACCGCGATAGGGCTCAAGTACAAACACATCCAACAAATTGGCAAAGGTAGCGTGATCTGTGACTACACGGCAAAAAGCCAGTAGTTGTTTGCCATCAACTAACGCAAAGCATAGAGAATGCTCGAGCGCCTTTTTTAGCCGCGCTTCGTCTATGCCTTTACTCCAATAACTACGCTCCGACAAATAACAAAACATTTCTTTAAATTGTAATGGGGTCAATTGGTGAACTAATTGCATCATCGCCTCCTATGAAATAAAGATTAGGGGTAAACAGCCAAGTAATAAAACCGCCATGATCAGGTTAAATCGCTTTAGACTCTGAGGTGATTGTAAGTACTTGCTAATGTACTTACCTGTCGTCACCCAAAATAATGCACAGCAGATCCCGACAATATTAAAAATGATTAAGCCCATAATGGCTGAGTGCCAATACAAGTCACCAGGTAAGGTCAGTGCACTACAGACTGAGATGATCATGGTGAGTGATTTAGGATTAACGATTTGAAACAGTGCCGCTTGTTTAATACTCATCGGCTCGACAAGCAGCGAATCTTGTTTTTTAAGTGTGCTGGTGCGAGCAATTTTTACCGCAAGATAAACGATATACAGCGATGCCAAAACTTGCAAAGCGGCATGAAGTACAGGCAGAGCTAAGAACAAACTTCCTAAACCAAACAGCATAATGATATGGATTGCGGTCATGCCTACGCGAATACCAATGACATGATTAAGTGAACGTTTAACACCAAAGTTAGCGCCAGAATAAGTCAGTAGAATGTTGTTAGGCCCCGGCGTAAAAGCAGCGGCGAAACAAAATAAAATAAGGGCGGGTATTAAAGTAAGCAACTCGGCACTCATGGTAAAACACTCCTAAGAATTGTATTGATACAATTAATTATTTTGTACTTGCCTTATTAATTGTCATAATGCTTAAAAAGCAGCAATGATTTTATTGTTATGAATACAATTTGGCAGCCAGATCTAGATAGGTTTAATACACTTTCACAAGCTCACCCCAAGTACCGCGCTTTGGCTGAGTTAATTGAACAGGCGATCACTGAAGAAGCACTGGTCTTTGGTGAAAAATTACCGCCACAACGACAGCTCGCTGATTTTCTATCGATCACCCATGGTACGGTGACACGGGCCTATGCTTTGTTGGAGCAAAGGGCGGTGGTGACTGCTCGGTTAGGGGCGGGTACTTTTGTTGCGGTCAAAGAGCAAGTAAGTGAATTTGCCTCTGAAACAGATTTTGCTTCAAGCATGCAGCCCATGATGGGGCAGCAGCAAGTACTGGCTAAAGCCATGCAATCTCTTGCTAATGAGCCAGTAGAGTTAGAGCAGCTAATGACTTATAAACTCAACGGTTTGCCACATCATCAACGTTTTTTTAAGAGTTGGCTACAGCAAAAAGGACTTGAATGTGAGCAACATGAGGTGATTTTTTGCCAAGGTGCGCAGCAGGGTATCTACGCAAGTTTGGCGTCTGTGTGTCAGCCCAATGATTTTGTGGTGCATGAAAGCCTTTGTTATCCCGGTTTTTATCATGCCTGTGACGCGCTTAATTTAAATACCTTGGGTATTGCTGTAAAAGAGAACGGCTTAGATTTAGAAGCACTCGAGCAAGCGTGTAAAACTCATTCGGTGAAAGCCATTTACATTACCCCAAACTGCCAAAACCCGACGAATGTAAGATATAGCGATGAGAAGTTACAGCAACTGCTAGCACTGAGTCGCCGCTACAATTTTTTTATTTTAGAAGATGATGTGAATTACTGCTTGCCGGGTAATTGGCGTTTACCACTTTGGCAGCAAGCACCTGATAGAGTGTTTTATATTGCGAGTTTTTCGAAGTATTTTGCAGGCGGCTTGCGAGCCGGCTATGTGTTAGCGCCTGTGCTGTGGCAGCAAACGTTATTAAAACAAATTCACAGTCAATGCTGGGCGGTGTCTATGATGAACTTCGAACTTTTGATGCGATCGTTAAAAAGCAAAGAGTTTGCATATAACCAAGATAAACTGGCAGAAGAAATTCGCTATCGTATCGCTGCGCTCAAAGCGGTTTTCGAAAAGCATCAAATGACGGCGGTATTTGCTGGGCTCAATGTATTTATTCCGTTAGCAAGTGAATTGAATATGCATGCTTTGGCAGGGCAGTTAAAAGCCAACAAAGTCGAAGTGCGTACACTCGATGTGTTTGAAAACCCTAAACAGCCATCAGATAATACTTTAAATGGTTTACGCTTTACCATCGGCGGACCAAGTAGTCGTGCTGAATTCGATTTGGGCGTCAAACGTGTTGATGAGGTGTTTGAACAGCTGAAACGTCCGTCAAATATTGTGATTTAAGAGAATTTAGAAACGATAAATGAGCAAAAACAAAGATTTTTGCTCATTTGAATGATTAACAGGTTAAGTGTTTTTAACCGCAGCAACCACTGAGACTTCAACAAGTAACTCAGGACGTGCCATTGCAGCTTCAACACATGCGCGAGCAGGAGCATGGCCTTCAGGTACCCATGCATCCCACACTTCATTCATTTCGGCGAAATATTGCATGTCTTTAATGTATACCGTAGCACTTAACATATGTTCGCGATCAGAGCCTGCTTCTAGAAGTAGGGCATCAACCTTGTCTAGCATGGTTTGCGTTTGCTCTTTAATACCTTGTGTGGCATCAGCACACACTTGGCCGCATAGATAAACAGTGTTGTTGTGAACCACAATACGGCTCATACGTTGTTTTGTGTGCTTGCGCTCAATTGTCATGAGAATTCTCTTTTATCGATTATTTTGATGCTGCAAGTGTACAAACTATTGCATTAAAAAGCAGTCTGTACGGCCAAAAAACTTTAGTTAATCTGAGTTCAGGTTAAGTTCTTCAACTGCTGTACGAAGACTAATAGGCTTACTCCTTCAATCACATCAAACTGCATAAATGCCATCAGTGAGTGAATAAACACTAGGTTACGCATGTAAGGCTGTTGTTTTTCTAATAAAGACTTTGCAACGGCAAGGGCTTGTTCAGAGCCTTGCAGGTGATAAGTGTTCATTATGGTTACGGCGTGTTCTTCAGGTGTGATCTCACGTGCTTTTGGCGTGTAGCCTAACTGCTTAATCGTGGCTTCTGCCATGGTCCATACAGACCAAGGGTTTTGCCCTGTAATTAAGTTGCCATCGACTTCAACATTATCAAGGTACATTGCGCCTTCACTGAATTTTGCGCCTTGCTCGGTCAGTGTATCTTGTAGCAACTGGCCAAAGACTTCTGGGGCATTTGGAATAAGCAGTAATTCTTCATCATTGGTAAAGGCAGTGATGGCTTTATTGGCAACAATATAATCGCCTTGGGCGTTCTTAGCACCAATCAGGGCTGCAGGTCCATGGCAAACTGCGGCAATGGCCTTGTTATTATTGTAAAAATGCTCAACAAGACGAGTGATATCAGGGTTATCAATAAAGTCGAACATGGTGCCTTTACCGCCGACAAAATACACTGCTTGATAGTCATCTGGGTTTACTTCACTTAGCTTAAAGGTGTGCTCAAGCTTTTTACTTGCCGCTGCATCGTTTAAAAACGCATAGTCGTATTGATTCATATCGTCGCCATCCAGCACTTGCGGTGGCTTTCCTCCCTGCGGGCTGGCGATATCGACACTAAAGCCATTGGCTTCAAACACATAATATGCTCGTGACAACTCAGTCAATTCATAGCCTACGGTTTTGCCTGTATTACCAAGTTCACTGTGGCTGGTAACCACCGCTAATATTTTGCCTCTGTGCTCAGGCACATTCTCTGTAATGTAAGGCAGGTCTGCTCTTTGAGTATTTTTGAAATCATGCTTAAAAGCGTCTCTGTCTATTAGGTTGTACGCCCAGTATCCGGCTGCGACAAGAACTAAAACCACAGCCAGTAAACTTAAAAGTATTTTCTTAACCATATCAATTGCTCCTTTAATGAGATGCAATGAGCTTAGAGGCTTAGGTGTGAAAGCGATGTGAAAGTGAATTTCACATTACCTTCACGGTGTGACATGGCATACTCGAGGTATTGCATTAGGTTGAAAAGAATAAGAATGGATTAGATATGACATCTGCATTATCAATTTTAGTGGTCGAGGATGAAGCCGATATTGCTGCCAATATAGGGGATTACTTGATGGCACAAGGTCATGAAGTTGATTTTGCTTATAGTGGCACGCAAGGGCTCGAACTGGCGCTGAATAATTATTTTGATGTCATCGTATTAGATGTCATGTTACCCGGCCTCGACGGCTTACAGGTTTGTCAGCAGTTAAGGACACAAAGTACCCGCCATATTCCCATTATTATGCTAACCGCACGCGACACGCTAGATGATAAGCTCAGTGGCTTTAAGCAAGGTGCTGATGATTATCTGACAAAACCTTTCGCACTGGCAGAGCTATTGGTACGCATTGAGGTTTTATCAATACGCCATCGGGTTGCGACAGAACATGTACTCGAAATTGGCGAGCTGAAGATTAACCGCCAGACTCAAACTGTTGAACGTGCGCAAAGTGTTATCCCATTATCGAACTTACATTATCAAATCTTATTAGCCATTGCTGAATCTCATCCCAAACCTTTAAGTCGAAGCGACCTAATGACAAAAGTATGGGGGGCTGAGCCGCCAGAATCAGACGCGCTTCGCTCGCATATTTATCAAATTCGGAAGCAACTCGATAAACCGTTTGCTTATGATATGTTGGCGACTTTACACGGTGTTGGCTTTGCTTTTAAGGTAGAAAGTTAATGTTTCGCACCATAAAAAGCCGCTTTGTTGCCTATTTTGGGCTATTTACCCTGATCAATTCAGGTCTGTTTGTTGGTATGAGCTTTATTTTTATGTTCACCGTAGAAGATGTATTTATTCACCGTGAAGTTATGGAAGAGCGACAGCGTCTAGAGCAAAGCCACGAGGCAACAGGGCAGTACGGTTCACCCAGCAAAAGATATTTTAGGGTTTATAAGAATCAAGGAGCACTGCCCGAAAAGATCCAGCGCTCTCTTGAGCAGTATCCAAAAGAGAAAGAGATCTTTGGAGATAATGGCCTGCACTATCATATTGAGCGATTAAAGTTTGATGATGCTTTATTGGTGTCAGAAGTGAGTCAGTTATTGGTTGTGAGAGGCTTTACGCAGCCAGCACTTATTGTGTTAGGTATTATGGCGGCAATCATGTTGTTGTTGAGTGCCTTATTGGCTTATTTCTTCTCAAAACGCGCTTTAAAACCCTTAACCGAGCTCAGTGAGTTACTTAATTCATGCGATCCTGAGCACCTTCCAAAAGGCTTTGCTGCACCGTTTGCAAATAATGAACTCGGTGCGTTTGCAAATAGCTTAGAAAAAGCCCTTATTGAAGTGTCAGAATTTGTCGAGCGTGAATTGCAATTTACCCGCGATGCCAGTCATGAGCTGAGAACCCCGATCACCAGTATTTTAGGGGCATGCGAATTATTACAAGCTGACAAGCAATTGACAGCGCAACAGCGGGGTGTATTTAAGCGTATTCATCATGCAGCTGAGAATATGCAAAAGACAGTAGAGAATCTATTACTCGTTGCACGGGGCGAAACACAGCTCAGCAAACAGCCTGTACTTATTGAGCCGCTCATTGAGCAAAGTATTTTAAATTACGCTGAGCAGATCAGTGCTAAGCAACTTGAAATTGAGTGTGAGATAGAGCCGGGGTCAACATTAAATGCAGACGCGCAAAGCGTGCAGATCATCATTGAAAATTTGGTGCAAAATGCAGTGCGTTATACCGAGCAAGGCGGGATAAAAATTCGTGCTCGAAACGGTGTGTTTGAAATAAAAGACAGTGGTTGTGGCTTTGATTTTCAACACGCTAAGCAACAAGGTGTAAAAGCGAAGAACAGCAGCGGCTTTGGCATTGGTTTGTCTTTGGTTGAGCGCTTATGTGGGGTGAATGGCTTGAGCTTAGCTGTTGACTCTTCAGCTAAGGGCAGTTGTATTATTTTAAAAAGTAGATAGTACCATTAAAAAAGCCGCGATTTACGCGGCTTAAATTCTAAATAAAAGAGTCAATTAGTCGATGTAAAGTTTCTTCTCAACTGTTTTGTATTCTCTTTCACCATTTGCGTCGATGAAATACTCGATCTCTACAGTTACGCTATTTTCGTTGGCAGGAGTATTATCTTCCATAGATGAGATGGAATTATAATTCGCATCATACATCTCTAAACAAGTTGTTGAGTAGGTGCCATTTTTCTGAGCGCTAGAACGGATTGGATATGAACCTGAAACATTCTCATTGTCTGCTAGTTGATAAAAATTTTGTGCCGAATGGCCGTTAGACCAAGAATTGTTAATCTTTGTTTCAACGCCATTTACAACCGCTTTCTTAGGGGTCACGTCGTAGAACCTAACGCCGAACTTAGATGGAACTAAGATACATACTTGACCGCGAACATCGCTGTTGCTACCAGCAGCTACATTTGCAGTATTTTTACTTATAATTAACTCACCCTCTTTACGGTAGTTTAAGTTATCAGCAACAAACGCATTGTCAGTGAATGCTTCGGTGTTTTCGATAGTTACCGTATTAGAGTAGTTAATTTCTTCTAACTCATCAGTCTTCTTGTTAACGATTTTTTCTATATTGAAGCGATAGCTATACCCTTCTTCTAATTTTGCATTTGGCTTTAAAGTTAATGCTGTGTCATTGAAGCTCAGAATGCTGCTTGACTCAACTTCAACATTCTTATATTCAAAGTAAGTTGTACCTGGCTCGATTGAATCATCCTTAGATGCATTTCCAGGAGTAGCGATTAGTGCATTTTCTTTTTCTACTGTGACTACCGTTTCTTCATTGATAGCAATAGGGGCATTAAAGAAGTAAGTGAATGCTTGCTCTTGATTTAGCTCTTCAGTTCTCGTTACAACTTGAAGAGAAAGATTCTGTTCTGTATTTTCCTCAAGTACAACAACAACGCTAAGTACATTGTTTTCAACAGCAATGTTATGGTCACGCCAGCTGTTTAAAGCGCCTTCAACTTGATAAGATTCTGTTTGCTCATTGTAGTTACGAACAGTTAGACTTCTTGACTTATACTGAGTGTCATTGATTCTGAACTCTGGTATATAAACTCTTAGTGAACCAAGATAGTTAGCATCAACAGAGTGAGTTTTTAATGTGTCATCATAGGTAAAGTCAGATGAACCAAAATCATTGTTCGTTGCAAAGACATGCTCAGGCTTTATCGCTTCACCATTTGCATTGATAAAATTAAGCACTAGCTCAAACTCTTCAGCCTTTTGCTTATCTAAATAAAACAATTGGTTATTTTCTAACTGATTGCTGTACCTAGCATCAAAAGAAGTTACGTCATTCGTGCCATCGTTATCTAGATCACGGTCTTGCTGTAAAAATAGGGTAATGCCTTTAGGCACCACTAGTTCATACATACCTGTTTCAGAATTGAGAGTTGCCTTTGATAAGTTGTCTCCAGCAACTTGTTTAAGGGCATTTAAAGCGTTGCTATCTGCATCTAGATCAGCTTCTAGGTGCAGATCTGTGAAAGGTAAGTTGGTTTTTTCATCTAAAACAGTGAACTCAATAGTCTTTGGCAGACCTACTTCAAAAGCGACTAGATTTTGGACAAATTTATCTGTTTTATATGGTGTTCTGAAGAAAAAATGACGCTTAACAATCGCATTTGACGCACTGCTTACCTTTGCAATAAAGTCAGTGTTTGCTGGAAGTTCAGATACTTCAAACGAACCGTCTGCAGCAAGAGAAACTGCATCGTGCCATTGGCCGTTGTGGTAAAAAGTAACAGATAAATCACTAGGAAGTGTATCTCCTTCAGTTGCAAGCTCTACTGAGCCTACTAGCGTGATGGCTGTTTTCCAAGCCTCAGACTGTTGTTTATTGTAGTCTAGTTGATTTTGTAAGATTTGATTTTGTTGCTCTAGTTGTTTTACTAGCGCATCGTTATTGTTGTTATTGTTATCTTCAACTTCTAGACAACCAGACAGTGCGAAACATGCTGCGATACCTAACGCAACTTTAGAATAATTAAACATTGTTATTTTCCTTTTATTAACAATAGCCTCTGTATTTAGAGGGCGGCTATTTAAGCACTTTTTTGGAATAAAAGCAGGTGCTTGTTTACAGTTGTTTACTTTTCTTATTGGCAATAAATGAAATTGTTGGCTAGCAAATTAACTTTGGCTTAATTGATGAATTTGACTTTTGGGCTGGTTATAAAGGGTTGGTTTATTTTTTTAGGCTAGTTCTTTTGGGTTTGTTTATTGTAATGACGTGTAAATGAGAAGGGAATTTAATAGTTTTTTCTTATCATTTTTATAGTTTGCTTAGTCTAGACTAATGCTGTTGTGTTAGCTGATATGCTAAATTTATGATTGTTTTGTTGTTACTTTTTCTCTTTTTTACCTCCATTACTGCAAATGCTTCAGAGCACTTTAGTGATCACGAGTCTTATTGCCTACAAAAAGAGGAGCAAGCTTGTTTAGCTTTGCTGAAAAAGCAGAGTGACGCTGTACCCCTTTATTCTAAAGCTTGGTTTAAGCTTATCTCTTATAAGCTAGATTATTATTACGACAAGCGTGAATTTAAGAAATTAGAACAAATGATTATTCCGCTTTTTGCAATTGAAAATATGCCTGATGTTTTCGAGCTACAGCTTAATTATTACTACTCAAAAACATTGGCTTATTTTGGTAAGAAAGAACAAGCTAGGCAATATGCGCAAAAAGCAATTTCTAAACTAGAAAAAATTTATCATATTTTTGAAGATCCTATGCGTATGGTAGAAATTGCTAATCTTGAATATGTGTTTGGTGATAGGCAAAAAGCGTATCAATTATTGTTATTGGCCGAAAACAAGTTTGGTAAACGAGGCGATCCTGTATTTCACCTTGAATTACATACTAACAAAGGACATATCTTCTTTACTTGGCAAAACTATGAGCGTGCTGCGAAATTTTACAAGCTCGCTTTAGATTGGATTAAAAACACAGAGCATGATGCAAAAAAAGTAGTGGCTTACTCTAATGTTGCCAGAACTTATCAATTGATGAATAAACATGAGTTGGCGCTTGAGCATTTTAAACGGACAGAAGAGTTATTATTAGTGCAAAATAATCCTAGGTTTTTAGCGGTAATACTTATACGAACCGCTGAAGTATATGAACAACTCAATGAGCTTGATAAATTGACTCAGCTTATGCCAAGAATAAACTTTAGTGATCTCTCTCAGGGTTATCATGAAACCTATAAGAGACTCTCTAAGTTAACTGCCTCGAAGTCAAAATCTTCATAGATAGTCTTTTCACAGCTTAGTTAATCGATAGCCAGTTTATTCAATCTTTAACGATGTAGACCTCTTAAGATAATCACTTCTTATTCTGGAGTGGTTATGAATTTACAAACGAGTGTGTTAATTATCGGTGCAGGCCATATGGGTCTGGTGCTTGGAAGCCGTTTAAAAGTCTTAAACATTGATTATTTGATCCTTGATAAACACAAGCATGTTGGCGACCAGTGGAGGAAACGTTATCAGGGCTTAACCCTATTCACCCCTAATAAGTTAAATCGGCTCCCTGGTTTTTATATCCCTCACTCTCAAGGAGATTATTTAACTAAAGATGAGTTTGCTGATTATTTATCAGAGTTTGCCTTGCATCATCAGCTGGCAATTAAAACAAACTGTCATGTATTAAGGGTAACTCATGATGGAATAAATGGGTTTTCTGTTTTTACCGAGCATGGAGTGATTAAAGCGAAGCAAATTGTTTTAGCCACCGGCGCCTTTAATGTGCCTGTAAAACTCTTTAATGGAGATACTGAGTTTTTACAGCTAGGTTTAGAGCAATTACAGAGTATGAACTTCAAAAACCAGCAAATCTTAGTTGTGGGTGATGGTGCTTCAGGTCGACAAATTGCGAAAAAGCTGAGTGATAAAAACAAGGTTTACTTGGCGCAAGGTAAAAAGCGCAATCTGTTTCCAGAGCATATTCTGGGAATTAAAACTTTTTCATTGCTGAAATGGTCTGGTCTTTTAAAGCTTCCTAAAAACTTCAACATCGCTCAGTTTTTAAAAAGTAGAGACCCTTTCCCTGATACGGATATTAATAACGAAGCACTTATAGCTTTGGGAGTTGATTTAAAATCTAGAGTTGTTTCAGTTGGTGATGATTGTGTTACTTTTGATAATGGAGAAAAGCTCGCACCAGACATCATGATTAGCGCGATTGGCTATAAAGATGACTTTAGCTTTATTGATATTCCGAAGTTATATCAAGACAGTAATGAGTTCGATATAAGTGCAGCTGAAAAGTTGGGAGTTTTTAAAATAGGGCAACCTTGGCAACATAATCGAGCAAGTGGTTTGATCTGTGGTGCTGAGTTTGAAGTAGAAAAATTGCTAGAAAAACTAAATGTTCTCAAGTAATTTTGCTTTAAAAATGGTCTTTTTATCAGCTTTTCATATGGTAATATCCATGTTTCTTATTTAGGAAAATTCAATTAAGGAAGTGTGGGTGATAAAGAAAATTGGAGTTTTGGTTGCTGTTGTAGGCATAACAGGTTGTGAGTCAACGCCGACAGTTGAGCCTGGTTTATCAAGATTCGATAGTCCTGAAGTTCATTCTGAGGCATTTAACGTGCGCGCAAGTTTAGGGTTCGAAGGTAAGAACATTGTTTCTGAAGATGGTTTAAGTGAAAGCAATAATCATTCACTGAGGGCCGATGTTGCCGTCACGCTAGGCAAAGGTGTTGAGGTTTCTTACCTTTATTCTACGGATACTAAGGTTGCATTAAAGTATCAATTCTATGGTGCACCGAAAGAGCAATTGAAAGTGGGTAATGTTTCTCAGGCTGTCTCTATTGGTTATGTGAAGTCACCTGAGCAGTCAGGCAGAAAAAAAGATCGCAGGTGGTCACAGCGCTATGATTATTTAGATTTAGCTTGGGTCACCGGCTATCGTGTTGCGGCAGATAAACTTATTTATGGTGGTGTGTTTTATCAGCGCGGTGAGGCGACAGGTGAAAACTATAAATTTAATTTTGAGTTAGGCTGCGATTGGGATAGTAACTCACAACGCTGCTTTTTAAATGATTTTCAGACAGATGGCACAAACTATGGTGTGAATGTTGGGTTTGAATATCAATTCAATACTTGGTCGTCGGTGATGTTGGAGTTTGTGCATGGTAATGCTAAGTGGTATGGCAACAGTCATACAGAGAGTGCTTTTGGTGCTAATTTTTCCTTTCACTTTTAATGAGTTAGCTTAGGACCAATTCTTGAGAATACTCAAAATAGATTGCTGAGTTAAAGGGCTGGTTTGGGAAATAAAAAACCCGCAACATGTGCGGGTTTTTTTATATCTGTGCTATTAAGCAGTGAAGCTTACTGGACGACGCTCTTTGCGTTCACCACGCTCTCCATCACGACGAGGCTTACGGTCGCCACCACGGTTATCACGGAAGCTACGCTTACCTTCACCACGGTTACCACGATCGTTACGTTCGCCACGGAAGCCACGCTCTTGACCACCACCAGCTTGATCAGCTGGGTGTGTGCTCTTAACCATGTTCATAGGACGCTTACAGATGAATACGTTCTTGAAATGGCCAAGTACGTCAGCTGGCATATCTTTCGGAAGCTGAACGGTACTGTGCTCGTTGAATAAACGAATGTCACCGATGAACTTGCTTGAGATATCCGCTTCATTCGCAATTGCACCAACGATGTTCTTAACTTGCACACCGTGATCACGACCAACATCAATACGGTATGTATCCATTGGTGTTTGGCTGCTGTTGCGATTGCCACGGTCACCGCGTTCACCACGCTCACGACCACGACGTTCACCACCACGTTCATTGCGCTGACCATCACGACCATCACGACCTTTACGGTCATCACGTTCACGACGTTCGCGCTTAATTTCTTCAACTTTTAACGGTGAAGATTCTTGTGCAAGTGCTAGTAGCGCACCCGCTAAGTCTTCAGGGCTTAGTTCAAGCTTTTGAGCAAGATCTACAGCAACTTCATTAAAGAAAGTAATGTCTTTGTGCTCTAGTGCATTAGTAAGCTTAGCTTGTAATGCTGCGATGCGTTTTTGTTCAACAGTTTTCGCATCTGGTAATTCGACTTCAGCAATTTCAGACTTAGTGTGACGCATGATGTTACGTAGTAAGTAACGCTCATTGCCTTTCACGAATAGGATTGCTTTACCAGTACGACCAGCACGACCCGTACGACCAATACGGTGAACGTATGCTTCGCTGTCTTGCGGGATATCGTAGTTGATAACTAGGCTTAAGCGCTCTACATCAAGACCACGCGCTGCAACGTCTGTTGCGATTACGATGTCTACTAAGCCGCTTTTTAAACGGTCAACTGTGCGTTCACGTGCCTGCTGGTTCATGTCACCATTTAATGGTGCTGCTGAGAAGCCTTCACGCTCAAGTAGTTCAGCAAGTTGAACAGTATCATTACGAGTACGTACGAATACGATTGCGCCATCGTAATCTTCAGCCTCTAAGAAGCGAACGATAGCTTTGTTTTTATGAACAGTAGAGCGCCAGAACACTTGCTCAACAGTTGATACTGTCGAGTTACGTGCAGAAATATGCACTTGCTCTGGGTTGTCTAAGTACTTGTTACAGATAGACTGAATTTGCTTAGGCATAGTTGCTGAGAACAAACAAGTTTGCTTGTTTTCAGGCGTTTTTTCCATGATGTTTTCAACATCTTCAATGAAGCCCATGCGAAGCATTTCGTCAGCTTCATCTAGCACAAGTGCTTTCAGTTGCGATAAATCAATCGTTTTACGGTTGATGTGGTCGATAAGACGACCCGGTGTCGCAACAATAATTTGTGCACCGCGGCGTAAAGCACTAAGCTGAATGCCGTAGCTTTGACCACCGTAAAGCGCTAGTACTTCAACGCCTTTAGTGTATTTAGCATATTGTTCAAATGCTTCTGCTACCTGAATAGCAAGTTCGCGTGTTGGTGTTAACACCAAAATTTGTGGCTGCTTCGTAGCCGGGTCAATATTGTTTAATAGTGGTAATGCAAATGCTGCTGTTTTACCTGTACCCGTCTGCGCTAGTCCCAGTACGTCCTTTCTTTCTAGCAATAACGGTATACATTGAGCTTGGATCTCAGATGGTGTCTTATATCCTTGCTCTTCGACTGCTTTTAAAATTGCAGGTGAAAGATCTAAAGATTCAAACGTGACTGGTTCTGACATTAATGCGCCTCAACGAATTTAAAGAGGCGCGCATTGTATAGGAAAAGCCCAGCAATTGCTTGTATAAATTAGAACTAATTTATATGTGACTGATGTTGTACGAAATTTAATCAGTGTGTTTTGTGTAAATTTACAGCAAAGTAACAATTTCAAGGCTTTTAGGGCTTTTTACTTTTCTGCAAAGAAGCCTTGTTTAATTACTATACAAACCTAAATTTGCTTTTGCATAGGCTTCAAAATCGGTAAATCCACCAATATGCGTTTGATCTAAGAAAATCTGTGGCACAGTCGGACAAGGTTTCCCTGCTGACTTTTCTAAATCTGCTTTACTCACACCTTCTTTGATGATGTCTACGTAGCGATAGTTAAAATCTTCACGCTCTGTTTTTAAACGCTCAGCAAGTTCTTTTGCACGAACACAGAAAGGGCACCCTTCACGACCAAAAATAACTGTAAACATATTGAATTCCTCGTTGATGATTTTGTTTAACTGCAACTAAGTTTAGAGGAATTTATAAGAAGTAAAAGTTGATTAATTGAATCGAAATCATCAATAAAAATGATGATTCCCAAATAGAGGGCTTACCAAGATATGGCAAACCCTAGATGGGTCGAAAACTAATTTAAAAAGTGATATTAGAAAGTCACGCTAAACCCAATAGATGGGCGCATTTCAAAGTCATCGCTTTCTTCTTCTATATATAAGTCATTTACTGACTTCACTTTTTTGTAATCAAGGTCGATGCTGCTGACATTGTCTTGGCCGTATGCGTTCATTAGTTCCAGAATAAGCTTACCATCTAGACCAAATACACGTGTTTTACGTTCAAAACGTATGTCGAGCCTGTGATACAGATCGTGACGCTCTGAGAATGGTTCGCCATAGACAGGTAAAAAGCGATTATCGAAGTCTGGGTTTTCTCTCACGCCAACAATTGGTGTGTAAGCTTGGCCGCTGCGTGCCGTAAAATTAAAGCCGCCTTGCCAAAGTTCATTGATTTCGTAGTTAAATACCGCATTGAATACAAATGGGGTATCTGCGTAGTAGTCACGCGTGACATTATTTCTTAAATCCGTACGTTCACTCTTGGCATAACTGAATGCTAACCACCCATACCAGTTATCGGTTTTGTTTTTATTGATCAGAAAGTCAACACCATAGGCTCGGCCTTCCACATCATTGGCATATAGGTTTTGCGCATCAGGTGCGTCTTCCGCAATGGCAAGTGGTAAGTCGTCCATGGTTTTGTAATAGGCTTCAACAGACCATGACCATTCATTTTCAAGTTCTTGTGCGAACCCTAGCGTTGTATGATTTGCCGATTGTGATTTTAAATTCGGATTGCCGACTTCAGGCAAAATATAATCAATGTCTTGCTGACGATTATATTGTCCAAACTTGGCTGTGATGGTACTTGAATCTGACAAATAGTAGTTTAAAGCAAGGCGAGGCTGCACAAAGTTTTCATCGGTGAGTTTGTTATGTTGGAATTGCACGCCAGTTTCTGTTTGTAGCTTGTCGTTGATTTGCCAAACATGGGTGACACCTACAAAAGCACTATCAGCGCCAGCAGTTTGTTTACCTGAAATACGTTCTCCTTTTTTAAGGTCACAATCAGGGTCAAGCTCAGTGCACAGATATTGGAATGAGTCATATATATAAGTGGTTTCGTTGTCGTAAAAACCAATGTCGGTCACGAGTCTGTGTTGGTTATTTAAACGGTAATTCAACTGCGCTTTTAGGGTGGTTTGCTTTTCTGACTCTTCTTCAAAGTAGCCATTCGTTAAAGTTGCACGTTTGCCATATTCAAGTCGACCAGAATGGTCTAGCACCCCTAGTCCTACTCTAAAGTGATAATTTTTGTTGTAGTGATCCCATAAGATATTTTGGCTTGTGAACTCGCGGATAAATCGTGCATCGCCCTGAAATTCAGGTGTCTTTTGTGCAAGTTCAGCACGTTCATTAAAGCCTGCAGCGGCTGAGTCTTCTGCACCAGTGAAATTAAACGTTAGAGTATTATTGGCATTGATATCCCAAAGCCATTTCCCTTGATAATCGTGATCGTCCGGTGCATCGTTTATGATCACTCCTGTTAATTCGCCATCATCATCTTCAAGTTCTTCTCCTTCCGAGAAAAATAGCGGCAAAGTACTTTTGCGGGCTGAAAAGTAAAATGCGGTATTCTCTGTGGCTTGACCTTCAACAAATACACCGGCATTAAACATCGAAAAATCTAGGGTAGTGGTTATAGGTTGATATTTAGGGTTGCGTAATGTTACGTCAAACACGGCGCCAGTGGCGTTGCTGTAACCTGCGCCATAGCCTGCTGAATAAAGCTGGAAATCTTGAATAATATGACGATTAAAGATAGAGCTACCAAAGTCATGGAATATGTAGCCTGCAGGCATAAAGTCCACTTCGAAAATATTATCACTGGGTGATGAACCACGTACAGCTGGCTCGCTCATTGAGCCGCCAGCAGCAACCACGCCAGGTAGTGCATAAACGGCTCTTAACGGATCGCCAAGGGCACCGGGCATTTCAATCAACTTTTCAGTGTCTTCGGTTATTTCACTGGTGATACTACTGCGTTTATAAAGTACTTCAATGTGCTCCATTTCTTTGTTCTGTGGCTTTTGCTCATCAGCATGAGCTGACAGTGAAATGGCTAAAAATAGCGGTGAAAACTTAAATAGGGTAGTTGAAAATACGCCGAGCTTGTTCATTTGGGATCCTTGTTGCAAGCTGAGTTGGTATGAATTGGCGACTAGTTTAAGGAGATAAGTTGTAAGTGTGTTGCGGGTTTAGGTAAGAAAGTGTAGAGGTGCGTCTACACTTTATTACAAAGGCATTTTATTTAAAAAGAAAGGAGCTTATAAACGTGCTCTTAAGCCAAGTTCTGTAGAGTAGCCCACTGAACGTTCTGTTATTTTCAGATTTTCATCAATCACATAATAAGTGGGGTAGGCTTTGACTTTAAAATTGGCAGCAATTTGATGATTTCCCATAAGTACTGGCATGCTGAGGTCTAAATCTTGTGTGAAAGCTTCAACCGCTTCTTTTGAGTCATAATCTAGGGCAATAGCAACGGCATTGAGTTTTTGTTGTTCATGAAGCTTATCTAAATTTGGCATGCTGAACTTACAAATACTGCACCAAGGCGCAAAGAAGTAAACAACGGTTTGCTGCCCCGTGAGTTCACTTAAACTAATCTGTTTGTGCTCATTTTCGAGTGTGGGTAATGAGAAGTAAGGCGCGGGTTGCTCACCATTATCAGCTAACATACCAAGTTCTTGGTAGGCAGTGACTGCAATAAATATTACGGCAAAAACGGCTAATTGAAGTACTTTTTTGATCATCTTTGAAACGTATTGGGTCCTTTATATTAATAGACCCGACGTTAACACCGAAAATTACAGATAGAAACTAAAAACATGTTTCTATCTGTTTCAATGACTAAGATCCCGCATATTTCATTTTTACAGAATACTACTCACCTAAATAACGTTTGGCCTTTTGAGGTTTTATTTTCTCTAAATCAACCAACACGAGCCCATCAATGCAGTTACTAAAGTCTGGGTCGACGCTAAAACACAGGAAGTTCACGCCGCCGTCTTCGCACAACTCTGTATATTGCTTAAATAACGTTGGTACTTGAGCATTCATATTGGCAAGGATATGCTTAAGCTCGCTGAAATCTTCTTTGATATTATTACCCAAAAACAGCTTCTTATAATTCTCTTGCTGAGCGCTATCTAAGCGGTATTTATGTTTAGCAATAGCATGTTCAGGTAAATGACCAAAATAGTGCTGGTAGTGATACACCAACATGGCTTTGGCTTCTTCAGGCAAGGCGTTCGATAGGCTCACCGCGCCAAATAAATAACGGTGTTCAGGGTAACGTCTTACAAATGCACCTATACCATACCAAAGGTAATCTAGGCTTTTTCGCCCCCAGTATTTAGGTTGCACAAAGCTGCGGCCAAGCTCCAATCCCTGCTCAAAGTATGGTTGCATTTTATCGCTGTAATCGACTAAGGTATCTGTGTACAAGCCCTCGCGACCTTGCTGTTCGAGTACTTTTTTGGCACTGGCAAGCCGATAGGCGCCAACTAACTCGAGTTGATTCGGGTCCCATAGAATAAGGTGGGTGTAATGCATGTCATATTTATCTATGTCTCTGCGTTTGCCTGTGCCTTCGCCGACAGCTCTAAATGCATGTTCACGTAATCGACCTAACTCTCTGAAAATGACCGAGCTACCCGTGTAATGATAAAGGTAGATTTGCATACCATCTTGCGTTTCGCCAATACGCTCACAGGCTTCAAGGGCACTTTTCAAGTTTTTTTTACATTCTGGAGGTGCAACAGGTGTTTGTGTGGTGAGGGGGAGCGACTTTTTAGTACCAATGCGATATAGCTGTTTGCGGATAAGTGCCACCATCTCTTTGTCTTTGACATTGTTGTGCAGATAAGACTCAGGCGGTATGCATGCACCGATTTCGAACTCTAAAAACTTTTGACGCTGCTTAAACATTTCTTTTACCAATAGCAGGCTGGCTAGAGGCTTGTAGATCATTGAAGTGCCATAAAATAAAGGGCTATTTTTGGCTTTGATGTGAACGGGCAAAATAGGGCAGTTAGCGCGTTTTGCCATTCTTAAAAAGCCACTATTCCACTTACAATCTTTGACGCCTGTAGGGCTTAATCGAGAAACTTCGCCAGCAGGAAAGATCAATAAAGCGCCACCTTGTTTGAGGTGTTTATGAATGTTGCTGAGCTCTTGTTTACGGCTTGTGCCAGATAAATTATCAACAGGGAGTAATAAAGAGTGCATGGGGGTCAGCGACATCAGCATCCGATTCGCAACTACTTTTAAATCGCCTCGTACCTTGCTGATAAGTTTAACTAGAGCGAGTGCATCTAAAGAGCCGATAGGGTGGTTTGCGACTATCACAACTGAGCCTTCGCTGGGTATATGCTCAAGTTGCTTGGTGGTATAACGGGCATCAAATTCAAGTTCGTCTAGAACTTGCTCAACAAACTCTAATCCTTGCAGGTGCGGGTAGGTATCTGCAAATGCCACAAATTCTTGCTCATGAAGTAAATAACCCAAGCCTTTTTTTACTAGTCCTTTTACTTTTGGGGACTTTTCTAGCTGGGGTAAATTTGCTTCGATAACCTTATCGACACTGATCATAGTAAATCTCAACTCTAAGTGTTTTTTGTAGATTAAAAACACTGTGTGACAAGGCTGTTGCAAATTTACGGTGCTTTTATGACAGCCGACATTGTTTTATGGTTTTAATGAAACCCTCGCTTGAGTCTTAATTACATGACCAATATGATTATCAACAAGTTGCTTTATTAGGAATAACAAATGTCAGTTTTAGTCTGTGTCACAGGTCGTAATAA
Organism: Pseudoalteromonas phenolica; assembly: GCF_005876835.1. GTDB lineage: Bacteria > Pseudomonadota > Gammaproteobacteria > Enterobacterales > Alteromonadaceae > Pseudoalteromonas > Pseudoalteromonas phenolica_B. Next base: position 118,293 of record NZ_PPSW01000030.1, read on the forward strand.
CGACAAACTCCTTGCTGAACTCAGCGCACAGTTACCCAATGTAAAAATACAAGAGTGGCCACACTGCGATAATCTCGAAGAGGTTGAATTTGTATTGGCTTGGAAAGCACCTGAAACGCTTTGGGCACAACTACCTAATTTGCAAGTGGTACAGAGTTATGGTGCGGGGGTGGATGCAATTGACTTAAGTCTTATTCCTGAACATGTTCAAGTTACTCGTATTGTAGATACACAATTGGCAGAAGATATGGCTGAAAATGTCTTAGCCCATACTTTGGCGCATAAGCTACGTATTAAAGAGTACCTAATAAAACAGCAACAAGGGCAATGGAAGCCAAAACGAGCGCATGCAACTCAGCATGTGGGCGTTTTAGGTATGGGAGAGCTAGGATTAAGTGTTGCAAACAAGCTGATCAACAATAACTTTAAAGTCAGCGGTTGGTCTCGCTCTGAAAAGCAATTAACGCATATTACTCACTTTCATGGTGATGCTCAGCTACCTGATTTTCTTAAAGAGCTTGATGTATTGGTGTGTTTATTACCTCTAACGCCACAGACAGAAGAGATTTTGAACTTAGATATGTTTAAGCAGTTACCAGATCATTGTTTGCTAATTAATGTTGCTAGAGGCAAACATTTAAATGAAGCAGATTTATTAACAGCGCTTGATCAAGACGAACTTGCAGCAGCAGTATTGGATGTGTTTACCGAAGAGCCATTACCTAAATCACATGTATTTTGGTCGCACACCAAAATAACCATCACACCACATTGTGCGGCTTTGACTCAGCTCAAAACGGTTTGTGAACAAATTGCAGATAATGTCAAAGCACAACAATCAAACTCACAATTAAGTAATCTAGTATGTAAACAAAAAGGGTATTAAAAGGTAGGAAATAAGTATTGGAAAGTGCTGAGCAGATTTATTCTCTCATTCCTTTCACTTACTGTATAAAAAAACACCTTGTGTGATTTTTATACTTTCAGTAGTTTAGATAAAAAAATAATAATAAACAGGGTAATACAATGCGTGACAGCCAAGGTGGAGTAAAATTTTCTTTCGTTTTTATCTCAGTTATTCTTTTGGCAATTTCTGCATGGTTTACTCAGGCTAAAGCGACAGAGCTTCCGGAGTACGGTAGCTGTGTCGCTCATGAAAAGATCAGCGCTTAGCGTGTTGCTCTCGGTTTTCCATTTTTTTCTCATCACTTTTAGTTAACAGCACATAGGTTGAGCTAGAACCACCGTGACATTTTAATGCACTGTGAAACGCTAAGACGATAGGCATTTCTTGTAACCACTTATTAGTATAGCTTTTTAAAATGGCTGGGTGCGGTTTGCTGTTTAAACCAATGCCATGTCTTATCAGCAAGACACGAATACTTCTTTGCTGACAATCGGTAACAAAATCAAAGAGTGCTTTTCTGGCTTCACGAAATGTTTTGCCATGTAAGTCTAATGTGGCGTCGATTTGATATTTGCCTAAGCGTAGGTTTTTAAACACACCATGTTGCACACCACTTTTCTTAAAGCTTAATAAATCGTGTGGATCAAGTAAGTCTACATACTCGGTGGAGAGGTAATTTGCATCGAACTCTAATTCTTGTTCGGCGGCTTTGCGCTTTTCAAGTTGACTCAGGGTCGGAGCGTTTTTCTTCTTTTGTAGTTCTATTTGATTGTTCTTGGCAAGCGGGGTGACATCACCCATTGAAGCCATAAACAATTCTTCATCTGTCATCGCCATACGTCACCTCAGCTGTAGCATTGAAGATATGGCGATGATTTTAGCCTAGCCTTAAGGAATTGGCTACCAGGACAATTCAAAGGCTAGGTTAATAATATGTTAGTCGGTATGACTTAATTTAAGTTGTCCGAATGTATACACTTTAAATAGATAAAATGTATTAATCATAATTAGACTTAAATTAGACACCACACTGGTACTCATCAGATCAAAACTAAACGATAAAAATAATAAGCTACATGCGGCCAATGCGGCAACGCGTAAAGTAGTTAAGTGGTTGATAAAAAAGGCTCCAGCACCTAAAAGTAGAAGCACTATGTTTAGCAACAAGTCGAGCTCGTTTGGCATGGTCTGTTTGGGTTCCTGTGGTTGGTTAAAGGAGCGCCATTATGGTGTTAGTTTGACCATGCTTCAAACGAGTATTTTTGTAATTTTCAGATTAGTTTTTTTAATTCGAAATGAGCGCCTTTAAGGCACTAAAGAAACCTTCTTTTTTGATTATTTGATACTTCTGACAGGTATCAGGATCGAGCTTATTGATACATAAATAGAGAGTATTCTTATCTAGTGCTGGCCTTGGGTGAAGCGATGAATCAAAGATGACCGGATCAAGACCTGGCAATGCAGACCAATAGACACTGGTAGCAACGATCCCTAGTTTTTCATAGGTAATCAATTGCGGTTTAGGAAAAACAATAATTAATAAGGCAATAATGCCAAGTGTAATCCAACGTTTGATACCTTTTTGTTTTTGGGGGTTATTGAGTTGAGTTTGGGCTAATTGTGCTTGTGCCATTGCGGCTCTTTGTTGTTGTGGAGAAAGACGTTTTTTCTTTTGACTACTTTGTCGTTTTTTTTGTTGTGGATTAACTTGTCCTAGTAAAGATTGTTTTTTTGATTGATTAGACATTCGTTTTGTAGCCTTTTATTTGCATGTCTCTATAATGATTCTATGATTTAATCATAGCCTAAATTTATTCGGCAGCATATGGAAAGGATGATTATGGATCAACATATCTCAATACTTATAGTGGACGACGTGGGTACAGTTCGTAGTTTCTTACATCAAACATTGATGCACTTGGGCATAGACCATGTGAGAGAAGCCTCTACTGCGACACAATGTATTACCGCATGCGAAGAACAACATTTCGATATTGTATTTTTGGATATCGAATTACCTGACGGTGACGGCAAAGAGCTGATCGCTGACATTAATAAAATTAACGAAAATATTAATGTTGTGATGGTATCTGCCCATTCAACCGTTGATAACGTTAAAGATGCGATTGAAAGAGGGGCAAAAGGGTTTGTGGTTAAACCGTTTTCACCGAAGAAAATTGCAGCGATGCTGAAAAAGTTTTATCCAGAATTGGAGCTTTATTAAAAAAGCTTCTCTTCTTCCTTTCTTAAAGGCAAAAAAAAACCGACTTAACAGTCGGTTTTTTCATTCAAAAACAAATTATAGTGCTTTAATTTTAGCAGCTAAACGGCTCTTATGACGAGCAGCTTTGTTTTTGTGGATAAGACCTTTAGTTGCGTAACGGTCTAAAACTGGAGTTACGGCAGCGAAAGCTACAGTTGCAGCTTCTTTGTCGCCAGCTTCAATAGCAGCTACAGTTTTCTTGAATAGAGTACGCATCATAGAACGACGACTTGCGTTGTGCTTGCGACGCTTTTCGCTAGTAATAGCGCGTTTTTTTGCAGACTTGATGTTAGCCAAGGTTTGCTCCTAACAATCTTAAAATAAGCTTAATTTAAAGGCCGAGGAATATGCCTTTTTTATTCTCAAAAGTCAATAAAAAATGACCACCCAGCCTTTTCCATTTGGGTCATATTGGCCTGAATGTACTAAAACCATGGTTTTAAGTTGCATAGCGCTAGTTGCAACAGGCTCAGAATCAACAAAACCATAACACCTCATAGTTTTGTGATTGTTGCGAGCGATTGTATCAAATCTATAACTCGACACCTAGTATTAAACGAAAGATATTTACAAATAGTCGTTGGTTGGCGTTCAAGGACAGTGTAAGTCTGTGGCATAATCTGCCAGTTATATGTTCTTGGGAGTAAATTTGTGGCAAAAGGGTTATTTAAATCAGGCATGATAGTCAGTGCTATGACGATGATTTCACGCGTGATGGGACTAGTAAGGGATGCTGTTGTTGCAAATTTACTTGGGGCGGGACTTGCTGCAGATGTGTTTTTATTTGCGAACCGTATCCCAAACTTTCTAAGACGATTATTTGCAGAAGGTGCATTTGCTCAAGCATTTGTGCCTGTGCTATCCGAGATAAAAGAAAAGCATGGTGACGACAAGGTCAGATTGTTTGTTGCCCAAGCTGCGGGTACTTTGGGAACCATTTTACTGATAGTGACCATTCTCGGTGTGATTGGCTCACCCGTCATTGCAGCGTTATTTGGTACAGGCTGGTTTATTGACTGGTGGCAAGGAGGGGAAAATGCAGAGAAATTTGAATTGGCGAGTGGTTTATTAAAATTTACTTTTCCATATTTGTTCTTTGTTAGCTTGGTTGCACTGAGCGGAGCTGTGCTAAATGTTTATAACCGCTTTGCCGCAGCGGCTTTTACGCCTGTTTTATTAAACATTTCTATTATTAGCTGCGCGATTTTATTACATGATGCCTTTGATGTGAGTGCCTATGCGCTGGCTATTGGGGTATTCGCTGGAGGCGTAGCACAGCTTTTATTTCAAATTCCTTTCCTTTTGCGTATTGGTATGGTGAATAAGCCGGTGTTTGCTTGGCGTTCACCTGAAGTGGCGAAAGTACGTAAATTAATGTTACCCGCGATGTTCGGTGTGTCGATTTCGCAAATTAATTTACTGTTAGATACCATCATAGCTTCGCTATTGGTGACGGGCTCTATTGCTTGGCTGTATTACTCAGACAGACTGATTGAATTCCCATTAGGCTTATTTGGTATTGGTATTGCCACTGTTATTTTGCCAGCATTGTCAAAACTACATGCCACGGAAAAATCAGAAGATTTTCAGAGCACATTAGACTGGGGTGTACGTTTTGTGTTGTTTTTAGGCTTTCCGGCTATGGCAGGGTTGATGGTAATTAGCCCACTTATTATCTCTGTTTTATTTGATCACGGTGCTTTCTCCGAAGGTGGAGTCGATCACGTTAAAGCAGTGAGTATGGGCGTTGCCGCCTATTCGGTTGGCTTAGTCAGTTTTATGTTGATTAAAGTATTAGCGCCAGGTTTTTATGCTCGACAAGATACTAAAACACCGGTCAAGATCGGTATTATCACGCTCGTTTTGAACATGGTGTTTAACATCATGCTTGCCCCATTCATTGGCTATTTGGGGTTAGCTTTAGCAACTTCTTTATCTGCAAGTTGTAATGCGTTTTTACTTTATAGAAAGCTAAACCAGCAAGGTGTGTATCAGTTCTCTTCTTTTAGCCTATGGTTTGCATTGAAATGTATTGTGAGCGCAATACTGATGGCAGTGCTGGTTTATTTTATTGCCCAGCAATACTCATGGCAGAGCTGGAGCCTGATTGAGCAAATCACATTACTCTGCGCTTTACTGGCAGTGGCTATGATAAGTTACTTCGGTGCACTTTTTGCGTTTGGGGTACGATTGAAGACCATAAAAGAAGCCTCGGCTTAATACTTAACCCAAGGCATAGTAAGAGCCTTAGGTTAAGGCTATCTGATTATTCGCATTTTCAAGCAACTTGGGTATAATCTGGCACTTTGAATAAATTGGTGGTGAAGGCTTTTATTTCATGCAATTAATTAGAGGCATCCATAATATTAGAGCAGAACACGCAGGGTGTGTGCTGACGATAGGTAATTTTGATGGTGTGCATCTAGGTCATGTTGCTGTTTTAAAAGGCTTAATGCAAGATGCTGAACAGTACGGATTACCCAGTACCGTGATGCTGTTTGAGCCGCAACCGCAAGAGTTTTTTGCCAAAGACAAAGCGCCGGCACGCTTAACACGACTAAGAGATAAACTTGCTCTACTAGACAAACTCGGCATCGACAGAGTGATCTGCGTAAAGTTTGACAAAGAGTTTGCATCAATAGATGCCGAACAGTTTGTTCGAAACGTGTTAATTAAAAAGCTAGGCGTGAAAGCACTCACAGTGGGTGATGACTTTAAGTTTGGCAAAAACCGCCAAGGCGATTTTGATATGCTGAGCGCAATTGGCGCTGAATTAAATATGCATGTCAAAAGCACTGCCAGCTTACGTCGTGATGATTGCCGTGTAAGTAGTACTTTAATCAGAGCGGCACTTGCGCAAGGTGATTTAGATTCGGCGCACCAGATGCTAGGTCATACCTATGCGATTTCAGGTCGTGTGATCCACGGCTGGAAAAAAGGCCGAGAGCTGGGTTTTAGAACTGCGAATATTGCACTAAAACGCCAAGTGATCCCTGTACAAGGGGTGTTTGCTGTTAAAGTCTATTTAGACAACCGCGTATTAAACGGAGTGGCAAACATTGGCACTAAGCCAACGTTAAATGGTACGAAAGCACTATTAGAAGTGCATATATTTGATTTTGATGAAAATGTTTACGGACGTTTTCTAAAAGTGGAGCTGGTTAAAAAGCTCCGAGATGAAAAAAAATTCGAGACATTGGCCCAGTTGACTGAGCAAATAGCAAGTGATGTGGCTGACGCACAACAATGTTTTACTATTAAGTAGCCGATACGGAAACTAGGATAAATGAGCGACTACAAACATACTTTGAACCTACCGGAAACTGAGTTTCCAATGCGCGGTAATCTTGCGCAACGCGAACCAAAAATGCTGAAAGCTTGGTACGAAGCTGACCTTTACGGCCAAATTCGTAACGCGAAAAAAGGTAAGAAGCCATTTATTTTGCATGATGGTCCTCCATACGCAAATGGCGATATTCACTTAGGTCACTCAGTTAATAAGATTTTAAAAGACATTATTATTAAGTCTAAAACGCTTTCTGATTTTGATGCGCCTTATGTACCTGGTTGGGACTGTCATGGTCTACCTATCGAGCTACAAGTTGAGAAAAAAGTAGGCAAGCCTGGAAAAAAAGTCTCAGCGGCAGAGTTCAGAGAGAAATGCCGTGCATATGCTAAAAAGCAAGTAGAAGGTCAAAAAGCTGACTTCAAACGCTTAGGTGTATTTGGTGACTGGGACAAGCCTTACCTAACAATGAACTTCGACTTTGAAGCAAACGCAATTCGTGTTTTAGGTCGTATCATTAAAAACGGTCACTTACACAAAGGCGCTAAGCCTGTTCACTGGTGTACAGACTGTGGTTCAGCACTAGCTGAAGCGGAAGTTGAATACCAAGATAAGCAATCACCTGCGATTGATGTACGTTTTGACTTTATTGACCAACAAGCGGTTGTTGCAGCATTTGGCTTAGCAGAAGGTCATGAAGGTAATGGTACGGTAGGTACAGTTATTTGGACTACAACGCCTTGGACACTGCCTGCTAACCGTGCGGTTGCTGTTCACGAAAACCTAGAATATGCCCTAGTTCAAGTTGAAGATGAAGGTAAAGTACAGCGTTTAATCCTAGGCTCTGAGCTAGTTAAAGATTGTATGGATCGTTTCGGTTTCAATCACTTCCATGTATTAGGTTATGTGAAAGGTGCTGCGCTAGATAATCTGCGTGTTGCGCACCCATTCTATGATTTTGACGTACCTGTAATTTTAGGCGAGCACGTAACAACTGACTCTGGTACGGGCATTGTTCACACCGCACCTGGTCACGGTCAGGAAGACTTCGTGGCAGGTCAAGCATATGGCCTAGAAGTGGCAAACCCAGTTGGCGCAAACGGTGTTTACCTGCCTGATACTGAGTTATTTGCAGGTCAGCACGTATTTAAAGCCAATGCGAGCGTGATTGAAGTGCTAACCGAAAAAGGCGCTTTAATGCATCACCATGCACTTCAACATAGCTACCCACATTGCTGGCGTCATAAGACACCTATAATTTTCCGTGCGACGCCGCAGTGGTTTGTGAGCATGGATCAAGCAGACTTACGTAAAGATTCACTAAGTGAAATCGAAAAAACTCAGTGGTTGCCTGAGTGGGGCGAGAGTCGTATTGCGAACATGGTTGAAGGGCGTCCTGACTGGTGTATTTCACGCCAGCGTACATGGGGTGTACCAATTGCTTTATTCGTTGATAAAGACACAGGTGTATTACACCCAAATACTCAGAGCCTAATCGAAGACGTTGCAAAACTGGTTGAAGAAAAAGGTATTCAAGCTTGGTATGACCTAGATGCAGCTGATTTAATCGGTGCTGATGCCGAGCAGTATGTAAAAGTACAAGACACGCTAGATGTATGGTTCGACTCAGGTGTAACACACGCTTGTGTAGTTGATGCGCGTGAAGAGTTAACTGGTCCTGCGGATTTATACCTAGAAGGTTCTGACCAACACCGAGGTTGGTTTATGTCTTCTATGATGACTTCGGTAGCGATTAATGGCCATGCTCCTTATAAGCAAGTACTAACTCATGGTTTCACTGTGGATGAAAATGGCCGCAAGATGTCAAAGTCTTTAGGTAACGTTATTTCTCCTCAGAATGTAATGAATAAGTTAGGTGCTGACATTTTACGTCTGTGGGTTGCATCAACAGATTACACGGCAGAAATGACAGTATCGGATGAAATCTTTAAGCGCTCAGCTGATCGTTACCGTCGTATTCGTAACACCAGCCGTTACCTACTTGCAAACTTAAGCGGTTTCAACCCTGCAACTGATCTTGTTGCCGTTGAAGATATGGTTGAGCTAGATCGCTGGATTGTTGCACGTGCCGCTGAGTTACAAAAAGAAATCATCAGTGCTTACGACAACTATCAGATGTTAGTTGTGACTCAAAAGCTAATGAACTTCTGTACAGGTGAGCTAGGTTCATTCTACCTTGATGTAATTAAAGACCGTCAATACACAGCTAAAGCTGACAGTCATGCACGTCGCTCTTGTCAATCTGCGCTTTACCACATTGCAGAAGCAATGACGCGTTGGATGGCACCAATCATGAGCTTCACAGCGCAAGAAATCTGGGATGTGTTACCAGGTGAGCGTGGCGACTTTGTATTTACTGATGTTTGGTACGAAGGTTTAGTAAATGTGACTGAAGGTCAGCTTGACAATACTTATTGGCAGCAAGTGCTTGAAGTACGTGATGCAGTTAACAAAGTATTAGAAGCTGCGCGAAAAGATGAAGTTATTGGTGCTACGCTTCAAGCTGAAGTGACGCTTTACACAGGTGGTGACTTAGCTGAGACACTGAATAAGATCGGTGACGAGTTACGCTTCGTACTATTGACGTCAAAAGCAAATGTTGAAGTAGTCAGTGCGAAACCTGAAGGTGCAGAATCTTCAGACATTGACGGCTTATTCATTAAAGTCGCTTCAACAGACGCGAAGAAATGTGACCGCTGTTGGCACTATTGTGATGATGTTGGTACACACGAAGGCCATGAAGAGATCTGTGGTCGTTGTGTGAGCAACGTTGACGGTGACGGCGAACAGCGTCAGTTTGCGTAGGAGCAACGAGTGACCGAAGTTAAACAAAAATCGGGTTTAATTTGGTTAGTACTGAGTCTACTGCTTTTTGCAGTAGACTACATAACCAAAGCTGTAGTCGTGGCAAATATGAAGCTCTATGAATCGATAGAGATTTTGCCAATTTTTAACTTCACTTACATGCATAACTATGGGGCTGCGTTTAGCTTCTTAAGTGATGCAGGAGGTTGGCAACGCTGGTTTTTCAGCAGTATTGCAGTGGTGATCAGTGTATTACTGACTTATTGGCTGAAAAAGCTGCCCGCGAAAAACTGGGTGTTATGTGGTGCTTACTCGATGGTCATTGGTGGTGCGATTGGCAACCTCGTTGACCGTTTAGTGCATGGTTATGTTGTAGATTTTCTACATTTTTATTATCAAGATTGGCACTATCCAGCATTCAATGTGGCTGATATCGCAATTGTGTGTGGTGCGGGTCTACTTCTTTTAGATGCCTTCACAGGTGAAGGTGCAGATGGTTCTCAGGAGAAAAAAGCATGAGCGAACACGTCATTGGCGAAAAATCAGAAGTTCTTTTTCATTTTTCGATCAAGCTAGAAGACGGATCGGCAGCTGATTCAACAAAAGTACATAACAAACCTGCAAAGTTGTTCATGGGCGATGGTAGCCTGACTGAAAACTTTGAAAAATGCCTTTTAGGCTTAAAAGCAGGTGAGAGTAAATCTTTTGATTTAGAACCTGAAGATGCATTTGGTCAGCCAAACCCAGACAACATCTATTATGTTGAGCGCAGTAAGTTTGGTCCTGATGCGCCAGCTGAAGTGGGCAGTATTATCGCATTCACTCAGCCAGATGGCACTGAGCTACCAGGCCTTGTGCGTGAAGTAGCTGGTGACTCTGTGACAATCGATTTTAACCATCCTCTGGCTGGACAAAAAGTAACATTTGAAGTTGATATTTTAGAGGTAACTGGCTAATGGACATCTTATTAGCAAACCCTCGTGGCTTTTGTGCGGGTGTTGATCGCGCTATCTCAATTGTAGAACGTGCACTAGATATTTTTAATCCACCTATTTATGTGCGTCATGAAGTCGTACATAACAAGTATGTGGTTAATGGCTTAAAAGATCGCGGTGCCGTTTTTGTTGAAGAGCTACACCAAGTACCTGACGACAGCATTGTTATTTTTAGTGCGCATGGTGTATCACAAGCTGTGCGAGCTGAAGCAAAACGTCGTGAATTAAAAGTATTTGATGCTACTTGTCCTCTAGTAACTAAAGTGCATATGGAAGTAACACGTGCAAGTCGTCGTGGCACTGAATGTATCTTAATTGGTCACCAAGGTCACCCTGAAGTGGAAGGCACTATGGGTCAATACGACAATACAGAAGGTGGTATTTACTTAGTAGAAACGCCTGAGGATGTTGCAGCCCTTGAAGTAAAAGATCCAAGCAACTTATTCTACTGCAGCCAAACAACTTTATCAGTTGACGACACTGCTGATGTGATTGATGCGTTACGTGCTAAATTCCCTGAAATTGACGGTCCGCGCAAAGACGATATTTGTTATGCAACACAAAACCGTCAAGATGCCGTGCGTGACCTTGCAGATAAAGCCGATGTGTTATTAGTGGTAGGGGCTAAAAACAGCTCAAACTCGAATCGTTTACGTGAGCTTGCTGAAAAAATGGGCACAACGGCTTACTTAATTGACGATGCAAGTTGTGTTGATGCTAGCTGGTTTGAACACATCAACTCAGTCGGTGTTACAGCGGGTGCATCTGCCCCTGAAGTACTTGTTCAACAAGTTATTACACGCTTGAAAGAGTTAGGTGGTAAAACTGTGGTCGAAAACCCAGGTATCGAAGAAAGCATTGTGTTTGCGGTGCCTGCCGAGTTGAGATAACTTTATGGCAGCAAGGTTTAAATCGCCCGATTTAACATCTGCATTGCTGCCTATTATGGTGACTGAGCGTGGTGTACTTGCCATGCTCGTTATCGCACAATTACTTGCAACTATGTTAGCTTTTTCCCCGATGAGTATTGGCTCAGCGTGGGAGCGCCTTGGCTTAATTAGTTTATTCATTCATCTTGTCAGTACAACGAGCTTGGCTTTTGTCTACGGCTTAAAAACGCAGCTATCAAAACTCAATTCCTCTTTAGAAATTCTTATAATTTTAGTTATTTTTCAAATTAATACTTTAACTCTAAGTTTATTGTCACAGCACTCTATTGCAGGCCAAATTGATTGGACTATGGCAACTCAGCACTGTGTGCTTGGTTTAGGTATGCAGCTGTTTTTCATTTACTTGATGAGCATTTATGCTGAACGAGTAGAGACGATTAAAACGCTCTCAAAAGTGGAGTTAGACGCACTACATGCTCGAATAAGGCCGCACTTTTTAAATAACAGCCTGAATACCATTGCAGAGTTAACTCATGTTGATCCTCAAGCTGCAGAGCAAGCAACGTTAAACTTAGCGCGGTTATCTCAAGCTGCAATGCGCACTCAGCAATTAACAACCCTAGAAGATGAGATAAACTTATCAAAGCAATATTTGGCTATTGAAGCATGGCGCTTTGGCGATAAGTTCGAGGTTGTATGGCAGGTTGACTCTTGCAACTTAATAAGCCAATTACCGGTCTTATCGATTCAGCCTTTGCTCGAAAATGCAGTGAATTATGGCATCGAGCCGAGTGGTAAAAAAAGCCAAATTGATGTCTTAATTATTGATGCTGATGAACAAATTGCGATCAAGATAACTAATCCAATCGTTCATCATGACAGTAATAGTCATTCAGGGCAGGGGATCGCCCTGTCGAATATCAAAGCTCGGATTGAGCTTCATTTTGGAAATAGTGCAAGTTTACAAACGGCAATTGAGCAGGATAAGTTTGTGGCAGAGTTACGTATTCCCATTGGAGCTAAAGCATGAAGTACATCATCGCTGATGACGAGCCTTTAGCAAGAGCAAGAATTATACGCTTGCTATCAGCCTGGCCACATTATGAGTGTGTTGCACAAGTAGGCTCTGGCGATGAGGTTGAGCCGGCTATAAAAGAACATTCAGTACAATTGCTGTTTCTTGATATCAATATGCCAGGGCTTGATGGTATTAAAACGGCTGAAATACTTAATCAGAAATATCGTGACTTAAAAATAATCTTTATCACCGCCCACAGTGAATTTGCTTTACAAGCTTTTAATGTGTTTGCCGCAGGCTTTTTGGTTAAGCCCGTAAGTCAATCGGATTTGTTTTCACTTTTAGCGCGTTTATTTAACCCTCGTATTCAGTATCAAGTAGGAAATCAAACCCGTTGGGTTGATGTCGATGATGTGATAGTGGCTAAAGCGGAGGACAAACTCACTCAAGTCTATTTCCTTGGAGGTGATGCGACAATTGATTTAAGCCTTAAAAAGTTACTCAGCTTATACCCTGGACATTTTGTACAGATACATCGTAATGCCTTAGTCAAACTGAAATCAATAAAGCAGCTTGAGCACACAAGTAATGGTGCTTTAATTAGCCTAAAAAATTATCCTGAGAAACTATCTGTAAGCCGCCGCGCTTATTCTGCAATAAAAAATTATTTATAGACCGTTTGTCAGAAATAAAAACCGCTTATCCTTTCAAAAATTGCTTCTAGTAATCAACTCTAAAATAATGCACTAATCATAAATCGTTTTTGACTGTGTATGCCATTTATCAATCGAACACAATCAGGGTTCACCCTTCTTGAAGTGCTAATCGCATTTATGGTGTTGAGCTTTGGGTTATTAGGCGCTGTTGCTTTACAGGCGCAAGCCAAGAAAGCCAGTTTTGACTCTATGCAACGTGCAGCTGCAATTTCGTTGGGTGAAGATATTATGCAGCGTATAAGGTCAAATGATACTGCAGATATTGTGTCTTTATACAAACAAACGTTTAGTAGTGACACAGATTTAAGCCCTCGAGATGATTGTTATACAGATGTATGTAGCGCACAGAATATTGCCAGAACTGATCTTGAAAACTGGAAGGCAGCGATTAGAGCAAGAGAAAATACAGGGTCTTTGGACGAAGCGACGGTCTGTATCAATATTACATCAGTAGCGAATACTGCAGGTATGGGCTTTGATGTGAGCGTCATTGTTTCGTGGCGAGGTAGGCAAGACTTTAAGGCGTCCGATGCAACTAAGGCAATACAGTGCGGCAATGTCGATGACAGGCGTCGTTTAGTAAAACTAGATAGTTACTTATTGATCAGAGGATAAAATGAAGCAGAAAGGTTTCACTATTTTAGAATTTCTGATTTCTATGTTTATTGGCTTCTTAATTTTAGGTGGTGTCATTGCGACTTATGTGAGCATGAAAGCGACCACTCGAGATACGATGGCAATTGGTGAGTTGCAAGAAACAGGCCGCCTAACTTTATCTATTTTAAGAAGAGATATAGAGCAGATAGGATTTTGGGGCACATTTTATGAGGCTGAATTCTCAATAGATAACACGGTAAGTGAGTCAAACCCTGATCCTGATTGTTTTGGCGGGTTAAATAACGGCAGTTTTCCAGATACCACCCCGACAAACTTTCGACCTGTATTTGCTGAAGTGTCTGATGGCAACGAAATGTTGGGCTGTATTGACGACTCAAAGGAAGACACGAATGTTATTCAGTTAAAGTTTCTTGAAGGGCGTCAGATGACACCTGAGACTATCACAAATACGAATCGATATTATTTCATTGCTGAGCAAGAAAAAGCACAATTTATAACCGGGGATGCGGCTAAAAACCCATTACCTACAGTAAACGCGACGTTATGGCCTTATAGCCATCATGTTTACTATATCAATGAGCAAACCTTAAAAATTAATAATAGAGATATAGTTGTGCCTGTTCTAATGCGTAAAAGATTAACTGAAAATGGTGGCTTAGTGACTGAGCCTATCATGGAAGGCATTGAAGATATGCGTATGGTGTTTGGTATAGACAGTGACTCAGATAATAAAGTGGATACTTACCGCAGTACTCAGGATATGACCTCAGAACTCTGGGAGAACACCAACGGTATTTTAACGGTTCAAGTGTTTTTACTCGTCAGATCATTAGAGGCTGATGCTGATATAGAACTAAAAAGTCAGACTTATACGCTCGGACTAGACGATGATAAACGAGTTCATACTTTTACCGATAAATACAGGCGAACCATTTTTACAACGACAATCCGATTGAATAATGTGGGGTCTACAGCATGGCGAATGTAAAGAAGCAGAAAGGTGTTGTTCTAATCACAGCTATGATCATGATAGTCGCGGTCACAGCAGTCGCAGTAAGTTTAATGAGTAGCAGTAGTATCGATTTAAAAATTACCAATGCAGCACAAGAGCGTGCAGAGGCTGAAACCGAACTTATTGGTGAGATCCATAAACTCATAGTTGCAGAAGGGACCAGTGCCAACAATCGATTTACACTCAAGCGTCAACAAATGCCTGATGATGGTATGGATATGAGTTCGTCCTCAACCCCTTCACATATGACGAATACACTTAAAAATTTGAATAAAGGCGAAATGGAATTACATTGCCCAAGGCAGTTCGCTTATACAGATGGATTAACATGTAACCTCACGGAAATGGAGTCAACTATCACTTACGGTTCTAAGAATAAGCATACAATTACTGTGGTCATAGGGATTGGCCAAGAAATAATTAGTCACAACGAGGGAAACTAAGATGAAATATACCAGACTTTTCTGTCTTATATCTTCAGTGTTTACTTTTAGTTCAAGTGCAGAAGATATTGAGCTCTTCGTTAAGCACAATATTGATGTAAAAGAAAAGCCTCGAGTGATGATTGTATTTGATACTTCAGGCAGTATGGCATTTTCGAGTGAGTTTGGTACCAACTGTGGTTATGATTCTTATCGCAGAAGATGGAGACTCTGCCCAGATAATCGTTTAGGTGTTGCAAAAAATACCATAACAGGCCTGATTGAAGAAAAAGAGAATGAGAATGTAGATTTTGGCTTGATGCGATTTAACAGTGACAATGAAGGAGGATATGTACTTTCTGGGATCGGTTCTAGTAAATCGGATATAAAAAGTAAAATTAATACTCTAGAGGCCAATGGAGGGACTCCTTTAAGCGAAACTCTCTGGGAAGCGTATTTGTATTTAACTGGTGAGAAGAAAGGTTACGCTGATAACCAATCTATTGGAAGGGACCTAAATATTGAATCAGGAAGTAAGTACATCTCTCCTTTTACCCCTAAAGCAGGAGAGAAAAGATGTAAAAGCCTTGTGAATATAATTTTAATGACCGATGGTGACCCCTCTGTTGATACGAGTTCGAATTCAGACATATCAAAACTCTATAAAAATACATTCAAACAAGATACGCCTGTTATAGAGAACAGTTATATGCCGGCTTTGGCAGCAGCTATGCATGGCAGAGGCGGTAAAGATCCTGTTGAGGTAGATCTCTACTTAGGTACATCTGACTTAAAAGACAAAGCTGATATTTACACAATTGGTTTTGGTAAGGGTATGAGTGGTGCTGGAGAGAAAATTTTAAGAAAAACAGCCGAACTTGGAGGCGGTGAATATTATAAAGCTGATACTGCAGAAAAATTAAAAGACGACTTTAATAAGATTTTGGTCGCCATAAACCAACGAAACTCGAGCTTTGTATCTCCTTCTGTATCAATGAATAGTGCAGATCAAACACAAAGTGGTAACTCTCTTTATTACACGATGTTTTATCCTGAGAAACACACCCGTTGGCAAGGCAACTTAAAAAAACTACAGGTTAAAGATGGTGAAATCATTGACATGTCGAATAAGCCTGCACTTGATGCGCAAGATGGCATCATCAGTAAAGATGCGACAACTTTTTGGTCTAAGCCTGGTTCGAATGACGGGAATAATATTGAGCAAGGCGGTGTGAATTACCAATTATCTAAGCAAACCTCTCGAAAACTATTTTCTGATTTCGGGGAGGGGGCACTGATAGATTTCAAATGGAATAAAGCGAAAAATAAAGTTGGAGCAAAGAGATTAAGAGAGCTATTTCGTGCAGAAAATAACAAGGAAGCCAAGCAAATAATGAATTGGGCTTCAGGTAAAGATGTATTAAATGAAAACAGTGACTCAAATATAAGAAAAGACATCTTTGGTGATCCGCTTCACTCAAAGCCGGTCACCATGGACTATGGTAATAATGATATCCGTGTCTTTGTTGGCACTAATTCAGGTGTTTTGCATGCCTTCAAAGATAATGGCAATACAGTAAATGAAAGTTGGGCGTTTTTACCAGGTCAGTTGCTCGACATTCATAAGCCTCTAATGAATAAGCAGGATGGGACCAAGCTTTATGGTGTTGATGGTCCAATAACGGTATTCCATAAAGATATTAACCGAGACAAGATTGTTAATGGCTCGGATGAAGTGTGGCTGTTTTTTGGGCTTAGAAGAGGGGGCACAGCTTACTATGCGTTAGATATAACGAGTCCCGATAAACCTAAAATGTTATGGAATAAACCAATAACACAAGAAAAAACAGGGTTTGAAGAATTAGCTCAGTCATGGTCGAAGCCCTTCGTTACTTATATTCGTTCGCAAGAAGAAAAGCCTGTGGTGATTTTTGGTGCAGGTTACGATACCAATAAAGACAATATTTCTAAAACAAAAGATAGCAGGGGTCGAGGTTTATATATTGTCGATGCAGAGAGTGGTAATTTAGTTTGGTCGTTGACACCAGGTGGACCGAGTATTAATACCGAAAATGCGAGTAAATTTAAAGGCCTTCATAGTATAGCGGCAGATGTTTCACTCATGGATTCTGATTATGATGGCTTTACAGATAGGATCTATGCGGCAGATACTGGTGGCAACATTTGGCGGGTTGATATGCCTAGAGATAAACCAAATGATACTGAGAACCCTTGGACCCACTTTAAACTCGCAGAGTTAGCAGGTACAAAAGACAGAGATGATAGGCGCTTCTTTTATCAACCATTAGTCGCTCGTACTTTCTTTAGTAAAGTCACTAAGACGATGACCAGCAACGGCTCGTATACAACGCGAAGAGAAGTGCCTTATGAAGCTATTATTATAGGCAGTGGTAATAGAGCAAGCCCACTCGATAAAACAGTGAATAATCAGCTCTATGTGATACGAGATGAAAACACGGTAACACGCTCATATCAGGGTGATGAGATCCCAGATACGATTTACCATAACCAGCTTATGCAAGTAAAAGATGAACCTTTCTACAAAGCAACGTCTAAACAAGCTTTTTATGAAAAAGAAGCGGAGTTAGGTGCGCTTAAAGGATGGAAATATCAACTTAGGTCTGGAGAAAAGTCGCTAGCAAAAGCAACTGTCGTGGGCGGTATTGCTTACTTTACGTCGTTCACACCACACTTAGATACCTCGATAGATCAATGTTCTGTGGGCAGTGGCGGTGGTTCTTTATATGCTTTACATTTACATTATGGTGCGCGTGTGTTCCAGAAGATCAGGTATGACACCGAGAGAGAAGTCCCCAGTACACCTGTGGTCCTTTATCATAAAGAATCAGAAACAGAAGGGGGTTACAAACGCAGCACAGGCCGTTTAAATATTGAATTAAAGAGCGTTGACTCTACGGGTGGGAAAGGCCCTGATGGCAGTAAACCGAGTGAACCATTTTTAAGTGCAAAAGTAGCGGGTCCGTTACCAACACTAAATAGCGCGGGGCAGCCAACATTTTTGAGCAATGAAGTACACGGTATTACGACTAAGCAAATGTATATTTATAAACGAGAAGATCATGATGAAAAGTAATCGTATTAAGGGCTTTACCCTGCTTGAGATGCTAATTGTTGTTGCGATAGCGGGTATTCTAGCCTCTGTTGCCTATCCTCAGTATACAGAGTACGTTAAGAGAGCCGCGCGCTCCGATGCAATGGTATTACTATTAGATGCTGCCAATAAACAAGAGCAATATTATGCTGATAACAGAAGCTATGCAGATGATTTGAGTTTAATAAATGTCCCTTCGACGAGTGAAAATGGTTATTTTACCATTGCAGTAGAGGTGCCTGACACAGGCACATCATTCAAAATCACGGCAACAGCAGCTTCTGGTGCAGTGGCAGGTGATACTGCTTGCTCTACGTTTACCATTACTGATACAGGAGTTAAAGGCTCTACAGGCACAAGTGATACGGATGATTGTTGGGAGCGCTAAATGCGCTCCTTACACTTCCTAGTATCCCTCATCCTTGCACGACCCGCATTATTAATACTCATTTCAAGTCCAGTGGGGTTACCTTTTAGGTCAAATGCACAATATACAAAAGTACCATTTGCTAACCCTTTTAGGCTACCATCCGGCTTAAATGTAATGGCATGTCTGGGATAAGAAAGTTCGTCCTGTAAGTTAATTCTATCAATAACATATATAACTTCTTCGTCACCATCTAATATATGGTTTTTATTGGTATCGACAAAGCTGGTTAAGGACTCATGCCAAAGGTCTTTATGGCACTTATTGTGAACTAAGCCACAAAAACTAATGTACTTATCGTGGGTTATGGCATAGCCTCGTGACAGAAATATTTGCCGCTTTATCTGTTTAAGTGCCACTTCAGGTCTATTTTTGTGTAAAACACTATTGAAGGAAGGCATAGCCAAAAAAGTAAGAATAACGATTAAAGATAGGGTGACGAGTAACTCAATCAGAGTTAAACCTCGAACGCGATTAAATGAGTTTTTAGCTGCCATCCTTGCAACCTTAATAAGATTAAATTGAGATTATAAATATAGAATAAAGTATTGGTTTTTTCAATGTTGTTTTATGAACAGCCGGTGCTGCTATCACCGTTATACAGTGCAGTCCCACCAACTGTGAGTGTCAGCGCTTTGGCATGTTCAGTTTGATTTAAAGGACAATAGATAAATTGACCAGCGTTTGTATTCACAACACGACCACTACTATCAAACCTTAAACGCGTATCTGGTGCTTTTAGATTGTCATTTGCTATAAGCTTATCCATAACGCGAAGTAAATCATCACTCGCTACTTCGTATGTGCCGTTATTATTTTTATCAATAAATGAAATGATCTGGTTATTCTTCCAGTTATTGATGCATGTGAGATTTTCGTTTGCAGCGAGTTTTGTGGCATCGACAGGGCACAAGATCACGATTTCATCACTGGTTGTAGCTTTTGCTCGAGCAAATGTGATGTGTCTTTTCAACTCAAGCATAAAAGACTCTGCACGTGTTTTTTCATTTAGATCCGTATTACCGGCAAAAGACAAGGTCACTAAAATAGCTAATATCGCAATAGTGATGAGTAGTTCTAATAACGTGAAGCCACGATGTTTCATATTGACGCCTAGAAAAGAGCAATTATTCAATTGTAGCATATTTCATTATGAAGCTTTTTCTCAATAGTTTGCAACGAGTTTGTTTGCTATGAATAGTGGGATTGTCTAAAATCGACTCACTCGCTAAGGAAATAAAACACCATGAAAAAAATAGAAGCAATAATTAAACCTTTTAAACTCGATGATGTTCGTGAAGCTTTGTCTGAAATAGGCATTACAGGTATGACAGTCTGTGAAGTGAAGGGCTTTGGTCGTCAAAAAGGCCATACAGAGCTATACCGTGGTGCGGAATATATGGTCGATTTTTTGCCTAAAGTGAAACTAGATATTGTTTTAGCTGACGAAGATGTTGATAGAGCGATCGAAGTTATTCTTAAAACAGCGCAGACAGGTAAAATAGGTGACGGTAAAATCTTCGTGACTGAAGTCGAGCGTGTTGTGCGTATTCGAACAGGTGAAGAAGACGAAGAAGCTATTTAATGAGATTAAACAAAAACGGCGCTCAAAGAGCGCCTTTTTTGTTTATTAACGCAAATTAATTTATTTGTCGCTGTTGCTCGTTTAATAAACGCGTCTGCTGTGCATGCTTGCTCAACTCATCAAGTCCAAGCTTGGCATAGCTTTTCTCCATTATCTCAAGTGCAGTGATTAAATAGCTGCTTTGGGAAAAGTGTTCCACAACATATTTACCACGGTTAGCTGCGGCTAGATATGCCTCACGCTCAAAATAATATTCAGCTACTTTAATTTCGTAACGAGCCATTTTATTTAAAAGCCATACTAAGCGTTTTTTTGCTTCAGGTACATATGGGCTTTCAGGATAGCTATCTACTAAAGTTGAAAGATCTTGGAAAGCAACACGGGTGCGACTTGCATCACGGTCAGCTCTATCTATGCCGAAGTATTCTTGAAAGGCATTTTTATCGGCCTGAATATTAACTAAGCCACGCATAAAATACATGTAGTCTAAGTTTTTATGATTTGGGTTTAGACGAATAAAGCGGTCGATTGTTGCAAGTGCCTGATCAGTGTTTCCTGTTTTGTAATAGGCAAAAACGAGATCCATTTGTACTTGCTGTGCATGAGGACCAAATGGATAACGAGAATTTAACGCACCCAGTAACTCAATAGAACGTGCATATAAACCAGAGTCTAAGGTTGATTTAGCATCTTCATAGAGTGCTTGTGCTGATTTATTCGGCACACGTTCGATATCTTCTTGCTCTGGTGCAGAAGAGCATGCCGCAAGACCTAGAAAAGAAGTGCTGACTAGGATGGCAAAGGCGCGTTTCCCTAATTTAGTTATCATTTTATTTTACTACCTTTGGTGTCTTCGGCTAGGCCAAGATGGCAAAACCGAGTAAACTATGCATTTATGCGATTCTAACCCAGTCGAGCTAAGCTTGCACTGGTAATTTAGGTAAACTAACAGATGTCTGAGCAAATTTCTCTTCAAGCCGAAGTGCCAACTGAATTAGGCGGTAAACGTCTAGACCAAATTTTGGCGCAAATGTTCCCTGATTTTTCACGTTCAAGAATAAAAACTTGGATTTTAGATGAAAAAGTCACCGTCGATGGTGAGGTCTTATCGACACCAAGAGAAAAGCTGCTAGGTGGGGAGTTAATTTCCATCGAGACGCAAATCGAAGCGCCACGTGAATATGAAGCACAAGACATCGACCTAAACATCGTTTATGAAGATGATGACATCCTTGTTATTAACAAGCCTATGGGGCTAGTGGTACACCCTGGTGCTGGTAATCCAGATGGCACAGTATTAAATGCCTTATTACATCATCACCCGGATATCATTAATGTGCCACGAGCGGGTATTGTGCATCGTCTAGATAAAGATACAACAGGTCTAATGGTTGTTGCTAAAACGATTCAAGCTCAAACACATTTAGTTAAAGCACTGCAAAAGCGTGATAATTTTACCCGTGAGTATGAAGCGATTTGTAATGGTACAATGACAGCCGGAGGCATGGTTGAAAAACCAATTGGTCGTCATGCAACAAAACGCACGCATATGGCTATTCATGAAATGGGCAAACCTGCCGTAACGCATTACCGCGTTGCAGAAAAGTTCAGAGCGCATACACGTTTACGCTTAAGACTAGAAACCGGTCGTACTCACCAGATTCGTGTACACATGGCCTACTTAACACATCCACTTGTAGGCGATCAATTATATGGCGGCCGCCCTCGTCCTCCTCGCAATGCAACACCAGAATTGTTTGCGCAGTTAAGAGACTTTAAACGTCAGGCGCTTCATGCAATTAAACTGAGTATTGCGCACCCAATTACGGGAGAGCAAATGACTTGGGAAGCACCTGTGCCAGAAGATATGCAAATACTGACCCAAGCGCTACGTGATGACACGAAAGCTAACCCCGATTTAGTCTATTAGAATATGCAGTTAGTTGATTGGCCATTACACCAAGTTGTCGGTGGTATTCAAACTACACGTTTAGGAGGTTGTTCTAGACCTCCTTATTCGAGTTTTAACCTTGGGTTTCATGTTGGTGATGACGAAGATACTGTGTTGGCTAATCATCGAGTCTTAAGTGAGTTCTTACCAAATCCACCATTTTGGTTAGATCAGGTCCATAGTGCCAATGTGTTAGAGGTAACAAACTCTGTTACAGAGCAGAAGGTATTTGATAGGCCAAAAGCCGATGCGCTTTATACAAAACTAAAAGCGCAACCTTTGGCAATTATGACTGCTGATTGTTTGCCAATTTTGTTAGCGAGTAATAATGGAAAGGAAGTGGCTGCTGTTCACGGTGGTTGGCGGCCTCTCGCTGGAAATATTATTGAGAAAACTGTTGAGAAGTTTACAGCACCGAATCAACAAATATCGGCTTGGTTAGGCCCTGCAATTGGACCTACTGCATTTGAAGTTGGTCCTGATGTTGTGAATGCTTTTAGATGCATGGACCCATCACATATTAATGACTTTATAGAGTTACAAAATCAAAAATTTTTAGCTGATATATTTTCTATCACTAAACGACAGTTATCCTCGCTAGGAATAACTCGAATATACAGTCAGTACGAGTGCACCTTCTCTACACCGACAAAGTACTTTTCCTACCGCAGAGATGTAATTACGGGTCGATTAGCGACCTTGATTTGGCGCAAATAAACCAAATTAAAACCTTAAAATAACCTTGAACAATTCCTGTGGAATACCCATAAAGTAATTAGATTATTTTTATAAAGGTTTAGACGTCATGCGTTTAGATAGATTCACAAGTAAATTCCAATCAGCACTTTCCGATGCGCAATCTTTGGCATTAGGCCGAGACCATCAATTTATTATGCCTGTGCATTTGATGTATGCATTACTTCAGCAAAATGGTTCAAGTGTTAGAGCTTTATTAGCGCAAGCAGGGATCAGTGCTGACGAATTAAATAATAAACTGACTAAATCAATCGATAAAATCTTTAAGGTTTCTGGTATCGGTGGAGATGTTCAGCTCCACAATGAACTTATTTCTCTTATCAATCTGTGTGATAAGTATGCACAAAAACGCAAAGACGAATACATATCGAGTGAGTTATTTGTCTTTGCTGCGTGTGAAGATAAAGGCGAATTAGGTCAAATTTTAAGAGAGTTACAATTAACTCAGAAGAAAGTAGAGCAAGCTATAAAAGCAATTCGAGGTGGACAAAAAGTCGACAATCCGAATGCTGAAGACACACGTCAATCTCTTGAAAAGTTCACCATTGATCTAACTGAGCGTGCAGAGCAGGGTAAACTAGACCCAGTAATTGGGCGTGATGAAGAAATCCGACGCACAATACAAGTACTGCAAAGACGTACCAAGAATAACCCTGTTTTAATTGGTGAGCCAGGTGTTGGCAAAACAGCCATTGCTGAAGGCTTAGCACAACGTATCATTAATGGTGAAGTACCTGAAGGTCTTAAAAACAAGCGTGTTCTTTCACTTGATTTGGGTGCACTGGTAGCTGGTGCCAAGTATCGTGGTGAGTTTGAAGAGCGCCTAAAGTCGGTTTTAAATGAACTGGCTAAAGAAGAAGGGCAAGTGATCTTATTCATTGATGAAATTCACACTATGGTAGGCGCCGGTAAAACTGATGGTGCTATGGATGCCGGCAATATGTTAAAACCGGCACTTGCTCGTGGTGAGTTACATTGCGTGGGGGCTACGACACTTGATGAATATCGACAATACATTGAAAAAGATGCAGCCTTAGAAAGACGTTTCCAAAAAGTATTTGTAAGTGAACCAAGTGTTTCAGACACAATTGCAATTTTACGCGGTTTAAAAGAGCGTTACGAACTTCATCACTCTGTTGATATTACAGATCCTGCAATTGTTGCAGCAGCGAATCTTTCACATCGTTATATTTCAGATAGACAACTTCCCGATAAGGCCATTGACTTAATTGATGAAGCAGGCAGTTCTATTCGTCTGCAAATTGATTCTAAACCAGAGCAACTCGATAGGTTAGAGCGTAAGATCATTCAACTAAAACTTGAAGACAATGCACTGGCGAAAGAAAAAGACGAAGCGAGTCAAAAGCGTCGTACTGAAATGCAGAGCTTAATTTCAGAATTAGAGAGTGAATATAAAGAGCTTGATGAAGTGTGGAATGCCGAAAAAGCATCTTTACAGGGCACGCAAGTAATAAAAGGGGAGCTCGAGCAAGCGAGATTAGATCTTGAAGTTGCACGAAGAGCCAGCGACTTACAAAGAATGTCTGAGCTTCAGTATGGCCGAATTCCTGAACTAGAAAGAAAACTAGATCTTGCATCTCAAGCTGAAATGCAAGAAATGAGTTTGTTAAAGAACCAGGTCGGTGAAGACGAAATTGCAGAAATACTATCACGCTGGACAGGGATCCCTGTGGCTAAGATGTTGCAAGGTGAGCGCGAAAAACTCCTACAAATGGAAGATGAATTACATAATAAAGTAATAGGGCAAGACGAAGCGGTAAATGCGGTATCAAATGCTATTCGCCGTTCAAGAGCTGGCCTTGCAGATCCAAACCGTCCGATTGGCTCATTCCTATTCTTAGGCCCGACAGGTGTAGGTAAGACAGAGTTAACAAAAGCGCTTGCAAACTTTATGTTTGATACTGAAGAAGCCATGGTTCGTATTGATATGTCGGAGTTTATGGAAAAGCACTCAGTCGCAAGATTAGTCGGTGCCCCTCCTGGATATGTCGGTTATGAAGAAGGAGGCTATTTAACCGAAGCTGTGAGACGTCGTCCTTATTCTGTTGTGTTATTAGATGAAGTAGAAAAAGCACACCCTGATGTGTTCAATATATTACTTCAAGTGTTAGATGATGGCCGTTTAACTGATGGTCAAGGCCGCACTGTTGATTTTAAAAACACAGTAATCATTATGACGTCAAACTTAGGGTCTGACATTATCCAAGAGCAAGCTGGTCAAAATGACTATACATCATTAAAAGAAAAAGTGATGGGCGTCCTAGCTACTCAGTTTAGGCCTGAGTTTATAAACCGCATTGATGAAACCGTCGTGTTCCATCCTTTAATTGATGAGCATATTAAAGAGATAGCGAATATACAACTAGATAAATTGACGGCCAGACTGTTCGAGAAAGGCTATCAGTTCGAATTATTACCTGAGGCGTTAGATAAGATTGCAGCGCATGGTTTTGATCCTGTTTTTGGTGCAAGACCTCTAAAACGCGCAATACAGCAATATGTCGAAAACCCATTAGCGCAGAAACTATTGGCAGGCGAATTTATCCCAGGTGATAAAATTAGAGTAACGGTAGATAACGAAGTTATTACATTTACAAAGTAAGAAGCTGGCTAATCATTGGGTATTCATATTATATGAGTGCCCAAATTTATTTCTTTTCTTTCTTGCATTATCTCCCTTCTCGACAATACTTAAATTCCCCCGAATGATTAGGGGGGGGTAATATGACTTAAATATTGTAGTTTCACTACGTTTTGATTGCTTTTTGTACAGAAAATACTTAAAAACAGGCGTTTCGTTTAAAATACACGCGAACAGTCAGTTTTTT
>NZ_PPSW01000031.1 GCF_005876835.1 Pseudoalteromonas phenolica
CCGGCTCCCGCAACCAATTTTAGATAACATTTTTATGTTTTCTTACTCTGGTAGCGCGCATTCATTGTAATGCGCGTTTTGCGTTTATAGCGTTC
This sequence comes from Pseudoalteromonas phenolica, assembly GCF_005876835.1. Taxonomy (GTDB): domain Bacteria; phylum Pseudomonadota; class Gammaproteobacteria; order Enterobacterales; family Alteromonadaceae; genus Pseudoalteromonas; species Pseudoalteromonas phenolica_B. The sequence continues at coordinate 96 of NZ_PPSW01000031.1, forward strand.
GTATTTAGCGCTGACGTGACCAAGCTAGGCCTCAGGCCGCACAGTTTTGTATTTAGTGTGACGCCCCGCTTGGTCCGGGGCGTTGTTGTATCTAAAGCTTGCTAAAGATACATGATTACTCAGGGCATTTTGCCCTTTTTTTGTTTGTATGGAGGATATTTGTGTCAAAAATCGAGCTAGAATTAACAGCTATGCTAGAGCCTGCTGTTGAAGCATTGGGATTCGAACTTTTGGGTCTAGAGTTTGTGCAAGCCGGTAGACACTCAACTCTACGTGTTTACATCGAACATGAGAATGGCATCACGGTTGATAATTGTGCTGATGTGAGTCGCCAAGTGAGCGCGATTTTAGATGTTGAAGATCCGATTACAAATGAATACGACCTTGAAGTGTCTTCACCAGGTGTTGATAGACCATTATTCAAGCCTGCTCATTATGAGCATGCACAAGGTGAAGAATTAAGAGTTCGTACCAAGCTTCCTCAAGATGGAAGAAGAAATTTTAAAGGTGATTTAGTTGCAGTGTCTGGTGACATGATCACTCTCCAAATCGATGGGCAAGATCATATGATCATGCTTAGCAATATTGAACGTGCCAACATCATCGCAAAATTTTAATAATTAGAGCGAAGGACAAGGGCAAGCGAGGCATTATTATGGCAAAAGAAATACTTTTAGTAGCAGAAGCCGTTTCGAATGAAAAAGCGGTTCCTAGAGAAAAAATCTTTGAGGCGTTAGAATTTGCATTAGCAACGGCAACAAAGAAAAAGCATGAAGGTGAAATTGACGTACGCGTTTCAATTGACCGTAAAACGGGTGAATACGATACTTTCCGTCGCTGGATGGTGGTAAACCCGCAAGAAGATGGGTCGTTAGAAAACCCATTTTCTGAAATCACTTTTGAAGCTGCGCGTTTTGATGACGACAGTATTGAACTGGGTGACTTTGTTGAAGAACAAATTGAGTCAATTAAATTTGACCGTATTACTACGCAAATGGCCAAGCAAGTAATCGTACAAAAAGTACGTGAAGCAGAGCGAGCACTGGTAGTTGAAGCTTATAAAGACCAGCAAGGTGAGTTAGTAACCGGTGTGGTTAAGAAAGCAACGCGCGATGCAATTGTCATTGATTTAGGTAACAACGCAGAAGCTGTGATTTACCGTGAGGATATGTTACCACGCGAAAGCTTCCGCCCGGGTGACCGTGTTCGTGGTTTATTATATGAAGTTAAACCAGAAGCACGTGGCGCGCAATTATTTGTAACGCGTTCTAAGCCTGAGATGCTAATGGAATTATTCCGTATCGAAGTGCCTGAAATTGGTGAGGAAATGATTGAGCTTCGCGGTGCAGCTCGTGATCCTGGTTCACGTGCTAAAATTGCGGTTAAGTCAAATGATAAGCGCATTGATCCTGTGGGTGCATGTGTAGGTATGCGTGGTGCACGTGTACAAGCTGTTTCGACAGAACTTGGTGGCGAGCGTGTTGACATCGTTCTTTACGATGATAACCCAGCTCAGTTTGTTATCAATGCAATGGCACCAGCTGAAGTTGCATCAATTGTAATGGATGAAGATTCACGTTCGATGGATATCGCTGTAGAAGCTGATAACCTTGCGCAAGCAATTGGTCGTAACGGTCAAAATATCCGTTTAGCTAGTCAGTTAACGGGCTGGGAACTAAACGTAATGACAGTAGAAGATATGGAATCGAAGAACGCGGCTGAATCTGATAAACTGATCAACTTATTTACTGAAAACCTAGACATCGATGATGACTTTGCAACTTTACTTATAAACGAAGGTTTCTCTTCACTTGAAGAAGTTGCTTACGTGCCTGCGGCTGAGTTCTTAGAAATCGATGGTCTTGATGAAGATACAGTTGAAGAGCTACGCAATCGTGCAAAAGATGCACTAACAACAAGTGCTCTTAAAACTGAAGAAAGTCTTGAAGGCGCAGAGCCTGCTGAAGATTTACTTGCTCTAGAAGGGTTAGAGCGTCACCTTGCATTTGTAATGGCAAGTAAAGGTGTTGTAACGCTTGAAGATTTAGCAGAGCAAGGTATTGACGAATTAGTAGAGATTACTGAACTTTCAGAAGAACAAGCGGGTGAGCTTATCATGGCTGCACGTAATATCTGTTGGTTTGGTGAAGACGCATAAAATTTATTAACGGAGGTAACACACACTATGGCAGAAGTAAGTATTGAAAAACTGGCCGAAACTATTGATACATCTGTTGATAAACTGTTGCAGCAATTAAGTAATGCTGGGATCAGCAAAAGCAATGGTGATATGGTCACTGAAGCTGAAAAAGCACAATTACTTGATCATTTGAGCAAGCAGCATGGTGGTAAAGGTGCTGAAGGCCCAGAGCGTATGACATTACAGCGTAAAAGCAAAAGCACTTTAAGCGTGAAAGGTTCGACAGGTAAAGAGAAATCTGTACAAGTTGAAGTTCGTAAAAAGCGCACTTATGTCAAGAAGAGCGCCGTTGAACAGCAAAAAGAGCAAGAGCGTTTAGCGCAAGAGGAAGCTGCTCGTAAAGAAGCTGAGTTGAAAGCTCAGCAAGAAGCTGAACAAAAGGCGAAAGAAGAAGCAGAGCGTAAAGCAAAAGAGGAAGCTGAGCGTAAAGCTAAAGAAGAGGCAAAGCGTAAAGCTGATGCTGAACGTAAAGCCAAAGAACAGCAGAGCAAGCAAGTGGATACAGAACAGCAAGAGAAAGATCGTCTAGAGGCTGAAAGATTGCAGAAAGAAGCAGAAGAAGCAGCATTGAAAAAAGCTGAAGAAGAAGCAAAACGTCAAGCAGAAGAAGCTCGTCGTCTAGCGGAAGAAAACGAAGCGCGCTGGAAAAAGGAAGAAGAAGAGCGCAAGAAGCGCGAAGAAACAGCAGATCACCACATGACTACATCAACATATGCTCGTGAAGCAGAAGATGAGTCAGATGCGCGTGAAGAAAAGAGTGCACGTCGCAAGAAGAAGAAGAAAGGTCCAGCGAAAGCTGAAGCACCAGCAAGAGGCCGTAAAGGCAAGCTGAAGGCACCTACTTCTTTACAACATGGTTTCCAAAAGCCAGTTGCAGACGTAAAACAAGAAGTCCGCATCAGTGAAACAATCACAGTTGCTGAGCTTGCATCTCGCATGGCGGTTAAGGGCGTTGAAGTCGTTAAAACCATGATGAAGATGGGTGAAATGGTTACCATTAACCAAGTACTTGACCAAGAAACAGCACAAGTTGTTGCTGAAGAAATGGGTCACAAGGTTGTTCTTGTTAAAGAGAACGAGCTAGAAGAAAAAGTACTAAATGACCGTTGTGAAGGTTCTGCTGAATTACAATCACGTGCGCCAGTTGTAACAGTTATGGGTCACGTTGACCACGGTAAAACGTCAACACTTGATTATATTCGTTCTAAGAACGTGGTATCAGGTGAAGCGGGTGGTATTACACAGCATATCGGTGCTTACCACGTTGAAACTGAAAACGGCATGGTTACTTTCCTAGATACTCCAGGTCACGCAGCGTTTACTTCAATGCGTGCTCGTGGTGCGAAGGCAACTGATATTGTAATCCTAGTTGTTGCAGCTGATGATGGTGTAATGCCACAAACAATCGAAGCGGTACAGCACGCGAAAGCAGCAGAAGTACCTCTTATTGTAGCTGTAAACAAAATTGATAAAGAAACAGCTGATCCAGATCGTGTTAAGAACGAACTTTCTCAGCACGATGTAATTCCTGAAGATTGGGGCGGTGACGTCCAGTTTGTGCACATCTCAGCGAAAACAGGTCAAGGTGTTGACGATCTTCTTGAAGCAGTGCTAATGCAAGCAGAGTTACTTGAATTAACGGCTGTGCATGACGGTATGGCGTCAGGTGTTGTCATTGAATCTCGCCTAGATAAAGGCCGTGGTCCAGTTGCTTCTGTACTAGTTCAGTCAGGTACGCTTAAGCAAGGTGATATTGTTCTTTGTGGTCTTGAGTACGGCCGTGTTCGTGCAATGAAAGACGAAGATGGTAAAGACATCAAGCAAGCAGGCCCTTCAATTCCAGTTGAGATCTTAGGTCTTTCAGGTGTGCCAGCTGCAGGTGATGAAGCGACTGTTGTTAAAGATGAGCGTAAAGCGCGTGAAGTAGCACTTTATCGTCAAGGTAAATTCCGCGATGTTAAACTTGCTCGTCAACAGAAAGCGAAGCTTGAGAATATGTTCTCTAACATGACTGAGGGCGATGTGTCTGAAGTTAATGTGGTACTTAAAGCGGACGTTCAAGGTTCAGTTGAAGCGATTTCAGATGCACTAGTGAAGCTATCAACAGATGAAGTTAAAGTGAAGATTGTTGGTACTGGTGTTGGTGGTATTACTGAAACTGATGCAACACTTGCTGCAGCATCTAACGCGATTGTTGTAGGCTTCAACGTACGTGCTGACGCTTCTGCTCGTAAAGTGATTGAAGCTGAAAGCCTAGATTTGCGTTATTACAGTGTAATCTACCACTTAATCGACGAAGTTAAGCAAGCAATGTCTGGTATGCTAGCGCCAGAATTCAAGCAAGAAATCATTGGTCTTGCTGAAGTGCGCGATGTGTTTAAGTCACCTAAAATTGGCGCAATTGCCGGTTGTATGGTTACTGAAGGTGTTGTTAAACGTAACAATCCAATCCGTGTACTTCGTGATAACGTTGTTATTTACGAAGGTGAGCTTGAATCACTACGTCGCTTCAAAGATGACGTAAATGACGTTCGTAACGGTATGGAATGTGGTATCGGTGTAAAGAATTACAACGATGTACGCGTAGGCGACCAAATCGAAGTATTTGAGATTGTAGAGATCCAGCGTAGCCTGTAATCAACTGCTATACTGATTTACAAAATGGGGGCATTTATATGCCCCCATTCGTCTATTAGATAGATTAATAAAACTATTAATAAAATCAATGGTTTAAATTACAAGTAGGTGATAATGAGAGAATTTTCTCGTACTGACAGAGTTGCACAGCAAATTCAAAAAGAAATCGCTGTGATCTTACAAAGAGAAATTAAAGATCCGCGTTTAGGTTTTGTTACGGTCTCTGCCGTTGAAGTTTCAAGAGACCTTTCATACGCAAAAATTTTTGTTACTGTGTTAAACACCAGTGATGAAGACAAAACCAAACAGAGCGTACAAATACTGAATGATGCAACGGGTTATATTCGTTCTATTTTAGGTAAACGTATTCGCGCTCGTATCATGCCTGAGCTGAGATTTGTGGTTGATACATCTCTTCTTGAAGGTATGCGTATTTCTAACTTAGTTGACTCTGTGATCCGTGAAGACAATGCGAAGCGCGGCCCAGAGGAAGAAAGCGAAGAGTAATTAGCATGGCGAGACGATCTAAAGGTCGCCCGGTTGATGGCATTTTACTTCTTCATAAGCCCGAAGGCATTTCTTCAAATAAAGCACTACAGCGCGCGAAAGGTATTTATTTCGCGCAAAAAGCAGGTCACACAGGGGCACTAGACCCACTTGCAACAGGTATGCTACCAATTTGTTTTGGTGAAGCGACTAAGTTCAGCCAGTTTTTACTTGATACTGATAAAACGTACGTTGTTAGAGCAAAGCTAGGCGAGCGTACCACTACCTCCGACTCTGACGGTGAAGTAGTCGAAACACGTCCAGTTGCAGTGTCGCAAGAAGTGCTTGAAGAGCAAGTCGCTAGCTTTTTAGGTGAATCAGATCAGTACCCTTCAATGTACTCGGCGTTGAAATACGAAGGTAAGCCACTATATTTTTATGCAAGACAAGGTATCGAAGTGCCACGTAAATGTCGCAAGATCAATGTGTTCAGTTTAACACTCGACGAATATGACGCGGAAAATGAAGAAATTCAAATGACAGCGCACGTGTCTAAAGGCACATATATTCGCACTATTGTTGACGACTTAGGTGAAAAGCTTGGTTGTGGCGCACATGTGATTATGCTTCATCGCTCGAAAGTGGGGCATTATCCAAGTGATAAGATGCTGACACTAGAGCAACTTGAAGAAAAACTTAATCAGGCGAAAGCAGAAGATTTACCTACAAGTACGTATCTTGACGAATTGTTGTTACCCATGGATACCGCACTCGTTGATTTACCTTGTGTAGAGATTGATGAAGCGCAAGGTGTTGCATTTGGGCATGGTCAAACGGTAAGTTGTGGTGAGTTGCCAAACGGTCCCATTAAAGTCGTTGCCAATGGACAATTTGCCGGTGTGGGTGAGCGCAATGAACAAGGCTTACTTAAAGCAAAGCGTGCACTTTCAAGCCAACAAGATTAAATACTAGAGTTTAGGTGTGAATGTTGATAAACTACGCGCCGCTTCCCGCTTTGGCTGAATTAGTGATCGGCTAAAGCACAATTTAAATTTATTTTGGAGTTATTATGTCACTAAGCAACCAAGAAAAAGCAGAAATCGTAGCAAAATTCGCACGTGCAGAAGGCGACACTGGTTCACCAGAAGTACAAGTTGCACTTCTAACTGCTGACATCAACAAGCTACAAGGTCACTTCGCTAACCACAAGCATGATTTCCACTCACGTCGTGGTCTTCTTCGTAAAGTTAGCCAACGTCGTAACCTTCTAGACTACCTAAAAGGTAAGAGTGTTGAGCGTTATTCTGCACTAATCAAAGAGCTTGGCCTACGTCGCTAATCTTTTTGTTTGTGTTGGCTTTTTAGCCAATGATAAAAAAGGGGCCTAATCGCCCCTTTTTTTGTGGGTATTCTACAAGTATACTTACTCGCACTTGGCAATTATGTCGAGTGAACGCCGACGCGTTAGCCAATTGTAGTACTTAAGTAGATTTATTTAGTCTGTTTAAGACTGTAATTGGTGATTGTTGGCGTTTTATTTTGTTTTAAATAAGGAAAATATTGTGCAAGCAATTATTAAAGAATTTCAACTAGGTCAACATACAGTGACCCTAGAAACAGGTGCAATTGCACGTCAAGCTGACGGTGCAGTTCTAGCTAGCATCGGTGACACTTCAGTATTAGTGTCTGTTGTTGGTAAGCGTGAAGCAGCACCAGGTCAAGACTTCTTCCCACTAACAGTTAATTACCAAGAGCGTATGTACGCTGCAGGTCGTATTCCTGGTGGTTTCTTAAAGCGTGAAGGTCGTCCAAACGACGGTGAAACCTTGATCGCACGTCTAATTGACCGTCCAATTCGTCCACTTTTCCCAGACGGTTTCGTAAACGAAGTACAAGTTATCGCAACAGTTGTTTCTGTAAACCCTGACATCCAGCCTGATATGGTTGCGATGATTGGTACATCAGCGGCACTTGCTATTTCTGGTATTCCATTTAACGGTCCACTAGGTGCGGTTCGTGTTGGTTACACTGACGGTCAATACGTACTTAACCCAACACTGACTGAGCTTGAATCAAGCAAGCTAGACCTAGTTGTTGCTGGTACTGAAAACGCTGTACTAATGGTTGAATCAGAAGCTGAAGTACTGACAGAAGAAGAAATGCTAGGTGCGGTTGTTTATGGTCATGAACAAGCACAGGCTATCATCAAAGCTGTTGAAGAATTTAAAGCTGAAGCGGGTAAACCAGCTTGGGATTGGACAGCACCAGAAAAGAACGTAACACTGGCTGATAAAATCGCTGCAATAGCAGAAGAGAAAGTAGGTGCAGCTTACCTGATCACTGATAAAGTGGCGCGTAAAGAAGCGATTTCTGCTGCTAAAGCAGAAGTAATTGAAAAACTAACTGCTGAGCTTGCTGAAGATGAGTCTTTGGATGAGCAAGAAGTTGGTAAACTGTTTGGTTCTCTAGAGAAGAAAACAGTACGTGGTCGTATCATCGCAGGTGAAAAGCGCATCGATGGTCGTGAACCAGATATGGTTCGTGCACTAGACGTAATGACGGGTGTTCTTCCTCGTACGCATGGTTCTGCTATCTTCACACGTGGTGAAACTCAGGCGTTGGTTACTGCAACATTAGGTACTGAGCGTGATTCACAGTTAATTGACGACCTGACTGGTACTCAGAAGAACCACTTCATGTTGCACTACAACTTCCCTCCATTCTGTGTAGGTGAAACTGGTTTTGTAGGTTCGCCTAAGCGTCGTGAAATCGGTCACGGTAACCTAGCTAAGCGTGGTGTAGCTGCAGTGCTTCCTAAACTTGAAGAATTCCCATACTCAATCCGTGTAGTATCAGAAATCACTGAATCAAATGGTTCATCTTCAATGGCTTCTGTATGTGGTACGTCACTAGCGCTTATGAACGCGGGTGTACCAGTTAAAGCTTCTGTTGCGGGTATCGCAATGGGTCTAGTTAAAGAAGGCGACGACTTTGTTGTTCTTTCTGACATCTTAGGTGATGAAGATCACTTAGGCGACATGGACTTTAAAGTAGCAGGTACTAACGCGGGTGTTACTGCACTTCAGATGGATATCAAGATTGAAGGTATCACTAAAGAAATCATGCAGATCGCACTTAAGCAAGCAAAAGCTGCGCGTTTACACATCCTAGGTGTGATGGACCAAGCGATTGCGGCCCCTTCAGAAGAGCTTTCTGAATTTGCACCGCGTATCTACACAATGAGCATCCCACCGAAGAAGATTGCAGATGTGATCGGTAAAGGTGGCGCAACAATTCGTCAGCTTACTGAAGAGACTGGTACAACAATCGAAATCGAAGATGACGGTACAGTTAAGATTGCAGCAACAGATGGTCTAAGTGCAAAAGATGCTATCGCACGTATCGAAGCGCTTACTGCAGAGCTTGAAGTTGGTACGCTTTACAATGGTAAAGTTGTTCGTATCGTTGACTTTGGTGCATTCGTTAACGTACTTCCTGGTAAAGATGGTCTTGTACACATTTCTCAGATCAGTGAAGAGCGTGTAAATAACGTGTCTGATCACCTAACTGTAGGTCAAGAAGTTAAAGTTAAAGTACTTGAAGTTGACCGTCAGGGCCGTGTTCGTCTTAGCATCAAAGAAGCTGTTGAGAAAAAAGCAGACGCTGAGCAAGAAAAGTCAGCTGAATAATCTGTTTTCTCTCATGTAACAATGAAAAGGGGCTGTTAGGCCCCTTTTTTTATGTTTTAATGGCACTTATCGCTATTATGACTGTCAGCATATAAAGACAGTTCAGTTTGCTGATATCACATAAAGGAAGCCAATGAAGTTTAAATCATTTCTACTCGCATCAGTGGTCGCGATGACCTTAGCGGGTTGTCAAACAACCTCAGAGAAACAAACGGCTAAGTCGGTGGCTAATGTGCCTTTGGGTGTTCCATTAGCGCCAAATTATAGAAATGAAATTGAAATTGCTCGTTATTCGGAGCTGTTGCTCTCTCCTGAAATTAATAATGACCAAAAAGCAGAGCTGTTTCTGAGAAGGGGTCGACTCTATGACAGCGTTGGTTTATCAACCTTGGCACGTATTGACTTTAATCGTTCAGTGCAGCTAAAGCCCGATCTTGCTTCTGTGTATAATTTTCTAGGTATTCACCATACACTTGCGCAAGATTTCGGTAAGGCGTATGAAATGTTTGATGCAGTTTTAGAACTAGATGAAGACCATCAATACGCTTATCTTAATCGTGGTATAGCGCTTTATTATGGTGGTAGGCCAGAGCTTTCTAGCCAAGATTTAGAAGCATTTTTAGCACGCTCTCCAGCCGATGCTTATCGTGTTATGTGGTTATATTTAGCGCAAGCAAAAGTAGATGCCAGTGCCGCTTATGAACAACTGAAAGCCAATAGCCAAGCACTTAACCCAGATGAATGGTCTACTCAGCTTGTACAGCTTTACTTAGGTCAGCTAACTGAAACTCAGTTTTTAGCCCAAATCACAGAGGGTGTAGCAGGGCAGCAGCAATATGCAGAGCGACTCTGTGAAGCATATTTTTACTTAGCAAAGCTTTATCAAGCAAGAGGCAAAGAGGCTGTCGCGGTTGACTTCTTTAAGCTCGCGCTGGCTACAAATGTATTCGAATTTGTCGAGCATAAATATGCTCGATTAGAACTAGAGCTTTTTGCCGGTGTTAAAGCTGGCTAAGTATTTTTGGTCTTGTTTCTTTCTTGTGGTGATTAACAGCAGTGTTGATCACCCAAGGCTTGCGGATAAACTTTCACAAACTGACTTTTTAGAACGCTTTCCTCAAGCGTATTATTTTGTCGATATAAACCCATTCGACTTACCCGCCAGTACCCTAGAAAAACTCCGGTTCATAGATGAGCCTGAAGTGAATTTAGCTTGGCTATTCCATTTGGTTCGGGAGGGCGAGTTTCATAAAACAAGATTTCTCTGGCAGGCTTTGCCAACCAACATTCCAGAAACAAGATTGAATGAATTGGTTGATTTACTCGTTTTAAAGCAGCGCTGGGAAGAATTAACGACGTTGTCAAAGCGCCTTAAGCCAACAGAGCGGTTAGAGACAGTATTAGATGTTCAGCAAGGCATCGCACCTGACAAATTGAATAAGGCCCAATTAGACGGGCTATCTATCGCATTGTTACCTGAACAAGTCGCTTTTAATACAGAGTGTAAAAATAATGTATTGTTATTAGCCGATCGTTTTTCTGCATATCAACAATTAAATGCTCTGCGAGACAAATATTTGCAAAAGCCAGAGCCAGAGCAGAATAGCTTTTGTTTGAGTGAGGTTTATTATGTTGGCAATGCACTTATATGCGAAGAGGGTTTTAAGGGGTTTGCAATTTGTAACATGATGCGAGATTTACCTAAATCAGATTTTTTAATTGTCATGACAAAAAGTGGGCTAGCGAATGTGAGAGGGACACAGATGACGCTAACTATGACAAGTGATTACGACGTTCTAGTTCATGAATTAATGCACTTCAGTGGTTTCGAAGATGAGTATGCGATTTATGGCCAAAAAGCGCACTGGTTGTGTAATTCAAAAGGATTAAAAGCGCCAAATTTGTTTGTTGGTTTAGCTGAAAATGCGCCTCAAGGATGGGTAAAATCAGTGACCTGTCAAAATGGTAAACTTGACGCTTTTAAACCTGCTCTCAAATGGAGCAAGATGCAATTTCAAGAACTGCCTCTTTCGGAACAATATAGACAGCTTTGGCAAAAAAAAGTACAACAAGATTGGTTGATCGAGCAGCAAAAGCTGGCAAACAATGCACAAACTAATATTAATTAAGCTGTCTGCTTATATCTAATTTTATAATTTAATCTGAATTGTTTGTTAATTTCGTCTAGTATTTAACCAGCTAGAACTCAAAACTATAGACAACTCAAACACTAATAAGTATAAATTGTAACAGTTTTGCATGGAGAAAATGCACAATTAGATGCATAACTATCCATCACTATCAGTGTTTAGTTGCACTGTTTATCTCTGTGACAGCACAATAAAAAAGGTTAATTATATGACTTTGCTTTGGATACCTTTGTTATCCTTTTTTGGCAGTATTATTTCATCTTTAACGGGTAAGCTAACGCGTAACCAAACGACCGCTTTAACGCTAGTAATGCCTGCTATTGCCTTAATACTGGTCATTAACTCTGCTGCAGATGTATTTGCGGGCGAAGTACTGCGTGAAAGCATCAATTGGGTGCCTGCACTTGGTCTAGAGTTATCGTTCCGACTTGACGGGCTCTCACTATTATTTATTTTTATGATCTTAGGTATTGGCATGTTGGTTATCTTCTATGCCCGTTATTACCTGAGTGAAAAAGATTCTATGCCGAAATTATTCGCTTACCTGATGCTGTTCATGACGGCGATGTTAGGTATTGTAACGGCGAATAACGTGCTTCAACTGTGGCTATTCTGGGAGCTTACCAGTATTAGCTCATTCTTATTGATTAGCTATTGGTGGGATAAGTCAGAAGCACGTAAAGGTGCGCGTATGGCGCTAACTATCACTGGCGGTGGTGGCCTTGCCTTACTTGCTGGTCTGTTAATGTTGGGTCATATTGTCGGTAGCTATGATATCGATGTTATATTAGCAAGCCGTGAGCTTATTCAAGCACATGACTTATATGAAGCTACGCTAGTATTAGTATTATTGGGTGCATTTACCAAATCAGCGCAATTCCCATTTCACTTCTGGTTGCCACATGCGATGGCAGCTCCAACACCTGTCAGTGCTTACTTACATAGTGCAACTATGGTAAAAGCGGGTATTTTCTTACTTGCACGTTTTTATCCAGCACTTGCGGGCACAGAGTTGTGGTTTATTTTAGTTGGCCTTACTGGTTTAGCGACTTTGCTATTTGCAGCTTATGTAGCGCTTTTCAAACATGACCTAAAAGGTCTGCTAGCTTATTCTACGATCAGTCATTTAGGTTTAATTACCTTACTATTTGGTTTAGACACAGAGCTTGCAACTGTAGCTGCCATATTCCACATCATTAACCATGCGACTTTTAAAGCGTCATTATTTATGGCTGCTGGTATTATCGATCATGAGTCAGGTACGCGCGACATGCGTAAGCTCAATGGTATGTGGCGATTTATGCCTTATACCGCAACACTTGCTATGGTTGCTGCCGCGTCTATGGCAGGTGTACCGTTACTGAATGGTTTCTTATCAAAAGAGATGTTCTTTGCAGAGACCCTTCATCAACAATTATTAGGCTCAATGTCTTGGTTAGTTCCAGTGCTTGCAACCATCGCTGCAGCTTTCTCAGTGGCTTATTCAGCGCGATTTATTCATGATGTTTTCTTCAACGGCGATCCAATTGATTTACCTAAAGAGCCTCATGAAGCACCAAGATATATGCGTATTCCAATCGAGATACTTGTAGCCTTATGTTTAATTGTAGGGATGTTTCCGAATTTCATTGTTCATGACATTATTTATACGGCTGCTGATGCGGTACTTGCAGGGCAAGTGCCTGAGTATAAGATCTCTCTTTGGCATGGTTTTAACTTACCATTGCTTATGAGTGCGCTTGCCGTTGCCGGTGGTATTTTAATTTATACTCAGCGCAAGTATTTATTCCAATTCCAAGCATCACTACCACCAATGACAGGTAAAAAGATGTTTGATGGCTCAGTGTCTAAGTTAGTTAAATGGAGCCAAAATAAAATTGCTGCCGTTGAAAATGGCTCTTTGCAACGTTATTTAATGCTGATGTTTGTGATTGTTTTACTGGCAGCAGGTTGGCCTTTATTTGAAATGGCACAATTAGCGGGTAACAACCCTCTGACACCGGTAGATGTTCACAATGGTATTGGCGCAGGCTTATTAATGATAGCAGCGATAGCGACAGTAATTTGGCATCGCCAGCGCATGATCTCTCTACTTATGCTATCAGTTGTAGGCTTAATGGTATCAATTGCCTTTACACGCTTTTCAGCCCCTGATTTAGCATTAACCCAATTAACGGTAGAAGTAGTGACCATTATATTACTTATGCTGGCGCTATTTTTCTTACCGCAAAAGTCTCCTAAAGCTTCAAGCTCCGTGCGTGTTTTACGTGATTTAGGCATTGCCTCTACAATTGGTATCGTCGTTGGTAGTATTTGCTATGCGTTAATTACTCGTCCACTGACCAGTATTTCTGATTTCTTCTTAGCGAACGCGAAAACAGGCGGTGGTGGTACTAACGTGGTTAACGTGATATTGGTTGATTTCCGTGGTTTTGACACGCTCGGTGAGATTTGTGTACTCGGTATTGCTGCTTTGGGTATCTACAAGCTATTAGTAAACTTGCCGCTGTTTATGCCAGGCTCTGATAGTGAAGGGCGTCCTTGGGCGAAAGAGCGCTATCCGTTGTTGCTTGCAAGTATCTCACAGAGTCTACTACCTCTCGCGCTGTTAGTGTCTTTCTATATTTTCCTTCGCGGCCATAACTTACCAGGTGGCGGCTTCATTGCAGGTCTTATCACTGCGATTGCCTTTATTCTGCAGTACATTGCGCATGGTTCGAACTGGATAGCAGAGCGTTTAACCATCAACTACCGTAAAATTATTGCATCGGGTATCGCAATTGCTCTTGCAACAGGTGTAGGCAGTTGGTTATTTGGCCGTCCGTTCTTGAAAACATGGTTTGATTACTTTGACCTTCCTGTGATTGGCCAGATTGAGCTTGCCAGTGCCCTCGTATTTGATTTAGGGGTATATATCACGGTTGTTGGTGCAACTCTGATGATTTTAGCAAGTCTAGGTAAATTAACTGCCAATGCACCGAAAGAAGAGGTAAACATCTAATGGAAATATTATATGCATCTTGCGTGGGCCTGTTGGTCGCGTGTGGCGTGTTCTTGATTTTGCGCTCAAGAACTTTTCCTGTGGTATTAGGCCTAACTATGTTGTCTTACGCGGTGAATTTATTTTTATTCGCATCAGGTCGTTTAACGTTAAATAAAGCTGCTGTACTTGGATATAGTTCAGATTACGCAGATCCTTTACCACAAGCTTTAGTGTTAACTGCGATTGTAATTGGCTTTGCGATGACCGCATTTGTGGTGATTTTAGCAATCAGAGGCCGTGCAGATTTAGGTAATGACCATGTTAATGGTCAAGTTCCGACTAATAATAACAAGGGCAAAGCATGATCCAACATTTAACTTCTCTGCCTGTATTACTTCCTATGTTGGCAGGGGTTATTTTATTAATGCCACCTTGTGGTAAGAATAAGCAGATCCGTCGCTTTTCTTCAGTGGCACTCAGTTTTATCACCTTGCTTGCATCGGTGCTGCTGCTGGTACAAGTAAAAGAAATGGGCAGCACAACTTATGCGATAGGTGATTGGCAGGCACCGTTTGGTATTGTGTTGTTTGCTGATCCGCTTTCGACTTTATTGGTTTCTCTTACTTCTTTGCTTGGCCTGACTTGTGCATTGTATGCGTGTGCAGGTGATGACGAGAAGGGCAGCTTTTATCATCCTTTATTGCATTTCTTAGTGTTGGGTGTAAATGGCGCATTCTTAACGGGCGATGCGTTTAACTTATTTGTTTTCTTTGAAGTGTTATTGATTGCCTCTTATTCATTGTTAATGCATGGCGGCGATAAGCATAATACTCGAGCAGCGTTACAATACGTGATAATGAACTTGGTGGGCTCTGCCATTTTCTTAATTGCACTAGGCATTTTATATGGTGTACTTGGCACATTAAACATGGCTGATATGGCAAACAAAATCACAAACTTACAGGGTGATGATGTTTACCTTGCTAAAATTGGTGGCTTGTTACTACTTGTTGTATTTGCTCTAAAAGGCGCGCTTTTACCGCTTCATTTATGGTTGCCTAACACATATGCGACGGCCATGCCGGTCGTTGCAGCGCTGTTTGCAATTATGACTAAGGTGGGTGTTTACTCGATGATGCGAGTGTACACACTGATTTTTGGTGATGAAGCTGGTGAGTTAAGCCATATGGCCCAGAGTTGGCTGTGGTGGTTAGCCTTGGCAACTATTGTGATGGGCGCCATTGGAGTTTTGGCGAGTAAAGACATGCGCAAACTTGTTGCTAACTTAGTGATAGTATCTGTGGGTACCCTGGTTGCGCTTGTTGCTGTGCAAACAGAAGAGGCCAGTGCTGCAGCTATTTTTTATCTAGTTCATTCGACACTGGTTACGGCGGCATTATTCTTACTTGCCGATATGATAGGAATTCAACGTGGTAAAGTCGCTGATCGTATCACTATTGGTCGACCTGTCACCCAACCTATATTACTTGGCGGGGCGTTTGCTATCGCTGCTATTACGGTTATTGGTATGCCGCCGCTCTCAGGTTTTATTGGCAAAGTTTGGCTACTCAGAGCGACATTCGAGAGTGAATATGGCGCTATATTCTGGGGGCTTTATTTATTGGCTAGCTTGGCTTTATTAGTCGGTATTTCAAAGGCGGGCAGTACAGTGTTTTGGCATCACCAAAACAAAGGACAAGACAACGTTGAGCCAGTCAAGGCGCATAAATATCAGATATCTGCGCTGTTAATTGTATTACTTGGCTCACCATTAATGGTTATTTTTGCTGGTAATATGTCTGAGTATGCCATTGAAGCTGCAAAACAATTGCATGACTTCTCAGCGAACATATCTGTGGTACTTGGGGAGGCTAAATAATGCGTACAGAAGCAAAGTTTAAGTGGTTACCAACGCCTTTTAGAAGCTTACTACTCTTCAGTGTTTGGTTATTACTCAATAACAGCGTTTCAGCTGGGCATCTGATCTTAGGTGCCATTCTAGCGATTGTGATCCCATTGGCGACTAATCCGTTTAGGACAAAACAGCCGCTGATCTTACATCCCGGGCTGGCATTGAAACAATTATTGTTAGTGTTGTACGATATCATTACCGCAAATATTCAAGTTGCGCTTTTAATACTTGGTCCGACGAAGAAGCTAAATCCGGGCTTTGTTAAAGTGCCTTTAGATCTTGACCAAGCTATGCCGATTACGATTCTAGCCAGCACTGTATCATTGACTCCCGGCACAGTGAGTGCAGAGGTTTACCCATGGAAAGAGACATTGAAAGAAGGCGAAGAGCCTGAGCAGCGCTATTTGTTGATCCATGTATTGAATCTAAAAGACGAGCAAGAATTGATTAATACTATTAAACAGCGCTATGAAGCACCATTGAAGGAGATCTTTGAATGCTAGAGACAGTTATCCTAATTGTGTTTGCCATGATTGGCGTTTCGTTATTGTTGAATTTGTGGCGATTAGTGAAAGGCCCGTCAGTGCCAGATAGAATTTTGGCTTTAGATACCATGTACATTAATAGTATTGCTCTGATTATTTTATATGGTCTGAGCATGGGCACTGAGCTTTACTTTGAAGCAGCGCTGTTAATTGCAATGTTAGGTTTTGTTAGTACTGTTGCTATATGTAAGTATTTACTACGCGGCGATATAATAGAGTAGGTGAGCGATGGCTGAGTGGATTATTTCTATATTACTTTTAATTGGTGGCTCATTCGTGTTGGTTGGGTCAATTGGCCTTGTTAAAATGCCAGACTTCTTCATGCGTCTACATGGTCCGACAAAAGCAACAACACTGGGTATGGCTTGTTTGTTAACAGCAGCCATGGTGTTTTTTAGTCAATCTGAAGCGGGGATCAGTGTTAAAGAGATCTTGATTTCGATTTTTTTACTATTAACAGCACCTATTAGTGGTTATATGCTCATTAAATCGGCAATACACCACAAGCTTGATAGTATCGAGCGCACAAAAGGTAAAGATAACATTGAGGATGATGTTTGATTTAGCTGACTGTCTAACCTTTTGAACGAGTCATTTTAAATGGCTCTTTTAGGTGGATAAAGCTTAAAAAATGAGACAAGCGCGCTAAGAAAAGACTTAGCGGCTTGCTCATTGGGCTAGTAAACGTTTCTATAATGTAGGTTGGATTTCTACTTCTTGACCTTGAGCAAGGGTTTCAGCACCCCTTATCGCAATTCTGTCACCTACTTTTAAGGCACCTTTGTCTTTTGCTTTAATTGCAACTTGATCGCCTTGGCCTTTACCAACAATGACTGCTACATGCTCTGCGGTATTATCATCTTTAATTTTCACGATATGCACACCTTGTTGCCTAAGTATTAGAGCGTCTCTATTAACGATTAGTTCCTCAGTATTTGAGCTTAAAGGTACCACGACATCGACTAATTGCCCGGAAGCCCAGCTTTGTGTGTCATTTGCTAAAAGGTCTGCACGAACTTCAAAGGATTGCGCTCTTGGATCAGTAACTGGGATCACAGCGGTTACAGTTGCAAGTGCCTGTTTTGGGTCATCTAGTTGACCCGCGCTTAACTGTAATTCATTGCCTAAACTTAAGTATTTTAAATATTTAACTGGTACATACAAACGCACTTCAAGGTTGTTTATGTCAATTAAACTGACAAGCGGCTGAGCACGGTTTATTTCGCTACCAGCACGTTCATATCTTTCGTTCACTACACCACTAAATGGCGCTTTCAGTACTGCTCGGTTTAATTGGTCTTCAATGACTTTAAGTTCAATCTCAGCCAATTTAATATCAGTGAGGGTTAAGTCATGTTGATTCTGCGCTTGATCGACTTGTGTCGCTGCGGCGCTGTTACTTTTGGCCAATCGTTTTAATCGAGCAAGTTCCTGCTTTTGAAAGGTAAGATTAATTTTGGCTCTCTCTAACATGACCTCTTGTTTTGCCTTAGCGAGTTGTAGTGGCAACAAGTCAATCTTAGCGAGCATGTCATTTTTGTTGACCAACTGCCCTGGTGTGGCTACAAAGGTTAATCTGCCAGCTACACCAGACGTTAATGTAACATCTTGTTTTCCATAAAGAGTGCCGTGTACCGACAAATTACTGTGTAGTTTTGCCTGCTCTATTGTTTCAACTGCAACAGGCGAAGCCGCAAAACTCGATGCAGAAAATAAGCCGATACAAGATATTACCCCTAGGGCAAAACTGTTTGAAAGCATACTCGTGCGAATCTTAGAGAGGTTAAAAATCATCAGCAGTTTCCTTTATTGATTCGCAACTAAATTGAGTTGCGGCTTTTCTTTGTTAATGGGCTTCGGTGTTTTATATTTGCTTTTACCTAATAGTAATAAGCTAGGCATTAATACCAGTGTAAAAAGAGCGCTGATAGCCATCCCCCCAACAATTACGGTTGCTAAACCGCGGTATATCTCTGAGCCGACACCTGGTACTAGCATCAGTGGCAACATGCCGAATAAACTGGTTAGCGTACTTAAGTAAACTGGGCGAGCACGTAATAATACGGCTTGCCTCACAGCATCTTCTCTTTGCATCCCGTCTCGTTCAGAGCTACGAGTTTGGTCAACTAATAAGATGGCATTATTGACGACTAACCCGAGCAGAATGATAAAACCAATCATGGTTAAAAGATCGAGTGATTGAAAGGTAAATAGGTTTAGTACATACAGAGCAATAACCCCGCCTGCTAACGCCAAAGGCATGATCAATAGAACAAGGAAGCTATCTTTTGCTGATTTAAATAATGCAGTCATCAATAAAAATAAGATAAATAAGGCTAAGGAAAAATTGATGGTCATTTCCTCAATTGCTGAATTCATCTTCTGCGCATTACCAGCCAAGATTACACTCGTTGAAGCAGAAACCGCAGCTTGTACTTTTGGCAGCACTTGTGAATTAAGGCGTGCTTGTGCTTCTTGTAAACTCATCTGAGGCGGCGGAGTGACCATGACGGTGACTGTGCGCTTGCCATTTACACGTCTTAATTGTGTTGGCCCTACGGTTCGTTCAACACGGGCAAGTTCACCGAGTGTTTGTGTGCCAGCCAGAGGTGTAATGATAGGCATCTCTTTAAGCTCTTCTGGTGATTGCCAGGGTTTTGCACGCAAGATGACGTTCATACGTTCGTTACCATCGAAGTACTCATTAATAAATAATCCCCCAGTGAATGCTTGCACAGCTTGTGCAACGTCACTGCGTGTTAGACCCGCTTGAGTGATCCGTCTGTCATCAGGGTGAAGCCTTAATTCCGGTTCGGCCATATCTAAACGCGGCATAGGCTGCGCTGAAGCGTTAGGTATAGCTTCTCGTGTTGCTTGCAAAGCGACTCTTGCACCTGCGATCAAATCATCAATGTTTGGGCCAGATAAATCGATATTTATTACTCGACCATCTCCACCATTGTTGACTCGGATCATCGAGCCTCTTGTTAGAAAAACACGTGTATCAGGCAAATCATGGAATATCTCTTCACGTGCGACTTTCATAAGTTCTTCTACTCGGGTTGGATCTTCCGAGTAAATAAACCCACCGGCATTTGAACCGAAGACATAAAAATTAAAGTCTTTTATTTTCGGCGACTTTTCGCCTTCGTAATACGGCATCACACGCTTTTTAACTCGTGATGCAATTTCGGCTTCCATAAATTGGATATTTCCACCTGGCGGTGTCAGCAAGGTATAAAAGAAACCGTCGGTAGGGGCACGAGGCATAAAATCTGTTTGAGGTAATAAAACATAGGTAATAAATACAGAGCCACCTAACAAAGAGGCTATCCAACTAAGTTGTTTAACCCTGCTATTGGTTAATTTAACAACGAAATGGGTGACTTTATGCCAATAGGCTTGATATGGGTCAGATTTAATCTTTGTATCCGGCCAAAGCTTATTTGCGACAGGAATAAGCGTCATGGCACAGATAAGTGACGAGATAACAGCGATAGATAAAGTCAAAGCGAGATCTGAAAATAGCTGACCCTCAATACCCGCCATAAACATGATAGGTAAAAAAATAGCGACACTGGTTGCAGTGGAAGCAAATAAAGCCCCCCCAACTTGCGTGGCTCCTTTCAAAGTTGCTTTGCTTGCAGCCATGCCCGAGGCAGTTAGTCTAGCTATGTTTTCTTGCACGATAATTGCAGCATCAAGTACCAAGCCTACGGCAAATGCCAGACCTGCTAATGACACAACATTCAAACTTCGCTCAAATAGGTTAAGCGCTAAAAATGCAACCATCAGTGAAACAGGGATGGTTGCTGCGATGATCAGAGTGGGTTTTAGTCCTCTAAAAAACAGCCAGAGAATACCGCAAGCCAGTAATACCCCTAAGCCTAAATTACCTTTTACCAGCTGTAATGCATTTCTGATATGCACTGATGAATCGAAGCTTAGTTCAATGGCAAGACCAGCTTCTTTTAAAGCGCCTTCATTTAGTTCTTTAATGGCATGGTTTATTTCGTCTAATACAGCAACAGTATTGGCGTCATTTGCTCTTGAAATTGTGATGTAATAAGCTGGTTTACCATTTCTTAATGTCATAGAGCGGCGATCAGTCACTGTATCTTCGACACTGGCGATATCGCCTAAATAAATGGGTCGTTCACCCACATAGCCCACTCGTAGTTCAGCTAAGTTGTCGACATTGTATTTTCCGGTGAATCGCACTGTGTATTGTCGACGTCCGACATCAGCCAAGCCGCCAGAGCTATCATTGGCTGTCGATAATGTACGACGAATTTGCGCAAGGCTGATACCAAATGCCGCTGCTTTTTGCGGATCGAATGTTACGCGCAGTTCACGAGGTCGTTCACTGTTCATATTGACACGAGAAATTCCTGGGATCCGCGCAAGCCTAGGTTCAATAATGTCTTCAATTTGCTTTTGATATTGCGCCATATCAAGTTGCTCAGAGTCAAAGCTTAAAGGCACAACTAATAAACTTGCTGCTGTTGGACCTCCTGAGCCAGGACCACCATTTCCTCCGGCAGTAACCATAGGGTCCATCGCATCTAAAGGAAGAGGGGGGGCTTGGTTTAAACTAGTTAGCACATCCAACATGGCTTGTTGCATATCAGCGCCAACAGCAAAAGTCAGATTTATAGCACCGCCACCTTGGTTGATATTGGTATTTACCTCGAGTGCGCCAGGTGTATGTTTTACGGCATTTTCTAAAGGTTCGATGATCATGGATTCAATTTCTTCAGGGGCTGCTTGTCGCCAACCAGAAAAAATAGTGATCTGAGGTTGTTCAATTTCAGGAGTGAGCTGAATGGGTAACTTAAAAATGCTGATGATGCCAAATAAAATGATTAAAGTAAGAATGACAAGGACCGCAGCCGGGTTCTTTAAAGAGGAACGGGTTAAGTTCATGGTAATGTCCAAAGGCACCAAAAGTAATCAGCTATAACATTGTGGCGCAGATATGGATAATTTAGCAAAGATAAAAAATCCGGATTTCGTTGAATCTCCCTAGAAGTCAGTTAAACCGTAGGTTTCGTAATATCTTGTAACGTTTTGAAAAAACTTATTCATGAAATTTGCTTAAGAATTTTTGATTTGAAGCAAGCATTCGGCTTTTCAGACTTTTAAATTTATATGATAGAAATACAATCACGGCAAAATTTGTATAAGGAATGATTATGTTTGTTGCATTGAAATGGGACCATCAAATAGGTGCGCATTTTGTTTCTTGGATTGTCGTCGAGTGTTCAGGTGTGAATGAAAAGTTTGGTTTGCCACAAGCATTACCTCCTCGCAGAGACATTGCCTATTTTGTTGACGAAAAGACAGCGGAATATGATGCAAAGGTATTTGCGGCCTATAAAAATGGTTTGCTTGATATCACTTTAGTAGATAAGTATGAGCCTTATTTGTCTCCGCACCATGGCTTTTGTCATTATGAGTGGGATCATACTTATATGGGTGACTTGGTGAAACATGCAGTATTATATTGGGAAGATGGCAAACACCAGCAAGCTAAGCCTTTTAGAGATGACATTGGCTATTTTATTTGCCATGAGCAATCAGAAGTCGATAGTCAGTTTTATGCACAATATAAGCTCGGCCTGTTAGAGTTCAACTCAGAGAATTTAAAAACAGCCTAACACGTAGCAAGCAAAGTGACATGAAGCTAGTTTGTGCTAGCTTCATTGTTTAATTTATTTTGAAAGTCAGATTTTACAATCTCTAGTGCAGCAAGTACGTCTTCGGCTGGTATTTCATGCTGTTCTAATAACATTATTAAGTCGACTGCTAATTTCACATGGATTGGTGCATTTTCTAAATTATTGCTCATTTCTAAAAATTACTCACTGACCGTTGAACCTCTTTTAGCCACTTGTGTCATGGCAACATCAATTGCAATATCAACTCTTTGCTCCATTTGGATACGCTCGTGTTGGGGTAAATAAAAAGCCATGTCTACATCATAGCGAATATACCTTGCAGGTAGTTGATTAAGTACTGTACAGCAAAAATCAGCCATTACATCATCATCGTATTTGTCTTGTAGATTGCGCTCAACGATGCGATCTAACATGACTTTTTCGTAATAGTTGTGCACATCATCATGTAGTTTCATGTCATCTTCCTAATGTTTTTATTTTTTGAGTTTATACTAAAAATCAATAGTTTTCGAACACAGCGAATAAAAGTTGTTTATGTACTTCAATCAGTTGTTCTTCATTGCGTTGATAGCCACCGCCAAGTCCAATCGATAAAGGGATATCGCTGTTTTTACAAAATGAAATTACTTTTCTATCACGCTCTAATACACCTGCTAGGCTGATGTCTAGTAAACCGAGTTCATCTTTATGGTAAATATCAGCACCGGCGTTATAAATAATAATATCAGGTTGATAGAGACGCTTAATTAAATCTAAAGCTTGTTCTAGCGTTTGCAAGTATTGTGCGTCTGTACAACCTTTTTCGAGCTCGAAATCAAGATCTGAGCGCGCTTTTGCTCGGGGGAAATTCTGAGCGCAGTGCAAAGAGCAAGTAATGATGTTGTCGTTGTCATGTAAAATATCAGCAGTACCATCTCCTTGGTGAACATCGCAATCGAGGATCACAACGCGTTCAGCAAGGCCTTGCTGTATCAGATTTTGTGCAGTGATGGTATGGTCGTTAAAAATGCAAAAGCCAGCGCCATGATCAAATTTGGCATGGTGATAGCCGCCACCAAGGTTTAACCCAAGGCCTTGCTCTAATGCGTATTCTGCTGCCTCGATACTTGCGCCAACAGAAAGTAAGGTTCTTTCAACTAATGTTGTTGACCATGGAAAACCCATTTTTTTGATTGCTTTCTCAGATAAAGCGCCGTTCACAAATGCATCGACATAATCAGCATCATGGCAAAGTTTGATTTGCGCTAAGCTAGCTGGTTTTGGTTTAAATACTCGCTCGGAAAACCCCATTGCACGAATTGCATTTTCAAGTTTTTGGTATTTCTTTATTGGAAAGCGGTGCCTCTCAGGCAGTTGTATAGCACTGTATAGAGGGTGATAGAAAATCATTAGCGGTTTTGTTGCTTTTCAACTTGTTGAATTTTGTCTTCTGTGGCGGTTATTGCTTTTCGACATCGGCCAAGTCGAGCATGTAGCGCTAAGATCTCGTGATTGATTTTACTCGCTTCAGCGGTACTCGCCGACACAAGTTGCTGCTTACGCATATCGATCATCTCTTGTAAACGGCGCTCAAATTCATGGTTTTGTGATAGCTCTTGATACAGCTCATGAGAGCTTTGCATGATTTTCTTAACTGCTTGCTTATAGACTTTTGCTTTTTTAGGCTGGGTAAACTTATTCTCTTTGGCCCAAACAGGCGTCGATTTTAATACCTTTATAACAGCTTCTATTTGAGTGCTTAATTTTTCGAGGGCGAATGCATAGGCATGGCGCTTTTCAGGGCTCGGCAACCTTGCAAATGCTTCCTTGATTTCATCTACATAGTCACAAAGTTTTAAGCTTTTGGTTGCAAACACGCTGTGTGCAAATAAACTTGGCTGTGCTTGAATGTAGCGGTTTTTATCAAACCACTTAGCTTTATCAAATTGGTGAGCATGCTGAGCAAGCTGCTCAATTTGCTGCTGTAATTTGACAATGGCTTGACTCATATAAAGTAAGCCTCATAAATAAGTTTACCGGCAAGTACGATAACGACACTATTAAAAAGTGGCTTTATTAGCTTATTACCGAACTTAATTGCTGAGTGCGCACCTATCCAGGCGCCTACCATTAAAAATAGCCCCATGGTAATGCCAAGTAAAAAGTTAACATGACCTAATGCGACAAAGGTGATCAGCGAAATAAAATTCGACACAAAATTCATTGAGCGCGCGAGTCCGCAATTCAACAATAAACTCATTTTATAAAGTAGGCTATTTGATGCAGTCCAAAAAGTGCCCGTACCAGGACCTGCTAAACCATCAAAAAAACCTAAACTTAACCCTTGTGACCATTGTTTTATTTTTAGTTGTAAGGTTTTAGCTGGTAAATGATGACTGGTCTCAGTGCTAAATTTACCAAATAAACTGTAGCAGGCTACAGCAATGATGATCACTGGTAGTAGTTTATTTAAAAACTCAATACTAAGATGATCAACCAATAGGGTACCGAGAAGTGCGCCTATGGCGGTTGCTAGTATAGACCCTGCCCAAAACTTAGGGTTGAATAAGTTCTTTTTATAATAGGTGACACTGGCAGTAATTGAGCCAAAGCTTGCAGCAAGTTTATTGGTCCCTAACGTCATGTGCGGAGGTAAGCCTGCTGTAAGAAGAGCTGGTACAGTTAACATACCGCCGCCGCCAGCTACCGCATCAATAAAGCCAGCTATGAGAGCAACCAAACACAATAAGCCCCAAGTTGTGGGGTCGAGCGCAAATTCAAACATTAATAATCTATTTGTCTTTTAAATGGCGGGAGGGTATCTAGCATGGCTTTACCATACCGTTTACTGACCAAACGCCTATCAAGGAGCGTGATTTTTCCTTGATCGGTTTCTTTTCTCAGCAGTCTACCACAGCTTTGTACTAATTTCTTTGCGGCATCGGGTACTGTGATTGATAAAAATGGATTACCACCTTTACTTGTAACAAACTCAGCTTGTGCCTCTTCTATAGGGGAGGTAGGTACTGCAAAAGGGATCTTAGTTATGACTAAATTTTCTAAATAGGCACCGGGTAAATCGAGTCCTTCAGACAAGCTTTGCGTACCAAATAAAATACTGCCATGGCCAGAATCAATACGAGACTTGTGCTTTTTCAGTAGGGCATCACGAGAAAATTCACCTTGCACAAGAATTTGCCAGTTTTTCAGGCGCATTTTTTTTGTAACATGTTCCATCTGCCAGTAAGAGGCAAATAACACCAAATTACCTTTTGTTCGGTCTAAATATTTAGGCAAAGCATCGGCTAAAAAGTCACTGAATGCTTTATCAGTGGGCTCTTTATCTGTTGTAGGTATATGAAGCGTCGCTTGTTTGGGATAATCAAACGGTGAATTAGCTTTAATATATTGTACGCCTTCTTCACCTTTTAACCCACTTTCTTTGGCGAAATGGTCAAACGTACCGAGTGCACTTAGCGTTGCTGAACATAATACGGCGCCTGCACATTCGCGCCAAAGTTTATCTTTTAAGTAGTAACCCACTTCAATTGGGCAGTCGCAGAGTAAATGGTCGTGGTGGTTTTTGTATTCAAGTCGCTTTATCCAGCGAGCATGCGGAATAGAGTCACCTTTACTGGCGTAGCTGAACCACAGTTTTTGTAGTTGCTCAAGGCGGTTGATGTACTGCCCACTTTCGGCCAAAAGGGGATCGGCTAAGAATGCCGTAACATCACCATCACTGACATCTAAAGTAAGTGCATCATGCATTTTATTGAGTGCTCTTAAAGCATCGAGCGTTGCATCGCTGATGTCTTTGGCTTTGAGAGTGAGTTGCTCTGGTACAATACCGTGTTCGAATCGATAAGTGTCGTCATCGTTATAATTAAAATCAGCTTGATCTAGCAGATCTCTGACCGACCTTAAATCTTTAGCCGCGTCATTCGCAGCGTCATTGAGTTTAAAGTTTTGACCAATGGCTTTTTGCGACACAATGGCGTTGGCCATCTTTTGACTGAACTTTAAAAGTTTTTCAATCCAATCTAATGTGCCCTTAATGGTTGCCGCTGCGGATGAAAAGTCTCTAGTGATATGAGGTAAATGGTGCGCTTCATCTATGACATAAAAAGTCTCATCGGGCTCAGGTAATATTTTGCCGCCACCGAGCTCTAAGTCAGCAAGTAACAGAGCATGGTTAATAACAAGTACATCCATTTGCGCCATTTTTTGTCGTGCTAAATGAAAGGGGCATAAATGATGAGATTTCATTTGTCTTTGACATGCATGTTTATCGCAGGCAATTAAGTTCCATACTCGATCAGGAATGGTGTCGGCCCAACTGTCTCTATCACCTTGCCACTGTTTATTCTGATAGGCGTTTTGTAGTGCCACGAGGCAATTTTTTTCTTGCTCAGAGAGTGGGGAACTTAATGTAGGCACGAGTGACATTTGCATCATGTCTTCATCTAGTGCTGAATTTAATTTGTGCACACAGATATATCTATGCCTGCCTTTTACCAAATCAAACTTAAAATCGAGCCCTGAGTGCTCTTTAAAAAAAGGTAATTCTTTCTCAATGAGTTGCTCTTGTAAGGCAACAGTCGCAGTAGAAATGACGAGTTTCTTCTTTTTAGCTAATGCTAAAGGCAGGGCGCCTAAACAGTAGGCTAGGGACTTACCTGTACCTGTTCCAGCTTCTATTACACAAATTTTTTGCGATCTATGGTATTCGCCCGCTAATACTTTGGCGATTTCTGCGACTAGATAGTTTTGGCTTTTTCTCGGTCTATAACCGTCTAAGCTTTCAGCAATGCTGGTGTGTGTTGTTCTAATTGTTTTTTTTAATGCATCTGAAAGCATGAAGGTCGCCTAAAAAGTACGGTATGTATATAATTACAGTGTTTGATATTTTAGATGGGGTTTTATCTTGGCACAAGCTGTATACGAAGGCTTTATACTATCACGCCAGCAATTTAATCAGCAGGGGAAGTTGTGTCTTTGTTATTGGCTTATGACATCGCAAGGTCCAGCCAAGGTAATTATACCCGATCAGCAATCTGTTTTTTTTATTCGCCATTCAGATGTAGCGCAAGCTAGAAGCCTTATCAAAGAGCAAGGGTTGCAATGTGACATAAAACCACTTTCATTAAAGCACTTCGACGGTGAGCCCGTTGCAGCCTGTTACTTTTCTTCTAATCAGCATCTATTTCAAGTCAAGCAACGCTTTTCTCTGCATATGCGTTTGTATGAGGATGATATTCGTCATTGCGACCGTTATTTAATGGAACGATTCATAAAAGGCGGTGTTTGGGTAAGTGGAAAAGTGAAGCAACGTAATGGTTATATCGAGATCACGGATGCAAAGTTAAAAGAAAACCCAGACTACAAGCCAAATCTTTCTATGCTGTCACTTGATATTGAGTGTGATGGACAAGGGGTACTTTTTTCGGTTGGCCTTGTCAGCGAGCACTATAAAAGTGTCATCATGATTGGGGCACCTCAGCAAACAGAGCAAAGTATTATTTGGGTAGAGGACGAAATTGAACTGCTGCAAGTATTAATGCAGCAAGTGAAGGCCATAGATCCTGATGTGATTATTGGTTGGAATGTCATTGAGTTTGATTTTGTGGTTTTAGCTGAGCGGGCTGAAGCACTGGGTATGGAACTTTGTTTAGGGCGTGATAACGCCTCTATAGATATTTATAAAGGCAACTATGTTCGAGTTTTGATTTCAGGCCGAGTGGTTATTGATGGTATTGATACCATGAAAAATGCCACGTATCACTTTCCGAGTTTTAGCTTAGCTAATGTGGCGAGTGAAATCTTAGGTGAGCAAAAGCTTATCCAACAAGATAACCGCTTGTCTGAAATTATCAGACAATTTAATGAAGATAAACTCGCTTTAGCAGCTTACAACCTTCAAGACTGCATGCTTGTTATGTCGATATTTAAAAAACTAAACTTGTTAGAATTTGCCATTGTCCGAACGCAAATGACAGGTTTGGAGCTCGAAAAAATGGGCGGCTCAGTGGCTGCTTTCATTAATTTATACTTACCTTTATTACATCGAAGTGGCTATATCGCGCCAAATTTAGCCGAGCATGGTGTGTCTTTTGAGAGCCCTGGCGGTTATGTCATGGAGTCAAAACCCGGCCTTTATAAAAATGTACTCGTACTTGATTTTAAAAGCCTATATCCATCCATCATTCGGACTTTTTTTATAGATCCCCTTGGACTTATTAAAGGTTTAGAAAACCAAGAGAATGCATTAGAAGGCTTCAACGGCGGGTATTTTTCTACATCAGCACATCATTTGCCTCAATTGGTCGAGCAATTGTCAGAGAAACGACAAAACGCCAAAGAGCAGGGCGATGCCATGTTATCGCAAGCTATCAAAATTATAATGAATAGTTTATACGGTGTATTAGGCTCAAAAGGGTGTCGTTTTTATGACCCTAGGCTTTCTAGCTCCATTACCCTTCGCGGTCATAAAATTATGCTAACAACGCGTAAATATCTCGAAAGTTGGGGATATGAAGTTATCTACGGGGATACAGATTCAACTTTTGTTGCCTTACCAGAAGAGTTAACTGGTGAACAAAGTCACGAAATAGGCAAAGTGCTACAAAGAAAAATCAACCAAACTTGGTCTTTAGAATGCGAAGAACGTTTTGGCATTCAAAGTCATTTAGAAATTGAATTCGAAACGCATTACAGCCCATTTTTTATGCCGACTATCCGTGGGCAAGAAACCGGCTCAAAAAAACGTTATGTGGGCAGAGTAGAAAAGGATGGTCAATCTGAGCTGGTATTCAAAGGTATGGAGACAGTCAGAAGTGATTGGACTGACATAGCAAAATTATTCCAAAAGGAGTTAGTTGAAACGTTATTCTCAGAAGGAGATCTAGAATCTGTCGCGCAAAAATATATTGAACAGATCCTTAGTGGCGAAAATGACCACTTACTCATCTACAAAAAACGCTTAGGTAAGCCACTTGAGCAGTATGTTAAGAATATCCCACCCCATGTCAGAGCCGCGAAAACGCTACCAAAATCTGCTGGCAT
Organism: Pseudoalteromonas phenolica; assembly: GCF_005876835.1. GTDB lineage: Bacteria > Pseudomonadota > Gammaproteobacteria > Enterobacterales > Alteromonadaceae > Pseudoalteromonas > Pseudoalteromonas phenolica_B. Next base: position 29,420 of record NZ_PPSW01000031.1, read on the forward strand.
TACCTTTTGTAAAGGTACGATTATTAACTACTATATTTCTAAATCAGGCCCTACAGCAGTATTGAGTAATCAAGATCTTCAGCAAGTTGATTACGAGCATTACATTCAAAAGCAAATCATGCCCATTCTTAACATGTTTCAAGTTCACTTTAACGCGTTCAATTTCACGAGCAAGCAACATACCCTTTTTGACAATTAACGAATTATTAAAAATATCTTTTTAATGTATTTTGATGTAAATCAATTGTACCTATTATTTACCTTTTTGCACTCAAGTTCCTGTCGTTTGTTCTGTTTTTGGCAACTAAAAGTGTTTTTATGGTCTAATTATTTAAAAAAGGTACAGTTATGTGTATTTAGTGTTGCAAATTGGTCATATTTTTAATTGACATGAATAATCTCTGTTGTTTAGTATGCAACTAGTTTATTGCATATGTTGCAATTACCTATAAGAGGGATAACCCTCACAAAACTATAAAAGCTACTAACAAGTGGTCCCAGGGAGATAACATGTTAAATAATAAAGTTTCAAAAGCAGTTCGCTTAGCGATCGCTTTTGGCGCAGCTTCTACAGCTGCATTTTCAGCGAATACTTTTGCTGCAGACGAAGACGGTGCAGAAAAAGTTGAGCGTATCGAAGTAACTGGTTCTCGTATCAAGCGTACGGATCTTGAAGGTGCAAGCCCAGTAGAAGTAATTACTACTGCACAGTTTGAAGAACAAGGTCGTATTTCTGTTGCTGATGCACTTCGTAGCGTTACTTCAAACAGCTTTGGTTCTTTCGTACCAAGTTCAGGTTCTTCTGCACAGTCTCAATCTACAGTAAGCCTTTTAGGTGCTGGTAGTGACCGTACCCTAGTACTAGTTGACGGTAAGCGTGTTGCTGGTTCTCCATCACTTGGCGGTTCATCAGCAAACTTAAGCTCTATTCCAATGGCAGCTGTTGAGCGTATTGAAATCTTAAAAGACGGTGCTTCTGCTATCTATGGTTCAGATGCAATCGCTGGTGTAATCAACATCATTCTTAAGAAAGATTTTGAAGGTGCATCATTCGACGTTCAATTTGGTCGTCCTTCAAATGAAGGTGCTGATACAAAGCAAATGTCACTTTCATTCGGTGTTAGCTCAGACAAAGGCAACATCACATTCGTATATGACCACCAAGAGCAAGGCGCTATTTTCGACAAAGATCGCGAATACACAGCGGCTTCTTGGGAAGATACAAATGGTGACGGCCTAGTTTCAATCTATGATGAAACAGTAGGTGTAAGTTACTACGGTGCAACTATTCTTGGCCCTGATGGTTTTGTTGCTTCAGCTAAGTGTGATGATTTAGCTGCAAACGTACCAGGTTTCGTTGGTAAACTTGACCAAGGTTCACTATTAGGTGGTGTTGGCGGCGGTGAAGTGTGTGGTTTCGCATATGCTAACGTTTCTGCAAACATGGCTTCTACAAACAAAGATTCAATCATGGTTAGCTCTAACTATGAAATCACAGATGAAATCGAGCTATATGCTCGTGCGATGTTAAGCCGTAATGATTCTTTCGGTCGTTATGCGCCGCCAGCTGCCAAGTGGAACAACATGGCAGCAGGTAATGAGCACAACCCTTATAACGAAGAAGTAACAGGCTACTTCCGTTGGTATGGTATCGGTAACCGTGATGGTTTAGTAACTGACTATCAACAAGATTACATGATTGGTCTTAAAGGCATCGCTGGCGATTCAATCGAGTGGGAATTCGCTTATCACAAAGCTAAGTTAGACTACCGTTCAGTTGGTCGTTACTACTTAAGTTACTCAGGTCTTGCTTACAATGAAAAGTATGGTATTGATCTAGGTTCTGAAGAAGGCATCAATAACCTTCGCTCTACCACTTACACTGAAAACCAAAACGAAATGGATCACTACTTCTTCGGTATTGGTTTCGCAGCAGGTGAACTTGCTGGTGGCGAGATTCAGCACTACTTTGGTGGTGAGTACTTTGACCAATCATTTGACTCTCAGTACGACGCACAATCTGAAGCAGGTCTAATTGGTGGTTCAGCAGGTAACTCTTCAATGGGTGAACGTGATACGACTGCTTTCTTCTATGAAATCGCAATGCCGTTCACTGACAATTTAATTGTAAGTGCTGCTATCCGTCGCGATGATTACAGCGACTTCGGTACAGTATCTAACCCAAGCGTAAAAGTAGAATATCGTCCAACAGATGAGATTTTACTACGTGCATCATATTCTGAAGGTTTCCGCGCGCCATCTCTTGATGAGCTACTAGCTGCAACATCATTCAGTGCAACAAGTGCAACTGACTATGTAGCTTGTGAAGCTCAAGGCATTGCGGCTTCTGACTGTAAATCTCGTCAGTTCGATAACCTTATTCAAAGTAACGACCAGTTAGGTCCAGAAGAGTCTGAGTACATCAATGCTGGTATCGTATATTCAGGTATCGAGAACTTTGCTGTTAAACTAGACTACTTCTCACTAGAAGTTAGTAACGTAATTTCTTCTATCACAGTTCAATCACTTATCAACGCTGAAGTAGGTGGTCAACTTGACGACCTAATGGCGAAGTACCCAGGTGTTAAGCTTGAACGTGATGCGAGCGGTGCAGTACTTGGTGATGTTGTAACTCGTTCTGAGAACGGCGCATTCATGTCAAGAAAAGGTCTAGACTTGAACCTAGAGTACAAGTTCGAAACTGGCTTCGGTGATTTCTCAGTAAGCAATACAACTACTTACTTACTTGAGTCAGCTGGCGACGTATACTTCTCAGGTCCGTCACAAGACTTTATCGGTATGCCAGGTACACCTGATTGGCGTTCACAGTTCAATGTAAACTACTCGTTAGACAACCTATCAGTAGCTTGGACAACAGATATTATTTCTTCAGTATATGAAGACCAGTATCTAGACCTTGGTGATGGTAAGCCTGAAAACTTCCGTTACAAAGGTGAGAATCATGATCCAACGTACGTAACACATAACATTAATGTTAAATATTTCACTGAGTCATACGGTACATTCACATTAGGTGCACGTAACTTGTTTGATAAAGGCGTTGTAAAAGATGACGAAGGTTTCTGGAACGACGACACTCTATACTACGCTGGTCATATCGGCCGTGAAGTATTTGCAGGTTACAGCATCAGCTTCTAATATTAACTTATTAGTATAAATATAAGCCCCTCAATTGAGGGGTTTTTTTATTTTAACTTCTAGAGGGGAAACAATATGAGTGAGCACTGGTCGGAATATTGGGAACAAGGATATATAACTTCATTTGGTGATGCTTTTAAAATGAATTATCAAGGTGAGATAAAAGCCTTATGGCAGAACTTTTCTAGAACTTTAGATAAACATTCAAAAGTGCTAGATATTGGTACTGGCAATGGTGCGGTAATAGAATTAATACAATCTGTCTCTCAACATGAGTGTGTAGGGATAGATCAGGCAACAATAAATGACAAAGTAACAAAGCTTATAAATGGAAATTTTATTTCTAATATTCCAGCTGAAAAAATGCCTTTTACAGATGCTGAATTCGATGCGGTTATATCTCAGTTTGCTCTTGAATATTCAGATGTCGATTTAAGTTTAAGTGAAATACATAGAGTATTAAAATCAAAAGGTAAATTACACCTTGTATGTCATCATAAAAGTTCAATAATAGTTGAGCCCAACAGGAAGATCCTTGAAGCGGGTTTAGCGGTTAAAGAGAATGTGCTTACAGATTTAAAAGCGCTAGTGAACGAACTAATTAATAATAAATCTAGCAATTTATATAAAGAAAAAATAGAGCAGTTTATATCTTCATTTCAGTCATTAGAAAAAGTCAGTCTTGAAGCAACAAATCTTCCGGCGTTTTACCAATTTATAACTGAAAATAAAAGCGTTGACTTTGAACAAGCATATAAACTATTCGAATCAGAGCTTGAGTTATTATTGTTAAGGTTGAATGAACTTAAACAGGCAGCAGAAAATACCGAAAAATTGTTGCATAAAATTAGAAATACTCAATTTTACTCTGAGGTAGTGGTTAGAGAGCTAAGAGACACATCTAATGGCTTAATCGCGGTTGTTATTTCTGCAGAGAAGTGTTCAGGGATCCGAAATTGAACTTATTAAGCTTAGACCAACTAAAGTATTTGGTAATTACTGATTAGGAAATGCGTATTATTTAAATGCTCTAATTTTTTACTTCGTTAATCAGAATTTATTTACGATCGCTGTTCGTTCACTTTTCTCTAGACCCATCAAGTATTTATTTTTCGTTAACCTAGGTTGTTCACAAACACTATTGTTGAAGAAAGTGTAAATTTTTATCTCCAATTGGTTGACCTTTTGTTGTTCCTGCTATTAGTATGTTGCCGGAGTATTGCATTAGGTACATTTGTTAAGTTTGCAGTAGTTCAATAAAAACATTAAAAAAACAAAATCTTACGAAGTGAGATCAGGGAGAAATAAATGTTAAACAATAAAGTTTCAAAAGCAGTTCGCTTAGCGATTGCTTTTGGTGCGGCTTCAACAGCTGCGTTTTCAGCAAATACTTTTGCTGCTGAAGAGACAGAAGCAAAAGAAGAAAAAGTAGAGCGCATCCAGGTTACTGGTTCTCGTATCAAACGTTATTCTGAAGTAGCGCCTACTCCAGTGACAGTTTTCTCAGGTGCAGACCTAAGCGATGCAGGTATTACAAACGTTGGTGATCTTTTAGATTCAACACCATCTGCTGATATCGGTACTTCTTTAACTACTGGCCAAGGTATTTTCGGTGCTGGTATTCGTACAACTAACCTACGTGGCTTAGGTACTGGTCGTACTCTAGTCCTAGTAAATGGTAAGCGTTTTGTATCATCAAGTGTTACAAGCTCTGCAGTTGACCTTAACATGATCCCAACTGCGGTAATCAAGCGTGTAGAAATTACTCATGGTGGTGCTTCAGCTGTATACGGTTCTGATGCAATGGCTGGTGTTGTTAACATCATCCTTGAAGACTCTTATGACGGTTTCAGCATTGATGCTCTAACTTCAAGACCGCAACAAGACAATGGTGAAGAAGACGTATTCTCACTAACGTTTGGTAGCGAGAATGAAGATAACAGCTTCATTTTTAATGCAACATATTCAAACATTGGTCAATTAGATGGTCGTGACAGAGACTTTATCCGTGACACGATTGTTACTATGCGTAACCCTGAGAATACAGGTGAAGAAGATGGTATTCCTCAGTTCGTTTTAGCACCGCAAGAATTCCAAGGTTTACCTCAAGTATTAGGCGCTTACGACCGTAAGGGCATGGTAACTCTTGGTGGTCAAAGTTACACGTTTGGTCCTAATGGTGAATTGGCCACTGCAAATACAGGTATCGGTCCTCGTCCAGCTCCAAATGCACAAAACCGTTTTTTCGGTGAAGATGCTGACGGTTATAAATTCCTAGATCATACATACATTGCAGTGCCTCTTGAGCGTCTAAATACGTTCACGGCAATTAACAAAGATATTAATGACGATCATAGTGTTAGCTTTGAAATGGCTTATGGTAAAACGTCATCTGTATCTGATTCAAGCCCAGTATTCCTTGCAAAGCCTATTCGTGTTGATAACCCTTTCTGGGGTCAAGATGCAAGAGATATCTTCAATGAGCAAGGTGCAAATCCAGACGACGTAGCTTGGATCACTAAGTTAGGTGTAGGTGGCGGTAAGCGTCAATTCTACAATGATCAAGCGTACTTCAGCGGTACTCTATCTGTGAAAGGCGTTATCATGGATGAGTATGACTACGAAGTTTATTACAACTACGGTAGAAATACAGAAGACGCGCATTGGGGCGGTGAGCTTTTAGAAGCACACTTAGATAACGCGCTTGATGCAACACTTCTTGACGGCTCTATTGTTTGTGCAGACAGAAATGATGCTGGCGAAGTTGTTGGTGCTATTGCAGGTTGTGCTCCGTTAAACTTACTTGGCCAAAATGCAGCATCAGAAGAAGCATTAAACTATGTAAATACTGATGGTACACAGCACAGTGTTAAAAGCCAGAAAGTTCTAGGTGCGTCTATCTCAGGTGCTGCTTTTGAACTACCAGCAGGTGCAATTTCGTTTGCTTTAAGCGGTGAATACCGTGAAGAGCGTGGTGAAAGAACGCCAGGTGCAGCAATGCAGAACAACTTACTTTTCAACAACTTTGTTCGTGCATGGGACGGTGAGTTTGACGTAACTGAGCTTGGTTTAGAAGTATCTATCCCACTATTGGCTGATACTTTCTTAGCTGAAGAACTATCACTAGATATTGCATACCGTGCGATGGATTACTCTACAGTAGGTCGTAACAGTGCATACAAAGTTGGTTTTGCGTGGCAGCCAATTGACGATATCCGTGTTAGAGCTACACGTTCGAAATCAGTTCGTGCGCCAGAGCTAGACGATTTGTTTAACACAGGTACACAGTCATTTGCATCTTACCGTGATCCATGTGATGCAGTACAAATTGAAGCCGCTGAAGATCAATTTAAAGCAGCAATTCGTGCTAACTGTGCGGCGGATGGAATTCCAGTTGCAGATGAGTGGAGACCAAGTCAGGCATGGCGTGAAGTTACACCACAAAGTGTAAATGGTGGTAACCCGAACCTTCAGGAAGAGACTTCAGAAGATACATTATTCGGTATCGTATATACTCCGACTGATAACCTTGGCGTAATTGTTGACTACTGGAATTATAAGATTGAAGATGCACTAACTTTTGTTGGCGCTCAAACAATCGTTAACAACTGTTACCGCTCTTCTAACTTTGCAACAAACGAGTATTGTCAGTTATTTGACCGTCGTGCAAACTTAGACATCATCGAAGTTAAAGCTGCTTCAGCTAACCTAGCATACATCGAGATGAAGGGTGTTGACATTGAAGCTAACTACAAGCTTGATACGTCTTTCGGTGAGTTCAAGTTCCGCGCTATCGCAAACTACCTTGCTGAGAACGAGCGTATTGACGATGTGAACGATGAACAATACTCGTTCAACCCTACAGTGGGTGAAGAGCGTTACCCTCGTTGGAAAGCGACTTTAAGCATCGGTTATACACTTGATGACTTATATGTTGGTCTATTCACTAAGTACCGTCACTCAACTGTTCGTGACCGTGTTTGGACAATTGAAAACAACAACTACAACGATATCCGCTCTCATACTGAGTTTGATCTAAATGCTCGCTACAATATTTCTGAGCAATTAACAGTGAGAGCAGGCATCAATAACCTATTTGACGTAACACCACCTCGTGTACCAGGTGTATATGATTCAGATAACGGTTACTATGATATGTACGGACGTACATTCACAGCAGGTGTTAACTTTAAGTTCTAATTTAAGTTAGCCTGTTAAATTTAAAAACCCTCGACATTTTCGAGGGTTTTTTTATTTCAAATCAACCACTTTACTCGCTTTTTTATACTGAATTTTAAACCCTTGCCAAGTTGGTAACTCCCATCTTTTAGGTGCATCTTTGCGCGCACCACTATGATAATGAAGGGTTAAACGCTTTGCCTTGAAGAAATATTCAACCGATAATTTTAACTCAGGTAAATTGACTTTCAACGGGTGTTTTTCTTTAAATGGTTCGATTAACCAAGGTTCTATGCCTTGATAAAATAAGTCTTCAGGTTCTATTAAAGCCAAATCATCTTGCTCACGAATCCCTAAATCCGTTAACGTTTCTAGCAAATATTGCTCGGCTGTTGGTAGTGCCTCTGTGATATTTTCTGATAAGTTATAAAGGGTATGATAATCAATCGCTTCTGTAACTTGCTCTGCAACGCCCTGTAATAATTGATTGTTTAAAATGAGTTCGACACAGGCGGGAATGAGGGAGTCTGAGGTAACAGGCTCAAGTTTTGATGAGAGTTCGACATCAGCAAATATATGGCTAACATTCACCATAATCTCATCATCAATGATTTCAGCTTGGTTGAGTGCGGTTTCGCACTTTGCGTATTCACTAATAAGGCTCCGTGGTATAGGTGCGGCGCAGGTTGCCAGTGTCATGGCTTGTTTTGTGCCTTTACCGGCCATGGCATACGTGTCTAACACAATCATTGCTTGCGCTTTGTCGTTAATGCGAGACTCTTTGGCTGGTATCACTTCGTTATGACCGTTACCAAAAGCACCACGTCGATTATTTCTCTTTATGTAGAGTAAATCAGGCCGAGCTTGAGCTATATGTTGTAAGAATGTACTTCTATCGAAATTCGCGGCTTTACTCAGCTCTGGTAATGAAAAGGCCTCTCGTAGTTGTGCGCTAAATTGCTTGGCCTCTTCAAACGCGTTTTGTTCTACATTTACATGAGGGGCTTTACCTCGAAGTAGATTAATCGCCAGTTCTAGATCGCAATGATTGGGTAGAGCTTTGTTTAATTCTTCAAGTTGCTCTGAATTATTAGGTAGCTGATAAACCCTTGCTGGCACACTTAAAACGGCGATGGCATCGATCATGGCTTGTTTAAGCGCTCCGCTTGGCATCTGTGTAATTAAGTATGCAAATTCTGCGTCAATGGGCAGCGGATATAACACTTTGCCAAGATCAGTGGCGTTTAAATCGTTATCAAGGGCGTCGACTTTTTGTAATTTCGCAATGGCGGTATTTAACGAGCTACTCGGCAATGGCTCTAAAAATTGTAACTCATGTATATTGAACTCAGCACAGGCGCTCGCTAATACCAATTCAGACAAGGCTTCTCTGTGAATTTCTGGCGGCGTGGTTTTTATCAAAGGCGCATATTGACCATATAAGCGAATACAGCGACCTGCTTGTGTCCGACCAGCGCGGCCAAGTCGTTGTTTTGCAGAGTCCGCAGCTATGGCTTCTAGTGCCAGTACCGTTTTACCGCCACGAAGATGGGTACGACGCTCAAGGCCTGAATCAATCACACAAGTAATATTGGGTATGGTCAATGAGGTTTCAGCAACATTGGTTGCTAAGATAATACGCTGTTTTGATTGTTGCTTGAGCGCTAAATCTTGCTGAGACTTATGACAACCACTGTACAAACCAATGATAATGGCATCTAACTCCTTGAGCGCACTTGCGGCACTTTGAATTTCGCCTTTGCCCGGTAAAAACACCAAAATATCGCCTTGGGTGCTATTCAATGCTTGAGTGCAAGCTTGATATACCCTTGGAGCTAAGTCATGTTTGCTTGGCATCGCCCTCATATCATCTGCAATAAAAGTCTCTTCGACGGGGAACATTTTGCCTTCACTGTGCAGGTGTGTTGCGTGTAAATAATCACATAAAGGCTGTGTATCTAGTGTGGCAGAGGTGATTACCAGTTTATGGGCTTGGTGACTTTTAAGAAGAGCAAGCAGCAAATCCATATCCCAGCGTCGCTCGTGAAATTCATCGAGCATGACCACATCAAACTCTTTTAATTTAGACTCAAAAAACCACCGCAGTGCGACACCGGGTGTGGCAAACACCACTTGGGTGTTTTCATCAAAGTGGCTTTCAAAACGAATGGCGTAGCCAATTTCTTTTCCAAGCGGCTGCTGGCTCTGCTCTGCTAAATATTCTGCAAGTGACGTACAGGCAATACGTCTTGGTTGTACTACCAACACTCGGCCAATTTTTTTTGCCCAAACGGGTAAACAAGTTGATTTACCTGAACCGGTACTGGCGCTGATCACAAGCGGAGATGAGTCAATATGAGCGTGAAAATCAGCTTCTATCTGGGCTATAGGTAAAGTCATGGCTGAGTGTTCTATCTTATAATTCTTAAGTTTCTTGGATTTTATCAAAGCTATATTGAAATCGCTGCAACTCGTACCAACTAAGTCATTAATAGAGTAAAGAGAATTCACATGATAAATATTTTCTTAATGTTGGCACTTGCGGTTTTTGTAGTGACTTATTGGCGATGGCACGATGTGATGAGGCAATATTGGCAGCATAAATATACTGAGCAAAACCTGTCAGAGCAAGATAAGCAAATTTTACTTAAATATATGCCTATCTATCGTAATATGACCGATAAAGACCGCGAAAAGCTCGAAAATCATATTGTTTGGTTTTTAGGTGAAAAGCGCGTGTTAGGCCGCGATGGTTTAAAAGTGAATCGTGCCATGGCCTTACTGATTGCCGCCGATGCTTGTTTATTGGTGCTGAACAGTCAATGGCCTTTATATCCAAATGTAAAAGAAGTGCTGTTATATCCCAGTAGCTACTATGCGCCACAGCAAAGTCGCGATGCCGCAGGGTTAGTTAATTACCACACCGCAGTTAGGCAAGGGGAATCTTGGCCCGGTGGTACTTTGGTTTTAAGTTGGGATAACGTAATTGAAGGGCATAGGTTACCTGAAGATGGCCATAATTTGGTATTTCACGAATTTGCTCATCAGCTCGATCAGCAAACAGGGCAAACCAATGGTACACCCCAGTTACGTTCACAGGCCATGTATCATCAATGGGGTAAAGTGTTTACCCGTGCCTACTCAAACCTTAAAAGTCATGTTGCTTACGGCATGCATCATGTTATGCATAGTTATGGGGCAACCAATGAGGCGGAATTTTTTGCGGTGCTGACCGAAACATTTATAGAAAAACCGTTTGAGCTGAAGCAATACGACCCAGAGTTATTCACGTTACTGACAGATTATTACCAGTTTGACCCCCGTAACTGGTACCGTCGATAAAATCTGCAATTGGTGGCTTTTTCTGGCATATCATTCGATATTTTGTTGCAATCAGCTGTAATCTTTAGTGATGACAACTGAGAGACAACAAGATGAAAAAACAGTTTTATAGTACGCTCGCACTGTCTGTGTCATTGGCACTTGGCAGTGCACAGGCCGAAGAAAAATCAGAAAAATGGCAAGTAGATGCGCCGCAAGGTGAGTTTATTGATGCGAAAGTATCGGTAGAGCAAGGTACTTGGATGAATGTCGACGTCAGCCCTGACGGTAAAACCATTGTATTTGATTTGCTTGGCGACATTTACACTATGCCGATGAAAGGCGGTAAAGCCACGCAATTAACCTCAGACATTGGTTGGCAAATGCAACCACGTTTTAGCCCTGATGGTCAGTATATTGCGTTTACTTCAGATCAAGGCGGTGGTGACAATATTTGGGTGATGAAGACCGACGGAACAGAGCAAACCGCCGTTACCAAAGAAACTTTTCGTTTATTAAACAGTCCTGCTTGGAGCCCTGATAGTAACTTTATCGTGGCACGTAAGCACTTTACCGGTACTCGCTCTTTAGGTGCGGGTGAAGTTTGGATGTACCACAAAAGTGGTGGTAATGGTGTTCAGCTAACGAAGCGTCCAAATGAGCAAAAAGATCTAGGTGAACCTGCGTTCTCGCCAGATGGACGTTATGTATATTTCTCACAAGATGCCACACCGGGAAAAACTTTCCACTACTCAAAAGATTCAGTGGCAGGCATTTATAAAATTAAGCGTCTAGACAGAGAAACAGGTGAGATCGAGGTGATCTTATCGGGTATGGGCGGTGCCATTCGTCCAACCCCTTCACCTGATGGTAGAACACTGGCATATATCAAACGTGACGATTTTCAATCAAGCCTCTATTTATATGACTTAGAGTCAGGTGAGCATACCAAACTTTATGGTGAGCTTGAGCGTGATATGCAGGAGACTTGGGCCATTCACGGTGTATATCCAACCATTGCTTGGACACCAGATCAGAAGCACTTAGTATTTTGGGCGGGTGGTAAAATTCATAAACTGGCTGTGAAAGACAAGTCAGTTGAAGAAATAGCCTTCAAAGTAGAAACCACCAAAAAGCTGCAAAAAGCATTACGTTTTGCTCAGGACATCGATGAGCCTGAATTCGATGTGAAAATGCTTCGTAACGTACAAGTCTCTCCTGACGGTGAAATGGCTATTTTTGAAGCCATGGGTCACATTTATAAAAGAGATCTAGAGTCGGGCAAAATTAAGCGTTTGACTAAACAAAAAGATCATTTTGAATTCTTCCCGCAATTTTCTCGTGATGGCAAAAAGATTGTTTATGTCACTTGGGATGACAAAGAGCAGGGCTCGGTACGTGTTGTATCAGCACGCTCAGGTCGTGGTAAAGCGGTTACTAAACAGCCAGGCAAATATGTAGAGCCCACATTTAGCCCTGATGGCGACACAGTGGTGTACCGTAAAACTTCAGGCAGTTCAATTTTAACGCCTGAGTGGTCTTTAAAGTCGGGTATTTACAAAGTTTCAAGTAAAGGTGGTGAATCATATCTCATCACAGAGTCTGGGTTCCAACCTCAGTTTGCTGACAGAAACGACCGTATCTTTGTAATGGCGGGGTGGCCTAAACCGCAATTGCGCGCAGTAAACCTAGAGACGAGGAAAACACAGGTTTTATACGAATCAAAACATGCGACAGAGTACCGTGTATCTCCGGATGGTAAATATCTCGCATTTGCTGAACGTTTTAAAGTATTTGTGACACCATTTGTTGAAAGTGGCAAAACCATTAATATCTCTCCAAGCGATAAACAATTCCCTGTTGAGCAGTTATCTGTCAGAGCGGGTGAGGGCATTTCATGGAGTGCTAAAGGCGATAAACTATATTGGAGTCTAGGGCCTGAGCTTTATCACGCGTCACTTGCAGGGATGTTTGATATCAATAAAGCAGAAGATGCTGACTTTAAAGTAGCCAGTGGTACAAACATTGGTTTTAAACAGAAGATGGCCGAGCCAAAAGGCATGATTGCGTTAACCGGCGCAACAATTGTGACCATGAAAGGTGAGCAAGTTATCGAAAATGGTGTGGTGCTGACTGATGGCAAGCACATTAAGGCTGTGGGTTCACAAGCTGATGTGCGTATTCCAAAAGGCGCAAAAGTGATTGATGTAACAGGTAAGACTATTTTACCTGGGCTGGTGGATGTACACGCGCACGGTGCGCAAGGCAGCAACGAGATCATTCCAGAGCAAAACTGGAAGAACTTTGCGGGCTTGTCTTTAGGTGTAACAACCATTCACGATCCATCTAACGATACCACAGAGATCTTTGCAGCCAGCGAAATGCAAAAAGCAGGTAAAATTGTTGGCCCTCGTATTTTCTCAACCGGCACAATTTTGTACGGTGCGAATATGCCGGGGTATACATCACATGTCGATTCATTAGACGATGCTAAGTTCCACTTAGAACGTTTACAAAAAGTCGGTGCCTTTAGTGTGAAGTCTTATAACCAACCACGTCGTGAACAGCGTCAGCAAGTGGTAGAAGCGGGTCGTCAGTTAGGCATGATGGTAGTGCCCGAGGGTGGTTCATTGTTACAACACAACCTCACTATGGTCGTTGATGGTCATACTGGTATTGAGCACTCTTTACCTGTCTCGCATATCTATGACGATATTAAGCAGTTATGGTCGCAGACTGATGTAGGATATACACCAACGCTGGGTGTGGCTTATGGCGGTATTTGGGGTGAAAACTACTGGTATGATAAAACCGATGTGTGGGCACACCCAAGATTAAGTAAGTTTGTGCCTAAGAATCAATTACTACCACGTTCAATGCGTCGTATTAAGTCACCAGATCACCACTATAATCACTTCAACAACGCACGAGTGTCTGCTGAATTACAAGATTTAGGTACACTTGTGAACCTAGGTGCACATGGTCAGCGTGAAGGCCTAGCGGCACACTGGGAAATCTGGATGTTTGCACAAGGTGGAATGACGCCACATGAAGCATTGCGTGCAGCTACGATTGATCCGGCTAAGCATATTGGTCTTGATGAACACATTGGTTCAATTGAGGCGGGCAAATTAGCAGACTTAATCGTGTTAGATAAAAACCCGCTAGATAATATCAGAGATACGGACAAGATCAGTCATACCATGATCAATGGCCGTTTATTTGATGCGTCTACAATGCAAGAAGTCGATGCTAAAAAACGCGAGAAGTTATTCTTCGAAGAGTAACTTTTTCACTGGTGAGTGAGGCTTAGGTCTCACTCCTGTTGGATTTTAATCTTTCAATATTAAAATCAGATATAAAAAAACCGCGGTAAACGCGGTTTTTTTATATCTAACTGTGTGGGGATTAAACCACACCACGTGGAAGGCGACAGTCATGCTCTTTTTCAGCAAGACGGATGATCCAGAATTCTTCTGGTGTGTAGCCTTCTTCGTTAGCTTTAACAACAGTAAATGCTGCTTTTTTAGTTTTCGCAGGCGCTGCTGGTTTTTTTGCTTCTTTTTTAGCAGGAGCCGCTTCTTGGCTAGGAGCCGCAGAACCAGAAGTAAGCTCTTCTGTTAGTGCTGCTACATCTGCAAGACGCATGTTTTTGCCACCGTCAATGCTGTACCAGCCAGGTTTAGTTGTGATCTCTGGCTTTTTACCATGGGCAGCTTCATATGCAGCTTCAAAAGCGCTTAATACTTCAGTTTTATCAAGTTTACTCATCGTAGATCCTAGTCGTTAATACGCGGATACGCGGGTTTAATTTAAAGGCGCATTTATACCGAAAATTGGGCTAATTTTCAATTTTTTGCGCCATTTCTCTACTTTTAGCCTTCTAAATTGCGATAAAGCGCTGTAAAAGTAAGCATTTTAACGTATTTTTAAGCACTGATTCATAAAGCTTCAGGGTTAATGAATCGTCTTAATGCAATCCACGCTTTACCTACGACTTCATGCCAGTGGCTCGTAACCGCTCTTAATACTCCCGAATCTGGAATAAAAAGCTTATGCGTAGGGGTATTTGTATAAGTGTAAAATTGCACCGGTGCTTTGAGCACATCAACCCCTTGCACATAAAATAAATCACTGGCTCTGGCCATATGACTTGCTGAGGTAACCAATGCAACTTGTCTATCTACTAATTTTGGTGCAAGTAGTTTTGCTTCATCGGCGGTGTCTTTGGCTGTTGGATTAGTCGACACTCGGTGCTTTGCAATACCTAAACTTTTAGCAGTCTCAGCCATTAAATCAGCGCCTGTGGTTTTACCAAAGCCATACCCTGAGACAATCAGTTTAGCTCGTGGGTATGCATTTGCCAGACGAAGCCCTTCAACTAAACGTGATAACGCGCAGCCACCAAGTTGGCCGTTTGCTGGCAGACGGCTGTTGGCATAAACATCACAGCCAAGTACAACAATATAATCGAGCTTCTTGTGTTTTTTAATATTGAAAGGCGCTTGTGTCTTTTCGACAGGTTCAATCAACAGGTTCGCGCCGTAAGGTGTGCTTATAAACCAAGTGGCAAGAACACAAAGCCAAGCAATTAAGTATGACTTTTTATTTTGCTTTGCGATAAATAATAAACACAGTGACAAGATAATTAAGGTGAGTGGCAAGGGCATCAAGAGGCCGCCGATGATCTTTTTGATTTCAAACATAAAAAAGCCCAAAGAGAATTTGGGCTAGTTTAAAATAGAATCAGTAAGACAACCAGATGATTTCTGTGGTTATCGTCCGTTACTTTGCTTACACGTATTTAAGAAGTGACGATAGACAGGGTTGTCTTTCATGTTTTTCTTCATGGCTAAATACATCGGACGATTTAACCCCAGTGCGCCTAGAGGAATAGACTTAATTAATCCTTGGCTTTCATAAGGTGTCACTAGCCAATCAGGTAGAGCGGCAACACCCATACCGGCACTGACTAACTGGAAAATAAGTAATCCCTGGTCAACCGTTTTTAATGTGCCGTCAAAGCGTGCATTTTGGATAAAATGCTTAAAAATATCTTGGCGTTCTTTAGGAATAGGGTACGAAATAATGGTTTCGTCTTTTAAGTCGAGTGCCGTGACGTAGGCTTTTTTAGCCAGTTCATGATCGGGTGATACAATCAGCTTCAACTTAAAATCAAATAGATGTGCGTATTCAAGCTTGTCTGCTTCACGAATGTCAGAAGTTAATACCAAATCTAAGTCATCGTTTAGTAGCTCAGGAATGGCGTCGTAGCTAAACCCGCGCTCATAATCTACATGGATGTCAGGCCAGAAATTGTTAAATTCTTTGATTGTCGGCAGTAGCCAATGGAAACATGCGTGACATTCAACACTTAAGCGCAGTTGAGAAATTGGCTGATTGAGGCTTTCTTTTAATCGACACTTGGTTGCTTCTACTCTTGGTAACACTTCATTGGCCAATTCTAGTAGTAGCATACCTTGTGGTGTAAAACGCACAGGTTGTGTTTTTCTTTCGAACAGCTGACAGTCTAATTTGTTCTCTAAGTCTTTAATTTGATGAGATAAAGCAGATTGAGTTAAAAACAGTTCACGGGCTGTATTAACGAGCGAGCCGGTTTCTTTAAGCGTTGAAATGGTTTTTAAATGTTTAATATCTATCATCTTTAATAAATCTCATTCTTAGAGTGAGCAAAATTCAGAGTTCACCTATTCCTGAACTGCATAACTTTAATTTCCGTGTTTGCTAGTTTATAAAAACAGCATAAAACTGTGTTTAATTAGCAAAATCACTATAACACTATTTTTGACAGCGTTGTCATGTTTTGATCATATTTTTTACAATTTTATTTGATTAATTTTGTTCATGTTAAAACTGAAAAACCATCAATTGTCTTCATCCTATCTCATGTTAATACTTTTAGCCATCTAAACATCCGTATAATTTTAAGGAAAGAGCATGGCGTATATTCATAATTTAGGTTTTCCACGAGTTGGCAAAAAACGAGAACTCAAATTTGCAGTCGAAGCATATTGGCGAGGCGAGCTCACTCAGGTCGAGTTACTAGAGAAAGGCAAAATTATCAGAGCCGAGAATTGGGCTATACAGGCTGAAGCGGGCATTGAATTACTCCCGGTTGGCGATTTTGCATGGTATGACCATGTACTCAATACCAGTTTATTAGTAGGGGCTACACCAAAGCGTCATGTAAATATTGATGGCAGTGTTGACCTAGATACATTATTCAGAGTAGGTCGAGGTAAAGCGCCAAGTGGTTGTGCTTGTGCTGCGAGTGAAATGACTAAGTGGTTTAATACCAACTACCACTATATAGTACCCGAGCTTTCTAAAGAGCAAACCTTTGAACTTAGCTGGCAAGCATTGTTTGAAGAAGTCGCTGAAGCACACAGTCTTGGTTATAAAGTTAAACCTGTTTTGGTAGGGCCTGTCACTTATTTGCATTTAGCTAAGTGTGCAGATGAGCCGTTTAATAAGCTTTCGCTTCTGGAGAGATTGTTACCGGTTTATCAGCAAGTGTTACAAAAGTTGGCTGAACTTGGCGTTGAATGGGTACAGATTGATGAGCCAATTCTTGCCCTAGAGCTATCAGATGAGTATCGCAGTGCATTGCGCACTTCTTTTGCTACATTAAATGGACAAGGTGTGAAGGTTTTACTGGCAAGCTACTTTGATTCAGTAAAAGATTACTATGAAGATATTCAGCAATATCCTGTCGCAGGCGTGCATTTTGATTGTGTCGCAGGTGAG
The DNA here is from genome assembly GCF_005876835.1 of Pseudoalteromonas phenolica. Taxonomy (GTDB): domain Bacteria; phylum Pseudomonadota; class Gammaproteobacteria; order Enterobacterales; family Alteromonadaceae; genus Pseudoalteromonas; species Pseudoalteromonas phenolica_B. The sequence continues at coordinate 46,847 of NZ_PPSW01000031.1, forward strand.
CAAGATCTTACAAAGCTAAACCAGCTTTTAAATGATGACCAAGTTTTATCTTTGGGGGTTATTAATGGCCGTAATATTTGGCGAGCAGATCTGTCTTCTATTTATGATCAAATCGAGCCCATAGCACAAAGTCGTGGTGATAATTTATGGTTAGCACCGTCATGTTCATTACTCCATACTCCGGTAGATTTAGATCAAGAAGAAAAGCTTGATGCAGAATTACGTTCTTGGTTGGCGTTCTCAAAACAAAAGGCACAAGAACTTAAGCTACTTAAAACAGCCATTGAGAATAAAGCACTCACAACTTTAGATTTATATTCTGCGCCCGTAAAAGCCAGAGCGAGTTCTAAGCGCGTAAATAATCTTGTGGTTCAAGAAAAAGTGGCATTACTTACTTCTGAGCACGCAAAGCGACAAAGTGAATTTGCCAAACGTGTCAAAAAGCAGCAAGCCGCATTAGGACTGCCTTTATTACCAACTACAACCATAGGCTCTTTTCCACAGACGCAAGCCATTCGCCAAGCACGAAAAGAGTTTAAAGCCGGTGTTATTTCAGCCGCAGAGTACGAAAACCAAATGCAAGCGGAGATCCGTTATGCGGTTGAAGAGCAAGAAGCGCTTGATATCGATGTGCTAGTGCATGGTGAGGCTGAGCGTAATGATATGGTTGAGTATTTTGGTGAGCAGCTCGAAGGATTTGCATTTACGCAATTTGGTTGGGTGCAAAGCTATGGCTCTCGCTGTGTTAAACCGCCTATTATCTGGGGCGATGTATCTCGAGAAAAGCCAATGACTGTGAACTGGACGCAATATGCGCAAGCGCAAACCGCTAAGAAAATGAAGGGTATGCTCACAGGGCCTGTCACCATTTTATTTTGGTCATTTGTTAGAGATGATCTCGACAAGCGAAGCATTGCAAATCAAATCGCATTGACACTTCGAGATGAAGTCGTCGATTTACAAAACGCGGGAATTAATATCATACAAATTGACGAACCAGCATTTCGAGAAGGCATGCCATTAAGGGCAAGTGAATGGCAAAGTTACCTTGATTGGGCTGCATATGCATTTAGAGTGTCGGCATCGGGGGTTAAAGATGAAACGCAAATTCATACGCACATGTGTTATGCAGAGTTCAACGACATTATTGGTGCAATCGCCGATATGGATGCTGATGTGATCACCATAGAAACATCTCGCTCGAACATGGAACTACTAAATGCTTTTGAAGATTTTGCCTATCCAAACGAAATTGGCCCCGGTGTGTATGATATCCATAGTCCGAATGTGGCAGACATTGCGTGGATCAAATCATTGATCCATAAAGCCGCCAAGAAGATCCCAGTAGAGCGTTTGTGGGTGAATCCTGATTGCGGTCTAAAAACTCGTGGATGGGAAGAAACCAGAGCTGCGCTTGATAACATGGTGAAAGCGACCAAAGAACTCAGAAAGGAACTTGGATAAAATTAACTTTAACTAAAAGTAAAGTAGCTAGAAGATAAGACAAAACCTGCGTAATGCAGGTTTTGTTTTATTAATTTAAGTGGAAGGTCACTTTTAAATTGGTAGCACCATCTCTGTATGTTTGAGTAATAACTCCATGGCTTTATCTGCTGGCAGTGGCTTTGACACAATATAGCCTTGACCAAATTGGCAACCTTTACGTTTTAGTAGCGCCCATTGTTTTGGGTTCTCAATACCTTCAGCAACCACAGTTAACCTTAAAGAGTGGGCTAGAGATAAAATAGCATCTACCAAGGGGTTCTCTTTTTGTGTTAATTGATCCACAAAGCTCTTATCTATTTTCAGTACATGGATCGGTAACTGATGAAGATAACCTAGCGCCGAATAGCCCGTACCAAAATCATCTAGATAAAGTTTTACACCGAGTGGTTCTAATCCTTCAATTATTCGTGTTGCAAGGCTGAGGTTTTCAATTAACCCTGATTCGGTTATTTCTAAACACAATGTTCCATTGGGTAACTGGTATTTGGTGTAGATCTCTTTCATAAAGTCTACAAACTCAAGACTGGCAAAGTGACGAGATGAGACATTGACGGTTACTCGAATTGTCGGCATACCAGTGCGACGCCATTTTTGTAACTGTGCGCCTGCAAGTTCTAATAAGTGCAGGTCCAGATCAATGATCTGACCTGTTTGCTCAGCAATAGGAATAAAGTCATTAGGCGGTACAAAGCCAGTTTTCGGATGATGCCATCTTACTAGCGCTTCAAAGCTGACAATATGAGGGTCTTGCAACGCAAAAATAGGCTGAAAGAACAGCTCGAACTCATTGTTTTTGATGCCATGCTGCAAGTCGTTTTCAATATCGGCTTGGCGCTTTAGCTTACGGCGCATAGCGTTATTGAAGTAACAGACTTGGCCTCGACCACGAGATTTAGCTTCATACATGGCAGCATCGGCCTGTTGTAGTAATGAAATCGCATTATCTTGGGCACTTTCTGTAAATGCCACCCCAATGCTACTAGATGCTTGCAAAACATGACCATCAATATGCAAAGGTTTTGCAATTGCATTGGTGATACGTTCAAGTGCCAATTCTACTTGGTGTTTGTCCTGAACATTTTCCATGAAGATTGCAAATTCATCACCGCCCAATCGCGCAAAGGTATCTGTTTTTCGAATACAGCTTTTGATCATTTCCACAATGGCAATAAGAAAATGGTCGCCGACATCGTGACCGAGTGAATCATTAATACTTTTAAATCGGTCAAGATCTAAGTAAAGCAAGCAATGAAGGTTTTTTTGCTTGGCGCGGCCTAAAGCCAATATGGCATGTTTGACACGTTCAAATAATAAATAACGATTTGCCAAACCAGTTAGCTCATCGTGTAATGCTCTATGTTCAAGAGCTTGGCGAGAAATTTGACGATCAATGGCCATACTTACTTGGCGACTTATATAGGTCAGAATCTCTAAGTCATGCGCTTCAAAGCTCTTATTCTTTTGGTAGCTTTGTAGCACAATAACACCTTGATATTGCTCATTAACTGTAAAAGGCACACCCAACCAAGAAAGCGGCGAACGACCGAGCATTTTAAAATGCCCGTCTTCAATGTGCTGTTTAAACTGTATTTGATCACATAGCAGAGGTTTATTACTTTTCAGCAAATAATACGACGCAGAATCTTTTAATTGGTCTTTTGAAATTTTTGGCGTTGCTAAACATTTTAATTCACTTTCGATAAGGTATTTAATTTCTAAGACATCTGATTTGCGGTTATAAAGCGCAATAAAAAAGTTTTCCGCGGGTAACTGAGTATTAATGATTTGATATAAATCATCATAAAATGCATTTAGATCGGCTGACTTATATGCGATGTTGGCAATTTTTAATAAACATTGTTCAAGTTGTTGCGCTTGGTTTAATTGTCTTACTGTCGTTGTTAAATTATCAAGTGTACGAACCTGATATATTTTTGCGCTTAATAAATGAGCAACGGTAGACAGTATTTGTAGATGCGCATCGGTAAAATAATTTAATTTAGGGTGTTCACAATCAATTACCCCGAGTAGGGTATTTTCATAAACTAAAGGCACACAAATTTCTGAAAGGGCAGGGCGAGAATCGGCAATATACATTGCTTCTTTTCTAACATCCCCAGACACAAAAGGGACTTGCGTTCGGGCCACATGCCCGGTGATACCTTGACCAATAGGAATACGAGTCTGGGCAACTTGGTAATCAATACTTTGATGTGCGACACCCATTGATGCAACTTCTTCTAAGAATTCAGCCTGTTCATCTGCAAGATAAATAACACAGTCTACAAAGCCTAAACGGCTTACTACTTGAGAAGTTACATAATCAAAAAGTTCATCTAGCTGGGTGATTTGCAAAAGCGAAGATGAAAATTGATTTATAATGCTGAGCTGTTCGGTTTTTGATTCTAATTTGTTGTTATTCGAAAGCATGCACAATATTCATTCTGGTCCATGGCTATACGTTAACCTACTTGTCGTTAAAACGACATAATAAAATAGGGTTATTAACGAATTTGATTGTAAATGAGTGTATAGAAGTTGGGAGTATTTCGTCCTAAAAACTTTACTAGATAAGGCTAAGTGCCTATGATCGAGCAAACTGAGGAGCGGAAATAAGCAATGACAAGTAAAGCAACTACCTTAACAATTACCAGACCTGATGATTGGCATATTCACCTTCGTGATGGTGTGCAGTTAAAAGATACGGTTCGAGATGTGAGCCGTTACATGGGGCGCGCCATTATCATGCCAAATCTTGTACCACCTGCAACTTGTACAGACACAGCATTATCTTATCGTGATCGTATTATGGCTGCAGAGCCACAAGGCAATTTTGAGCCTCTTATGGTTTTATATCTAACAGATAAAACTACCCCTGAAGAAATCAGAAAAGCTAAAGCTACAGGTAAAATTTTCGCTGCAAAACTTTACCCTGCTGGCGCAACGACCAATTCAGATTCAGGCGTAACTGACATTGAAAATGTATTTCCTGCATTAGAAGCAATGCAAGAAGTGGGCATGTTGCTATTAGTACATGGTGAGGTAACTGACTCTTCAATCGATATCTTCGACAGAGAAAGAGTGTTTTTAGAAACAAAACTATCTAAAGTTGTTGATGCTTTCCCTGGACTTAAAATTGTACTAGAGCACATCACAACAAAAGATGCGGTTGAGTTTGTTGAAGCAGCCTCTGACAATGTAGCTGCTACTATTACTGCCCACCACTTACTTTATAACCGTAATCATATGCTAGCTGGTGGTATTCGCCCTCATTATTATTGTTTACCTATTCTTAAGCGTAATACACATCAACAGGCACTAATAAAAGCTGCTACAAGCGGTAATCCTAAGTTTTTCTTAGGTACTGATTCTGCACCTCATGCCAAAGATAAGAAAGAAGCAGCATGCGGTTGTGCGGGTGCTTATACTGCTCACGCAGCAATTGAGTTATATGCTGAAGCATTTGAAGAAGTAGATGCATTAGATAAGCTAGAAGGCTTTGCTAGCCACTTTGGTGCTGATTTTTATGGTTTGCCTAGAAACAGCGATACTATCACGCTAGAGAAGTCACCTTGGCAGGTGCCTGACAGTTACCCACTAGGTGATGCAGATGTTGTGCCTATTAAAGCGGGTGCAGAAATCGACTGGAAAGTAGTTTAAATATAACTTAACTATTTTTTGTAATTTCTAAAACGCGCATTAAGCGCGTTTTTTTGTGCAATTATATTTCGTAACAAATATAATATTTGCAAGTTTTTAATATATTTATACTATTAATATGAGTGTGTAATTGATTTAAAATACACAACTAAGCTAAATAGAAATTAAATATTTGAGAGAAGGCAATGAAAGAAATAAAATCATTTATTAAGTCTGCAAGTGTTAGTGAGTTAGAAAAAGCACTTGGATTAATAAACGACGCAATTGCCTCACAAAAAGCGCAGGAAGCTGCAAAAGCAGAAGTATTAGCTTTAATTAAAGATAAAGGACTGACTGTTGAGGATTTGCTTGAAAGTACTCTGACTGACAAACGCAGTAAAGTAGCTATTAAATATCGCATGGAGAAAGACGGTGAGATATTTGAATGGAGTGGTCGTGGAAAACGTCCTAAAGTATTTGTTGATGTTGACCTGCAACAATACGCAGTAATTTAAGTTTAGTCTTTAGGTGAGCAGGCTTATAGGCTGCTCATTTGTTTTAGAGGTTAATTATTTACACGCTCAGACCTTATCAGCAAGAAGCTGTTCAAAATACCATTTCTCATTTTAAGAAAACTAACGACCCAGCAGTAATCGTTTTACCAACAGGTGCAGGTAAAAGCCTTGTGATTGCAGAGTTGGCTAGACTTGCCCGAAAAAAAATTCTTGTTTTAGCTCATGTAAAAGAGTTGGTAGAGCAAAACAGTGAAAAATATAAAAGTTTTGGGCTACAAGCGAGTATTTTCTCTGCAGGTTTAAAACAAAAGTCACTTATTCATCTAGTCACCTTTGCCAGTGTTCAATCGCTTTCCAGAAATATCGACCAGTTAAATGAAGAATACTCCTTGGTCATTATAGATGAATGCCACCGCGTAAATGGGGATGGTAAAAGTCAGTACGGCAAAGTCATTTCAGCTTTGAAAGAACATAACGCGAGTTTAAAGGTGCTAGGTTTAACCGCGACACCATATCGTTTAGGCATGGGTTGGATCTATCAACATCATTATCATGGCTTTGCTAGAGGTAATAGCGACTCTCCATTTAAGAAGTGTATTTTCGAGTTACCTCTAAGATATATGATAAGCAATAAATACCTTACGCCGCCTAAACAAGTTGATCCGGCAATAAAACATTATGATTTCTCGAGTCTGACAACAGATAATTTTGGCAGGTTTAGTGAAACAGAAATGAATAGTTTGTTAGATAGCCAAACCCGAGCGACAAAAAGCATCATCGACCATGTGATAGAGCAAAGCACTTTAAGAAAAGGTGTAATGATCTTCGCTGCCACGGTTATGCATGCGAAAGAAATTTTTTCGTACTTGCCGCAAAGTGAAGCTGCACTGGTGATTGGTGATACCCATCAGGCAGAGCGTGATGCCATTATTAAGAACTTCAAAAACAAACAAATAAAATACCTTATAAATGTATCCGTTCTTACGACTGGTTTCGATGCCCCCCATGTTGATTTTATCGCTATATTAAGACCAACCGAATCCGTCAGTTTGTATCAACAAATAGTTGGACGAGGCTTACGGCTTGCAGATGACAAAAAAGAGTGTCTCGTTATGGACTTTGCAGGTAATCAGTTTGATTTGTTCCAACCTGAAGTGGGGGCTAAAAAACCTAGTTCAGATAACGAACCGGTTCAAGTACTTTGTCCTGGTTGTGGCTTTGCAAATATATTCTGGGGCAAAACAGATGAGCAAGGCAAAGTCATAGAACATTTTGGCCGCCGTTGTCAGGGACTACTGGATAATGGCGAAGAAGAGCAACAATGTGACTATCGCTTTAAATTTAAAGAATGTGATGAATGTGGGGCTGAAAATGACATAGCAGCGAGGCAGTGTCATAAATGTCATTCTATTATGGCTGATCCAGATGATAAATTGAGAGCGGCACTGAATCTCAAAAACGCCATGGTTTTACGTTGTAGTGGTTTGTCTATTACAACTCTGACCGATGAAAAGATAAAAGTAACTTACTTTGATGAAGATGGTGCATCTTGTAGTGAGGTGTACGACTTCAATAACAGTAAAAGTGTGTACGTTTTTAATAAGCAATACGCAAAACGTGTATCTGGTGTCTCTTCTCCAATTAACTTTAAGCAGGCTTCGGTAGTTCAACAATATGCGTACCAATTAAAAGCGCCTGACTTTGTGATTGCAAACCAACATAAGAAGTACGGTTGGCAAGTAAAGGAAAAGCTATTTGATTATGAAGGCAGTTATAGAGTCGCGGATAAGTCATAAACCCTCAAGCAGAACGCCATATTTGTATGTTTTATAGCCGTAACATATATGAAAATAGACGTTTCGTTTAAAATGCACGCAAACAGTTAGTTTTTTGCATTTTTCTTTAAAAAAGGGGTTGCGTAATTTTCAGCTCTCCCTATAATGCGACCCCACTGACACGGGGCGAGACGCTGAAAAGCAAATCAAAACGATGTCGAGTCAAATAAAACTTAATCTTAAAAACTTTCTTTACGAAAAAGATTAAAATTAAGTGTTGACATAAAAAGTGAAGTCGTTATTATGGCGCTCCACTTCGCAGCAAGGCTGCGGTAACTAACCAAGATTAGTTACACTGTTCTTTAAAAATATGAAGCAATCATCTGTGTGGGCACTCGTACAGATTGAGTTCTAACAGCTCTTGATTCAGGAGCAAAAAATTTAGAGTCTCAATTTCTTATGAGTGACTATATAGTCAATTTATACAGAATTCATTGAGCACGAATCTTCGGATTCAAAAAACTTTTAATTGAAGA
>NZ_PPSW01000032.1 GCF_005876835.1 Pseudoalteromonas phenolica
CTGATTTAGTTGCGCAGAACATAATGCTTTTCGTGAATTAAAAGAACAAAATAAAAGTACTAAAGCCACTTTGATGATTATGTTTTTACTGGTGCCATTAGGCCCTTTAGCTGGGTTGTTTGGGTATTATGTATTAGCGGGACATGCAGCCATGTTAGGCGCTATTATGCTCTTTGCATCTGGCGGGATCTTATACTTAATTTTCCAAGATATTGCCCCGCAGTCTAAGCTCAAGAAACATTGGGGGCCTCCGCTTGGTGCTGTATTTGGCTATGCATTGGTGTTATTCAGTAATATGCTGATCGGCAATAGCTGAACAGCATTGAGGAATTATGTCTATGTCAGTTTAACTCACCCATTTATTACGGCGGAAATAAATCACTTGTGCAAGCTCAAAAAATAACACGGGACTCAATATACAAAGCAATTGGATTCTCAAACCTTAGTATTCAACTCTAATGAGTACCGAGTATCTAAGTTAAAAAACCTAATGTTATAAGTGCCTGTCACAATAGATTACATAAAAAAAACCTTCTTCCTGAGAGGCCTTGTGATGAGGTTTGTTTTGTTAAAAATAATTCATTTAGTGATTTTCAATTCACCATCGATATGAATATCTCTTTGTGGGAAGGCAATCACGATATCAGCGTCTTTAAATGCTTTATCTAAGGCAAAACGAATATCACTCGAAACTAGTCTCAGCCCCCCTTCTACAGTTGAGTTGATCCAAAAATAAGACTCAAAGACCAATGCATTATCACCAAAATCTAAGAAAAATACGGAAGGCTCGGGGTCATCCAACACTTTGTCATGGGCTTTCGTAGCAGCTAACATTAGCTTCGCAACTTGCTCACAATCAGACCCATAAGCCACGCCTATTCTCACCGTACCACGCACTAATCTGTCTCTTAGCGTCCAGTTTACCACCGTATTTTCGAGCAATTTGCTGTTTGGGATAAGCATATGCACGCCATCAACACGGCGAATTCGTGTTGAACGGGTATTTATTTCTTCAACAATACCCTTAACGCCCTCAACCTCTAAGAAATCACCAATGCGAATGGGCTTTTCACCAATTAATATCCAGCCACTAATAAAGTTATTAATGATGTTTTGCGCACCAAAACCAAAGCCAATGGCTATCGCCCCTGATAAAAACGCGAAGGCCGTGATCGGCACATTAAGCATCGACAGCGTCGTTAAGAAGATAATCGCCAAAGACACGATGACGATGATTTTACGAATTAGCTGAATGATATTGGGGTCACGCTTTTTCGCTGTTAAACGCTTTTCGACAGATTTAACGATCACTCGCACCAGCCAAAAGCTCAATATCAACCATAAAGGAATGATCAGTACTTCACCGACCGTGAGGGGTTCTTCATTGAATGTGAAAATGGCATGGTTCAAAAGCGCACTTAATTTCGCGAGCATAATTTATCCTTTTTAGGTCTGTACCACTTATTGACTATTGTGGCTCAGTCACAGCCATAGAAATATATAGATTAATCGTCTTTATTCTATTTATTAAAGCCGCTTGGCACATAGCTTGAACTAATTATAGCTAAATGTAGTTAATTCAAAAATAAACCAATGAAATAATTGAGTTTTTAATTATAGAGCTAACTATCGGGATAAAAACAACACTGAATTAGTGCACGACTGCACCACAATGAGGCAACTATGAATTACACTGAAGTTAATTTTGATGGGTTAGTTGGACCAACACATAATTATGCCGGGCTGTCATATGGCAACGTGGCATCTAAGTCGAATGCCAATAAAGTCGCAAATCCAAAAAAAGCTGCGCTACAAGGTTTAGAAAAAATGCATACGCTTAGCCAGATGGGGTTACAGCAAGGTGTATTGGCGCCCAATGCTCGACCTGATTTAATCACATTAAGAAGTCTTGGCTTTTCAGGCTCAGATGCCAATGTTATTTCACAAGCTGCAAAATCAGCCCCGCAATTTTTGAAAGCCTGTTATTCAGCATCCTCTATGTGGACAGCCAATGCAGCAACCGTGTCACCGAGTGCAGACAGTGGCGACGGAAAAGTGCATTTCACCCCAGCGAATTTGAACAATAAAATTCACCGAGCCATTGAAGCCAAAACCACCAGCAAAATTTTAAAAGCCACTTTTTCGGACGATTCTGTGTTCACGCATCATGCCCCTTTGCCTCAACATGTTTTGTTTGGTGATGAAGGCGCCGCAAACTATACCCGTTTAGCTGACAGTTATGGTCATCCTGGGTTAGCGCTTTTTGTATATGGCGAAGACATGAATAGCAAAGTAAAACCGCAAGTTTTCCCAGCAAGGCAAACTCGCCAAGCCAGTGAGGCAGTTGCCCGCAGTCACTTACTAGATCCAGCACAAACCCTGTATATTCAGCAGAACCCAGAAGTCATAGATCAAGGTGTATTCCATAACGATGTGATTGCCATTGGTAATGAAAATGTCTTTTTATTTCACGAGCAGGCTTTCTATCAACAGAAAAAAGTCATTGCGCAAATCAGACAAAATTACACTGGCACGCGCCCTTTACATTTAATCGAAGTCACTGACGCAGACTTGAGTGTTGATGAAGCTGTAAAAAGCTATATCTTTAACAGCCAATTAGTTAGCTTGCCAAATGGGGGGATGGCATTGATTGCACCGAGCGAATGCCAAACAATCGATACAGTAGAGCGCTATTTGGCGGCACTTTGCCAAGCCAGCAACCCTATCAACGAAGTCATTTATATGGACTTAAAACAAAGTATGCAAAATGGCGGAGGGCCGGCTTGTTTGAGATTAAGGGTTGCATTATCACAGCAAGAATTAAACGCAGTTAACCCAAATTGTTTAATGACCGATTCGCTATACGACAGATTAACCCAGTGGGTAAATAAACATTATCGTGATCGCTTGGTTGAAGCTGATTTAGCAGATCCAAGTTTAATGCGGGAGTCTCAACAAGCGTTAGATGAGCTTACGCAAATTATGAGCTTAGGCTCGGTATACAACTTTCAACTGTAGCCTAATTAATTTAAAAGCCAGAAACGGTTCTGGCTTTTACACTTCTAAGCTAATTGTGTTTTTGCTGATAAACGCTTCTTCGGTCTTCTTCTTTTTAGCCACAAATAGCAGCCTGTAATAGCAAAGATAAGCGGTGTTAAACCAATTACACACCAAATAATTCGGCTAGGTAGACCGGCAAAGTACCCAAAGTGAAGCTTGCGAAAGCTATCAACAGCGACTAAAAAAAACGGCGCTTCACGAATATCATAATTTGGCATGCGCGCACCTGTTTGCTTATTAAAGGTGACCATAGAAGCATATTCGCTGGTGACAAAACTGGTATTGCTTACTTCTCCAAAGAATGTGACTTGAAGTTCAGGCTCATAAGGAAATAGCAAATAAGTTGGCCTAAACCCACCCATTTGCTGAGTTGATTCTGCCACCATTTTATCGAGTGAAAGCTGGTGATTGTAGAGTCTTTCCGTTATCACATATTGATGTTCTTCACTATGCTCAAGCTCATGATGAATGATCTCAGAAATATTCCAATATACCCCTGTGAAACCAATCACCAATAAAACAGGCGCTGACCAAATGCCAACTAACTTATGAATATCGCTAAATAATGCAATGCGCTTTACCTTCAGTCTCAGAGTAAAAAACTTTTTCCAAAACTGACGATAAATAATTAGCCCGGAAATGCCCATAAAAAGCAAAATGAGTGATGCGACACCTGTAACCCACAGCCCGGTATCACCAATCAAAAACTTATAGTGCAAATCGAGCAGCCAGTCAGTCAAGTAATGATTGACCGCAACGGGCTCAGAGCGCACAACACCTTGGTATTGTTCAAGATAGACTTTAAACCATTCACTCGTACCGTGCTTGAGCACATATACACGATCTGCTGTTATACCATCATCAAAGACTTCCCAACTGCCAACTTCATAACCCTGAAGCTGGTTGTTGAGCTCAGCTCTTAACTCGTCATAACTTAGTCTGTTCCCTGTTTCGCCCTTAACCACTGCAAGTTCTGGCATTAACCAATGATCAAGTTCTTCTTTAAAAACTAAAATACTGCCTGTTAAAGAAATAATGATAAGTGGAATGGCGACGACTAATCCAAGATAGCGATGCCATAGATGAAGTGTTTTTTTCATTTTCGATTGCCCCTCATATGGTCATAAACCACAAAAGGCCGCATAAGCGGCCTTAAATTTTTTATAAACTTACAATGACCAATTTAAAGTCAATGCATAGTTACGAGGTGCACCATAGAAGCCTTGTGCCCAATACAGTGAGTTAATGTACTTCTCATCAAATACATTATTGGCATTGAAGGTCAGGTTAACTTGCTCGTTGATGTCGTAGCTTGCCATAAAATTCACAATCGCATAGGCGTCTTGCTTAGTGACAACTAAAGGTTGAGGGCTTTGTATGCGGCTGATCTCATCTTGCCAACGCATGTTCATACCAAAGCTTAACCCTTCAATGGCTTCAACATCATGTTTAACAGCTAGCTTAAATACTTGTTTTGGTGTGTAGTCTTTCACAAGTTGCGCTTCAATATTGCCAGCATTGATAGTGTCTGACACGTCAATATCTGTGTTGGTATAACCTAGGTTAGCGCTGAAGCCATAGCCAAGCTCACCACTTAGTTCGATTTCATACCCTTTCGATTGAATGCCTGGTGCCGCTTTGTGAACTGTTTTATCTGGAGTCGAGTTTGCCACATCTGCAACTGCAATGTTCACTTGCTCTGCGTTGAATAATGCTACATTTAGCATGAGTCTGGCATCAAATAGCTCAGCTTTTACACCCACCTCTTGAGTGTCGCCTTCAATTGGTGCCAACTGTAAACCATTAATGTCTTTTTCAGTTTGTGGCGCAAAGGTTTCGCTGTGTGAAGAATACACATTAATATCGTCATTCACTGAATAAACTAAGCCAACATGGCCCGTTGTATCGCTCTCTTCACGACTCTTATCATTACCATATGATAACCCTTGTGTTTCCCAGTTTGTGTATCTAAGACCACCAAGTAGCTTTAAATCATCAGTTAAAGAAAAACGCGCAGATACATACTGAGAACTTTGTTCACTATGTACATCCGAGCCCGGGGCTGCAGGGTTCACATCAACCAAAGTTGGCACAGGTGCAACACCATCCCACTCATTCATGTTAGGCATTGGCGGGAAACCATTACCGGTTTGATAATCATATAAAGAGCGGTCAAAGTAATACATATCGGCTTCGCTGGCACCAAAGGCCACGAGATGCTCTTGACCAAATAACTCAAAGCTTCCGCGCGCATACACATCAAATAAATTGACTCGGTCGCGTAGTTGATAATCGCTGGCATAACCTGTAAGACCTAAGCCTGTTTCTGAATCTGGCGTGCCATAAACATAAAATAAATTTGAGTCTTGCTCGTTTTGCGTATGCGCGTAGCGTGCAATGACACTCCACTCGTCGCCAATATATTGTTCAAGCTCAACAAAAGCTTGTTTTGAGGTGTTGTTCCAATACGCCCAATCTGCTGCTGTTGAAGTTGAAACATCATAGTCTGTTGGTTGACCTTTATTATCAAATAAAGCTAATGCGCCCCAAAGTGGGCTGTCAGCATCATTACTTTGATACGTTAAACTGGTCGTTAAAGTCGTTGTATCTGTTAAAGCAAATTCAGTAATACCATAAAATACTTCACGATCTACCGCGTAACGGTCTAAATAAGAGTCACGCTTTTGTTTAACCACCACAGCGCGGCTAGAAACCATATCATTAAAGCTGCCAGACACATCTGCTTCAACACGTTTATTTGACCAAGAGCCTGCTGTTACTGACACATCAGTACGTAAATCGGCTGTTGGGCGTTTACGAATAAAGTTAACTGTTGCTGATGGGTTACCTGCACCTGTCATCATGCCGTTTGCACCCATTACAACTTCAATGCGCTGATAAATCGCTGTATCTAGTGTGCCCTGAAGTGAGCCTCGCTCTTGTGGTAAGCCTAAGCCATCTACCTGAAAGTTAAGAATATCGAAACCACGTGCTTTGTAATAAGTCCGGTCTGTTTCTATCTTCTCTACTGACACCCCCGGTGTCGTTTCTAGTACTTGATTCACATCGTCTAATGAAAAGTCGTCCATCAGCGCACGCGTCACCACTCGAACAGATTGCGGTGTTTCTTTAATTGAAATACCTAGCTTAGTGGCTGTTTCTGCTTCAACTGCCAAATAGTTACTGTGCTTGTCACCTAATACTTGGATTTTCTCAATGTCTTTTTTGCCATCATCCGCAAAAGCATGACCAGAAAGAATTGCTGAAGTAGCAACGAATAGAGCGCTTAACTTAAATACACGACTTGTCATAAGAGAGCCTAAATTGGTTATTATTGAATCGCGACGCAATATAATGCAAATGAGATTGATTCGCAAAATCAATTGCAAAAATAAGAACTATTTCATCTATGAATAAGCAAATGGTGCAATGAAAAAAGACAATTGATATAGTAATCAGTCACCTAGGAGAGCAATGTCCTTGCATGCTGTGGGGGGTTACTCTAGAGACTTAATCCGAAATAAAGCGCTTAATAGCCTTTATTGCTAAAAATACATTGTCTAAGGAAGAGAATGAGCAGGCTGATCGTTTTTAATTTTGATGGCACAGGCAATGAGCCTGAAGATGCAAAACAATATGATGAACAAAAAGATGCCAGTATCAGTAATATCTTAAAACTGCACTTTTTAATGGGTGGTAACCTGCACCGCGATGGCGAGCACTATGGCCAGTCTAATCGCAACAACATCGAACATTGCTTTTACTATCAAGGGGTAGGTACGTATGGCGGCTGGTTTAACCGCTTTATTAATCAAGGCTTAGCGTTTAATTCATGGGATGTGTCATACATTCTAAACAAAGCGAGAAATGACTTTTTAAACCACTATCGTACGGGTGACATAGTATTAATAACTGGGTTCTCTCGCGGCGCTGCTTTAGCAAGGCGATTTGTCTCTTTGATTGAGCGTGCCATTAACAATGACGACACGCCTCCTTTCATTTTTTTATGTGTATTCGACACCGTTGCGAGCATCGGTCTGCCCGACATAAGCACTCGCAAACGCCCTAAATTCTCCGTCGTTTTTGAGCATGGTCGAACTATTTCAAACCTAGTAAAACACGCTACTCATTTAGTCAGTCTTGATGAAAAGCGTAAAGCCTTTCAGCCAACACTGATGAACCATGATCCAAATAGGATCACTGAAATTTGGTTTGCTGGTGCTCATTCAGATGTTGGAGGCGGATATAAAATGGATGGCCTCGCTGATGTAGCACTTTGTTATGCCATTAATTGGCTCAAACATATGCAACAGTCTCATGGTTTACCCCGCTTTACTTTAGGCATCACTGATGGTGATTGTCTCAAACAAGCTTGCCCTGACGCACTTCAAGGCACCATCAGTCACGACGATTTATCTCTATCTCCTAATGCGTTAGGCCTTAACCATCAACAAACCCGCACTTTTTTTATTGATTGGCTAACCTTAGATGACAGAGTTTGTTGTGTAATGAAAGACAATAAAATCGACCCTAGCTTAACGCCTGTGGTGCACCACAGTGTCGCCAAAAGGGTTAACTTAGATAACAATTACCAACCAAATTCTCTTGAGCAAATCGAACACCATTTGTGGCATGATTTTGCTCGACCTTTGCAGGCATTTTCCTGTGTGACAGAACACTCTGTACAAAAAGCACAAGGCTATGCTGAATTAGATGAGCACTAAATTTTGCACAAAGTGGTCAGATGAGTTATAAGAAAATGCATAGTGCGTTAGGGAGCATCTTTCATGAAAATCCATCAAATAGAAGGTTATATACAAACAATTTATCTTGTTGAATATCAAGATAAACTCATGCTACTTGATGGTTGCTGTCGTGCAGATCATGACATTGTACTGAGCTTTATAACGCAAACACTCAATCGTGCCATTGGCGACTTAAAAGTCATTCTAGTAACTCATATGCACCCTGATCATGCCGGTGGCGCACATAAACTCGCTAAAACCACTGGGGCAAAGATTGCTGCATGTAATGCTCCCGGGCATTGGTATCGAGGGCTTGATGGCGTATTAATGCATTGGACTGATATGCTACTCGCGCTTTATGTTGCTGGTCGAAAAGGGAAGAAAAAGCAAAACCTGTTTTACCCAAGAAAGTTGCGAGCCGACCATTTTCTCGCAGACGGCATGACCATACCAGGCTTTGATGACTGGCAAGTCATGCACATTCCTGGTCACACCGACCGCGATATTGCCGCTTATCATATTCCATCAGAGCGTGTTTATGTGGCTGATTTAATGGTTAAAGTTAAAGGTGAATTAATACCACCATTTCCACTGTTTTATCCGCGACATTACCGCAACTCGTTGCTGGCCATTAAATTACTTCAGCCTAAGTCTGTTATTTTGGCTCACGACGGCGAATTAGACTTTGCTGATATAGACTTCGACAGTTTGATAGAGTCAGCGCCCACCACCCCAATGACCCATTGGCGCTCTGTAAAATATAAGTTTAAGAAAGCACTTAACATCCATTAGCACTGGGTTTAAACGATTCGGATTTTTCGACATACATTCTGGCAGTTTGGATATATCAGCAAATTTGCTCACTGGTTAAGCTATCAGCAACTTGAACACTTGGAGCAAATCTGATGGCTTTATTCACTTCTTTCAAAACAGCAATAGCCGTGGCTTTAATCGGTATTTCATCAATCGCCCATGCAGGTCACGATACTGAAACAGATCAAAATGGCGTTATTTTAGCGGGTCACGATGTAATTGGTTACTTCACAGAAGGTAAACCTGTTCTTGGTAGCGCAAAGTTTACCGCCGTATATAACGACGCAATTTACCGTTTCGCATCAGCTGATAATAGAGACTTATTTAACACAAACCCAGCTAAGTACGCCCCTCAATATGGTGGCTTCTGCGCATACGGTATGACATTTGGTAAAAAATTCGACATCGACGGTAAGGCATTTGAAGTCGTTGACGGCAAGCTATATGTAAACAAAAACTTGGACGTTTATAAGGCTTGGGCTGAAAACGTACCTAAGCACATTCTTGAAGCCAACTCAGAATGGCCAGAGGTAGAAGAGGTCGACCCTAACAAACTTTAAGTGCGAGCCACTTAAAGTTTGCTTGTCAGGCTAGTCTCAGGGAACTTAGCCTGACTTTTTTGTATTAACTGCTAAGTCTATTTTAACTTACCTTGCTTGATTTCATTTAAGAGTACAAAACTAAATACCATGATTGGCAAGTTTGTGGTCACTGGATTAAAAGCTTCAATTAACAATTGTGGTTGAAGCATTGCAACCGAGAGTAATAAAAAAGCCAATGCGAGTATATTTAAGATATTCATAAGCTTAGTTTTATAAAAAACGAAAAATAGCAAACCAAATATCACTTCGCCAATACCCGCCGCCTTGGTAATTAAATAAGAGATGTCATCTGAAAAACCTATGCTGCCCGTCATGAGCTGTTCGAGTGGCGCAACATGCACAAGCTTTGGAAAAATACCGTGATACAACCACACAAAAGTAATCATGTAACGGGCTATTTGAACTGTTGTCATGCTAAATCCTATTAGACTCACTTCTTACCGCACCCGGTGCTTCACCTTGGTGTTGTTTAAATGCTTTACGAAAAGCCGCTTCTGATTCATAGCCACTGAGCTGTGCTATATCGGCAACACTTTTCTCGGTATTCACAAGCAAACGATATGCCTCAACCATTCGCCATTTAACTAAATACTTCATCGGACTTAAACCAACCAGACTTGTAAACTTGTCAGAAAAGTTCGAGCGACTCATCAGCGCTTCGTCGGCCAATGCTTGTAACTGCCAATTGCGTTGTGGGTTTTGGTGAATGGCATTCAATGCCTTGCCTATTCGCATATCAAACATCGCAGCTAATAGCCCTGAATTTAATGCACTTGTTTCAACTTGTTGTCGTAAAACTTCAATAAAAAGCAAATAAGCCAATTGATCAACCACGGTATAGCATCCTACCCTAGCCTGCTTTAACTCGTTAATCATCATTTCAATCAACCTGCGGGTTTTAGCATCATCAGTATTTGTTCTTGCTTGAAGATGGATCACCTCAGGCATTGCGTCTAATAGCGGGTTCATCTGAGCATGCTTAAATTCAAAAAAGCCACAGACCATATTGGTTACTGCGCCATCATTACTCATTGGGGCATTTATTAACTGTTCATCAGGCTTATCTGCAGAGTTGGCAATGATATGTTGATGATCGTGCGGAAAAATCACCAAGTCCCATTTCTTTAGTTGCGTAACCTCACCATTAATATGCAACCAGGCCTCACCATCACCAATTAAATGAAATGGAATACGACGACTACCTGATGTATCAACGGCCCACGTGCCACAAAAATCGCCGTTCACATACACCTCAGCGTTAAGTGACAAGCGCTTCAACAGCACACTCAAAGGATCGGGGTCATTTAAGTATATATTTGGACTTTCGGACATGATTTTCGAATATTAAGACATAGTGCAATAAATGGGCTCTATTTAAACTTGCTTGTACAAATTAAGCAAACCGGATCTGAATATGGCCAACATCACATTGTTTCATAAAGACTACTGTCCTTATTGCAAGGCAGCCAAAGCGTTACTAGCCAAATTAGATTGGCAGTACAAAGAAATTGAAGTATCGGATGACCAAGATGCTTTTAACAACATGGTTAAGCTGAGCGGCGGGCGAAGAACTGTGCCGCAGATATTCATTAATGACCAGCACATAGGTGGATTTGATGACTTTCAAGCTTATGTGAATAAGCTAGGTAAGCTAAAACGCGCTTAAAATCATGGGCGAAGTCTGACTCGCCCGTTTTTTATTGGTCGCGTTATTTAAGATTTAATTACGCACTTTTCGATGAAGCCAGTGAGTAAACGTATGCTTGAACTTGCTCGCCGCTCTCAAGGGTTGCATTCACAATAACCCGCTCGTACTGTTCACCCTCAAACTCATCCAGCATGGCCCAGCGTTCTTTTAAGGTATGAGAACAAAATAACAGACCTGAGACTTCACCAGCTGCATCATCTAGTTTAATTGCAGGAAAACCGAGTTCAGCTCCCCACCCTGCTTGATGCAGGTCCCCTTTGACAGTCGAAGGCAACCACTCACCTTCAACTTCCTGCAAAATATGCTCATTTGGCTTGCCCGGCGCGAGCGTCCCATATACAAATAACTTTTCCACTTTATAATCCCGTTTTTTTAAGAGTTAAAACATAGAAGAAAGGTGATTTACCGAACAGCTTTTGTGCGATTATCACAAAAATTAATACTGCCAAATCGGTACGCTTTTCTGATACAGTGCTGATAAATAAAAATAATGAACCTAAAGACACGCTATGGAAGCAACCATTTTAATAGGCATTATTACAGTGCTGGTATTGCTATTTACTGCATTCAAATTTAAATCAAAACGATTAGCTAAAAGAAAAGCCCACATAATAAATTTTAAAGTACCTGCAAAGGTTTTGCAGACGGTTAAAAGCCGCTATCCGCATCTGTCCGACGAACAGTTAAAAACAGTAGAAAGCGGCTTGAGAGAATGGTTCCATGTAAATTTATTAGCCAAAGGTAAGCCCGTTTCAATGCCTTCGCAGGTTGTTGATGTGGCATGGCATGAACTCATTTTGTTTACTAAGTTCTATCAGGACTTTTGCCAAAAAGCGTTTGGTCGTTTTTTACACCACCATCCAGCCGAAGCCATGTCTTCTCCCAAATCAGCTCAACAAGGCATAAAGACCGCTTGGAAACTAGCATGTGCGAAAGAAAGAATTTCTCCTCTAAAACCGACCCGATTACCACTTTTATTCGCAATAGATGCCTTACTTGATATCGAAGATGGTTTTAAGTATCAACTTAATTGCCAAGGGGTCGGTAAAGAGGGTTATTGTGCGACACATATAGGTTGCTCTGCTTCATGTGGCTCAAGCGGTACTGCCAACGGGGGTGGTGATTCTGGGGGCTGTTCTGGGGGTGGCTGCGGAGGGGGTAGTTAATAAAACTGCTAAAAATCGCTCAAAATGCGCTAAATAACGCAAATTTGAAATTAATTAAATCGATTACCTGTCTAGCAAAGTACTAGCTTATTCAAATAAATAATTAAGTCACCGTCAGGTAATCGATATGACAACACATACTTACGTTTATAGCGCTGCAGTCGCGCTTATTTTTTCAGGCCAAATCATTGCTGCTCCAGAAAAACCTGTATCCGCAAATGAATTTATTCAATTATTCGAAAAGTTAAACGGTAAACACCCAGGCGTTCGTAAAGCCCATGCCTCTGGTGTATGTGCTACCGGAGAATTTCAACCCAATACGCAATCTAACTTATTCAAAAGTGCGCCTCTTTTAAGTAGCGGCGCGCTCCCCGTCACACTAAGGTTTTCAATGGGTGGTGGTAACCCAATCGCAGACGAACGCACAACGGGTACGCGTGGTATGGGCATGCAAATTAACTTACCGGGTGGCGCTCGACACATCTTTACCGGTAATAACTTCCCGGTTTTTGCAGGCAAAGATCCCGAGACCTTCTTTGGCTTTTTATCAACCTTATTGCCCGATGAAAATGGTAAGCGCGATCCAAAGAAAACCCAAGAATACATTAAGAATAACCCGAGCGTGCAAGGCAATGTGGCATGGAATGCACAAGCTAAAACACCGGCCTCATATGCCAACACTGAGTTTTTTGGTTTACATACTTTCTTTTATGGTAATGGCGCTGACCAAGTAAAATTCCGTTGGCAACTTACACCAGACCTAGGTGTAAAAACACTATCAAAAGAGCAAGCCCAGCAGCTTAAGCCCGCTTTCTTAGCTGATAAGCTCGCCAATCAACTTACTCAAGGTACTGTATCTTTTACGCTTAATGCAGTGATTGGTGAAAAGCAAGATGCAGTAATTGACCCTTCTGTTCAATGGCCAGCAGACAGAGCACAAGTCGCTCTGGGTAAAGTAGTTCTTAAACAATCTGGCGGAGATGCTTGTACGCCAATCAACTTTGACCCCAATGTGATTTCTCAAGGCTTTACGGCCAGTGACGATCCAGTATTAAAAATGCGTTCAATGGCTTACGCCATTTCATTTGGTAAACGCTTAAGCGGCCAGTAACCCCTTTTGCTTGAGCCTGAAAAGCAGTGGGATGCTTTTCTAGGCTCATCAGCCAACACTCTGAAAATGATACCAATCGGTAACAACACTTAATCATTTTTAGATATTCATCTTTCGCCTTAATTACTCTAGAAAACAACTTCGAACCCACAATAAACACAAATAAAAACCCTTCTCATTTAGAATTTCATATGTATAATTGCGCGAGATAAAATAGTCGTCAGCTCGTTGTATTTAATAATGAAACTTTCAAATTTACTTGGCACTGTCAGACAATGGCACTGGATCACATCCGCATTATGCTTGGTCGGTATGCTGTTATTTGCAGTAACGGGGATCACTCTCAACCATGCCGCAGATATAAAAGCCACGCCAGTGATAACTACGTTAGAAGTCGAGCTTAGTGAAGGCATTAAACAAACACTTAACAATCGTGATAGCGGCCCACTTCCTCAAGCCGTTAGACAATTTTTGATAAACGAGCACAACATTACAACCCCAAAAACAGATGCCGAGTGGGATGACTACGAGGTGTATTTAGGTATGCCCAAACCTGGTGGAGATGCTTGGTTGAGTATCGAGCTTGATAGTGGGTTACTAGTGTATGAAAACACCGACCGCGGTGTGATCTCATATCTTAACGATTTGCACAAAGGCCGTAATACCAGCACAGCATGGCGCTGGTTTATCGACTTTTTTTCTGTGCTTTGCATTGTGTTTTCAATCAGTGGTTTTTGGTTACTTATTCGCTATGCAAATCAACGCCCTAGCACTTGGCCTTTGGTCGTTGCAGGTGCGGTTTTCCCTGTCATTATTTTAATTCTCAGTGCGCATTAAGGAGCGTTTGATGAAACATTATATTGCCCCACTTTTACTTGTTGCGGCCGCGGCTCCGAGCTTCGCCTCAGATCTCAGCGTCTCTGTTGAGCTGCCAAGATTACAAGTTGCCGAATATCACAAGCCTTATGTCGCTGTTTGGATTGAAAATGACAGCAACAAAGTTGTCAGTAATTTAGCTGTGTGGTACGACGTTGATATGCGTAATAACGAAGGCGAAAAATGGCTTAAAGATATGCGTCAGTGGTGGCGTAGAACGGGCCGTAACCTTGACTTACCTGTTGATGGCATGAGCGGTGCGACCCGCGGGCCAGGCACACACCAAATGCGTTTTTCTTTAGAGCAAGCTCAACTTCAAAACCTCCCAGCAGGTAATTATCGCCTGCGTGTTGAAGCCGCTCGCGAAGTGGGTGGTCGCGAACTCATTAATCTGCCTTTTACTTGGCCGCAAACTAAAACAACCACATTTAAACAAGCCGGTAACTCTGAGCTCGGCGCTATTTCATTCACGATTAACCCATAGGAAACACCATGAAAGTAACCCTTCTTAAATCGCTATTATTGGCGGGCCTAGCTGCAAGCTGTTTTAACGTAAACGCCCACCGAGCTTGGATCGTACCGCAAGAAACACAGCTTTCGGGTGAAAACCGCTGGGTCAGTTTTGATGCAGCAGTATCGAATGACATCTTTTTATCTAACTACAATCCGGGTCGTTTCTCGGGCGTTAAAGTGCATGCACCTGATGGCACACCGACTGAGGTCGAGAATATGCACAAAGGCAAATATCGTCATGTGTTCGATTTAGCCTTAACCCAAGAAGGCACTTATAAAGTATTTACTGCAAGCAATGGCCTATTTGCCAGATGGTATGAAGACGGTAAACGTAAATGGTACCCAGGCCGTGGCGAAGCCTTCTCTATGGAAGAGTTTAAAAAACGCGTACCAAAAGATGCTGACAAGCTAACCGTTACCCAGTTTTCTCGTCGTATGGAAACCTTTGTAACTTTGGGTGCACCGACCGAAAAAACATTACAAGCAACAAACAAAGGCCTAGAACTGATTGCCATTACCCACCCGAATGAGCTTTATGCGGGTGAAGCAGCTAAGTTTAAGTTTTTAATTGACGGCAAGCCTGCTGTTGGTGCTGAAGTCGTTGCTATTCGTGAAGGCACTCGCTATCGCAATGCGCAACAAGAGATCAGCGTAAAAGCAGATGAAAATGGGGTTGTAACGCTTAATTGGAATGGCGCAGGCCGCTACTTCTTCGAAGCAGAGTACCAAGATAATAAAGCCTCGGCACCTGCGACTGTGCGCCGCGGTACTTATGTTGCTGTGTTAGAAGTTTTACCTGATTAACTTGAGCTTTAATTACCCAATATGCTAAACGCATCTCCCTTTGTACAAGCCGGCCTACTTTTGGTCGGCTATTTTGCCTTTACGCTGCTTTGCTATCGCAAAGTCATTATTGCTAAATGGCAAAATCATAAAGAGCGCCGCGCAAAAACGCTCATTGCCTATGCAAGTGAAAGCGGCTCTGGTGAGCAACTCGCCCGTGAATTACATGTAAAACTAGAAGGTCAGGGCGACCCTGCAATTTGTATTTCACTTAACCAAGTGACCGAGCACCAATTAAAACAAGCCGACACCCTATTAATTATCGCCAGCACTTATGGTGAAGGCGAAGCCCCTGATAATGGTAGGCATTTTCTGGGTAAATTAGACACATTTAAAAGCACACTTGCTCATCTAAATTACGCAGTTCTTGCGCTTGGAGACAAAGCATATTACCAATATTGTCAATTTGGCCTAGCGCTCAATCAAGCACTACAAAGCAAACACTGTAAACCCTTGTTTAAACCAATTTTAGTCGACAAGCTTGATGAAAACAGTATTAATGAATGGTACTCACACTTATTAAACAAAGGTTTGCTAGCAGAAGCTGTGCCTCGTTCAACGCTGTCGTCTACTAAGCTACCTATTCAGCAGCTCAAACTTACTGGCCGTCAGCAAGTAAATATCAATAGCCCAGGCGCCCCTTTATTTGAAATAAATCTCGCTGTGCCCAGTGATTTAACATGGCAAGCCGGTGACATTGCTCGCTTACACATTAAAGATACCGTTCGCGAGTACAGTATTGCCAGTGTGCCACAAGAGCAAAGTTTAAAGCTGCTGGTGCGAGAACAAAAACATCCAACAGGTGAGCTTGGCATCGGCTCTGGCTGGCTTTGCCACCAAGCTAATTTAAACAGTGCGCAAGCATTCTCAATAAGAGCAAACCCTAAATTTAATCCATTAGACGAGCAAACAAAGCTCATCTTGATCGGAAATGGCAGCGGCTTAGCAGGGCTTAGAGGCCATTTAAAACATCGAGAGCTTAAGCAACATCACGAAAACTGGCTACTTTACGGTGAGCGTTGCGCAGAACATGATTTACCTTGGCACCAGGAGCTCGCCGAATGGTTTAATGCCAAGCATTTAACTGAAATCGACCTCGCTTTTTCTAGGCAGACCGCTGATAACAAAATAAAAGTAGGTCGATGTCATTCTGGATATGTACAAGATGCCATATTAGCGCAACAGGCAAAGTTAAAAGACTGGGTCAATAACGGGGCGGCGGTTTTTATCTGTGGCAGCTTACAAGGTATGGCAAAAGACGTTGAAAGCATGTTAATTGATATATTGGGTCAACCCGTATTATCGAGATTAGAAAGACAAGGACTTTACCGCAAAGATGTGTATTAAGTAATTACCTTCTCCATTACATACTATCACTACAAAGAAAGCTTAGTATCTTACCTAAGCTTTCATAACACTAAGCCCCCTTTTATTCACTTTAAATCATAAAGTTAAATAACATCGCAACCATTTGATAACAACCCCGCCCATGATAATGAAAACAATTATCAATTAGCTTTACTTTTCAGATTTAAGCCTTTACAGTACGCAAAAAATTTCATTAATAGCAATAAACTAGGCTCTCTCAAGATGAACACACCTTTTAAACTCTGCGCACTTTCTTCGCTTATTGCTGCGACATTAAGCACTTCTGCACTGGCTCAACAAGCACCTAAAGCTGAACAAGATGACATGGAACGCATCGTTGTGACTGCAACAGGTTTTGAGCAAAAAGTACCTGACGCACCAGCAAGTATTTCTGTAATTACCGCTGAAGACATTCAAGGTCAGTCTTACACAACCCTACTTGATGCCGTTAAGTATCAAGAAGGTGTCGATGTGGGCACTACGCGCGACAAAACTGGTCAAGGTAGCGTAAGCATGCGTGGTTTAACCGGTGAGTACACCTTATTGCTCATCGATGGTAAGCGCCAAAACAACCATGGTGATATTTATCCAAACAACTTTGGTGGTAACGCGTTTAATCACATTCCACCAAAAAGTGCCATTGAGCGTATTGAAGTGATCAGAGGACCTGCTTCGACTCTTTACGGTGCCGATGCTATGGGTGGTGTAATTAACATCATCACCAAAAAGTCATTGAACGAATGGACTGGCAGCATTGATTTCGGTCGCAGCTTTCAAACAAACGAGCAATTTGGCGATGACATCACCACTGATTTCAGTGTTTTCGGCCCACTTATCGAAGGCTTAGTTAACTTCTCTGCGCGCGGCAGCGTATACGAGCGTCAAGCATCTAACCCTGAATTTGCACCTTCTGTCGACGCAAATGGTAAAGTGCATCACCGCGAACTTGGTTTTGGCCGTGGTGGTAAAACCGTTGATAACACCAACACACAATTAGGTGCCACGTTTGTATTCACGCCAAACGAGCAAAACACCATTACCTTTGATTACGATGTATCGAATCAAGAGTATGACAACACACCTAATTACGATATTGAAACTGGCCGCATAACTTACCCGTTAGGCACCAAAGACAACATTGAATCTATCTGGCAAGATCGCAGAGGTGTCGTAAACCCTCGCGCGGGTTATGCTGCAGATCAAGAGTTTGACAGAACTTGGTGGTCATTAACCCACAATGGCGAGTTTGACGATTTCACAACATTTGTTTCTTTAGCGTATGTCGATACCGACAACAATGGCCGTACAATGCCGCTATCGGTTGCGGAGCGTAAGCAATTACAAGCTATGTACGATGGCACGGGTGAGTATGCCAACCTAGACGAAGCAGCACGTAAAGACTTAGCTGAGCGTACTTTCTTACCACGCCCTCAACGTACACTAAACAGCAACCAGTACACACTCGATGCGCGTGTTGATATTCCTGTAGACGATTTAGCGGGCGACCATGTATTTGTGATTGGCGGCCAACTGGTTGATGGGGAATTACAAGACGGTGTTTTCGGTATGGAATCGGGCGAAACACAAGGCTTACAAGCACACAAAATGACCGCCCTATTTGTTGAAGATAACTGGCATATTGCTGATCCACTAACTGTTACTGTGGGTGTACGCCACGACAACCATGATGTATTTGGTAGCCAAACTTCACCGCGTCTTTACGGTGTTTACGAACTTGGTGAAGCTTGGACTGTAAAAGGCGGGATCAGCACAGGTTATAAAACCCCAAAAACGACTGACTTGTACAACGGTATTACTGGTTTCGGCGGTCAAGGTACCTCACCGTTTGCAGGTAACCCAGATCTAAAACCTGAAACAAGTACCAACAACGAAATTGCCCTTTACTGGAATCACCCAAGTGAAGAGCACAACTTCAATATCACTTACTTCACAACAGAGTTTGAAGACAAAATTGCCCGTGGTGACCGCATTCAAAGCTGTACTGCGACCAGCAATGTTAAGCCATGCGTGAATCTAGGTCAGTACGACGAATTGGGTTACAACAGCTATAGCCAAAAGATCAACATCGACAAAGTTGAGATCCAAGGTTTAGAAGTCGCAGGTCGTTATGCGTTTAACGATGCAGTGTCTCTATACGCAAACTACACATGGACTGACAGCGAACAAAAGAGTGGCCCTAGAGAAGGCCAACCGCTAACAAATACCGCTGAGCACATGGCAAACGCAACGCTTGATTGGCAAGTGACGGACGAGTTTTCTATAACACTTAACGCAGAAGTGCGTTCAGACCGTTACCGAGGTTGGGATAGCACGCTAGAAAAACCGCTGTACTACAAAAACTACCAACTGCTTCACTTAGGTGCGAAATACAACCTAAACGAAAACGTCACTGTGTTTGCCCGTATCAACAACCTACTAGATACTGACTTTACGTCTTACAGCGTTGATTACGCAGACCTTGATGGTGACGGCGAGTTCACTTATTCAAGCGGCCGTGGCGTAGTAAGTGAAGTAGTATTTACTGATGACTACAATGTGAAAGACAAAGCGAGAAACATCTGGTTAGGTGTTAATGTAAAATTCTAGTGCAAAATACACGTTGCGTAGCAAGGTTACTTTTGCGCAACGTGAAATAAGCAGTTTTAACCGCTGCTACGGGATACTTTTCCTGTAGCAGCGGCTTTATGCCGCGACTTATCGTGAAAAATACACGTTGCGAATTGCGCAATTTTAACCACAGCTGCGGTTAATTCTGTAGGTCGTCATTTATGGCGACAGGTTTGAAATCTGTTTTCAAATAGCCTCTTGCAGAAATTCATCCTTGAAACCTCTGCCTGTCGTCATCCATAACTCCACTTCCTCGCGCTGCGAAACTTCGCATAATTGCAGGCTTCCTGCCTTTCATCCTACGGACCAGCTTCGCTGTTCAAAAATGATCCATACATTTTTCTGGTCACTCGTCACCCAAAAAAGATGCAATCTGAACTTCAGCCACGTATATTCGTCGTTTAGATTTTTATTCGACACAGTAAAACAATGCGCAATTTAATATTTTCGGCTCTCGCGTTATCTTCAACGCTTTCTACAAATGCTTTTGCACACACAACCCCTATCAAACTTAACTTTCTCGACGAATACATAATCCCTGCAGAGTTAAGCGTTGATGGTAATAAAGTCGGTGGTTTATCAAGTATTGAGTTCGTAAACGGCAAGTATTTAATGATTGCTGATGATTATAAAAAGCCGCGCTATTTTCAAGCCAGAATCAGTATCGATGGTACTGAGATAAAAAACACGAAAATCAGCAATATTACATTCGAAAAGTCATTACCACTAATGGGCAATAAATCGAGCAAGCGTGTTGTCGACCCTGAAAGTTTAATTCCTGCCCCTAAGCAAAACAGCATCGTCTGGACCAGTGAAGGCAGTGTGAAATACAACAAGCCGCCTGCTATTTTTATGCAATCACTCGAAGGTGACATAGACCAAACTCAAACCACTTTTGCATTGCCGAGCATGTTTAACATAGGTAAAAACACCGGCCCACGGCATAACGCGGTGTTTGAAGGCGTAACACTCGATATGTCGGGTAAAGGTATTTGGGTGTCAATGGAAGGCACATTAAAACAAGACGGTGAAGAAGCCACCTTAAAACACGGCAGCATGGTGCGTATTTCGCACTTTGATTTTGCCAGCAAGCAAATGCAAAAACAGTTCGCCTATTATGTTGAACCACTTTTAGACCGCAAAGGCGCTAAACCCGATGCATTTCGTACCACAGGTTTAGTTGAGATCTTACAAATCAGTGAACATCAATTTTTAACCATGGAACGCTCTTATACGTCAGGGTTAAAAGACGGTGGCAATAATGTGAGTATTTACTTAATCGATACGCAAGACGCAACCGACACATCGAACATTGCCTCTTTAAAAAAACAGCCGTTTAAAGCTGCGAAGAAAACCTTGGTATTAGATTTAGCGACCATCACTGACAAGTTAGGGTCTAAGCAGATTGATAACTTAGAGGGTTTAACGTTTGGCCCGACTTTAGCGAATGGCAATCGCAGTTTGCTGATGGTGGCGGATAATAATTTTAATGTGCATGGCCCGCAATTGAATCAGGTGTTGTTGTTTGAGGTTACGGATTAACGTGCAAAATACACGTTGCGAAGCAAGGTTACTTTTGCGCAAGGGTGACGAGTGACCGGAACGCAGTTCCGCAGCGCGAGGAAGTGAGGGTATGGATACCCGATGGGCGTAGCTACATGGAGGTAAAGCGACACTGCTCCTAAAAACTCTTTTATAGGTCATGCTTTAATGTGACAGGTTTAAAATTTGCCTTCAATTTAACCTTTTGTCGCATTGGCGACGACAACCAAGGGGAGGCTGCCGCCGGTCTCCCCTTGGAACCCCACGGCGCCCTTCATCACACTAGACCCTTCAAACAATGAATTGATATGAACGTACACGCCATGAAGGTACGTCCGTGTACAAGCATGGCTTGGCTCGCATCCATGCGAGCACATTACTCATCAATTCATTATTTTCAGGGTGTGATAAAAGGGAATTGTAGTTGCCTGTGAATCATATATTTAAAACTAACCGCCTGACTAGCCTGATAATAAAAGATAAGATGAAAACCAATTGAAATTGACTAGGGACAACAATGAATTCAAACCTTGAAAATAGATTCCAAGAATACGACTGGAACAATCAGAACTGCTATTTACAAAGGAAAAATTATGGAGAGTTTCTATCTAGCTATATTCGTAATCAAAAAAGCTCTTTAGTTCTAAACTTAAATGGTGAATGGGGCACTGGTAAAACACACTTTTTGAGACAACTCTACACAGACTTACATGCTAATCATAAATTACCTACTGTTTATATCGATGCTTGGGAATCAGACTTTTCTGATGACCCTCTATTAGTTGTTTTATCAGAAATAACTGATCAACTTTTAAAATACATTACTGATGAAGAAGGTAAAAAAAGAGAAAACGCCAAGGCTAAGCAGTCTGAACTCTTAGGAAAATTGAGTCTACTAACTAAAAAAATTTATAACAGTTCTCTAGATGTGGCTGCAGCATATATCTCAACTAAAAATGAAGAATGGGAAACAGGCTTAGATGCAACAGCATTAACTTCTATCGCAAGTCATTTAAAAGTAAATAAAAAAATAAAACTTTAGAAGTAGATGAACCTAAGTATGGTAAAAGTCTAAAAGAGAATTACAAAAAGCAATACTTAGCAATTCGTCAAACTAAAGAAATTATGAACGAATTTATTCGCTTCATAAGCAAAGGTGAGCAAGCTAAAGCATTTATTCTTATTGACGAACTTGATCGTTGCCGTCCTAGTTACGCAATCGAAATGCTAGAAATAATTAAGCACTTTTTTGAAACTCCAAATTTTGTCTTCGTTGTCGCAACCGATACAAAGCAATTGAGCCACTCGATAAAAGCAGTCTATGGTTCTGGTTTCAATGGCGAAGAATACCTGACTAGGTTCTTTAATCGAACAGCTTCAATACCTAAAGGGGATTTATCTGGCTTTATAAAAGGCTGCTTAGAAAAGACCTCTATTCTAGAAAACCTAAATATTGGATTGGCAATTCCGAATTTCCGACACAATATGGACTCTAAAGGCACAATATCAAAAAACGACTTAGAGATAGAAGAGCTTACACAGAACTTAATGCTAATCGCTGAGATCTACAATATAAGCTTGAGGAAACTAGAACAAGCGATAGCTAAACTTGACTCAATTCTATTATTTGAGAGTCACAAAGAAGAAATATTATTTGATTATCAAGTTCTGTTTCAATTGATCATAGAATCAAGCTCTGATTTATTCTCACAAATCTACAAAGAAAGAAAGCTAAATACTTCTGAAAATAGCCCAACCTTCAACCTACATAATAAAACTAAAGTACTAATTACTGGTTATGAACATAATACCGATATAAATGGTATTTTACTTCATGCTAATCCACAAAATTTGTCTTCTCTCAAATCAAGTCAAGATAGAAACTTGATAAAGGCAAAACTTGATTTTAGTCTTGCTGTGATGAGGTTAGGTTCAAACATTCAGGAGCTTCTAAAAGTGTCAAAACCGCCTGGAAATTATAATATTAGCGCAAACCTGATTAAAAATTATCAGCGTAATCTAGCATTACACCTAAATGAAAGTCAGCACTTTAAAGTTTGGACTGAAGAAGATTATTTTTCTAAAGTTGAGCTTGCTAGTTCATTATCTTAAATAAATCGGAATGGCTTACATCATCCACAAATCCAACAGACAACGCCCTTTCCCCTTCTATCTCGCCTGAAAATAAGCAATTGATGAGTAATGTCAGCGAATGGATGCGCTGCAAGGCTGATTTAGTCCATGGATGGAAAGGTTAAAAGTCCATCAAAAGTTAGAATTGCTCAATTTACCTTGCGCAAAAGTAACCTTGCTTCGCAACGAATATTTTGCATGATAAGTCGCGGCATAAAGCCGCTGCAACCGAAATGCAAATTCTAGAATTTTTGGTGACAGATATTGCAGCTTTTAGCCTATTCACAAAACCAACAGGCAACTCCCCTTCCCTTTTATCACACCCTGAAAAGAATAAATTGATGAGTAATGTGCTTGCATGGATGCGAGCCAAGCCATGCTTGTACATGGACGTACCTTCATGGCGTGTACGTTCATATCAATTTATTGTTTGAAGGATTTAGTGTGATGAAGGGCGCCGTGGGAGTCCAGAGGGCGGTCGGCGGCAGCCGCCCTTTGGTTGCTGTCGCCAACGCGACAAAGGGTTAAATTGAAGGCTGATTTCAAACCTGTCGCGCTAAAGCTCGACCTACACAAATAACGATTGAGTATTCCACATCAATAGTTAAGGTTGCTCATTTCAACTTAATTACACCTATAAACAACGACACATGATTTAGAATCACATTTAAAACCTTCAGACTCACAAGAACCACCACCATCATGGGTGTCTAAACCTAATTGATTAAACCAATCAATTAATGCTGTCACATTGCTTTGCGAAGTGTTGAAGTTCCTCGCCTGATATTTATCAGTGGGAATTAACTTTCCATCTGACGTTTTTGCTCTTTCTGTTGTTTTAACTTCAACTTCGAGCCCCTCAGAAAGGTGGTTTCTGAATGAAATATTTACTTCTATAGAGCTACCATCCGGAAATACCACTGTCGTTGCAGCTGCCGTCTTTAAGCTAGTTGACACACTTATAACAGCAGAGACCCCTACATTGAGATCTGCAGCCATTTGATTAAAAGCGGCTCTTAACTCTTGGATTGTAGCTAATATTTGTGACTGTTGGTTATTTACATAATCATCTATAAAGTTAGAAAATGATGAACCTGCATTGAGTGCTTCCGCTGAAGTCGCATATGGAGAGTCTTGATTTAAAACAATCTTATTAGACAAGTGGTTGTTAAAATCAGTCATATATCGTTTAGCTTCAATTAATGAGCTTTCTATTTGGCGCTCTAAAGGAGATTTCTCAACTTTAACGTCAATCCTAGGCGGGCTACCTGGAACTTTACTGCCAGAATGTCTAAAGACTGTTACTTTAAATTGCTCGAAATTTGCATTTTGAGTGTCAATTACATTTATAGTGTGTACACCTGGAGGAAGGAAATTAGCTCTGCTTTTAACTTTTTCAGTCATGATGCTTTGTGAACAACCATCACAACCCATTAAATTATTTGCATAGGTAGGTAAAGCTAGCAAAGTTAGAGTCAATATGATTAGTTTGTACATAATATTCCTTATATATGTTTAAAAAACCAACAAAAAATTATAATCCCCAAAAATCAGAAATTCAAGGAATAAAAAATTCAGACGGAATGAATTTCTACAAGATAAGCCCCGGCTTCCGAAAAACACTGCAAACTGAGCAAGCTTAATTCACAGGGTCTTGCATTGAGCACGTATAAACTCAGAACCAACAGGCAACTCCCTTCCCCTTTTTAGTTCGCCTGAAAATAAGCAATTGCATTGTTTGAAGAACAAGCGAGATAGAGGGACGCAGTGGAAGTCCAGAGCGAAGGTCATACCCGAGCGGTCGGCGGCAGCCTCCCCTTAGTTGTCGTCGCCAACGCGACAAAAGGTTAAATTGAAAATAAGTTTCAAACCGATCGCGCTAAAGCACGGCCTACACACGAAAGATTCACCTTTTTCAACAGTAGTCTTGCTTTGCAACGCATATTTTGCACGATAAGTCGCGGCATAAAGCCGCTGCTACCGAAAATGCTGCCAACTGTGCAAGTGCTTATAGCTGTCGTCGCCAACGCGACAAAGAGTTAAATTGAAGGCTGGTGATGAGCCATGCATAGATTCTGAAACAAGTTCAGAATGACTAAAAACAGTTAGAAATCGCGGCATAAAACTGCTGCTACCGAGGTTTAGTTAAACCAAGCAAACCACATTGCTATGCAATGTGGTTTTTACACTTATCGAATCTCTCTTCTAAATCCCCCACCTCACAAAACCCCAACGCCAAAGCAAACGCTTCATTATTATCATTCACATAAAACAACGCAGGAAAGCCGCTCACTCTGAGCTGTTGCACCAAACCCAAATGCTGCTGTAACTGACTTTCAGTTTCAGCCGATAACAGCACTTTTTCAAACTCAGCACCGTCCAAACCTATGTCTACTGCACACTCAACAAGAGTCTCATGCAAAGACGGGTTTTGTGCTTTTTGGTAATACGCAGATTGAATGGCTTTAACCATGTGTTCTGAACTGTTAGGGCTTAACGTTTCTGCTGCTATCACGGCGCGACACGCAGGATAGGTAGAGCGATAAGGGGTGTTTAACTGCCAGTAGTCATGATTAAAGCTCACTTGCGTACGCTGCTCTATTTGCTGCCAATAGCCGGCAATTGCAGTGCGCAGGCTTTCATCCATTGGTTGGTCATTATCAGGGGCGAGACCGCCCATGATCCAATCGACTTGAATCTCTGAGTGTTGTTGTAAAAATGCCGCAAGCTCAGGCGCAAAGCCATAACACCATGCGCACATGGGGTCGACCACATAAATAAACCGCATTGTTTTTACTTTCCTTTTAGCTTTTTATCTAGATTTTTAACTTAGAGGACAATGTTCAAATCGGTAAAGATTAAAATACTTTCTCAAAACGTATTTTGTTGTCGAGCGAAGTACCACCCGGCTCAATATCAATGATGTGGTAATGGTTTTTCACTAACATGGCGAGCATGGCTCGAAAGCGGTTCATGGTTTTAACTTGCACCGCTTGATAGTTTTGCGTTTGCAACCAAGCTTCTTGTTCATTGAGCATTCTTTGTGCGAGACCATCCCCTCTATGCTCAGGCATCACTGCACCTAACCAACTATAAAAAACCGTGTGACTCAGCGCATAACCCAATTTATATCCCACGGGTTGCTCGTTGCGATAAGCCACCAGCAGTAAGTAGGTTTTATCTGCTAGCTTTTGCTTTATGATTTCTAACGTTTTTGGAGTGCCAAACTCAGGGATATTGGTTTCGATAGCCAATATATCACTGAGTTGACCTTGTTTAATTTCGTACATATTTGTTCATCTAGTAAAGCCACAATCTTTAATTCTTATCTTTCGATTTATCGTCTGATTTTGACGTCGTTTCTGGGCGCTCAATTTTGCCACTTTTTATAAGTGCTAGATATAAGTCTTCTAATGGCTCTGGAATATCATCATGATATTCAGGCTTCTCTTTAAGTAGCTTAATTAATGCGCTTTGGGCGCCTGCTTTATCTTTGTTTTCTAGCTTTGCCAAAATATCTTTAAACTTGCTGTTTGGCTTTGCATTTGACTCGATGTTTGGCTCAGACAAATTAATGCCATACATAACTGGTGATACAGCCTGAATTGCTCGCGCTTTTTGCTCTGGCGCTGAGCGCTCAAGTCTCGCGCCTGTGACTTCTATTCGTTCCATTTGAACGTCTTCAGCTAGCATTTCTACACGCTCAATTTGTGGGGCACTTTCTTGTGCTTGCTTCGCATTTGAAATCGCAGGCACTTCAGCTGGTTCAACTGAAACTAACATAGGATCTTGGTAATACTGCCAAGGCGCTAACACGGCAACGGCGACGATTGCGGCTGCGAGCCCTGAATATTGCCACCATCGATTTGGGGTTTTCGTCGCTTTTTGCGCTCTTAATTTACTCTCTAAATCTTTGTTATTATGCACTTTATTATCAAACGTTTTATTTTCATCATTAACGGCATCTGCTGCACAGGCTAAAATAGTGTCATCTAGGTGTTTAGGCGGCATTGCATCATTATTCTGCTGATAAAGCTTGATGAGTTCGTCATCACTGAATTGTTTATTCATGCTTCTCGTGCGCCTCCTGTTTCTGATGCGTCTACTTTTCGTTGCAAACACTCTCTTAGCTGTGACATGGCATAGCGTAATCGCGTTTTCACGGTTTCGGGTTTTGCTTCAACAATCTCGCATACTTGGCTTGGCTCGAACCCGGCTTCATGGCGCAACAAAAATGCGTCTCTTTGCTGTGGTACCAGTAACTCTACACAGTGTTTAATCGCCCGTTGCAGAAAGTCATTATGCATCTCGCTTTCTTGATTGTCTTGGCTTGAACTAAGCACTTCAGGTGACGCACTATCGTTATTATTAGGCACCTCATCAACCAGTGCTAGATGCTCACCGCGCGCGGTGTGTTTTCTGTGTTCATCAATCAACAAATTATGAGCGATGCGGTAAAGCCAAGTGCTGAACTTAGCCTCAACCGTGTAACTGGCCCGATTGTCGATGACTCTGAGCCAAATTTCTTGAAATAGCTCTTGAGCTTTAGCCTGATGCTTTGCACCTAATTGACGACACACATAACGATACACCGGTCCTTTATGTCGGCCGTATAACTCGGCAAAGGCGGCTTGGCAGCCTTTGCCATAGCTGAGCATCAAAGCTTCGTCCGAGTCTGATTGTAATTGCGCGATTTGAGTCATAAATATTAAAGTTTCTAAGCGTTATACCAATCCTCTTAATTAAGTGATCTATTTTGAGGCAAGTAAAACTTGTCGATAGCAAGGCGAAAATTTTGCGATTTAGTTGTTCTAAATAAGAAATTTTCAACGAAGCTAACGTCAGTTTTAGTCCCTCAAAATAATTAAGTATTATTGAGGATTGGTATTATAGTGCACTGGCCAATTCGACCAAGTTAACAAATTCACCGCGATAGTTAAACGGATCATCCCCTCTATTTGCTCGCGCAATACTGGCAATATCTTGATAGTTCATGTCACCAAGGTACTGGCTTTGTTTGAGCTTTTGAGCAAATGCAGCCACCGAGGTTGCAAATTTAAAGTCGGAGCTTGCGCTATTAAAGTCTGGTAACACCTGCTGTTTATTGACCACTTGGCTGATCAGTTTACTCTCTGTGTCGCCCGGTAATTTATAACGAATTTTCACATGAAGTAATTCATCACTGGTACTGACCATTTTCTTTTGCTGGTAACGCAGTTCATCCACTTGCCCTTTATTACCTGCTAAAGTCACTTCGTATAATGCAGTCACCGTATGGCCTACCCCAATTTCACCGGCATCGACTTTATCGTTATTAAAGTCTTCGTCTTTTAATAAACGGTTTTGATAACCGATCAGACGATATTCTTTAACCTGAGCGGGGTTAAACTCAAGTTGAATTTTGACATCATTGGCGATGCTTTGAAGTGTGCCACTCATTTGTCTTAACAGGACTTTTTGTGCTTCATGCAGGGTATCAATATAAGCGTGATTACCATCACCTATGTTGGCTAACTGCTCCATCATGGCGTCGTTGTAATTGCCTCGTCCAAAACCTAATGTAGTTAACGAAATACCTTGCTTGCGCTGCTCTGCGATCACGTCTTTTAACGCATCTATGCTTGTGGTGCCAACATTAAAGTCACCATCAGTGGCCAAAATCACTCGATTCACACCGCCCTTAATAAAGGCTTTCTTCGCTTCTTGATAAGCCATTTTGATGCCGCTCTCGCCATAGGTACCGCCCCCTGCTTTAAGCTCTTTTAAGGCATTTATGATGGTTTGCTTTTCTTTGCCTTTAGTAGGACTTAACACCACCTGCACATTACCTGCGTAAGTCACTAAACTCACGGTATCACGGGCTGATAGCTGCTTTACCATCATGGTTAGGCTTTGCACCAATAAAGGCAGTTTATTTTTGTCGTGCATCGACCCCGACACATCCACTAAAAATACCAGATTCGATGGTTTTCTTTCACTTGCCGGTAAGTCATAACCTTGCAGGCCGATACGCAAAATATGGCGTTCATCATTCCAAGGTGCTGGGGCCAACTCTGTAAAAGTCGCAAACGGCTGCGATTTGTCTTCTGGCACGTTGTAGTTGTAATCAAAGTAATTAATAAAAGCTTCTTCACGTACAGCATCGGTCGGTGGCAATTGCCCCATACTTAAATAGCTGCGAATATTGGCGTAGCTGCCCGTGTCAACATCCACTGAAAAGGTCGATAAAGGCGTGGTTGCGGCTTGAAATACCCCATTGCTATCACTTGGCAGGTAATTATCGCGTTCCTCAGGATGAGCAAAAAACTCAGGGGCTGGCGGTGCAATTCTTTTTCGCATTGCAGGCGCGGCCATTAAAGGCTGTGGTTGACTAATCTGCATATATTCAACCTCAGTCCCACTGGCTGAGCCATCGGCTTGCACCTTTGCAACACGACTGCCCGTCACCATAATTTTTCCTACGGCTTCTTGGTCTGATCTACGTTCTTGTTGCGATTGTTCTTGGTTTTTTTGCGCAGTTTGATCACTCTGGCTGTCTTGGTTCGAGCAGCCAGTCATAAGC
Source organism: Pseudoalteromonas phenolica (assembly GCF_005876835.1). GTDB lineage: Bacteria > Pseudomonadota > Gammaproteobacteria > Enterobacterales > Alteromonadaceae > Pseudoalteromonas > Pseudoalteromonas phenolica_B. Next base: position 29,671 of record NZ_PPSW01000032.1, read on the forward strand.
AAAGAGCTAAACAAAGCGCCAAGGGTTAATGCAATTAAGGTTTTGTTGGTTTTCATATTCTGTCTCTTTTTATAGAAGGTTTACTGCTATAAACGGACGACTATGAATTAGGGGGTGAAATATTTTTAAAGTTTTTCACCCCTGTTATTTTTGTTTTGATTAAGCCCATAAAAACAGGGTTTTAACTTGCTCTACAAACCATCTATTGGCCTGATTACTGGCTTTTAAAGGGTGCCAATAAAGCTGTAAATGATAGTCAGGTACCGTGATTGGTGGTAGTAATCGTGTTAGCTTTTGCCCTTGCTGTACTTGTTTGGCAACTTGTGTCGGCAAAGTTAATAAATACTCGCTGCCTGCCACTAGGTGCGGCGCTACAAGTACACTGGTTTGCTGACACGCAACATGACGCGTATGACCTAAATTCGCTAATACTTGGTCGACAATACCTTGTGACTCTCCCCACGGTGCGATGCGTATATGCTGCTCTTGTAAAAATTGCTCTAGAGACAGCGCATTTTTTATTCTCGGGTGCGCTTTACACACTAAGGTACTGTAACTGTCGCTGAACCAAGCAAGCTGCTCAACACCGGCTTGCGGGTGTTCGTCATGCTCAAAGCCTAATACGAAATCTAAGCTTCGCTGCTCCAACTGTTCTTTAATTGGTAAAGGGCTGGCTGGCAAGATCTCAATCTGAATATGCGGCGCTTGTTTGGCAAAGTGCCGAGTTAGTTTAGGCAAAAAACAAAACTCAGTGTAATCGGTCGCGGCGATACGGAATGTTTTTTCACTGTGGCTTGCGTCGAAACTGCTTGCTTGACCTAGTCCGAGCTCTAGTAACGGCAATGCTTGTTTTACATACTGGGCTAATTGCTCAGCTCTTTCAGTCGCCTGCATTTGATTATTCACGCGAATAAATAAAGGATCGTCTAGACGCTTTCTAAGCCTAGCTAAGCCGTGACTAAACGCAGACTGACTTAAATATAACGACTCAGCGGCCTTTGAGACTGACCGATATTGATAAAGCTTATCGAACAGCAGTAATAAATTAAGGTCAAACTGTTTGAGATCCATAAACCTGCACCACATTCATTTAACTATGAACATTATGCACTGGTTTCATTTGTTCGTTCAGTTAATATATTAAAAAAGTTAATACCGAGCGAATACGCTCTAAGAGGAAGCGCTATGTCACAACTTACCATTCGACCGGCAGAAGTGGCCGACATCGACACCATTTTATATTTCATTAAAGAGCTCGCCATTTATGAAAAAGCAGAGCATGAAGTGTTAGCAACACCTGAAACCATTAAGTCGAGCATGTTCGCAGAGCACAGTGGTGTGCATGGTTTAATTTGTGAGTTAGACGGTGAAGCCATTGGTTTCTCAGTGTACTTTTACAACTATTCAACTTGGCTAGCAAAGCCTGGACTTTATCTTGAAGATTTGTACGTGTCGCCAGAGCATAGAGGCAAAGGTGCAGGTATTGCGCTACTTAAACGCTTGGCGCAAATCGCCGTTGAAAAAGGCTGTGGCCGATTTGAATGGAGCTGCTTAGATTGGAATACGCCTTCTCGCGAGTTCTACGAATCATTAGGCGCAGAGCCACAACATGAGTGGATTGGTTATCGCATGAGTGGCGAGACGCTGGTGAATTTTGCAGAAAAATAATTAAACAATGCGCGACATGAAGCCGCGCCTACAAGTTGAGTTTGAGTAGGTTGGTGTTTGTAGGCGCGATTTTATATCACGCGGATTGGTGTTTGGCTCGTAACCACAAAACATGGACCCCGAGATAAATAAGTGGTGGCAGAAAGCGGATATATTTTTGACAAAGCGCGGCATAAAGCCGCGCATACATGTTGGGGTCGAGTAGATTACTGTTTTGTAGGCGCGATTTTATATCGCGCGGATTTATTATTGGCTCTCAACCTACACAAAATGTAACAAATTTATTGTGCGGGATTACGTCCCTGTAGCATTGGCCTTCGGGTATCCATACCCTCACTTCCTCGTGCTGCGATGCTTCGCATGATTGCAGGCTTCCTGCCTTTCATCCTTCGGACCAGCTCCGCTGTTCAAAAATGTTCCATACATTTTTGTGGTCACTCGTCACCCTTGCGCAAAAGTAATCTCGCTTACAGAGTACTTCTTAACAGTATATAAAACGGCTAATTTCACGTTGCGCAGAAATAACCTTGCTGCGCAACAAACACTAGTCAGAGCGGTTAAAATTGCTCATTTCACCTTGCGCAAAAGTAATCTCGCTTACAAAGTACTTCTTAACAGTATATAAAACGGCTTATTTCACGTTGCGCAGAAATAACCTTGCTACGCAACGTGTATTCTGCACTTAAAACCCAAACGGGATGTTGAACGCGAAGAACGCGATTAATAAGCCAGTCCAGAACACTAAGAAGGTCAGCGAGTATGGGATCATCATGGTGATCACATCACCGAAACTGAGGTTTTTATTGTACTTACGCATAAACGCTAGAATAACACCGGCATATGTCATCATCGGAGTGATGATATTTGTTGATGAGTCTGCAACTCGATACGCAGCTGCGACAAGCTCTGGCGTCATCGCTGGGTTTACTGCATACAGCATAGGCACGAAAATTGGGCCCAATAGCATCCACTTTGACGTAAGGCCACCAACGAATAAGTTAATCAGTGCTGTGGTTAATACAAAGCCGATGATCAACATAATTGGGGAATCTTGTAGGCCCATCGCAGATAAACCGCTTGCACCTAAATAAGTGATGTATGTACCTAAGCCTGAGTAACCCAAAATACCTAAGAAGTTATAACAGAAGAAGGTAAGCACTAAGATGTAACCCATGGTGTTCATTTGCGCGACCATGGCTTTTACCACATCCATCAGGCTTTTAAATTTACCGGTTGCGACACCAAAAGCAGCACCCACGGAGGTAAAAATAAAGGTGATCAACAAGATCACATTATTTAAATAAGGCGTCACGGTTTTACCCGCGTCATTTTCGTATGGAGCTAGCGGCCCTAGCGCCAATAAAACCACTACGCCAATTGAAGCAAGTAGACCCCAAAATGCGGCACGAAGACCTTTTTTTTCGTCTTCAGTCACTGAGAAATCAGACAAGTCCATACCTTCAGGCAGATCATAAGGCATGTCTTTAAACTTAGGTTCGATGAACTTCTTAGTTACCCAAGCACCTAAACCCACCAGCATAAAGGTCGAGACAAAAATAAAGTAGTAATGCATGGTTGCTGGCGTAAGTGCACTACCATCTGCTGCTTGGAAAGGAATGCCTTGAGATTCAGCAAAAATTTGTGCATTCAAACCAATGATCACATCCACTGGCGTGGCTGGGATTAAGTTGGCACTGAACCCTGCTGATACACCGGCAAATGCAGCCGCCATACCTATCATCGGGTTTTTACCAAGGCCGGCATACAAGAGACCGGCTAAAGGAATAAGAATAAGGTAGCCCGCATCGGTTGCGATTGAGCTCATGATCCCTAAAAAGATAAGCGCTGGCGCTAAGAACTTCTCGTTTAAACGTGTACCAATTTTCTTGATAAGGGCATTGAATAAACCAGAGCTTTCAGCCACCCCTACACCTAGCATCACGATTAAGATAACCCCTAATACGCCGCCACCAAAACCGAGCCAGTTATTCAGCAGGGCATTATCAAATACCCAACGGACATGTTCGGCTTCTGTCATGTTTTTGATGGTATGGGTTATGGCGCTGCCATCGGCGCTTTGCGTTTCGAACGTTAAGCCGCCTATTAATGCGGTTAAGGCAAATACGAATACCAAGAACCACATAAAAATAATGATGGGATCGGGTATTTTTTTACCTGCCTTTTCTATAAATGCGATGACACCACCGCTGCTCGGCTGAGCTACTTCACTTGTCGACACCTTTTTACTTCCTATTTTGTTATTTTAATTATGCTCTTTGTTCAGCATTAACCCACTTAGAGCAGTAATAGCGCAAATAGTTTAATGATTTTGTCACAAATCAGAAACAAACAAGATAAAACCACATAAAAGCGAGATAATGTAACAATTATACCAATCCTCTTAATTAAGCGATCTATTTTGAGGCAAGAAAAACTTGTCGGTAACGAGGCGAAAATTTTGCTATTTAGTTGTTCTAAATAAGGAATTTTTAACAAAGTTAGCGTCAGTTTTAGTCCCTCAAAATGATTGAGTATTATTGAGGATTGGTATTAACAGTTCATTCACTTATAAATTGACTTGCAACTTTGCTAAGAAAAGCGGCTACTTCCTGCGAAGTAGCCGCTTTAATTTACGATTTACGTAAAGTTAGATTTATGGTTTTACCGCTGGGGTTGAGTACTTAGGTGGCTTAATATCAAGTGGCGACTTGCCTTCAAGCTCTTTCATTAGCTCTGATACTGCGCGCTCTAACTGAGGGTCTTTCCCTTGCGAAAGCGAACGCGCATCTTGATAAACCTTGATATCTGGGGCGATACCCTTGTTTTCACCTACCCACTCATTGTTGATAGGGTCAAACACGGCATTATCTGGTGCAGTCAGTGCGCCACCATCAACAAGTGGATAATGCACCGATGATTTCACGACCCCACCCCAGGTTGTTGCACCAATCAGCTTGCCCACTTTTTGCTGTCTAAACGCCCATGGGAAGTAGTCACCACCCGAACCAGCTAGCTCGTTGATAAGCAGCGCTTTTGGCCCCTTTATACCCGCAGGCAATAGCATAGGTTTGCCGTTTGGTACTTCATTGGTGATCGCAGCGCGCAGCTTGCGATTCATTAAATCAACCATGTAGTCATCTAATAAACCACCGCCATTAAAGCGCTCATCGATCACTGCGCCCATTTTGTCTTGCTGTGCAAAGAAGTAACGGTTAAATGACGTGAAACCAGGTGTTGAAGTATTTGGCACCCATACATATGCAAGTTTGCCGTCTGACAACTTATCAACTAAGCGACGGTTGTCTTCAACCCAAGCACGCTGACGAAGGCCATACTCACTTGAAATCGGCTCAACAATTACTTGATGCGCCCCTTCATAGTCTGGCTTGTCGTTTACTTTCAAAGTCGTTTGTTTACCCGCTGTGCCGTCTAACAACGCATAAGGGTTATCGTTTGCTGTAAGCGGCTGGCCATTAATCGAAACGATATATTGCTGCTCTGATACTTTTAGATTTGGCTGATCAAGTGGACCTTTTAGTTTAGGATTCCAGCTTTCTGAGGTATAAATTCGGTCAATTTTCCAATAACCATTATCTTGAACTAAATCTGCACCCAATAGGCCCGCTCGACGTTTTTCAACATCTGGCATATCACCACCGAATACAAAGCTGTGACCAACAGACAGCTCACCGTTAACCATATCAAGTAAGTAATTTAAGTCCGAGCGGTGTTTAACATGCTCAACCAAAGGCTCATAACGCGAAAACACTTCATCCCAATCACGACCATGCATATCAGGGTCATAGAAGTAGTCACGCTGATAACGCCATGCCTCTACAAACATCTGACGCCATTCTGCTTGACGGTCTAAACGCGTTTCTAAATCAACTTTAAGTGGTTTACCTAGCTTTACAGATGGTTTAGTTGCATCGACCACATGCCAACTGCGACCTTTTTTAACTATGAGCTTTTTGGTGTCAGCAGAAATGTTCACATCGCTGATACCGCTTACATATGGTTTGGCCTTGCGCTTTTTAACACTGTATTTATGTAGTGAGAACGACCAACCTTTGTCGGCACGTTTAGCAAAGAACACACTGCCTTTTGGACCATGTATCACACCGCTGTAACGGCCTTCAGGCATAGGTAGTGGCATGATACGACGTTCAATGTTATCAAAATCTATGCTAACAACGACGCCATCTTTCTTTTTGTCTTTGCCTTCTTTTTTCTTAGCCGCATCTTTTGGCTTATCTGAAGACTCAGCTTTTTCCGCTTTATCAGCCTTCTTATCTGCATCTGCTTTACCTTCGTCAGGCTTAGCTTCTTTTTTCACCTTTTCTTCATCGCTGCGCAGCGCAAAAGGTGAATCTAGATCTTTGGCAAGATTAATAATGTAAGGCGCATACTCATGATCTGCCGACATTGAGCTGGTATTTGCCCAACCACTGTCTAGGCCATAATCAGTACTGGCTAAGAAAAATAAATGTTTACCACTTTGATCCCATGCAGGCGAAACTGAATTAGCCATGCGGTTTGTAATGGCACGACTTTGTCCTTCTTCTAAAGACCAAACTTTGATTTGTTTAAAGCCATTATCAGCTTGCTTGGCATACGCTAGCCATTTGGAGTCGGGTGCCCAAGTTAAACCTGTGCGACCACGTTCTAAATTGTTACCGCCGACATCAATGGTTTTAATCGTTTCTGACTCTAAATCAACTAAACGGTAACGCACATCGTCATCAACAAAGGCAATGTACTTACCATCTGGTGACCATTGTGGTTCCCAGGCCATTTTCGACTCACCAATAGAAATGGTTTTACGCTCACCCATACCATCTTGGTTGTGTAGCACTAATTTATAACCTTGCTCACCTTCATCAGAGAACCAAGCTATTTTATCGCCTTTTGGTGACCAGATTGGCGCTCTATCGGCTGAGCTATGATCCTTGGTTAAATTACGCGTTGAGCCATGCTCGACAGGCACTGTGAATATTTCACCACGTGATTCGAATAACGCGCGTTTGCCTGAAGGCGATAAAGAGGCATTTTTAGCGTTTCTAGCGACGTTTTGCCACTTAGTTTCTGCCCATGGGAAGTCGGCTTGAATGTTAATGTCGAGCTTTTTAGCACGCTTGCGCTTTACATTATAAGTATACAAATAGCCGTCTTTTTCAAAGGCTAATTGCTTACCATTGCTGGCAAGTTGCTTAATGTCACCACCTTTAAATTTGGTGATTTGTTTGGTCTTCTTGCTTTTTGGGTCATATTCCCAAATATTCGATACCCAATCTCTATCTGACAAATAATACACTTTGCCTTTAAGCCATACCGGCTCAATATCTGTTGACGTGTCGAAGTGAGGTAGTTGAGTTTCTTCTTGTGTTTCTAAATCAAGTAGCACAAGCGGGGTATTCTGGCCGCCTTTGTAGTTACGCCACTCGGTATCCCAGCGACTCATACGGTCAATAATGAGTTTGTCACCGTCTTTAGAAAATGCGCCATTAAAGCCCCATTGATGCGTGACAAGCTCTGGTGCTCCGCCATCGACAGACACGGTCCATAAACGTTCATATCGCTTTGGTGCGGTACCACGAGAAGAAGCAAATAACACCTTTTTGCCATCTGGCGTCCAGCCTCTTACATACGCATTGTTTGCATGCCAAGTGAGACGCTTTGGCTCTCCACCCGCAACAGGCACAATATAGACAGATTGCTGACCATTTCGATTAGAGCTAAATGCAATGGTCTCACCATCAGGTGATAAATGTGGTTCAGTCTCAACTGCTTGCGTACTGGTAATACGCTTAACGTTTTCACCGTCAAGGTCTGACACCCAGACATCTCCACCATAAACAAACCCGATATGAGAGTCGCTGAGCGTCGGCTGTCTTAACAGTCTGGTTTCATCAGCCGCATTGGCTGAAAAAGCACTGATCACGCCCAGTGCAACGGCTGAAATAATATTCTTCATTGTTATATTTCTCTATTTTCCTTATTGCTTGTTACCTAACAGAGTAAAAAATTATAATTTTTAAATAGTTAGCTACATATTGATGCTAACACAAAAACCCATACCAGGAACAAGTTGTGTCAAATGCCAAATTATTAAACAGGCACAAATTTAGAATTGAAAGGAAGCAATTGTAATAAATTGCTTCCTTAAGTCCTTAGCCCACTTAAAACTGTAGAATTTTAAGCATAAAAATTGGTTAGGCTTTCTGCGCTGAAAATTGCTCCCAAGGGCCTGTAATAGCGAGGGTTTTAGTCGGTGAGTAAAGATTTAAAAATAGCGTTTTTCCGTCATGAGAAAAACAGGCTCCTGCTGGCTCTGTTTGAATGTGAAGTTTTGCAAACGGATACACTGCACCTTTTGGTGTCACCCCTCTTAAAAAGTTTCGGGTTACATCGGTATATTGGTCTTCACACACTAATAAATGGCCTTGTGGAGTCACAGTTAAGTTGTCACCAAAGTTATACTGACTACCATCAGTACTCTCAACAAATAGCTGTAATAAGCCTGGGTGCTGAGATTCTTGCGCTGTGCCTTCAAAGGCTGATGGCTGATAACGCATTACTTGGCCAAATTGTTTTTGCCCCCCGTTAGTACAGCAGAAATACAACTCATTGGTGCCAAAATGAATGCCTTCACCGCGTGCAAACAGCGCTGCGCCCGCTTCATAACCCTGCTCACGTAAATCATCATTAGGACTTTCAGGGTTTGATAGGGTGATCCATTCAACCTCTAGCCAGTCACCCAATGCCATGCTGTTTTCAGCCCAGTTTCGAGTATCAAACTGTGGCTTTTGCTTAACGACAAGGGCTTGTAATGCTCCCCCTTCACTTAACTGGCCTTTTACTTTTGGAATAAAGCGATAAAGTAAACTATCGCCTCTATCTTCTGTCAGATAAATAATACCAGTTCTTGGGTCGACAGTTGCCGCTTCATGGTTGAAACGACCCATAGCGACTAATGGTTTAGGCTCTACTAACCCATTCGCCTCTGCGGGTACTTCAAAAATATAACCATGGTCTTTTGAGATGTTGCCATCGGGGCGATCGACTGACTCTTCACACGTTAGCCAAGTGCCCCAAGGCGTTGTACCGCCGGCACAATTTCTGATTGTGCCGATCAGGCTCATGTACTGTTTTTCTAATTCTTGCGTTTTTAGGTTGAAGACGAGTGTTGAGGTGCCGCCCGGTAAAGCTGTACCAGACTTTAAGTTGTCGTAGCTTTTATTCGATTGGAAAGACTGCCATGGAACTGCTGACTTTTTGATGTGTTTTTGAGCCAGCTCATGATTACGAACCAAAGCCACACGGTCTTCATCTAATTTGATACACCCCATACCATCTGCATTGTCTGGCACTGGCATACCATCGTCCATTTTATCGCCGAGTTGTGAGATCACTCGATAACTAAAGCCTGGCGGCAAGTCTAGGATATTATTTTTGTCGGAAACTAAATCGCCATACCCAGATGACAGCGGCATGTCAGCCAAAGCCACACTATTGCCTTCTTTGCTGCGACAGCCCATCATATTGACGGTTACCCCCGAAAAAGCCAATGCCGCAGCACTGAATGTAAATTGTCTACGTGAGACCATTACTTCCCCCCCAAATTTAAATTCGTACAGTTACTCTAACGCAAATTGTGATAATGTAACAAAAGCGTTCTTTTATCAATATTCTTTTTATTTCTTAAATTTAGTTTAGAGGCGTTATATGCAAAGCATATGAAAATAATCGAATTTAATTTTGATATCGTCAGGTTAGATTTTATAGATGAGGTAGGAACATTGAGATAAAATTGCGTGGTCTGTGCTGTGTTCACTGTGTTCCACAATGAAACAACGCTTTATTATTCGTGCTTAATACATTGAGGCCATCATGTGTACTGATACGCTTTTAACGATCCTCGTTATCTACTCATTTGCTTTTTTCATTACTGGTATTTTGATGATTATTTTAGAACCTAAAGGTGATGAAAATCGCTACCAACAGAAGGTAACTGAATACACTATGTTGGCGATTGGATCGGTAGCTACTTTGTCATTTTCATTTCTTGGCCTGACAAGCCTTTAAAAAACTAAAAGTTAAAATGAGTTAGGGCGTACTGAAATTACTTAACCTAAGCTTTAGTTGCTCAAAGTTATCAATAATATACACGCCCTAATTTGTTATGCGCATTCAAGTTTCATCTCGACCAATGAAGGGGTAAAACCTAGCTTTTGATAAGCATTAATTGCAGCTTGATTTTCGGCATACACATCTAAGTAAAATATATTTACACCATGTGCTCGTCCCCAGCCCATTAACGCATCCATGACCAGTCTATTTAAGCCTCGTCCACGAAAGTCAGGTGCAACATACATAAAGCCAAGGTAGCCATGTTGTTCATGAGACAGAGATTGCTTACTTGCTCTGATCTGAATATAGCCAGTCGCGATGATCTGATCTTTTTCTTCAAGTACGAGTACTTGGCTGTTTGTTTCACTTATCAACGCGGGTAAATCATAATATGTCGCGTTGTTCGCTTTAATATGACTGTTGTAAGGTCTTTCAGCCTCAACGACGGCTTGCTCTAGGTGTAGTAAATCGTTTATATCATCCTGAGTTGCGATTCTTAAATGCATCTGCTTACTTCTTATTTTTAATTCTTAATTAAATTGAGCCAAAAATTTATCAAACTGGCTGTAATCGCCAATGTTCTCATCAACCCACTGATCATCATGGTAAGTATTTAAGTACCTTTCGCCGCTATCGCATAAAAGCGTCACGATTGCACCTGACTGCCCCTGTTGTTGCATTTCTAATACTTTATTCAACACGCCAAACATATTGGTCCCTGATGAAGGCCCCACACGCTTACCTAGCTTTTTACTGAGCCAATGCATGGTGGCAATACTGGCGGCATCTGGTACTTTTTGCATCTCATCTACCACACCAGCAATAAAAGACGGTTCTACTCGCGGCCTACCTATACCTTCAATACGACTGCCTCGACCGAGCGTAATGCTGTTATCACGAGTTTGAAAATAGTCATAAAACACAGAGTGTTCAGGGTCTACAACCAACAAGTTTGTATCGTATTTTTGAAAACGTAAATATCGGCCCAGCGTCGCTGAAGTACCTCCAGTACCTGGACTCATCACTATCCAACTTGGTATAGGATGAGGCTCATCCTGCATTTGCTTGAAGATACTTTCAGCAATATTGTTATTACCGCGCCAGTCCGTTGCACGCTCAGCATAAGTAAATTGGTCCATATAATGGCCGTTTAACTCATTGGCTAAACGCTGCGACTCGCTGTAAATTTGATCTGTTTGTTCAACCAAATGACAGCGACCACCATAAAACTCTATCTGTTTGATTTTTTCATGTGCCGTAGACTTTGGTACTACAGCAATAAAATCAAGACCGAGTAACTTTGCAAAATAGGCTTCCGAAACAGCAGTGCTTCCAGATGAAGACTCTATGATGGGGGTATTTTCGGTAATATGGCCGTTACATAAGGCATATAAAAATAATGAACGAGCAAGGCGGTGCTTCAAAGAGCCGGTTGGATGTGTACTTTCATCTTTTAGATACAAAAGCACGTCAGGGTGAGACTTAAGATCTAAACGAATTAAATGTGTATCTGCAGAGCGCGTGTAATCTGCTTCAATGGTTTTAATTGCCCAATTAACCCAAGGTCTGTGCATACGATTTCACCCTTAGCTCATCATCTCTTATTGCTTACGTTCACTGTTTCGGAACGCACTATCACACAAGAGTGGTGCTTTCGCCAAGCACCACTCTTAGAAAAAGCTTAACAAAATATTACTGTTCTTCGAGTAGCCCTCGAGTTGGTGACTTTAACTGCCTGAGAGACATGACAATACCTGTGATTGCTATCATTGTTGCCATCACTAGAGCCTGCGTTAACACAGCAAAAAAGTTTGCTTGATAAGGCATGACCAACTCATATTTGTAAAAACTAGCAATTGATAAGTAAACGCACAAGGTGGCAACCAGTGCTGGCAACAAAGTAATGATTGCCCATTCATAAAATATCAGTAGCTTTTGCTTTGTTTTATCAATGCCAAATACAGTCAATAAGCCATTGCGCGCTTTATCTTGCTTTTGGTGCACTGAAATTGCAGCGGCTAATAATAAGTTCGTAAGAAGTGCAATAAACACACTGTAGATCACCACTATCATGATTAAAAAATTCATGTAGAAGCGTATATCAGCCAGCATAGTATCCACCGACATCATCCGCATGCTTGGGTGTGCTTGCCAAACTTGACCAAGGTTTGCCAGCGCATCATCGCTCAGTTGTGCATCTCCCATATAAAATGTCTCAACGTCTTCAACCGCATCATTACTATGTCTCACAAACCAGAATGTCGTGTTACTACCACCCGAAACAAAGTCGTGTTTCGCGGCAATAAGCAACTCCACAGACTGTTTACCCATACGCATTTGTAGTACGTCACCCAATTTAAATTGCATGTCTTCAAACACTTCACTTTCAATGGAAACCGGCCACTGATTTGCTTTAAAGACTTGATCACTTTGCCAACTGCCCAATACAATTTCATTATTGCTTGGCACGTTCGCTTGCCAGTGCAGGCGTATCGGTCGTTCTAAACGTGCTGATGACTCACTGGGTTGCAGCCCGGTCTCGTTAAGCTTTACTTGATTGATATGCGTTAGCTGCGCATATTGAAAAGGTGCGATGTGGTTAATTTTCCCTTGGTATTGGGTTAAGAATTCTTCTAATGCCTGCTGTTCAGTTTTAGTTACTTGGCTTATCACCACATTGCCTTGGTCTTTATAAGTAAGTTGCTCAAGTATATTGGTGACGTCTTGCGTGATCCGCAGTGATAGCAATAACAGAGTCAAGCTTAAGCCTAGGGCAATGATCTGCGCGCCTTTTACGTAAATCCGTTGCTGCATTAGATAAAGTGCAAAACCAAATAGCTGAGCGCGCTTCGATAGCCCCCACTTACCCAAGCCAAGTACACACCAAGTCAACAAAACTAAACCGAATAGGCAAGCCGCCAGTGTGCCGACGACCATGACGGTTAAAGTCCAATTGTCTGAGTACCATACAATAAGTGCAATAATAGCGACGACAGGCATCATAATCTTGAGCCATTGCTTACGCTCTGGAGCTTGATAGCTCATAAGTAAACGCTTAACCGGTGAAGTGAGTACCGAATACCAAGCTGGTAGAGTGAGTGCAATATAAAGACTAAGTGCGATGGCTATCACCTCTAACAGCGCCGTCCACTGCCAATCAAGCGCAATCACAATATGGTAGTTTTCTAGCCAGTGCACTGCAAAATAAGTGGTCGCTGTTGCCAATAAAACACTTGGAACTAGGGTAATTGCAGTCGTAAATAAACACCCAAAAATAACCAGCCATTTACTGACCTGTTTTGCTAAACCATTAGCCATACAAATAGCGCTAAAGGTTTGTAATGGTTTAATGACGTTTTGATTACTCAGTGCCAAAATGATACTCGCCAAAATGACCAACAACACTGACACTAACCCCATAAACTTTTCGACTCGCTGCCAGCTTTTAGTTAAAGGATGATTACCCAAGGTTTGACTGATGAGCGTCGCGCCATCAATGTCATCACTTGCTGAAACTAGGCTTTGTAATTGTGTTTCATCATGTGCCATTAAGTAGCGATATGATTTGACTTCAAGTGTATTGCCTTCTATTAGCTTTGTAAGGGAGGCTAAGTGCACCATGGCACGCATATCACTGTTATGGCCTTCACTTAATCTGTCTGGCTCTGAGATCAAATAATGCGTAAATCTAAAAGTTTGCCCCGCAACGTTAATTTCATCATTGATCTTAAGTGACAAAGCTGCGGCTAAGCGTGACTCTAACCAAATTTCTCCTTGGCTTGGCCCTTTTACATACTCTGTTGTAGTGAGTCCTTGTGCCTCAGTTACCCCAAGCATGCCAAGTACAGGGTAATTATCGTCAACGGCTTTTAACCTCACTAATTGGGCTAAGTGCTTATCAGCGATTTGATGAGTCAGCGTAACATTAAAGGTTTGGGTTTCACTAAACTCACGACTATGTTGAGTAAACGCTGAACGCTGAACTTCATTTAGAGGTTGAAAGGTTTGTATAACCGAGTCAGCACCCAGCAGTTGCTGCAAGTTTTGTTTTAAATACCCTTGTACACCATTGCCAAGCAATGTTGTGAAACTCAAATAGAAGAATAAGATGAACAGCGTGAGTAGCTGAACTAAATTGACGCGTGAGCGAGTTTGCTGCCAATGAAATTGCCAAGACAGTGCCCATAACGACTTAATAGAATAGCCATTGCCTGACTCTGGCGCGCGTTTATCTATAAGATTTGAAAGTGCATTTAAGAGCATAGCTGCAAACTCCCATGTTCTAGTTTATAAACTGTGTCGAGCTGTTCAGCTAAGGCTTGGTTATGGGTAATTAACACTAAGGTCGCGTTAGTTTCGCGGCAGCATTGCAACATCAATTGGCTGATATGCTCTGCGGTTTGTTCATCAAGATTACCCGTTGGCTCATCGGCAAAAATAAGTGCAGGCTCAGAGACAAAGGCCCGTGCGATGGCAACGCGCTGCTGTTCACCGCCACTGAGCTTACTAACCGAAAAGTCTGCACGCTCAGCAAGACCGACTTTAGACAACCAATTGTGCGCTTTTTCAAATGCCTGTTTATCGCCTTTTAATTTCAAAGGCAGTGCCACATTATTCAATGCATCTAACTCAGGAATTAGATGGAATTGTTGGAACACAAAGCCACTATGCTGATTGATATCAACTGAACTAAGCGCTACTTGCTGTTTTATAAAAGACAGTTCACCACTTTGCAGCGGCTCAAGACCTGCCAAAATGCTCAACAAAGTCGTTTTACCACTGCCTGACGCGCCCACTATGGCAACTTGTTCAGTTCCTTTAATTTGCAATGATGCGTCTTCAAGTAATGCTAAGTTTAAGTCCTTATTAACAGGAATATGGTGTGTCAGGTTGGTTAAGTTGATTGCGATGCCCATGGTGAACTCCGTTTATTTTTATGTCTGGGCTTAGTATTGATGATTGGCTGTGAAAGGAATGTGAAGAGACATTTTCACATCTTTGCTTACAAATTTAATTAACTAGAATGCACCGATGACTTTTCATATTCGATGTTTTAAATTAAGTTACCCAAACAGAAACAAGGACTTGGGTAATTAAAGTATGTTTATAAAAATAAAATCAAATAAGAAAGCTTGGTTGTTAGGTACCGCTTTACTCGCTGCAGTAGGGTTTTCAGGTTTTAAAGCCTATCAATATAAAAAATACTATATGTCTGACTTTGAAGACCGCGTGATTGAATCTCAGGTACTCAATGAGTCTCGAAAAATATTTATCCGCCTACCCAAAAATTATTCTGCCGATAAACAATACCCCCTCATTATTCGCTCTGATGGCAACTTTAACCTAGCCCGTTGGGACACGGTTCTGGACGAGTTTGCCGAGCAAAAAGCTTACCCCGAAGCAATTTTGGTGTCTATTCCGAATCAGTTTTGGACCAATACCCGCAACCGAGATTTAGTGCCCCCTTATGCGCGTCGTGATGTAAATATCGAACCTCGTCCAGCAAGCGATAACAACCCTGAGATATTTGGCAAAGCTGACTTGTTCTTGTCATTTATCGAGACCGAAGTGCTGCCCTATATGCATAAACATTATTCTCTCAGTGGCGAGCGCATTTTAAGCGGCTTTTCTGCTGGTGGCAGCTTTGTGATTTATACCATGGTCACCAAACCCGATTTATTTAACGGTTACTTTGCTTTTAGCCCAGCAGCTTGGTATGACGATTCAGTGGTTGTTGAACAATTTCAAAAAGATATTCATAAGTTAGCTGGAAAGCCTAAATTCTTTTATTTAAGCCTAGGGGCAGAAGAGAACAGCATCATCACAGGGTCATTTAATGGCTTAGTGAACGCACTTGAGCAAGAAGGGCCTGCCAACCTCACTTGGCAGCACAACTTCAGCCAAGGTGCAGGACACAATGAGAATCCTGTTATGTCAGTCCCAAAAGCGCTGTCTGCCTACCAGGCATTTAGAACCACACATTTATAAGTTGTTTATTGAGTATTATTGAGGAT
>NZ_PPSW01000033.1 GCF_005876835.1 Pseudoalteromonas phenolica
TGGGAGTCATTATGTCTATGTATAGGACTTACCCATAAAAAGTAGACACCATCTATAGTTAGATAGAGGTGATTTATGAGTCAAAAAAAGCAAAAGTAATCCTACGCAGAAGAGTTCCGAAGAGAAGCAGTTCGTAGAGCTGATCAAAAAGGCAATACGAATGCGTCGGTTGCAGGAGAGCTCGGTATATCAGCACAGCAAATTTATAACTGGCGAAGACAGTTTAATCGTTTGACAAATAAGCAATTTAGTTCGATTAATGGCGTCCAGTTTAAGACCTCTGATTCGGCAGAGTTGAAGCGACTTAAGCAGGAACTAGCTGACTTAAAAGAAGAGAATGAGTTTCTAAAAAAGGCAGCCGCGTACTTTGCGAAAAACCAAGAGTAAAGTACGCCTTAATTAAGCAATTCAAAGAGGTTTATCGTATTACCATAATGTGTAAGGCATTGTGCGTATCACGTTCAGGTTATTATCGTTTTTTAAATCGAGCACCAAGCAGCAAAGAGGAGAGAAGGCGGTATCTTGAGTCTCATATTGTTGAATATTTTGAACGTTTTAAGACGCGCTATGGTGCACCGAGGTTGGCGATAACACTAAAACAAAACGCGATGAAATGTAGTTTGAACACAGTTGCTAAGGTACTGAGTGAAAGAGCCTGAAGTCAAAGTGTTCAGTTTGATTATACCTTTAATCTTAATATTAGCTGGGGCAGTACTTTGTACTGCAAAAAGTGAAAAATTAACGAGTCTACATAAAGCTAGAGCAACCTTTTGGTCTATTTTTCACGGTAAATAGTTGATATAAAGTGTCTAAGCAAAGCGTTACATAAACCTATAAAACGGAGTTTAATCAATGAAGTGGGAATACAAAACGGTTCAGTTCGGATACCAAGGCCTATTTTCGTCAAAACTTGACGCACAAGCCTTACAAGATGATTTAAATAGTTTGGGCAATAATGGCTGGGAGCTTGTTGAACTAGAGTTCAATATGGGTAGTTTGGCTAACAATATTGCTGCAATTGCTATTCTAAAACGCCCTAAATAAGGGAGTGCATTCATTTAACTCGTGCCTAAACAACAGGAGGCAAGTGTTAGCTAAACGATAAGTCGAGTAGGAGGTTAATGTTTATATGAAGAATAAACATCCTAAGAATCATAAATCTAATGGTATTGTTGATTTTTTTACCCCTCACACTGAGTTGGCTTTGTTGAGCTCAATGCGAAAATTTAAGACTTTAACAATTATGGTTATAGTTTTCGTATTGGCAGTTATTGGTTTCTTATTTTTCTTATTAAGAATGGTTAAATAAATATTTTTCACTGAAACGTTCAAGGTAAATTATAAAACTAACAACTTTTTGAATCTAATAAGCTCAGTAGACTGCTAGCGCTGTGAGAGTTAGTTCAGATAACTTCTAAAAAAATATTAAAACTAAGGAAAGAGCAATGCGTAAATCTTACTTATTAATTCCTCTAACATTTGCTTTGGTAGCTTGTACATCAACACAGGAAACTGAACAAGCTCAATCGAATTACTTAGACTTGTCTGCAAAAGAACAAGTCAAACTGGTTGAAGAGTATTGGACTGTTGTTAAAAGAGTTGAGCCAAGATACCCAGTTTCTGCAGCCCAGAGAAATATATCTGGCTGCGTTGATTTGATTGTTGGCATTGATCAAAACGGAAAGGCTAAGGGTTATAAAGTACGATCTTCATTCCCTAAAGGCGTTTTTGATAAGAATGCCGCGGCAGCATTAACTAAATGGAAGTGGAAAGCGACTGAAAAAAATAAGGATAGTATCCCTGTCTTAACTTCTGTTCGTTTGGACTTTACGACAAGTAGAAATCCAACTGATATTGAATATCTTAAAAATTGCCCAGCTCGTGAAGTTTAATAATAAAAAGAACGCAATAGTCGTTAAAGTAAAATTAAAAGTCCGAACAAAGCCTAGTTGATTTTTTTCGTATCCAGTAAATTGTTGATGACTATTTTAGTAGTTATTTATGCCTGATAGGAATATGGAGTTTAATTTTAAAATGGATAAAAAAAGTTTCAGTGAAGTATCAAAAACATTCAGTGTTGGGTTTGCGTTTGGTGTTGGGGTCGTAAGTCTTCTTTTAGCTATATATTCTTTAGTTCAAGATTATTCAAACAGTCACCTGCAAACGAAAACCTTATTTTACTTAATTACCGGTATTTCTTGTATTTACTTAGGTAGGCGCTTTAAAAGGTTTAAAAACCCAAGCTAGTAAACAACAAGTTATCCAAAAGGTTTTTCAAGTTCGGCTTTACTCACATCATTTGGTATTAAAACCAAAAGTTTTAAGGGCTGCTTAGCAATGTGTTCCTGAGTATGAATTTATATTCGTCAATCACATACGAATGTCTTACGTAGTCATAGGTTTTTCTTTATTGGTTTTAATTTTAAGTGCTTTGTTCACAACTAAACAATGAAAGAACATACACTCATGTGGAGGTAGTGCTGTTTGACAGTTTTTAATTTGTTTCATTGTGCATGCTTTCAATTTTCTTAAGTACAAAAGTTAAACACAGTTGTTTTCAGGTTTTCTTTAATCAGGTAAAGTGCTTACACAAAATAGGTACGAACAGGTTTGAACTTAAGGCTGTTTAGGTCTTGGCAGTAAATTAACGCTTAAATTAAGAAGGAGGCAAAGTTGTATGCTTTCACTTCTTAGTTTCTAAGCAAAACCTACATTTTTGAAATGATTCAGTTAAACAAGATGTAATTGGGAGTAGTCAGCATGGATGAGCATTTAGTTTTAATTGGTGCTTTAGTATTCGGAGTCCTTATTGGCAGGTTTTCAACCTCAAGCACTGATCGCGCTTCAAAGCGCTTGGAAAATAAAGTCGATGCTATTATCGAGCATTTAGGTATTGATTTTAAACCTTATGAAAACACGCCTAAAGAAGTGCTTTCAGCGCTTGATAGCGGAGAGAGAATTAGAGCGATTAAACTTTATCGTCACTTTTCAGGGGCAAGTCTTAAAGAGGCATCTGAGGCTATTTCTTATCTCGAAAATAATCGAAAAGAATCGAAAAGAATCGAAAAGAATCGAAAACCTAAATATAACAAACGGAGTAAACGGGTTAATGACATGTGGGCACCCATTACTTCGTTCAATATTTTAGCCCACATGTACCAACCTCGATCGGGGCGATAGTTTTAAGGAGAAAGTGATGAATCCTGCAATTAAAGGATTAGGTGAAACGGTATTAAGGGTTCGGGATCTGGATAAAATGAAAGCGTTCTACGCGAATATCATTGGTCTTGAACTGATTAAAGAGTTTCCTAAGGTAGCATTTTTTAAAATTGCAGATGGGTATGGTGGCCATACACAAGTAATCGGTTTATTTGCTGAAGAGTTACCCAGAGCATTTGTAAACGACAGTATCACTTCTATTGAACCTGCATGTTCAAGCCTGCATCATTTTGCACTAGAAATCTCATCAGAAGATTATTTAGCTGAAAAAACACGGTTAGAGAATGCTGGGTGTGAGGTCATCATAGCTGAGCATACATGGTGTCAGTGGAGGTCGATTTATGTCAAAGACCCAGAACAAAACGTTGTAGAGTTAGTGTGTTACGATGAGTCTGTTGTTTAAAAGCATAATGAATTGACTTACTGGGCAAACTGCTTTGCTGTTTTTTTTGCTATTACCGCGCTAAAACTTAGAAAAAGACCTTTATCAATTTACAAAGGTTAATGAATATAGGGAGATTTAGTTGTATGACTAAAACAGTTTCACAAAGTAAAAAAATCGCATTAGTGGCCATTCTAGCTGTTGCTGCAGTGGGTTATTATGGTTACTCGAAAGTTAGTTATGCTAGAACAGTAGCAAGTGAAATTGAGAAAATCACGCCTTTTAAAGATGAGAAACTCGCCTTAGATAGCGTTGACGTGACAGATAAAAATTTCACGTTAGCATTAAAAGTTTCGGGTATTACTTCAGAACTTAAAAATATTGATGAGTTTAAATCTCACTATGATGAGGTGGCATTAAACTATATCTGCCAAAGCTCAAATTATGATGCTCAGTTTGAAGAGGGCTATCATATAAACATGCACATTAAATATCAGGATGAACCAGACAAGACGTTTAGTCGCATTTATGTATCTAAAGAGCAGTGCTCAGAACTTAACATATAGTGCTGAACTGATGAATTAGATTCGTTTCGCTAAGTTAATTCAGTGAATACGGTATAAACTTAATGGTTCACGCCATTCCACCTGTACTTATAAGGGAAATATATGAAAAACAAAAGCCTAACTGACTCAAAACTGATCGCTTATGCTCTACTCTTTTGTGCTGTAGTCTGTTTATTCTTTGCTTGGGGTTTTGAATTAGGTAAAACGACAGCGTTGAATACGAACGTGAAGATAGCTGCAGCAAGCGAATAAACAACAAGTATAAGCTGTTAGTCTTAAAAGGAGAAAGCGTTGAGTCTTGGAAATCATATTACAGGCAAGCTAAATAATATCGAATCGTTTATAGAAAATGCACCAATATATTTCTTACCTGTAAAAATTTTAGGTTGGATATTTCTGTTTTTAGCTCTGATGGTGACGAATTTACTTGCCATAGCCAAGTGGCCATTATCAGCAATGTCCAAAAAGGTGAATAAGAAAACCCAAAGTCTTAATGGGCCTTTGAATTTGTCTAGTGAAGAAGAGTTAAGAAAAACCTTAAATTCGAATGAAGTTGTCTTGTTAGATTTTTGGGCACAGTGGTGTGGCCCTTGTTTGTTAATGAACAATACAATTAATGATTTTACGAAAGAGAATGCTGACAGCGTCACAGTGGGTAAAGTTGATGTTTCATTAAACTCAACATTAAGTAAGCAATTTGCAGTGAGGGGCTTACCCACAGTGATTGTTTTCCAAAACGGCGAGGAAGTCACAAGAAAAAGTGGTTCGTTAACAAAAACACAGTTGTCACAATTGATAGCACAAGCAAAAAGTTAAGCGCTGATTTTTTCCTGATAATTTGCTCAGGTTAATCTCGCTGATATACCGAAATAGAGTGTATGGATATTAAACTCATCGCAGATAATAACTGGAATGATATCTTGGCAATTCAAGCTAAAGCCTATCATGAGGTCGATTCAGAAACGTTAGATGTTCTTAAGTCTAAACAAACGGCATCACCTGAAACTTGCTTTGTTTGTGTTTCAGAGCAGAATGAGGCTTTAGGTTATTTACTGGCGCATCCATGGGGAGAGTCTGAGCCACCAAAATTGTTTGTGCCGCTATTAGACACCATAAATAGTCAAACTTTATATCTCCATGATATGGCTGTTAGCCCATACTCAAAAGGACAAGGGATAGGCCGGGCAATGGTGGCAAAACTAATTGAAGTTGCCAAAGCTAAAGGGTTTAAACGAATAACCCTTGTGGCAATTCAAGGGGCAGATAGCTTTTGGTCTTCACTGGGTTTTAAATTAATAGTAGGGGCAAATATATCTTCAACTTATGGTGAAAATGCGGTTTTCATGGAAATGGAAGTTGTGGCATAGAAGAGATCTTCTCAGGAACTTTTTTGTTTATTGCTGTTAATTTAACTTAATATTGTAGCGCCTACGAAAAGGCGCATGTGCCAAGGAGGCATCATGTTTAAAGCGGTTATCGGGATTTCTATTGTCCTTTCTTTTATATGCATGTTGTTAGCAGCAGCACCTTTCACGCCAGCAATCAGTGTTTCATTTATATTTTTGTTGTTTGCTGGGTTTATTGGTTACAAAGGTTTTCTTCAGTCAGGTATTGTTTTGTTATTCATTAATACCCTTGCTGCTGTAGGGAGCCCGAGTATAGATATATCAAATACCAGCACATTGGTTTTTGTATTGGTTGTCTTTGTAATTTCTTTTGGTGGTGTCTTTTTTGGAGTAAGGAAATTAAACGGGGCGCAAAGTATTAACAATGAATGTAGAAATAACGAATGAAGAAAATAAAAATAGCTGAAGGTTTATACCAATTTCAATTTCCTCCTTTTGAAGACCAACATTTTGGATTTAACATTTATGCTTTGATAAACGGTCAAGAAGCGCTGTTAATCGATACAGCATTTGAGCAACATGCAAAACAGGTTCGCGAGAATTTAAAAAAGGAAGGTATTGAAATCACGAAAGTCGTTTTTTCGCATTTTCACCCTGATCATATTTCAGGGTTACCTGCACTTAATTCGCCGATTTTGTATGGTAATGGGCTCTATAAAGCATCACTTAATAAGTATACACCGATAGAAAAACATCATTTCTTTGATGGAATGAATACTTTAACTGAGCGCTCTCAATTAACTTTTGGTTCGTTTAATCTGACATTCAAATTGATTCAAGGTCACGTTATTTGTGGCATGTTCACCATTATTAATAATCAGTTTGTACATGTAGCCGATGATTTAATGACTTCAAATGAAGGAGCGCCCCTTTTACCTTCTGTGCATGTTGAGAATGCTAAAAAGCATTTTGATTCTTTAGAGCTTCTTAAATGCTATGCTTCATGTACTTTACTATTGTCACACGGCAATGCGTTATCTGGAGAGTCTGAAATCTTATCAGCCATAAGTGATAGACAATCTTATTTAGAAGCCATAACTACCAGTCCACAACCCATTTCTATAGATGCAGCGCTACAAGATACTCATTGTGACTTTCTTCACAAAGAGTGGCATGAATATGTTTATCTTTAACGAGGGTAGCTTTCATCTTTATAGGTACGCGGAATGATATTTGAATTCGACAGAGTAAAATACCAAGTGATTGATGCCAAAATTAGCCTTTGTTTAGGTATATTGGTCATTTTGGCACTGATTGTGGAATTCTTAATTGGAACACATAGCATATTACTCGTGGCTACACTCATACCTTCAGTAATCTATTGGGCGCATAAGGGCTTATCAAGTGAAGCGTTTTTCAAGGAAAAACAAGCACAAATCGTTAAAGTTGTCGATTCTAGGCTGATTATATTAAATCAGATAACAGGGTACGAATTTTCTAGAGACTTGAATGAAGTGAAAAAGGTAAAGTACAAAACCTTTTTAGGTTTTAGCATTGTCGTCGTTGAGTTAACCAGCAATGAGTATTTTCAGTTCTTTTGTTATAAAAACTCAGAACATCTGTTTAGTTTATTGAATAAAAAACATTTTTAAATAAACAGCGATTAAGGTTAATCCACTTAAAATAATAATCCGATGCCAACAAATATTACGATTTTAAATGCTTCTGGAAAGTTTGACCATATTTTCAAACTATTAGAGTCTAAAGCACAGGGCTCATTGGTCGAAATCTCAAGCTACATAGCACTACCCGACATAGATATTGTTATCAGCCCTTGTAGTCAAGATTACAAAAATAACAGCGGTATACTTGGATGTGTCAGCACACCATACGTAGTTGATATATTATTAGATGCCGAGCGTAAAGACTTGGTTAACATCATCAACCGAGAATTAATAGCGGTGATGGCGCACGAATTACATCACGTCATAAGGTCGTCAGTGACCGGTAAAGATGACACTTTGCTTCAACACCTAGTAACAGAAGGGCTGGCTTGTCATTTTGAAAGTGAGTTCAGTAATCAGGCTTCGTTGACGTTATTTAATGATATAAAACAGTACGCTTGGCGAGATTTATATCAACAAATGCAGCCGCATTTATCAGATACTCAATTTGATTATACGATTTATTTTGCAGGGAAAGACCAATCGAAATTTCCTAATCGAGCAGGTTATTGGGTAGGTTTCAATTTAGTAGCAGAATATATTAAAAAGCACGGTGGTTGTGCTGTGACTCATGCACATATAAAAGCTGAAGAATTGGTCAATATTTAAGTATAGAAGTCACTTTAAAAACATTATTTACACTTGCTTTTGTGTAAACACATAGAGATTAATTTAGGGATAAAAATGCAAGAAGCACATTTAGCAAATTTCAATAAAGTCTTTATAGAAAAGGCTGGCTGGATTATGGCAGTAAGTTCGCTAGCGCTATTGGGGTTAATAATGGTTTTTGACAGCTCGGTATTGGCTTTAACGCTTGGCGCCTCAATCGGACTATTCACTGGAATGGTTTGTCCACTTTTATGGCAAAAAGACTTACAGTTTTTAAATCTCTTATTAGTGAACTTTTTGTTTATTTTACCCTCAGTTTACTTAATGAACTCAACAGAGCAGGTTCATGTCGCTTTTCAGTTTATCCTGACTGTCATTACAGTCTCGACTTTGTGTTGGTTTGTCTTTAAATCTAAATTAATTGCCTTTCTAAAAATAAAGAACAAGGCTAATAGGTAAATAGTTTTACTCAATAATCCCTTGTTTCTAAAGTGGTAATTACTTGATGAGATTGGCCGAAAAAAATGGTTATATACTTAGAATTATTATAAGGAAGTTGTTATGAAGCCAAAATATTCTTCTGAGCATAGTCGTGGGTTAACATTTTTTGATGTACTCGGTTTAGCTGTGTGTTGGACTGCAATCTTAGTTTTACTCTTTTTTATTAACAGTTCTCCGGGGGCCATAATCTTAGGCTTGATTACTGGTGGCTATTTGTCGAAGACTATCATCAAAAACAAAAAATAATCAGTAAATATGAATTCAGGTGTTTTTAGTTGTGATTTATTAAATGAGTTTTCAAAATTAAGGTAAAAAAAAATGATGCGACGCCGGTTAATTATAACTTTGATCTACTTTTTGCCTTTATTTGTTCATAGCAAACCAATTGATACTCTAAAAGCCGACATTGAGTTACTTCTAGACTCTAAGAAGGCAAAGGTGGGGGGTTCTATCTGGGACCACAATGCCGAACCTGTGTTATCAGTCAATGGTGATTCTAAAATACCCATGCAGAGTGTTTTTAAGTTTCATATTGCAGCGGCTGTTTTATCAGAAGTTGATAAGGGTAGGTGGTCTCTTGAAGATAAGATAAAGATTACACCGAATGACTTAGATAATGGATTATGGAGCCCAATCCGAAAAAAGTACCCGAATGGGACTGCTATCCCTCTTTCTGAAGTCATCAGATACACAGTATCTGTAAGTGACAATGTAGGATGTGACATTCTATTAAGTATGCTTGGTGGCCCTAAGAAGCTTGAAGATTACTTGCATCAATCGGGCATAAAAGACATTGCCGTAAAATATAACGAAGAAAACATGCAAAAGGTGTGGCAGCGTCAGTATGAGAACTGGACAACCGCGAATGCTGCTAATACCGCACTAAACCAATTTCATATGAGCTCGAACTTGCTTTCGGCTAAAAGTCATCAATTTCTTTGGGATGTGATGAAAGGCTCTAAGACTGGTCGAAAAACAATAAAAGCGGGTGTGCCAAAAGATACACAAGTTGCTCATAAAACGGGCCATTCAGGTAAAAATGCGCATGGCGTGACAGGTGCTCAGAACGACATTGGTGTTGTGTTTCTTCCAAATGGTCAACATTACTATATTAGTGTATTGGTAAGTGACTCTTATGAAACGAGTGAAACGAATCAAAATATCATTGCAAAAATATCTGAATTAACGTGGCAATTTTTTACAAATAAAACGCTTTAGTGGTGTTATTGAAATCATTGTAAGAGCGCACTAGCTAATTTGGCGCTTTTACACAAGTGATAAATATTTAACGTGGCGGGTCAATTTGACCATTCACACTGTTATTGACCCTAAACCAACCAGCAATCGAAAATCTTTCTGCCTTGGCTGGAAGGACTTCGTGAGGAAACTCGTCACTTAGAAACGTCACAAGCGTGCCAAAACTTGGCGAAACACGGGTAAGTTCTTTGTGGTGATCTTCACCGTCATAAATGACTAACTCTCCGCCATTTTCGGCTTGCCAATCTGGGTTTAAATACAAGACAGTAGAAAGTAAACGGTTGGTTTGGCCCTTGAATGCATCAAGATGCTTTTTGTAAAAAGCACCTGGCTGGTAGTGCGCAAAATGACATTCGTAGCTAAATAGTCCCATGAATAAACGCTTATTCATGTAAGCTTTTAACTCATCCATATAGTCTAGAAAGCAACCTTCAAGTGCGTTGCTGTTATCTAACCAATGAATTTTGTCACTGCGAATGGTTTCATTCTTTTGATGATCATCTTTGCGACCTATACCTGCTTCATCAAACGTGTCGAAGTCAAACTCAGCAAGACGCGATTTTAGCGCTTGAAGGGCTGGTAATTCTTGGTCTAGCGTTTGAATGCTGTAGCCTGTAAATTGCAAGTCTTGGGCAATGTTGGCAAAGAGTTCAGTATTATTGGTCACAAATTTGCTCATCTAAAAACAGTTTGGCTGCGTTGTACCACAGAAATATATTTTAGACGAGCATGAAATTTGATTTTATTGCGCTGGCTTAAGTTTTAACGCTATTTTTGTGTTTCTTTTATCGTTGCTAATAGTTTGTCTGAAGCCTCTTCAATCAAATCTAATACCAGTTCAAAGCCATCACCTGCGCCATAATAAGGATCTGGTACTTCATCGTATTGGCTATCTGCGAAACTTAAAAATAGCTTAAGTTTGTGTTGATGTTCATTCGGACAACTTGCTTGAAGGTCTGCTAAGTTTTGCTTGTCAGCCGCTAAGATTAAGTCGAACTCTGTAAAATCACTTTGCTTAACCTTGCGAGAATATTGGCCCTTAAAGCTGTATCCTCTTTTTTCACCCGCTTTCATTGAACGGCTATCGGGTTTCTCGCCACTGTGATAACCAATAGTGCCTGCAGAATCTATGGTTAGATCTAAGCCCAATGCTTTCGCTTTGTGCTTTAGTACAGCTTCACCGGTTGGCGAGCGGCAGATGTTACCCATGCAAACAACTAGAATTTTTGAAATGTCAGCGTTCATCAAAGTCTCTCCCTAATAGTGGTATTTATTCTAAAACCATTGTTTTACAAATAAAAGTAACAGGTTGCTCTATCATCTCAAGGTTTAGTTCATCTCGGTTGGGGTTACACTCCATAGCAAGGGCAAAACCATGTAAATAATCAACGAGCAAATGTAGCACGGTTTGTTGTGTGTCTGTATTTAAATCTAGTGACTCAGTTATACGCTCGAAATGTGCTGCGAAGACCTCGGCTGGGCCAATCATTTTACTGCTGAGTAAGGTTTGTAAAAGCCCGCGATATTTATCAAGTATCGCTAAATAGCTTTTACTTAACTCGTAAATCTCTTGTTGCCAATGCAGTGATTGTGGGTCATGAATTTCGTTGATCAATGACACAGTTACAGCTTCGAGCAATGCATCTTTGTTTTTAAAGTAATGGTAAATGGCCATGGCATCGACATTTAATGCAGCTGCCAAAGCTCGAATGCTTGGTGGCTTGCCTTTTTCAAGCATGAGTTGCTTTGCTTGGTCGATGATAATGTCTTGGCTTAACTGTTTTTGTGCTGGGCGGCCTCTTTTTGTTTGCTTGACACTCATCAAAATATCTCTAATTATATAATTAATTCTACAGTGTAGAATTTTAGTCAGGTTTTAAGTTTTATACAAGTTAAAAGAGGTGTGTAATGACAAACATGGTCTATATAGCAACCAGTCTCGATGGCTTTATTGCAGATAAAAACGGCCAAGTAGATTGGTTACATCAAGTGCCAAATCCAACTAGCGATGACTGTGGTTTTGCTGAATTTATGCAGGACATAGACGCGTTAGTGATGGGGCGAAATACATTAGAAGTGGTATTGAGTTTTGACTGTGATTGGCCATATTCGAAGCCCGTGTTTGTATTAAGCAATACGCTACAGCAAGTACCAGAAAAGTTGAAAGACAAGGTGTTTTTAGTCAAAGGTGAATTAAAAGAAGTCGTCGAAAGCTTGAATAAGCAAGGGTTCAAGAATCTTTATATTGATGGCGGTAAAACCATTCGAGGGTTTCTGCAACAAGATTTAATTGATGAGTTAATCATAACGACTATTCCTGTTTTACTCGGAGGCGGAATTCCACTTTTTGGAGAGCTCAAAGCACCAATCAAGTTTAAACATGTGAAAGCCATACGATATTTGGACTGTTTAGTGCAAAATCATTACATCCGCGCGGACTACTAATGTTTAAAGTTAAAAAATTTATACATATGAAATTCCATATATCTATTTGGATTTGATTGGCTTAGAATATATGAAAATTCATATGTTCTTGTCGGCACTGTTTGACACAAGCATAAGCCAGTTAAAAGTGAGAAAAGTATGGGGCTATTTGAGCGATATTTATCTGTTTGGGTTGGACTAAGTATCTTAGTTGGCGTGGTTGCAGGTAACTTTATGCCTGACGCATTTGCAGTTGTAGCAGGTTTAGAATTCTTTCATGTCAATTTAGTCGTTGCTTTGCTCATTTGGGTGATGATTTTTCCTATGATGGTGCAAGTTGACTTTGCAGCCATTAAAGATGTCGGCAAAAAACCGAAAGGGATCATTCTCACTTTGGTACTCAATTGGTTGATCAAACCCTTCTCAATGGCTTTGTTAGGCTGGTTGTTTTTTAAAGTCTTTTTTGTGTCAATGGTTGATCCACAAAGTGCGAACGAGTACATAGCAGGAATGATTTTATTGGGTGTTGCGCCCTGTACCGCGATGGTATTTGTATGGAGTCAACTGACGCAAGGAGATGCAAACTATACCCTTGTGCAGGTGTCGGTGAACGACATCATCATGGCATTTGCGTTTGCGCCGATCACCGCGCTTTTGCTTGGGGTGAGTGACATTACAGTCCCTTGGGAAACATTGATTATCTCAGTCGTACTCTATGTTTTGATCCCATTGGCTGCAGGTTTTGCATTTCGACGTTTTTTACTGAAACAGCAGGGTGAGGCGCAGTTAAACCGCTTTTTGGCTGGTATCAAACCTTTTTCCGTTATTGGTTTGCTAGGCACAGTGGTACTACTATTTGGCTTTCAAGCACAAACGATTATTGAACAGCCGCAAGTCATCGGCTTAATTGCTATTCCGCTACTTATTCAAACTTATGGTATTTTTGCATTGGCGTATTGGCTTGCTAAAAAGCTAAAGTTACCTCATAACATTGCCGCACCCGCATGTATGATCAGCACCTCTAACTTTTTTGAACTGGCAGTTGCAGTGGCTATTTCAATGTTCGGCCTGCATTCGGGCGCTGCGCTTGCAACTGTAGTGGGCGTTTTGGTCGAAGTACCTGTGATGCTCAGTCTTGTGGGGTTTGCAAATAAAACGCGTCATTGGTTTTAACAAAGAGAAGATGGGCTGAGCCCATCTTCATAACTATATTTATTTAAAATTATAGTTAGTTAAATTTTATACACACTGCGAATGCATGTAAGTATGTACCGTAGTAAGGATACGAGATATAAGTCTGCCAAGTTCTAGCTGACCAGTAATAATCGTATGCAGTACCGGAGTGCTGGTATGGCCTTGATATTTCATAACCATAGTATCCAGAGTGGTGTTGAGTCCCCCCTCCTGTAAGTGTGTATCCATTTGGACAAGTGGCATATACATAGCCAGAAGAATAACTAGCGACATAGCCATATGAATAGACTCTCACTTGGCTTATTGCACCACTGCCACCTCCTACATCGTCGACTTCACATGCGACACTGCCATTATCATAGATCTCTCTAATAGACTGACCAGCAGGGCAAGAGCCCGAGACAATCATTTGTTTCATAGCCAGAGAGTCATTGATATTCTCAATTTCATTTTCCAGCAGTGCGATGAGTTGAAGGTTATTGTCTATCTGTGATTGTAATGACACCCCCATGTCATTAATTGATTGGTTCAATGAAGTGATAAGCGCATTGTTGGCGTCAATTTGAGATTGTAAGTCGTCATCAGCACCACCTAAATCATCAATTTGTGCTTGCAAGTCGGCATTTTCAACTTCGAGCGCATCAACTTGCGTTTGCAAAGAAGAAATGTCATCGGCGTTGGCGTCAATTTGCGCTTGAAGGCTGGCATTGGTTGCTGTTAAAGATACAATGGCGTCTTCATTAGCGCCGACTCTGTCTTCAATGGTGTCAACGCGTGCAACTAAGGCATTGACCTGATCTTGAAGTGTGGCAATTTTACCTTCGACTTCAACGATTTGGCCTTGAAGTTCTACAAAGGGTTTACCTTTAGGTGTTGAGCCTTTATTTGAACCTGCATAAGCAGTTAGAGATAGGCCAGCGAGAATGCTGGCAGTGATCAGTGATTTACACATTACTGATTTTTTCATCGTCATTCCTCCGATTGTTCAACGGAGATACCAGTCGACGGATAGTGTAAGGGTCAGTATCAATACTGGCGGATACATTATGAGTGGCTAGATATCCTTAGAAATCCCTATCAAAAGTGTCCATTACAAGTAAGCAAAAGCAAGATGAGTATAGTTGCAATAAACTCAATAACCAGTTGCGAAAATAAAAAACTTGAAAAACTATAAAAATGCACTAGTAGTTTTGCATTTCTTAGTTTCTTAGTATTAGCGAAGTAATTAAGCCATGTTCGAGAGAGTTTATAAGCTCTATTTTAAAAACTCCAAAGGAGTGAAAGTTAAAAGCCCTGTTTTCATTTAATTAAAACTATTACTAAGCTTAAATTGCTTACATTCCTTTATTCCTGTACTCTGCATCGCCTTACAAATTTGAGTAAATATATGCAATTTCCTGATCTCGCTTTATCCCAAAATATTCTTCAAGCTTTAACCGACAAAGGTTATACCCAACCAACTCCCATTCAAGCACAAGCTATTCCTGCCGTTTTAGAGGGCAGAGACGTGATGGCTGCTGCACAAACGGGAACAGGTAAAACGGCGGGCTTTACACTGCCTATGCTTGAACTACTGAGTAAAGGGGATAAAGCCAGAGCGAATCAAGTGCGTGCACTGGTATTAACACCGACGCGTGAGCTTGCGGATCAGGTTTGGCAGAATGTTGAAACTTACTCTCAGCATTTAAATTTGTCGACACAGGTTGTGTACGGTGGGGTGAAAATTAACCCGCAAATGATGAAGTTGCGTCGTGGTGCAGACATCTTAGTCGCAACACCGGGCCGTTTACTCGATTTATTCCAGCAAAATGCCATTAAGTTCGACAGATTAGAGCTATTCGTTTTAGACGAAGCAGATCGCATGTTAGATATGGGCTTTATTCACGACATTAAGCGCGTGATTAAACTGTTGCCAAAAAATCGTCAAAACTTAATGTTCTCAGCGACTTTCTCTGATGAAATTCGTGAACTGGCGAAGGGCCTTATTAACGATCCGGTTGAGATTTCAGTGGCACCAGCGAACAGTACAGTGAAAAGCATTGAGCAAAGTGTTTATGAAGTTGATAGAAGTAAACGTACTGGGTTACTTAAGCATTTAGTGAAAACTCATAACTGGCAACAGGTGCTTGTCTTTACTCGCACTAAGCACGGTGCAAACCGCTTGGTTCGCGATTTAGAAAAAGCAAAAATTGCGGCTGCAGCTATTCATGGTAATAAGAGCCAAAACGCTCGTATGAAAGCTCTCGCGGGTTTTAAAGATGGCGAAGTGCGTGTGCTGGTGGCAACTGACATTGTTGCTCGTGGGTTAGACATTCAAGAATTACCTAATGTGGTTAACTTCGATTTACCAAATGTATATGAAGATTATGTGCATCGAATTGGCCGTACTGGTCGTGCAGGCGCAACTGGCGAGGCTGTATCGTTTGTAACTCATGAAGATGCCGATGATTTATTTGGGATTGAGCGACTCATTCAAGAGCTTATTCCGCGTAAAATTGAGCCGGGGTTTGAACCGCAAAACCCAGTGCCAGAATCTAAACTAGACACACGTCCGCTGAAAAAGAAAAAACCTAAGAAGCCAAAAAAGCCTAAGCAAGTGGATGGTGAGAAAGCGTCAACTGGTAATCAGCAGAGTAAAGCTAAACCAAATTCAAGCAACGCAACTAAGCCGAAGTCAAAGCCTAGGTCGCAAGGTAATCGCGTTGAAGGTGATAAATCGAACGCAAATAAACCACGCAGAAATAAGCCTAACTCGGGAAATCGCAAACCACAAAATGGCAATAACAAGCCGAGCGGTCAAGGGCAACGCAGTGAGCAGGGAAAGCCGAATAATAGTAATCGCTCAAATAATAGTAATCGCCCAAGCAGCAGTGGCCGTTCGAGAAATGGCAGCAATGATAGTACGAACAGACCGAAAAGAAGTAGTTACAGAAATACACGTGGATAATGTAAATTCACACTAAAGCATTTTGTTAGTTTTTTGAATCAAGGCCTATACTTTTAGTATGGGCTTCGTTTTGAGGATGCTATATGCCGAATGCGCTAGCAAAACAAATTGACAACATTCCTATGTTGCCAAGTGTGATAACTCAACTCTTGTCTTTGTCTGTTGATGATCCTGACTATTTCAACAAAGTTATCCACCTTGCGGAGTCAGATCCCACGTTTGCATTACGTACTATAAAATTAAGCAATAGCGTCTTGTTTGGCACTCACCAACCCATAACTAATATTCACGATGCGGTTATTAGGATTGGTATAGATCAAATCCATAGTTTATTGGCTTCTATTGCGGTCACCAAGGTATTTCTACCTGTCACAATGTCAGAAAAAAGGCTTTGGCAGCACTCAATTGAAGTCGCTTGTTTAGCTAGGTTAATAGCCAGTCATTTGAATGAGTGCAATATTAAGCCTGAACAAGCTTACTTGGCCGGCTTACTTCACGATTTAGGCTTATTTCTTCGCTTTCAAGAAAGCCAAGAGCAATTTAATCATATTGATGATTATGTTTGGTCAACACCAGCTCAGCATGTCGAGGCTGAAAAGAGCTTATTTAAAGAATCGCACGCTAATCTATCGGAGTTAATCTGCCATCAATGGGGAGTACCTAAACTTATCTCTAATGTGGTTGCACATCATCACCACTATGAATTATCTGAACAAACGAAAGAGGCAGATGAAATAAATCACCTCATCAGAGTGATTCAATTGGCCGATCTCTGCAGTGAAATGGTTTATAACATGCAAGGTGTGACAAAAAAAACTGTCATTCAAGAAATAAAAAAAATACCGGCCTTAGCTAATTGGGCCAGGGCACATCTTAATTCAATTAGAGCATTGGATGATGGAAAGGCTGCGCTTGAGCAAGCGCATGAATTATATAATCAGCTTTTAAACTAACTTTCGGTTTTGCTTTGCTTAAATTCTCTTTATTATAACTAGCAATAAGCTTCAGCGGTTTTTTAAAGAGGGGTAAGCATGTATCAAGGAAGCTGTTTATGCGGCGAGGTTAAAATTGAAGTAGGACAGATCAGTTCTATTATTCACTGTCATTGTTCTTTGTGTCGTAAATCGAGCGGTACTGCATTTGCTACCAATGGCTTTGTTAATGCGAGTGAATTTAAAATCACTGCTGGCGAAGAGAATATAAGCTTTTACGAGATGAAGCCGGGCAGAAAAAGGCATTTTTGTAAGACTTGTGCATCACCTATTTATAGTTCAAATGAAGCTGATCTGAGCCGTTACCGGTTAAGGCTAGGCATTTTAGATTCTGACATAACAGAGCGCCCAATCTCTCATAACTTCGTTACATCAAAAGCGTGCTGGGATAGCCTAAATCAAGATTTACCCCATTACGAAGCCCACGAGCCAAACCGGCAATAAGAATTTTAATGTGGTCTATATTTCTTGGCTGGGCTCTAGGTGATAAACCTCAGCGAGCAAGCTGAATCCCATTTGTTGGTAAAGTGGTAAACCTGCTTTTGAAGCTTGTAGCGTCATTAAACGAGTATCTTGGCGCTTAGCAAAATCAACCAGGTGATGCATAAGTGTTTTTGCTATGCCTTGGCCTCTAAAATTAGGATCGACACCTACTTGATGCACGCCCATCACGTCATCGCTTTGAAATGCGATGGCTGTGCCAGCTATGGTCCCGTCAACCTTATAAGAAAACAAAGTAGCATTTGGGTTTGTAAGTAGAGGTAACAGAGCTTCTGGCGCGATGCTATAACCAAATGCGTTTGAACAAGCTTGAGCCCAAGATGGTAAATCATCTGGCTGAGTGAGCACTTCAACTTGGCTTGACCCATTAAAGTGTGTCTCGTGCAAAGGCAAAACCATGGCCTGCAGTGACATTTTTACTTGCTCTGAACTATGCTCTGTAGGCCTTAAAATCGTCACTCTAGATTTGCCTGCGGGTAATGGATACTCTTTTTCTGAGTAACCTAAAGCAAAGTCAGCCTGCCAAGCTTTATTTGGCCAATTGGTATGTATTTTTAGTTGTTGTTCGCTTTTTTGCTCCTTTTGCTTCTCAGTGCGGTGCGCCATTGCAGACCAAAAGGCGTCTAAATTCTGTAAGTTTTTTGCTAGTTTTGAAGTCATGATCTTAGTCCCTGTTAATTAAAATAATACCGATGATAAGTAGTGCGCTGCCTAATAGTTTGCTACTGGTTATGAGTTTTTGTGGGCTTTCAAATAGTCCAAAATGGCTGATCAGCATGGCGATAACAAGCTGGCCAGTGAGGGCATAACTCATCATCATTCCAGCGCCCATTTTTGGAATGAGCCAATACATAGCACCGACACCGACCACACTCAACGCGCAAGAAAACCACAAATACCAGGGCACACTTGCCAGCTGTATGTTGCTATAAGTGATTTGCAGCGTCTTAAACTGGCTGAGCACAATAAAGCTGGTGATAAGCGCAAAGCTTGCTAAAAACGCAAAACCTGTGGCTAGAAGCGCACTGTTTAAGTGTACCCCGAGCCTTGCATTCATGGCTGCCTGGATAGCAATACAGCCGCCAGCAAGAATTGCCAGCATACCGAGCGAATTCATAATGTTACCACCAACTGCTCGGTTGTTTTTCGAAATTTAGGTCGAGTTGCAGTGGTGTCATTTTTACTACGAATGCCGACAGGACAAAGAATAGCGGCATTGAGCCCTTGTTTATCGAGCTCAAGCACTTGGTTGATCCCTTGAGTATCAAATCCTGTCATAGGGCCTGCATCAATTTGATGCATTGCTGCATAACTGAGAAGTTTGCCAAGCGCGATGTAGCATTGCTGTTCTGCCCAAGCACTTTGCTGTGCTGATGTCTTACTCAAAATGTCTTGCGAGATAATGTCTTTATAAGCCGATAATGCTTCAGCTTCTTTGCCTTGAGATACCGCGAGCTCGCTAATATAAGTGTTGATAGCGTCAGCGGTGATCTTGGTGTAATTCGCCAATACTAATAAATGTGAGCACTCTGCTACTTTGTTTTGCCCGTAACTAAACGATAAGCAAGCATTCTTAAGCGCAGCACTTTCAACAATTAAAAGCTTGTAAGGTTGCAAACCATAAGCGCTGGCACTGAGTCTGACGCTCTCAACTAGGCCATCAATTTGCGTTTGCGATAAAGTCTGGTTCGAAAATTCTTTTACAGCGTAGCGCCAGTTTAGTGCATCTAAATAGTTCATAGCTTTCATTCCTGTATGTGGTTGATGTGGTAAGTTTATGAAAGCTGAACTTTGAACGCCTTTACATATGTTGATAAAAGCAATTAAATATTTAAATCTTTTCTAATGCGACTGAGTTGGGTAGGCGTGATCCCTAGATAACTGGCAATATGGTACTGAGGGAGTCTAGACAAAATTGCCTCGTACTTGTCTAAAAACATCATATATCGCTGTTTTGCTTCGTGTTGTAAGTACCCTATTTCTTTTGGCTCTTTTTCTAACAGCCAATGTTGCTCTAAATAGTTGATATGAAATGCCATAAGTTCATTATCAGCAAACAACTCACGGCGAAATTGTTTAAAATCTATGGTTATGATGTCACAATCTTCGAGTGCTTCTATGGCTAAAAAACTAGTTTCATTCTTTAGTAAGGCACTCATTGAGCCAGGAAACCGTCCTTCAGCAAAGAAGTTTTTATTAAACTCATTACCTTCTGCATCTATCAAATAAGCGCGCATCAATCCTTTATGAATAAAGGCAAAACTACTGGGTATTTCACCAATGGCATACAAGGTTGTGCCTTTAGCAATGTGAGTATACTGGCAGGCACTAAAGTAGCTGTTTAAAGCTTGACCTGATAATGACGCGTATTTAGTAAGTGTTTGTTCTAAATGGGTAAATGCTGCTTGCAATGAGGTAAACCAAAATAATGTAAAGGCTTTGACTATAACAACTAATAAAAGGATAGGTAAGAGTTAACATGAAAGTGAGGCTGTGAATTAGGAAGGGTTTGGTGGCCAGCGAACTGGCCATACTATAATTAGCGGTTCGAGTGAGACCACTTAGGGTTATAGTTTACGATTTCAGAGCAGATAGCGAAAACATAACCAACAGAAAGAATTGTGTAGAAACAGATAAGCTCTGTAAGGCTTTTAGAAGTATTCATGATTTCCTCTTTATTTTGTTCATTCGCTTATTAGTCTAATAATTAGAGTTCGAATTATCAAGGTTGTTTTTTGATCTTTTTATTACTCGGGATAATTAAGAGTTCTAACATTGTGATTTTTCTGCTTTAAGTTTCTGTTTTTAAATATTTTTAATTATTTTGTTAGATGGCTTTCTTGTGCATATAACTTTAATTTATATCGTTAATAAATAATTAGATATAAAAGTAAATTGGTTCGAAAGCGAAAGTGAATTAGGTTATTAGATTAGTGCTTCTTATGGGCTTTGGTTTTAAGGTTCTGATTTATATTTAATTTAATAGGTTTTGTGAAAGTTTAGGGTACAAACCTTTTTATCTTGGATAATAGTAGAAATGTGATGTGTGAAATACATACTGACAAGAATGCACTGATCCCAAGTGCGCCACCGAAACCAGTTAGGCCAGGGATGAGATATTCAAAAAACAGTGTAAATAAAACTGCAGACAAACAGATGCTTTCAAGACCAAACCGAATAGGGGCACTCATGCCCACAAAAGTACTACCAAAAAAGACCAAACTATAAAGTTCAGTATTCAAACCAATTAAGTAAAAAATGCTATAGGCTAAAATAGATAAGCAGCTCGATGCACGAATGGCATCAAAGCGGTTTCGTTTTGCTAGTAGGTAGGTTGAGATTGCG
Organism: Pseudoalteromonas phenolica; assembly: GCF_005876835.1. Taxonomy (GTDB): domain Bacteria; phylum Pseudomonadota; class Gammaproteobacteria; order Enterobacterales; family Alteromonadaceae; genus Pseudoalteromonas; species Pseudoalteromonas phenolica_B. The sequence goes on from NZ_PPSW01000033.1 coordinate 21,008, forward strand.
CCCAATAAAGAAATAAGTAACAGGTCAATAGAAATAGAACTAAGCATTACACCCATACCTGTCGAGTAAGCACAAATATAGCGACTGAGGTAAATGCAATGCCGCCAAGTCGTCCGCCAAAACCACTGAATAGGCGAATACTTGAAACATAAAGCAAGGTGCCTATTAAGCAAATAAGCGATAACGCCCACAAGCTTTCTATTAATTCGACAGAGCACATACCGGTAAAACAGCCTGCATACAAGGTTGCATGGGGGTGGTGCGCGAGTTTTTCATTGCTCGGAATAAAGCTTGCGACAAATGCAGGAAGACTTGCAGCTAAAACCACAGGGAACGCAAAAAACGCGTGTAATAAAAAGCAAGTAAACGCGCCAATTGAGTAGGTGATTAATAGTGTGGAGCTAAAGTGAATTCTGTGAGAAATGAGATTTGCCTTAGTTTAGTGCGCGATGAGTGTGGAATTGAACATTTGTTAATTGGTTATTTTATCGAAAGTGACTTTAAAAATCAGCCAGATATATTTTGTTTTGCCGTGGGATAAACCCAAGCCTACGGAACTGCACGGTTTTATTGTTTAGGCGTCGATTTTTCATCGCGCTTGTTGCTATTTGTCGTGGGGTAAACCCAAGCCTACTGATTTGCATGGTTTTAGCCTGTGGGCGTCGATTTTACATCGCGCTTGTTGCCATTCTGGCGTGGTATAAACCCAAGCCTTTAGCAATAAAAACAGCTTGTTTAATACAAGCTGCTTTAATGTCATCAAAAACGCGTTTGCGAGGTATTTATAAATCAAACTTCATAAAGTTAACAATACGACCAAAGTCATTACTCGTTGAAGGGGGAGAGTCTAATTAGAATTAAAGTAACCTTTTATCTTCAATAGTACTTGCGTTGCTCGAATATCTAATATGAAATGGATAAAAGTCATATAGCAACTTAAAAACCTATAGTTTTTAAGTGAATAGCGAATAATTATATGGAACTGAATTGTAAGAATTGCCAAGCCTTGTTATCTGAAGACTCGAAGTTTTGCTCTCAATGTGGGCAAAGTATTAAATCAACTAGGCAACCACTTATTCCTTTTATAAAAGAATCTGTGCATGAATTATTAGACATTGATGGCAGGTTGTCTCGAACGCTTAAAACCCTTTGTACTAAACCGGGCTTGGCTTCATACGAGTATGAGCATGGAATGCGAGCTAAATATACGCCACCACTCAGGCTTTACTTAGTTGTCAGTGTGATCTTTTTCTTATTATTTTCGACATTTCAACAATTCTTTATTGTCGCAGAAGATCACTCAGCTTCGTCTTTAGATTTGTATTCTAAAGCGATGTTTATTTTGTTCCCTCTATTTGCTCTCTACGTAAAAGCACTTTACCCAAATAGTTACATGGTGAGTAATATTGTGTTTTCGTTACATGTTCATACCATGAGTTATTTGGTCTTGATTTTAATGGGGCCACTTGAGGTATTAGAGCAAAAGCATAGTGTTTTCCTCCTTCTGCAGGCACCTATTTTGTTATATGCATTGTGGTATTTTATAACAGCATTTAAAACCATGTATCAGGCATCATGGTGGGTCACAATTTTAAAGTCAGGTTTAATTTATTTGGTATATATGGCGACTATGGGTGTTATGTTTGATGTTGTATTGGGTAAATAAAAGTTCCTGTCTAATTTTATCTAATCAAAAATACACTTCATATACTCTAAATAAGAAGCAGGGTTCCAACACTGCTTCTTAAAGTGGCTATTTTTGAAATGATTACTTTAGAAAAGGTTACTTTAGGAAAGGTTACTTTAGAAAAGAAAATACCGTTATCTTCGATAAACCAATTTATAAAGCGCAGGTAATACGACCAAAGTCAGTAGTGTCGAGGTAATAATACCGCCGACGACGACGGTAGCCAGAGGCCTTTGTACTTCTGCTCCTGTGCCGACATTCAGCGCCATGGGCAAAAAACCGAGACTGGCGACTAGGGCGGTCATCATCACTGGGCGCAGCCTTTGTAAGGCCCCTTGCTCGATGGCTTGGTATAAGTTTAAGCCTTGCTCCCTGAGCTGCTTGATAAACGACAGCATCACCACGCCGTTTAGCACTGCGACACCTGAGAGGGCGATAAAGCCGACTGCGGCAGAAATTGAAAAAGGCATGTCTCTGAGCACTAAAGCCAACATGCCACCGGTTAACGCCAATGGCACACCACTGAAAATCACCAATGCATCCCTGATTGAATTAAACGCGCTATAAAGCAGGCCAAGTATTAATAATAAAGTCACAGGCACAACAATACTAAGTCGTTGGCTGGCCGATTCGAGTTGCTCAAAAGTTCCCCCATAATCAAGCCAATAACCTGCAGGAAGATTGAGTTCGCCATTCATAAGCGTTTTTGTTTCACTGATAAAGCTGGCTAAATCTCGTTCATCAACGTTGGCGGTGACAATCACATTGCGTTTGCCGCTTTCACGATTAATTTGATTCGGTCCTGTGGTTAACGAGATATTGGCCACTTCGCCTAATGGCACAAACGCCAGATCTGGGTTTTGACTTGCAGGCAAAGCCACAGGCAGTGATTTTAAGGCCTCTAAATCTTGCGCCCATTGTTTATCAAGCCTGACTAAGAGTTTAAAGCGTTTGTCACCTTCATAAATTAGGCCTGTTTCAACACCACCGACTGCAGCGGCGAGGGTGTCTTGAATATCACTGACGGTTAAGCCGAGTAACGCCAAATGATCACGCTGCGGTTCAACCGATAAAGTCGGTAAGCCAGCCATTTGCTCTAAACGCACATCGGTGGCACCTTTTACAGTTTTCAATAAGGCCGTGGCTTTTTCACCATATTGTTTAAGTACACTTAAGTCATCGCCATAAATGCGTAGTGCCACATCGGCGCGCACACCGGCGATTAATTCGTTAAAACGCATTTCAATGGGCTGAGTAAACTCATAGTTATTACCCGGTATGTCAGCGACTTTTGCTCTGAGTCGAGCAAGTACATCGGCTTTACTTTCATCAGGATTGGGCCATTCAGATTTAGGCTTTAAGATCATAAAGGTGTCTGCCACATTCGGCGGCATAGGATCGGTGGCAACATCAGGTGTGCCAATTTTTGAGAACACATGCGCCACTTCGGGCATGGTTTTAATGGTGCGTTCAAGGGTTAACTGCATTTCAACCGATTGCTCTAACCCTGTGCCTGTGATCCTCATCGCGTGCATGGCGATATCGCCTTCGTCGAGTTTAGGTAAAAATTCAGCCCCAAGTTTTTGTGCTTGCCAAGCGACAATTCCTACAAAAGTGAATGCCACGGCGACTAGCGCAACAGAGTGTTTCAAAGAGAAAGCGAGTAAAGGCCGGTAAATGGCTTTTGCTGAACGCATGACTCGATTTTCTTTTTCTTCAATTTTACCTTTAACAAAAATGGCAATGGCAGCTGGTACAAAAGTGATTGAGAAGATCAGCGCGCCAATTAATGCGGCAATGACGGTAAACGCCATCGGCTGGAACATCTTGCCCTCGACGCCTTCTAGAGCAAATAAGGGTAAATACACCAACATGATGATCAGCATGCCAAATGCGGCGGGATTAAAGACCTCTTTGGTACTGTGATACACAACGTCTAAGCGCTCTTGTAAGGTCAGCAAGCGGCCGTGTTGGTGTTGGGCTAATCCCAAACGGCGCAAAGCATTTTCAACAACTATTACCGCGCCGTCGACTATTAAACCAAAATCGATGGCCCCTAAGCTCATTAAGTTACCCGATACGCGATTGCTTACCATGCCCGTCATGGCAAACAACATACTCAGTGGAATAACCAGTGCCGTGATGAGTGCGCCTGTGATGTTGCCAAGTAATAAAAACAAAATCACGATGACCAACACCGCGCCCTCAAATAGGTTCTTCTCAATGGTGGCTATGGTTTTATCAACTAAGGTTGTGCGGTCGTAAACGGCTTCAACGATAACGCCGTTAGGTAAACTGCTTTGAATTGACGGCAGTTTATCGGAAACGGCTTTGGCAACCACACGACTGTTTTCGCCCATTAACATCATTGCCGTGCCGAGTACTGCTTCTTCACCGCCATAGCTGGCAGCGCCAGTTCTCAGCTCTTTGCCGTAAGAAACCGTACCGATGTCTTTAATACGAACAGGTGCATCGTCACGTCTTGCGACAACAAGTTGTTCAATGTCAGTCAGGGTTTTCAATTGCCCGGGGGAGCGAACCAAATATTGCATACCATTGCGCTCAATATAACCTGCACCGCGATTGGCATTATTTTGCTCAAGCGCATTAACCACATCAGCAATGGTGAGTTTATACGCCAGTAGCTTGCTCGGCTCTGGGGCGACTTGATATTGCTTTTCAAACCCGCCGATGCTGTTTATCTCTGTGATCCCTTTAACTTTCATCAGTTGCGGTTTGATGATCCAATCTTGCAAAGTACGAAGATCTTCTGCGCTATAAGGCGAGCCATCGGGCTTTTTGGCACTCTCTTGTGCTCTGACAATATAGGTAAATATTTCACCCAAGCCACTGGCAATAGGGCCCATACTGGGCTCTATGTTGATGGGCAACTCGCTGCGAACACTTTGTAAGCGCTCGCCAATTTGCTGTCTTGCCCAGTAAATATCGGTGCCTTCGTCAAAAATAACCGTGACTTGAGATAAACCATAACGGGATAGCGAGCGTGTTGTTTCGAGGTTTGGTAATCCTGCCATGGCATTTTCTATTAAATAGGTGATCCGTTGCTCAGTTTCTAACGGGGTGAAACCGGTGGCTTTGGTATTGATCTGCACCTGTACGTTGGTAATGTCTGGGACCGCATCAATCGATAAGCGCGTCATGTTATACACACCAAATGCGGCAACCAGCAAAGTGGCTGCCATGACTAGCCAACGACGCTTTACGGCAAAAGAAACGATAAAATCAATCATACCTGCTCCTTAATGCGCGTGGCTTGCGCCGTTTTTGAGAAGATCGGCTTTTAAGATGTAACTGTTTTCAGTGACATACTCTTCACCCTCATTTAAACCTTCAATGACCGACACCCATTCGCGATTGGCTTCTCCAAGTGTTACATGGCGCGCCTCAAAGCGATTTGCGGTTTTAACAAACACCACGTTTTCGTCTTCTAAGCTTTGAATCGCGGTTTGTTTTACTCTTAATTGGCTTGTAAGCTCTGCTGTTTTTACATCGGCTTTCACATGCATGCCCGGTCGCCAGTGTCCGTCAAGGTTGTTGATCACCACTCTTGCACGAGCGATATGTCCGCCTGTCATCATAGGGGCGATATACGAGACCTTGCCCGAGGTGTTTAAGTGTTGGTGTAAATCGTAAATATCAGCGCTTTGATCGATTTGGAGCTTTTCGATATTTTCAGGAAATGCCGACAGCTCAACCCACACTTGCTCAAGGTTAATGATGGTCAGTAAGGTTTGATCTAAGGCGAGTTGCCCTTGCGCAATTAAACGTTCCGTGACTTCACCATCGGCAGGACTTTTGATGATATAGCTTTGAAGCGTTTGGCGGTTTTGTACGTTGAGTAACGGCTGGCTTTTAGTTACTCGATCACCAATTTCTACAAATACTTTTTCAACAATGCCCTGATAAGGCGCCATGATGGTGAAAGTGTTGTCTATGGTTGGTGCAACCACGCCAAATAAGGTGTCGTGTTGGCTTATTGTGCCACTGCTCGCACGTTCAGTTTTTATGCCATTGGCTAGAATGGCTTGCTCGGTGAGCACCACCACATTTTCTTCATCATCATGTTGCGGTTGTTTCTGAGCCGAAGTTGTCTTTTCATCGTGATCATGCCCTTCGCCAGCAAAAACCATAGTGCTATGAGTCATCCCGAGCGATGAGAAAGCGAATGTTAAGGCGATAGTCGATAGTTTTAATGATTTCATAGTGTGTTGCTCCATGGTGAAGAAATTGCAGTTTGATTAGAGAGAGGTGACTGAGAATGAGCGTTATTCAGAGCTGATAGTGAGGTGTTGCCTATCAAGCGCTGTAACATCAGGTGTGAATTGAGCAGTGCGACTTGCGTGTCAATGATCGCTTGCTCGGTATTGAAACGCTCTTTTTGCGCATCTAACAGTTGCAGCACTGAGATCTGCCCAAGACGATAGCTGTCTAAACTTTGCGAGATTAAAGTTTTTGCCAAAGGGAGCAATTGGCTTTGCAACTGCAAGAGTCTGAGCTGTTGGTTTTGAGCTTGGGTGAAGGTTTGGCTGATCTGCCGTTTAAGAGATTGGCGAATTAATTGCTGCTGCTCACTTAATAAGTCGATTTGCGCACGAGCCGCTTTAATATTGCCTTGTTGCGGATTGCTGAGTTGCAGTGGCATTGCTGCTTCAAACAGCAGTGAAGCACTGTTGCTGGCATTATCAAATCTGACTCCTGTACCAAGGGTGAGATCAGCGACTGAATTAGCTGAAGCCAATTGCATAGTTGCTTGCTTAGCTAGAACTTGTTGTGAGATAAGCTGAATTTCAGGGGCCATATCAATGGTATTATGTAAGTCAGCTAAATTAGGCAAAGTCAGTTCTGTTTTCAGATTGCTGTTAACGTCTCTGGGTGTTGGCAGTAGTTTTTGAACGGTTTTGAAGTCAGTTTCACCTAACCAAAACTGGGCAAGGCGCAGTTTTGCTGTTGTAAATTCACTTTCAAGTTGCTGTTGTTCAAGCTGTAATGTTCCGTATTCAAACTGCATCCGAGCCACATCCGCATTCGATACCGCACCTGCCGCTGCGCGTTGTTTAATGGTGCTAAGTGCATCCGATACTGTACTTTGCTGTGTTTGACTTAGCGCGAGTAAGCTTTGCAAGCGCATCACCTGATAATATTGCGCGGTGGCATCAGCAAATACATCGAGTTGCGTGAGTTGGTATTCAGTCTGAAATTGCGCTAGTTTGCTATCTTGCACAGCAATACGACGCTGCTTTTTATCACCTCGTTCAAACAGTTGGCTAATAAGTAAAGTGCCTTCTATACCACTGACACCTTTTGCTTCGTTACTGCCGAATACATTTTCGAGCGAGAAGCTTAATTCTGGGTTAGGCGATAAACCCGCTTGTAAGCGATTCGCTTCGATAACTGCTGCTTTTTCTTTGTAAAGTTGCAAACTAGGGTGGCTTGCTTGTGTGCGTTTTAGCACAGTTTTTAGGCTAAGCGGCGTTTGCTCAGCCAACACAGGTTGGGGTATACAAACAGCCAAACCCATGATCAAAAATGAGATCTTTTTCATGTTTATTACTCAATTTATTAAAATTCTGGATGAAAATTAACAGTCGAGCGCACACTGGATGATAGCTAGAAGCTAGAAGCTAGAAGCTAGAAGCTAGAAGCTAGAAGCTAGAAGCAATCAGTTCAAAATTTATAAATGTGTGCGCTAGGCGTGATTGAGTAAACTCGGAGGTGGTACTAAAGGCGGGTAACTTTTGCTTTGATAAGCAGGGTTGTAACTGCTGATTTGTTCGCTATAAGCCAGCACATTTTGCACTTTAACGCTATTGCCGCTGTGACAAGTGTGGTGGTTATGAATATCAGCATGAAAGACTTGAGAGCCGTCATCGGCTTGATCGAAATGAGGCGATTTAACTAACTCATGCACATGGACAGGTTCATCATGACTATTATCGGCATGAAAAGGCGCGCGGTCACAGTTTAATAAACTGTGCAGCAAGACCAATACAAAAATGTATGCGATGCGCGATTTCAACATGACTAATCTATAAACCAATAATTTAAATGAGTTTAACTATTTAACACGAATAAAAAGTGCGTTAGTGTAAGGCCACTATAAAGCTTCCAGTAACAGGAAGGTCAATATGAAAATTGCCGAGCTTTCAAAATTAACTCAGGTGACCAGTAAAACCATTCGCTATTACGAAGAGATTGGTTTATTACCTGAGCCCGCACGTGCCGCCAATGGGTATCGCGTTTATCAGCAAGAGGATGTTGAGCGATTATCGTTTATTCGCCGTTGTAGAGATTTACAAATTCCCCTTGAAGAGATTAAAAAAGTGCTTGGTTGCGATCATGGCAATGCCTGCGAAGGGCATAATAATCATGTTGATGACATAATTGCAGCCCAGTTAGAGCGAGTTAAAAAAGCCAAAATTGAACTTGAAGCATTAGAGCAAACTCTAACTGGGTTGCTTGACGGCTGTGATGATGCAAATTCTAGTCAGTGCAATATCTTACAGAACTTGCGAGCTCACTAAGTATGCATCAGACGCATTTTCATGGTTTTACCATAAACTGGCAATCAGGTGAATTAAGCAAAAAAGGCACTGTAACCCAACTCGAACCTAGGCTGGTGGCGGTGCTTAAAGTGCTATTCGATGCCCAAGGTGAGCTAGTCAGTTACGAGCAATTGCAGCAACAAGTTTGGCAAGATGTGATTGTTGCGCCTAATGCGTTGCAACGCGTTATCGCACAACTGAGAAAGTCTCTTGGCGATACAGCCAAACAGCAGGCTATTATTAAAACGCATCCTAAACGCGGTTATAGCTTGGTTTTGGTTAGTGATAGTCTAAAAGGTGAAAAGCTTGAAATTGAGGCATTTGAAGGCGAGGCACTTGAAAAGCAAAGCGTCAAAGCGGCCCATCAAATAAAACAGAGTCGCGTGAATCAACCAATTGTTTTGTTGGCCTTTGTTTCACTCTTAATCGTCATATTTGCATCTATTCATTGGATTTATAAACCTTCTATAAAAGCAGAAGCTGTACAGACAAATTTAATCAGCTTAGATACACAAACGGAGCAATTAGCTCAGGTAATGCCGCTGTCTAAGACTGAATTTATCTTTATCGATAAACAAGCTGGCAACCAGTTAGTGCTTCACAATACACAAAACAACCAGCGAGAAGTGCTGTTAGAGAAAGTGCATGTTTATGGCCGAATGGTGTTAGCTAAAGATAAACATCAACTGTGTTTTGGCCAAATTACTGATCAAAATGGCGTTAAATGCGCCGAGTTAGTAGTGTTAGATATCAAGACTAAGGCGCTTACTCGTGTACTGCCTTGCCAAAACGATTTCAATCACACACCGCTTTTCATAAACGATGAAACACTTTTATTTATTAAAACCGACAAACAATGGCAGTCAGAGCTGATTTCGTTGGATCTTAAAACACAGCAGCAAACTAGCCTGCTTGCAGGTCAGATTGATAATGCTTTTTTATCGCCTGATAAAACTCGACTTGCTATAAAGTTTAATAATCAATTACAGATGTTTGACTTAAAAGAGCACAAGCTTGAAGCTATTAGCTTGCCTAAAAGCTTCTACCAAACCATAGGTTCGAGCAGCTTGGTTATGACATTTTCAGACAATGGCAACCTATGGGGAGCTCTAGATAAATCACTTGTAGAATACAGCCCGCAGGGAAACGTCATCAGCAACACAAACCTAGCCAGCAGTATGCAAGTGTCGGAGTTAACGTTTATTGACCAGCAGTTGTTTGCTTTACTCGGTCGAGACAATCATCAGGTTCGATTAAGCTCTGTAACACAGCTAAATGATGTCGTTGATATTGCGCCGTCGAAATTTACTGATATGCAGGGGAAATTCCGACCTGAAACAGGTGAAATCAGTGTACTCAGCAACCGAAGTGGTTCAACTCAAATTTGGCTGCAACAAGGTGAGCAACTTTTGCAATTGACTCAAGTAGGGGATGTTACAGATCACATTTGGTTAGATAAAAATCGAGTGGCTTATCTCATTGAAAATCATGCTTGGCTTTTAAACCTTGCTGATGAAAACCCTAAGCCAAAAAAGCTTCCGCTGAATGTACCAGTAAAACAATTGCTGCAAGCAACAGCCAATGCCTTATACGCACAATCTGAAACAGAATTAAACACCTCTCTCATTGCCATAGATTTAAAAACGAATAGCCTTAGCACTCTATTTGAAGGGCCTTTTCATTGGGCACAGGTGTTAGCCGACAACACCTTAATATTGAATGACAGCAGCCAACTTAAAAAAGTTGTTTCAGGTCAGGGGCAAGCAATTACAGCACTGCCAACTCTAACACTTCAGGGCCGCTATTACGTGAAAGGCAATGAGATCATCTTACAAGATAAACAGCAAAAAGTTTGGCTTTATAACCCAACATTAGAGCAAGCTGAAGTTATTGGTCGTTTTGATGAAAACAATTTGTTTATGAGTGATTTTTCGAAACAATCATTAAAAATGCTAGGCGATAATTTTGTAAAAACCAATAACGAATTGGTCATGGTTGAATTCAAGTAAGTTAAAAATAGATGGGTCGCAGATGTCAGAAAAAATTGAGCAAAGTATAGGCTGTATTGCCTTAGTGGTTGAAAACTACGATGATGCCATTGAGTTTTATACAAATAAGCTTAGATTTACCTTAGTTGAAGATACAGACTTGGGAGGCGGAAAGCGCTGGGTTCAAGTGTCGCCGCCAAACTCGAATGGCACGAATCTATTATTAGCGCAGGCGAGTTCTGATGAGCAGAAAAACGCAGTCGGTAATCAGACCGGTGGCCGAGTGTTTTTGTTTCTTCACTCTAATGACTTTTGGCGCGATTATGAGTTTATGAGAAGTAAAGGCGTGGTGTTTCATGAAGAGCCACGAGAAGAGGAATATGGCACAGTAGTGGTATTTCAAGACCTTTACGGCAACAAATGGGATTTACTACAACTTAATAAAAAATAAAGGAAAATAGAATGCTAAATGCAAGTTGTCATTGTGGGAATATTCAATTAATCATGCCGAAACCTGAGTCACTTACCAGTTGTAATTGCTCTATTTGCCATCGTTTAGCAGCCCTGTGGGGAAACTACCCTCCGCAAGAAGTTTCGCTCAATATCGGCCAAGATGGTACAGAAATTTATAGTCATGGTGATGAATACATACACTTTCATCGCTGTGGAAAATGTGGATGCACTACCCATTACACCTTGACTGAAAAAACCGGTAGAGAGAAAACCGCTGTAAATTTTCGTATGGTGGACCTTGAAGTTTCGCAAGATATTAAGGTAAGGCGTTTTGACGGTGCGGACACTTGGACGTTTATAGATGAGTAAGTTTTGATAATGTCCTATTTTGCGAGGAGAAGAGGTTGAATTTAAAAGGCATTCATCATGCGGCAATTATTTGTTCTGATTATGAAAGGTCTAAAGCTTTTTACACACAAGTTTTAGGGTTACAAGTCGTTGCAGAAAATTACCGAGCAGAGCGAGATTCTTTCAAGCTAGATTTGGCTTTGCCTGATGGCAGCCAAATTGAATTGTTTTCTTTTGTGAATGCGCCAAAAAGAGTGAGTCGCCCAGAAGCTCAAGGGTTAAGGCACTTGGCCTTTTGTGTTGATTGTATCGACACTGAAGTAAAGGCATTAGAAAACCATGGGGTTGATGTCGAGGCTATTCGTGTGGATGAATACACTGGAAAGCGGTTTACTTTTTTCCAAGACCCAGATGGTTTACCTTTAGAGTTGTATGAAGTTTAGAGGAGCCAAGATGTCTGATGCGATTTGCCCAAAGTGCCACGAAAAAATCGAGCCTTTTGCGATGTCTCTCGCTTTTTTTCCGTTCTACTTTAAGTGCAATCATTGTGGTGTGAGGCTCAAGCTTAAATCTTTGACACTTCTTTCGTCAGTACTCACTACATATTTGCTGGTTGTGGTGATGATGATTTGGCTTTTACCCGCTTTTAGAGGCTACGCGGTCTTAACGAGTGTGTTTGTCTGGCTTGTGCTTTACAATTTCATTGCGCATAAAATGCTGAGTAAAAATAACCTTGTGGTTGTTGAGTGAATTATTCTCGGCACTGTTCTATAACAATAATAAATAAGATGATGATCCAACTATTAAACAATTCTGCTTCTGAAGTTAGCCTACAAATCTATCGGGTTTTTCAAAGCTCGTACAAAATCGAAGCTGATCTAATTGGTGTTGAAAACTTTCCGCCTTTATCACGCACAGTTGAACACATACAAGCATCAACAACTGAGTTTTATGGCTTTATTGTTGAAGGTGAGCTTGCGGGTGTAATTGAAATAACCCTAAACGAGGGAGCAGTAGAGAGCATTGCAAAAAAAACTCTAGAAATAGACAGCTTAACGGTATCACCTCTGTATTTTAAACAAGGTATTGCTAGCCGATTAATTGAGTTTGTTCTTCAAAACAAAGCGTTTGAATATGCCATCGTCGAGACTGCTGCAGTCAATCAACCGGCAATTAAGTTATATGAGAAACATGGTTTTAAAGTTTTCAAGCAGTTCACACCGGCTCATGGCATTGAAAAAGTGGCGTTACAGCGAGATTAATGCACTTTGAAAATTTAGAACAAGCATTTATGTGCACAGAGCAGTCAAGTTTAATCACTTGTCAGGTTCTATAGCTTCATTTTGAATAATATAAAAACCGTCTAATTTCTCATCACCTTGGAATTTTTTACCATAATTGCCTAAATTTATTAAAGAATCGTTAATTGTTTTAGAGTAAATGCTTGGAATTTACTTTGTTTTATAACATATTGGTCGGTCCTCAACCGTGGGAACCATTTTTATGCTTAGCAATTTAACAATAAAACAAAAAATAACAGCAGGCTTTGGGGCAATCGGGATTTTGCTTTTACTGGCGTGCTCATTGGGATATATGGCGCTGTCACAGATCAGTGATGCAAATAGAAAAGTAACAGACATAACACTACCAGGGCAAAGGGCCGTTGATGAGCTTCAGCTTCAGCAATTGAGGTTAAGCAAACTCATTGCTCAAGCTTACAACTTAGAATCACCTGGTGAGGTTACTCAAGCAAAACAAAGCTTTGACAAAGCCGCATCATCGCAGCAGACGTTAGTAGTTCAACTCAAAAACAAGTTGTCATACGATCAAACTTTAAGTGGCTCAGTATCAAAGGTTGAACAAACTGTTGAGGCTATGGAGCAAGCAGGCGAAAGAATGCTTGCACTTAAAACTACATCACTCCTTGCTCAGAATGACATCTCTTCACTCCTCATAAAACTTCTTGATAGCAAAGAACAAGCAAGTTTAGCAATGCTTGATATAGAATTGCTCGAAGGGGTAAATGGTCGTCAGCTTGAAGAAATGATGGGGACTGGCGTGCGCATTGACGACATGCTGTTTACGTTAGAAAGTAACGCAAAACAGATCCCGACATTAAGCCTAACTAATATCAGCGCACACAAAGAAGATATGTCTTTTATTTTAGACAATATCAGTGACAACTTTGCTTTTCTTAAACGTCAAGCTCAAGGCGTTAATGCAGAGGAAGTATTTAACAACTTTGAAAATGCACAACGGGAGCTTGAGCGTTTACTTCGCTCACCTGGTAGTTTATACGCTCAGCTTGATAAACAACGCCAGTCTCAAGTTGATGCTACAGCCGCTTATCGTCAATCAGAACTGCACTCTGTCAATGTCATTAGCGCATTAAATGCAATACAAGATAAGACCAAAACATCGTTTGAATCGTCTCAAAAACTTACACAAGAATTGATTGCTCAAGCCCAAACCAGTGCGATTATCTTAGTGATCATCTTTGTCGGTTTAGCAGCATTTATTGCATATTCGACCAGTAAAGCCATGCTCTCCCCTTTGAAAGCTGTAAATAAAATGCTGAATTTTTTGGCCGAGGGAGATTTCTCTCGCGACATGAAAAAGCGTAATGACGACGAATTTGGTACTCTAATTGATAATATTAACAGGGTAAAAGACAGCCTTAGAAACTTACTGAATGACATAAACACCAAAGTTCACGAGCTTGATAGTGTGTCTGAAAAGTCGCTGTCTGAGAGTCGGCTAGTAGCAGATAATGCTGCATCACAAATGATCAGAATGGATGATGCAGCAAGCTTGGCGCAAAATGTATCAAGTTCAGCATCAAATGTGTCTCACAATGCGCAACAAAGCTTAGAGAGTTTACTTCAAGCCAATGAACGTAAGACAGAGGCATCAACCTTAGTGGTTGATAACCAGTCTCATATAGAGTCACTCGATGAGAAAATGTCTGAAGCGGTAGAGATGATGACCCGATTAACCTCTCATAGTAACAATATAGGGTCGATTTTAGATACCATTGTGTCGATTGCTGAGCAAACAAATCTGCTTGCCCTGAATGCTGCCATTGAAGCCGCAAGGGCGGGTGAGCAAGGTCGAGGTTTTGCGGTTGTTGCTGATGAAGTTAGAACATTGGCATCTCGTACTCAAGATTCAACCGAAGAAATCAATAAGATGATTTCAGCCTTACAGCAAGATACTAAGCAAGCTGCTAATGCGATTCATGTAGGGCAAACAGATGCATCTGTTTGTGTTGAACAAAGCCAAGCATTGGTTGCTGTAATGCAACAAATTGAAGATGCGCTAAATGAAGTGACGCATTTAAGTGAGCAAGTGACACAATCTGCGGGGCAACAAGAGGGCGATTGTCAGCGTATTGGCCATGTCATGCTAGAAGCGAAAGATACCGCAAGCGAAAATGCCAGCTCGATGAAACAAATGGCCAAAGGCAGTGAGTCATTAAGTGAATTTGCGCACAGGCTGGCTGACTCTGTAGAAAGGTTTAAGCTTTAACTGCTCAGAGATTAACAAATAAGCCGCTTTTGATAGCTGCTTTTTTATTTTAATCAGTAAACGTTTTGATTGCGCTCTTGTACTTTGAAGGTTAACTTCATAACGATTAGGTAATAATTTAAAGGTGTTGATTTGCAAAGTATAAACGCTATTTTAGTTAATTCGTTCACAATGGACGGCAAAGGCGGAAACCCAGCTGGAGTAGTACTAAACGCGGACGACTTTTCTTATGCTGAAAAACTCAAAATAGCACAAGCTGTAGGTTACTCAGAAACTGCGTTTGTCTCAAAAGATGATGAAGTGGACTTTGAAGTATCGTTTTTCACTGTTACTGATGAAGTCGATTTTTGTGGGCATGCGACGCTTGCTACTTTTTCAACTTTATTGAGCAAGAATCTAATTTCTGCAGGCAAGTATAAACAACGCACTAAAGCCGGTATTTTATCAGTTAATGTTGAAGAAGATGGTCGTGTAGTGATGGAGCAAGCTTGCCCGACTTATTTACAAACCTTCGAGTATGAAGATATCGTTGAATTAATTGGTTTACCGCTTGACGTATTATCTTCAACTCAGTTACCCATTGAAGTCATTTCCACAGGCTTACATGATGTGATTGTGCCAGTGCCTTTAGGTTGTTTAGACAAATTAGAAGTAGATAACGAGAAGCTTAGCGAGTTTTGTGAAAAGTTCGATTTAATTGGCATGCATGCTTTTGAGCTAAATGATTCTGACAGTGAATTCACTGCTAGTTGCCGAAATTTCGCGCCGCTTTTTGGTATTCCAGAAGAGTCAGCGACAGGTAGTTCAAGTGGCGCTTTGGCTTGTTATCTTGTTAAGCATGTTTTTGAAGGTGAAGAGGCATTTGATTTTGTTTTTGAACAAGGCCGCGCTATGGGTTGTGTGTCCAGGCTGAGTGCGAGTGTAAAATTAGAAAACGGCCAAGTAAGCAAAGTCGAGGTAGGTGGTGAAGCTAAAGAAATAGGCGTTTTAAAGGTAAGCTAAAAAATACCGTGGCATCACTAATGCCACGGTATTAAAAAGAGTACTTATAGTAATGATTGAAAATGCGGTAACATGCTTTGCGCTATTCGATTTTAGGCCTTCGTTTTTCAATCACCTCAGTGTTTACCCAGTAAATATTAGAGAAGCCTTCTTTTTCATAAAATCTACTTAAATAACAGGTGGTTGACACCGGATCTAACCGTATAATCAGTTCAGGTGACTTCAATTTAATTATACAGTGATTTAGTAAAGCCCGCTTGAGCGCTTTACTATCAACATTTTATTATCAAATGAGCTAATAAATAGACTTATGTATCAGCTTTGTTCTTCATTACAATCTTTATTAATTGTATAGACCATTTTATCTGCGGTTCTAATAACTTCAGCATCCTTACTCGAACTAAAACCAGTTAATAACATCGCCATAGGTGGAACAACTTTGATTTTTTGCGCACAATTCTCTTTGAATGTTAAAACATAACCAACAGGAATAGCCCCTTTTCTGTTTACCCAAATTTTTGTTTTGACATCACCTTGTTGAATATCTCCAACTGCTTCACCAAACTTCCAGTCTAAGTAATCAACAATTTTTAGAGCTGGAGCAGTAGCCAGAAATCTAACTTGACCATGTGTCATGTTTATTTGTTTTGCAACATATGCACTACTCAAAGGGTTTTCTTGCACTATTTTGCTTTGTAACCAATAGGTGTTAGTTAGCTGCGTTTTAGGTTCAATAATTGAATTACATTTTATTTGACCCGATAATAAGAAATCTTGAGTTCCTAAGTTAACCATTTGTCCAGCAACTGGCGATTTGAAACTGCCATGGATTGTTTCATCATTTTTTGAAATAACCTTATAACCATCTGGGCAGGTTTCTTCAGCTGCTTTTAACCAACTAGCGTCTACGAATGCTTTATCTTTTCCATGATATTCAACATAGTAGGTGTCTTCTTTTGGGATCACAATATATCCATAGGTTGCAGTGAGTGGTTGATAAGTAGCTGTGCAACCAGATAGAAATGTAATTAAAAAAATCGAAGTTAATCTAAGCATAATGTTTATTTTCTATTTATTATCAGACTGATGAGAGGTTAATGAGTTACAAACTTTTCAGTTCAAATACCAACACATAAGTGAACATGTCAATTTAATTATTTGTTAGAAAGCTTTGAGATTGTACCTAAAATAAATTATAAAACATAGTGTTAACATCTAGTGACAATTATTTAAGGTTATAGGAGTCTGTTTTCTATTTGAAAGTTAGGCTGCTAGGGTAGTTAAAGTAAGATATTTATTCTCACAGAGTGTTGCAAAGTGATTAGTGGTTAAGCTGGGCGGTGTTTGCCCTAAATACTTATCTGCAAGTTCTGGTTTTTCATTTTGATCATAAGCCATGTTGCTTAAAGGCAGAATCAAAATGAATAATGAGATTACAACAGTGCTTAGCTTCATATCTTTCCTATATTTTTTGCTGTTAAGCGAGTTTTAGACTCAAATGGCACAATCGAGCAGGGATCTCAGTGTGCCACTCGAAAATACGTGTGTATTTACTCAGTTAAAGTCGCGTTGTTATTGCTGTGTTTTTCTCTCAATCTTTCAATGATTTCAGCACTAGACCAATAGATGTCTATATCACTTTTTTCTCTGTCGATAGTTCGGTTAAAAAGAATGTATTTTCCATCAGGTGTAACGCTTGCGTAAAAATCACTTTCTGCTGAGTTTACTTCTGGACCCATGTTAATGGCCTTGCCCCAATCACCGTTGGCTTGCTTGAAACTAATATACAGATCTGACTTACCAAAGCCGCCTTCTCTTTCGCTATCCCAAATAATATAGCTTTCATCCGGTGCGATAAGAGGGTGAGCAGTCCATTTCCCTGTGTTAATTTGCTTTCCCATGGCTTCTGGGGCTTGGCGTTGGCCGTTAACTACTTTAGAAATACGAATGAGATCTTTGCTTTTGAAGTCATCGAATACATACGTGCCTTGTTTTGATGCTGATAGACGCATGATGCCGAATGCTTCTTTGTCGATTAATGGCCCTAAGCTTTTAAATTCAGACCAGCCTTCAGTTGTTCGCTCTCTGTACTGTTTAGCCATATACATGGTGTTACCATCTTCAGAGAATACAAATCCACCACGGCGAGGGAACTGGGTAAATTTACGCCACGTATTATTTTCTAGCTTGTAGCCAATTACTGTTGGGCTGAACTTTTTGCCCTTGCTGCCTTGCGCAAGATCAATGGTGTAATAAAACTCTTTCATACCGGGTGCGAATACACCCTGAAGCTCCCAAGCCTTTGTTGAAATAATACCTGGAGCAAAAGGCTCTGCAGTTAACCCCGGGGTTTGCTGACCCATATATGCGCCTTTAAATGTGGCGAACTCAGTCTGCTCAGCGTGTAACTGAGAAAGAGGTAATAAAGATAAAGTTAAGACTATCAATTTCTTTAACATAGTGTTTCTTCCTGTAACTAGACTTAATACAGTCAACGAGCTTTGACTTGATGATGCGATATTCCACTTTGTAAAAATAAAAAACATGAAAGAGCTATGAAATCAGTCTGACGTCTTACTGATGTTTTTTATTAGCAATAATTTCAATATATTAAAGGTTTTAGGCAGGGTTGATTTGGTTGTTCTGCAAGTTGGAAAAGTGCTGTTAATATAAATAGGTTCGGTTGAAACCAAATTAACTAGAAGTAATAGAAAGACAATTTGAGAGGGAAACTGTCTTTCACTAACTTAGTATTTGAATTTAGAGTTATACCAATCCTCTTAATTAAGTGATCTATTTTGAGGCAAGTAAAACTTGTCGATAGCTAGGCGAAAATTTTGCTATTTAGTTGTTCTAAATAAGAAATTATCAACGAAGCTAACGTCAGTTTTAGTCCCTCAAAATGATTAAGTATTATTGAGGATTGGTATTAACTTCCAGTATTAGG
>NZ_PPSW01000034.1 GCF_005876835.1 Pseudoalteromonas phenolica
AATCCCCTAGGGGACGCCACTCTTCTCACTTTATTTATAAAAAACCCCTATTAAATCATCTCTTTTTTCTCTGAATTAAATTTTAATAAATTATCTATCTATTCTTAGATCGTCTATATTTTATTACTTCAGTACCCCAAATTGATCTTGATCAATTTTTTGCAGCGAAAAGGCTTTCGCGATTTTCTACGAAAAAACTATCATATCTTTTTTAATAAGTGTGAACGATGATGACTAAAGGAAGAAATCAAGTGACCAACAGAGAGTATGATTACCCCAATCATTACAATCTGTTATCTACAACCAATACCAAAGGCCAAATTAAATATGCGAATAAGCAGTTTTGCGAAGTCGCTGGATTTGAGCTGCACGAACTAGAAAATAAACCGCATAATATTGTTCGCCACCCGAGCATGCCAAAAGCTGCTTTTAAAAATCTTTGGGATTATATTAGTAGTGGGCAATCTTGGATGGGAATGGTTAAAAACCGCTGTAAAAATGGTGATCACTACTGGGTGAATGCCTTTGTTACACCAATAAAAGATACCTCAGGTAAAATCGTTGAGTATCAATCGGTGAGAACCAAACCAGATAGAGCTGTTGTTAATCGTGCTGAGAAAATTTATCAAAAGCTTAATTCTGGTAGTTCTGCAGAAAAACTCACAGCAGCATCTTGGTCATTACCCGCCCAAATGATGGCAATCATAGTTGCATTTTATTTACTGACCATGATGTTTACTTCATTACCTACGCCTTGGAACTATATTTTAGAGACAGTACTTTTAGTCGCTATTTTAGTTTTTACACATAGGCAATTAGCACCAATAAGAGCGCTTAGTGAAAAAGCGAAACAAGTTTATGATAATCCGTTAATGCAAAAGATTTATTTAGGTAAAGTAAACGATATTGCTGCAATTGAGCTGGCATTAATTGCAAGAGAGTCAGAGCTGAGAGCGGTGTTAGGTCGAGTCAAAGACGCCAGTGCAACGGTAACCGAACAAGCCAATGAGACGGTGAATGAATGCAATCACAGTGCTGAATTATTAAATAGTCAACAAGCACAGACAGATGCCCTTGCAACTGCAATCAATGAAATGACCGCGACAATCTCAGAAGTTGCAAGCAATACTAACAATGCTGCAGAGCGCTCTGAAGCTGCTTTAGAGTCAGTAAAAATAGGCAACGAAGCGGTTAATGAAAATATGCAAAATAACTATGCGTTGGCTGAGGAGTTGTCACAAACGCAAACTGATATTGAAGAATTAAATGCGCAAACTGTAAATATAGGCAGTGTAGTGGATGTGATCAGAGGTATTTCAGAGCAAACCAATCTATTGGCACTTAATGCCGCGATCGAAGCTGCTCGTGCTGGCGAGCAAGGAAGAGGGTTTGCAGTGGTAGCTGACGAAGTAAGAGCGCTTGCTCAACGTACTCAAGAATCTACCAAAGAAATCGATACTATTATTGCAAACTTAAGAGGACGTGCAGAGCAAGCTGTACAAGCTATCCAAAATGGCGTGAATAAATCGACTGAATGCGTTTCTCAAGCTGAAGGTACGCAAGCAAGCTTAGAAAGTATTAATGCCATCGTGAATGATATTTCTGGCTTAAGCTATCAAATAGCTACGGCCACCGAGCAGATGTCAGGCGTATCAAATGAGCTTAATAACAACGCCGTACATATCTCGCAATTAGCCAATGATTCGATGCAGAGTTCGGATAAAACCATCTCTACTATGTCTAAGACCCAAGAATCTCTCAATGCACAATCTGCGTTGGTTGATCAGTTTATCAATAAATTTATACGATAACTCACCTTAATGAAGAGGCTGAGCCAGCTTTAATCAGCCTCTCTTTGTATTCCTCTATTTATGCCTCTGCAGAAATTGACGACTCACTTTTGGCAGGTAGCTCAGGTTTATAGGCTGAAAAGTCTAACCCCTTTACAAGTAGCCAACAACCAACACCTAGCTCAAATAATGCACCTGGAAACATCACAAACATTGCCTCTCTTGGCAAGTTGGCAATCAATAGCTTGGCAACAGGGTAAATGATTAAACTGCTGTAAGTGATCATGCCCCACACTGACCAAGCTTTGGGGATGTAACTGGTTTTAAAAAATAGATAGAAGGTTATGATCCCGGCCACGCCCATAAATATCCAACTATATTCACTCGCAGGTTGTCTAAAGCTTGAAGCAATGACGATGATATGACGTATTTGTTCGGCGTCAAATACATTCAGTAAATAAGCTTTATTAGACAGAGCCAACATAGACATACTCACTGTGACGACAAAACTACCTATGATGATTTCAACTAACCGGAAACAAAGTGCAGTTTGCATAAGTGATTTATTGATGGGCTTTAAAGCAAGGTAAAAACCCATAGAGGCGGTTGTTACAGCTGCAAACATCACTATTTCTGAGAATATACCCCAGCGAAATTGTTGCTCGTTGGCAAAAACGCCATGGCTTAAGAATTGTTCACTAGAGGCGAGGGTCGAGCTTAAAATAAAGTTATCCAAAATACCGGCAAGGGTAAAAACAATGTACGAAAGGCCTGCTACTCGGGCGTAAAATTGCTGATTTTTATATTGTGTATTCATTCTGCGTTCCTTTTTAAAGAGGCAAGTTCGTTTTTCTTCCAAGTTGCAGCGAGATAGATAATGAAAATCCCAGCACAGATCTCAAAGAAACTAAAAAATAGGTAATGAAGACTGCCACCCATGGTGACGGTAAAAGCTTGTATTGATGTTGTAATTATTCCGGCAAGAAGGTTGGCGTATTTATTTAACGTAAAAGCCAGCATCCTTGATAGTAGAATCATGATCATGGGAATTTGCATAATGAAGGCAAATATCAATAAGAACTCTTCTGTTATGCTTATACTGCCAACCTGCCCAGCTAAAAAAGCTTCCAAGTAAGGTGCAAGATGTAGAGTGAAAACATCACAGTAAATGTAATTGACGGTGATAAATATCCATAACAAGGATAATAAATGCTGTCTTTTATCATGCCATTCAAAGATTTTCATAGGTCGCTCTAATTAGTTATTTTTGATGCGAATAAGATTGCCGAAAAAGTAAAAGTTGTGCGTCTTGATGGGCCTATTTGAACGAAATAATAGAAATTAATGCATTCTTTTTGAGTGAGAAATAGTTTGATAACGGGTTATTTTTACTTAAAAAGATATAAAAATTTCGAGATATAAAATAAAATTAGCAATAGTATCAGGTGGATAGGTGTTGGACTGTAGAAAGAGTTAGATATATAGTTAGAACGCTTATTTTAATAATTTATTGAATACGTGAATGGTTAATGTATTTCCGACAGTTTTGTACTCTTGCATGATAGGGATGGCTTTTATTGCCCTGTTAGATTTGTTCAATCGTGGCAAAGAAAGGCAAAATTTATTTTTAAAAGGCTTACTTCTACTCCTTGTTATCCACTTAGCCGGTGAGCTGTTTATTTATTCGGGTGCCTATGTGTACGCCCCTGAATTAGCAGGGTTACAGTTTCCCTTTAGAATCTTAATGGGCCCAGCGCTGTTCTTTTACGCTCATGCGACGATGTCTGCTGATAAGAAAATAGATAAAAAGTATTGGCTGATGGCTTTATCGG
This sequence comes from Pseudoalteromonas phenolica, assembly GCF_005876835.1. Taxonomy (GTDB): domain Bacteria; phylum Pseudomonadota; class Gammaproteobacteria; order Enterobacterales; family Alteromonadaceae; genus Pseudoalteromonas; species Pseudoalteromonas phenolica_B. Next base: position 3,623 of record NZ_PPSW01000034.1, read on the forward strand.
GCCCTGTACTGGTAGTCATCGTTATGCTGCCATTCTTATTCATGATTACGCCTGCTGAGAAGCTCGCTTTGGCAAACCCAGCCACACGGGACCCTGAGTTATGGCGAATTTCAATATTAACCTGCTCAATCGTGACGACTCTGTTTATCATTTATACCGCTTACTTTTTATTGCTGGCGTTTCAACTTCATAGAGCACATAACCAGCAACTTATGGAACGTTTTTCTGATATTGAGCAGCGCTCTGTAGATTGGTTTAAACCTATATTGGTGATTTGGGGAGCTGTATGGTGCATGTTTGCGATAGAATTTACGCTTAATGCTTTAGGTTGGCGTTGGTTTGGTACAGGAAAATTGCTGCCTACTTTAGAGGTCATTGCTTTAGCTGTGTTTATACAAAAAGCATTAAGTCAAAAAGTACTCAGTCATGTCGACAAAGGCGTACCTAGAGCACAAGGCACACGGACGGCTTTATTGAGTGATGAAAAAATGCAAAATATTACGCAAAAGCTCAGGCATGCTATGCAAAGTGAACAGCTGTTTTTAGATGAGTCACTTTCTTTAAAACGTTTATCAGAAGAAATAAGCGAGTCTGAAAATCATATATCAGAAACTCTATCTCAGCACTTAAATACAAATTTCTTTCAGTTTGTGAACAGTTTCAGGGTTGAAGCTGCAAAAACGGCGCTAATCGAAACCACAAAGCAAGTCACAATTATAGCCTTTGAAGTTGGTTTTAATTCTAAATCGACATTCAATACAGCATTTAAAAAAATAGTTGGCCAAAGCCCCTCAGTATATCGTAAATCACTCTTAGAAAATAATTAGAGGGAGCAAGCTCCCTCTAATCTACAAAGCGCATTTTGTTTTGCCGTTTTCTACATACATTTTTGCTGTTTCGCACGTTTGCTCTGGCAGCTTTGCCATAATATAGGCTCTGAAAGTCTTAATTTTGTTGTTCTCTACATTTTCTTTCAAGCTTATTTTGAGCGCCTTGTCTAAGGTCTGTATAGCTAGAGTGTTTTCTCCCTTACCTTCATACAAATAGGCGAGTCTGAAATAAGCATCAGTGCGAGTAGGGTAAGTACTTATAAGTTGTGTGTATATTTCAATGGCATCGGTGTAGCGTTTGTCTGTAATGGCCTTTTCGGCAGCGTATCTGTAAGCAAGATAATCAGGTTTTAAATTGACCCCATATTGCTTAGAAAGTTGAGCATAGCAAGCATCAATTCCTGTTAATCCTTTCGCAGCAAAATCCGGTGAGCATTTAAATTGTTCAAACAACTCAACATAGGCTCTGTTCTGTCCCACCATTGCTGATGTACTGTGATTTTCTTCTTTTATAAACTCTAAATCATAATCAAAGCCTAGACGTGTTTGATTACCTAGTAATTCACGATATTGCTCAAAAGAGTTCAACATATGGCCTGTCTCATCAGCGAGGTTTAAATATAAATAGTTATTTAGGTTTTTCTTTTGTTTATAAAAAGTGTGAGCTTGTTTTAACACTTTCCCTTTGTGCCACCAAAGGCTCGGACTAAAAGCAAAATGCGCTTGGAATAACTGAGGTCGGGTTTGTAATGCATAAATTGATAGCAGTCCACCGAGCGAGTGGCCTGATAACACCTTAAAGCCATTGCTACGGTAGCGTTTATTGATATGAGGAATAAGCTCTTTTTCTATAAAGTCCAAGAAGTTATCAGCCCCACCAGATACACCCCACTGGCTATAACTTTCATCGTAAGTTGGCGTGAAATCGCGTGTTCTATGCGTATTCTTAATGGCGACGATGATCATTTCTTTAGCATGATCAGACTGAGTCAGTAGATCTAAAGTACCAGCGGCATGTTTAAAGTTTCTTAGCCCATCCGTCAAATATAAAACTGGGTAAGTTTGCGACTTATTTAGGTGATAAGCATTGGGTAAGTGAATTAATAGCCCGCGTTGCTCAGATAAAATAGAGGAATAGAGCCCATCTTCTATCGTGGTGCCCCGTTCGGATGCATAAGCACTTAAATTAAATATAAAACATAGAGTAAATATAAAGACGATAACTTTCTTCATTTTAATTCCTTTAGCTGTACTAATTAACTGGTATTTAAGTTGCTCGGAAAAACATCGAAAGTAATGAAATTTGCAGGAAAAAAAGGGATGAAAAGAGGATTAATCGTTGCAAGGCAATCAGTTTTTGCTCGATGATTGTTATGAAGTTTGTTTTTTGTACCTGTTAGATACTGTGATAAAGTGCTGAAATATTAATTTTTATCTATTTATTACAATTGTTTATGCTTAAGTTTGGCGATTTTATTTTTGACAGTCAGCAGCAACGTTTGCTCACAACACAAAACACGCAAGTAGAAATCGAGCCCAAACTCATTGCGCTTTTAGAGTTTTTTCTCACCCATCCAGAACAGTTAATTTCAAGACAAACGCTGCTCGAAACGGTATGGGCTAATACCTTAGTGACAGATAATGCGATTAATAAGTTAGTTGGTAATCTGCGTAAAGCCCTTAATGACGACCCAAAACAGCCAAAATATATACAAACAGTGCCAAAGCGAGGCTACCGATTTATTTGCACTATTTCTGAGTATAAACCTTCACCGGTTAATGAAGAATCAAGGGTTAATGATAGGCAAGATAATGAAGCGGCTAACTTTAATCTGTATCGTCAGCTCCAAGTTATCTTTCTGGGTTTGTTTTTACTTACTGCTGTTTGGTTTGTGTTTAAGCAAAGTGACAATGACAAGCTTGCTTATTCAGTGGCATTAACGAGAGAGCAGGGAATAGAATTTTCTCCACGTATGCACCCTGATCAAAACCACTTGTTTTATTTAAGAGCACGTAATGTGTCTGATGATGTTGAGCTATGGGTTAAAAATATACATACCGCGTCTGTAAATCGAGTATCTCTGCCTCATCCTATCAGCGAAATCATTGCTGTTACTGAGCAAGATACGCGTAGTGACTTAATTTATTTAGACAAAGGTCAGGGGCGGTGTGATGTTTATAAAGCCCGCTTGAATTATCAGCAAGGTGAGGGTTTTAGTGTCGCTGATGAAACGATGTTATTTAACTGCCATGATAAAAGAGTCAAAGACATCGCTTATCACGCTCAGAAAAACGTAATTTATTATACTGCTCAGCCTGAAAACTTCTGGCCTAACCATATATATGCTTATGACCTTAATAAAAACGAACATGTTCTACTGAATCAACCTGCACCAAAAGGGTGGGGATATCACCACTTAGATGTGTCACCAGATGGCGAGAAACTATTGGTTATGAGCACTGGGAGTGACCATAAAACTCAGCTTTTGTCATTCAACTTGCTAAATCACCAAGTCACAGCTGGCAAGCAATTTGATAGGCCTGTTTATGAAGCAATTTGGGCACATGACTCCGAGCAAATCTTTTATTATTCTTCTTCGTCTATGCAGACGATTATGCAAAGTGACTTTGATGGTGACAACAGTCGAGTTGTGGTTAATGTTTCAGAGCGGCTTTCTAAGCGATTAAACCGCATAGCCGATGGGCATTCTCTACTGTTTAGCACAGAGCAAGATGACTATAATTTGAGGTTACTATCAGATAATACAACACGTTCGCTGCATAATTCGGCTGTGTTTGATTCATACCCGGCCTTGTTTCATCAAAGTGATGATTACTTATTTACTTCAAATCGCAGTGGTGAAATGCAGATCTACTTTGCAGACAGTCATCGAGCACAATCAAAGATATTAACTCAGTTTAGGTCATCTTATGCCCTAAGTAATATGGCGATTTCACCCGATGATAAACACGTTTTACTCGTCATCGACAACGATGTCTTCGCGCTCCCACTCCATAGGCTGAAGTCTCAACAACCGCTCGATGTTCTTTCGGAAGAAACAGCTATTTTTACCAGTGATGTACCTGTGATCGCCGTAGATTGGCTTTCAAATAATATGGTTGCAATTACGGCGGTTAAACATGCCAAACCTAATCTGCATATTCGCAATCTAGCAGGAGAGCGTATCTCTTTACCGCAAGGGGAGTGGGCTTATGGGTTATCTGATAATTCGCAAAAGGGAAATGTTTACCTCATTGAGAGAGGGAGTCACCGCTTGTATCAAGTGAGCTTAAATACCGCTAGTGATGGCCATCAAATTGAGCCGACCCCTTTGACTTTACCTAATGAGTTCTACTGGGCCAAAATAGATAACCAACACCTTTATTATATGAATGCAGAAGGTGAGAGTGAATACTTACATAAAGTGTCTATTAATAGTGAGAAAAGTTTAACAAAAATGAAGGTTAATGCCTTTTCAAGTTATGACGTGAAGCAAGGTAAGGTAATGATAAGTGATAAGGTAAGTCGCTCAGGGGATATACATAGAACTTATCATTAAAAGTCGTGTGCGCCTTTATAACATTTTCTTGAGTAGAGCCAAACTCCATGGCTCTACTCATCTAATCTGTTTTTTCTTTAAACTCACACAAATCTTCAATAATACATGAGCCGCACTTTGGTTTACGGGCAACACAGACATAACGGCCGTGTAAAATCAGCCAGTGATGTACGTCGACTTTAAACTCTTTTGGTACCACTTTTTCAAGCTTTTCTTCAACGGCAACCACGTCTTTGCCCATGGCAAACTTGGTGCGATTTGAAACGCGATATATATGGGTGTCGACAGCAATGGTTGGCCAGCCGAAAGATAAGCAAGGTAGTTGTCAGGTTGATAGTATTATAAAACTTGAATTTCTTTGCTTTTCAGTGGCATAGTGCCTAACGCAATAAGATAATATGGATTTTTTCATGGCAGAACTTTTAATTCCCCAATCCTTAAAAGAAGACTTAGCTAGCAATGACGTTATTCCTTTAATTGGTGCTGGTGTTTCTATGTCCATCAATAAGAATAATGGAGATAGGGTCTTTCCATCATGGCCTGAGCTACTCAAAAGGGCTGCTGATAAGTTAAAAGAAGAAAATCTAGATGCGTATTCTAAAATGGTCGATTTGCAAGTCGAAACTGGTATGTATCAAGACGCGGCTAAAGTTGCTCAAAAACAGTTATCCGACCGTCGTTGGGTGGAATTTCTAAATTCTCAGTTTGATGTTGATTTCAAACAATTAGATGATAGTTGCAAAGCTTTACCTAAGGCCATTTGGCAATTAAGTAACAGAGTTGTTACTTTAAACTACGATAAAGTTCTAGAATGGGCTCATGAAGAGCCTGCCAATTTATGTGTTTTTGATAATGCTAACCATGGCCAGTTAGCTGGGTTTACCAGAGTGAATAGCAAAGAAATGCTTTGGCATTTGCATGGTAAAATCGAAAATCCTAAGCATATGGTTCTTACTCCAGAATCATATAAACGGTTATACCAAGAAGATGCTGAAGAACACTATCTGGCTGCGCTTACCAAGTTCAAAGAGCTGTTAAGCAACAAGATTATTCTTTTTATTGGTTGTTCACTTGATGATGCGGAGTTGCTAGCTGAAATTGCAAAACAAAATGAATTGTTTGATGGAAATACTGGTCCACATTATGCGCTGGTAAAAGAAAGTGATAAGCATGCAATTGATGCTAAATTGACAGGTATCCCAGTTGATACAATTACTTTTAGTGACTTTGGCCAACCGTTAATAGACGCTGTGCATCAATTGGTTGAATGCAAAAATCAACAAGAGCAGCAACCAGAAGAAGCAATTCAACCACTTAACGAAGAACCAAATAAGCACGATAAAATTGGTCTATTTACAGCATCACCTTTAGATAAACCAATAGATGATTCGGATATCATCGCAAAACTTAAAAAGTTTAAATATCCTATTTCGCAACAAGCTTTTAATGAAAGTAACTTAATGGAGGCTGATGATTATTCTATTTTATTTTTATTAGCCAAAACAACGAGTAGTGGGTTGTTGATTGAAAACGACAACGCTTGTAGTGATTACTTAGCAATTGATGAACTAGAAAGTAGCTTACCAATTAATACTAAATTAACAGTGTTGATCACAGATAAGCTATTGAATGAGCAGGAACTAGGTCAAGTTAAGTTTCCATTACTGGTTTTACCTCTGCTAAACCAACAAGGCAAAGCTCTTAAACCTCTTGATAAATTAGCGCATCAGCTATTTAAAAAGCCGGATGTTAAACACTTCATTGATAAAAGTGATGTTCAATCTGTGCAAATTAGCGGTGAGTTATTAGAATCTCTGAAACCAGAAAACCGACAGTATTGGCATAAGTATCAACCATTATTGCCTAGAGATATTAATGCAAGTGAATTGCAAGGTTTTACTGGGCGTTTATCTGATTTAGCGGATATCAGCCAAAAGCTTGCTAAAGCAGCCAGCAAGCAAAGGTTATTAACAATTAAAGGCAGTGGTGGCTTAGGCAAAACCACGATAGCTAAAAAAGTGGCATTGGAATTAGCGAATCGCGGGCATTTTGCTGCAGGTGTTAATTTTATTGATTGTGAACATATCTCAAGTAGTAATCAGCTTGAAATACACATCGGCAGTGCCTTTAACTTACGTGCTGCTGATGATTTATTTGACCACTTAGCAAAACATCATGATCAGCGAGAGCGTTTACTGATTTTTGATAACTTAGAAAGTTTATTGTATTTAAAGCCATCGGATAAAAGCCAAAACAAGCAAGAGGTAGAACAAGTTAGGTTTTTGTTATCACAAACACTAATGTACGCAAATGTGTTGGTGACCACAAGAGAAAGCATTAATACAGAGTGGGAAGATGTGTTGCCATTTAGGCAAATGGAATCTGAAGAAGCATTAGCATTATTTAATCGCCTAACTAAAAACGGTTATCGCAGTGATAAAGATCAAGAGTTTGCGCGCAGAAAAATTCTAGAACCACTACTAAATAATAACCCGTTAGCCATTAAGTTAATTTGTGATGGTATGCCTGCGGGTAAAAGCTTAAAAGAGTTAAAGCAAGAGTTAGAAGAAGACTTTTTTGATAAGGTTAAAGAAGAAGACCTAACTTTAATGTTTGACGATGAAGTTGATTTGAATATTAATCGTCAAGAGTCTCTTTATGTTTCTATTCTTTATTCTTACGGTTCATTGGAGGAACATCAGAAACGTACATTGGAATCTTTCTCGTTATTTCCAGATGGAATAGACCTCGATACTTTTAAACGTTTAATAACAGAAAGTAAGAGTAAGGATAGAAACGAGGAGGCAAATAAATTAAAAAAGCCGATTAGTGATAAGGATATAGCTGTACTTACAAATAAATCATTAGTCGAAGCTTACGGGGAGTTTTATTCATTACAATCGGTTATTCAACGTTTTGCTCGTTTTCGATTTGAACAACATACGAGCGAAAACGACAAGCATGAATTGTTCAGACAAGCTTTTAAATACAATCAGCAGCTTATGGAGTTTATTTACCAACTTCGTGATACTAATAAAAAGTCGAATCTTATTTTCTCATCTCTTTTTAATAATTTGATAGCCGCGCTCACTTATGGCACTAAGAGCAATGTAATCAGAAGTGAAGATGAAGTAGAAGATTACTTTGAGATGGTTAAAAAAATTAGTCTATTTTCAAGTAATTTAAATCTAGGCTCTGAATTTTTAGCTGCCCGCGAAGTAATTAATATTGAAGGGCTTATAACAAAAAGCAATGAATTTCAGGTAAGGCAGGTATGGAAGCTCATTAAGCTATACGCGCGCTATTATAATGGCGAGTTTGATGCTGTTTATGAGCAATTCAAATCTTTAATTACAATTGAGTCTTTATCGGCTCTTTCAGGAAAGTATGAAAGAGGTCGAGTGCTTGAAAGAATTGTTTACAATATCGCAGCACACCTATATGAGATGGAAGGTTATGCACTTGATTGGATTGTTCATAACATAAAATTGAATACATATCAGTACGTCGTTTTGGGTCACCCGAATGTTCAAGTTGCAATGAATGTTGAACCCTTAATGGACCTTGTTAAAACTGACTTGAGTTACTACGAGGCACAAGATTATTTATATGGTGCAATCAATTTAAATCAACTAAATCATTCCATAGATGAATTACATGAAAACGAGCATAGAAATAGGGTACAGTTAACTTATCTTAAATCTCGTGAGACCTATGTGAGCTATGAAGCTATAAATAAGTTGGTTAGCGTTAACCCTTATACGAGAGGTTTAAAAAAGTTGATGTATGCTTTTTCATGCGAGCATGAGCATTCATCTGAGCTAGAACATAATGAACTCAATGAGAAAATAATTCAGTATTACCAATCAGCATTACCAGACTTAAGTCATATTAAGTTTTATTATGTGCAAGCTCTTTATTTTTATGCCCGATTTTTACAAAAAGCTGATAGTTTAGATTTCGAAACTATTTATGAACAAGGGTTAGAGTTAACCGAAAGACATCATTATCGATATTGGCAACATAGATTTTTATTGTTAAAACTACCCAATTTGGGGCGTTATAAACCAGAAGATTACCCACTATCGGGAAACCCTGATATTTCGTCATTAGTTGAAAAGCAAGCTAAGTGGATAAGGCGAACTTATGGCACAAGCTTAAATCCATTCAATCAGGGCAACACTGAGTTAAAAGCGCTGCCAAGTTAAATTTTTCAATAGTACTTTTTAGATGGGGGAGTTTTATAACTCTCCCTGATAAGTTTGAAATAAGCAGTAAAGTAAGCTCAAATTAGATATTAATTTGTGTGACTTACATTTCTGTCTTCTCTTTAAACTCACATAAGTCTTCAATAATACACGAACCACATTTCGGTTTACGGGCAACACAGACATAACGGCCGTGTAAAATCAGCCAGTGATGTACGTCGACTTTAAACTCTTTCGGTACGACTTTTTCAAGCTTTTCTTCAACGGCAACCACGTCTTTACCCATGGCAAACTTGGTGCGATTTGAAACGCGATAAATATGGGTGTCGACAGCAATGGTTGGCCAGCCAAACGCGCAGTTTAAAACTACATTTGCAGTTTTGCGACCCACACCTGGTAGGGCTTCTAATGCTTCACGGTTTTCAGGTACTTCACCACCGTGTTTATCTATGAGGATCTGACACATCTTATAGACATTATTGGCTTTAGAGTTATATAAACCAATGGTTTTTATGTGATCTCTAAGTGATTCTAAGCCAATATCCAAAATACCTTGTGGGGTGTTTGCTTTTGGAAATAGTTTTGCCGTCGCTTTATTTACACTCACATCGGTGGCTTGTGCTGACAAGGTGACGGCAACAAGCAACTCAAATGGGGTGGTGAAATCCAATTCCGTTTCTGGATTTGGATTGTCATCACGTAAACGGGTTAAGATCTCGAGTCTTTTGGTTTTGTTCATTGTTCGTAACCCGTTTAAGTTAAGCTAGTAACACGTGCTCTCGGCGCTTTTTCGGCTTCTTGCGTAGGCTGTGCTTTCGCTTTAATTTGCGCATCAATCACATTTTTAGCGGCAATTAATAAACCCAAACCTAAGAAAGCACCCGGAGGTAAAATAGCCACTAAGAATTGGTTATCAAATTGAAAAACTTCAATACGCAGAACTGTCGCCCAATCGCCTAATAGTAAGTTTGCACCATCAAACAAGGTACCTTGGCCAATTAACTCTCGCATTGCACCTAATAGCACCAGCACCACCATAAACCCTAGGCCCATCATAATGCCATCGAATGCAGATAATAGCGGGGTATTTTTAGAAGCGTAGGCTTCAGCACGACCAATAATGGCACAGTTGGTTACGATTAATGGAATGAAGATCCCCAGTGCTTGATATAAACCGAAGGTATAAGCGTTCATTAATAGCTGCACTATGGTTACAAACGCGGCAATTATCATGACAAATACAGGAATGCGAATGTCTTTTGGTACAAAATTACGTACCAATGACACAGTGACATTCGAGCCAACCAGTACCAGTAGGGTTGCGATCCCCAAGCCCATAGCATTGGTAATGGTGCTAGTTACAGCAAGTAGTGGGCATAAACCAAGTAGCTGAACAATAGCTGGGTTGTTGGCCCACATGCCGTCTTTTATGAGGGTTTTATATTCGCTCATTGTGTTTCTCCTGCGCACAGGTTGTCTTTGGCAAATAAAGCATCAAAGTGCGTTGTTGCGTACCAAGCGGCTTCTCCCACTGAGCCAGTCACTGCTCTAGGCGTGATGGTCGCGCCAGTAAATTGGTCAAACTCGCCGCCATCTTTTTTAACTGCGAAACGGCCATCATTTGCACTATTGATTTGCATGCCATTAAATGTGGTGATCCAATCAGATCTAGAAAGCTCTACCTTATCACCCAGGCCGGGTGTTTCTTCATGACGGGTAACACGTACACCGGTGATTTCGCCACGCTTTGTAACTGCAGTTAAGATATCGATATTACCGCTATAACCTTTTGGAGTGATGTGACGAACAAGCAAAGCCGCGGGCTCACCGTTTAATCTGGCACGATAGATAATGTGCGGGCCAGTAGGGCCAAGCTCTGGCGCGTCACTTTCTACGCAGTCAAGATAGAGTTGGTTGTCGTAACGCTCACTTGGAATAACTTGGGACAGCAAAGACATCAGTTGTGCTTTTTCTTGCTCTGCGATCCGTGTTTCAGTCAGGCTCTGAACCACAGCTACACTGCCCGTGGTTGCCAATGCAAAAGCACACAATATTGCGCCATTTTTATACATAGACTTGGCTATCATTGTGCACCTCCATGACCAAATGTGCGCGGGCGACTGTAGTGATCAATCAATGGTACTGCCATATTCATGAGTAACACAGAGAAGGCCACAGCATCTGGATAGCCACCGTAGGTACGGATGATATAAACCAATACGCCAATGGCTGCACCAAAAATTAATCGGCCTCTATCTGTGGTACAAGCAGAAACCGGATCGGTGGCAATGAAGAATGCCCCTAACATAGTTGCACCACTGAGTAGGTGAAAAACAAGGCCTGCGTGGCTACCTGGGGCAATGATATAACCCACTGCACTACAAAATGCCAATGCAAAAATGAAGGCGACTGGGATATGCCAGTTAATAATGCCGCGCCAAAGTAAGAAAATACCACCGGCCAGATAAGCTAGGTTAACCCACATCCAGCCTTTACCAGCGTAATCGGCAAACACAGCACTTTGCATCGCTTCTGTGACTGTATAGTCCTGAGAAACAGCTGTTTTGACTGTATCGAGTGGTGTTGCCATAGTAATACCATCAACACCCGCTCTGACTTGCTCTAGGGTTAAACCTGACGTTGTGGTTTGCGTGAAGATTAAAGCAAGTTGATCGATAAAACTTACAGGTGTCACTAACAGTTCAGACACTGGCGACCAAGCTGTCATTTGCACCGGGAATGAAATAAGCAGTAAGACATAACCTGCCATAGCCGGGTTGAATAAATTAAAGCCTAAACCACCATAAAGCTGTTTCACGATCACAATGGCAAACAGGCAGCCGATGACGATGACCCACCAAGGTGCGAGAGGCGGGATACTGATTGCCAGCAGCACACCAGTTAGCCAAGCAGAGCCATCACTTAATGATGGCCAAATTGCTTTATTACGGAACTTCATGATAGCTGCTTCAAAAGCACTGACAGAAATGAGTGCGATGAGTATTTGAATTAAAACAGCTGAGCCAAAAAAGTAGCACTGAGCGATGAGCCCGGGTACACACGCAGCGATCACTGTCATCATTAATTTATTCAGTGCTTTATGGCTATGATTGTGGGGCGATGAAGCCATGGTTAATTTCATGACGGTTCATTTCCTTCTTCTGATTCTTGCTTTAATTGTGCTTCTTTAGCTGCTTTCTTTGCTTTTGCTCGGGCAATGGCGGCTGCAACAGCTGCCTTACGCGGATCTTCTTTGGCTTGCTCAATTTGAATATCAGCTTCGGCATTGTCTTCGCTAGCCGCAAGCTCAGCCTCTTTAGCTGCTTTTTTTGCTTTTGCTCGGGCAATGGCGGCTGCAACGGCTGCCTTACGCGGATCTTCTGGCTCGCTGCTTTGTTTGGCTTGCTCAGTTTGAATATCAGCTTCGGCATTGTCTTCGCTAGCCGCAAGCTCTGCCTCTTTGGCTGCTTTTTTCGCTTTAGCACGTGCAATAGCAGCTGCAACAGCCGCTTTACGTGGATCTTCTGGCTCGCTGCTTTGTTGTGCTATCTCAGTTTGAATATCAGCTTCGGCATTGTCTTCGCTAGCCGCAAGCTCTGCCTCTTTGGCTGCTTTTTTCGCCTTAGCACGGGCGATGGCGGCGGCAACCGCGGCTTTACGAGGATCTTCCGGTTCGCTATCAGCTACAGTCTCATCGCTTTGCTCAGCTTCTTTCGCTGCTTTTTTCGCTTTTGCTCTAGCGATGGCGGCTGCAACAGCAGCTTTGCGCGGATCTTCCGGCTCGCTATCAGCTACAGCTTCATCGCTTTGCTCAGCTTCTTTCGCTGCTTTTTTCGCTTTTGCACGGGCGATAGCAGCTGCAACAGCAGCTTTGCGCGGATCTTCCGGCTCGCTATCAGCTACAGCTTCATCGCTTTGCTCAGCTTCTTTCGCTGCTTTTTTCGCTTTTGCACGGGCGATAGCAGCTGCAACAGCAGCTTTGCGAGGATCTTCCGGCTCGCTATCAGATACTGAGCTATCGCTTTGCTCAGTCTCTTTAGCTGCTTTCTTTGCTTTTGCACGGGTAATGGCGGCAGCAACAGCTGCTTTACGCGGATCTTCTATGCTTTCAGTTTCAGTTGGCGCTTCATCTTGATCAGCATTTTGTGCCGCTTTCTTTGCTTTTGCACGAGCGATGGCGGCGGCAACCGCGGCTTTACGCGGATCGGTCGATGCATCCGTCTGAGTTGCTTGTTTTTCTGTATTTACATCATCTGTATCAGATTGCTGCGCGGCCTTTTTCGCTTTCGCACGTGCAATGGCAGCGGCAACAGCAGCCTTATTATCTTTAGGCTTATCGGCACTGTCATCTGTGGCTTTCTCAGCCTTGTATTGGCGAGCTTGCTCTTTACGCTTAGCGCGCTCTAATGCAACAGCACTATTATCTGGCTCGAGTGAACCATCAGCTGCTTTTTTCGCTTTAGCGCGGGCAATTGCAGCTTCAACTGCTGACTTTTCTGGTGTCTTCTTGTTCTTAACACGCTCAAGTGCTTCAGCCACTTTTTCTTTACTTTGTGTAGATTGAGTAGAACGGCTAGCTGAACGTTTATGACGGTTTTGACGTTCTTCTTGTTCTCGCTCTAAACGTTCTTTACGGGCTTCGAAACGCTCTTTTGCTCGCTCAGCTTTGATTTGCTCTAGTTTTTGTTCTCGGATCTCAGCTTTAGCAACGCGGTAATATTGCACCAGTGGAATTTCACTCGGGCACACGTACGAACACGCACCACATTCAATACAATCAAACAGGTTGTATTCTTCAAGCTTTTGGTACTCTTTGCCCTTAGCAAACCATTGTAATTGTTGTGGTAGCAAAGTTTGCGGGCAAGCATCGGCACACGCACTACAGCGAATACAAGCTTTTTCATCGTTTGGCTCGGCCAGCTCTTGGTTGTCAGGTGCCAAAATACAGTTTGTGGTTTTGACCACAGGAATACGCACTGTTGGCAGGGTGAAGCCCATCATTGGCCCACCCATGATGACACGCTGTGCAGTAACGGGTTCAAACTTTTGGCTATCGAGTAGGTGCTTAATCTCAGTGCCCATCAGTGCCCAAACATTTTGTGATTGTTTGATGGTGTTACCGGTTACAGTAACAACACGCTCAATGAGCGGTTTGCCACGAAGCACAGCGTCGCTTATCGCAAATAAAGTACCGACGTTTTGCACTAATACGCCAATATCTGCAGGAATGCCCGCACTGGGCACTTCGCGAGAAGTCAGTACTTTGATCAGTTGTTTTTCACCGCCAGAAGGGTATTTGGTTGGCACTGAGCGAACGAAGATTTTATCGTTATGTGCTGAGGCTTTCTGCATCGCAGCAATGGCCTCAGGTTTATTATCTTCAATACCAACTAAAACATATTTTGGAGCAAGTAGGTGTTGCATGATCTCGATGCCTTGCACGATTTGCTCGGCATGTTCACGCATTAACATGTCATCGGCAGTGATATAAGGTTCACATTCAACGCCATTGACAACAAAAAAGTCAATCTCTGCTTGGCTGCTGGCTTTCACATAGGTTGGGAAGCCTGCACCACCCATACCAGCAATGCCTGCATCATGAATTTTATCGACCAGTTGCTGTTTTGAAATATCTTTGTATTGAGCAAGAGGTTCGAGCGCACACCAAGTGTCTTGACCATCAGGTTCAAGCACGATGCTCGGCTCTGGTAAAGCTGACGGGTGTGCCGATGGTCTATGTTCAATGGCGGTGATGACGCCTGAAGTCGCGGCATGGATAGGTAAAGACCAATTTCCAGCGGGTTTTGTCAGTGCTTGACCTTTTAAAACATGATCGCCCACATGGACAAGCAGTTGACCATTGGCACCAATATGCTGTTTTAATGGAATAACCAATTTATCAGGTAAAGGAAGTTGGCGAATAGGAGCTTGGTTCGACAATGTTTTTTGTTCTGGTGGGTGAATACCGCCAGGAAATTGCCATAGCGTTCCACGTTCTATTTGTTCAAATAACGATTCCACGGCAACCTCTAATCAATCTGAGTGACGTTAATGGCGTTTAACTGCCATTTCCATGTTTGCTTAGTTTCAGCAACAGGGATCATATCAATACAATCAACCGGGCAAGGCTCAACACATAAGTCACAACCGGTACATTCATCTTTTAATACGGTATGCATTTGTCTAGTTGCACCAACAATGGCGTCAACCGGGCAAGCTTGAATGCATTTAGTACAGCCGATACATTCGTCTTCACGAATATATGCCACAGTTTTAACTGGCTCAGCTTCTTCACCGCCAGCCAAAGGTTTAGGCTCAACGCCCATCAAATCAGCTAATTTTTTAATTGTGGCATCACCACCCGGTGGGCATTTATTAATTTCGTCGCCATTAGCAATGGCTTCGGCGTAAGGGCGACAACCCGGGTAACCACATTGGCCACATTGTGTTTGCGGTAAAATGGCATCGACTTGGTCGACAACAGGGCTACTTTCAACGCGATATTTTACCGCGGCATAACCTAAAATAAGGCCAAAAATCAGCGCCAGTGAACCTAGCGCAATGAGTGCATAAAACAAGGTCATGGTTAAAACTTCACTAATCCAGAAAAGCCCATAAAGGCAAGAGACATTAAGCCAGCGGTGATCATGGCGATTGACGCACCTTTGAACGGTGTTGGTACATCTGCAACTGCAAGACGTTCACGCAGTGCGGCAAATAAGACCAGCACCATAGAAAAACCAACTGCAGCACCAAAACCAAATACGGCTGAGCTCATAAAGGTATGCTCATTTTTAATGTTTAGCAGGGCAACACCTAATACCGCACAGTTAGTTGTGATAAGCGGTAAGAAAATACCCAGTAAACGGTATAGGGTAGGGCTGGTTTTCTTCACCACCATTTCGGTAAATTGCACCACCACAGCAATAACGAGTATGAAGCTCATGGTGCGTAAGAACTCTAATTCGAGAGGTTGCAATATATACTCGTTAACAAGGTAACTCGTTACTGAGGCTAGCGTGAGTACAAAAGTAGTGGCCATTGACATACCAACGGCAGTGTCTAACTTACCTGATACGCCCATGAAAGGGCATAAGCCTAAGAATTGTACTAACACGAAATTGTTTACTAATACTGTGCCGATCAGCAACAGAATATATTCAGTCATTATAGCCCCTAACGTTGACGCCTTTTTATTGAGTGCCTAGCGATTGTTAATTTTACCAAGTTTGGCGCTGAATATCACAACAAAAACGGCAGAATTGTTTTGATAAAAGGGTATTTTTGTAAAGATTTACGGATATACGCAGCGAAATAAAAAAAGGCCCTGAAAGGGCCTGTTTTTAGTAAGGTTTAATAACCTTATATTTCTTTGGGTTTCTCTATGTAGTAACCCTGAACACCGTCGAGGCAGAGTGTTTCGACGACGTGCTTTTCTTCTTGGTTTTCGACCCCTTCAGCAAACACACTCACACCAATACGGTGAGCAAGGTCGACCATCAGACGCATAAAGTATTGGTTATTTTTATCTTCCTCAAGACCACGGGTATAACTTGCATCCATCTTGATAAAGTCAGGTTTTAAATCTCTGAAGAACTTAAATGAGGTTAAACCAACACCAAAACGTTCTACTGTGATACGAGCACCAACGCGGTGAACCATATCGATAAAGCGTTTACTGGCTTTTATATTTTGCTGTAAACCAAACTCGCTCACTTCAAAAATCAGTTTCGAAGCAATATTGGCATCTTTTAACAGACGACGCTCTAACCAGATCACAAATTGATCTGAGTGGGCGCTTGACGCGGTTACATTGATACCAAAGAACTTTTCAGTGAAGTTACGGGTTTTTATGAGCTCAAGCGACGTATCTATGATCAATTTATCGATTTCGATGGCCATCTCAAGTTTTTCTGCCATCGCCAAGAAAGACGCCGTTGGCAGCATTTGGTTATCTTCAGTTTTAAAGCGCGCTTGAATTTCGGCATAGGCTTTAACATTTTTACCAATCGGCATAATGTTTTGCATCATTAAGCTGACGCGTTTTGCTTCGATCACATCATGGATAACTTTACGCCAGTTTTGGTTACCAAAACCTGCACCAACATTATTAATAAGATCAGATTCACGCTGAATGTGCCACGCATTCGCTTGCTTGCTCTGGGCCATGCTCATGGCATTGTCGACCACAGATAATATCTCACCCAATGGTTTGCCAGTTTCGTATGGAACAATACCTGTGTTAGCCACTGAGCTGAGCTCTTGGTTTTGTTGATATTGAGTGAATCTAGCTTGTAATGTATCACCGAAATGTTCGGCTTCTTTTGCCGGAATGTTTGGCAAGATAACCGCAAAGTCAGAGCTGTTTAACCTGAAGGTTTGTCCGCCTGTGTAAGTACCACAAACATGGGTAATAATCTCTGATACTGATTTAATATACTCGTCGCCTTTTTGGTAACCACGAGTTTGGTTGATCACTTGTAGTTCACTACAACGGATCATGGCAAGGGTACCAAATGATTTTTTGCTGCTTGATTCAATATGCTGCTCGTAATACTCCACGAACATGTTGCGGTTACCCAGACCGGTTACCACATCCTTATAAGCTTCTTGCTTTATGCTTTGTGCGGCACTTTGAATATCTTCTTGTTTACTCTTTAAGAAATGCGCTAAACGATTAAAAGATGGCGCAAGCTCAGCACCTAGTGCTTGTACTTTACCTGCATTAAAGTCATTTTCTATGCTGTCCGTCACTTGGTTTTGAGTAATGTACATATCTACCGCATCAGCCACAGTCATACTGACATTGCGATTTAAGCGTTTATAAATTGCTTTCATATAGAAGACAGGAATAAATGCGAGTAGGGCGGTGATAAGAAACATCATGATGACAGCTTGCTGTAAAAGTTGCGCCTGACTTTGTGCATTAATAATGAATTCAATTTTAATGTCTTTGGTCACATTCACAGCAAATTGCGGGCGAATAGCATTAATATTTGATTCGATAATTTCAGCGATAAAAGGTAATGGACTATGGGTATTAACGTTTAAAACTGTGTCACCATTAAAATCTCTAACAATGAAGGTTGAAAATACATTACCATTCGCCAGAGCCTGACGAATATGCTGAGGGGTGACCTCTGCCATGGTTTTTTCTTTTATATACTGAGTCACCATTACTTGTGCACTTTGCTGTGCTTTTGAAACTGCTGAATCAAAGCTGGTCGCAAAGAAAAATACTCCAACAAGTGAAAACAGAAGCCAAGAGATCAACTGCACAAATATAAGTTTTTTAAAGCCTGCCATTATTGTGTCTTTCAGTTCTTTTTAGTTTTATTCCAAACTACAAATAATCTAGTCGCGATTAAGCTAGCCTAAATTTTTTGAGCACATACTTATAGCCAAGATAATAAGGTTATTTATCGTCAGGCTAATATAAAAATTGAGGAACAATTATCGCAAAGTAAGCAAAATTTCTAATTATTTAATTAAGCCGAGTCAGCGATTTTAAAGGAAAAAATTAACTGTAGTAGGGTAGTGCAATGTGTGAGAAAAGTCTATGAGAATCTGAATATTGGCTCCCCCTCCCCGACTCGAACGGGGGACCTGCGGATTAACAGTCCGTCGCTCTAACCAACTGAGCTAAGGGGGAACAATATAGAAGGATAGTAGTGTTGGCTCCCCCTCCCCGACTCGAACGGGGGACCTGCGGATTAACAGTCCGTCGCTCTAACCAACTGAGCTAAGGGGGAATTACACTATAACGATTGGCTCCCCCTCCCCGACTCGAACGGGGGACCTGCGGATTAACAGTCCGTCGCTCTAACCAACTGAGCTAAGGGGGAATCGTTATTATCAAGAAACTTGGCTCCCCCTCCCCGACTCGAACGGGGGACCTGCGGATTAACAGTCCGTCGCTCTAACCAACTGAGCTAAGGGGGAAGCGTGTCTCTCAACGGGGCGAAATATTAATGACCCCTTGCCAAGGTGTCAACAAATAAAATGACAGAAATTTAAAAAATCCGTTTATCCGCTGATTTTATATCCGATTTGTTGGTTTTTTAACGCAAATTTACTCTGTGGAAGTAAAGCAAATCCAAAAAGGGACTTTGCGGTGCTTAAACATAAAATTAAAAATGTTTATTTTGCGCAGTATGAGTCATATTTTACTCAAAAGCCTTAAATATAACTTTTTAAAGAGATCTGATGTTTTCTTCTTTATGCAAGATCATGATCAATAGATTGCGAAGACTATTGTTTGTTTCATTTATTCGTGCGGTGCAGAAAATAGTCACTGAGAGAGGTTTTGAAGCATAGAATTTTTTACTGATTACTATTTGGCCTTTTAAAATAAGGGGTTATAAAAGCTAAATGAATATTTTTAGATAGCTAATTCGCCTGTTGATAACTTTAAAGTTATCAACATCAGTGACTAAAGATCTTTTACTGTCACATAAAGGAAACAAAGATCCTTTTCCATAGATGTATTTCTGATCTTTTGATCGCGCTATAAGTCTTTATTTTATTAGCTTTATGACACTTACCCACAGAATCTGTGGATAACATTGTTTATTAATCTTTAAAAAGTATTGCAAAGCCATATATGTCGGGCTTTGAGAGCTTTGCAATACTTTTTACTAAATTTTTTTAATCCAATAAAAACAAGGGGTTGTTGTTTTTTGTTCTGGTTTGGGTGGTTTTTGCTCATTGCAGTATTTTTTATAGTCAAATAAGCGTCATACTTGTGCAAAAAAATCTCAGTGGCTACTAAAGCGACAGGTTAGTAAGTGCTTATTGAAGGTGTTTTTGTGCTTTTTTAGTGCATTGATTGGCTTAAACGACTCAAAAGCGAAGATCTCAGAGTCGGATTAATATTTATTGTTGATAAATGATCACGATCCTCTGGGTTTAGTTTTCATGATGATCTAGAATGCTCAATCCACTGGTCGGGCTTATCTTAAGGTTTCTATTTAATATGGCATCAGCGCAGCAGTCTCAGGTCTCTAACGACATCCTTGAAGGGGACATCCCGTCCACACTCAAACGTATGACCATTCCCATGATATTTGGCATGATCACGCTGATGATGTTCAATTTAGTCGATACCTTCTTTATTAGTATGTTAGGGACCGAAGAGCTTGCAGCTGTTAGTTTCACTTTCCCTGTTACTTTTACAGTAATAAGCCTTGCAATAGGTTTAGGTATAGGTACGTCAGCGGTGATTGCCAAAGCGCTGGGTGCGAATAAAGTTGAAGAGGCAAAGTTTGATGCCACCATTGCACTTTTATTATCAGCAGTGATGGTGTTCTTGTTGTCTTTATTTGGCTTTTTAATGATAGAGCCGATTTTTAAACTACTTGGTGCTCACGCTGAAGTAATGCCACATATATATGACTATATGTCTATTTGGTTCTTGGGTAGCGTATTCTTAATCACACCTATGATTGGTAATTCAGTACTACGTGCCAGTGGTGATACTAAAACGCCAAGTATTATTATGGGTGCTGCGGGTTTGATAAATGCGATCCTTGACCCTCTTCTTATTTTTGGCATTGGCCCATTCCCTGAACTAGGTGTTCAAGGTGCTGCGATTGCCAGCGTTATCGCTTGGTCTGTGGCTGTAGGTATTATCTTTTATTTACTTGCTGTGAAAAAGCGCCTGCTCAGTGTAAGCCCTGGAGAGCAGGGCGTTATGCAGGCTGTGAAGAAAATCTTAAAAATCGGTTTTCCTGCTGCAGGCGCGAATATGCTGACACCTATCGCCATGGCTGTTATGACAGCGATTGTCGCAACTTATGGGCCTGAAGCGGTTGCAGCTTTTGGTGTAGGTAGCCGCATTGAATCTATCGCGAGTTTAGTAGTGCTTGCATTGTCGATGACATTACCGCCTTTTGTCAGTCAAAATTATGGGGCGCAAAATTACCAGCGTGTGACAGAAGCCTATAAAACTACATTAAAGTTCGTAATGGTTTGGCAGTTTGCTATTTATATCGTGTTACTCCTTTGCTCGGGCTTAATTAGTCAAACTTTTGGTGCTGAAAAAGAAGTTCAACGCATCATTGAACTGTTTATATATATCATGCCATTGAGCTACGGTTTTCAAGGGGTGATCATCTTAAGTAATTCGTCATTTAATGCGCTTCACAAACCAATGAATGCCTTGTTACTGAGCGTGATCAGATTGTTTGTTTTTTTCGTACCATTCGCTTATTTAGGATCGCATTTAGCAGGTCTGAAAGGGTTATTTATTGGTGCCGCAATCGGTAATTTGGTCACAGCCATTGTCGCCTACAATTGGTTCTGCGCGAGTTTAAACCGTATGCAATCTGTGCCTGAGCAGGAATTAAAACATGACTGATGTATTTAAACTTCACTCTGAATTTTCACCAAATGGGGATCAGCCAACGGCCATCGCGCAATTATGCGATGGTTTAGAAGCGGGCCTTGCACACCAAACTTTATTGGGGGCAACGGGTACGGGTAAAACCTTTACCATGGCGAATATAATCAGCAACCTGAATCGCCCGACAATTATACTCGCTCACAATAAAACCTTGGCGGCACAGCTATATGGAGAGATGAAAGAGTTCTTTCCTGAAAATGCAGTAGAGTACTTTGTTTCATACTATGACTACTATCAGCCAGAAGCTTATGTGGTGGCAAGTGATACCTTTATAGAAAAAGATGCATCGATAAATGAACACATCGAGCAAATGCGTTTATCTGCAACCAAAGCGTTATTAGAAAGGCGCGATACCATTATTGTGGCGTCTGTGTCGGCGATTTATGGTCTGGGCGATCCTGATTCTTATATGCAGATGATGTTACTGCTGAAAGTAGGGGACACAGTTGACCAACGCGACATCTTGCGAAAGTTAGCTGAACTGCAATATACTCGAAACGACATAGATTTTAGCCGGGGTACTTATCGTGTTCGTGGTGAAGTCATCGATATTTTTCCTGCTGAATCTGTTGATATCGGTGTTCGCGTTGAAATGTTCGATGATGAAATCGAGCGTTTGAGCTTATTTGATCCACTTACTGGTGCCATTGAAAAACACATCGTTCGTGCAACTATCTATCCAAAAACCCACTATGTTACTCCCCGTGAGAAAATCTTAGATGCCATTGAAAAAATAAAAGATGAGCTAAGAGATAGAAGAAAGTGTCTGCTCGATGATAATCGCTTAGTCGAAGAACAACGTGTTGCTCAGCGTACACAATACGATATTGAAATGATGACCGAGCTTGGTTATTGCTCTGGCATCGAAAACTATAGCCGCTATCTTTCTGGCCGTGCGCCAGGCGAGCCACCTCCAACGTTACTCGATTATTTGCCTGATGATGCGTTAATGATCATCGATGAGTCTCATGTGACCGTCTCTCAAGTGGGCGCCATGTATAAAGGAGATAGAAGCCGTAAAGAAAACTTAGTTGAATACGGATTCCGTTTGCCATCGGCCATGGACAACCGACCGCTAAAATTCGATGAGTTTGAAGCGATTTCACCACAGACGATTTATGTATCAGCGACACCCGGTGATTACGAATTAGAGAAATCAAATGGCGACGTGGCTGAGCAGGTTATTCGTCCGACGGGCTTACTTGATCCTGAATTAGAAGTACGCCCAGTAGGTTCACAAGTGGACGACTTACTCTCTGAAATTTATAAACGTGTTGAGAAGAAAGAACGGGTCTTGGTAACTACATTAACCAAACGGATGTCGGAAGATTTAACCGACTATCTAAATGACCATGATGTGAAGGTGCGTTATTTACACTCGGACATTGATACCGTTGAGCGTATGGAAATCATCCGCGACTTACGTAAAGGCGTATTTGATGTGCTAGTGGGCATTAACTTACTTCGAGAAGGTCTTGATATGCCAGAAGTGTCTCTTGTCGCAATTCTTGATGCAGACAAAGAAGGCTTCTTACGCTCAGCGCGCTCATTAATACAAACAATTGGTCGAGCGGCACGTCACTTAAATGGTAAAGCAATTTTATATGGTGACGTGATCACCAAGTCGATGAAAAAGGCCATTGAAGAAACCGAGCGTCGTCGTTCAATACAAGAAGCTTATAATGAAAAGCATGGCATAGTGCCAACAGCACTGAATAAGAAAATCACAGATGTGATGGATGTTGGTGAAAGTGTCGATGAGTCATCAAGTTCACCTGTATCTGCAAAAGTCGCTGAGCCTAAAGCGGGTTATCTAGATCCGAAGCAAATTGCAGAACAGATCAGCGCACTGGAAACTCAAATGATGCATCATGCTAGAGAGCTAGAGTTTGAAAAAGCGGCCAAGTTACGTGATGAAATTCATCAATTACAGCAGCAATTGATCGATGCTTAGTAATTCTACGTTTTAACACTCTAAAGTAATAAACCTGAGCTCTGGATAATAAATCTATCTGCAGCGGCTACTTTCAACGATAACTACGTTGAATTTACTTGCAATAGGCCAGCTATTGACGCGTAAATTCGCCT
Source organism: Pseudoalteromonas phenolica (assembly GCF_005876835.1). Classification (GTDB taxonomy): domain Bacteria; phylum Pseudomonadota; class Gammaproteobacteria; order Enterobacterales; family Alteromonadaceae; genus Pseudoalteromonas; species Pseudoalteromonas phenolica_B. The sequence continues at coordinate 26,712 of NZ_PPSW01000034.1, forward strand.
TGTTACCGCTAAAAGTCTCCGGCTGCAGACTTGAAAATGCACGCATCATTTCAATATCAATATGTTAGTAAATCTCTTAACCAAAGCTCAGGTTAATCAAAAGAGTGAAAAGGTCATGACAGAGAAGAAAGCTCTGAATGTATTGGGCAGTGAATTACAGCTGTGTTGTAGTGATCCGTTAACCGGGTTTATGAGGGACGGGTTTTGCAACACAAATCATCTTGATATCGGTACTCATGTTGTGTGTGCTGTTGTAACAGAAGCATTTTTAACGTTTACACGCTCAAGAGGCAACGACCTAAGTACGCCGATACCTGAATATGGTTTTCCAGGGTTAAAACCCGGTGATGGCTGGTGCTTATGTGCATTACGCTGGAAAGAAGCATATGAAGCAGGCGTTGCGCCACCGGTAAAACTTCATGCAACCCATGAGAAAGTTCTGGACTACATACCGCTTGATGTCCTAAAAGCACATAGCTTGGATTAATAAATCACTTTATCTAAAAAAGGTTAACACCAGCGTTAACCTTTTTTATTTTTATTTGCGGTGATGAGCTGAATTAAAAACGATAGCTTAAACCTACACCCAGTGTATAGGTATCTAGGTCACCCATATCCATGTACTGATAAGATACATTGATGCCGAGGCCATTATTAAAGTCATACTCCCAGCCAAGTTCTGCAAACAAGCCTACGCCATCATCAGAATTTAGCACTTTGCTGTTTTGTTTAATGTCGTAGTCGTAAAAGTTCGCACCTAACTTAGCATATAGGCTATTGTTCTTTGTTAGGTAGTACTCACCCTTACCTGCAAACACTAAGTTACTGTACTCTAATTTATTTGCATCTAAATTAAACAGCGGCTTATCGTTATTTTTACAGGTGAATTTATTATCGTTCTCTTCAGTACATTCCCAGTCATCAGCTTCACTGCCGCCATTTAAACCGACTTCTAAAGCCAACATTGGTGAAAACTGGTAGTTATAGTAAAGATACGCTTGACCAACACCGTCACCGTCTTTGCTTGAGCCTTTGTATTCTGCACCACCACCAGAAAGTTGAATACCAACTTTGTGTTTTTCTTCAGAAGCCTGAGCTTGGCCCATTAAAGCCGTTGATGATAGTAAAGCCATTAATAATAGTGCGCGAGTTTTCATGATGAACATTCCTGTTTGGTTTTGATGTGCTCATAGTAGAGCGCAAGCTTGTTAGAGTCTGTTGGAGGAATGTCAGCGGTTGTAGGCGGAATGTATGAGAATGTGAAAAAGTGTCAGATAAGATGTATAGATATTTCTTTCCAATACTCTTAATTAAGCGGTCTATTTTGAGGCAAGAAAAACGAGTCGATAACGAGGCGGAAATTTTGCTATTTAGTTGTTCTCGGCAATTGCTCCTGCATTGCTCTACCTTCTGCATCCATGCAGTCGTAAATAAGAAATTTTCAAAGAAGTTAGCGTCAGTTTTAGTCCCTCAAAATGATTGAGTATTATTGAGGATTGGTATCATATGCTTATATTTATGGCTAGTTTACTGAAAAAGTTCTCATAGTCTGACTTAGCTGCTCATAAATCTCTTGGGAAATAGGGTTACGCAGACTTTGACTGCGGATCAAAGCTACATTAGCACCGGGCAAAGTGGGTAACTCAGCGTTACTTAACACGCTATAGTCTGCGGTAGATATATTTGCGATTGCACCGATGGCGACACCTTGTTTTACCAGACCCAGTAAAGCCGCAAGGCTGCTACAACTCGCGACTACTTGAAAAGGAATTTTTGCTTTCATGAGTCCTTCAATGGCACCTTGGTGAAAGCGACAATCTGGTTGAAATACTGCAATCGGCAAAGGTGATTTAAGGTGAGCCGTGTGCTCAGGGTTATACACCCACACCCCTTTGTCTTGGTATATGAGCTGACCTTCTTCGGAGTCGGGGGAGCGGGTAATAAGCCCAAGGTCTAAATCGCCCGCATCCAATAATTGTTTGATTTTAAAACTTGGCAAACAAGTTATTCTTAAGTCCAAATTATAGAATTGCGCATGCAAGAGCTTAATCAGCTCAGGTAAAAGGTTGTCGGCATAATCATCTGGGCAACCCAGTCTGAGCAGCGTATTGCTCGCGCTGTGACGCATCGTCTGCAAAGTTTCATCATGGAGCTGCAATAGCTGCTTAGCATAGTGACTAAACTGGCGACCATCTTGGCTTAGGGTTAATAATCGACCTTGTTTTTCAAATAGGCATTTACCGACATCTTCTTCCAGCTTTTTCATCTGCATACTCACGGCAGCTTGGGTCCGATGCACCTGTTTTGCAGCGCGAGTAAAACTGCCTGTTTCTATAAAAGCTAAAAAGCTGCGCAGCGCGTCAATATCCATTATGAGTACCTATTCGAGTTTCTTATAGGTTGTATAAGAATAATCAGTTAGTCAAGGTTTATAAAAATACTTACATTGACGTTTAAACAGAACAAAGCCGTTAACAAGGAAATCATTTATGCAGCTATATATCGCCAATAAAAATTACTCGACTTGGTCATTAAGAGCCTGGCTTATGCTAGAAAAGTCAGGTATTAATTTTGAAGAGACTAAGCTCAATTTAGAAACGCCTGAATTTTTTAGCACGCTTAAAAATATCACGCCTACAGCGAAAGTTCCGTGTTTGGTAGATGGCGATAGTCTTGTGTGGGAGTCTCTCGCAATTTGTGAGTATATAAGCGAAACTTATTTATCAGGGGAAGGTTGGCCGAGTGAAATTAGTCAGAGAGCAAAAGCGAGAGCGCTTGCATCTGAAATGCTTGCAGGGTTTAACGCTTTACGTAATGAAATGCCGATGAATATCCGTGCGAAGCGTAAACTTGTCTTAAGCGAACAAGCGCAGCGCGATATTCAACGTATTGAGCAAATATTCACGGAGCAATATGAGCAACATCGAGGCTGGTTATTTGGTGAGTGGTCTATCGTGGATGCCATGTATGCGCCAGTGGTACTACGTTTTAAGACTTATGGTATTGAGCTTAGTGAGTTTGCAACTGCCTATATGCAGCAAGTACTTGATTGCCCCGCTTTGCAAAAGTGGATCAAAGCAGCTCTTGAAGAAACTGAATGGGTGGAAATGGATGAAGCTGGAGAAGATATTACCTAACACTCATTATTCTCCATAAGCCCACTCATCTTTCTCTAACCAAAATATTTTACCAAAGCCTGCAATAAAGCGGGCTCTTACCATATTTATACCCAAACCACCTCAAGATACGAGGTTCAGCGAGAATTGATTGGCTGTCAGACAAGGCATCGATTTGAAGGTCTAGTGGTTCTAAATCGAAAATTGATAACGCAGTATGGAAGCCAATCAAACTCGCCCAAGGGAGCGTGCTTTCAGTCCTATTTCATCGTCAAAGAACTTGGAAAGGACTCGTCATTACACTGCGTCCTTTTCCTTGAACTAGAACAGAAGGCAGCGCTCTGAATCATGCATCTTGAGGAAGTTTGGGTATAATTCCCAAATATGAAAGTCGGTTAGATCTTTATATTGCTCGCTGCTTGGGAAGTGTTCTACAAATTGTGTGATTAAACTCTCACTGTCATCTCTATCAAATTTAGTGGCCTCAGCGACGAGAGTTAAGCGCGACATTTGTGGGTCATCACAGTCTTGTAGCTCAAATACCGTTAGAGATAATTTGTTGTCATGAGACAAGTTTTTAGCGTGCTGAGCTATATCGCTAATGAATAGATAGACTTGTCCCTTGGTATTAGCAAAAAACTGTACTGTTGAACCAAACGGGAAGCCTGGCAAAGTATTTGAATGAGTAGAGAGCACCGCAATCTTAGCGTTGGCGAGTAGCTGCTTAGCTTCTATCAGGGCTTGTTCGCGCATAGCGCTCTCCTTGTTTATACAAATATTACTTCGGCTCGACAACCTTGTTCAGGGTTACTTTGTAATGAGAATTGCCAATGGTATTTTGCACAAATATCTTCAACGATTTGTAAACCTACACCAAACCCTTCATAACCTCTGGGCTTTTCATCAAGTCCTATACCAGAATCTATCACGACGACACCTGATTGACTGACGAATAAATCAACTTCGCCATTAAAAGTGCAGTTTATGGCATTGTCTAATAGATTATACACAAGCGTCTGCAACAGGATTGCTTCACAGTTTATCTCAAAAGGTTCTTGAAGTTGCCAATGTAAAGTGACTTGATTCGCATGGCATTTACTTTGTAGGGGTGCAATAAGTGTTTCTACCCACATGTTATCGAGCGTAATTGGGGTAGGTGCGAGTTCTGACTCTCTGGCCAAACACAAAAAGGTGTGAATTAATTCATTCACGTTATCTAAGGCATTATTGATGCCTTTCAATTGTTTATTGTCGCCATGTCGCTTTTGTAACACAGACACATTCCCCTTAATGGCCATCATAGGTGTTCGCAATTCATGGCTGACATAGCGAGTAAAGGTTTGCTCTCGATGGAGCATTTGTTTCATCCGTTGGCGATAATGGTTCACAGCCGTCTCGATGTGGTAGATCTCCGCGCAACTTTTCTCATTGACAATGTCTGTATCTAAATCATCTTTGTTTTTATCGCTGATATGATGTACTAAATCCTGAAGCGGTTTTGCTAAACGGCCCGCTTGAACACGGATCAGATAAGTTGCTAGTAAAAAAAGTAAACCACCAGCACCGGCAAAAATAACCTCAACTTTTAATAGATCAGCATCACTCCACTCAATTGGGTTCACATCCTCAACGGCATAATAGGTGAATGTCTGACCATCTACAGCGGCTGCATATACACTAAATTCACTGTCATCATCAAACTGGAAAGTTTGCACACCCGTCCAACCCTCTGAGATAGCGGCTTGTATCTTTTGGGGTAAAGATGAGTAATCTTTGTAGAGTGTTAGGAGTGGGTTTATCTCTATCTCAGGTGTTTCGGTGGTTGCAAACTGTTTAAAATGATGGGGGGCAATAATACTGAGTCTCTGTTCACTACTTCTATTTTCGGTATACATAATGGCAGAGCTCAATACCAATGTATAAATTGAGATAAGCATAATTGCTCCGAGCCATGTAGCTCTAAAAAGCTGTTGTTTAAGCGTTTTCATCTGTGATCAACTTATAACCAAACTTAGGTACGGTTATTAACATGTCTTGCTCGAATGGTTTATCAAGTGCTTTACGCAATTGGTAAATATGTCTGCGTAATAGATCTTGGTCGGGCACGTCATCGGGCCAAAGTGCGTGTTCAATGGCCTCTCGAGTGACTGGGTTCGGGCTTTGTTTCGCTAGTGCTAGTAAAATTTTATAGCCACTGGGATTAAGTTTGATTGACTGACCGGCTCGGCTGACTGTTCGAGTATTTAAATCAATCATTAATGAACCCACATTTAATTGTGTTTTAAAACCAAGGCCTTGGGTGCGTCTGATAACCGCTTTGATCCTGGCTTCTAAGAGCATAAGGTCAAAGGGCTTAATGATGTAGTCATCCGCACCGCAATTTAAGCCACCTAGCATGTCTTGTTGGGTATCTCGGGCTGTAAGCATGATGATTGGGGTATTGTTTCCTTGTGCGCGTAAGCGTTTACAAATTTCGATGCCGTCGAGACCAGGCAGCATGATGTCTAAAATAATACAGTCATAGCGATTAGCACAGGCCAATTGCAGCCCCATAATGCCATTGGCTGCATAGTCTAATTCATAATGTTCTTCTTCAAAGTAGTCGAAGATGGTCTCAGCGACTTGCTGAGAATCTTCGACCAATAAAATGCTCAGCGACTTTTCTGTGTGCACGTCAGTAGAACCCCTTTGTGACTCGTGTTAATGGTTAAGCAGGTATGCGTGCTGGGTAAAGTGAGTGTCTTTTTTTGTGTATGTGTCAGCACCAAATAGCTTTTTTTCTGAGTATTAAGTATGTCTGATAGTTCAGCAACTTGCTCAATTAATTGTGCTTTGCCACAACTGTAGAAGCGTGCTGAAAATGGTCGTTTTTCTATATAAAAAACAGGCACCGAAGGGCAAGGCTTCGCAATCACTTCGAGTAGTTCGATTTCAGAGTACTTACTGTGCCAGCCTTTAATGACAGCTGTGATGATTAAACTATATAGTGCTAAACACACTAGACCTATAGTCAAAAACTGCTTATCAGCCGTTGTTTGTAATACGGGTCTATTTGAAACAGCTAGCTGTTTTTCATGTGAAAACACGATGGCCATCAATAGTGCAAATGCAGGTAAGCCTGGAAGCACGTAGGCAGATAAAATATTACTCGCCAGTGTAAACAACAGCATTGGTGCAATGGCCCAAGCAATCAGGTAGCGATTCAGCTCTATTTTGCATAAAGCTTTTAGTTGTTTCGGTGCGGTGAGTAATTTGAAGATTAAGATAAACGACCACGGACAAGCGACACCTAGCCAGAATAGCCAGATAGTGCCTTTAGTTTCTAGATGAGCACTGCCATATAAGTCACCTTGCCAACCTGGTTCTAAAAAGCGTTGAATATGCTCGCCAATAATGAAGTAATTTATAAAGCCCGGCGTCTTTTGCTCAGCAAGTAGATACCATGGCGCAAAAGTTACGATAAAGACGGTGAGCCCTAACACCCAAGGTAACGATTTGATGGCATTGAGTAGCTGGTTTTGCCAAATAGCCCAAACGAGAAGAGCAATCCCTATGATAACAACGGCAACAGGACCTTTTATAAGCATACCTAGTCCACATGCGAAGAAGAAAACAAGGCCTGCTAGGCGGCTTTTTTCTGTATAGCAGAGCCAAAAGCTGGTCATGGCTAAAGTACTTGCAAAAAGGAGTGCCGGATCGGTCATCACCATGCTGGTGGCGACAAAAAAGCCCAGACACGTTACCAAAATAAAACTGCTATATATGGCAATAGTCTGACCTAGAATACGTTGGGTAAATGCGAAAAGTAATGCAACTGTTGCCGCGCCCATTAACCAATGTGCAAAGCGCGCGCTCCATTCATTGATACCAAATATCTCAAAGCTGAGCGCTGTGATCCAAGTATGGGCAGGTGGCTTGCCCCAAAATGGCACATTGATATCAAACCAAGGAGTGATCCAATCTTGGCTTTGCACCATTAATCTGGCTATCTCTGCATATCTAGCCTCTGTAGTATCGTACAGCGGATAAATGCCTAATGTGAATAATCTAATTAATAGCAGTAGGGCAGTAATGACCAACAAGCAATGACTAAACCTCATGGCGATGCTCCGCAGTGTGACAAGGTTTATAGTGCTCTGCCATGACTAAATAGATAGGTCGCTGTTTTGCTTCGGTAAACAGCCTTGCAATGTATTCTCCTAGAATGCCAATCGCCAGCAATTGCACTCCACCTAAGGCGAGCATAGTAAGCATCATACTCGGGTAACCTTGAACGACTTCGCCAAATACCAGTGTCTTTATCACCACCCAAGCTGCGAAAATGAAGGCATATAAAGACACTAATGCCCCCATCCAAGTTGCAAAGCGCAGCGGTTTGACACTAAACGAGGTGATCCCTGACAGAGCAAGCTTGATAAGTTGAAAGTAGTTCCACTTGGTGGTACCAGCTGCGCGTTCTGGGCGTTCAAATTCTAAGGTTATTTGTTTAAAACCGGGCCAGCTCATTAAACCTTTCATGTAGCGATTTCGCTCTGGGAGCTGCTTAATAGCCTCAACGACATTACGAGATAATAATCTGAAATCTCCGACATCCTCAGCAACTGGGCTGTCAGACACCCAGTTTAGAATGCGATAAAAAGTATGGGCACTGGCCACTTTGAACCAAGACTCACCTTGACGACTAGCGCGTTTCATATTGACTACGTCGGCACCTTGTTGCCAAGCTTTAATCATTTCAGGGAGCAATTCAGGTGGGTCTTGTAAATCAGCATCAAGTAGTACTACCGCATCACCTGTTGCATGTTCAAGGCCTGCTGTAACGGCAGCTTCTTTGCCAAAATTTCGGCTCAGCTGTAAGCAGCGAACATCACAGAATTGATGGGTCAGGCTTTGTAGAATTTGCCAAGAGTCGTCATGACTGCCGTCATCGATATACACAAGCTCAAAACGACATTGTTTAATACTCGCGCTCACCGAGCATACTCTATGGTGAAATGCCTTAAGCACTTCTTGCTCGTTAAATACAGGCACAATGAGGCTGATAACAGGCTTTTTTTGCGACCCTTCTTTTTGCTGTTCAATGAATACTTCTTTTTGAGATTGTGTATCACTAGAAGGGCTCAGCTTAACCAATGAAAGTGGTGTCATTTTGACTACTCCGAGTTGTTCAATGCGCACAGTTTAAACAGGAGAATGTCGAAAAAATGTCGCTCAGTTGTAGACATTTTTTAGACCAGCCTTTTTGTAGTTTTTAACGGTGTTTGTCATTTTGGAGATAGATGTTTGGGTCAGCAGTTTATTAAATTTGCCATGGTGGGGGTCCTCGGTTTTGTCACCGATCTCTTGATTTTTTATCTTCTGGTTTTTATGAATATAGAGAGTTTGGTTGCACGGGTATGTGCTTTTTGGTGCGCCACAATAGTAACTTGGTTGGGCAATCGTCTTTTTACTTTTGCAGCTTATGATTCAGATTGGTTTAAACAACTTATTCGGCATCTATCGGTGAGTCATTTATTTGGTATGGTGAATATCAGTGTGTTTTATTGCCTTAGTTTGATTACGCCACTCTATTTGGCTTTTTTGGTGGGCACGGCAATAGCTATGCTTGGGAATTATACTTTTAGCAAGTTTTGGGTATTTTCTGAAAAAGATGAAAAAGCCGCAACCTGAAAGGTCACGGCTTAGCACTCATTTTACATGTTGAAGTGACGATTAAAGAAGTTTGTGATCGTCTGATGTAAGTGTGTTTGTACTTTTTTACCACGCAAGCTGTGCTTAGACCCTGGGTAAGTCATCATTTCAAATGGTTTAGCATCGTCTTGCAGTTGCTTAAATAGCTTAGTTGCATGTGTAAATAATACGTTGTCGTCGGCCATACCGTGATAGATCATCAGTGGACCTTTTAGGCCATCAGCATACGGGAATACCGCACTCATTTCGTAGCCTTTTGCATTGGTCGCAGGGTGACCTAAATAACGCTCAGTGTAGTGTGTGTCATACAGTGCCCAATCAGTTACTGGTGCACCAGAAACACCCGCTTGGAAGTAGTCGCCTGCTTTGAACATGGTCATAAGCGCCATGTAACCACCGTAACTGTGACCATAGATACCAATTCGGTTTGCATCGACATAATCTAGTGTGCGTAAGAACTCAACGCCACGGATCTGATCTTGTACTTCAACTTCGCCTAGATACTTGTAGATAGGATCTTCAAACTTTTTACCACGGTTGTACGAACCACGGTTATCTAATTGGAAGATCACATAACCTTGTTGCGCCATGTATTGGAAATATAAGTTTTTGCTACGCCAGCTATTAGTTACACGTTGTGCGTGTGGACCACCGTAAACGTTAACCATAACAGGGTGCTTTTTACCTTTTTCCATGTTCGCAGGTTTGAAGATACGGTAGTGCATTAGCTGACCGTCTTCTGCTTTTAGTGTGCCGTACTCTGGCTCAACTAAGTTGCTTAGGTAAGGTGTCAGTGGATGCTTTTCATCAAGTTTGTTTTCTTCTAACCAAGTGATGAAATCACCGTTCACTTTACGCAAAGCGACAGAGCTTGGTTTGTTTACTGATGAGCTCTTATCGATAAAGGTTTTAGCATCTTTTGCGACAACTACACGGTGGAAGCTACCAGGTTGAGTGATGCGGGTGATATGACCTTTTTTGAATAGCGGTACGCTGTAAAGGTGGCTTTCTAAAGGCGTATCTTTACGACCAGAGAAGTAAACAATGCCTTTTTTCTCATCGATAGCCTTGATGCTTTCAACAATCCAATCACCTTTTGTGATTTGGCGAATAAGTGTGCCATCTGTGCGGTATAAGTAAAGGTGCTTAAAGCCATCACGCTCTGAGGCCCAAACAAAATGCTTTTTGTCTTTTAGGAAGCGAAGGTCAAAGTGCAAGTTAATCCACGTATCGCTGGTTTCAGTCAGTGCCACTTTTTGTGTTTTACGTTTGCTGTCGTAAAAACGTAATTCAAGTTTCTGCTGAGAGCGATTCTGCCATTGGTAAGAGAGTGTTTTATTGTCTTTTAACCACTTAGCGCGGGCAATATAAATATCTTTGTCTTCGCCAAGGTCAATCCAATCTACTTTTTGGTCGTTTAGCTTTACCACACCCAGTTCAATTTCTACGTTTGGTGTGCCCGTGAACGGGTAACGTTGGTTGAATAGCTTTACTTCGTCAGCGTAGATTTCATTACGAATGGCTTCTTGTACTGGGCTTTCGTCGATACGGGTGAAAGCAATCTTGCTCTCATCACCAGACCACCAGTAACCCGTCATACGGCTCATTTCTTCTTGCGCTACGAACTCAGCCATACCATTTTTAATGGTGCCGCCACCGTCTTTGCTTAATTGAATTTCTTTACCTGAACTCAACTCTAAGGCATATAGGTTTTGCTCACGAATGAAGGAAACAAAATTGCCTTTTGGCGAGAAACGTGCATCGGTCTCAAACGCTTCAGTATTAGTTAGCTTACGGCTTTTGCCAGATGCGATTTGGTAGTAGTACAAGTCGCCATTAAGTGGGAAAAGTAATGCTTTACCATCTGCTGACCATTTGTATTCTAAAATACCACGACCAAAAATACGCTGACGTTCACGACGCGCTTTTTCTTCGTCAGACAAGGTTTCAGGACCAGAGAAAAGTGCTTGAGAGTCAACTAATAGGCGATTTGTGTTGTCTTTTAAGTTGTATTCCCATAAATCATAACGGTTGTAGTCATCCACCTTACCTTGTAGGTAAGTAACACGACTGCCGTCAGGAGAAAACTTAAGTTGCACAGGGGCTTTACCAGCCAATCCTGGATCATCAAAAATACGCTCAAGGGTTAATGGTTGAGCAACGGCTGTGGTTGCAGCGGCCATTAACGGTAAGCTTAGCGCCATTGATTTGAATGTAATGCGCACAAAATCACCTTGTTAGTTATTAAAAGTAGAGCGATGGTAACGGCAAGCATGGGCATTGGCAATGTATTAGGATAAAGTGAGCTACATAATTGAAAGAGGATTTTTATTATGGCATTTGAATTAGCGCCTGAATTACAACGAGATTGCATTGAACTGGCTGATTGGTCACTGTGTAAAGTACTCTTGATGAACGACAGTCAGTACCCTTGGTTTATTCTTGTTCCCCGTGTTGAAGATTGTAGTGAAATCATTGAGTTAGATGAAGCACTACAAGCTCAGTTTTGGCAAGAGTCGGCACAGCTAAGCCGCACATTACGAGCGGTATTTAGCCCAGATAAGCTCAATGTTGCAGCGCTAGGTAATATGGTCCCTCAACTTCACGTTCATCATATCGCTCGCTTTACCAATGATGTTGCTTGGCCAAAACCAGTTTGGGGGCTTCATCCAGCTAAGCCTTATACCGACGAGCAAATTGCTGAACTGAAGAAGGTGTTCTAACTTCTAATAAAAGCTATAAGAAGTAAAAGTATGAGTCGTGAATATAAGTATCAAAATGAAACCGGGACTAAAATCGGCAAGTGGTATTTAAATCGACTCGACTATTTTGAGTTTTATGGTTTCCCAGGTTTGTGGAAAATAAAAGCGAAGTGCTTAGTCTACTTAGGCTTGTCAATTTGGCTAATTAAGCTCTTGCCGATTTTCTTTGCGCCAATATTGGTTTGGGTGGCGTATGTATCAGTCCGTACTTTTGTTATCTTGATTGAGAAAAAGTGTTGTTATCGTGGTTATTTTCTTTTTCCTAAAAAGATAATCGATTTTTTTAGAGAATACCGAAAAAATGTAGATGTCACTGACTTTGATAGTTTGGCGACAGTTGAAAAGGCAGGGCAAGGGTCAAAAATAGCAAAGCAATCTCTGACTCAGAAATTTAAAGGTTAGATAATTTAAGCGTGGTAGCAGTCAGCCAGTAACGTTCTGCAAGACGTTTTATCTAGTTTGCTATGTTAAAGAGTGACATGTGTGTTGCATCCAAGCTAAGTTAGTAACTACTTTCATATAATTATCAACCGCTCTGAGGCGAGTACATAAATTTAAGCTAACTTTAACTAGTTTGATGATTATTCTCAGTTTCTTGATGTGTGAAATTTTTTGTTGCTGACAGATAAAAGTTGCTAAAGGCTCCTTTATGTGACTATATTTTCCTTAAAGCATAACAATTTATTGATATAGATTTGTAACCTTATACCCAGCTAAGTAAATAATAAGGGTATAAAAAGACAATACGTTTGCGCGTATCATACGTTACTCGAGGGACTCTAGCTTATGTCTACAGAAAATGCATTATTGACGATCCTGATAGATAGGATTAATAACGACACTTTGGTGTTACCAACCTTACCTGAAATTGCAGTGAAAGTTAGACAAGCTGCGGATGACCCAGAAGTAAATCTGATGCAAATGGCTGATGTGATTTCACAAGATCCTGCACTCGCGGCACGCATGATAAAGGTGGCAAACAGTGCGTTTATGGGGCGCTCTGTAAAAGTAAATACATTAAATCAGGCTGTGACACGAATAGGGCTTAGACAAATTAAAAATATAGCAACTGCTATGGCGATGGAGCAGCTGTTTGTTTCTAATAACAAGTTAATTAAAACCTATATGGACAAAGCCTGGCAGAAAACATTAAAGGTAGCCTGCCAAGCAATTACCTGTATGGACTTTTACCTTCGTGTTAACAAACACACATCACTGAACAAAGATACGATTACGCTTGCGTCACTTGTGTTCAACATTGGTGTGTTACCCATATTAACCGAAGCTGAGCGCCATCCTGAAGTATTTGCAAATCCGAGCTTCTTAGCACATGCCATTCAAAAGCTGGCCGGTAAAATTGGAGGCTCTATCATGCGTGAATGGGGTTTCACCGATGAGTTTGTTGAAGTCGCTGAAAGCTGGTCTAACCCGAATTATAAGCCTGAGCATGTCTGTTATGTCGACTTTATTCGTGTTGGCGCTATTGCTGAAGGTATCTTGCAGGTGTCAGACAAGGCTGCGTCTTTAAAAATGTACGAAGACAAAAGTGTCATTCGCTCTTTAGAAATGTTCACCAGTGATGAATACCTATCAACACTTGAAGATGTGAAGAGTATGTTCGCTTAATAACAAAATACATTAAAAAGCCATTCAATCTTGAATGGCTTTTTTGTTTTTCTGACGATCATTAAACGCTTAGCTTTTAGCTATGAATGACTAATTCTTCGTTCGTTGTGTTTGCTGTTTTTTCTGATACATACCAAACACTATTTTTATCACCCTTGTATGCTCTTTTGGCAACTTTATTTGCGCATGCATAAAAGAACCAAGCAAAGGGGAGGGCCATCACTTCTAGCATGATTTCAGCAAAGCTATCCGCATGCCAAAGCCCAAGGTTTGGTAGTAAAACCGCTAGCAAAGAGTTAAGTGGCACAATTAGACACATTATTGCGCTGGCTTTGAGTGTATAAATGGCCGTAACAGAAGGGCCCTTGATAAAAGCGGCTATGACAACGATAAAGAAAGTGGAGTAGTACAGCCACAGATAAGCAATATTCACATTTAATGACGTCAAGCTTAGCCATTTTGTGGCAGCAAATGCCAGTGAGATAGCGCAAATACAACCTAGTGCGATACCGACCGTTAGTTTAGCCAGAACTAGGCTTGATTTAGATTGCGTCGCTTGTTTTTGTTTTCTGCGTTTTTCAATCCACAGTAAATTACCGGTATAAAACAACAGTGCGCCGAGTAAGCCCATGACAAAATAAGCCCATTGCCCAAGTGTGCCGCCATAACTGCCGAAGTGCAGAGCAAACAAGGAAGAGACAATACTTACCCAAATACCTTGATCGCCACCTTTTATACTACTTGCATTGATTTCGAGTGTATAAGGATGCATAAAAATGAAATCGGTCGTAGGACCACGCATCATTTCTCTAGGGTGTGTAATATTCACTGAAGCGCTCGGGCTGGTGGTATTTAAACGAGATAATGCAATGCGCTCTATTTGATAGCCGGGGGCATAAACTTGTATCTTGGCTTTGATGTCATCTAGGCTTGGAAGCTCTTTAACATTGTATTGATACTCTGACTTTTGCGGCTCTGGAAATAGCTTTTTATCTCCATAGACACCAAACAGCCCACCATACAAAAAGTCATGGAAGGCAAAAACGAACACGGTAAAAGCAATCACAATATGAAAAGGTAAGCTGCTCACGCCTATTAAATTATGACTATCGAGCCAAAACCGGCTTGCCGACTTGTCTTTTCTCAGTGCAAAGAAGCTTTTTACCAAAGTAGGTAACAAAAAGATTAACCCTGAAATTAAAGCAATAAAATACAAAAATGAGGCTATGCCAAGAATATAACCACCAAATAAGTGGTGACCTATTTCACCAAAAATACCGCCCGTTTGATGTAAGTAATCGAGTAAGCCCGACAGGTGATTGACCTGACTGAGTTCTTTATTTATCTCGCCATGCTCATTGAAGCCAGCATGCCAAACTTGTTCATTTACATTCACTCCTCGGCCATTACCTTCTTCATACCAAGTGATGGGAGAGTGATTGTCAGAATAGTGAAGGGTAACGGCATTAATGGCTTTTTCTTCGTTCGCAAGTACATGGTTTAACAGTACTTGATGCTGCCCATCGCTCACTTGAGCAAACTGCTTACTAGGAGGTGTGCTCCATTGATCTATGGTGTCAGTGAACATAACCAATGCACCCGCAAAGAAGCCTATAAATAATAACAGCCCGGTTGTTATCCCCGTCCATGTGTGAAGCGTTTGGTATGTTCGAACAATGTCGGCTCTTATTTTCATAGCAAGCTCCTTAAGCCAAAAAATATTGTGTAGATGATTAAGTTTGCTGACAACAAGTAGATAAATGCTTGTTTGGTTGTTTTGAACATATAAATAAAGCTGACAATCAACATCCAGATTGGCGTAACAATCCACATATTAAATTGGGTTTTCCAGAGTAGGCGTTGGTCGCTTAGTTTAGTGTTAATACTGTCTGGCCCAAACCATACAATTAACGCCACAATGCCATAACTCAACGCTAATCCAAGAAAAACACCTATCGCTGTTTTGCCCCACCATTGAGGTTGAATTTTTTGATGTGCCTGGCTCATCGAATGCTCCTAATCAAAAAACTAGAGATGGGGATGATGATCAGCACAAGCATAATTAGCATGAGCCAAATAAAAACGCTTGCTGCACCATTGAAAATAAATGGACTGATCACGGCTGAGGAAATTAACAGTAAATAACCGAGCTGTTTAAATTTTTTAGATATGGGGGTGTTTAAAGCCAATTGGTGTCGATTAGACGCATAGATGAAAGATACTCCAGCGGCTATAAACGTTAAAAAAACGAATAGCACTACTCACTCCATGTAAACTTGATTGTTAAAAGAGGGACAGATTATACACAGACAAGTCGCACTATCAATGATAATGCGACTGAGAATTGATGTTATTTATATGTTCTTCAGTCTAATCTAGGCTATTTGTTTTTCTGCAAGATTAAGTTCCATCGTTGCTTTTAATAAACGATATAAATTAATCGATGCATCAATTTCTTCTCTACGATTGGTTAAACTTTCAATATTCAAACCAAGCGGTACATTTAAGTGAGCACAGCTTTGAATGATCAGGTCTAAATTCTCACGACAGATACGAATTGATTCGCTTAATGGGTTTTGTGAGTCAAGCATGCGCCATTTAGTTGCTTCTGGTACTGAAATACCTAGCCATTCCATAAACTGCAATGTCTTCTCGCCGCCACATGGTGTAAAGGTAAGAATAATACGTTTAGGCTCAAGTCCTTGTTGGCGACAACTACGAGCATAGCTGGTGATTAAATCAATCGTCGCCTGTGCATTGTA
This sequence comes from Pseudoalteromonas phenolica, assembly GCF_005876835.1. Lineage (GTDB taxonomy): Bacteria > Pseudomonadota > Gammaproteobacteria > Enterobacterales > Alteromonadaceae > Pseudoalteromonas > Pseudoalteromonas phenolica_B. The sequence continues at coordinate 42,669 of NZ_PPSW01000034.1, forward strand.
AACTGCTTGAGAGATAAAGAACTCACACCCTTGTGCTGTTTTTTCTAACAAACGCTCGTGTTCGTTTCGCTTATTCGCATGGCGCTCAGCAATCGTCACACCGCCTAAGAAAAAGTCATCTTGGTGCTCTGCAATCGTTTCGTATGCTTTAGGCAGGCTAAGTTTAACTTCGCCATTTGAAGACGGGCTACCTACTAATACAAGATTGTTTAAGCCGTGCTTAGTTTTAGTATTGTTAAGCCACTGATTAAACTCGCTCGCCTCACGTTGTGCCACACTTTTATAGGTGATGACATCAAGTTGTGACAGCTCTTTAACGAGTTGGCTGTATTCACATGGATCTACTGTATGCTTGAATGGAAAAGGGCGTGGAACTTGAGTTCGGCTGCTTTCATCTTGAATGTCGTAAATAACAACACCGTCATATTCAATCTCGTGTAAACGGCCAAGTAGCTTTTGTGCAATGGTTTTGACTTGCGCTTCATCAGTCCCCATCTTTGGCGGAGTAGTACCAATTAAATATACGCCTTGATTAGGGTCCAAAATTTTTTCTTGTAATGATAAAGCCATGGTCCTCATTCCCATTGGTTGTGCTGATGAGGTAAATATAGCAGCCATTTAGACGTCTAGATAGATTTTTCACATGAAACTTATTCAAACACTATGAATTTCTCTCATGTTGTTTTTGAGGCGTAAGGGATAATTCCGTAGCTCAGATATATTTATTTACATAAATTTTGCTTTGAAATGAGCGAGTCACAGTAATTTATTGCATAATTGAAGCGGTGTCATATGTGATACCAATCCTAAATAATACTCAATCATTTTGAGAGACTAAAACTGACGTTAACTTCGTTGGGAATTTCTCATTTAGAACAACTAAATAGCAAAATTCCGCCTTGTTATCGACAAGTTTTCCTTACCTCAAAATAGATTGCTTAATTTAGAGGAATGGTATGACAAAATAAAAACTGAATTTGGAAATCACATGAAATTTAAACTTTTGGCAACTAGCCTTGCAGTGACTTTAGCGCTGTCAGGTTGTATGAGTAACAATGCACAGACAAGCAATACAACAAATGCCACTGTTGCATCAGCGTCTGTTGAGAACAAAGTATTTGCACAAGACTATGTGTTAGAAGAACTAGAAAATGGTCTTCGTGTGATGGTTGTTAAAACTGATTATCCTGATGTTGTATCGCTACAAATTCCGGTATCTGTAGGCTCTCGAAATGAAATCGAAGCAGGTAAAACTGGCTTTGCACATTTCTTTGAACACATGATGTTTAAAGGCTCTGAAAAATTCCCACAAGATGTGTATGCAGATATTCTGAAAAACTCTGGGGTAGATAACCGCGCTTACACGACAAACGACTATACAAACTACCACTTAAATTTCTCTAAAGAACATTTAGACAAAGTACTTGAAATCAAAGCGGACATTTTCCAAAACTTAAAGTATTCAGAAGAGCAGTTTCGTACTGAAGCACTGACGGTTAAAGGAGAGTATTTAAAAAATAATGCCAGCCCAATCCGTAAACTACTTGCGGCTGTGCGTAAAGAGGCATTTGAAAAGCACACTTACAAGCACACTACTATGGGCTTCTTCGAAGATATTGAAGCCATGCCTGATCAAATGGCGTATGGCCAGACGTTCTTTGAGCGCTTTTATAAGCCTGAATATGTTTCACTTGTGATTGTAGGTGATGTTGACCCGCAAGAGACCATGGATATGGTTAAGAAGCACTGGGGTAATTGGAAAAAAGGTGACTACCAAGCGGATATTCCGGTAGAGCCAAAACAACAAGCACCTAAATATGTGCATGAACAGTTTGAAGGCATGCCGGGTCACTGGTTGCTAGTATCTTACAAAGGCACTGCTTGGCAGCCGACTAAAAAAGATCGCGCAGCACTTGATCTGATCTCACAACTTTATTTCTCTTCGAATTCAGAGTTATATCAAGAACTCGTAGTAGACAAGCAGCTTGCTAGCCAAATGTTTACTTATAACGCAGAGACAAAAGACCCGGGTTTATTGCATGTATTTGTTAAAGTTGAAAAAGAAGAAGATTTAGCCGCGGTACGCGATGCAATTGCAAAAACATATGCTAAAGCACGCACTGAGCTGGTGGATGCTGATAAGTTAGCAGCATTAAAATCAAATCTTAAATACAGCTTCATCAATGGACTAGATTCATCACAAGCCATTGCGTCAACGCTTGCAAGCTATATGCATTTTGAGCGTGACCCAGAAGTGATCAACCAGTTATATGCGTCTGCAGATGCCATTACAGCTGAAGACATTCGTGACATTGCAAACAAATACTTTGTTGATAATGGCCGTACGACAGTGACCATGTCTTCACTTGAGACTGTTTCTGGTTTCGACGAAGAAGTATCAGTATCAGCGCTTGCTAAACAAGCGAGCCAGCCTGTTGAGCGTCATTTCAATGTATTAGATAAAACCAATAGTTCACCATTGGTTGATGTAAACTTATTATTCTACACCGGTGCAGCAGCTGATCCGGCAGGCAAAAAGGGTGTAGCGGCATTAACAGCAGCTATGATCGCACGTGGTGGTTCACAAACTAAGAGCTACAAAGAAATTCAAAAAGCACTTTATCCAATTGCAGGTAGCTTTGGCTATCAGTTAGATAAAGAAATGATTTCTTTACGTGGCCGTGTACACAAAGACAACGCTGAGCAGTGGTATGCATTAGTAAGTGATCAACTGTTAAACCCAGGCTTCAGAGAAGATGACTTTAAGCGCCTTAAGAAAGAACTAATTGATGGTATTAAAGCGGGCTTGAAGTCTTCAAATGACGAAGAGCTGGGTAAAGAAGTGCTTTATCATAAGCTATATGAAGGTCACCCTTATGAAAGTTATAACTTAGGTGATTTGTCAGATCTTGAAGCGTTAACGCTAGATGACGTGAAAGCATTCTATGCATCGCAATTCACCCAAGCTAAGCTAAACGTGGGCATTACGGGTGATTTAGACAATGATGTAAAAGCGCAAATGTTGAATGACCTAGCTAGCCTAGCGAAAGGGGATGAAGCGCGTTTAAGCATTCCTGATGCACCTAAACTAGCAGGTCGTCATGCGACGATTGTTGAGAAAAATGCTAAATCAACGGCTGTATCATTTGGTTTCCCAATCGACACTATTCGTAGCTCTAAAGATTGGACGGCACTTTGGTTAGTTCGCTCTTACTTTGGTGAGCACAGAAGCTCAAACAGCTTCTTATATCAGCGCATTCGTCAGGTACGTGGTATGAACTATGGTGACTATGCGTATATTGAGTACTTCCCACGTGGTATGTTCCAAACTAAGCCAGATGCAAACTTAGGCCGTTCAGAGCAAATTTTCCAAGTGTGGTTACGTCCGCTTCGTTCAAACAATGATGCGCATTTCGCAACGCGCGTTGCTTTGTTTGAATTAGACAAGCTAATTAAAGATGGCATGACTGAAGCTGACTTTAATGCAACACGTAATTTCTTGAGCAACTTTGTGCCTCAGCTAGTGGCAAGCCAAGACCGCCAGCTAGGTTATGCGCTTGATAGCGAGTTCTACAACACTGAAAGTTTTGTAGAATACGTTCGTAAACAACTTGCTTCACTGACAGTTGAAGATGTGAACCGCGTTATTCGTGAAAACCTACAAACTGACGATGTGCATTACGTGTTCATCACAGGTGACGGCAAAGACATGCAAAAACGTCTTGCAAAAGAAACGGTTTCACCACTGAAATACAACTCAGATAAGCCTGCGGCACTTATCAATGAAGATAAGCAAATTGAAAGCTATAAGCTGAACATTCCTGCGAAAAACATTGAAGTGTTGGATGTAGAGAAAGTATTTGAGTAATTAAATATTCTCTTTGTCGCAGCCAATATTGTGACAGCGACAAAAAAGCCGCTCATTGAGCGGCTTTTTTATTATCTTGAATAAGTGCTGTTAGGCTTGTTTGATAGGTGTGACATTTTCATCAGCATCGCTATCATTCACATCAGCATCTTTCTTTGACTTTTTTGCAGGTGTACTTGGTTTTGAACCTTTAAGTACATTAATAAAGTCATCTTTTTGTTTCGCCATTTCTAATGCCAATGACTCAACTTGTTGCTCACTCAGCGGCACATCCACTTTACCTAGCATCTCTTCTAAAGACTCAGCAACATCAAGCATTTTGTCGTAAGCATCAGCCTCTTTTTTGCTGGTAAAGGTCATGCGCTCGACTCCATTTCTTTCTACCACATACTTAACAACAACAGCCATGATACACTCCCAATTGCACTGTTTTTTTATACAGTAATCTTTTGAGGCCTATTTTGCAAGCTATTCGGTCAATATTAATACTTTAGTTATGTGAATAGGTATTAAGTTTGACTTTCATGTCATTGTCATCTTTATTTAACATTGCTCGTATGAGTAATTTGGGTAAGGAGTTCTACCCGTCATTTATTAAATTTCAAGGATTTTCCAGGAGGGAAATATGATCAAAGCATTACTTTTAGCCACTAGTTTGTTTATTGCACCAACTGTATTAGCAGAATCTGCACAGCAACAAGCGTCACCAGAAATTCAATCTGAAATTTATCAGACAATTAATATTAATGAAGCTTCTCTCGAAGAGCTTGTAAAATTGCCAGGGATCGGAAAAGGCAAGGCGAGGGCCATTGTTAGTTTCCGGGAGCAAAATGGACCTTTTGACGACCTTAACTCCTTAATGGCAGTTAAAGGGGTTGGTAAAAGCATCGTCGCGAAGCTAGAAGGGAAGGTAAAGTTTTAAGCTTTAAATGCTCAGATGAAAAACTAAAAAAGGGCGCAATCGCCCTTTTTTAGTTTTGGTTTTGTTTTTCAAACTCCGCAATGGCGTCACTCAGTTTGCTTTTGGTAAATGCAATTTCCAGCGGCGTAGTGAGAAGGGGGTATAAGATACCGGCCAACAACAAAGGAGGTAGTAAATACCAGCCTTCAAAATAAGCCAAAGAAATAAAAAACGGCATCAAGATGGCGAGCTTACAGCAGCCTAATAACACTTTTTCAGGCGCTTCTAAGTGACTCAAAGCAATGGCGATGATTTGTTGCTTATCACGAAGCTTGTAAGGCTTTAACTGCTCAATATTGCGAAGATTAAAATGCATTATAAGTTTACTTTTTTACTAAAGACCAAAGAATAAAAGGTAAAAAAACTAAGAAACTGATCGCATATAACGCGAAAATCACTTCCATCCAACCAGGCATGCTTAGACCAACAAACTGCCAGTCTATGCTGCCACAATCACCGGTTGCGGCAAAAAACGCCGGGATCCACTCATGTAATGGCATAAACTCAGGGAAGTTAGGAACTATATCGCAAGTGAACGCAAATGGATCAGTGGTGGTTTGCATATTTAAATGCTCTTTTGCCAACATATAACCCCAAATACTACTTACGCCCCATGTTGTAGCGCCAATACCACGGAAAATACCGTTACTTGGGGAAATAAAACCAATAAGACCTGCTGCAAACACACCTAGCACAGCCGTTCTTTGATAAATACACATGATACAAGGCTCTAAGCCCATAGCGTATTGAAAATATAAAGCCGTGACTTCAAGTAAAAATGCTGTCAGTGCCAACAGGCCCCACGCTTTTCTAGAAGTTGGAAGGGTGTTCAACCAGTTCATAAGATTCTCTTATTGTTATATTAAGTTAGCTATCAGATAACTTGCATTACAAATAGGTTCAATTTTTCAGGTTAAGTGAACCTAAATGCTGCGAAACTGAATTATGTTGTGGGTATTATGCTGACAGAGGTTATAAGCTGCAAGAATTAACGGTAGTTGGTAAATTTTACTTAACCAGTAGAACAAAAAATGAATTGTAAAACAGGGCGACTTCTCCACTTGTTAGTTGCAAAGCATCTGGTACAATCAGTGGACTAAATTGCAGTTGCCAAGATAAAAGCGGTGTTAGATGAGAATTTTTAAAGCTAAAAGCCCAGCGGGATTTGCTGAGGAATATATTGTTGAATCAATTTGGAATGGTGAATTTCCACCAGGTTCAATTTTACCAGCTGAAAGAGAACTCTCTGAGCTGATTGGCGTAACTCGCACAACGTTACGTGAAGTATTACAGCGCTTAGCGCGTGATGGCTGGTTGACGATTCAACATGGTAAACCGACCCGCGTAAATAACTTCTGGGAAACTTCAGGCTTAAATATTCTTGAGACGCTAGCGCGTCTTGATGAAGATAAAATGCCGGAGCTGACTGATCAGCTTTTATCTGCACGTACCAACATCAGCGCAATTTATACGCGTGCGGCAATTAAAGTAAACCCACAGGCTGTTATCGAAACGCTTGAAAAGAGCAAAGATTTAGAAGATAACGCTCAAGCTTTTGCAGATTTTGACTATCAAGTTCATCATCAGTTAGCGTTAGCAGGTAACAACCGAATTTATGTTTTGGTGCTTAATGGTTTCAAAGGCCTTTACTCTAAGATTGGTGGTCACTACTTCTCAGATCCACGTACTCGCGCACTGGCCAAACAATTTTATTTAGATCTTATAGCGCTGGCTGAAAAAGGCGACTTCGACGGTTCAATTTCTTTATTAAGAAAATACGGCCATCAAAGTGGTGAAATTTGGCAGCAGATCCGTGGTGATATGCCGTCAGATATCATGGACTAAACTGTATTGATTGAAAAAAGCCCGTAGGGGCTTTTTTTATGCCTGAAGTTTTATCCATCAAAAAAATAGATGAGCGCTATCGGTTTATTTGATTTTCAATTTTTTCAGTGTCCCCATAAACTTGTGAAAATTTTTAATTGGGGTTGTTTTTTTATAACTAGCCTCAATAATAAGTGTCAAAGCAAATTGATATTGTCATTTTGCATTGGATATAACCCTAACTAATTGGAGAAAACCATGGGTGTATTAGTAGGCCGCAAGGCACCTGACTTTACAGCAGCAGCAGTATTAGGTAACGGTGAGATCGTTGATGGTTACAACCTTCACGAGCGTATTAAAGGTAAAAAAGCGGTTGTATTCTTTTACCCACTAGACTTCACTTTCGTTTGTCCTTCAGAGCTAATCGCTTTCGACAAGCGTTACGACGAGTTCCAAAAGCGTGGTGTTGAAGTTATCGGTGTTTCAATCGATTCTCAATTCTCACATAACGCATGGCGTAACACACCAGTAAACGAAGGTGGTATTGGTCCAGTTAAATACGACTTAGTTGCTGACGTTAAGCACGAAATCTGTCAAGCATACGACGTTGAGCACCCAGAAGCTGGTGTTGCTTTCCGTGGTTCATTCCTAATCGACGCTGAAGGTAACGTACGTCACCAAGTAGTTAACGATCTTCCTCTAGGTCGTAACATCGACGAAATGCTTCGTATGGTTGACGCACTAGCGTTCCACGAAGAGCACGGTGAAGTATGTCCTGCAGGTTGGACTGAAGGTAAATCAGGTATGGACGCAAGCCCAGAAGGTGTTGCTAAATTCCTAGCTGAGAACGAAGGCGAGCTATAATTTAGCCCCTTAGTTTTTAAAAGCCCGCTTTTGCGGGCTTTTTTGTGCCTGCGAAAAATAGTGAAATGGTGTTCTTTGGGAGTAAAGTGTGCAAGTCATATACTTACCCCCATAAATTTAACTGACCAACGCGTTTGAATAGTTCAACACTTAAATAAACGGCAAACAGGCTGATCACTGGGGTTGCCAAAAGACTCACTAGCGTTAATTCATTAGCCATTGTTTTCTTCCTTGTCGTTTTTAACTGCTTTCTTAGCATGCTTATCAGATTCTGACTTCAATACTTTAGATGCTGTCTCAAGTGTATTTTTCTTAACTTCTTTGATACTTGCGCTAATCGCATTTGAAATCAGATTACTAATTTCAGCTGTAATCGGGTTTTCATTAGCTTGTACTGAAGAAGCTGTGAATAATACGGTGCTGATTAATGTTGCTTTAACTAGTGAGTTCATGACGTTCTCCTTTGTATGATTAGTTAGTCGCAATAACTATTACAAAGGTTGTGCCAATAGATAAAAATAATTTAAGTCTTTGTTTTTATTTGGTTTAACTTTTTATAGAAAGTTGGTGAAAATAATGTTTGATTATTTTCACCAACATGAAGTGGTAAAAAAAACTAAGTTTTAGTTAATCTTGCTCTAAAATTGAGTGCAGTAACTGCTTAACTACTTCAGGTTCAAAAGGTTTGTCGCATAATGCGTTAACACCAGACTGTGCAACGTTTGCAAGGTGAGTGTCATTGGCTTCAGATGTCACCATTAAGATAGGAATGTGTGAGTGCTCACCTGAGTTACGAATATGCTCAGCTAACTCTTGGCCATTCACATTTGGCATATTAAAGTCAGTGACAATGAGGTCAAACATCTGTTCATTTAAGAAGTTGATCGCTTGTTCACCATCTTCAGCTTCAGTAAAACGGCTTGCACCTAAATTAGTTAGCACACGACGAATGTGATTTCTCGCCAGTCGAGAGTCATCAACAATAAGAATACGCAAATCTTGCACATCGTATAGTTCAAGCTCTAGCTCTTGCGGAGAAAGTAAGTCTAAGGTTGCATTGAGTGCGCGGCCAAGGTGCACCTTGGTGAAAGGCTTTGGCAAGATCGCCACCACACCAGATTGCTTAAACGCTTCAAGCTGGGCTTTGCGAGTTTCACTTGAAACCAACATAAAAGGGATTGGCTGTTCGGGTTGGACTTCAGCAATATACTGTTGAATATCAAGGGCACTGCCATCACTTAAGTGTAGGCTTGAGATGACTAGGTCTGGCTTATGTTTTTCTAAAAAGCTTTTTGCAGAGTCTACGGTATCTGCAAAGTCGATGTTCGTTACGCCTTCAGATTCAAGCTCTTTTGCAATAATTTTTCTTTGCGTTGCTGAGGGCTCAACAAGCAGGATAGCGAGATCTGCACTGAGAAGCTCATTCATGATTAGTACTACTTTCAATTAACCAAAATAAGGACGTTAATGTAACTAATTAACATCCTATTATCTAGTTTGAAATGACTTTTTAAAGGGCAAATTAGCGTCTGTAAATATCAGATTCGGGAATATCAATTAAAATCAACACTGCGCCTTTGCCACCATATTCAAGAGGAGCTTGATGCATTGCTAAAATATCTGGGTGCTGAACCAAATACTGTGGCACTTTATGTCTGAGGATATGTTCACCAATACCATGAACAACACAGGCACAATAATGGTGTTGTTTTTTACAGGCATGGATCAAAGCAGCCAACTCTTCTTTTGCGCTGTCTTTACTTAAGCCGTGCAAATCTAAAATTAACTCAGGCGCAATATCGCCACGTCGTAATTGCTTGGCTAAAAACTTATCAGCGCCTTCACGCACATAATTTACTGTGCCATGGGTGTCGATGTCTGGGATATATTCGTCAGAAAAATAAAACTCTGCTTTGTGTTGCTTAGTTTGTTCAGCAACAACTTTGCCTTTAAACGGGGTGTTATCACGTTTAAATTGTACAGTATCTTGCTTTATCTTTGTGGCACCAGAAATTGACTGACGAAATAGGTCGATGTCGTCGTCTTGCATGCTTATGTGTGATTTATCTTTGTTCATTGGCGCATTCTAAATAAAAAAAGCATAAAAACCTAGCTGAAAAACGGCTACAATGGCAGCAGAATTATTGTCAAATTATTGAGTACCGTATGACAGAGTTACAAATTACAGATGAGTTGGCGCAAGAAGCGTGTTCTGAACTATTCACGATTCAAGACTGGTTACGTTGGACAACGACGCAGTTTGTGAATAATGGGCTGTTTTACGGTCATGGTACCGACAATGCCTGGGATGAAGCCGTAAGCCTTGTTTTACCCGTTTTAAACTTGCCATTAGATACCCCAAAAGAGTTATTAAATGCGCGTTTAACCAGTAGCGAAAAACAACATTTAATGGGTTATATCTTAGCGCGTGTAAATGACAGAACGCCGGTTCCATATCTGACTAATCAGGCTTGGTTTGGCGGTTTGCCTTTTTATGTAGACGAGAGGGTACTTGTTCCACGTTCGCCATTTGCTGAAATGATCAAAAAGCAATTTGCACCTTGGGTCACAGAGCCTACAAAAGTAACGCGTATTCTCGATATGTGTACTGGCTCTGCATGTATTGCGATTGCATTGGCAAAAGCGTTTGAACATGCGCAAGTAGATGCGGTTGATATCTCTTTTGATGCTCTAGAAGTGGCAGATATCAATATTACTGAGCACATGATGCAAGAGCAGGTGTTTGCGATCCAATCTGATGTATTCAGTGGTGTACCGGGTCAGAAGTATGACCTAATCGTGGCGAACCCGCCGTATGTTGATGCGGAAGATATGTCTGATTTACCAGAAGAATTCCACCATGAACCAGAGCTTGGTTTAGCATCGGGTGAAGATGGCTTAGATGTGACTCGTGTTATTTTGCAAGAAGCGGCGGAACATCTAACTGATAACGGTTTGTTATTTGTTGAAGTAGGTAACTCTATGGTACATATGGATGCACTATATCCAAACGCGCCATTTACATGGTTAGAGTTTGAACATGGTGGATTAGGCGTGTTTATGATCTCAAAACAACAACTCGTCGAGTATTTTGCTGATTAAATTCAATTGTTAATCAGTTTTTTAAATGTCATTTGGAATGAGGGTGAATAATGGCAGGTAATAGCATTGGCCAACTTTTTAAGGTCAGTACCTTTGGTGAAAGCCATGGGGTAGCATTGGGGGGCGTTGTTGATGGCGTACCCGCAGGACTAGAGTTAACAGAAGCGGATATGCAGTTCGACCTAGACAGACGTAAACCAGGTCAAAGCCGTTATACCACGCAAAGGCGTGAAGGTGATGAAATTAAAATTTTATCGGGCGTTTTTGAAGGTAAAACGACAGGAACTAGTATTGGTCTGTTAATTGAAAATACCGATCAACGTTCGAAAGATTACAGTAAAATTTCTGAAGTGTTTCGTCCTGGTCATGGTGATTACACATATTGGCACAAATACGGTCACCGTGATTATCGTGGTGGCGGTCGCTCTTCAGCGCGTGAAACTGCAATCCGTGTTGCTGCAGGTGCCATTGCTAAAAAGTATCTAAAGCAATTTCATGGTATTGAGGTTAATGCTTGTTTATCACAATTGGGTCCTATCAAAGCTGAAAAGTTTGATTGGTCAGTGGTAGAAACAAACCCATTCTTTTTTCCAGATGACACAAAATTAGAGTCGCTAGACGAATATATGCGCGATTTGAAAAAGCAGGGCGACTCTATTGGTGCGAAAGTGACAGTAGTCGCGAAAAATGTGCCTGTTGGGTTAGGCGAGCCTGTATTCGACCGACTCGATGCTGAAATAGCCCATTCATTAATGAGTATTAATGCGGTTAAAGGCGTAGAGATTGGCGATGGTTTTGATGTGATAGAGCAGAAGGGCTCTGAGCATCGTGATGAGTTAACACCAGAAGGTTTTACCAGCAATCACGCAGGAGGCGTATTAGCCGGTATTTCTACAGGACAAGATATTGTCGCATCGATTGCATTAAAGCCAACCTCGAGTATTACCATACCGGGGCAAAGTATTAATACGCAAAACGAGTCAGTAGAGATGATCACCAAGGGCCGTCACGACCCATGTGTCGGTATTCGTGCTATTCCAATTGCGGAAGCCATGTTAGCCATTACTTTAATGGATCATTTATTGAGGCAGCGAGGTCAAAACCCGCATGTTAATCTTGAGCATGGGCCTATTCCAGCTCAGAAACCTGTATAAGGTTTACAGAAACAAAAAACGCCACTAAAAAGTGGCGTTTTTTTGGGTAACAACGTTTAGCTGTTGTATTTTTCGCAAGCTTCAAGGGTATTTTCAATTAAGCTTGCTACAGTCATAGGACCAACACCACCTGGAACAGGGGTGATAAAGCTCGCTTTTTCTTCAGCGATACCGTACTGCACATCACCGACTAGTTTACCTGACTCTAAACGGTTAATACCTACATCGATCACGATAGCACCTTCTTTAACCCAGTCACCTGGAATAAATTCAGGCTTACCGACTGCAACAACAAGTAAGTCAGCGCGACGAACATGTGCTTCTAGATCTTGAGTGAATTTGTGGCAAACCGTCGTAGTACAACCAGCAAGTAATAGTTCTAGTGACATTGGACGGCCAACGATATTTGAAGCGCCCACCACAACTGCATGCATACCTTTGTATCTCACGCCCGTTGAGTCAAGCAAAGTGATAATACCTTTTGGTGTGCAAGGACGAAGTGCTGGCATACGTTGCGCTAGGCGACCAACATTGTAAGGATGGAAACCATCTACATCTTTATGCGGTGTAATACGTTCAAGTACTTTTTCTGCGTCTAATCCTTCTGGCAGAGGTAATTGCACCAGAATGCCATCGACTTCTGGATCATTATTTAGCGTGTCTACTAATTCAAGTAGTTCTGTTTCTGTGGTGTCGCCTGGTAAATCGTAAGATTTAGAGACAAAACCCACTTCTTCACAGGCTTTACGTTTTGAACCTACGTAAACTTGGCTAGCAGGATCTTGGCCTACTAAAACTACTGCAAGACCAGGCGCTCGTAAACCTTGTTCTACTCGCTCAGCAACACGCTGTGCAACATTAGTACGAACTTGTTTGGCGATTGCCTTTCCATCAATTATGTTTGCCGTCATGATTGACCTTATTGGGGTTATAAACTTGAACGAATCATACAAAGTGTATTTATGGGGTTACTTTGTATCTAGTCACAATCAACCGATTGCAACACTAAGTGCGTATTTTCTCAGAAATGCCTTAATTCGCCAAGGTAAGAATCATCTTTATAGTAATATATACTTTTATACACAAAGTAAAAATTACTGAAAACTGTTTGTTTTTCATCATTTCTTGCTATTTATTCATCATTTTGAAGTAAAAATAGGCAGTTGAAATATTTTCTAAAAAAAATGTTTGACCTCAATCGGTCAAATCACTATTATGCACCCCGTTGTCAACGAGGACTCTCGGAGATAGCAAAATGGTATCGGCGATTAGCGCAGTTTGGTAGCGCACTTGGTTTGGGTCCAAGGGGTCGCAGGTTCAAATCCTGCATCGCCGACCACTTTTAAAATAAGAAAAGTAGCATTTTTGATGTTTACTTCGAGTTTGCGCCCTTAGCTCAGCTGGATAGAGCAACGCCCTTCTAAGGCGTCGGTCGAAGGTTCGAATCCTTCAGGGTGCGCCATTCTTATTTTAGTCCCTATGTAGTGGCGGCTGTAGCTCAGTTGGTAGAGCCCTGGATTGTGATTCCGGTTGTCGTGGGTTCGAGCCCCATCAGTCGCCCCATCTACATACTCTTTTATCGGCGATTAGCGCAGTTTGGTAGCGCACTTGGTTTGGGTCCAAGGGGTCGCAGGTTCAAATCCTGCATCGCCGACCACTTCTCAAAAAATATATTTATTGTCGGCGATTAGCGCAGTTTGGTAGCGCACTTGGTTTGGGTCCAAGGGGTCGCAGGTTCAAATCCTGCATCGCCGACCATCTTATCTTCTCTCTTTTTAGTCATCTTTTAATCAGTCAGTCTGTTATTCACCATTTATTTACCTTCATAGCTCGACTACAGCAATGAATCGGTTATAATGCCGCGTCTATTGTTTAACATAGCGCCCAGTAGGGCAGGCAACAAGATTGTCTAATAGGGTTAAATACACGTATTGCGTTTTTAACTAAGCTAATTAGTGCAACTTGTTTCTAAGGAAGGCGCATTGGCGCCAAAAATGAAGATTGAGGTAAATCATGCAAGTTTCTGTTGAGACGACTCAAGGCCTTGAGCGCCGTCTGACTATCACCGTTCCTGCAGAGAACGTTGAGACTGAAGTTAAAAAACGCTTACAACAACTGTCTAGAACTCAGCGTATCGATGGTTTCCGTCCAGGTAAGGTACCAGTAAAAGTAATCGCTAAGCGTTACGGTGCAGCTGTACGTCAAGAAGTTGCTGGCGATATCATGCAACGCAACTACATCGAAGCAATTGTTTCTGAAAAGCTAAACCCAGCTGGTGCACCTGCGTTCGCACCTAAGTCTTTAGAAGAAGGCAAAGAGCTAGTATTCGAAGCAACTTTTGAAGTTTACCCAGAAGTTGAACTAAAAGACCTTGAGCAAATCGCTGTTGAAAAGCCAGTTGTTGATGTAACTGACGAAGACCTAGCTAACATGCTAGAAACACTTCGTAAGCAACACGCTACTTGGACTGAAAGCGATGCAGCTGCTGGCGAAAACGACCGTGTAACAGTTGATTTCCTAGGTACTGTTGACGGTGAAGAGTTCGAAGGCGGTAAAGCTGAAGATTTCCCTCTAGAGCTAGGTCAAGGTCGTATGATCCCTGGTTTCGAAGACGGTATCGTTGGTAAAAAAGCAGGCGAAGAAGTTGTTGCTGATGTAACTTTCCCTGAAGAGTACCACGCTGAAAACCTAAAAGGTAAGCCTGCTCAATTCACTATCACTGTGAAGAAAGTAGAAGTTCAAGAACTTCCTGAGCTAAACGATGAATTCGCAACTAAGTTTGGTGTTGCTGAAGGTGGCGTTGACGCACTTAAAGAAGAAGTTAAAAAGAACATGTCTCGTGAGCTTACTCAAGCAGTTAAAGCGAACGTTAAAGATCAAGCTATCAAAGGTCTTTTAGAGACTAACGAAGTTGAAGTGCCTAAGTCACTTATCGACCAAGAAATCGATGCGCTTCGTCAACAAGCGGCACAACGTTTTGGCGGCGACGCGCAAAACATGCCTGAGCTACCAGCTGAGCTTTTCCACGAGCAAGCAGTAACTCGCGTTAAGACAGGTTTACTTCTTGGTGAAGTGATCAAGTCAAACGACATCCAAGTTGATGACGCTAAAGTTGAAGAGCTAATTGCATCAGTTGCATCTGCGTACGAAGATCCAAGTGAAGTAGTTGCATACTACAAATCAAACGATCAAATGATGCAGCAAATGCGTAACGTAGCTATGGAAGAACAAGCTGTTGAAGCGATTCTTGCAAAAGCTGCAGTGACTGACGTTGAAAAAGCATTCGACGACATCATGAATCCACAGCAAGGTGCTTAATAAGTCATTGACTTAAAGCTTTGCTAACGATTTAATGGCTCGTGATACTCTTATTGAGGATCCGAGCCATTTTACTTTCTGTAGGTAAAATATCCGCAAAACGCAGCGCCAGAGATTTTGGCGGCTCCTAAGGAATGAATAACAATGAATGATGGTATGTTTGATCCACTTAATGCATTAGTCCCTATGGTTGTTGAGCAAACAGCGAAAGGTGAACGCTCTTTTGACATTTATTCACGTCTTTTAAAAGAACGTATTATTTTCTTAACTGGACAAGTTGAAGACCACATGGCAAACCTTATTGTGGCGCAACTATTATTCTTAGAATCTGAAAGTCCTGATAAAGATATTTATTTATACATTAACTCGCCAGGCGGTTCGGTAACGGCGGGTATGTCTATTTATGACACTATGAATTTCATCAAACCTGATGTAAGTACGGTATGTGTTGGCCAAGCTGCGAGCATGGGCGCATTCTTACTGTCAGGTGGTGCAAAAGGTAAACGTTACTGCTTACCGAACTCTCGCGTGATGATCCACCAACCATTAGGTGGCTTCCAAGGTCAGGCGTCTGATTTTGAAATTCATGCAAAAGAGATTTTATCTATCAAAGAAAAACTAAATCGTTTAATGGCTGATCACACAGGCCAAGAATACGAAAAAGTAGCACACGACACAGACCGTGATAACTTTATGACTGCAGAGCAGGCACTAGATTATGGTCTAATCGATGCAGTTCACACTCGCAGAGATTTAAAATAAGTTATAATTCCAATCATCAATATTTCTCAAAATTGATCATTTATTTAAGATTATTGGTATAAATCAGGGCAAAGTTAATTTGCCCTATGTTAACTATGCTAATTTTTAGATTCTTTGATATAGTTAACAACATGATTATTGTTATCTAGAGCAGATAACGCAAAACGATGAGGTAGCTGAATGTCAGATACACCAACAGACGGCGACAAAAATACAAAGCTTTTATATTGCTCATTTTGTGGCAAAAGCCAACATGAAGTGAGAAAGCTGATTGCTGGACCTTCTGTTTATATTTGTGACGAATGCGTCGATCTGTGCAACGACATTATTAGGGAAGAAATCAAAGATATTGCACCAAAGCATGATTCTGGTGACAAACTACCTGTTCCTAAAGAGATCCGTAACCACCTAGACGACTATGTTATTGGTCAAGAGCACGCTAAGAAAGTGTTAGCCGTTGCTGTATATAACCATTACAAGCGATTAAAGAACCAATCTGTAAAGTCTGAGGTTGAATTAGGTAAGAGTAATATTCTACTTATCGGTCCAACAGGTAGTGGTAAAACGCTATTAGCAGAAACACTGGCGCGATTACTTGACGTACCATTTACTATGGCTGATGCAACAACATTAACTGAAGCGGGCTATGTTGGTGAAGACGTTGAAAACATCATTCAAAAGTTGCTACAGAAATGTGATTACGATGTCGAAAAAGCGCAGCGTGGTATTGTTTATATCGATGAAATTGACAAAATTTCTCGTAAGTCAGACAACCCATCAATTACGCGTGATGTGTCAGGTGAAGGTGTTCAGCAAGCATTACTTAAGTTGATTGAAGGTACCGTTGCGTCAGTGCCACCACAAGGCGGCCGTAAGCACCCTCAACAAGAGTTCTTGCAGGTAGACACCTCTAAAATCTTGTTCATTTGTGGTGGTGCATTTGCAGGTCTCGATAAAGTCATTGAACAGCGCAGTCATAAAAACACAGGTATTGGTTTTGGTGCAGATGTAAAAACGTCAGACTCAGAACGTTCTTTAAGTGAAACATTTAAAGATGTTGAGCCTGAAGATTTAGTGAAGTACGGTTTAATCCCTGAATTTATTGGTCGTCTTCCAGTTGTAGCGACGCTGACAGAGCTTGATGAAGCAGCACTTATTCAAATTTTAAGTGAGCCTAAAAACGCGCTGACTAAACAATTTGGTGCACTTTTCAAAATGGAAGGTGTTGAACTAGAGTTTAGAGAAGACGCCCTGAAAGCGATTGCACACAAAGCGATGGAACGTAAAACGGGTGCCCGTGGCCTGCGTTCTATTGTTGAAGGTGTACTGCTAGATACTATGTATGATTTACCTTCAATAGAAGATGTCAGTAAAGTCGTTATTGATGAAACTGTGATTAAAGGTGAATCTGACCCAATTCTTCTTTATGAAAACGGCAACCAAGACAAAGCTGTTTCAGAATAATTAAGATTCGGTATAAAAAAGGAGCCAATGGCTCCTTTTTTTATCAATCGGTTGAACTTTATGGGTTTAATCCCCATATTGCCATTATTAACGAATAACCAAAATGCGAAGAGAAAATAATGACACTTGAGAGAACTGATCGAGTCGAAATTCCTGTGTTGGCCCTACGCGACGTTGTTGTGTATCCGCATATGGTGATCCCGCTATTTGTTGGTCGTGAAAAATCGATCAGATGTCTTGAAGCGGCGATGGAAAAAGACAAGCAAATTTTTCTAGCCGCGCAGATGGATGCTGCGGTTGATGATCCTTCAACAGATGAAATTTATACAACAGGTACAATTGCGACTGTATTACAGTTATTAAAATTACCGGATGGCACAGTAAAGGTGCTAGTAGAAGGTACGCAAAGAGCCCGTATCGAATCATTCATTGAAACCGATGAATATTTTTCTGCGACTGCGCAATTTGTTGCTTCACAAGATATTGACGAGCAAGAGCAAGATATTTTCGTGCGCAGTGCAATTAGTCAATTTGAAGGCTATGTAAAGCTTAATAAGAAGATCCCACCAGAAGTTTTATCATCAGTATCTGGTATTGATGAAGCTGCTCGACTAGCTGATACAATGGCTGCACATATGCCTATTAAGGTGCCTGAAAAGCAGAAGGTACTTGAACTTGAAAGCGTAACAGAGCGCTTAGAGTACTTAATGGCTTTAATGGAAGGTGAGATTGACCTACTACAAGTAGAGAAAAAAATCCGCTCTCGCGTTAAAAAGCAGATGGAAAAGTCACAGCGTGAGTACTATCTGAATGAACAAATGAAAGCGATTCAAAAAGAGTTAGGTGAGCTAGATGATGTACCTGATGAATTTGAAGCATTGAAAAAGCGTATTAGCGAAGCACAAATGCCTAAAGAGGCAGAAGAAAAAGCCACAGCTGAACTGAACAAGTTAAAAATGATGTCGCCAATGTCTGCAGAAGCGACAGTCGTGCGTTCGTACATTGATACCATGATCAATGTACCTTGGAAGAAACGTTCTAAGGTAAAGAAAGATTTAGCTGGCGCTGAAAAAATCTTAAATGCTGATCACTACGGCCTAGAGAAAGTAAAAGAACGTATTATTGAATACCTAGCAGTTCAACAACGTACCAACAAACTAAAAGGTCCAATCCTGTGTTTAGTGGGTCCTCCTGGCGTTGGTAAAACCAGTTTAGGCCAGTCAATTGCACGTTCAACGGGTCGTAAGTATGTGCGTATGGCACTGGGTGGCGTTCGTGATGAAGCTGAGATCCGCGGTCACCGTAGAACTTACATTGGTTCAATGCCGGGTAAGCTTATTCAGAGTATGAGTAAAGTTGGGGTGAAAAACCCATTATTCTTGCTGGATGAAATCGATAAAATGTCATCAGACATGCGTGGTGACCCAGCTTCTGCATTATTAGAAGTATTAGATCCAGAACAAAACAGCACCTTTGCAGATCATTATTTAGAAGTCGATTACGACTTATCAGATGTGATGTTCGTTGCGACGTCTAACAGCTTCAATATTCCAGGTCCTCTTCTTGACCGTATGGAAGTGATCCGCCTATCTGGTTATACAGAAGATGAAAAGCTGAATATTTCTAAGCAGCACCTTATTCCAAAGCAGATTAAGCGTAATGGTTTGAAAGAAGGTGAGGTTGAAATCGAAGATAGCGCTATCATAGGTATTATTCGTTATTACACGCGTGAAGCGGGTGTTCGTAGCCTAGAACGTGAGATCTCAAAGCTTTGTCGTAAAGCGGTTAAAGACATCTTATTAAACAAAGACAACAAGCAAATTGTTATTAATGGTGACAACTTAGAGTCTTATTTAGGTGTACATCGCCACGACTTTGGTAAAGCAGAAGACGGTGACAGAATTGGTCAAGTGACTGGCTTGGCATGGACTGAAGTCGGTGGTGACTTACTGACTATCGAGTGTGCCTCAATGCCAGGTAAAGGTAAGCTGTCATTTACAGGCTCTTTGGGTGATGTAATGCAAGAGTCGATTCAGGCAGCTATGACGGTTGTTCGTAGTCGTACTGATAAATTGCGCATTAATGATGACTTCTATGAAAAGCGTGATATTCACGTACACGTGCCAGAAGGTGCAACACCTAAAGATGGGCCGAGTGCCGGTATTGCTATGGTGACTGCTTTAGTTTCTAGCCTTACTGGTAACCCAGTTCGTTCTGATGTGGCGATGACAGGCGAGATCACTTTACGTGGTGAAGTACTGCCTATCGGTGGTTTAAAAGAGAAATTACTGGCAGCGCACCGTGGTGGTATTAAAACCGTTGTTATTCCTAAAGTGAATGAAAGAGACTTGAAAGAAATTCCTCAGAATGTGCTAGAAGGCTTAGAAATTCACCCTGTTTCTTGGATTGATGAGGTGTTATCACTGGCTTTAGCTGAACCAATCGAGTCATTTTCTGTTGAAACTCAGAAAAAAGTCGAAAATAGCTAAAAAAGTGCTGTAAAGGGCTTTTCAAATCACATTGGTGTGATAAGTTAGGCTCTGATTCAAGCCTAGGCCTTATGTGGCTTAGGCTTACAAAGATTTTTAAGAATTAGAAAGTAGTTTACTTTCTAGTAGTAATAACAAAAAGTGGTAGTTATCAAAAAATGCTCTCGCTTTTGATAATAACAATGTAAGAGGATGATATTGTGAATAAATCTCAATTAATCGATCAAATCGCAGCTGATGCTGACATCTCTAAAGCAGCGGCAGGTCGTGCGCTAGATTCATTCATCGAGTCAGTTACTGGTGCGTTAAAAGATGGCGATTCTGTAGCATTAGTTGGTTTCGGTACTTTTTCTGTACGTGAGCGTGCTGCACGTTCAGGCCGTAACCCACAGACTGGTGAAACTATCCAAATCGCAGCTGCTAACATTCCTTCTTTCAAAGCGGGTAAAGCACTGAAAGACGCAGTAAACTAATTAAATTAGTGACGAGGCTTTACACTGATTCACGTTTAAAACGTTAAGTCAGTCTCGTGTAGCTTCAAGTAAAAAAGCGTATCTGTTAAGATACGCTTTTTTTACAATAGCTAAAAATCAAAGCGCGTGCGTGCTTTGGCTTAGATAAGAGAAACAACAATGCTAGAAAAGATCAGAGAAGGCTCACAGGGCCTTGCAGCCAAAATTATCCTTGGCTTAGTTATCCTGTCTTTTGCGTTAGCAGGGATAGGTGGTTACCTAGGTCAAACCACAGAGCAACCTGTCGCAGAAGTTAATGGGGTTCAAATTAGTCAAACTGAGTTCTCACGTGCTTTTGAAAATGAGCGTGCGCGTCTTGAACAACAGTTTGGTGAATACTTTGCGCAAATCGCAGCTGACCCAAATTATATGGCGCAGATCCGCAATGGCGTGATTGATCGTTTGGTACAACAAGAATTACAAAACCAACTTGCACTTCAGTTAGGTCTACGTGTTAGTGACGAGCAAGTGAAGCAGGCGATTGTTGAAATGCCTTACTTCCAAGTTGCAGGTCAGTTTAACAATGACGCTTATCTTCGTGCGATCCGTCAGATGAACTTCCAACCAGACACATTCAGAGAGTTCCTACGTGAAGAAATGACACGTACGCAACTGGTCTCTGCCGTTGCAGGCTCTGATTTTGTGTTACCTGGTGAATTACAGCAAACAGCTGCTCTGCAACAACAAACACGAAATATCGACTATGTTGTTCTGACAAAAGAGAAAATGAAGTCTCAAGTGTCAGTATCTGACGAAGAAGTGAATGATTATTATCAGCTTAATCAGCAACAATTTATGGCGCCAGAGCAAGTTGCTGTTCAGTATCTAGAATTAAAAGCCGACGATATTGCTTTAGATACGCCAGTGACTGATGAAGATGTACGCGCTTACTATGAAGAAAGTAAGTCGCAGTATTTAGAAGAAGAAAAGCGTCGAGTTGCGCACATTCTTATCGATAACAGCGAAGATGATGCTGCAGCAGAAGAAAAAGCTAGCGCTATCTTAGCTGAGCTAAAAGCGGGCGCAGACTTTGCTACCTTAGCTGAAGAAAAATCTGATGACATCGTCAGTGCTGAACTTGGCGGTGACCTTGATTGGATTGAGCGTGATGTAATGGAACCTGCGTTTGAAGACGCTGCATTTGCACTAACAAACATCGGTGACTTTACTGACGTTGTTGCAACTGAGTTTGGTTATCACATTATTAAATTGACAGATTTACAAGCGCAAGTTGAGAAACCATTTGAGGAAGTTGCCGCTGAACTAAGAGCTGAACTTGAAAAGAACGCAAAACTTGATCTTTTCTACCAAAAGCAAACAGAAGTGGCAGAGCTTGCGTTCGAAGTTGCTGATACTTTAGAAGATGCATCACTTGCTGCAGGTGTTGAGTTGAAAACAACTGAACTTGTTAGTCGTATGATGTTACCTGCACCTTTAAATTCACCAGCTGTTTCAACAACTATCTTTACACCAGAGTTGCTTGAAGACAAAGTGAACTCTGAAGTGTTAGAAGTGGCACCAGAGCATTTTGTGGTTGTGCGTGTGACAGAGCATGTTGCTGCAGCAACTAAGCTGCTTGAAGCAGTAAAAGAACAAATTGTATCGACTTTAACAAACGAAAAAGCATCATCGTTACTTGCTGAATATTCAGAAAACCTATTTACTGAATTTAAAGCAGGCAAAGCGTTACAAGAGATTGCGACAGCAGAAACAACTGAGGTTAGCACTGAGGCAGCGCTGCAACGTCAATCTTACTCTGTTGCGCCTGCGATTGTGAAAGAGGTATTTGCTTTACCTCATCCATCGGAAAACGGCAAAGTTGAAAGCTTAGTCACGTTAAATAACGGTGATGTAGCACTTGTTCAATTGAACTCAGTTACAACCCCTGAAATTACGGCTGAACTAGATGCGCAACAAAAGCAGGGCATTACCATGTCAGCGATAAATAAAAACTACTTAGCGTTTGTTTCTGCTCTTGAGTCGAAAGCAGAAGTAGTACGCCCAACTGTACAAGTTACTGAAGAAAATTAAAGTAAATTTTTTATAAACTAAAAAGCGCCTTTATGGCGCTTTTTTTATTTTAATTTACAAAACAATAGCAAGTTTGCCGGGTTTTTGTACGCTCTATTATTGACATAAATCCCCATTGCTCTATGGTTAGAGTAATATCTACAAACAATAAAAACTCAGGGAGCTGGGAACATGGCAATCGAAATCAACTTTGAACTATCAGATGCAGATTTAGCGCATTTTAAGAGCATGATGGACAAAGTTATCAGCAAAACTTCACACTATTCAGAAAGCGAAATCTTAACCAAAGCGCAACAGCTAGTTGATGAGATGGAAAAGAGTGAACTGCCAGAATTTGTTCGCACAAGAATGGCGTCTTTGGCGACGTTAATTGATGCAGTTCAAGATACAGAATGGCAGATCCCAGAAGAAGAAAGAAAAGACATTATCGCTTCACTAGCATACTTCAGCGAGCCTGAAGATGTAGTACCTGATCATATTCCTGGCCTAGGTTATATCGATGATGCGATTATGATTGAACTTGTTTTACAAGATATGTCTCTAGATCTTAAAGCATATTCAGAATTCTGTAGCTTCAGAGCGACTGAGGAGTCTCGCCGAGGTGAAGATGCAAAAGTTGACCGTGAGAGCTGGTTGGCTGGTACGCGTGCTCAGATCCGCTCTAACATGCGCCGACAACGCCAAGGCCGTAAATCTCGCCTATTTTCTCGCATCATGTAATTCTGTTTACTTAATAACAGACATAAATTTCAAAAAAGGCTGCTTACACGTTAAGCAGCCTTTTCATTACCTTAGATTTCGGCTGAGCAAATACCTGTGCGGTTTTCCCATATTCAACCACCTTGCCTTTGTTAAGTACCAATAAGCTATCACTCATATGTTTGACTAAGCTTAAATGATGTGTGATCAAAACATAGCTCAAGCCAGTTTCTTTCTGTAATGCTAACAAGAGGTTGACTGTTTGCGCCCTAACAGATGGGTCAAGCGACGATAAGGCTTCATCGAGTACCAATACCTTAGGATCTAAAATAAGTGCTCTAGCGAGCGCGACACGCTGTAATTGCCCCCCACTAAACATGTGCGGATAGTAATGGTAATGTTCCTCAAGCAAACCAACCCGAATTAAAACATGGGCAATTTTTTTATCTCGTTGTTTGTGAGTTAACTCTGTGTTGTAACTCAAGCAGTCATCGAGTATCTCACCTATTGTGAGACCAGGGTTGAGAGAGCGAGTAGGATCTTGGAAAATCATACGAATATGACGACAGTGATCTTGCCTAACGCCATCGTCTTCAATGGTTGTCCCATTAAGTAAAATTTGCCCTGTTTCGGCTTGCTCTGCACCGGCTAATAGTTTTGCCAAAGTGCTTTTACCTGCGCCAGTTTCACCTATAACGGCGATGGTTTCACCTTTACCTAAGCAAAAGGATATATCGGTCAATACAGGTATGTTTTTTCTTTTTAATAAACCGACTCTAACGTGATAGGTCTTGTGCAGAGACTGAACTTTTAAGATGGGTTGCATTTTTTATCTTCCTTTAATAAAGGGAAGTGGCAAGCAAAAGTATGACCATGAGATTTTTTTTGCTTAGGGGTAACCACACACTGCTTTTGCGCTTGTGGACACCTTGGCCCTAAGCGGCAGCCTATGGGTAAGTGCTGTAAAGGTGGAATGGTGCCTTTAAGCGCATAAAAACTCTCTTTATGGGCAAGGCCCTGTGCGTAATCAGGCAAACTTTTTACTAAGGCTTGCGTATAAGGGTGTAGCGGGGCATTAAATACCTTTTCTGTGGGCCCAGCCTCCACCATTTGACCACAGTACAATACATGCATAGCATGTGACCAAGTGGTGATTTCTTCGAGCTCATGAGAAATCATTAATACAGACATATTCTTGAGCTGATTAAGACTTTTTAATAGTCTGAAAACTTGTGCTCTTGTGGTGCTTTCAAGTGCCGTAGTTGGTTCATCAGCAATTAACAGCTTTGGGTTTCGAGCAATGGCCATGGCTATCATGACTTTTTGGCAGATCCCTTCTGAAAGCTCATGAGGGTAGCTATCAGCAACACGCTTATCGTCTTTGATCCCCACTTTATGTAGTAGCGCTTTGACGCGTTTTTTTCTTAGTTGTCTGCGCACTAAAAAGTTACCACTTAACGACTCTTCAGGGATTGACTCTGAGACTTGTTCAAATATTTTTGCAGTTGGGTCAAGGCTTCTACTCGGCTCTTGATAGATCATCGCAATATCTTGGCTGACTAGTTTTCGACGTTTTTCCGGCGGTAAGCGCATTAAGTCGACCCCTTGCCAATGCATCCTATCGGCTGTGACACGCCAGCGTTTATTTAAAACCCCGACAATGGCCTTTGCGATTAAGCTTTTGCCAGAGCCTGACTCGCCAACCAGCGCATGTACTTCGCCTTCTTTGAGGCTCAAATTCACTTTATCAACAGCACGAATAACGCCATTTTCGGTAGGTAGCTCTATGGTTAAGTTTTTGATGTCGAGTAAATGCATCAGTCAGCCTTACGATCTTTCAATACTTGTCTCAAACCATCACCTACAAGGTTCGTCGATAAAACAGCGATAAATAATAGCACACCAGGCAAACCAACAGTCCATGGGGCTAGGTAAATTAGACCGAGGTTTTCAGCCAAAATAGCGCCCCATTCAGTCGTCGGTGGCTGAGCCCCTAATTTGAGAAAACCCAGCGCTGCAATGTCCAAGATAGCCGTTGAAAGTGCCATGGTGAAAATAACCACAATATGCTCGTAAATATTAGGAAATACGCCTCGAACCAGTATTTTCCATTTACTGGCGCCATCTAAGCGAAAGGCACTGATGTAATCTTTACTCAGCTCTTCTACCACTAAGTTTCTGATTGAATGCACATATTGAGGAAGCAAAGCCAAAATAATCGCCCAAACGGTATTGAGTAAACCTGGGCCCAAGATTGCAATGATGATAATAGCTAACAACAAAGAGGGAATAGACAAGGTGATGTCGAGCAGGTGATTAAAAAAGCTTGAGCGAATGCCTTTACTCATACCTGCTAGCGAGCCAATAATGACACCTAAAACGGTGGTAATTAAAGCTGCAATGATTGATAAACCAAAGGTGAAAGTAGCTCCGTTCATCAGCCTAGACAGAATATCTCGGCCAAGGTCGTCTGTGCCAAGTATAAATCTTACATCACCGGCATCATGCCATGAAGGTGGGAGTAAGAGTGCATCAGCATGTTGCTGATTTATGCTGTAAGGTGAAATTAGCGGTGCAAACAACGCTAATAAAGTAAGTGCAATAAAAATCCACAAGCCAACAAGCGCAGGGTGGTTAGCCTTGAACTTCTTCCATAAACGAGAAAGGGGCGAGCGGTTCGACTCTTCACTAAATAATTTAAATTTTGCCATGCGCTTGATTCCTAGAAATAGGGTTTAACACGGTATGGCTAAATTCAGCAAACATATTGGCGAAAATAACAAACATAGACACAGCTAATAAACCACCTTGGATCGCTGGGTAATCTCGTTGATAAATACTTTCAATCAGCCAGCGACCAACACCTGGCCAAGAGAATATCACCTCGGTGATCATGGCAAGTGTCAATAAAGTGCTAAACTGCAGACCGATTTGCTTAATCACAGGCAAAAGTGCATTTCTAAGCGCATGATGCAAAATCAACTGACGACGGTTTAAGCCTTTAGCGCGAGCAGTTTTAATATAGTTTTGTTCAAGTACATTGAGCATTGAGTCGCGAGTAAATCGAATTAACACTGTTGTCGGATACATAGCGAGTACAATGGTTGGCAATGCTAAGTGCTTTAATGCATCAATGAATGCAAAGCCACCGTATGGAAAGCCCTGCGCGATAATGTCGACCAATATAAAGTGGCTATAAGGCTCAATTTCATAAAGTAGGCCAATTCTTCCAGACATGGGGAATAAACCTAACCCCAAGCAAAACACCATAATAAGCAATAAAGCTAACCAGAATATGGGAATAGAAAAGCCCATTAAGGTGAGTGAGTTAATGACTTTATCAGGCCATCGTTTGTGAAAAACTGCGGCAATGACACCTGCTGGAATACCGAGCACAATTGCAACAACGAGTGCATAAACACATAGTTCAATCGTTGCAGGAAAGAGCAACAAAATATGTTCAAAAACGGGCTGTCCAGATGATAGAGAGTAGCCCCAGTCGCCATCAACGATGCGGCCTAGAAACGCACCATACTGCACAATGATGTTCTCTTCTAACTGGTACTTATCGGCCAATGCTTGTGACTGCGCATAACTACTATTTACTTGGCCACTGAGATTTGTAAGCACATCACCCGGAAACAAATAGTTCAAAGAAAAAGTAAATGCAGTCAGAGTAAGCAGCATGAACAGTAAAAGGCTTAGTCGTCTGAATAAATACTCGCGCATTACTGTTTCCTTGCATTTGCTAAAGAGATCCCACCAAATGGCTTCAAGTCGATGCCTTTAACCTCTTTGCTTGAAGCCTGAAAGCGCATGCCGTGAGCAATTGGCACAAGCGGGAGCTGGTCAATGATCATGGCTTGAGCTTGGGCATAAAATGCTTTTCTTTCTTCGATATCTGTTGTGTCGAGCGCTTTAGTCAGTAGTAAGTCAAATTCTGGATTACACCAATTCGCTGGGTTTTTATCGCTGAAAGTCGCTGTACAACTCAATAGTGGACTAAAAAAGTTATCAGGGTCTGGCGTATCAGCAACCCAGCCGAGTAATACACTGTCATGCTCATGTTTACCAATACGTTCAATAAATGTATTCCACTCGTACTCGACTATTTTCGCTGTCACGCCAATTTGTTTTAAATCGCTCTGAATAAGCTCAGCCATTTTGCGCGCATTGGGATTATAAATTCTCGATACCGGCATTGCCCAAATCGTCATTTCAAAGCCATCTTCGTAGCCAGCCATATCAAGGTATTTTCTTGCTAAAGTCGGGTTATAGGTCGGCATACTCTCTTGTTCAGAAAATGCCCAGGAAGCCGGAGGTAAATAAGACTTAGCAACTTGGCCATTACCATAAAAAACAGCTTGTAGAATTTTATTGAAATCAACAGAGTGGGCGAGTGCCTTGCGTACGAGCGAATTATCAAAAGGTTCTTTTTCGGTATTAAATGCCCAATAACCAATATTCAGGTTTTCAGCTTTATCTACGGTTATATCAGCACGTTTGCTTAACACCGCCAATTGTGAAGCACTTGGATGCGCGGTGACATCACATTCTTTCGTCAACATCTTGGCAATGCGGCTGGTGTTATTGGTTGTGATATCGAACACCAATTGCGACATAGCAACTGGGTGTTTCCAATAGGTTTCATTTTTATGGTAACGGACTAAATTATCTCGAAGGTATTGCTTATATTTATAAGGACCTGTACCTATCGGTTTATTATCAAACTGAGATTTATTTTCAGCGGCCGCAAGAATGTCTGCGTACTCTTTAGAGGTAATCACGGCAAAGTCAGTTGCTAAGTTTGATAAAAAACTGCTTTCAGCATTAAACAATTTAAACTGCACAGTGTAATCATCGACTTTGATAATCTCTTGTATCAGCTGATCTAAACCGACACTTTGAAAATAGGGATAAGTCGCATCGCCAACGAAGTGATAGGGGTTATACACATTGAATAAGCGGTCAAAAGAAAACACCACGTCATCTGCGGTCATTTCTCGGCTAGGTGTGAAGTAATCAGTGTGATGAAACTGCACGCCTTTTCGTAAATAAAAGGTGATGGTTGTGCCATCATCTGATACTCCCCAAGATTCAGCAAGCTCAGGTTTAAATTCTGCAGTATCTGGATCAATGCTGATTAAGCGGTCATACAGCTGGTTTGCAATGAGATCTATGGTTGACCCGGTTGTTGTGACTTGTGGGTTAAATGTCATAGGGTTGGCTTCAGCACAATAAACTAACCCTTGGTTTTTCTCATTTAACTTCACATTAGGCGCATCAATGCAGCCCAGTAGCAAAGTACACAGCGTGCCCAGCAGCAGTATTCGCACGATTTACGCCTCTTGTTTCTGATCTAACAGATTGTATTTTTTCAGATAACCTCTCAATTGATGATACGTTAAACTGAGCATTTGTGCAGTCTTCTTTTGGTTAAATTGACTATGTTCTAACGCTTTTTTCAGCAGTTCAATTTCATAGTCGTTTGACAGTGTTTTCAAATCGCATGGGAATGAAAAATTATTCTCAGCTTGTTTAGTTTGCTCAATAACTGTAGCAGTGGAGACTTCATCCGCTGCTGGGGTTATTACTTCTGGGGCGCGTTCAATATTTGTCGGTGCTTTAATACGCTGAGCAGGACGATATGGGCTTTCAAATGGGTCGAAAATAATTTCATGAACAGGCAACTGCTCACTACCATGGCGATATAAGCTACGTTCAACTACATTTTTTAGTTCACGGATGTTACCCGGCCAGTCGTAATCTAATAGCTTGTCCATGGCTTTTTTTGTAAAGCCACTGAACAGTGCCCAATCAAGATCTCTGGCCATGTTTATGGCAAATTGCTCTGCCAGTAAGACGATGTCTTCTCTTCTTGCACGAAGAGGTGGCAGCGTGATGACATCAAATGCGAGGCGGTCTAATAAATCGTGACGAAATTCACCGTTATCAGCTAATGTGGGTAGATCTTCATTGGTTGCACATACTAATCGTGTGTCTACTTTTACGGTACTTTTACCACCGACACGCTCAAACTCACCGTATTCAATAACACGCAGAAGCTTTTCTTGTACCATGGCAGAGGTGTTTGCTAGCTCATCTAAAAATAATGTACCGCCATTGGCGCGCTCGAATCGGCCTTCATGGCGTTTACTTGCGCCAGTAAAGGCACCGCTTTCATGACCGAACAACTCACTTTCAAGTAAGTTCTCATTAAGGGCCGCACAGTTTAACTTAACGTAGTTTTGGTCCCAACGTTCAGATAAATAATGAAGGCGGGCTGCAATAAGTTCTTTACCTGTTCCTCGTTCACCGATGATTAGTACGGGTTTATCTAGTGGAGCAAGTTGTGAAACCTTGTCTAGCACAGCTAAAAAGCTGTCTGATTGGCCAAGTAAATTATCCTGTTGGCGAAACTGACTCATATTGCCTAACTCTTAGTTATTTTTGCTAACTATTAGTGTATTTTAAAAAAAGCTTGAAAAAAAGAAGTTTTTGAAATTTAATAAGGTATTGATTTTTATTGTTTTTATTTGCTGTGAAAGTTGGCAAGCAATTTGATACTACTAACTCAGTTAAATTAATTGAGTAACCGAAGAGGTAAAGATTATGGGAATTTTCTCACGTTTTGCAGACATTGTTAATTCAAATATCAATGCCATCCTTGATAAAGCAGAAGATCCAGAAAAAATGGTTCGCCTCATCATTCAAGAAATGGAAGACACATTAGTAGAGGTTCGCTCTACTTCAGCTAAAACACTGGCTGAGAAGAAAGAATTAGCACGTCGTGTTGAGCAACTAAATCAAGAAGCACAACAATGGCAAGAAAAAGCTGAGCTAGCACTGGTTAAAGATCGTGAAGATCTAGCACGTTCAGCACTACTTGAAAGACAAAAATCATCAGATGCGGCAGCAAGTGTTGAAAAAGAACTTGAGCATGTAGAGTCTCATATTGAGAAATTACAGCAAGAAGTTGCAACACTTCAAGATAAGCTAGCCGATGCGAAAGCGAGACAAAAGGCCATTGTGCTACGCCAGCGTTCAGCTGAGTCTCGTTTAGAAGTGAAAAAGGCATTAGACAGCTCAAAAGTTGAAGATGCACTTAATCGTTTCGAGCGCTACGAAAGCAAGATCGATGGACTAGAATCACAAGTAGAAGCTTATGATTTAGGTAAAAAGTCACTATCGGATGAAATTGCTGATTTACAAAAAAATGAGCAAGTTGATGACGAGCTAGCGGCTTTAAAGAAAAAGTTAGCAAACAAAGAATAAAAGTTAATAAGTGCCTGCCTAGGCAGGCACTGACACAACAGGTTGAGTTATAGGAGTATTGATGATGGATTTAGAAGTTTTAGTTGCCCCGATTATTATTTTTATGGTGATTGTTGCCCCACTTTGGCTCATTCTTCACTATCGCAGTAAGAAGCAAGTAAGCCAAGGTTTAAGCGAACACGAACATCGCCAACTGTTAGAGCTGGCTAATAAAGCTGAGAAAATGGCTGAACGCGTTGAGACCCTTGAAGCATTATTAGATCAGGAGTCACCACAGTGGAGACGTAAGGTATGAACAATCTAAAGAAAGAACTATATCGAGATCCAAAACGTGGAAAAATAGCAGGCGTATGTGCAGGTCTAAGTGATTACTTCAATATGGAATTATGGCTGGTTCGCATCCTGTTTATCACAGCTGTATTGTTATCTGGAGGTCCTTTATTTGTCGTTGTGTATATAGCCTGTTGGTTTATTCTCGATAAAAAAGAGCCAAATATGTCGCAGAATGCGGGCAAATTTGATGAGATTGATCCAATCTCAGTGAAGTTTAAAGTATGGCAAAAGGGCGAACCACCTCGTCAGGCGCTATTCGACTTAAAAGATCGCTTAACCCGTTTAGACGGTCGTATTCAAAATATGGAAACTTATGTGACATCAAGTGAGTTTACTGTGTCACGTGAAATTAATAAGCTGTAATACCAATTACATTGAAGTTTTGTTCGCTCATTGCGGCAGATAAAAGTTAAGGGACTATCTAGTTCATTAGAAAGGACATTTAATCAATAAAATTGGTATATCCATCATCTTCAAGCGAGTGCGGCTAAATTTTAGTGTAGGCCGCACGCTTTCTCTAACAGGGAGTGATACTGTTATAATGAGTCCGAATTTATTCAGCCACGTGAACCTTGATAAACTCAAACAAAAAGCCCAAAAGACCCTCCATCGTAGCCTAGATCAGCATGTAAAGTTGGCCGTTACTGGCCTTAGTGGCAGCGGCAAGACGGCATTTATAACAGCGCTCGTAAAACATTTAACCACACAAACCAACAAACAGAATTTACCTTTTTTTGATGTCGTAAAGGATGACCGCCTGATTGCAGCTAAACAAGTACCACAGTCCGCGTTAGACATTCCTACTTTTGATTACCCTAGTGCCATAAATTGTTTATTGAATTCTGAGCCCAATTGGCCTGAATCTACAAAACGCATTAATACTTTAACGATTGCTATTCGGTACGAAACCAAGCATGGACTAAAGCAGCATGTTTCACCGCAAAGTACCCTCTATTTAGAGTTGATTGATTACCCGGGAGAGTGGTTAATTGATTTGCCCATGCTTGAGCAAGATTATGCAAGCTGGAGTGAGTCAATGCTCAACTTGTTTGAAAAGCCAGAATACAGACAATATGCACAGCCATTTCTAACTGAGCTCGAACAATTCAATAGTGAAAAAAATATTGATGAGCAAGTGCTTAAGCAGTTATCTAATCTCTACACGCAAGCGTTAAAGCAGCTAAAATCACAGACACAGCTCGCTTATCTGCAACCAGGAAGACAATTGATCCCTGGTGATTTAGAAGATGCCCCAATCTTGTTGTTCTTCCCGTGCCGTGAGAGTAACGACAAAGAAAATAGTCAATATAGCCATTTAGCCAGCCGTTTTGAGGCGTATAAAAAGCAAGTTATCACGCCTTTTTATAAAAACTATTTTTGCGAATTTGACCGCCAGTTGGTACTCGTTGATGTGATGAGTGCCCTAAATGATGGCCCGCAATCTTTGCTTGAACAAAAACATACGCTTCAAGCCGTGTTGCAATCATTTAATTACGGCCGCTCTAATTTAATTAAGCGCTTGTTTTCACCAAAAATTGATAAAGTACTTTTTGCTGCGAATAAGTGCGACCATGTGAATGGCACTCAGCAAGTGGCCATAGCGCAGTTATTGCATGACTTGGTAGGCGAGCAAGCCAATGATATGCGTTTTAATGGCGTGCAGATTGAAACAATGGCGATGTCATCGGTGCAAAGCACTCTGGCGAAGCGTATAAAAGAAGGCGACAAAGCCTTAGATTGCATCTATGGCAAGCCACTCAATGAAGATGAATGGCTCACTTATTTGCCGCCAGAACCGCCTAACCACTTTATTACTCAAAGTCAGTGGCCGACTCATGGTTTCGAGTTTATTTCATTCGCGCCATTACCAAGCGCCAAAGGCGAGTTAACCCATACCCGTTTAGATCATGCCCTACAGTTTTTAATTGGAGATAAATTGCAATGACAGACAATCAATCAGCTCAATTAAAACCGGGTAGACGTATTAATGTCGGTGATGTCGGCGAGACCCAAAAAGAGTTAGAAACAGGCAAGCGCTTTGAAATAGTCGAAGAACTAGATGTCATTGATGGAAGCAGTGAGTTTGAACAAGAGTTAGAGCCAGTATTTAAACCTAAAAGCAGTCGCTTCAATTTCAAAGGCATTTTCGTCATTAGCTTTTTGTTATTAATCGCGGTTGAAACGGGTTACACCATCATTGAGGCAATGCAAGAGTCTATATTACTAGCAGGGCTTTATGGCTTTGTGCTGACTTCTGCGTTATTGGTGCTGAGCAAATTCTTATTCAAGGAAGCGGTTTCATTAAAAGCGTTGAAACAACAAAACCTGCGCCAAAATGATGCGCTTCGGTTAATGAGTAGCACGCAAATTGGTGAAGCAGAAACCTGGCTACAACCCTTACTAAAACAACATACCGATGCAGAAGTAAAAGAATTTAAAGCCAGCCTAAAACCGCACCATACTGACAAAGAAGTTTTACAGTTATATCAAACAACCTTACTGGTCAGTAAAGATGAGCAGGCAAAAGCAATAATTAACCAACATGCAAAAACGTCAGCGCTTTTGGTGTCTCTCAGTCCGATGGCATTACTTGATATGCTTTCGGTGCTGTGGCGTGGTATCAGCTTGATTGAAAAGATAAGCCAACACTACGGTATCAAACTGGCGTATCGCAGTCGCATTATGTTGTACAAGCAATTGGTTAAACAGATGTTGTTTGCTGGTGCGTCCGAATTGGTATCTGACTTAGCGGCGACCAGCTTGGGTGCTGAGTTGCTGGGTAAGTTGTCAGCGCGAGCTGCACAAGGCCTCAGTGCAGGCGTGTTTACAGCGCGCTTAGGCTACAAAACCATGGAGTTATGTAGACCACTCCCTAAGCTAGAGCAAAAGCAATCCTTATTAGGGCAATCAGCACAAGGTATTTTATCTGCTTTATTAGAGCGTACCAAAACGTCTAAAAATGATTAAACTGACAACTTAACTGTACGATTTTTAGAGGGTTTTGCTCATCTAGCCGTCTTAACATCTGGCTTGCTTGTGGAATTTTACTTGCTGGATTATTTATTGGTCTATTGATAATAATAAATTCATAGGCAATAAAATGACGAAGTATCATGACAACACCAATTGCATCCATAGTCCTGTCCATTTTGACGACCCACATGGCGCGTTAACCGCGCCACTATATCAAACATCTACTTTTCAATTTAAAGACGCAGCTCAAGGTGCGGCGCGTTTTGCGGGTGAAGAAGCTGGTTACATTTATACTCGCTTGGGTAATCCGACTACCCGTGAGCTTGAACAAAAGCTTGCGCAGCTTGAAGAGATGGAAGATGCTGCGGCAACTGCCACAGGCATGGGGGCGGTATCTGCATCTGTACTGAGCTTTCTAGAGCAAGGCGACCATTTAATTGCATCTAGCGCATTATATGGTTGTAGTTTTGCGCTGTTTTCTCACATGCTACCTAAGTGGGGCATTGAGGTGTCATTTGTGGATATGACCAACGAAGCAGAGCTTTATGCCGCTGTGAAACCAAATACTAAAATGGTATTTGTTGAAACACCGATCAACCCAAATATGACGGTAATAGATTTAGCGATGCTGGGTCAGTTTGCTAAAAAGCATGATTTGATCAGTGTGGTGGATAACACCTTTATGACACCGCTACTGCAAAAGCCAAAACATTTCGGCATAGATATCGTGATCCACAGTGCAACTAAATACCTTAATGGCCATGGTGACGTCGTCGCAGGTGCGGTATGTGGTTCTCAAGAACACATAGAGCTGATAAAGCTTACGGTATTGAAAGATATTGGTGCGACCATCAGTCCGCATGATGCTTGGTTGATTAACCGAGGCTTAAAAACACTGGCTGTACGTGTTGAAAGGCACTGCCAAAGTGCACAAAAAGTCGCTGAGTTCTTAGATGCGCATTCTAAAGTCAGTGAAGTGTATTACCCTGGTTTACCTTCTCACCCGGGTTACAAATTCTTGGGCGAGCAGATGAAAGGGGCTGGTGGCGTTATTGCCTTTGAGATCGATGGCACCCTAGAGCAAGGTGAGCGTTTTATTAATGCGACTGAACTGTGTACGTTAGCAGTGAGTTTAGGCGATCCAGAAACACTCATTCAGCATCCAGCCTCAATGACACACTCGCCTTACACCAAAGAAGAGCGTGAAGCTGCGGGCATTTCAGATGGTTTGATCCGAATTTCTGTTGGTTTAGAAGATGTTAACGACATCATTGCTGATTTAGAACAGGCATTTAAGCAAATTTAGCGTAACCTAAAGTTTACTTAAGGGGCTTGCGAGTCCCTTTTTAAATATACCTGTCTTATTTTGTTTACGCTGGCGTAAATAAATAATTCCAAAAATTCGAATTTTCAGGATCCCTTGAAACATCTCATCTATTAATCTTTTGCTTACTTTTCCCTAGTATCAAGTCAACAAGTTGAAGCGCTCAAGCTGGGGCAAGAGCGAACTAACAGCGAAGGTTATTATGGCTAAAGCAAGTAAATATGTATCAAAGCAACCTGATGCAGATGGCATCATCGCTTGGACTGAAGAAGAAAATAAAATATGGTCTGAGTTGGTTGCACGTCAATTAAAGTGTATTGAAGGCAAAGCATGTAACGAGTACATGGAAGGCCTTGAGAAAATTAACTTACCACACGACCGTATTCCTCAACTTCATGAGTTAAACGAAGCGCTAGGTCGTGAAACAGGTTGGCAAGTAGAGCCTGTACCTGCACTGATCGATTTTGATGAGTTTTTCAGGCTATTGGCGAACAAAAAGTTCCCTGTAGCAACTTTTATTCGATCTCGTGAAGAGTTTGATTATCTGCAAGAGCCAGATATTTTCCATGAGATTTTTGGTCACTGCGCCATGCTAACGAACCCTGCATTTGCAGAGTTTACGCATAAATATGGTCAACTAGGTTATGCCGCTGAGAAAAAAGACCGTGTATATTTAGCACGCTTGTATTGGTTCACGGTTGAGTTTGGCTTAATGCAAACTGAAGACGGTTTACGTATTTATGGCGGTGGTGTGCTTTCAAGCCCGGGAGAAACGCAATATGTTTACTCTGATACGCCAGAAATCAACAAACTAGAAGTGCTAGATGTTCTACGTACGCCATATCGCATTGATATTATGCAGCCTGTGTACTACACAATTAACTCAATTAATGATTTATTCGATATCTCACAAATGGATATCATGGCGTTAGTACAAGAAGCAAAAGAGTTAGGCTTATTTGAGCCAAAGTTTCCCCCTAAAGAAAAATTAGCAAGTTAAGGATTTTGTAATGTCTGATTTAAGTGCACAAAAATGTGAAGCGTGTCGTGCTGATGCGCCTAAAGTGTCAGATGAAGAGTTAGCAGTATTAATTAAGCAGATCCCTGATTGGGTTCCAGAAGTGCGTGATGGCATCATGCAACTTGAGCGTGTATTCAAGTTCAAAAACTTCAAGCAGGCATTAGAGTTCACTAACAAAGTGGGCGACATGGCTGAAGAAGAAGGTCATCACCCTGGTCTTCTAACAGAGTGGGGCAAAGTGACAATCACTTGGTGGAGCCACTCTATCAAAGGCCTGCATAAGAACGATTTTGTATGTGCAGCGAAAACAGACGACGTTTTCAACGCTCTATAAGACTTCAACATATCATTTAACCAAAGCGCCTTTTATGGGCGCTTTTTTTATGGCTGAAACTTAAACTCTGGCACTTAGCACGCCATTGCTCTATCATAACTGTTAATTTATACAGTATATAAATATAACAATGAAACTCTATATCGCTGAAAAACCGTCATTAGGCAGAGCCATTGCCAATGCGCTACCTAAACCTCATAAGAATAACGATGGCTTTATTGAAGCGGCGAACGGCGATATTGTCACTTGGTGTATTGGCCATTTATTAGAGCAGGCAGAGCCTGAAGTATACGACCCTAAATTTAAAAAGTGGGCGATTGCTGATTTACCAATCGTGCCCGAGCAGTGGCAGCTAGTAGCAAAGAGCAAAACTAAAAAGCAGTTTAATACCGTTAAAAAGTTAATTAAGTCGGCTAAAACCATTGTCAACGCGGGCGATCCAGACCGAGAAGGGCAGCTTTTAATAGACGAAATGATTAACTTTTGTGGTGCCACTAAAGCACAAAAAGAGCAAACTCTCCGTTGTCTGATAAGCGATTTAAACCCTTCAGCAGTCAAGCAGGCCATCAATAACCTAAAACCTAACCTCGATTATTTATCGCTGTCGGTTTCAGCGTTGTCTCGTGCGCGTGCCGATTGGCTTTATGGCATCAACATGACACGCATGAGTACCATCAAAGGGCAGCAAGCGGGTTATCAAGGCGTGTTATCTATTGGTCGAGTGCAGACTCCGGTATTGGGGTTGGTCGTTTATCGCGATTGGGAGATTGCTAATTTTGTTTCAAAGCCGTTTTATGAAGTCGAAGCGCAGTTAAACACCCAAACTGGTGCGAGCTATGTGGGCAAGTGGCAGCCAAGTGAGGCCTGTCAGCCTTATATGGATGAAGAAGGTCGCGTGCTGGTCAAAGGCTTAGCTGAAAATGTGGCGAGCAGAGTTAAAAACCAACCGGGTGAAGTGAGCAAAGATAAAAGCACCCAAAGTAAAAAGTCGCGCCCTTTGCCGCATAGTTTATCGACTCTACAAATAGAAGCGGCCAAAGTATTTGGCATGAACGCCCAGTTGGTACTTGATACCTGTCAGAGTTTGTATGAAAGGCATAAGCTGATCACTTATCCCAGATCAGATTGCCGTTACTTACCAAAAGATCATTACAAAGAGCGCAGTTCTGTAGTGGGCGCCATTGATGCCATTAGCGATAAATTAAGCGCTTTTACAGGCAAAGCGAATTTAGAGATAAAGTCATCTGCATGGAACGACAGTAAAGTCGGAGCGCACCATGCGATTATTCCGACCTCAAAAAAGTCGAGCGGCTCGCTGAACCAAAATGAGCAAAACGTTTACTACTTGATTGCAAGGCACTACTTGGCACAATTTTTTGAGCCAAGTATCTACGCAGAGCGAGAGATCCATACACTTATTCAAGGTGGGTTATTTACTTCTAAATTTAAAAGCCTGATTGATAAGGGCTGGGAAGTCTTGTTCAACAAGCAAGAAAAAAGAGAGGCTGAGCTTGCTCAGTTGCCAATGCTGCAAAAAGGTGAGCAAGTGCAGTGTGTTGATGCACAGGTTATCGAAAAGCATACGTCGCCGCCAAAGCACTTCACCGATGCAACATTACTCGCTGCCATGACGGGCATAGCCCGTTATGTGACCGATCCAGAAATTAAAAAAATATTGAAAGAGACTGATGGCATAGGCACAGAAGCGACGCGTGCAGGGATCATTGAACTACTCTTTAAAAGACAATATTTACAGCGTAAGGGTAAAGCCATTCACTCTACCGAAATTGGGCAAAGCGTGATCAAAGCGTTACCAGAAAGTGTCGGGCGCCCTGATATGACCGCTGTTTGGGAGCAATCTCTTGAGCAGATTTATCAAAAGTCTCAATCGTATAATCAGTTTATGGGCTCAGTTGAAGTGCATTTAAATCGCTTATTACAAGACACACAAACTGCTAGTTTCCAAGGGTTAGCAGGTAAGGGCAAAGCCAGTTTTAGGCGTTTTAAAAAGGGTAAGCGCAGTGCGAGTAAAGGTAAAAGCAGTGCTAAATCTCCTCGGGCGAAAAGCAAGGCTTGAAAAAGCGAGAAGAGTCGCAATATAGTGAATAATACATAGATTTAAGAAGTGAATTATGGACAACCAAATTCAATTAACACCTGAAAATATCCAGCAGGTTCTTGCTGAGCAAAGTGCCGATAAACTGGTTCTAATGACGTTCTTCAGTGCGCAGCAACCTGAGTGTATTGAACAAGCGAATATTTTGTCAGTGCTAGCACAAAGCTACAAAGAGCACTTACTTATTGCGACAATAGATTGTGATACACAACAAGCGTTGGCATCTCAGCTAGCACAGCAAGTTGGCTTACAGGCGTTACCAACGATTGTGTTATTGAAAAATGGCGCACCAGTTGGCGTATTACCAGGTCCTAAAAGCGATGCTGAAATTAAAGAGGCATTGGCTGAGCATTTACCAAGCCCTGAAGCATTATTACTTGAGCAAGCTAAGCAAGCGCTGGCAAATGACGATCAAAATGCGGCGTTTAACTATGCCAAGCAAGCCTATGCGATTGACCCAGAAAATACCCGTGTGAAACTGGTACTGGCTGATATCTGTATTCAAATTCAAAAGTTTGAAGATGGTCAGGCGTTACTTGATAGTGTTGTCGAATCTGAACGCGACCCATATTATCAAAACCTGCAAGCTAAGTTGAATGCGGCACAAAGTGCACAGGAATCTCCAAAGATCATTGCACTGACCGAGCAATTAAATGCAGATCCTGAAAACAAAGACTTGAAAGCACAGCTCGCAGCGCTACTGGCCGAAGCGGGTAAAAAAGAGCAGGCGCTAGAGCTATTACTGTCTGTGCTAAGAAAAGACTTAAACTTTGGCACAGCGAAAAAAGATTATTTAGATTTGATTGCCAG
Organism: Pseudoalteromonas phenolica; assembly: GCF_005876835.1. Lineage (GTDB taxonomy): Bacteria > Pseudomonadota > Gammaproteobacteria > Enterobacterales > Alteromonadaceae > Pseudoalteromonas > Pseudoalteromonas phenolica_B. The sequence goes on from NZ_PPSW01000034.1 coordinate 81,903, forward strand.
CTTACCTGACGGCGATGCACTAGCAGGCACATATCGTAGAAAGTTATACAGTTTATTGTATTAATCATTACTTAGCTTAAAACACAAAATGGCAG
>NZ_PPSW01000035.1 GCF_005876835.1 Pseudoalteromonas phenolica
GAGTAAGCGAGTAAGCGAGTAAAAGCTTATAGATACATGAATGTATTACAAGCTTTTAATAAATTAAACCTAGTAAAAACACTCCATACCCTAAAGCACCCCTACTCCTAAATCTGGTTTTACATGCTCAATCACCATATAAGTATGATTTGTACCAACGCCCGGAATTTCTACAATTTGTCCTAACACTTCACGATAAACGGTCATATCTGGCACACGGATTTTCACTAAATAATCAAAACCACCTGCGACCATGTCACAACTTACAACATGGGGGATCCGAATAATATGCTGTTTGAACGTTTCAAATACCGATTCTGTAGAGCTTTTTAATCGTATTTCTACGTGGGCCACCAAATGCTGGCCTAATTTTTCAGGATTTAATCGAGCGCTATACCCCTCGATATAACCTTCACTTTCAAGCTTTTTTACTCTGTCTAAACACGGGCTAGGGCTTAAGTTTACTGCCTTAGCGAGATTTACATTCGAAATTCTGCCGTTTTTGTGTAAAGCGTCTAAAATTGCTAAATCAATGCGATCTAGCACACGTGTTTTGATTGAAGTTGTCATACAGAATTTTATGCTGAATTATTTTAAATTTACCCCGTAAATTATCGTAAATAGATAAATTAAACCAGCATCTTCTGCTGGTATTTGTATACAATGCACGAAATTTCTATCACCTTATAATTTTAGAGGGTTCACATTATGCTATTTAAAGGCGACTTAACGACCCAATGTCCGATCCGTCAAAAGATCCGTGACTTTTATCGCATCGATGAAGAGCAAGTAATCGATGAGATTTTGCCTTTAGCAGAAGTTGGTGTTTCTGCTCGAAGCCGTGCTTGGGAGCGCGCGCGTCAAATGGTATTAAACATTCGCAAAGACAACCGAGGGAAAGGTGGTGTTGATGCGCTTTTAGAAGAATATTCTTTATCTTCTGAAGAAGGCATCGTATTAATGTGTTTAGCAGAAGCGTTGCTGCGCGTGCCAGATAAAGAAACACAAGACGAACTAATTCGTGACAAGCTAAGTCAAGGTGACTGGAGCTCTCACTTAGGTAACAGTGACTCTCTATTTGTTAATGCATCAAGCTGGGGTTTATTACTGACTGGCAAGATGGTTGACTATGCAGACAAATCGAAAGAAGAACAGTTTGGTCTGCTAAAACGCACTATGGGCCGTATTGGTGAGCCAGCTATCCGTAAATCTGTGCAATACGCAATGAAGATCATGGGTCAGCAGTTCGTAATGGGCACCACCATTGAAGCAGCCCTAGAGCGTGCCAAAGAAAAAGAAGCACAAGGCTATGCCTATTCTTACGATATGCTAGGTGAAGCAGCACGCACTATGGCCGATGCTGAGCGTTACTTCAACAGCTATATGAGCGCGATTCATGTCATTGGCAAAGCATCAAAGGGCCGTGGTCCTATCAAGAGCCCTGGTATTTCTGTAAAGCTTTCAGCGATTCACCCTCGTTATGAGTTCTCACACCGTGAACGTGTAATGGCTGAAATAGTGCCTAAACTAAAAGAACTTGCACTTGCAGCTAAACAATATGACATCAACTTCACTGTGGATGCTGAAGAAGCTGACCGTTTAGATATTTCTTTAGACATCATCGAAGCAGTATTCTCTGATGAAGCATTAGGTGACTGGAACGGTTTCGGTCTGGCAATGCAAGCATACCAAAAGCGCGCTATCTGGGTTGTTGACTGGTTAGAAGCTCTTTGCCGTCGCGTTGGCCGTAAGATGATGGTTCGTCTTGTGAAAGGCGCTTACTGGGATACTGAAGTAAAACTAACTCAAGCTGATGGCCTTGAAGGCTTCCCGGTATTCACACGTAAAGCAAGCACTGACGTATCTTATAAAGCCTGTGCGATTAAACTAATGAACGCACGTGATGTGATCTTCCCTCAGTTCGCAACGCACAACGCATACTCTGCAGCAACAATTCTTGAACTAGCAAACGGCGAATACAACAACTTCGAATTCCAGTGTCTACATGGCATGGGTGACTCGTTATACAACCAAGTTGTAACCGAAGACAAAGTACAGTGTCGTGTATATGCGCCAGTTGGTCAGCACGAAGACCTACTAGCTTACCTAGTTCGCCGTCTATTAGAAAACGGTGCAAACTCTTCATTCGTTAACGCGATTGTTGATGAGAGCAAGCCTGTTGAAAGCCTATTAGAAGATCCGGTAGAAAAAATTCAGCGTTTACGTAACAAGCGTAATACGCAAATCACCATGCCTATCGATATGTTCGGCGCAGAGCGTAACAACTCTAAAGGTTTAGACTTAACCAACATTAATCACATCACGCCAATGCGTGAAAACTTAAATGCTTGGGTAGAAAAAAATCTAATTAGCCACAATGATGTGCCTGAAGGTCATGAAGCGGTTATCAACCCTGCAAACCACGATGAAGTACTTGGTTCAATTCGTCACCAAGACGAAGCTGAAATGAAGCTGCTAGTGACCAACGCAGAACAAGCATTCGAAGCTTGGTCTAAAGTGCCAATTAACGAGCGCGCGGACATTCTTCGCCGTACTGGTGATATTCTTGAAGAACACACTGACGAATTAATCGCTCTGTGTATTAAAGAAGCAGGTAAAATTGCCCAAGATGGTATCGACGAAGTACGTGAAGCGGTTGATTTCTGTCGTTACTACGCAGCAAAAGCAGAAGAGCTTTCTTTAGACGAGCGTTTCTCTCCTCGTGGCGTGATTTTATGTATCAGCCCTTGGAACTTCCCATTGGCGATTTTCTTAGGTCAAGTGGCAGCGGCAATCGTGACAGGTAACACTGTTATTGCAAAACCAGCTGAGCAGACATCACTGGTCGCACTTCGTACTATCGACCTAATGAAGCAAGTTGGTTTACCTGAAAACGTAGTCCAGCCTGTTATCGCACGTGGTAGCAAAGTTGGTCAGGTGATTGTACCTGATGAGCGTATTCAAGCCGTTATGTTCACAGGCTCTACCGAGACAGGTACGCGTATTTCACAAACGCTTGCTGAGCGCGGTGGCGACCAAGTGCCTCTGATTGCTGAAACCGGTGGTCAAAACTGTATGATCGTTGATTCAACGGCGCTACCGGAGCAAGTTGTTGACGATGTGATCTCTTCAGGCTTCCAATCTGCGGGCCAGCGTTGTTCTGCACTTCGTGTACTATTTGTACAAGAAGAAATCGCAGACAAAGTGATCAGCATGATCAAAGGTGCAATGAAAGAGCTACATGTTGGTGATCCTGCTTACCTTTCAACGGATGTTGGCCCGGTAATCGACCAAAAAGCCCATAGCGCTCTTACTGAGCACGTAGAGTACTTAAAAGGCAATGCAACACTGCATTTTGAATGTCCATTACCTGATATGGGTGACACTGGTCATTTCTTCTTTGCACCTCGTTTATATGAGATCAAAGACCTATCTGTACTGAAGAAAGAAGTATTCGGCCCATGTGTACACGTGATCCGCTTCAAAGGCACTGAAATCGATAAAGTAATCGACCAAGTGAACAGCACTGGTTTTGGCTTAACCATGGGTATTCACTCACGTATTGAAGAGCGTGCAAACTACTTAGCTAAGCAATCACGAGCTGGTAACATTTACATCAACCGTAACATGATTGGTGCGGTAGTAGGTGTTCAGCCGTTCGGTGGTCGTGGTCTTTCTGGTACGGGCCCTAAAGCAGGTGGCCCTAATTACTTATCTCGCCTAGTAAAAGAGAACAAGACACCTGATAACCGTCAATCTACTAACGTTGCAGTTGATACTGAAGCGCTTAAAGCATTCCAAGGTGCGCAAGAGCAAGTTAGCCAGCTAATGCAAAACTCAATGCGTGATGAAAAAGCTTGGCGTGCAATGCCGCTAAACAACCGCGTATCTGTGGTACGTCAGTTATTAGCAAAACTTGCCAATGTTGAGATTATGGATCAACTTGCTGATGACCTATCACACACTTTAGCTGATGCACGTGAGCAAATTATTCGTGTTGAAAAACGTTTAAGCAAAGTTGTACAACTTCCAGGTCCTACAGGTGAGTCAAATACAATTCGTTACGAGCCTCGTGGTTGTGTTGTGTGTTTTGCAGATAAAGACACCTCATTCAACTTCTGGGTAATGTCTATCATTACTTCACTGGCTGCTGGTAACACCGTGATCACTGTAGTGTCTGACTTATTCCACGAAGAAGCACTTGCTTTTAGAGACAAGTTAATCAGCTGCGGTGTAGCTGAAGGTGTTATGCAGGTTGCTAAACTTAACCAATTGCCTGCGGTATTGGCTCATGATCACCTTGCAGCAGCTGTAGTAGGCAGTGGCTGTGCACGTAAAGGTTACTTCAGCACGCAACTGGCTGCACGTAAAGGCGCTATCCTGCCTGTGATCAGTGCTGAGTACTACGACACGCTGTTTAACCGTCTAGTGACAGAAAAGACCATCAGTATCGATACTACCGCATCTGGTGGTAACACGTCACTAATGACATTGGTTGAAGACGACGAATAAGCTATTTTAATCTTTGATTTTAAAAAGCCTGTACTTTTAATTAAGTACAGGCTTTTTTATTTTCATGATCTCCCTCAACTGTTTTTTTATCTATCTTTTGCTAGGCTTAAATAACTGGCACTAAAAAAGAAAGTAATGTGAAGAGCATAAATATTGAAGAGTTACAGCCCGGCATGTTTGTCGTGAGTGTGTTAGAGCAAACAGGCAGTGTACAAGTCAAAACGCAAGGCTGGGTCAAAACACAAACTAGCATCGACAAACTCGCTTCTGCGGGTATTTTAAGAGTTGAAGTAGACCCGGATAAAATGCTCGACTTAAGCAGTAACAAACACGGTATTACTGCGCCCGACTCTGATATTCAAAGTACGCCTGATCAAGAAAAAGACCCATGGCATAAATCTACTGCCATCAGCGCTGAAATAAATCAGGCAATGAAACTTGTTGAAGAAGCAAAAGCACTTCAAGCAAAAGCCTTTGCAGATTTAAAAGCGGGTAATCCTATTGATGTCGAGGCTTTTAAAGAGGTAGCAACGAGCTTTATAGATTCAATTTTCCGCAATCAAGATGCCCTATCTTGCATTGCCATGATCAAACAAAAAGACGCTTATCTACTCGAGCATTCTATTAATGTTGCCACACTCATTACTATTTTTGCTAAGCATTTACGTTTAGATAGAGAGGTTATCGAACAGCTCGCTACCGGCGCTTTACTCCATGATATCGGTAAAATAAAAGTCAATGATGCAGTCCTCAACAAGCCAGGTAAACTCAGTGACAGCGAATTCGAGCAAATGAAACAACATGCACAATTCAGTTATGAAATTGTCACTGAAGCTGGCTTATCTAAGATAAGCTGCGAAGTGGCAGGCTTTCACCATGAACGACTTGATGGCTCAGGTTACCCACAAGGTTTAAGTAATGGGGAAATATCAGACTATGTCAGAATGGCCTCGATTGTTGATGTATTTGATGCGCTTACAGCTGAACGAGTTTATAAAAAAGCGCTTACACCAATTCAAGCTTTTAAAATGCTCAGAGAAAGCAGTCCACACCACTTTGATGAAAAACTCCTTAATGAATTCATTAACTGTATTGGGGTATACCCTGTTGGCTCTTTGGTAAAGTTGAAGTCTCAAAGGGTAGGCATGGTTGCAAGCTCAAACCCAGAGCAACCCCTAAAGCCCATTGTTAAAGTGTTTTACAGTGCCAAAACAATGTATCACATCGCTGTTGAAGACATAGATTTGGCAGAAAAGCGCTGTACGGATGAGTTAGAAGCAGCAATAAAACCTGAAGAGTTTGGTTTAGATCTGATTAAGTTTTTCAAGCACTCAGTTTTACCATAAGGTGCTTTCATTAAATTCGCCTCCGCATGCCTTAATAGGCGCTGACATAAAAAAGCCTAAACAACATAAGTGATTTAGGCTTTAATTTATATCTAAATTACGATCAAGGGTTATTAATAAGGCTGCCAATCTTGCATGGCTTTCACTGCAAAGTCATACCCTTGGAATCTAAAAACACTCGCCTCTGGCGCAATTTCCAGTAACCTCATACCATTAATTTTGTCACCCTCGTACAGTTCAACGCCATTGATTTTTATCCAACGTTTGTGCTCTGAGGTGGCATAAATATGAGCTTGATACGTCAACTTTCCTATTGCAGCCTGTGTTTTTGCAGGTAGAAATTCAATAGATAAGCGCTCTTTTTCTGGCGTAGTTTCGGTAGGCTCTGCCTCAGTAAAATCTTTATCTGCCGTTTCTGCAACCGCAAGCTCAAATGCCGCTTTTAACCTTTCTGCTGCCTCATCAGTTACTTCTTCAGTTGTACTTTCTGGTGTTTTATTTTCTGTACTGCTCAGAGAGGCGGAGTTATTAAACAACTCTGTTTGTATCCCAGGCTCAGATTCTAGTGGTTTTCCTAATACGCGATACTGACTAATATCTTCTTGCGGTAATGTTGTTTGTGAAGATGCACCTACTTGACTATTCAACTGCGTATTATCCAGTGGTTTACCTAATACACGATACTGGCTTAAGTCTTCTTCCCGTTGTTCAGGTATAACGGTATTGCTGACAACAGAAGACTCGGCTAGCTCAGTATTGATCTGAGCAACAGCCGACAGCGGTACCAATTGCTGTTTAAAAATAGGCGTCCCCTGCTCGTTTACCCCAACTTGCACTGACATCCATTGATATTGTTCACCGGATTGAACAGCCCCTTGATTATTTAGGTTTTCAGCAGTTAGCTGCGAGCGCGATACATTGTCTTGTTGCTTTATTTCTTGCTGCGCTACTGTTTCGGTTGTTCCTTCAGCTTGCTCTTGCTGATTTTGTAAGGTCGCAATTGATTGAGATTGACTTTGAAGGTATTGGCCGCTGTAAAACCCAGCCAATGCAAAAGTGACACTCAAACCAACACCCGCAAGACCAATCGATAGCTTTCTATAGAAAGCCAATTGTTTTGTTTGTTGATAGGCTAAGTGCGCTTGCTCAGTATTGTTTGCGGTTTGTGATTGTTTAAATGCGGCATCAATAATAGACATAATTGAACTTCTTAAAAAATATAAGCAGCAGCAAAACCAACAATATAGCTTGCTACAATAAGAGACAAGACAGGCGCAAACTTCTTCAGCTTACTTTCAGAAGCTGGTTCACTATTTACGCTGACCATAGGTAGGGCTTCTTTTGCAGCCTGTTCAACAACCGCTTTATCTATGACTCTTTTCTGCGCAGAAAAAGCACCAAGCAAACATCTGTCTGCCAGCAGGTTGATTAAACGCGGGATCCCCTGAGTACGTTTATAAATATGCGATACAGCTTCATGGCTAAATAAAGCAGTATCACAGCCCGCGGTTTGCAGGCGATGCTGAATATACGCAAACACTTGAGATTCTGTCAGTGCCAATAAATGATATCTAGAAGTAATACGCTGAGCTAATTGCCTAAGCTCATTACGCTGTAGTAGGGTTTGCAATTCTGGTTGACCAATCAGCGCTATTTGCACCAACTTTTTATCGTCTGTTTCAAGGTTGGTCAATAAACGCAGTTGCTCAAGAACACTCGGTGATAAATGCTGTGCTTCATCAATCACAAGTAAAGTGTGGCCGCCCGCTTTATAATTCTCTGTAAATCGCGCTTTTAAGGCGTCAGTTAAGCTTTTAAGAGTCGCGGTTTCTGGATCATACGATATTGTTAACTCATCACAGATACTTGCTAGTAGTTCTAGTTCAGAAAGCGCAGGATTTAATACAAAAGCTACTTCGGTATTCTCAGGCAATGATTTCAGCATTGAACGCGTAATGGTGGTTTTACCAGTTCCAACTTCACCCGTCAGTAATACAAACCCACCTGTGTCACCCAATCCATAATTTAAGTGTAACAGCGCCTCTTTGTGGCGCTCACTCATATATAAATACTCAGGATTAGGCGCAATTGAGAACGGCTTCTCTTTCAACCCAAAATAGCTTAAATACACGATAAAACTCTTTATTGTTATGATAGGCCCTATAATGGCAAAAAAGTGCGCAAGATAAAACCTTGAAACCAAGTGCACCCGTTGAAACATTGGAATACACATGAAAGTTTATTTAGTTGGAGGCGCTGTTCGTGACGCGCTTTTAAATTACCCAGTTGTAGAACACGATTATGTCGTCGTCGGTAGCACCCCTGATGAAATGCAGTCTTTAGGCTACAAACAAGTTGGGAAAGACTTCCCTGTTTTTTTACACCCGAAAAGTAAAGACGAATACGCCCTCGCTCGTAAAGAACGTAAAAACGGACAAGGTTATACCGGCTTTATATGTGACTTCGACCCGACAGTCACGTTAGAAGAAGACTTGTATCGCCGTGATTTAACTATCAACGCCATTGCACAAGATGAAAATGGACAGCTGATTGACCCTTGCCAGGGCCAAGCAGATATAAAAAGCCGCTTACTTAGGCATACTGGCCCAGCTTTTAGTGAAGACCCACTCCGCATTTTACGCGTTGCTCGATTTGCTGCGCGTTACCATCATTTAGGCTTTACCATTGCGCCTGAAACGCTTTTGCTTATGAAAGATATGGTTGCCAGTGGTGAACTTAAAACATTAACCAAAGAGCGTATCTGGATAGAGATAGAAAAATGTCTAAAAACCAAAACCCTTCATTTATTCTTAGAAGTAATAAATGACATTAATGCTTTAGCTGATGTCCTTCCTATTTTGCCAAGCTGGTCCAACTTAGAAACCAAAAAAATAACAAGTGCTAATCAATTTGTAGCCACAAAAGAGATTGCAATTGATTCTGACACACTGCAAGTTTGTCACTTTTGTTTTTGTCTTGAAACCAGCTCACCTGATGGCCTTAAACATATAGAACAGACGTTAAAGATCCCCAGCACTTTTGCAAACAGCTTGAGAGACTTTAAGTTATTAAATAACTTTTTAAATGAAAAAGACTTTAGCCCTGAAAATATTTTAGAGTTCTTTAACCTTATAGATCTTTGGCGTCGTCCAGAACGTTTTAACTTGTTACTAGAGATACTAAAATATACACAGTGTCAGCAGGATATTGCACAAACGCTACAAAATTGTGCGATGGCATCTCAAGCGGTTACTGCACAACAGGTCATCTCATTAGGATATCACGGTGCAGCGATTAAACTTGGATTACAAACAGCGCGAATTGCTGCAATAGAAAAAACACTCAGTTAACAGCTCGCTCTTTTTACATACATTTAGAGGTGTTTTTTTATTCAACATCTCTAAAGTTCCCATTATTTTTTATTTTCCTCCTTAAATGCTCATTATTGAAACAGCCCAATTAACATTAACAAGAACAACAAAGTTACATTTCCGAACACTAAAAAAGCAACATCTTTAACGAAAGTTTGCACACACTAACAAAGAGTTAAAACAAATATTAACAAACCAAACAGCAACCCTCACCTGTAAATTTAAGATTACAAAAACACAAGCTGTAAACCGCTGTAATTAAATAACAAAAACAATTAAAACCCAAAATAAAAACACAATTCACAAAAAGGGAACATTTAACACAAACAGAGCAAAGAATTAAGTAACAATTACTTATGCTAAAAACAGTACCTGACCTATGGCACATGCAACGCATGTGAGATTCAAAACAAATAGAGAAAGGTTATATGTTGAAGAAGTTAAACCTATTAACAGCAAGCATTCAGGCTGCTGTACTAGCAGGTACTGCAGCAGGTACTGTTGCGGTAGCAAATACAGATACTGAAGCGCAAAAAGTAGAGCGCATTCAGGTTACGGGTTCTAAAATTAAGCGTTTTAACCTAACGTCTCCAACTCCGGTTACTGTGATCGGTGGTGTTGAACTAGAAAACCAAGGTATTACTAACGTAAACGACCTACTTGAAGAAATGCCTCAAGCGACAGTTGGCCTTTCTCCTGAAACAACGACTAACTACATTTATGCTTCAGGCCTGAATACAACTGACCTTCGTGGTTTAGGTTCAGAGCGTACTTTAGTGCTTGTTAATGGTCGTCGTTTCGTACCTGGCTCTGTAGGTGACACTGCTGTTGACTTAAACAACATCCCTACGTCAATGATTGAGCGTATTGAAATCGCAACAGGTGGTGCTGCTGCTGTTTATGGTGCAGATGCTGTTGCAGGTGTTGTAAACATCATTACTAAAAAGTCTATGGACGGTATCGAAGTTGACGTTTCAACAGTTCGTCCAGAGCAAAGCGGTGGTGAGTCAAACTATTTCTCAATCACTGGCGGTATGGAAGCAGATAAATTATCTTTCATTGCCTCTTTAAACTACACAGAAAACGAAAGCTACACAAAGCTTAGCCGTGATTTCTTCGCAAACCCAGTAAACTCATACGGCAACCCAGCAAATGCAAGCGGTGACGACAATGTTCCTGGTCGCGTTATTCTTGGTCAACCAACTGCGCTTGCGTATTACTCTGAAGGTGGTGATTTCTTCACGAAAAACGCTTTCTCTACAGATGGTTACTTAAACCACCATTACACATTTGATGAGAACGGTAACATCCGTGCATTCGACAACGGCCTTGGTATGATCCCAAATCCAGGTGTTGGCCGTGATGCAAACCGTTACTTCACTGATGCAAACAATATGGGTGATGGTATCTTTAGCGATGGTTATAAGTCTTACTTCCAAACTCCGCTTGAGCGTGTAATTGCATCAGCTTACGGTACTTATCAGCTAAATGATGAGCATGCATTAACGTTTGACTTCACTTACTCAAACACAGATGCAACAACAGAAAGCTCACCTGCTTTCTTCCGTCACACGATTCGTCGCGACAACGCATTCATCAAAGATGATATGGCGAAGCTAATGGACGACAATGAGCTTACTTCTGTAACGCTTCGCCAAGCAAACGAGCACCTTTGGGGTGACCGTATGTACAACCAAGAGCGTGAAGTATTCCGTACTTCTTTTGGCGCTGAAGGTTACTTAACTGATGACTGGGGTTACAGCACATACGTTCAATATGGACGTATCGAGCAAGATACGCTTTGGACAGGTGAAGTATTAACACAAAACCTTACAAACGCGATTGACGCTGTAGAGTATAACGGTCAAATCGTATGTGCTGATCGCGATGCAGAAGGCAATGTGGTTGGTGCAATTGAAGGTTGTACACCTTTCAACCCAATGGGCGCTACATCTGCAACAGCAGCTCAGCAAGATTACATTGCAACGACGGCAACTCGTTTTGCTAAACACGACCAAGTTGTATTTGCATTAACTGTAGATGGTTCTTTGTATGAACTACCAGCAGGTTATGTAGCTGCAGCATTCACAGCGGAGCACCGTCGTGAATCAGCAACAACTGCACCATCTGAAAACATGGAAAAAGGCTTAATTTTCGGTAACTCTAGCCTTCCGATGGACGGTGAAATTGAAGTTGACGAACTATCAGCTGAAATCTCAATCCCACTTCTTGAAGATGCTTTCCTTGCGACAGATCTAACACTAGAAACTGCATTCCGTTACATGGACTACTCTGTAACTGGTTCTGATAACGCGTGGAAACTAGCACTTAACTGGGGTGTAACTGACGACCTACGTGTACGTTTAAACCGTTCAAAATCAGTACGTGCGCCAAACCTAGGTGATTTATTCACACCAAACTCAAAAACGTTTAGCTCAGGTCGTGCGGACGTATGTCGTGCTGATTCAATTGCAAGTTCTGGTAGCAAGTACAAAGACAATGTCATCAAGAATTGTCAAGCAGATGGCCTAGCTTCTGGTTGGATGCCAACTGATGAGTGGATCGGTGGCGGTAGCCTGCCTGGTTACATTCAAGGTAACCAAAACCTTGAGAATGAAGTATCAAACGACTACACAGTCGGTGTAATTTACACGCCTTCATTCGTAGACGGTTTAGACTTCACAGTGGACTACTGGTCATTTGAAGTTGATGGCGCAATTGAATACTTCGGTCGTAACAGTGTTGCACTATGTTATGAGTCATCTTCTTTAGATAACCCATTCTGTGGTAACTTTGAGCGTGACGAGAAGACGGGCAATATCACTCACTTCTACACTCGTCCAATCAATGCTGCACAAATCACTAAGAAAGGTATGGACTTCGAGTCAGCTTACCGTACAGACGTATTCAACGGTAGCCTATCTCTTAAGCTAACTGCAACGTACCTAATTGATGACAACCAAAACTCAACTGGTCGTGAAGAAGACTTCCGTAACTACGTTGGTGAAACTGCATCTCCACGCTGGAAAGGTCGTTTAAGTGCTGTTTACTCTCAAGATGATTCATCTTACGTGTTAACGGCAAACTACCGTCATTCAACTGTAAATGACAACGACTGGACTGCAGAAGACAACAACTATAACGATATCCCGTCTTACACGACATTTGATTTCATGTACAAGACGTATCTAATGGATGAGTTACAGTTACGTGTAGGTATTAACAACCTATTAGACCGTGAACCACCACGTAACCCGTTCACTTATGATGATGGTGAATTCTTTGACGTGAAAGGTCGCCGTCTATCAATCGGTGCTAAATACACTTTCTAATCTAGTTAGAAGTTAGTATTTCGAAACGCCTCTTCGGAGGCGTTTTTTATTGCCTCAAACTGACACTTGATCATGATAATTTTAAAGCCAAGCTATTATTACTTGAGCTAATGAAAATTGGGATTAGCCGTCTCTCGTTTCTCGTTTCTCGTTTCTCGTTTCTCGTTTCTCGTTTCTCGTTTCTCGTTTCTCGTTTCTCGTTTCTCAAGAGATTATTTACTATTTTGTTTTAGACATAAAAAAACAGCGCCGAAGCGCTGTCATTATAGTCATGCTAAAAAACTTAAATAACGTTTACCACATTAAGAAAGCAAATAGTCCTAGACCTAAAAGCAAACGGTAAACTACAAACGGGAACATGCCCATTTTCTCAATCACTTTTAAGAAAAAGTAAATACACGCGTAAGCCGCAATAAACGATAACACCGCACCTAAAATAATCGCGTTCCAATCAATCAGTTCATCGCCTGTCGATAGCTTATAGATATAGTATGAACCCGCTGCAGCAATAACGGGAATAGACATCAAGAAAGAGAAACGTGCTGCACTTTGCTTATTCAAACCAAGTAATAGACCCGTTGTCATTGTTATACCTGAGCGCGATGTGCCCGGGAATAACATAGCAACCACTTGCGACAAACCAATCAATAGCGCCATTACCCAGTTAATTTGATAAATGGTTTTGATTTGTTTCGCTTTTGCATCGGCATACCAAAGTAATAAGCCAAATACGATGGTCGTTGTAGCTATGATCCACGCATTACGAGAATATACTTCTACGAAATCTTTTAATAAGTAACCAATAATCAATGACGGTAAGGTTGCCAAAATGATCCACCAGCCAAGCTGGCTATCATCCGTTTTTTTGCCTTTTGCACCAAATGAGTTAAACCAAGCAGTTAAAATATCAACAACTTCTTTTCTGAAATAGATAATCACCGCTAACAATGTGCCAACGTGAACAGCGACATCAAAGGCCGTGCCTTGATCTTGCCAGCCCAATACCTGTGACGGCAGAATTAAATGTGCTGAACTCGAAATAGGTAAAAACTCTGTCAGACCTTGTACTAGGGCCAACACAATAATTTCAATAATGCTCATGGGTTAGAACTCCACTTTCCATAGCTTTTGGTTTAAGTTGTTATAATTTTGCCAAAGTTCACCTATGGTTTGCTTGGCTACTGGGTGATAAAAATGCGGTGCTAATTCAGCCAATGGCTGTAATACAAACGCATTCTTGGTAATTTCATCACGAGGCAATTGTGCAGGTGAGTCACAAATTACATCATCATAAAAAAGTAGGTCGAGATCGAGCGTACGTGGGCTAAACTTTTTATCTGACGGTGTTCGGCCATTATCTCTTTCGATCTGTTTGAGCAAAGCACACACCTGTTCAAGCGGCATATCTGTTTGTGCTACAAAGACTGAATTAAAAAAGTTATTGCCATTAAAACCAACGGCTTCACTTTCAAAGACACTAGAATGCTGATACTCAGGAAAGCTTGCAGCTAAGGCTTTCAAGCCGGCACGTAGATGCTTTTCTCTGTCGACGTTTGAACCTAAACTTATAAAAATCTGTGCCATGTTAAGCTGCTTTCGCTCGAGTGATCTCTACACCAACGGTTTGCGCTGCAGGCACTGCTGCGGGCTTACTCACCTTAATCGTCACTTGTGTGACGTTGTATTTCTCTAAAATCAATGCTGCGAGTTGCTCAACTAAGGTTTCAAGTAATTCAACTGGTTTGGCTGTGGTATGCGTAATTATATCTTCGCTAACTTTTGCATAATCGACTGCTAAGTTAATGTCATCACTCTGCGCTGCAGCTCGAATATCAGTCAGCATTTCCACATCAAAGTACAAACTTTGTTTACTTTCTTTCTCAAAATCGTACACGCCAATAATGGTTTCAACATGTAGCTGAGAAATATAGACCTTATCCATTCACGCCCCACTTTGGTATTTTGTCTGTGACAAATAGATTAGTAACTTATATAGTTACATTCGAATCGGGAAATGATAGCCGAAATACGCTGAAGACAAAATAAGGAAACCTGTGTTAATTACGTTAATCTGCATATGTGCCTATTTAATTGGCTCTGTATCGTCTGCAGTGCTCGTATGTCAGTTATTCAAATTACCCGACCCTCGCTTTTCTGGCTCAAATAATCCAGGCGCAACCAATGTGCTGCGTTTAGGCGGCAAACTTCCCGCCGCTTTAGTACTCACCTTCGACATCTTGAAAGGTACAATTCCTGTTTGGGGCGCTTACTTTTTAGGTGTAGAGCCAAACTGGTTGGGCGCAATAGCTGTCGCAGCTTGCCTTGGTCACATCTATCCGGTTTTCTTTCATTTTAATGGGGGGAAAGCCGTTGCTACTGCATTTGGCGCTTTATTACCTATTGGGTTAAGTTTAGGTGGACTGTTGATTGCAACGTGGGCCATTGTGGTTTGGCTCACACGATATTCATCGCTAGGCGCGATTGTTACCGTTGCTCTGGCTCCGTTTTATACTTGGCTGATCAAACCGCTTTATACTGTGCCAGTGAGCTTTTTAACTGTGCTGATTATCTTTCGTCATCGCGCCAATATAAAAAGGCTCCTTCAAGGGAAAGAGCCAAAAATAGGTAAGAAGAAAGCTTAGTTTTAAAATCTTATAGCGCTGGTAAGCTTTCAATCGGCCAACGCGGCTGAGTTTTCATGTCTAACGTTGCGTATTGCTTAGCTTTTAATCTCTGCATACCTGCAAAAGCAATCATCGCGCCATTATCAGTACAGAACTCAGTACGTGGATAAAACACCTGCCCTTTCATACCTTGCATCATGCGCTCAAGCTTTTGGCGCAGTTCAGTGTTTGCACTCACACCGCCTGCAATGACTAAACGTTTTATGCCCGTCTCTTTCAGGGCACGTTTACACTTAATCGCCAGAGTATCGATTACAGCAGTTTGGAATGCATGAGCAATATCAGCTTTGGTTTGTTCGTCATCACCTTCGCTACGAATGGTGTTGGCTGCTGCCGTTTTTAAACCACTAAAACTAAAATCTAAGCCTGGTTTATCTGTCATAGGTCGCGGAAAAGTAAAACGTCCGAGCGTCCCCTGCTCGGCCATTTTTGCCAGTAGCGGACCGCCAGGATAGTCTAAACCTAATAATTTAGCAGTCTTATCAAATGCCTCACCTGCGGCATCATCAACTGACTCACCTAGCACTTCATATTCACCTATGCCTGCCACTTTCACCATCATGGTATGGCCGCCAGAGACAAGTAAAGCAACAAATGGAAACTCTGGTTGCTCGTCTTCAAGCATCGGCGCTAATAAATGGCCTTCCATATGATGCACCGCTACAGCAGGCTTATCCCATGCAAATGCCAAAGAGCGACCAATTGAAGTACCGACCAATAAAGCACCAACCAATCCAGGACCTGCAGTATAAGCAACACCATCGATGTCTTCTGGGCCACAACCTGCTTCTTTAAAAGCTTCATCTATCAGTGGAATGGTTTTGCGGACATGATCTCGAGAAGCCAGCTCAGGTACAACACCGCCGTAGTCAGCATGCACTTTTACTTGGCTGTAAAGCTTATGAGCTAGTAAACCCTGTTCATCATCGTAGATTGCAATTCCCGTCTCGTCACAAGATGATTCAATGCCTAAAATGCGCATCAATAATTCTCCAGTCTTTAATCTTTACGTTAAATTGCAATGCCGATATTAGTTTGCCCATCAGCAACAGCCTGTTGTTTAAGTGCTTTCACACTGTCACTGCTGATACGGCCCATATTCTCTACGAATTCAATTAACTCACCTAACACGTCAATCTCATACTGCATGTAAGGGTGCTCGCGAACCAGTTTGTTTTCAGGTTCAAGTCCTTCGCTTTCAATCAATAGCTCAACATAACGCGCGACGGTTGCTTGCGAAATTTTCGCAACGCTCACAAATTCATGCTCATCTTTAGCCATTAGACCATGAATTAGACCAAGTAAAGCGGTTGCTGCATCTATGGCCGGATACGTACCAAACATTGGATAATCGTTTAACTCTGGTACATTCGGTTCAATTTTCTCAACTTGTTTCTCTAAGCTGATCTTACTTTTTGGCAATAAGATTTTTTCCCAACACACATTTAACGCACTGCGTAACGTACTGGCATCACCAAATTCTGTGGCCTCGCTGAACAATTCGTAGTTAGGCAACATACGCTCCAAAACTGCAGCAGCCAGCACCGCCTTTTGTAAATAATTTAACTCTCTAATTCGTTGAAAGTTATTCGCTTTACTCATAATCTTTTCCACATTGCCAGCATGCTTGAAAGGCTGGCCCGTTAAATTCGTCACACTCAGGACATTGCCATTCAGTGCTTTTTTCTTGTTGTTGGTAGTTTACCAATAATTCCTGCGCTTGGCGCAATTTTATCTTGTAAACCCACACAGAAACTTTTGCCTGATCTAGCGGAATTTCTCCAAGTGCCCCTTGTAAAGCCTCTCCTTTAAGTAATACATCTATGTTTGCCTGCTCTAGTAACCCTTTTATTAAATGGGCTTCTAGTACATTATCTGAGTTAAAAACTTCACACCACTGCCAAGAATTATCTGTCATAATAAACTTTGAAAAGACCTAAAACATTAAGAATGCAATGACACTTACAACACCTGCACTGTTATTTCCTGCCATCTCGTTATTACTATTAGCTTATACCAATCGGTTTTTAGTGCTAGCGCAATTAATTAGAGAGCTCAATGCAAGAGAGGGAAAGACCAATCGACCTGTCGTTTTGGCACAAATCGACAATTTAAAAAAGCGCATAAAGTTAATTCGTGCCATGCAGGTTTGGGGTGTTTTTTCTTTTTTACTCTGTACACTTTCTATGTTTAGTTTGTTTATTGAGCAGCAATTACCTGGCATTATCTTGTTTGGTGTGAGTTTGTGTTGTTTGACTTTATCTTTGATTATTTCACTCTACGAAATACATATTTCTTGTGATGCCATTGAAATAGAATTGCAAAATATAGAAAAAAAACCCACCGATTAAGCAAGCTCGACTTTTCCTGTCTATACTCACACTGAGTGAGTATGGCTAGGGTGAAGTGTGAATAATTTCCTATTTTCAGACGAAAATTTAAATCAAGAACACGAAGCAACCAGTAATAACGAAGATTATTGGGACATACTTGTTGTTGATGATGAAGAAGATATTCATCAAGTAACAAAATTAGTGCTTTCAGGCTTTGAGTTTGAAGATAAAACACTCAGATTTCATCACGCCTATTCTGCAAAAGAAGCGATGGAACTATTGAACCAACAAGAAAATATATCCGTTGGCTTGATTGACGTTGTTATGGAAAGCAATCATGCTGGTTTAGACCTGATAAAATACATCCGCCAAGATATCGGCAATCATGACATCCGCCTCATATTAAGAACCGGTCAGCCAGGCGAAGCACCAGAAGAAGCTGTGATCCGTGATTACGATATCAATGATTATAAAAACAAAACCGAGTTAACCGCGGTTAAGCTAAAGACCCTGCTCTACTCTGCACTACGTTCCCACCGTGACATTCAAACAATCGGTAAGCATAAGGCAGGACTTGAGCGAATTATTGATGCTTCGGGATCATTTTTAAGATGTAATAGTGTTCGAGAGTTCGCTTCAACAATTCTTTCTCATGTTTCAGACGTTATGGGGATCTCTTCAAGTGATATCTACTGCGCTGCGGCTGTAAACAGCCAAGATGCACAAGCTGAACATTTCAGGTTACTCGCCGCATCGGGCGAAGGTATTGAGCCCAATACAGAAGCAATTCCACAAAATGTAAAGCAACTGTTTATGGAGACCCATAACAAAAAGCACTCGCATCAAACTGAGTTTGAATATATTGGTTATTTCCCTTCACAAGAAGGCAGCGAGACCATGCTGTATGTCAGTAAAGATTCAGCATTGCAACAAACTGATAGACAATTACTGGCTTTTTTCGCCAATAATATTGCGATGGCTTACGACAATATCAGATTACGAGAAACAGTCAAAGAGTCTCAAAAAGAGCTATCTTATATTCTAGGTGAAGCGGTAGAGAAGCGATCTAAAGAAACAGGCTCACACGTCAAACGCGTTGCCAATTACAGTCAACTACTTGCCAAGCTATATGGCTTAAATGAATACCAATCTGAAATCATCAAGCTAGCATCACCTTTACATGACATCGGAAAGATAAGCATTCCCGACAGTATTTTAAATAAACCAGGGAAACTCGATGACAAAGAATGGGAGATTATGCAGACACATGCAAAAGTTGGGTATGAGATCCTCCATAATTCAAGTAATGAAATTCTCAAATGCGGTGCAATAATCGCCTACCATCATCATGAAAAATGGGATGGCAGTGGTTACCCACAAGGCTTAGAAGGTGAGAAAATAGACATTGTCGGCCGTATTACCGCACTGGCTGATGTATTTGATGCTTTAGGCAGCGATCGATGCTATAAACCAGCTTGGCCTTTAGAAAATGTTATTTCACTGATACAATCTGAGAAAGGTAAACATTTTGACCCCAAACTCGTTGATTTATTTATAAATAACTTAGATGAGTTTATTTTTATTAGAGATAGCTACCCAGACTAGCTGTTTGTAATTTTAATGTAAAAAAGTATTTCACCCTTATTGCATTTTGTATTACTATTGGGTAAACACACAGTTCTAAAAGAACCGTTGAAATTAAAAGGAATTTCAAATGAGATTTGAACAACTTGAGCAATTTGTTGCTCTAGGCAATTTAAGACATTTTCGCCAAGCCGCTGAACAGACGAATATAAGTACTTCGGCCCTCACCCGTAGTATCCAAACTCTTGAAGATGAGATTGGTTGTGAGTTAGTAAAACGTTCAACACGCTCTGTTCGTCTTACTGAACAAGGTGAGCTTTTTCTCACGTACTGTAAAGCAACTCTAAACGAGCTTGAAAATGCCAAAAAGAACATAAAACAGAGTTTATTTGGTAATGATCAAGATAAACTGGTTATTGGCTATACACAACAAATGAGCAGTGTTGTGCCTGTTGTTTGCGGACAATTTTTAGCACACCATCCAAGCGTTAAAGTAGAAATGCAAATGCTCGACGAAACCGAGCTAACGAACAAGCTTCAGCTTGGAGAAATCGATATCAGTGTATGTATGCACTCCTCTGAATTAGCAAGCTCAGATATCTATATTCCTGATCAACTAATCATGTTTGTTGCGAGAAATCACCCTCTGCTTCAAAAAGACTCAGTCACTAGACAAGACCTGATGAGTTACCCTATGTTTGGCTGCCTTTCTCAGTCAAGACAAGTACAGCATATGGTCAACGAAACAGCTGATAGCTTTAATAAAGTGACGTCGATGCGAGTTGGTAACATCAATGAAGTGCTTAGTAATATAAAAAATAGCGATTTATTTGCCATTGCCGGTATTGAACATTCTAAGCTAGTTGCTCAAGATCCTGAGGTTGTTTTGATCAAAACAAATAAAGATCTTCCGACCGAGCAAGTTTTAGTTAGAACAAACCACACACTCAGTGAAGACGCAAACATTAAAGAGCTAGTTAGTTTGATTGAGAAGTTTGAACAAAGACAAACTATAAATGTTTAAACATTACTTAGATAAAAAAACCTGCGCTGAGCAGGTTTTTTTATGTCTAAGTAATGCTCTACCAAAAAGAAAGCGCCAACCCCAAAAATACCAACAACCCCACATAGTGATTATTTAAAAACGCTTTAAAGCAGTTTTCTCTGTTTCTACCGTGGATTAATTTTTGTTGATAAAACAGCAAACAAGCAGCAAATGCGAGACCCAAATAAGCCCAAAACGTCGCTTCGACAGCTTGGTAGATTAAGATCATTATTACTAAAAATATGATGTTCAGTACCGCAACGATGTGCCTATCATATTGACCAAATAACACAGCCGTCGACTTCACACCTAGCTTTAAGTCATCGTCCCTGTCGACCATGGCATACATAGTGTCATACGCCACAGTCCAAATTAAATTTGCAGCAAATAGCCACCATGCAATTATTGGAACTTGTTGCTTCGAGGCCATAAATGCCATTGGGATCGCCCAACTAAAAGCGGCGCCAAGCACAACTTGAGGTAAATTTGTATAACGCTTCATAAACGGATAGCAAGCAGCCAATGCAAGTGCACCCAACGACAACGCGATAGTCTGCCAATTCAACGCCAATACCAAAGAAAACGCAACAACGATCAATAATGCAAACAGACTTAATGCTTCACCCGCTAAAACTTTACCTGTAGCAAGCGGACGGTTAGCTGTACGTTTTACCGAGCCATCAATCTTTCTATCAGCAAAGTCATTAATGACGCACCCTGCACTGCGCATCACAAACACACCAAGCGAAAACACAAGAAAAAGATCCCAGCTCGGCAGCCCATCATTAGCTAACCATAACGCCCAGTATGTAGGCCACAACAAAAGCAAGGTACCAATTGGTTTGTCAGTACGCATTAATTGCTTATAAGCATCAATATTTTGCCACTTTAAGGCTTCAAGCTGCATCTAACACCTCAGGTAAAAATACTTCACACACCATCACATGTGCCTCTGATTGGGAGAAAATACGCCTTCTTGCAAAAATAGGCATGCGAGTAATGTCGCTCCTCTTCAACAGTTGAGCTAACTCTTCTCGAGATTCTACTTCAGCCATTTCTAATTCAGAACGTTGCCAAAGTTCATTCTGAAATAACACCTCACCCAAAGGCGTGTCTCCCAGCTGCTCTACACCTTTTTCGCAAGCTGGAATAGAGATCCAACTTTGAGCGTAAACTTGAACAACCTCATCGCAATATAATAAAACTTCACGACAAATATAATCATGGGCCGTCTCTCCCCATAATTTTGCTGTGATTGGCTGTTCGTTCAGGACAACCACTTTAAAGTCAGCACTCTTTTGCTTCAAACGTTCAGTGAGTGAGCCTGTATCACTTAACACAGGTTTTAAAGCTGCTGGTACAGAAAGCTCCGAGAGTGAGCTTTGCCATGAAAAATCGATTGAAAGAGGATGCTTTAACACAATAATATCTTACCCAGATTACAACCGACACATAATAACATCGCTCAGTACGGCAACAAAGTTCAGTCTCTGCTTTTTACTATTTGGTGGAAAAAGCGTAACCCTGGCTAAAATAATCGGCAATTTTTTAGTCACTTTCTATACTTGTAACAGACTCAACAGAGTATAATTTTTTAAAAAATACAGTTACAATCGCTTTCAAAGACAGTTATATAACAGGAACTTCACCCACTATGAAAATGCTCTCAAGCCTATTTGCGTTATTACTACTGACATTTAGTAGTACATCAGTTCGAGCAGAAGCAAATGTGGGTTACTTTGGTTTTGAACCTGATATCATCACCAACTACATTGGCCAATCTAATAAAAAGCTCGGTTATATTCGCGTCACCGTAGATTTAATGCTCAATGATGTGAAGAACATTGCTATTGTAGAACACCATACGCCACTGCTTCGTGATGCAATAGTGCAAATTTTAAGTAAAGAGCCTGAAGAAACTATAAAGTCATTAACTGGTCGAGAAGAGATTCGCCAGCGTTGCGCTGAGAAGTTAAAGAAACTACTTAAAGATGAAACCGGTGAAGAGATTATTCGCGAAGTATTATTTACTAAGTACCTTTACCACTAACCTCTTTTTGATTTTGGCAGTTGTAATGCAGCAATTGCCATTCCACTTAATAAGCCAAATAAGTGCGCCCAGTTCGCCATACTAATAAACAATACATCAGCGAACCCTAACACCATCCACACCAGCATAAAACCGACGACAGGTTTAGTAATTAGCTGCTTTTCTTCTGGCAATTTTGAGCTGTAGATCCACGCAAAACCAAGTAAGGCGTATACCACCCCACTTAATCCACCAAAGCGATTATCGACTAATAAATACTGCGCCCAATTACTCACTAATGCAGAAATAAAAAACAACAAAAATAAGCTCGAACTACCCGCTTGCTTAACTATTTTATTGCCTAAATACAGCCACCAGCTCAGATTAAATATAAGATGTAACGCACCAAAATGAATGATAGCAGGGGTCAACCAAGATAAAGGTTCACTTGGATTAAATAGAAGTTTATCTAGCCATGATTGTGGGTTTTGCACCAAGAAGAAGCTAGCAAAAACGGTAATACAAACAATAAAAGTAAGTTTTAAAAACCAGTGAAGTCCGACAAACCGCTGCGCAAGATTAAAATCTTTGCCCATGTAGTTAAATTTTACTTGGGTATCACCTGTTTGCCATGACGCCGCTAAATAACGTTCATGGTAAGGGTTACTTAAAAATTCTTGCCACAACTGCGCTGCACGCTCTGCATCTTGTTCTGATACCCACACTTGTGCTGTGCGGTTGTCTAAATAGGTCAACTTAACCTTGATACCCTGACTCTTAAAATAGTCAGCTGCGCCTTGCAAGGCTCTAGGCTCTGAATGTTGACCTAATAAAATCATTGGCTCACAGACTCTGGTTGCTCAAGCGCCCACTGCGTAAAACCGCCATCCATGCTATACACGTCTTCAAAACCTTGCTCAATAAGATAATTAGCAGCACCTTGTGAACTCACTCCATGGTAACAAACCACCACGATTGGCTGCTCATAGTCTTTTTCAACCATAAATTGGCCGATGTTTGCATTTGATAAATGAATAGCGCCAGGTATGTGGCCAGCAGCAAATGCATTTGGATCACGAATATCGGCAATAACGACATCATCGCTTTGCATAAGCGCTTTAGTTTGCGCAACTGAAATATGTTTAAACGGCATAAATTACTTCTCAAAAAAACAAAAAGGCGACATTTGCCGCCTTTAAAACAAATGATACTTCATTAATCCCAGTTTAAGATCACTTTACCTGATTGACCAGAGATCATGGTATCGAAACCAGTTTGGAACTCATCAATGTGGAACTGGTGCGTGATGATAGGGTCAAGATTTAAACCAGACTGGATAAGGCTTGCCATCTTATACCAAGTTTCAAACATCTCGCGACCATAAATACCTTTGATCACTAAACCTTTGAAAATAACTTGGTTCCAATCAACCGCCATATCTGATGGTGGAATACCCAACATGGCAATCTTACCACCGTGATTCATGTTGTTTAACATAGAGTTAAACGCCACTGGCACACCTGACATTTCAAGACCTATGTCAAAGCCTTCTGTCATGCCAAGCTCAGCCATCACATCTTCAAGCTTTTCTTCTGCCACGTTAACAGCACGTGTCGCGCCCATCTTACGCGCAAGCTCTAGACGGTATTCGTTCACATCAGTGATCACTACATGACGTGCACCTACGTGCTTCGCCACAGCCGCAGCCATAATCCCAATAGGGCCTGCACCTGTGATCAATACATCTTCACCGACTAGGTCGAATGACAGTGCTGTGTGTACTGCATTACCAAATGGGTCAAAGATTGAAGCTAATTCGTCAGAGATGTTATCAGGGATCTTAAATGCGTTATAAGCTGGGATCACTAAGTATTCAGCAAATGAGCCTTCACGGTTTACACCCACACCAATGGTGTTACGACATAAATGTACGCGACCTGCACGACAGTTACGACAATGACCACAAGTAATGTGACCTTCACCAGATACGCGATCGCCAAGCTCAAAACCACGTACTTCTTGGCCCATGCCAACCACTTCACCGACATATTCATGACCCACAACCATAGGGGTAGGAATGGTGTTTTGTGCCCACTCATCCCACTTATAAATATGTACGTCTGTGCCACAAATTGCAGTTTTACGAATTTTGATTAATAAGTCATTGTGCCCAACCTCTGGTTTTGGTGCATCTGTCATCCAAATCCCAGGTTCAGCTTTTAATTTCGATAATGCTTTCATTGTTACGTCCCAAGCAAAAAACAATTCGCCAGATCATTGCTATGATTTGGCGAATTTCAGTATTAATAAGCGTATTGCTATTTAATAAATTTAGATGATACCTAGCTCTTTACCAATACGGGTAAAGGCATCAATTGCTTTATCTAGCTGCGCTTTCGTATGCGCTGCTGAAATTTGCGTACGAATACGCGCTTGGCCTTTTGGTACAACAGGGAATGAGAAACCTGTTACGTAGATGCCTTCGGCTAATAACTTGTCTGCCATGGCTGCTGCTACTTTCGCATCACCTAGCATTACAGGAATAATTGCGTGATCTTTACCTGCACAAGTGAAACCTGCCGCTTCCATGTTTTCACGGAAGTAAGATGCATTTTCCCAAAGTTGATCACGTAGTGCTTTACCATCTTTAAGCATATCAAGTACAGCAATTGATGCTGTTACGATTGAAGGCGCTAAAGAGTTTGAGAATAAATAAGGACGAGAGCGCTGACGTAGCCAATCAATCACTTCTTTCTTACCAGACGTGTAACCACCTGACGCACCACCAAGTGCTTTACCTAAAGTACCTGTGATGATATCAACGCGGTCAATCACGTTGCAGTATTCGTGTGTACCACGACCGTTTTCACCCACAAAGCCAACAGCGTGAGAGTCATCAACCATCACAAGTGCATCGTACTTATCAGCTAAATCACATACAGCTTCTAAGTTACAAATAACGCCGTCCATAGAGAACACGCCATCAGTCGCGATTAGTTTTGTTTTCGCGCCCGCCTCAGTTGCGGCAATGAGTTGCTCTTCAAGTGCTGCCATGTCGTTGTTTGCGTAGCGGAAACGCTTCGCTTTACATAAACGCACACCATCAATGATTGACGCGTGGTTTAAGGCATCAGAGATGATTGCATCTTCTGGACCTAAAATTGTTTCGAATAAACCCGCATTTGCGTCAAAACAAGATGAGTAAAGAATAGTATCTTCAGTTTGTAAGAACTCACTGACTTTTGCTTCTAGTGTTTTATGGATGTCTTGTGTACCACAAATAAAACGTACTGACGCTACACCAAAGCCATGGGCATCTAAGCCTGACTTAGCGGCTTCAATTAAGCTTGGATGATTCGCTAAACCTAGGTAGTTGTTTGCACAGAAGTTAATTACTGAGTCACCACTTGCTACTGCAATTTCAGCCTGCTGAGAAGACGTGATAATACGCTCGCTTTTGTATAAGCCTTCTGCTTTTACCTGCTCAAGCTGCTCTTGTAGTTGACTATAAAATGCCGATGCTCTCATGTAGAGTCTCCAATAAATTGCACGGTGTGCCTGTTTTCACACAGTTTTTGTTGTCTGTTCATTGCGCCTTTAAATCGCAATAATTTTAAACAGGCGTATTGTAAGGGCTACGCACTATAAATGCACGGAGCCATTGTTCAAAAATTGAGGCGAATGTAAACGTTTATGAGACAAATGCAACCGTTTCTTTAATAGAAACACAGACTTGATCTGCTTCTGCTGCATCTCGTTCTGAAAAAGCTTGTCCTGAATTGACTAAAATAGCCGTTTTCACGCCGGCTGCGCGCGCGGCCTGTATATCTGATACTTTATCGCCGATCATGACGCTTTGTGACACATCAATATCAAATGTATCAATGCCTTGCTGCAACATGCCAGGGTTTGGCTTACGACAGTCGCAGTCTTGCAAATATTCAGGTAACGCCTTTTTAGGATGGTGCGGACAAAAATACACCTCAGTTATTGGGCATTGCTGCTGTGCAAATTGTGCTTTCATCCACTCGGTCAGCTGATTAAATTGTGCTTCATCATAATAACCGCGGCCAATGCCCGATTGGTTGGTCACCACAATTAAAATATAGCCTTTAGCGATAAAGTCACGGCAAGCGTCGAATACCCCATCGATAAATTCAAAATCTTCAATTTTATGCACATAGGCGTGATCGTGATTGATTACACCATCTCTATCAAGAAAAACGGCTTTCTGTTTCGTTGTCATGATGATTATTAATTCGTTTAGTTTTAAGAATAAAAGGCTGTTAAATAAGGTTTTGCTCTTTGCAAACTCGGTCGAACATAGCTTGTACGTCTGCAACGTTAATTTGCGACATCAAGGTTTTGCCTTTAACACGCGTACCCCAAGGTAATTGTTCGGCACTTTTCTTAAACTGAGCTTGAAGGTTTTTATGATATACCTCAACCACATAGTCCTGATAAAGATAAGGGCCTGTGCGTGCAGGATTTGAATGAGCATATAAACCAATCACAGGCGTGCCCATGGTAACCGCCATGTGCGCAGGACCTGTATCAGGAGCAATGACCAATTTAGCTTGCTCTAATACACATACAAGTTGTTTCAACGTGGTTTTGCCAACCAAATTCAATACTTCAAAATCTAAGTAAGAGATAATGTCTGCTGCCAGTTGGCGTTCCATGTCTGTAGGACCACCTGTGATTACCACATTAAAACCCTTCTGCTTTGCATATTTGGCAGTTTCGGCATAGCGCTCTGGCAACCAGTTACGCTCCGCTTTACTCGCTGCAGGGGAAATAACTAAAACATTTTCAAGCCCAGATAGTAACTCTGCAGCAACGTTCTTATCGTTATCACTTACTGGCATTTGCCAAGTTGGCCCATAATGTGGCACACCAATGGCTTTAGCAAACCCTCTAAAACCCTCGAGTACGTGCGCTGATTTTTCTGCTGCAATGCGTTTATTGGTAAATAAGAAGTGCCCTTCTTTGGCACGGTGCCAATCAAAACCTACTTTTACCTTGGCAGGTATGCAACGAGCCGCAAGGTTGGCGCGAAGCGCCACTTGCATGTGCAGTAGCACATCAAACTGACGCCCTTTAAAGGTCTCTTTTAACTGTTTAAATGCCGCTTTACCTTGTTTTTTATCGAAAATAACAAACTCAACTCCTGGCATATCTTGTAATAACATGGCTTCGATTTTGCCCACCACCCAAGTGATTTTCGCCTCTGGATAATGACGCTGAATAGCCTGTACGGCCGACACGGCATGACACACATCACCAATCGCCGACAAACGTAAAATACAAATATCTTTAGGAGTTGAAGATAAAACCACAACAGTCTCTTATGCTTGTAAAAATAGTTGCCAGCAGTTTAACTTAATTTATTATCTAGCCCAACTTGTTAAAGCAAACGCTCACACATCTCGAATCCCGATCCCTTTTAAGTATATACTTAGGAAAAAACTGATTTAGAACTTTATGCGCGTCATTCATTCCTCTGCCAATACACATATTCTATTGCCCGATAACTCCCCCTTATCCGTTGAAGAAAACTGGTTCGAACCTAGCTATTGGCAACAGCAAAACAAAGTCGTGGGTGAAAAAAAAGGCCGCGCTAAAACTTACTTTTTAAACCTAGGTGAGCAAATCGGCGTGTTACGCCACTATTGGCGTGGCGGCTTAGTGGGTAAGGTGCTATCAGATCAATATCTATTTAGCCGATTAGAAAATACCCGCACCTATCAAGAGTTTCAACTTCTGACACAACTAGAAGAATTAGGCTTACCGGTATCCAAACCGATTGCTGCAAAAGTTCAGCGCAGCGGGCTTATTTATCGTGGCGATCTGATCACAGAAGCCGTTACTGGCGCACAAAGTGTGCTCGACAAACTAAAACAAGCCCCTCTGACTGAGAGTGAGTGGCAAGCAACCGCAGAAACCTTAGCACGCTTTCATAACATGGGCGTGTTTCACGCTGACTTAAACATCAATAACATCTTGTTTGACGAGCATGGTAAGGTTTTTCTAATCGACTTTGATCGAGGCGAAGTTCACAAGCCCTCTCAACAAACCGTTGAAAATAATATGGCGCGTCTAAAACGTTCTTTTATAAAAGAGTTAAATCGAAATACTGAGTTTTATTGGCGAGAAAGCGAGTGGGATGAGTTTTACGCGCTATATCGTTCATTTCTTAAAATCTAGTTAAAACTTCTAAATAAAAAACGAAAAACCCAAACACAAGTTTGGGTTTTTAATAAAGAATGTAGGTAAATTAATTACTTTGAATTTTCTTAATCACATTCGAAGTTGAGCAACCATTTACAAATTCAAGCACTTCAACAGTACCGCCATTTGCAAGGACAAAATCAGCACCTGCGATTTCTTCAACCTTGTAATCACCACCTTTGACTAATACGTCAGGCTTTACTTGCTCGATAAGCTTAGCAGGTGTGTCGTTTTCTTCTACCGCACCAAATGGGATCACCCAATCAACTGACGCGAGTGCACCAATTACAGTCGCACGTTCATCTAATGGATTAATTGGTCGCTCAGGGCCTTTCAAACGACTAATTGAAGCATCGTTATTTAAACCGACAACTAACTTGTCACCTCGCGCTTTAGCCTGCGCCAAATAACGCACGTGGCCAGCATGTAAAATATCAAAACAGCCGTTAGTGAAGACTATTTTCTCGCCGCGCTGACGAGCAAGCTCAATATGATGCAAGATTTCTTGCGTCGGTGCTTGATATTGCTCACCTGTTTCACGTAGGTATTGAGTCAGCTTTGCAGATAGCTCTTCAGGTGATACTGTTGCAGCACCCAATTTTGCAACAACTAACCCCGCAGCAACATTGGCAATTTCCACCGCTTGTTTAGCTAGCATACCTGTACCAAGCATCACAGCTAGCGTAGCAATTACAGTATCGCCTGCACCAGTTACATCAGAGACTTCTAATACTTGCGCCGCAAAATCATGTTTTTCACTTGGTGTGATCAAAGACATGCCCTGCTCAGAGCGAGTCAGTAACATAGCACCAATGCCACAATCGGCAATGATCTTACGCGCACAATCAGCAAGCACTTGCTCGTCGCCTTTAATGCCACCTGCTGCGGTGTACTCATTCAGGTTCGGAGTAATAAAATCAGCACCACGGTAATCGGCAAGTTGTTTAGATTTAGGGTCGACTAAAACAGTTTTACCAGCCGCTTTTGCCACTTGGATCATCTCACTGATTTTCGCCAATGACCCCTTGTTATAGTCTGAGAAAAGCACCACATCGAAGTCATCAACAATCTCAGTGAGCTTTTGCAACAATAGCTCTGAATGTGACTCAAGGAAGGTTTCTTCTAAATCGAGACGCACAACTTGCTGGTGACGACTAATTACACGCATTTTAGCAATAGTCGGCGCATCATCTTGGGTAATAAGCTGAGAGTTAATTTTCTCATTTTTTAAAAGCGCTTGCAGTGAGCTGCCGTTATCATCATTACCAATAATACCTAATAGGCTAACTTGGCCATCTAAGTACGCGATGTTTTTGGCAACGTTGGCTGCACCACCGGCCTTATCTTCAAGCTTGCTGACTTTAACAACGGGTACCGGTGCTTCTGGTGAAATACGGCCAGTGTCACCATGCCAGTATCTGTCGAGCATCACATCACCAACGACGAGGATCTTCGCTTGCGATAACTTCTGAAAATAACTTAAATCCATTATTCGCCTTTCTCAATCGCTAAATCAATGGCTTCACATAACCAGTGACCGATAAACATATGTGCTTCTTGAATACGCGCAGTTTCATCATTGGCAATGATAATCGGTAGAGTAGCGATATCTTTTACTAAACCACCTTCACGGCCTGTTAACGCTACCGTATAAGCGCCAATCTCATTTGCAGCTTCCAGTGCTAAGTTAATGTTTGGACTCGTGCCAGACGTCGTTAAACCAATCACCACATCCTCAGGTTTACACAGTGCTTGGATCTGGCGTTCAAAAACCGTGTCGAAGTGGTAGTCATTTGAGTGTGCCGTCAAAATAGAGGTGTCAGTTGTTAACGCGATCGATGCTAAAGGGCCGCGCTCTAATTTATAGCGTACAACAAATTCGGCGGCCAAATGTTGTGCATCAGCCGCGCTGCCGCCATTACCACACCAAATTACTTTACCACCTGATTTAAGCGCTTTTTGACAAGCAGTTAAAAGCTGCATCGCTTCACTTTGGTATTTATCTACTGTTGCAAACAGCGCTCTGTGGCGCTCTAGGCTTGCTAAAAAACTGTTTTCAAGCATGTTGTCTTTTTTAATATCTTGCGACATGTGCGTTCCTACTTTTCCCGCTATTGTCAAAAATCTATTGTCTTACTACTGGTCTACCAGTATACATTGACCGCTAACCAAGTATAGTTTTCACCAAATACGTCTTTACCCAAGGTGAGCGTGGTTTCTAAACGCTTGTCGTCATAGGCGCGGTTATTAATGATTTGTAGCTCATGTGAAGTTTCATATTTACCACCAAGCTCACCTAACTCATTTAAATATTCACTAGTATTATCTATCATTGAATACTTTAAAGACCATAGTTCTGATGCACTTGAAAAATAAGTTGTTTCAAATGTATGAATCTGTGACGGTGCACCATCATCAAAATTGCTTCTATCCGAAGCAAAGTGACCAATTACAGCACCATTTATAGTATTGCCTGTAGTTTCATAAATTTCATTTACGTACCATAAACTATGCATATTGGTATATTCATAACGAAAAGTAGCCTTTTCTAACAGCGAAGGAATAAATACCCCAAAACTCGCAGCCGTATTACCTACTTGATAGTTCTTATGATTTTTAGTGTCTTCACCACCATATTCAAAAGACCACTCAATAGGCGTAAGCCAATGACTTCTATATGTACTTGTTAAAGTGGCCCACTGATCGCCTAACTCAGTATCTCGGCTGCCTGTTAAGCCCGAGTTGTCATTTCCAGCTGGATCAAAATACGCTTTAAACACATCTTTCATTGACACTTTTCTTGGCCCACCGCCGAATTGCATCATGCGGTTCACGCCAATCTTCCAGCCATCAATTGGCTCAATCGATAAATGCGTACCTGCTAGTTTTGGTGTACCACTGTGCAAAGTACCTTGATACAAAATACCCTTTTCAACATGCTCTAATTTCGAATAAAAAAGCTCAAAATCAAAATTCCACCAATTCTTTAACGGCGCGTTTAAACCCAATGATACCGATAAGGGCGCTTGAGCGTTATTCGAGTATACTTGGCCAAATGTTTTAAACGGCGAGAACCAATGCTCTTTGTAGCCTAAATTCAGCTGTAAATTATCACCGCCTAACGAATAGAAGCTGTTATAAGCGACTAGCTTACCTTGCTCAACACGATACTCGGCGCCTAGTTGCATTAAACTGTGTTCACCACCACGCCAAATACCGTCAAAAGACACTTCGGCATACTCACTTGAGCTGTTACTACGGTCATTAGCCAACTTTACTTCAGCACCAGAATCCGCTCTGAGTTTTACGCCCATGCGTGTGACTGCATCTCGGCTCATATAAGGTTCAATACCAAGTAAAATCTGCGCGTGAAGGTCTGGATTAGATTGTTTAATTTGTCTTAAGGCAATTTGCACATCATAAATGCGATAAGGCTTCGCCATGGGCGTGCCTGTTGAGATGGCAAACATTCTGTCGATTTGATGCTCCAGTACTGGATGCTTACCTAGCGGTAAATATGCGGTCGGTGCAGCCATCGCTTGACCTGCGATACCCAAAGCCGCAGCAAATAAGGTTGAAAATAGCTTTAACTTCATAATTCAATTCTTCTCTAATGAACTTGCCATAGTATCAAATTCAATAAACAGGAGCACGACCCTAAACTGTTTAAATTTGTTAATTCGTTTTCATAAGCGGTTGAGCGGGTTAAAATAACATTTGTTTACTTACTTCAATAATAACGGTTGGTTATGGCGCGCTTTTTATATTCATTGTTTTTATACGCACTCAGCCCCCTCATTGTGTTTTATCTTTATGTAATACGTGGCAAAAAAAATGCGGGCTACCGAGAGTTTTTTACTGAGCGATTTGCGTTTGGTTTAAAAAAATTGCCTAAGAAAGCGGTTGTGTTTCACTGTGCTTCTGTCGGTGAAGTCTTGGCTGCAGCACCGCTTATAAAAGCGTTCAAAGCTGAAAACCCAAAGCAAGCGATTATCGTTACCTGCAATACCCCTACAGGTCGCGCGCAAATTAAAAATAGCTTGCCCAATACACCCCATTGCTATTTGCCTATCGACTTTTGGGGCGCCAGTAAACGCTTTATAAATACATTAACGCCTATGCAACTTGTGGTGCTTGAAACTGAGCTTTGGCCAAATTTATTTGCCGCAGCCTATGCGAAAAATATTGCTGTCAATGTTGTTAATGCTCGCCTGTCAGAGAAGTCACTACAGGGTTATCAAAAAGTACTGCCGCTTGCCAATGACATTATGAACCACATAACTACATTAGCGAGTCATAACGAAGAAGATGCTAAACGCTTCTTACAGATAGGGCTTAACAAAGAAAAAGTCACAGTAACTGGCTCAATTAAATTCGATATTAATATCGATGAAGCAGCCAAAACGACTGTCGTTGAATTCAAAAAGTGCTTCAATCGCAGCAAAATTTGGGTTGCCGGTTCGACCCATCCTGGTGAACATGAACAAGCTCTGGCGGCCCATCAACAAGTGCTTGCAACCCATCCTGATGCGCTACTGATTATTGCACCTCGACACCCTGAGCAATTTGCCAAAGTTGCAGAGCTTCTTAAAGATTCAAACTTGTCGTTTTCAAAGCGCTCAGGTGAATTTAACCCGAACAGCCAAGTTCTATTAGCTGATACCTTAGGTGAACTAAAATACTTGTTTGGCAGCGCAAACATTGCCTACATCGGTGGCAGCTTAATTGAACGCGGTGGTCACAATCCATTAGAAGCCGCAGCATTTTCAGTAGGCACTTTGACAGGCCCCCACGTCTATAACTTTGCCCATATTTACCCTGATTTAGCG
This sequence comes from Pseudoalteromonas phenolica, assembly GCF_005876835.1. Lineage (GTDB taxonomy): Bacteria > Pseudomonadota > Gammaproteobacteria > Enterobacterales > Alteromonadaceae > Pseudoalteromonas > Pseudoalteromonas phenolica_B. The sequence goes on from NZ_PPSW01000035.1 coordinate 33,297, forward strand.
GTGCACCAAGGCTGTATTACCGTGCATTCAAGTGACGAATTAGCGGAGCAATTGAATAGACTTTTCAGCAGTCCAAGTGATTGCGCAGAACTCGGAGCAAACGCCCTTGCCTGCTTGCAAAAAAATCAGGGCGCGATAGCCAAAACCGTTAACTTAATCAGCACACATCTTTCTTAATTTATTGAGCAATATTTTATGACAACTGAACACACCTTAATTACCCAAGCCATGCAAAATTGGGTTAAAAGCGTCATTGTAAAATTCAACTTTTGTCCGTTTGCTCGCAAAGAAGTCGAAGCAAATACCATCGCCTATATTGTCTCAGAAGACGAAAAACACGAAGACGCGGTGATGACCATGCTTGAACAACTGGCACATTTAGACGCGCATCCAGAAGTAGAAACTACCCTGCTTATTTTTGCTGAAGGGTTTAAAGATTTTGATAGTTACTTAGACTTAGTCGACCTTGCTAACGCACTTCTAGCTGCACAAGGCTATGAAGGTAAATATCAAATCGCTCACTTCCACCCAGACTATGAGTTTGCCGACAGCGAACCGGGCGATGCTGCCAATTACACCAATCGTGCGCCTTACCCAACACTGCACCTTATTCGTGAAGAAAGCATGGCCGAAGCACTGGCAAATTACGACGACCCAGAAAGCATTCCTGAAAACAATATCCGTTTAGCTCGACGCAAAGGCGAAGCATTCTGGCAGCAACTTTTGGCTAACTGCCATAAGTCTTAAACTGCATATATTAGCTTCAGAATATTACTATTGATTGGCTTTTAAAAAGTATCAAAGTCAATCAAGTTCCGTAAAACTCAATATCATGGTGTTTTTATATTGCTGTTCTGGCTGAACTAGAATGCTGTCGAACTGCTCATGATTTAATGCATCAGGGTAATTATGTAGCTCTAAACACACGCCTGAGTACGGCGAAAATGGGGCTGATAGAAATCCCCCCATATAGCATTGCAGGCCATTTTGGTCGCTAAAAACACTCAGTCGTACGCCATTATTTTTTGATACGAGTTGCGCCACTAATCTCATACCTCGAGGCGCTTTGTAAAACACATAGTAATGATCTAAGTCTCTAGTCTGCTGCAACGATTTCGGCTCGCGAAAATCAAACCTTAAGGCCGTTGATTCACTTTCATCGACTTTAAGTAGTTTTCCGGTTGGAATATTGCCCGCATCTTTTTCTAACACTAATTCAGCATCAATACATAGCTCAAGTGCTGAAACAGAACGCTCTGCTAGGTTAAAGTAAGCATGATTAGTAAAATTAAGCGGTGTGGTTTTATCTGTATTTGCACAAATCTCGATTTCGAGCTTGTTGTCTTCAAAAAGGCGATAGGTGACTTGAATATTTACATTGCCTGCAAAGCCATTATCGCCATCCGGTGAGCTAAGTGTCAGCGTCACTGATGATGGCAACTGCTCAGTGATCTGCCAAAACCGTTTATCAATACTTTGCTCTCCGCCATGTAGGCAATGCTCACCCTCATTTTGAGAATATTGATAGATTTGCCCATCATAGCCAAAACGACCACGACCAATTCGGTTTGAAACTCGCCCGCAAATAGCGCCGACATAAAATGGGTCATCAACAAACTGACTTTCATCTTGATAGTGCATGAGCATTTCTTTGGGCCCATGACAGGTCGAAAAAATAATAGAACACAAGCGTGCGCCAAAGTCAGATACCACAACCTGCATGCCATTGCTGTTTTTAAGGGTAATTAAAGTTTGTTTCATGAGTTAACGTGTATAAAGAAAACAGAAGGTTACTCACTAAAAAGTGAATTCCCTGCTGTTTAAAAAAGAAATGACGATTACCACCAAGTGGTATAAAGTGCGATTAAGATCACTACCACACCCAAAGCGGCCACATTAAAGCCCGTATTAGTTGCAAAACTGACATCACTCAGTTGCACGCACTCTGATGTACCTTGAGAGTCACGCTCATGTGCTTTAAACAGCTTTGAGACCACAAAACACAGCAGTAAACACAGCACAAATACTAAACCCACACGGTCCATGAAAGGTAAGCTTGGCATAGCAAACTTCAAGCTTAATGAGAACAGCGCAGAGCCAAACGCCGCAGCCAGTGCACCATTAGCGGTAGTGCCTTTGTAGAACATCCCCATCACGAAGATCACCACAATACCCGGGGTAAAGAATCCGGTGAATTCTTGAATGTACTGAAACGCCTGCTCAAATTGGCCTAACAAAGGCTTTGCAACTAACAATGCCACTATTAAAGCCAACAAAGCCGTGACACGCCCAACATTCACATAATGAGATTGGCTTTTTTCAGCATGGAGCTTTTTATAAATATCCATGGTGAAAATTGTCGAAATACTATTGGTCATCGATGCTAAGGACGACACAATCGCCGCCACTAACGCGGCAAATACCAAGCCTTTTATTCCCACAGGCATGAGCGACATCATTGACGGATAAGCTTTATCTGGTGCGGTTAAATCAGGATATAACACCACAGCAGCAATGCCCGGCAGTACCACAATTAATGGCATCAATAATTTTAAATACGCCGCAAAGGCAATACCTTTTTGGGCTTCGTTTAAATCTTTCGCCGCCAATGCGCGCTGAATAATGTATTGGTTAAAACCCCAATAACTAAAGTTCATGACCCACATGCCACCAATTAATACCGACAGCCCAGGTAAGCTCATATAATGTGCATTATCAGGTGATAAGATCATGTCAAAATGCGTAGGCACTTGTTCTGTGAGTACACCAAAACCTGCTAACACGCCTTGCCCATCAGATACCGCATCCAACGCTAAATAACTTAAAAATAAGCCGCCAAATACCAACAGGGTAACTTGCAAAATATCGGTAAAGGCCACGGCTTTTAAGCCGCCATAAAGCGAATACGCCACCGAGAACACCACCAAAAACATCATGCCATACAGAGCATCAACCCCTGCAACCGTTTCAATCGCAAGGCCGCCAAGCCAGAGCACCGCGGTTAAATTCACAAACACGTAGACGGCCAACCAAAACACCGCCATGGTGGTTTTTACGCGATCATCGTAGCGCTGTGCTAAATACTGCGGCATGGTATAAATTTGCTGTTTTAAGAATATCGGCAGCATGTATTTACCGACTAAAATTAGGGTGATCGCCGCCATCCATTCATAAGATGCGATTGCCAACCCCATGGCATATCCAGAGCCAGACATACCTATGATCTGCTCTGCCGAAATATTGGACGCAATCAGTGACGCGCCTATCGCCCACCAAGGTAATGCCTTAGAAGCTAAAAAGTAATCTTCAGTATTGGCACCTTCTTTTTTCTCGCTGCGGGAGATCCATAGCGCAATCGCCAGCAAGCCGAGCACATAGGCACTAAAAACAGCAATATCTGTGCTGTGTAAACTGATATTCATGATGTTCCTCGTTATTCTTTTTCTAATTACTAGGGTTATATTGACTAAGCTCTAAAAGCCCCTTGCACGGCTTCGCACACATAAACGTCGACTCTTAACCCGCTCTGCTTTTGGTACTCGGCTTTAACAGTCTGAGTTACTGCTTCGACCAAGGTTTTTGGCATCACAGCCACCACGCAACCACCAAAGCCGCCGCCTGTCATTCTCGCGCCACCTTGCTCAGCAATTTGCGATTGCATCAGCGCGACCAAACAGTCAATTTCGGCTGTGCTGGTGCCAAAGTCATCTTTTAATGAGCCATGTGATGCATTCATCAAACGTCCTAATTGGCTTATATCATTGGCTTTAAGTGCCTCTAATGCGTCTAAGGTTCGCTGATTTTCAGTGATCACATGCCTTGCTCTTTTATAGTCCAACTCACTCAATTTTGCCTGCCCTGACTCTAATTCAGCTAAAGTCACCGCTCGTAATGCTGAAGCGTTAAAGTACTTGGCCACTCGCTCGCATTGCTCGCGCCTTTGGTTATATTCACTCTCAACAAGGCCACGTTTAACGTTTGAATTAACAATCACAATGGCTAAGTTTTCTGGAATGGGGGCGTCTTGAAAGGTTAAATCTTGGCAATCGAGTAACATGGCATGACTATGCGTGCCCATTGCTGAAATGCTCTGATCCATAATCCCGCAGTTGCAGCCAACAAATTCATTTTCGGCTTGTTGCGCGAGCTTAGCCGCTGTAAGGCCATCTATCTGCAGCTCAAATAAGTCCGAAAACGTTTTGATCAAGGCGACTTGTAAACTAGCCGATGAACTCAATCCCGCACCTTGCGGCACGTTACCTGAGATAACGATGTTAGCGCCTTGCATTACAAAGCCGGCTTTTTGCAGGACATACACCACCCCAGCGACATAATTCACCCACATCAGATCAGGATTGAATAAAAGTTCTGTTAACTCGAACTCGCATATTTGATTACCTAGATCATGGGCTAATACCCGTATTGTGTTGTCATCACGCTTTGCGATGGCCACATCAGTGCCAAAGTTAATTGCAGCGGGCAGCACAAATCCCAAATTGTAATCGGTATGATCGCCAATTAAGTTCACTCGCCCGGGTGCGTGGCTTACTTGCTCTGCTTGATAACCAAACTGCTGAGCAAAAACGAGTTTAATCATTTCAGTACGGTACATTATTATTTCTCGCTGTAATGCGTTAAAGGCTGAGTTCTTAATCGTTCAGCGGCTTGCTCTGGGGTTAAGTCGCGTTGCGGCTCTGCTAACATTTCATAGCCCACCATAAACTTACGGACACTGGCTGAGCGTAGTAAAGGCGGAAAAAAGCTCGCATGCAGAGTCCACTCTGGATGAGCCTCTCCATCAAATGGTGCGCCATGCCAGCCCATTGAGTAAGCGAACGCGCATTCAAACAAGTTGTCATATTTAATGGTCAACTCAGACAAAATAGCCGCTAAACTGAGCCCTTGTGACTCGGTGAGTTGCGTCATACGCTGAACCGAAAAGCGCGGTAATAATAGGGTTTCAAACGGCCATGCCGCCCAAAATGGCACCACCACCAGCCAATCATCATTAATAGCGACTATTCGTGTTTGTTGCTGAATCTCTCTGACCACATAATCGGCGAGTAAATTCCCGCCTCGCTGCGTAAAATACTGAGCTTGCGTTTGCTGCTTTTTTTCGACTAAGGTAGGTAAAGACTGCTGCGCCCAAACTTGTCCGTGAGGGTGCGGGTTTGAGCATCCCATCATCGCGCCTTTATTTTCAAACACCTGTACCCACTGATAGATTTCGCCAAGCTCGCTATATTGCGCCTGCCAGGTTTGCACCACTTTATAAATTTGCTCAACCGAAAGCTGCGCCAATGTCTTACTGTGATCCGGTGAAAAACAAATAACACGACTTTCACCTTGTTCAGACTGCATGGTAAATAAAGGGTCGTCGCTATGATGAACTGGCAGCTCACTTTGTAGTGCCGCAAAGTCATTGTCAAATACAAAGGTATGCCTGTAATTAGGGTTTTGTTCACCGTTAACACGTGTATTACCAGCACACAAATAACAGCTTTCATCGTACGATGCAGTTGCTAATACTTGCTGCTTTTCTGTTTGCCCCTGCCATGGCCGTTTGGCTCTATGAGGCGATACCAACACCCACTCATTGGTGAGCGGATTTAACCGTCTATGGGGGTGCTCAGTTGCATCAAATGTCATGTTTAAATTACAAAAGGATAATGTATACAAAAAATGTAAACGGTTACATTTTTTTTGGCAAGTAAATTTACTTAAAAAAATCACTCTGCTACCATCGCTTAAAATTACACCTTTTCTAAGCGTTCAAATAGAGCAAATATGGCCACCATTAAAGACGTTGCCCGAGAAGCCAAGGTATCTATTGCCACCGTGTCTCGCGTGATAAACCAAGATGACAAAGTTAGAGACAAAACCCGCGAGCATGTACTCTCGGTAATGAAAGCCTTAGGTTATCAAGTAAACGTCAATGCGCGCGCACTCTCCACACAAAAGACTGCCACACTCGGCTTAGTGGTGCCCGACATCAGCGACCCATTTTTTGCCTGCTTAGCAAAAGGCGTCGATAGCATAGCCCGTCAGCATCAAAGCCAAGTACTGCTGTGCACCGCCCAAAACAGTAGCGATTCAGAACAACAAGCCATTGACTCATTATTACAACGCCGTTGTGATGGCATTATTTTGTACTGTACACATTTAGCTGATAGCGCATTAATCGATATCGTACAGCGCTATTCAAACGTGGTTGTGGTAGCGCGAAATATTCCTGAAATAGCCGAAAACTGCATTTACCTCGACGATGAACTCGGAGGCCAATTGGCCGCTGAACACCTACTCGCCTTAAGCCACAGCCGTTTTGCAAGCATTATGAGTGAGCTGCCAATTCAAGATCCCAAACTCAGGCTGTCAGGGTTCAAAACGGCTTTAGATAAGCAAGCACTTACATTAACTGAGGAGCAAGTTGTTTATGGCACACCAGATCAACTCGGTGGCGAGCAGGCAGTCAATAGCTTACTCAAAAATCAGCAAACTTTTACGGCACTTTTCGCCTACAACGATGCCATGGCAATTGGTGCAATTTCGGCCCTAGAAGAAGCGGGCTTTAAAGTGCCTGATGATATTTCGGTGATTGGCTTTGATGATATTTACCTTGCTCATTACAGCAGACCTAAGCTAACCACCTTACACTACCCTGTCGAAGCCATCGCCAAACATGCTGCACTGTTGGCCATTAATAAGCACTCTAATAAGTACTCTCAGTTAGATAAAACCGTACATTCGCATCGCTATCAGCCAATATTAGTCGAGCGACAATCAACTGTATTTGCGCCAACAGCGGCTCCAAAACAAAGCCTAAATGAAAGCCAAATAGAGCGGCAAAATTAACGTTTAAGCTAAAGGCTAGCTAGCAAAAACAGAGCAACATAATGCCTTAGGAAAGAACTACAACAAATAATTGTATATTGTATTTAAAGCGAATTTTAAAAATAAACAACACAGCTAAGATGACAACAATGAAAAATAAACCTTTTGTAATATTTAGCCTGAGCATGCTCACCACACTGGTATGTCAGAGCGTTTTCGCCAAAGCGCCATGGCAAGACCATCAAGTGTTTGCCATCAATAAACAAGCCCCTCGTGCCTCTGGGTTTAGCTACCAAAGCTTAGCGGGTGCCATGCAAGATGATCCAGCCCAAAGCAATAACTATTTGCTACTTAATGGCATGTGGCAATTTCACTGGCAGCGCTCTGCGATAAATCCACCTAAAGGGTTTGAACAGCCTAATTTTGATGATTCGAGCTGGGGGCAAATTCCCGTACCAGGTAACTGGGAGGTTGAGGGCTATGGCTACCCGATTTACTTAGATGAGCGCTTTCCGTTTACCACCAAGTGGCCTGATGTCCCACTGGAGTACAACCCAACTGGCTCGTATCGAAAGCCTTTCACCTTGCCTGAGTCGTGGCAAAATAAACAAGTATTTTTACATATCGGCGCGGCAAAATCGTCGCTCGATGTGTGGCTAAATGGTGAAAAGGTCGGCTTTAGCCAAGGCGCTAAAACTCCTGCTGAGTTTGATATTACCGAGTTTGTGCAACAAGGCGACAACTTACTCGCACTCAGGTTGCGCCGTTGGAGTGACGCCAGTTATCTAGAAAGCCAAGATATGCTGAGAATTTCGGGTATTGAGCGCGACGTCTATTTATACGCCACGCCAAAACAGCATATTTTTGATTTTCATGCCAAACCACGTTTAAACAAGCGCTTTGATAAAGGCACATTAGAGCTTGAATTAGACGTTAAAAACTATCAAAAAAATAACGCTCAACTCAGCGCAAAATTTGAGCTACTCGACCCTAAAGCAAACCATGCAGTTGTCGCCAAAGCCACAAAAAAGTTCATGGCAAAAGCTCAAGGCACACAACAAATCAGCTTGTCAGAGCAAATAGCCCACCCACAACTTTGGTCAGCAGAAACCCCAAACCTCTACACCCTAGTGATGAGTCTATACAATCAACAAGGTGAATTACTCGAAGTGGTGCGTGATGAAATTGGCTTTAGGCACATTGAGATTGTAAATAAACAACTGACTATCAATGGTAAGCCGATAGTTATACGCGGCGTTGATCGCCATGAAACTTCGCCAACTCGCGGCCATGTCGTCGACAAAGCGTCAATGGATCAAGATATCAAACTGATGAAGCAGTTTAATATCAACGCGGTACGCTCTAGCCACTACCCAAATCACCCATACTGGTATGACTTAACCGACAAATATGGCTTGTACGTCATCGATGAAGCCAACATAGAATCACACCCGCTTGCCATTGACGAGAAAAACCAACTTGGCAATGAAATGAGTTGGTTGCCTGCACACCTTGACCGCACCCAACGTATGTTTGAGCGTGATAAAAATCACCCTTCTATCATCATTTGGTCGTTAGGCAACGAAGCCGGCCACGGCGAGGTATTTGCCAACACCTATCAATGGTTAAAAGACAATGATGATCTGCGTGTTGTGCAATACGAACCTGCCGAGCTTAAGCATTACACCGATATCTTTGCGCCTATGTATCCGTCAATTGAAAAGCTGGTTAACTACGCCAGCAATAACCCAGATAGACCCGCCATCATGATTGAATACGCCCATGCTATGGGCAATTCTGTAGGTAACTTGCAAGACTATTGGGATGCCATTGAAAAATACGAGGTGCTTCAAGGGGGATTTATCTGGGACTGGGTGGACCAATCACTAGAGTATCGCAATAAGTTTGGTGAAACATATTTTGCTTATGGCAAAGACTTCCACCCAACTCTGCCAACCGACGGCAACTTTTTAAATAACGGCCTGATGAACCCAAACCGTAACCCGCACCCGCACGCCTTTGAGGTGAAAAAAGTTTACCAACCAGTCAAATTTACTGCGCACAACTTGCTTAAAGGGCAAGTGACTGTACAAAATAAATTCTTATTCACGGACTTAAAAAAGTATGACCTACGCTGGAAAATTGAAGCGGACGGAGAAACCGTTAAACAAGGCCACAGCGCCATGCCAAACGTGCAACCAAGCAAAACCGCCATACTGAATTTTGATATTCAAGGCCTGCCTGCTTACAGCAACAAAGAATACTTTGTCACCCTTAGCATACATACTCGAGCACAAGAGCCGCTATTGCCACTTGGTCATGAAATTGCTTTTGAACAATTCAAACTGCCGGTATCGCAATTAAAATCAGCTGCAAAAAGCGCTAACAACTTAGTTAAACAACCAGTAAAACCAAGTTATACACATCAAAAAGACTTGCTGATCGCTAACGCTGCAGGCACTCAGCTTAGCTTTGACAAACGCACAGGCTGGTTGCAGCAACTTACTTTTAATAACCAAGCCATGTTAACCCAGCCACTTAAGCCAAACTTCTGCCGTGCACCAACCGACAATGACTTAGGCAACAACCTGCAGGTGCGTGCGGCCATGTGGCAAAGTGCCACTGACAGACTTAAACTCACCGCACTACAAGCCAAATCATCGGGCGTAACAGCGCGCTATCAATCACCGGACTTTGCAGGGAGTTTAGTGCTGAATTATCAGATCACAGCACAGGGCTTTGTGCAGGTAGATTACCAACTCAACCTTGATGATAGCCAAACCTTGCCTGACATTCCGCGTGTTGGCATGCAGCTAAGCACATTTGGTGAATATAAAAATATGTCTTGGTTAGGTCGTGGTCCACACGAAAGTTACGCCGACAGAAAAACCTCAACGCGTATTTCAGTGTTCAATACACCCGTGACCGAGCAACACCATTACTACGTTCGCCCACAAGAGAACTCTAACCGTACAGAGGTGCGCTGGATGGCACTGCAAAACACGCAAGGTGAAGGGCTGCTTGCGGTAGGCAACAAGGTATTGAATGCCAGTGCTTGGCCTTATCTGCAAGCAGATATCGACTTTAACTCGGGCGATGCCAGTGCATCGGCATCAGGACTCGTACCTGTGACCACCAAGCACGCCATTGATGTGCCTGTGCGCGACCTTGTCACCCTAAATATTGATCATAAGCAAATGGGCGTGGGCGGTGATACTTCATGGGGTCGCCTTGTTCACAAGCAATATCGAATTGCCGCTGAAAGTCAGCAATATCGCTTTACGCTAGCGCCGCTTTCTGGTGATAAAAATGCCGCAGCATTAGCCCGTGAAATTAAAGCAAGTTACGGTGAATAAAGCATGAAGAAACTATCTTTGATAACTGCAAATACGCTACTTTTAGGTTTATTTAGCGTATTGTTTTGCGCACAAAGCCAAGCGAATACTACACAGTTGCAAAACACCCTAACCCGAATTGGCGAGCCAAATATGATGAAGCCCGCCGATAAATTTGGTCACAGCCCATTTAACCCATTGTTTGATGCTGGCGCTTGGCACGGGCATTTATTGCCAAACTCAGCCGATGAACTGGGCGGCTTTACCGGTCATGCACTCATTCAAGAAGAGTATTTAACGTATCTCGCCAAACGCTTTGACCGTTTACAGGTGTTTAAAAATGGCAGAAAGCTGACACTTACAGGTACGGTGTTAAGCGAGCCGGGAAAACTGATCCAAAACCTTAAAACCGAAGACGTAACCGTCACCCTTACTTTGATGTTTGTTGGTCCGCGTACTTCTTTGGTTGAAACTAAAATTGAGAGCGACTTCCCGCTAACTTTAAAGTTTGATGGCAAGCTACTCACACAATTTGATAAAAATCGTACGCTCGAACAAGCCCACCCTAAATTACAGCCCTGCATCTCTGCCACCCCTCATGGGCTAACTGTTCATTTTGGCCAAGTCCGATCGCCTTATAGTCTACTGACCTCGGGCAGCTCCGCATATGTGGTGAGCAAATCTTTGGCTACCACCACACGCATTCAAGGGCAAGGGTACACCAGCCAAGCGGATATCAAGGGCACAACGACGTTTTATACCCTATTCAGCCACGTTTTGAATGCACGAGAGCACACGAAAGTTAAACAGCGCCATCAAGCAATGCTTAAAGCACCACAACAATTTATGCAGGCCAGCCAAGCTCGTTGGCATCAATATCTAATGCCTTTACAACAACTCAAGCGCCCAACTCAGAAGCGCTTGATGGCCAAGTCTATTGAAACCTTAATTGGCAATTGGCGAAGCCCCGCAGGTGCTATCACTACCGACACAGTTAGCCCATCGGTAACTGCTCGCTGGTTCTCTGGTAATTTAACTTGGCCTTGGGATACGTGGAAGCAAGCCTATGCGCTCAGTGACTTTCACCCTCAATTGGCCAAAGCCAATATTGATACGGTATTCAATCAACAAATACAAAATGTCGATACTGTCAGACTGCAAGATACAGGCTTTTTGCCCGACCTAATCGGCTACAACCTAAGCCCAGAGCGTGGCGGAGACAGTGGCAATTGGAATGAGCGCAATACCAAGCCTAGTCTTGCCGCTTGGGCGATATTAAAAGCCTATGAAAGCGACCAAGATAAAGCATGGTTGGCAGCGCTTTATCCTAAACTCAAAGCATATCGAGCATGGTGGCTGCGCAATCGTGACCACAACCAAAATGGTATTCCTGAGTATGGGGCCACCCTCGACAAAGCCCATAACAACGAGCAAGGTGAATTGTTATTTATCCACCAGCAGGGCAAAACAAAAACCGCCAAATACGGACTTGCACACTATCGAAAACTATTAGCGCAGGGTGAGCAAGTCTTTGCTCCAGCACAAACCGCAGCCTCGTGGGAATCAGGCCGAGATGATGCGGCCACCTTTGGCTTTATAAGCACAGCCCAGCTTGCAAATTATGTAAAGCAAGGCGGTGATCCCGCTGATTGGCAAGTGGATTTTGCTCAAAACCGTGATAACACAAGTAAGCTGCTTGGCTACTCTTTATTGCAAGAGTCGGTAGACCAAGCCAGTTACTTTTATACCGATACTCTGTATTTGGCGAAAATCGCAAACATCCTCAACTTACCTAACGAAGCCAAGCAATTTGAAGCCGATGCAAAACAAGTAAAAAGCTATATTAATCAGTGTATGTTCGATGCCAACACGGGCTTTTATTACGATATTCGCATTAACAACACACCAATTAAGAATGGCTGCGCTGGCAAACCTATCGTCGAGCGCGGTATGGGCCCTGAGGGGTGGTCACCGCTATTTAATCAAGTAGCAACAGCCATACAAGCGAAACAAGTTCGCGATGTTATGATGAACCCAGAGACCTTTTACAACAAAGTACCGCTCGGTACCGCCGCCAAAAACAACCCAGCGTATGGCCCCAACATCTACTGGCGAGGGCGCGTATGGGTCGACCAATTTTACTTTGGTGTAAAGGGGTTACAACACTATGGCTATGAGCAAGAAGCAAAACAGCTTGTAAAGCGCTTTTTAAACAATGCCGATGGCTTGATGGAAAACGCCCCCATTCGTGAGAACTACAACCCCGAAACCGGCGAGCAACAAGGTGCGCCTAACTTCTCTTGGAGTGCCGCACATATATTTATGCTGCTGAATGAAGGGTTTGCTGGTAAATAGAATGAAAAATGGCGCTTAACAGCGCCATTCTCTTAATGAAATCGTTCAAAAATTCTAATTATCTCAGCTTGAAAATTAGGGTTTTGAGCATCAGGGTGAGGTGCTCCAAAAGCGCCTATGTCATTATCAAAGTATCGACCACTTTCTCCTTCGAAATCTTTTGATACCGCTAAATCAGCCAATAACTTTACAGACTTTCGAATGTCTTTGCCTTCAATGCCGAACCCAGATTTAACCATACTCGTTGCGAGTAATGACCCTGGGTTTACGGGTATAAATTGCGTCTGTTTTATTTCTTCAGCCATATATAAAGTCCAAGCAGTGATTGCCAACTTGCTTTGTGCATATGCAGTCATAGCATCACTATATTGAAACTCACCTGATAACCCTCTAATATCAACAGGACTTTGCGCTGCAGAAGACAAGTTAACCACTCTGCCACCGTCCAATAATGGCAACAGCTTTCGGGTAATTAAATAAGGTGTAATGGTGTTAACGACAAACCGACTATCTACACCTGATGAAGATATCGGTGTATTGGTTTTGAGCACTCCAGCATTATTAATGATCGCATCTAACTGAGTGTGTTTATCTTTTATTTGCTCGATAAAATCATTCACTTGGGCTAAATCAGACAAATCAGCGGCATATATTTCTAGCTGCTCACTATATTGAGATAACGCTTGAGCAGCAGTAGCTAAACTTTGCTCACTCCTACCATGTAAAAGTACAACATGCCCGAGGGCTAATAAATGCTCAGCAGTCGCAAACCCTAAACCACCCGTTGCACCAGTCACCAATATCTTTTTCATCATGCCTCCAAGGTTAACTGCTACTATCTTAGAACATTAAATTTCAGCTGATAATGAGTTGATATGAAGAATCAGTTTATAGTTTCTATTGAGAATAAGCTTTCTCTTAGCTTACTCTCAATTACTACAACCTTATAAAATAGATTCAAATACCATAGACAGCCTTGGTCCCCACATCATCATGGCTGCAGCTATCACACCAATTAACGTGATCACGGCTGCAATAGAAGTTGTCATCGCAGCTAACCATTTTACGTTTTCGGTTTTACTGCGTTTCGCCCAAAAAATGAGTTCAGCAAACAACATAGGCAATAAGTAACAAGCAAAAGATATAGTCAGATCCATTGGACCATCAAGATTATTATTATTGCCGTTTTGGCCTTGGTTAACTAAGTACCAGCCCATCAAGAATAATCGAAAGGTCCATACGCCATTCACTAAAATAAAGGCATGTACCGCCCAGCGCTGATGCTGAGCAAATTGCTTTTTAACTGCGGTTTTCCAAGCAAAGAATATCGCGACTAATATAAGTACGCCATTTAGTGTGACACCTAACGCACCTATGTCACTAAAGCGAATACCAGCCCCCCAAGTTAAATACAGTCCCGTAACAGCACCAGACAGCCCTAAAGCAAAAAATACTCGACCATTCCAGCGGTGAAACTTAGGGTAGGTTTTACGTATTTTTGGAATGATTTGTAGCAAACCACTGCTTGCCATAATCGCCGCTGGCAAAATATGGCTAAAAAACATGATGGAATCAAAACCCGCACTGGTATCAAACCCTCTTGCAGGAGAGATTTCATCTGCCTGATGCACGGCCCCTATCAATAAAGGGATGGCATACAAACTGAGAATATAAACGGCAAACGCCCATTGCCCGACTAATACAATACTGACCCAACTAGTCACCGCCTTTTTAAGTGCAGAATCGGCTGACATACCCCAGATATTTTTTTGATTTACGGTTAGCTGCTCCATAACACGCTCCTTACTCTTATGTTGATGTAAGTAGCTTGGCATTGTGGTCAACTCGATTCGCACCGAATTTTAAAATCGGCCTATGGTTTTAGCGGTTTACGCATTTTTAATTTTGATAAAGAGAGCCTAAAACCAATATAACAGCATGAAAATAATGCTAACTTTTTTACTTGTCCGATTATCAAATAAAATGCGACATGCTTTCTTACAAACGCACAATTGAGAGAGAACGAACGATTAGATAAACTCTTCAGTGTTACTTTGGAGCGCCCCTGATGACCTTATCAAACATTTATTCCATTCAGCTTATAGTGGCATTAACCTGCTTACTCGCCCAATTGTGGGTGAAAAACAAACATACAACGCATATTTTATTTGCGGTATTTTGTGGCTCAGTTGCCATGGGAGTGATGCAAAAGCTATCTGCTGATAGCTTTGGCGCTTATCAATATTTGGTCGGGTTAGGCGCTTGTGCAACTTGCAACTGTTATTGGTTGTTTGTGCGCAGTTATTTTAGAGGGAATAATGCCATCGGTGTGCAGCATATCGCACTTGCCATTGGCATTGCTGTGTTAATCATGATGAGCAAAGGCTATTTGTTTGTCACTGAGCTGTGGCAGATAGAATCAAACGGCTTAAGTTTTGCTAAGTATACGCTCACAGAAATTACTATTTTGCTGTCTTCTGCGATCATCGTTTTATCTATATGGGAAGCATTAAGGGGGTTTAATCAAGCCTCTAAGACTCAACAAAAGCAACGAGTGCTTTATTTGTGTGCCATTATTTCAGCGGTGCTTATTAGTAAAGTCGCCAAAGGCTTCTTCATAGACACGCCGCATATAAAAGAATCCATCATCGCCAGTATCACTATTTTTATGCTGCTTGTTACACAAATACTGATGTTTTGGCGCTTTAAATCTAACTCTGCCCGTAATCCAGCAAACTCATTAAACACAACGCAAGTGAGTGCTTTCAAACCCAAGTTAAATGAAACACAAATACAAGCTAGCTCTTTGGCAATACAAACTGAAGAGCCTCAAGGCATTAAACTGAAAGACACCATTCAACGATTATTGATAGGTCAAAAGCTGTATCTACAAGCAAACCTGAAAGTAGGTGATTTAGCCAAGCAACTCGATTTACCTGAATATAAGGTCAGCCGCGTAATAAAAGAGGGTTTCGGTGCTCGAAACTTTAACCATTACATAAACCAACTCAGAGTCGAGCACGCCAAACAACTTCTCTCTGAGTCGGATAAATCGCATTGGCCCGTGTTAGTAATTGGTCTTGAAAGCGGCTTTGCATCGGTCGGGCCATTTACTCGTGCTTTTAAACAATTTACAGGGTCAACGCCTAACCAATACAGGCAGCAATTTAGCCCTAATAAAGCTCAGGTCGCTTAGCGACCTGAAGCAAACTTTTGGTTAACCCAAAGTGCGAGAAGGATAATACCTCCCCCTATCGCAAGCCTGATTAAATCAGCATCTCGGTTCCAAATAACCAAATTAACCAGTATACCCGCAGGAATAAGTACGTTATTCATCACCGCAAGTGCACCTACATCCACCAAGGTGGTACCTTTATTCCATGCAAAATAACCAAAGCCAGAGGCCACCAAGCCTAGATAAATTAATATGCCCCACTGGGTGCTGGTCGTTGGTAGCTTTTCTGTATTGCCAAACAATAAAAAGAACAACAAAGACACGATTAATGCACCGACAAAAAACCAGCCAAACACGGTTTTATGATCGAGTTCACTGTCTTGCATTAAACGTTTATACGTCACTTGCCCTGTAGCGAAACAAAGGTTAGCGCCTTGCACTAACAACAGACCAAATAAGAACTCACCATCAAGATTTTCGTAACGAATGGCGACCGCACCTTTTACGGCTATCACCGCAACCAGTAGATATTTACCGTTAAACTGCCTATCTAACACATCATTGAGTAAGGTGATATAAACCGGCGTCATCACAGTAAACAGCAGCACCTCGGGCACACTCAAAAACAAAAACGAGTGATAGTAAAACCCGTACATTAAACCGAGCTGCACACCACCGATGGCCATTAATTTAAGAATGAGCTCTTTGGGAATACGTGAGCGGATTAAAAAAGGAATAAACACGCAAGTTGCGAGTGCCACTCGGCTAAAAGCGCTAAACCAAGCATCGACTTGTCCTGCCAAATACACGCCAATTAAACTTAAAGAAAACGCCCATAAACAGGTTACAAAGGCTAAATAAAACATCATAAAACCAGATTATTATTTTCGCTTAGTAAACCATGAATACCCAAAAACAAAAAGCCACACTCATCTCGACTGTGGCTTTGAAATTTAGCGATAAGAGAAATTACATAAACCCGAGTGTATGCTGATTGAAATTAGCCAAGTTCGGGAAGATATCGACCAGCTCTGAGTCTGGCACACCAAACCACCTAGCTAAGGTTGCGAAATACTGCTCATTGGCAACTTCGGGAATAAGCCGGCCACCGCGCGTATCTCTCGGTCCATTAAGGTGTTGAGTCAGTAACTTGCCGTACAAATCACCGCCGTTCACCGCGCCCCCCATGACAATATGGTTTCCAGCCCAACCGTGATCAGTACCATTACCATTTGACGTTAAGGTTCGACCAAATTCACTCATGGTAAACGTAGTGACATTATTTTGCTGATTCAAATAAGTCATGGCTTGGTTAAACTCAGACAGTGACTGAGATAATTGACCGAGTAATGAGGCATGACTACGGTTTTGATTACCATGGGTGTCAAAGCCCCCCATAGATACATAAAACACTTGGCGCTTACAGCCCAGTTGAGATTGAATCGAAATAGTGCGTGCGATAGTGCGCAGTCTTCTCGACAACACACTGCCTGAAAATACCCCATCAATGGGATCGGACTCTTGTAACGCCAGATTCATCGCTGATGTTTTGTCTATCGAGGCCTTCACCCTAGCGCCATAAGCTTGACCAAGCGGGTTTTTCTGTCCGGTTAAAACTCGATTAAATAAATCGCTCACATGCTCATTGCGTTCCTGACGACCACTTAAGGCATTAATTTGACTTATACCATTAGTACTCAAACTAAAAGGCATGCTATTTACGCTAGTTTGCCAATGGTTCATACCCGAAAGCGAAATATTGCCACCAAATTGCTCAGCTTGCTCAAGGCGTTCTAATAATCGTGCGCCCCAGCCTGTATTAATTGAACTTTGCTCTTTACCATACATCCAAGTCGCTTGCTGTTTGTTGTGTGAGAATAAATGCAAAGGTAACGGCACAGATTTATTTATCACATCCTGCTGCGTTGTAGGCGCGATAAGGCTCCCTACGCCAGTTACAAAAGCTAATTGCTTTTCAGCAAATAAGTTTTGTAGTGAAGCCAGTGAGTTATGCAAACCCACTCCGCCTTCTTGAGATGTATAAGGTGACAATGCCAGAGGGTTCGTTACAGCTAAGCCCTGACGACTCGCTTCGTATAAACTACGCGCTTCACCTTCTAGTGGTACCAACATATTCAGCGAGTCATTACCTCCAGATAAAAACACACAAACCAGTGCTTTATAATCATCATCACCAATACTTGTTGAACCCTGAAATGCTTGCAACTGAAGCTGTGTTAAGGCGGCCATTGATACACCGCCTTTTAAACACATGCCTAAAAACTTTCTTCTATCCATGATATTGCTCCTATTGTTGCAAGCTGTATTCAGCTGAGACAGTGATTAAAAAGATTATATAAGAAAGCCTTAGGTGACTTTCACTCGAAGAGAAATAGGCATCCATATCGTAAATCGCTTGGCGCATTTCTTCAGACATGGAGCCTGCAAAAAACAAGGTATCGTATTTATCTATCACCGCATTCAAACCATAGTTTGCCAATAACGCCATGTCTTCTGACATGTATAAGTAGATGCGGTTTTCATACAAGCTATCATAACGCTCTGCGACACGGCTGCTAAATTCATCAAAATGGCTATTCAAGGTATTGATGACATACGCGTCATTGGCGATTTGTAACTCAGGTGCGAGCAACTCTGAACCCGAGAGCTCTTGCGGTTGGTGATCCGGTTGATAAAAGTTAAATACCGACGTTGATTGCAGAGGCCCTTGACCAAACATCAAGGGTAAATTGCCTGTAAAATAAAAATTGTTAAGTGCTTTCGCATCAAATACACGCCACAAATGTACTTGTTTTAATAGAGGCTCTTTTACTTTGCCAAAGTACTCAAGTGGCGCGCCAAATTGCCTAGCTTCGGCATCTAAATAAATGGCTTTTACGACTGCTGCAAAGTCACCTTTTACGCCTTCACCATTGTCGTTAAACACTTTGGCGACACGCTCAACATAACCAGGACTTGGATTTGATGTGATTAATTTTAAGATCAGCTGCTTACTGATATAAGGCGCGACATTCGGGTGTTCGAAAATGGTATCAAGGGCGATTTTTAACGATTCCTCTGGCCCTGTATTCTCAGGGATCACTACGCCATTGAGCAAATGCTTTGCTGCAGTTGAATGATATTCCTCAAATGGGCTCATGGGGATTGAGTGGTTGTTACTTGGCCGGTTCCAAAACTCACTGGCACCATAAGTCCAGCCCGTAAATACTTTTGCAAACCCTTCAATATGCTCTTGAGTATAAGCCGGAATAGGCAACCCATTTTCATCTTTTTTGGCTGTGCCATTAAGTTCTAACTCGTTCAAACCCAAACTAAATAGCTGTAGTAGCTCGCGGGCATAGTTTTCGTCAGGGCGAATATTGCGCTCTTCATCGGCCTTCTCATTATTGAGATGATCTAGATAAATGCCCATCATGGGCGATAAGGTAATGGTTTCGAGTAAGTCTCTAAAGTTGCCAAATGCATGAGTTTGCAACATATCGTAGTAACTCACCATCCCCTTAGGTTGATTGGCTAACGCATTGTTATAGTCAGACACCACAAAGATTTGACTCATAGCATATGCTACACGCTGTCTAAGTTGATCAGGCGCATTGATTGTCCCCTTCCACCAAGCATCAATGCGATTAATTTGAATTGGATAATCACGGTTCGGATAGTTTTCCAAATAATCAACATGGTAAGTTATTGGCAACTGCATTTGTGCTTCGATCCACTGCTGTGCACTCATGCCCTCTGCGGCTAAAATTTCTTCATATCTTGGCCCAACTCCAGCCTGATGAAGTAAACGAGCAGCTTGCTTTCTATCCATAACTGCTTTAGCTGTAAATTCAAACTCTTGGCTTGCTTGCGCACCATGCTCATCGGTTACAGTTAATAAAAAACGATACGTTTCGTCAAAGCCATTTATCGGTTGAGGAATTTCGAAAGAGATCTCGGCTTGGGCTGATAATGTCACAGCCTGCCCAGCTAATTGTTGCCATTTATAGCTAAGCGTATCGCCGTCTGCATCACTGGCATTGGCTTTTATTTCGACTTGCTGACCATGGTTAACTTCTGTCGGAGAGGTTAACTTTATGACGGGCGTTTTATTCTCTGACGCTGAATTGTCGTCGTCATCACTGCCACTATTATCATTGCCGCCATTATTTCCATTGTTATCTGACCCATCCGTGCCACCATTAGCCGGTGTTGTTGTAGGGCTCTCTGATACGGGTGTATCCTTACTCGTGTTTGCTTCATTGCCACCGCCGCATGCAACTAAGAAACAGCTCGTAAGTATAGCAATTGCTATGCGCTTACTCATCTTTATGCCTTAGTACTGATTAAAAACAGTGAAACTTTAGCATTATAAATTTAGTTTTACGCAATTATTTTGTATGAGTTTTGTTCAAGTTTCTGGTCATACCTGAACAAGTAAGTAAGTGCTTTTTATCCACCCTTTAAAAATAGGGACATTAACCTGAACGAGTGATTAATTAGGCCAGACAAATAAATTTAATTTGAATGTAGTATTTGGTTACTACCCTATGTGACCCAGCTTTATTTATTATTCAACACGCTAACTTAACAAGTAACTCTTAACATTGATGCAAGTTTTTTCTCACTGCCAATGAGTTTATTTATCGTTTGATATTAGGGTGAAATAAATTCTGTAACCGGTCGGTCTTAATCAGTCGCTAACCGCTCTAATCACTGCTTGACCTGAACTTTAGTAACACCTTTTTAAATACGTACTGAGCGTTTTGTTATTTCAAATAAACCTTGTGGCTTCGATGGGTAGAGTTCACACAATAGATAGGTATTTTAAAAGTGGCAAAAATGATCCACAGTATGATCCGAGTTTTGGATGTAAAAAAATCAACGCAATTTTACCAAGATATACTCAACTTAGAGATAAAGCGCACCTTAAACTTTGACGGCTTTGACCTGCATTATTTGGGGAATAATGAAAGTGATTTTGAGCTAGAGCTTACCGTAAATCATGATAAAACCAAGCCATACATTCTAGGTGATGGCTATGGTCATTTGGCATTTAGCGCGCAAAATATAGAAGCGCTGCATGAGAAAGCGGTAAAGCTGGGTTATCAACCTCGCCCAGTTAAGTCTTTTTATAATGATGATGAACTCGTCGCTAAATTCTTTTTTATTGCCGATCCTGATGGCTATGAAATTGAAGTGATAGAACGTTCGGAGGCTTATCACTAGCAATCTCTCAATAAGTAAATTTATTTAAACCTTTTTTGCGCCTATGTCTGGAACATTACGTGGTTATTACTCAAGTTCTTGGGTTACATTAAAAGCTCAAGTTTAAAAAAGAGGTATGCCATGTTATTAAAACAACTTCGTGCTCAAAAAGGCTGGTCCCAAGAGACTTTGGCCGAAGAAAGTAAGATAAGTGTTCGTACTATACAACGTATCGAAAACGGCAAACGCGCAAACCTCGAGACACTCAAGGACATTGCGAAAGCACTAGATGTTGAAGTAAATACGCTAACTCGAGAAAATAAGTTAAGCGTTACTTTAAATAAAGAGCAAAAGTCATTTATTTCTAACTTAATCTATTTTGCTGTAGTTATGCTGTCTTTAATGGTTATAAGTGTCACCTCAACAGAAAGTGAAAATTGGGTTTGGTGGATATTCCTTGGTGGTAGTTTATATCTTTTATTTGAAGGACTAGAAGTTTTTGGTGTCTTTAAAGCATTAGAAGATGAAGAAGAAAACACTTAAGCTTGATTAGCTATTCTTTTTGAGCATAAAAAACCACCTAGCGAGACAACTTACTAGGTGGTTCTGGGCAGTTATTTCAAGCGTGAATATGCTTCAAATTAAAAGTCACACTTAAGTAATTTCATTGGTTTATCCGCGGCCATAACGCATCCTCTGGCTTCATCTGATGCAGCCTTACATTGCTTCAACATATCGGATTTACTCGGTGCATTTTCTTTTAAGACCGATTTAGCATGGGCGACAACTTTATCGCATTCACTCTCTGGCACAGAGTCAGCCTGAGAGCATGCAACCAAACTACTCAAAATTAGAATTAATAAAACGCTGTTTAATTTCACTTTATTTCACTTTCTGAAGGTTATCGTAGAAAGTAATTATAGACACAATTTTATAAAACAACCTGAAACTTGCCACCTTGATAAGGTAGAGATTCTAGCCTAATTTAACTATATATTAACAATAAGGACCTACTTCATGAATAGTTTTATTGAAAAGCTAGATATAAACCAATACTTACCAACCGCTTTAGATTGGGCAACAAATTTGTTACTTGCGCTTGGCATCTTATTAGTCGGTATATGGATAGCTGGCAAAGCCTATAAAGCAGTCACCGCTATTGCTAATAAATATGATCAACTGGATGACACTTTATTTAAGTTTTTTGGCAGTGTGGTTCGTTACACAATACTTGCTTTTGTTGCTATCGCTGTCTTGAATCGATTTGGCGTGCAGACCGCTTCTATTATTGCATTACTGGGAGCGGCAGGCTTAGCCGTAGGTCTTGCTTTACAAGGGACGCTCTCTAATTTAGCTGCAGGGGTAATGCTGCTTATATTTAGGCCTTACAAAGTCGGAGACTTTATTGATACAACTGGGCAGTTTGGTAAAGTAACTGAAATAGATATGTTCACCACAATCATGCAAACTTTCGATAACCAGCAAATTGTTATTCCGAATAGCCATATTTGGGGTAACAAGATTATCAACCACTCGCATTATACAATTAGAGGTGTTGATATGCGGTTTGGTATCGCTTATAGCGAAAACATAGATAAAGCTAAAGCAGTCATTCTAAAAGTACTTTCTGATCACCAATTTGTTTTACAAGACCCAGCACCTTTTGTTGAAGTCGAATCACTCAACAACAGCTCTGTTGATTTCTTAGTGAGGCCTTTCTGTCAAGGAGAGCACTATTTTGATCTTCTATATTCTGTCCCTGAACAGATCAAAAAAGCACTTGATGAAGCTGAAATAGAAATACCTTTCCCACATAGAAAAGTGATTCTCGTTAATGAGAGCAGCTAATTTCTCTTGCTAGCTCAACCTCTTTGGGGGAAGAGCTAAGTCAAACCCTTTCACTTAAATTGTTACCAGATTTGTATTTCGCTAGAAAACAACATCACCACCCTTTATGCTCATTTAACCGTCATTTTTTCCAGGGTTGGTTATGTCTAAACTATCTTTCGGACTGCTGATAAGCAGCTTTATCGTTTTGCTTTTCCATACGAGTATTGCTTACTCGCAAGAAAGAGAGCGACGCGCTCCACCGCGTAAACTCACAACAGAGCAAGCTCGCATTGCAGCTAATAACTATCAAAAATACTGCGCGCTGTGCCATGGTGAAAACCGCGAAGGACATAAGAATGATCATGCCCCATCACTTCGTAGCAAAAGCCTGATGGAATCAGGCGTGGCACATCAGATATTGAGGCCCATGCAATATGGCCGAAAAGGCACGGCGATGGGCGGCTACTTAGATGAAGTAGGCGGCCCTATGACACTTGCTGAAACTTGGGATTTAACTTATTGGCTTTTTGAGCAAGCAGGGTACGACAGACTTAAGTTTTCAACCAATCCAGTACAGGGCGATATAAAACGCGGAGAAGTTGCTTATCAAAAGGAGTGTGCGAGTTGTCATGGAAAACAAGGTGAAGGCATTACAGCACCTGCACTGATGAATCAATCAGCCCTTGCCCATAATACCGATGAGTTTATTCGCTATGCCATTCAAGAGGGTCGACAAGGTACGCCAATGCAAGCCTTCAAAAATAAGCTATCAACATCTGACATTAATAATATCACCGCCTTTTTACGCAGCAAATCAATGGGGCAGGTTGAAGAAAAACCAGTCCTTAGAGCACTGCCTGAACCCAAAGATTATATTGTTAACAAAGCGGGAGAAGACCCTAACTTTGATTTGAAAGATGGCATGTATGTACTTTCAAAAGATCTCAATGAAGCACTCAATACAAAAAAACGCATGGTATTGCTAGACACGCGCGTAACCTCAGTATGGCAAACAGCACATATAGAAGGCGCCATCCCCTTCCCCTACTATGCTGATTTAGATGAAACCGTAGCTGGAATTCCCAAAGACGTGCAAATAGTAGCCTATTGCTCTTGCCCTCGCGCCGCTGCAGATCACACTATCAATCGCCTCCGTGCTAGGGGTTACACTCGCACAGCCGTATTGTGGGAAGGTATTTTCGGCTGGATGCATTTGGGCTACCCTGTAAGACGTGGAAATATCTCAGGGGTGAATGACTAACAAGTCATTGTTTATAAAAGATAAATTTTAATAACAATTTTTAAGCTGGTTTTATAATTGTTTGATATGAGACTTTTAAACACTGAAGTGGGATTGTTACATCACTTTACAAAACGCCATTAGAATTGAGTGATTAACTTATTCCAAAGGCGTAAACTAAATATTCAAAACTGATAAATTTCAAAGGACGACACCTATGAAAAAAGCATTTACGATTAGTGCACTAGCACTAGCACTGGCTGCTTGTTCACAAACATCAAATAACAACACACAAGCGAATGCAACAAACGCGCTTGCGCCACTTGATAAGCTTGCTGTTAGCCCGAATGACCAACGCGGCTACAGAACTTTAAAGTTAGAAAATAACATTGAAGTGATTTTGGTGTCAGACCCAACAACTGAGAAATCTGCAGCGGCATTAAACGTCGGTGTCGGTCTTTTACAAGACCCAATGACGCAACAAGGTATGGCGCACTATCTTGAGCACTTACTTTTCTTAGGCACAGATAAGTACCCTGAAACAAACCAGTACAAAGAATTCTTAACCGAAAATGGCGGTGTTTCTAACGCATCGACTTGGTTAACTTACACAAACTATATGTTCAAAGTGAACAATGACGCTTATGACGAAGCGCTTGATCGCTTCTCTGATTTCTTTAAGTCACCAAAGCTATACCCTGAATACACAGAAAAAGAAATCAACGCCGTTAACGCTGAATGGTCAATGCGCCGCGAGATGGACTTTTTCGGTCAGTTCAAACTATCACGCGATATGATGGGTGAGCACCCAGCTAACCGCTTCTTAATTGGTAACCTAGAAACTTTAGGCGATAAAGAAAACAGCAACCTTCACAAAGAAACCGTTGAGTTTTACAACAAGTACTACTCTGCCAACATCATGAAAGTGGCGCTGATCAGCAATGCCTCGCTAGATGAAATGGAAAAGTTAGCGAAGAAACACTTTTCACCGATTAAAGACAAAGGCATCGAGAAGCCGCAGGTTAAGCAAGAAATTAACTTTGCAGAGTTAGGTGGTAAGAAAATTTACTACAAGCCTAACCAAGACTTAAAGCAGCTAAAACTTGATTTCACCATTAAAAATAACCAAGACCAGTTTAAGTTTAAACCAAATGCATTTGTGTCTTACTTACTTGGCTCTGAAATGCCTGGCACACCAGCGCAGCAACTAAAAGCATTGGGCTGGATCAGTTCATTGAATGCCGGCGGTACACCAAACCATTATGGTAACTACGGTGAAATGTCTATTACCCTAAACCTGACTGATTTAGGTATGCAGAACCGTGACGAAATCGTTGCCATCATCATGCAGTACATCGACCTAGTTAAAGAAAAAGGCGTTGATGAAAAGTACTACAAAGAAATCAAAACTTCGCTTGATAACGAGTTCAGATTCTTACAAAAAGTCGACGAATTCAGTTATGCAGCTCAGTTAGTTAACAGCATGCAAGATTACCCGCTGAATTATAGCATCAACGCGCCATACTATTTTGGTCAATTCAATGCCAAAGCGGTTGATGACGTTTTATCACAGTTAACCCCTGACACACTGCGTATTTGGTATACCAGCAAAAATGAGAAAGTCGATCAGAAACAACATTTCTATGCGGGTGAATACCGCATCGAAGACATTGCTGAGAGCGAAATTGCAACTTGGAAAAAACCAACTCAGGTGGCATTAGCACTACCAAAAGTGAATCGTCTATTACCTGAGAACTTCGACCTAAAAACTGCGGGTATGAAGCAATCGACTGCTGAACTTAAAGTTGAAAAAGACGGCGTGAAAGTGTGGCACTACCCAAGTCAATTATTTGCAGAGCAACCAAAAGGCATCTTAAAAATTGACCTAAATGCCGGCGAAGCAAATACAGATATCGAAACCCAAGTGTCTCTTGCACTTTGGTCAGATCTATACAACCTACAACAAAGCTTATTACAAGCTGAAGCAAGTGTTGCGGGTATCAGCACGCGTGCAACAACGAGTAACGGTATGAGCCTGTTATTGAACGGTTTCACTGATAAGCAAAACTTGCTGCTTTCTGAAATGCTATCGGATCTAATTCCTGAGGTGACAGAGACGAACTTTGCCCAAGCCAAAGACCGTCTTATTCGTGGCATCAATAACGCACAAAAGCAATTTACTGTTCGTCAGTTATTCCCTGCCCTTCAGAATTTAACTGAAGCCAATAACTTTGAAGATGACGCGTTAATCGCTGCGGCACAAAAATTAGATGTAGCGACTTTCAAAGCACGCTTAGAAAAGCTGGTAAAGGCAAACCAACCGCGTGTATTTGCATTTGGTAACTACAACCAAGGTGATTTAGAAAACGTTGCTGAAGTTATCAGCAAAACGCTTGGTAGCAACCACACGCAAACAAGCTTTGCAAAAACCAAAACTATTGCACCATTACCGCAACAGGTTTTGAGCTATCAAAAAGATACAGCAGCTGCCGACAATGGCTTATTAGATATTCATGTTCATCGTAAAGCTGGCTTCAAACAAAAAGCCATTGCGAACGTATTGGCAAAACACTTCAGCCATGAGGCATTTAACCAATTAAGAACTGAAGAACAATTGGCTTACGCCGTAGGCGCGTTCTACTATCCAGTGGATGACTATGCAAGTATTGGTCTATATATCCAATCACCTGTCATGGACCTAGTACAAGCGCAAAAGCGTTTTGATGACTTCAAGGTAGAGTACAAAGCCAAGCTAGACGCACTGACACCTGAGCAATTTTCAGCAATTAAGCAAGGTGTACTAGTAGGCCTGACTCAAGCACCTAAGAATATGTATGAAGAAGTCTCTCCTATCTTCTCTGATTGGTATAAAGAGAACTGGAATTACGATTCTAGACAACAAATGATCACCGAAGTTCAGAACGTGAAACTGGCTGATATCAAGCAGTTCTACAATGAAACGTTAGCGAATCCAAAAGCGTCTCGTATCAACGTACAACTGCGTGGTGCGAACTACCAAGACAAGCCGTTTGCTGAGATTAAAGGTCAAACGAAGATCACTGACATCGCTGAGCTTTCTGGCAAAGTCAGCTACCAACTTTAAAAGTAATTGTAAGCCCGTCAGGGCTTGCTCCTACTCATATGCCCTCAAGGGTTAACCTAATGGTTAACCCTTTTTTATTTCTTGGTAGAAGAAATCTCGCTTTTTGTGAAAAATTGTAAATATTAACAATAGGTTAAAGGTGAGGTTACAAGCGTGGTCTAGGCTGAATATTGAAACAACATGGAGAAACTAAAATGATAAAAACAGCCAAAGCACACATGCAAGAAAACCTCAGCGTAGATATGAACCCAATGCTAGACATAGTATTTATTCTGCTCATCTTTTTTATTGTAACCGCCAGCTTTAACAAAGAAGCTGTATTAGACATCGAACGAAACAACTCACCGACATT
Organism: Pseudoalteromonas phenolica; assembly: GCF_005876835.1. Taxonomy (GTDB): domain Bacteria; phylum Pseudomonadota; class Gammaproteobacteria; order Enterobacterales; family Alteromonadaceae; genus Pseudoalteromonas; species Pseudoalteromonas phenolica_B. Next base: position 60,726 of record NZ_PPSW01000035.1, read on the forward strand.
GTCTGTCACACCTAAAGTGACTCCACAGTTCACCATAGATGCCAACAACAAGGTGTATTTAAATAACCGCCAAGTTGAAATTGATGCAATTAATGTAAATATCGCCAAACTCGCTGCCAATGCAGACATTACCGCTATCAGTGTTAGAGCCCATGAAAATAGCCAACACAATACACTGGTCGCAGTTTTAAATGCGATTAAAGAGCAAACTTCAGCGCCAGTTGCACTGGGTGAAGTGTTATCAAACTAGTAAAAAGCTCATAATTAAAACATAGGGGGCTATACTGCCTCCTAGCTCAATGCTTTTCTAAAAAGCCACTTCTCTCTCACCCGCTTTTACCGCATCTAAAATTCGAATTACTTGATTAAGTTTCATCGCTTTGGGCACAGAGTAAGAGTCGTTCGCCTCTCGTAGTGCCTGTTTCGCAATCTTGAAAAAGTCTTTTTCTAAAAGGCTATCAAGAGACTTGTCTATTTGAAGTTCATCAGATAATTGATCGATTCGTTTAATAAAATTATATGCCAACTGCTGTTCGGGCAAGTCTGAGCCCTCCCCTAAAATTGCACTTTCTATTTCGGCCAGTTGATTTAAACAATGTGGTTTATTGAATCTTAATACCCTCGGTAACACAACGGCGTTGGCTAATCCATGGGGCGTATTGTAATGCGCACTGAGCTGATGAGAGATGGCATGCACATAACCCAAGCCTTGTTTACTAAACGCATAGCCCGCCATAAACGAGGCCAGCGCGACCATTTCGCGTGCTTCTAAATCCGTACCGTTTTTATAAGCACGAGGCAAATATTCAAGTAATAAACGAATTGCAGTTAAGGCATCACTCTGTGCATCATTAAAATGCACCCGCGCAATATATGCTTCAATGGCATGAGTCAGTGCGTCCATGCCGGTATAAGCGGTTATCGCAGGCGGTAATGAAGCGAGTAAATCAGTATCGAGTCCTGCCGCAAGTGGCACAAAATCAGGGTCTAAGAAAAACGCTTTTTGATGTGATACTGGGTCGGAGATCACCGCGGCAACGGTTACTTCAGAACCAGTACCAGAAGTAGTTGGCACCGCAAACAAAGGCAGAGGCTTGTTCCTAACGCGCATCATGCCAATGAGTTTTTTAGGCTTGTTGCCATTGGTAAGCGTCGCCGCAACCACTTTGGCAATATCAATCGCAGAGCCCCCGCCTACAACAAATATGCCATCAGCCTGAATACTCTGAGCCAGAGTCACGCTGTTTTCGACTTCGAGCATGGTCGGATTCGGCACAACTTCATCAAAGACGGTAAACCGACAATTGGCATCTTTTAAAAGCTGCGTTAATGCAGACAGTTTACCGCTTTGCGTCATAAAGCCATCGGCAATGATCAAAGGTCGCTGTACACCACTGCTCACCATTAGCTTAGCCAGTTTAAGCATCGCGCCACTGCCCGTTATCAAGGTGGGTTTGTTAGCAGGAAAAGCTCCCGCTAAAAACTTAATCCCCCATTTATTAATTGCAGCACGCATAACAAAACTCCCTTGTAAAAAATATGGAATAAAATAGGTTAATTACTCAACAATAAACTAGCTAAGCCTGAGTCTCAAGCCATGCTATACTCTCGCCAATCAATTTTTGTAACTCAAAGAGCCTGACCTTGACGCAACAGCTATTTTCTCAAACATCCCTTTCTCGCGATTTGTTAGACAACCTAGAATCATTGGGTTATCAGCATATGACTGACATTCAAGCGCAAACACTGCCGTTAATTTTAGCAGGCAAAGATGTGATTGGTCAGGGCAAAACAGGCTCAGGTAAAACAGCCGCGTTTTCTTTAGGTTTATTGCATAACCTCAATGTAAAACGTTTTCGTGTGCAGTCGCTGATCGTATGCCCAACGCGCGAATTAGCTGACCAAGTTGCGGTTGAAATTCGCAAGCTTGCTCGCGCTATTCACAATATCAAAGTACTTACTTTGTGCGGCGGTGCACCAATGGGCCCACAAATTGGTTCGCTTGAGCATGGCGCGCATATTGTTGTTGGCACGCCAGGACGTATTGAAGAGCATTTACGTAAAGGCCGTTTAGACTTAAGCGAAGTAAATACCTTTGTGCTAGATGAAGCCGACCGCATGCTAGAAATGGGTTTTGAAGACGCTATCGAATGCATTATTGAGCATTGCCCAACACAACGTCAGAACTTACTTTTTAGTGCAACATTCCCGCCTAAAATTGAGCAACTGGCTAAGCATGTAATGACTGCACCAGAAAAAGTGACGGTCGAAGCAAGCCACGATCATAGCAACATCACCCAATATTTCTATGAAGTAGACAACAACGATGTGCGCTTAGATGCCGTACAAAAGCTATTACTTGAATTTCAACCAAAGTCAGCGGTGATATTCGCTAACACCAAAGCTGAGTGCCAAGCGGTATGTGATGAATTACAACAACTTGGGTTTGATAGTGCCGCCCTTCATGGCGACCTAGAACAAAAAGACCGTGACCGAACGCTTGTTCGCTTTGCTAATAAGAGCTTAACCATTTTAGTGGCCACCGATGTTGCTGCTCGCGGTATTGACGTTGACCATGTTGAGATGGTGATCAACTACCATATTGCCCACGACCCTGAAGTACATGTGCACCGAGTTGGCCGTACCGGTCGCGCTGGCAACACGGGCATTGCATGTTCACTGATGAGCTATAAAGAGTCTCACAAAGTAAATGCTTTAGAAGATTACTTAGATATCACCATTGAACCAAGCGACCTGCCAAGTGATGCCGTGTTTAACAATCCGATTACCCGTGCACCTATGGTGACACTACAAATTGATGGTGGCAAAAAAGCCAAGCTACGCCCAGGTGATATTTTAGGTGCCTTAACGGCGAATAATGCGCTTAAGGGCAGTCAAATCGGTAAAATTAAAGTGACGGCCATGGCCTCTTTTGTTGCTGTTGAACGAAAAGTTGCAGGCAAGGCCTTAAACGTGATTGGTGAAGGTAAAATGAAAGGTCGTAACTTCAGAGTGCGTAAGATCAATCGCTAAGTTAATCTAAAAAGATGAAACAGCTACGATATGCACAAAAATCGTAGCTGTACTGTTCAACCTCCAATCTTTACTCTTCATTGAGCAAAACATATATAACTAAAAAGAATTAATTAGACCCAAAAGAAATATGATATATTATCACTCTTTTTTTGAATTAGATTATAAACAGAGTGTTATGAATCAACTTACATTAGAAAACATTATTGCCAAGCGTCATTGGCTGGGATTATTTGCCATTGCGGTCAGCATCATTGCTTGGACGGTAGAATTAATGGGCGCCGTATATATTTGCCCATATTGCCGAACACAACGCACTGTTATCGGTTTGCTTGGTATTATTATGATTTTGCCATTTGTGCATCATTTTCTGACGAAATATTTAGCGTTAGTATTGGGGTTCTTTGGTGCAGTAGTCGCTGCAAATCAGCATTTTATGGGCTGGAAGAAAATTTCAGCAGGTAAATTCTCTTTCAATGAAAATATTTTTATCGACCCTTTCTTACTTTCAGGTGGCGCGTTATTTTTCATCATTGGTTTAACTGCACTTATTTTGCATACTCAAAAGCCAAGCAGCTAACTGTTTGCATTGCACCGTCTCGATATTAGGCTTCTCATACTCTGAGAAGCCTTTTAAAGTTTAGCTTGTTAACTTAATAATTTAATAAGCGCCGGCACTATAGATCAGTTCATAGCTATGGCTATAAATTTCTAATATATTGCCAAACGGGTCTTCCATATAAATCATGCGATAAGGCTTTTCACCCGGATAATAGAAACGCGGTTTTTCCATACGCTTTTTACCACCCGCAGCCACGATTTTTTCAGCCAGTTCTTCAACGTTAGGATCTTGCACACAGAAGTGGAAAATCCCAGTCTTCCAATATTCAAAATTGTCTTCAGGGTTTTGTTGGTTTTTAAACTCAAAAAGCTCCACACCGATGCGGTCACCTGTAGACAAATGCGCGATGCGAAAACGCTCCCACCCTGCTCCAAATACGTCAGTACACATTTCGCCAATGGCACTGTCATCTTCTGTGATTTCGGTTGGTTCCATAATCAAATACCAACCTAACACCTCAGTGTAAAACTTAACGGCTTGCTCCAGATCTGGAACTGAAATACCAATATGTGAAAAGGTTCTTGGGTAAACTGAGCTCATAATGTTCTCCTGTAAAGTACAGGAAATAGTCTACGCAATCGGCTATCATTATTTGAAATTATAAATCCTTATATTTTTAAGTAGCTCTACTAATGATAAACCCAGTCTTCTTGCGTACCTTTTGCACTCTCGTCGAAACCAAGCATTTCACTAAAACCGCTGAACAGCATTTTATTACTCAGTCGGCAGTCAGCCAACACCTAAGAAAACTCGAAGACCTTTTGGATGAAGCTCTAATTCAAAAAACAGAAAAAGGCTTTGTGCTTACGCCAACCGGTGAGCAAACCTATCAAGAAGCAAGAAAAGTCGTTGCCTCCCTACAAGCCTTCAAAGAAAAAGTAACCACAGACTCAGAGCATGTTGGCGTGCTTAAGGTTATGTCACCAGGCAGCATAGGTTTACGCCTCTACCCACAACTATTAGCGCTGCAAACACAGTTTCCTGAGCTCATTATTCACTACCAGTTTGCGCCAAACAGCAGTATTATTAAGGCATTGCAGCAAGGTGACATCGATATTGGTTTAGTCACAGAACACGCAAACTCAAGCCTGCTGAACTTCGAAGAAGTAGCTCACGAGCCATTGCAGCTTGTGCTACCATCTCCGATTGATAATCTCTCTCTCGACTCTTTAAAACAACTTGGGTTTATTAACCACCCTGACGGGCATCATCATGCCAACCAACTGCTAAAAGCGAACTTTGCTGAATTCACGCATATTAAGAACATAAAAGAGCGTGGCTTTTCAAACCAAATTGGCTTGATCTTAACCCCTGTAAGCATGGGACTTGGCTTTACTGTTCTGCCTCAAAGTGCAGTGGCGAGCTTTGCAGAAACAGAAAAAATTCATATTCATGAACTCACTAAGCCAAGCATGGAACCCGTTTACCTCGTTACTCAAAACAAAAAGCACACCGCCAAACGGTTATTATTCGTGTACAACAAAATTAAAACGTTACTGAAAAATTGACGTGCTTTGTAACAAATATTGGCTTTTAATTTTAGGTTGCTTCTCTTAATCTGGGTACAGACATACTCAAACTACATCAACCTTAGAGGTAGTTTTGGTAACAGTGAAGGAGACAAAGTATGAAAGACTTGCAAAAACTCGTTGGTAGCCTCAACAAATCAGGTGCACTAAGTGGCTTTTTAGGAGGCGTCGCTGGCGGCGGTTTAACTAGCTTAGTCAGCAGTAAGAAAAGTAAAAAAACCGGAAAAAAAGCCGTTAAATATGGTGCACTTGCTGCTGTAGGCGGTCTTGCTTGGAAAGCTTATAAAGAATATTCAGAGCAAAATAAAGCTGCGCAACAGCAAGCAGATAGCCGCGCTTACGATAATGCCATGAATAAACGCAGTCACAACCAAGCACGCCAAGAGCATGCTCCGCAAGGTCGTACTTTTGACTTCACGCCAGCTTATATGCCGGAGCAAAGCTTTGAACAAGTGGTTGAGGATGAGTCGGGCTCAGGCCAATTAATTATTATGCGCGCCATGATAGCCGCGGCTTATGCTGATGGTCACATTGATGAAACTGAGCGTCAGAAAATCTTTGCACAAGTTGAAACCATGGAGCTGACCGTTAACGAAAAAGCCATGTTATTTGATGAGTTAAGAAAACCTATGACGCTCTCTGAGTTAGTGCAATCAGTGCCTGATGCACAAACAGGTATTGAGGTTTATGCCGCGAGTGTCAGTGCCATTGATTTAAACCAGCCTATCTCAAGGCAATACCTTGAAGCGCTCGCCAATCAACTTTGTCTACCAAGAGAGCTGGTGCAATCTATCCATCATCAGTTAACTGTATACTAGTTTGAATAAAAGCGAGTTCGCTCGCTTTTAACCTCTCGCACTAGGCTAGAACTTTTTCTAACACACTGCGTAACCAACGACTCTTGTCATCCTGACTTTTCACCTCAGGCCAGATCATCGCAATATCAAAATCAGCGACTGCTATCGGCGGCTCTAACATCGACAACCCAGCTTGCTCGGTGGCCAAAACAGCCATTTTTTTCGGCACAATCGCTATCAAGGCGCGTCCTTTTAGCAGTGTTTGAACGGTTAAAAAATTGCGACTTGCCACAGTGACTTGCCGTGATAAACCATGCTCTGCCAAAGTTTTATCAATTTGTGTTGCTAGTTTGCCATCTGGACTCACTAAAGCATGCTCAACCTTTGCAAATGACTGCAAACTTAATTGACCATCGGCTGAGAAAATAGATGAATCTAAAGCCAAGAAATCAACCAAGCACACATGCTGTTCAGTGTATAAATGCTGACTGCTAAAACCATCAGCCAAAAGCGGCATACTTCCGATAATGATGTCGAGCTTTTCTTGCTCACAGATTTGCTCATAGTTACTGCGATTCACATTTATCAAGCTGATCTGAGTATTGGGAGCTTGCGCTCGAATAGCATCATAGATCGCTGGCGCAAATATCAGTTCGGCGTAATCGGTTAACCCTATTCGACACACACCTTGATAATGGCTGGGAGAAAAAGGCTCACTTTGCAAAATCTGCCCTGAAACTGTGTCGAGCAACACGCTGATTTTAGGGGCTATCTGATGTGCGCGCTCAGTTGGGCACATTTGATGCCCTTTTCTTTCGAATAATACATCACCTAAAAGCTGCCTTAATCGAGCAAGGCTATGACTCATTGCCGATTGGCTCACACAGGCATGCTCTGCAGCAATACTGACGCTACGATGGCGATACAGATACGAAAATGCCACCAGCAGATTTAGATCAATATGTCGCCACTGCAATTCTTCTTTACCCATTCATTTCTCCAGCCCTGCAAATCCTGAATTATTCATAGTTAGCATAAATATTATTAATTTGAATCATGCTAAGTGAATTTTTACACTATGGGCATATTTATAACAACCTCATATTTTGCGTCTTGCGTATGCTTTCTATTTTTAAAACTTTTTTCTGGCTTGGCTGGATAAGCTTTGGCGGGCCAGCCGCTCACATCGGCTACTTTAGAAAAACCTTTGTCGAGAAGATGAAGTGGCTTGATGATAATGAATATGCACAAATCGTTGCGCTCAGTCAGTTTTTACCCGGCCCGGGCTCTAGCCAAGTCGGATTTGCACTGGGTTATAAACGCGGCGGCCTGTTAGGGGCGTGTGCGGCATTTTTAGGTTTTACTCTACCATCCATTCTGATCATGATAGGTTTAGCCTTACTTTCAAGCCAAGTCATGGATACCAGTGCTTTTCAAAATGTGGTGCATGGCTTAAAGCTGCTGGCCGTGGTGGTGGTTGCCGATGCCGCTTGGGGTATGTATAAAAACTTCTGTAAAAACACGCTATCGGTAAGCTTGTGCTTGCTCACGGCAATCGCGCTATTGGTCATGCCAAGCATTATGATGCAAATCACCGTATTAGTTTTTGCAGCTATCGTGGGCACACTGTTTTTACAATCAGAAAAAAGCCACTCAAATGTCTCAAATTCAAGCCCTTTCAAGCCGAATCTAGTCCCGCTGATTTTATTTATCGGATTATTGCTAGGGTTACCATTTGCAGCACACCTTGCGCCAGAGTTAGGCTTATTTAATGATTTTTATCAGGCAGGCAGCTTGGTATTTGGCGGAGGCCATGTGGTACTACCGCTACTGCAAAATATCGTCGGAGATCAGCTCAGCCAAGATGCATTTTTAACTGGCTACGCGGCCGCACAAGCGGTGCCTGGACCTATGTTCACCTTCGCCACTTACATTGGCTATGAACTACTACCAGGCAACCCAATTGCAGGCGCGCTCATTGCCACAGCGGCGGTGTTCCTTCCAGGCTTTTTACTATTATTAGCGGTATTAAAGAACTGGCAACAGCTGGCGCAAAAACCAAAGGTTGCGGGCGCTTTAACAGGCGTTAACGCTGCCGTCGTAGGTCTACTTGCTGCGGCGCTATATCAACCTGTATTTATTAGTGCAGTACTACAGCCACTTGATATTGCCTTAGTATTAGTGGGTTTTTACTTAATGAAACAGCTTAAACTGCCCATTATCTGGATGGTTGTTTTCTTTATGTTGGCGGGCTTTGCAACTGCCCTTGTTTGAGAAAAAGCTGAGAAATAACGAGTTTTAACTTAAAAAACGCGCTGATCACTTCAGCGCGTTTTTTCTCATTCTGGCTCTGACTTTATTCGAATGCCACGCCGCTGGCACAATCACAAATACCGCAATGAGTCCAAGCACCCAAGCATAATACTGGTGAATAAAAGATAAATTCGTCAATTGCGCGGCGAGTTCGTTATTTGCTTGCTCAGCATACGCAATTGCGCCAATGGCACCGTTTACAGCAGTTGCAAAACCACCACTCACAGCGCCTTGCCATGCCAATGAAGACAAAGAAGAAAATGCCTGATAGCCAATGGCTGAGGCACCAAATGCCAAACCACCTATGGCCACTGTGCCTGCGGCCAGTAATCCAATGCCTACTGCCCCCACACTTACAATACCGAAAGCAATAATACCCACACTAATAGGCGCGACAGCAATCCCACCCCATGCAAACAGCAATCCATACGCTTTACTACCACCCGCAATCCAACCAACGGCGGGGTTGTCGGTTTGCTCAGGCATGGCAAATTGCATATGGATCAGTGGCACACCGAATAAACGAATGGGACTAATATACTCCCTTTGCTTGGCATTGGGTTTATCTTGCTCTGCACTAAAGGCTTCAGGGTTAAAAAGCCGCTCTTGCGCCCTTAATTGCTTCATAGCATTAAATGCGTGTTTTACTAACCAGATATAAGCCGCAACAAACAAAAACACGCTCAAATGCGCAACCAAGGTAATTTCATCGACATAGTTTTGCTGTGCATAAGCAAGTGGTTTGAGTAATAACAAAACTCCAACAAACAGCACGGCAACGAACATAAATAAAAATACGCTTTTTTTCACTAAACTTTTTTCTCGCTCAGTGCGTGATTGTTCCAGACTGGCTCTCAAACCAAAATACGCACTCACAACCCCAGATGCAGAGCCTAACACAGCCATGATGCTGGCAAAGTTAAACCCTGAGCCTGCTTTAAAAGCACCTAAACCTGCAGCTGCTTTAGCTGGTGGTGCAATGTCGCTTACCGCAGACATCACCGCAGAGGTAAAGGCCAGACCCGGTTTTGAATGTTTAAGCGATACTTCAACAAGATCAGTAACCACCTCTTTCATCATCTTCCGACCTCGCGACAAGCGCTGCTTTACGGTATCGACCGATAAATCCAGTTCACTGGCGACACGCTCAACGGATTGCTGCTCTCGGTAAAATAAAATCAGCGGTGCACGGTAGGTATCGTCAAGTTGCTCAAGTACTTGCCACATCAAGGCTTGTTGCTGCGCTGAAATTGCGTTGGCTTCAAGTTCAGCGTTTTCAGCGCCAATATGCTCTGCGCTTTCTAGCTGCTCACTGTATTTTTCTGCATTTGAAGCCTGCTTACGATAATGGTGACTTATCTTAAATTTAAGAATGCCACACAACCAAGCCTTGAGTTTATTTGGGTCGTGCAAAGTATCGAGCTTTCTCCACGCCTCAACAAATGCATCTTGCGCTAAGTCTTCACTGTATTTGATATCGCCCACGGCAGAATAGGCCAATGAACAAAGTAGTGTTTGGTAGCGCGATACTATTTCGCAAAAAGCACTTTTATTGCCGCCAAGCGCGCGCATCACCAAAGCCGCATCATCAAGTGTTTTATGTTGTTTTGCTGTATTGAACATGCCTCAAGCCTGTTTTTATCTTCTTTGTTTTATAAGTGCCTGCTCTGCACAAAAGGTGACAACAAAAATTAAAAAATATTTTTGTGATTTATTTTGTCACCTTTTCAAACCGCTCGGCACTTATTGATTAAACCAAGCAAAAACGCCGCAGGCTTTTTGCAGTCGATAATCAACATAGAGCACACTAACATGACATTAAAACACTTTATAGAAGTCGTAAAACTTACCCTGCTAATTAGCTTTTCGCATTTAACTTGGGCTGGAGAGTCTCAAACACTGGTCGATAATTTTAATTCGGCCTCACAAAACAATATGGGCTTTGAAAGACTCTTTATTGACGACACCAGTGCCGGCGGTAAAACCAAAACTCAGATTAACATTAGTAATGGTCTACTTTCGGCCAAGGGCGATATCGTGCCGCCTCGAGGTCAGCCGGGTTGGGCAAGTTCGGTGCTGCCACTGAACGAATTTGGCAAACAGCTCGATGCCAGCCAATATCAGGGCATTGTGCTAAAAGTTAAAATCAACCAAGGCATGTTGTCGGTGTCAGCCAATAGCAGTGCGATTGATAACTACGATTATCATGCACTTCCAGTGATGATCAAAGCTGATGGACAATTTCATACCGTCAAATTACCTTTCAAAGACATGAAACGCGCCTGGTCGGCACAAACACCACTAGACCCTAAAACCCTCAACAGCATAAGCATTGTGGCGTTTAGCCTGCAACAAGCCAAATTCGATTATCAAATTGATGAAATTGGTTTTTATTGATACCGCGCTTCACTTTGAGAGACATAACAATGACGACCACAACCCGATTACACTATTTAGACGCAGTGCGTGCGTACGCTTTATTACTGGGCATTGTCTATCATGCCAGTCTATCGTTTTTACCTATCTTCATCGGCTGGGCGGTGATGGATATTTCAACCAGTGACTGGATGTCGGTGTTTGTGTTTATTAGTCACGCGTTTCGTCTAGAGGTTTTCTTTTTAATTGCCGGCTTTTTCTCTTGTATGACACTACAAAAAGTCGGCATAGAAGGGTTTTTATCATCACGATTTACACGAATTGTGCTGCCGTTTTTACTAGGCTGGATATTGCTTAGACCACTGCTGGTGTCAGGCTGGATAATGGGTGCTGAAAGTATGCAAGGTGACGCGAATATAATCGCGGCTTTAGTGACAAGCTTTAGCGATTTTAAAGGCTTATCGATGAGTTTATTTGTCGGCACACATTTGTGGTTCTTGTACTACCTCACTCTGGCTACTTTTCTGACATTATTACTCTACTTACTCCATACCAAGCTTTCTCAATTTACGCCTAAATTAGCTAGCATAATGCACTTTATTCTTGTGCATATGCTTACCAGAAAAGGCTTGTACTTACTTGTTATTCCACTGTCTGCTTGTTGCCTTTGGTATATGCAGCACTGGGGGGTCGATACCCCAGATAAAAGCCTAACACCACAATGGCCAGTGCTATGTTTATATAGCGGTTTCTTTTTATTTGGCTGGGTATTATTCAATCACCAGAAAACACTTGCAGATTTTATGAAGCTGAGCGCTTTTAAAGTAGGTGTTTGGTTGTGCAGCTGTATCGCTGCAGTTATGCTCTCTCGTTATCAAATGCAATATATGCACGAGTACTATCTTCAAATTAAAGCCGCCTTTGTAATCAGTTATGCTGTCATGATGTGGTCCTCTTGCATGCTGTTTATTGGTTTATTCAAAAGGTTTGCAAACAAACCAAATGCATTCACACAAAAACTTGCTGACACCTCTTATGGGCTTTACTTAGTGCATTTGCCTCTGGTTGTTTGGCTACAAGTGGCTGTGGCAGAGCTCGACTGGCCAATATTACTTAAAATAACAGTTATTAGCCTGTGTAGCATTATCATTGGCTTTGCTTTGATAAAACTATTCAGAGGGTTTTATCATCAGCTAAAAAGCGCGCCCCTGAACAAAAAGCGGCTATCCAATATAGGAATCGAACAAATTTCACCCAACAAGTAATCCATCACATTGTTTAAATCGTAACCTAATTTATAGCGAAAAGATGAGAGGTGGTTATGCAAGCAAATGAATTAAAACGCGGTGAATGGGTTGAGTACAATAATCACCCTGTAGAAGTGGTTGCCATTGATGCTCAGAAACAACAAGCAACGGTATGGGATGAGCAAGCCTCAACACATCAAACACTGAGTATTTCAGAGTTAAATGCCGACCCACAATGTCACTGTGACTCACATCAATATTACTAAGCTTGATGTATATGGTTCCCCCACCAGTCAGTGAGGCGATGGATGAGCCTTACTGACCTTCAATCTGTGTTTTGGTTGACATTTTCTTTGTAAAGCTCAAAGGTAGAGGTAATTAACTTAAGGGAGTATTTTTATGCGCCTTAGTACTGCGCTGTTGGCTTTTTCAGTCACGCTTGCCTCAACAGCATCACTTGCATCTAACTCAGTAAAGAAGAACAATTTAACAGACGCACAATCTGATCCCAACACATTGCAATTGATGGTTGGCTTTCCACCACCGGTTGATAAACGCGTTACTTTGCCTGATTCTAACTTTTTCAGTTTTCCGAAGCTACGTTGGTCAGTTTGTCATATGCGTGAACTGCTACCAACCGCCAGCATAGCGCGTAACCCTTACGCCTACACACCGCTAAAATACGCCTTATTACCGGGCATTGATGAACTGACATTTAAGCCTAGCAACAGTAGTAAGCTAATGACTTGGCAGCAAAGCCTGGCAGCGAATTACACCGATGGCATGCTCATTTTGCATAAAGGTAAAGTGCTTTATGAGCGCTATAGAGGCTGTTTAGATGAGCATACCAATCACGCAGCTATGTCTATGACTAAGTCTTTAACGGGTCTAGTTGCTGAAATTCTTATCGCTCAAGGCAAATTAAACGATAAAGCTCTCGTCAAAAACATTATTCCAGAGCTGACAAATTCCGCTTTTGGTGATGCCACAGTAAGACAAGTCATGGATATGACTACTGCCCTCAAATATAGCGAGCATTATGCTGATCCTAACGCTGATATTTGGCAATACAGTTATGCGGCAAATCCACTACCTAAACCCAAAGAATACACAGGCCCTGTCGGTTATTTTGAGTATTTACAAACCGTTCAAAAGCAAGGTCAGCATGGTACAGCTTTTGGCTATAAAACTGTCAACTCAGACGTGCTAGGTTGGATTGTCTCTAAAGTGACGAACAAAAAATTTGACGTATTAGCCAGTGAGCTCGTGTGGTCAAAAATTGGCACAGAGCACAGTGCCGACATTACAGTTGATGGCTTAGGCACGCCTTTCGCCGGTGGTGGATTGAGTGCGACTTTAAGAGATTTAGCTCGCCTTGGGCTTGCCGTTGCAAACAACGGTGAGATTAACGGCGTACAAGTTATACCTGCAAAAGCGATAGCGAGCATTCAAACGGGCGGTGATAAAAACGCTTTTTCAAAAGCTGGCTTTAGCTCAATGCCCAGCGGCAGTTATCGCAGTATGTGGTGGCATTTTCACAATAAGAATGGCGCATTCGCTGCGCGTGGCGTGCATGGGCAAACAATTTATATAGACCCAGCAGCCGAGATGATAATAGTGCGATTAGCGTCACACCCTGTTGCTGCAAATGGCGTAATTGATCCAACTTCATTACCTGCCTATCAAGCAGTGGCTGACTTTTTAATGAAGCAGTCTAAATAAAATTTAAGTTTAAAGTGTAGAGGGAGTTTGAAAGTTTTTTGGCAAAGGCAGTTATAAAATAACTTTATAATTTAAAGGAGTAAGCAGGCGCTTACTCCTCACAGTGATTAGCGGAAGAATACTTCTACTTCACCTTTTGATTTGATCAGCATTGGCTGACCGAAACGGTCTAACGCCTTAGGTGCCGCTGTTTTGATCCAGCCTTCGCTGATGCAATACTCTTCAACATCGTTACGCTCTTTACCTTTAAAACGCACACCGATATCGTGCTGTAAAATCTCTTCATTGTAGAACTTGCTACGAGGATTAATTGAAAGGTGATCTGGAATTGCTGGTAAATCTGTCTTATCAGTCATAATCTTTTCTTAAATGCAGTGTAAAAACTGGGCGTATTGTAGGTAATAGTCTGCAATGGCTCAATAAAAACTAAACTGAATAAGGAAATAAAATGCCCACAATGCTAACTAGCATAGGTTTACCTGTTGCGCTGATCTTAATTATGATTGGTGTCGGTATGAGTTTGACCCGAGATGACTTTACTCGGGTTTTCAAACAGCCTAAGAGTTTTTTAATTGGCGCAGGCTGTCAAATGTTATTGCTACCATTGGTCGCGATTGCCACTATCGCTATAACCGGCTTATCGGGCGAGTTAGCGATTGGCTTGTTTATTTTATCTCTATGCCCTGGTGGCACAACATCAAACCTATACAGCTATTTGGCAAAAGGCGATGTTGGTTTATCCGTTTCACTCACCGCGGTCATTGGTTTTATCACCCCATTTACTATCCCGTTTTTGGCCACTTGGGCAATCACATTTTATGGTGAGCAAGCTCAAAATTTTCAATTACCCATTGTAAGCACTTGGTTCAAACTTTTGGCAGTGACTGTATTCCCAGTTTTAATAGGTATGGGGGTACGCGCTAAGTGGTCTGCTTTTGCCAATCGTGCGCAAAATTACGTAAGTTGGTTTTCTGTGGCCGTACTAACTCTGGTGATTTTAAGCATTTGCATTAAATTAGGCGACCAACTCATTGAGTTTATTAGACTAGCAGGGCCTGCGGCTGTTTTACTCAATATCGTGACTATGTCGTTAGGTTATTTGATTGGCCAAAAATTGCTTCATAACGATGCCCAGTCTCGCACCATTACCCTTGAAGTGGGGCTACAAAACGGCACCCTCACACTACTGATCACCAGTACCATTTTAGAAAGCACGACGATGTCGATTGCACCGAGTATTTATAGCTTATTTATGTTTATTTCCGCAGGTTTGTTTACTTATTTTGTCACAAAAAAAGCAGGCTAATTTATTGAAAACACACAATGAGCTATTGCACATTGTGCGTATAAACACTAAGAATGTGCTTCGCTTTTCCTAGGCTCTGTAAAGTCTGGTCGAGGTAATTTTTCTAGTACATAGTACAAGCCCATCACCAAAACACACATAGCTGAACACGCTACAAATAGCCAAAATCCACCAAACAAATCTAAGATAATACCGCCGCCAAGAGGCGCAAACGCAAAGCCAAAATCGTAAAACGCCGACGCGCCAAAATAAGCCCCTCTCAAATTATCAGGCGCAATACGGTCGATATGTACGTTCATGGTCGGGAATAAAATCGCCTCTGCTAAGCTCAAGACCACCACTGCACCTATCCAGCCCCAGAAGAAACTCGGTGCATTGAATGCCATAAAGGCCTGCGAGCACATCAATAGAACCAAGCCAATTTGAATCCGATGCACCAATTCAACTTTAGCCATAATGCGCAATAACAAAAACTGGCAGGTGATGATCACCATGGCATTGGTAAATATCAGTGATGAAACTAGCTCAAGTAATTTAGGTACATTCTCGCGAGTCAGATATTGTATTAATGAGCTGTCCATTTGTCCGTAGATAAACAAACAGATGACATTGGCTAATATCAAACACTGAAGTAAGCGATCTTTGGCTAAAATAGTCAAAGTTTGCTTCATGCCAATACTTTCTTTTACTGGCTCATTATTCTCTAATTCTGCCGAGCTCGTAATTTGGCTCTCTGTATTGTGCTGTGACCTTTTATGATGAGAAAAGCCCCACACAAGCAGCCCTAGTAAAAATGCAAAGGCCACAGTCGTGATGTAAAAACTAGACTGCTGCCCAGTTAAGCCCAACCAAACACCCGCAATTGGCCCAACCGCACAACCCACATTAACGATGAAATACATACTCTGCATTGCCAATTCGCGAGTTTTGCTGTCGTCAATAATGTCACCAATCAGCGCAGATGCCAGCGGTCGCCAAAGCGCTGTGGCAATCGAGCACAAGGTGATCACGATGGCAAACATAGTGACGGTATCGGCCTCAGCCAATAGAGAAAAAGACACGATATAAAGCACACCCGTGGCATACATCACCGTTTGTCGACCCAGCTTGTCAGAAAGCGTACTACCAATAAAACTGACAAATACCGCCACTACGGCAGCCGTCGAAAGGATCAGCCCAACCTCCGTTGCGCTTAAAGCAAATTTATCGTACAGAATAACCGCCAAAAACGGCCAAACCATAAAGAAGCTCCCCCGAGTAATAAAGGAGCCAAAAAGTAATATCCACATCAGCAAAGGGAAATCCTTCACCCGTGAGAACGAGAGTTCACTGCTCATAACTGATTGTTCACAAATAAAGTTAGCTTGACGCTGAATTAAAAATAGAAGTGGGTGTTGGGGTGCCCTGAATTTTCATCATGACGCTTATTTATTCAGCTGTCACGATGAAAATTGGCTTTGAATTGTCTTGTTACAAATTAATCTAAAGCTCAAAAAATGACGTTCGCGGGTTAATCTCATCGAACAAGCTTTAAATCAAGGCTTTTTGATTTTCTTCGGGTGCTTACGATTCGGATAACAAGTGGTGCAAATTGGGCACACTAAACCATGGCAACTTCTTGCTTGGCAATGCTCGCGGGCATAGTAGATGATCTGTAAATGCAAGTCATTCCAAGTCTCTTTAGGAAATAAACGCTTTAAGTCTTTTTCGGTTTGCTCAACACTGCGACCATTAGTCAGACCCCAACGCTGAGCTAAACGATGAATATGAGTGTCTACCGGAAACGATGGTACATCAAAAGCCTGCGCCATCACGACCCCAGCGGTTTTATGGCCCACGCCCGGCAGAGTTTCTAAAATAGCCATATCTTCTGGTACCACACCGCCATGTTGCTCAACTAATATCTCAGACAAGCGTTTAATCGCTTTCGACTTTTGCGGAGACAAACCACAAGGACGAATGATAGCTTGAATGTCTTCGACATTTTGTAGCGCCATATCGAACGGGTTATCAGCTAATTCCCATAATGCAGGCGTCACTTGGTTTACGCGCTCATCAGTACATTGTGCCGACAACAATACCGCTACCAGCAAGGTATAAGGGTTTTTATGATCTAAAGGAATTGGCGGGTTTGGGTAGCGCTTTTGCAGCTCAGCCAAAATATAATCAACACGTTCTTGTTTTAATAAATTTTTTACTTCCACCATTTGCTCTTTTTGTTGGCACAACGTGAGGGCATTATAAAAGCTCTGGCAGGTTCATCAAGCAAGAGCGCAGCTTAGGTTGCTTACAATTGCTTCTCTTTTATCTATTAAATACTTATGGCAGACTTACAGGTCAGATCTCTTAGAAAAAATAGGCAACGTCGTGCAATTTACCGGTACTGAAAACTACATCGCATCTGACTCTCTTAAGCTTGCAGTGAATGCGGCAATCACACTAGAAAAACCGTTATTAATCAAAGGTGAGCCGGGTACAGGTAAAACCATGCTTGCCGAAGAATTGGCTAAAGCACTTGATACTGAGCTTATTCAGTGGCACATCAAATCAACCACCAAGGCACAGCAAGGTCTTTATGAATACGATGCTGTGTCACGTTTACGTGATAGCCAACTTGGCGATGATCGCGTTCACAACATCAGCAACTACATTGTGAAAGGCAAACTTTGGCAGGCGTTTACCGCCGAAAAGCGCCCTATTTTACTTATCGATGAAATTGACAAAGCAGACATTGAATTCCCCAATGACCTGCTCTTAGAGCTTGATAAAATGGAATTCTATGTGTATGAAACACAAGAAGTTGTTAAAGCCAAACAACGCCCAATTGTGATCATCACGTCAAATAACGAAAAAGAATTGCCAGATGCCTTCCTTCGCCGCTGTTTCTTCCACTATATCAACTTCCCAACACCAGAAGAAATGGCTAGCATCATTGATGTACACCACCCAAATATTAAACAAGAGTTAGTGCAAACGGCACTCAGCGTGTTCTTCAACTTGCGCGAAGTAAATGGCTTACGTAAAAAGCCATCGACCAGTGAATTAATCGATTGGCTTAAATTATTACTAGCCGAAGACATTGATGCCAAAACTCTGCACGATAAAACGCACAAAGGCGGGTTAATGCCATTATTTGGCGCACTGCTTAAAAACGAGCAAGATGTCAGCCTGTTAGAAAAGTTAGCATTTTTAGCCAAGCGCGGTTAACCCCATGCTTATAGATTTTTTCTTCACCCTAAAAAAGTATCGTGTAAAGGCCAGCTTGCGCGAACTACTCGATTTAATTAACGCTTTAAAACAACAAGTGGTATTTGCCGACATCGACGGCTTTTATGAGCTTGCCAAATTGTGCTTAGTGAAAGACGAAACCCAATTCGATAAATTCGACCGCGCCTTTGCCGAGTATTTTGAAGGCGTTGAAAGCATCGATATTTTTAGTCAGTTACAACAGCATAATCTGCCCAGCGATTGGCTAAGAAAAGAGTTTGAAAAACAGCTCAGTGAAGAAGAAAAAGCGCAGCTTAAATCACTCGGTGGTTTAGACAAACTCATGGAAACACTTGCCGAGCGTTTAAAAGAGCAACAAAAGCGTCATGCTGGCGGCAACAAATGGGTTGGCACGGGCGGCACTTCACCATTTGGTGCTTACGGCTATAATCCAGAAGGTATTCGCATAGGTCAAGATGGCAACCGCAATCGTCGTGCTGTGAAAGTTTGGGACAAACGTCAGTTTAAAAACCTCGACCAAGATGCCGATATCAGCTCGCGCACCATGAAGCTGGCGCTCAAAAAGTTGCGCAAATTTGCCCGCAGTGGCGAGAGTGACGAACTCGATTTAAACCACACCATCGAAGCCACTGCAAAACAAGGCGGTATGCTCGACGTAAGAATGCAGCCGCAGCGCCATAATGCCGTAAAAGTGCTGATGTTTTTTGATATCGGCGGCTCGATGGATGATTACATTCACACCTGTGAAGAGTTATTCAGTGCCGCACACAGTGAATTTAAGCACTTAGAGTTTTTCTACTTTCATAACTGTCTTTATGAACACGTTTGGCAAGACAATGAACGCCGCTTTCAAAATGTGCTCGACACCATGACAGTGATCAACCGCTTCGGCTCTGATTACAAAGTGATTTTTGTCGGTGATGCCACTATGGGCCCTTATGAAATTAACTACCCCGGCGGCAGCGTTGAGCATTGGAATGAAGAGCCCGGCAGCGCGTGGTTAAAACGCATCTCCAACCATTTTGATAATGTAGTTTGGCTAAACCCACAGCCAGCAGATTATTGGCGCTACTATCATTCAATCGACATCATTTATGAGTTGATGGATAAACATATGTATCCGCTGACTTTAGATGGTATTGGACAGGCAATTAAAGCACTAGGATAGCCTAGTGCTTTTTGCTACAACTAAGCGCTTACTTCTTCCGCTAATTTCGTTACATCAGAGATTTCAGTGTAGTCGGCTAAAGTCACTGGTACTTGATTTTCCTCTACCCACTCATTAGTTCTTGGGTCTAAGTATTTGAAGTTAGCAACACCCGTTTTAAAATCGTCATTTAATAGAATATGTGCATCAACATTTTCCACTGAAATTGGTGGTAAAATTCGTGCACGAATGGCATCAACACCTTGTAAATTCACCATCACAAAACAGCTATTATTTGTGCACTGATAGTGATACTCACCCACTAACTCAGTTTTAACATCAAGAGGTGGGTTAGTTGCTTGAGTCACAGCTCCACGGCCTACCACTTTCTTGTCTTGAGTCGAGAAAAGCAATGAAACATCAAGCGAAACACCACCTGCTAATTGGTGACTGATACGATAATTAGCAACAAATACACCTGCGTTATTAAATTCTGAAGTACTCATTATTACATTCCTTATATAGCTAAAATTAGATTTAAGAATAAATACAATTCTCATTACACCTTAGTTAGGCAAAATTAAATCTAGCAGTGAATTATCAGAGCGCCATTACATTAGATTACAGGCTGAGTTTCCCAATTAAACTTGACTTACGCTTTATCAGCTTTTCAAGTAATTGCTTGTGAAATCAGCGTTAAAACCGCTTTTTAACCAAACAACCTTTCGCAACCTTTACCAATATAAAGGTTACCCCAAAACTTAACTATAAATTTCAACACCTTAAAGTAAAATTAAAACAACCAACAAATTTCACCCATTGTGTAGAAAAATCTCTTTGCTAACTTAAAAAACAACTTAACGCGGCTTAATTATCGCGAACTATTCACAAACAAAATTTAAAAAACATCAAAGGGATGGATCATGCAAAAAACATTAAAAATCGCCTCACTGGTTATGGCATTATCAGCTAATATGACACTCGCTTCACAACAACTTTCACAAGCGATTCCCTCTTCTTTGAGTGTGTCTAAATTTGTAAAAAGCCCTTCAGACACCAGGGAGTACGATACTTTTAAACTAGAAAACGGTATTGAAGTTGTAGTTGTTTCAGATCCAACCCTCTCTGAAGTCGCAGTTAGTTTGACGGTCGGAGTGGGTCAATTTCATGACCCTAAAGCACACCAAGGGCTTGCGCACTTCTTAGAGCATATGATTTTCCAAGGTTCTAAGGCATATCCTGAACCAAACCAATTGATGGACCACATAAAAAGATATAATGGGGTCTACAATGCAACGACTGAAATGCAGCAAACAAACTACTTTTTTAGTATCAATGAGCAAGGTGCTGATAAAGCGATTAATATGCTTGTCGATGCCATCGCATACCCGCTTTTTAAAGAAACTAATTTAGCTAAAGAAGTGAATGCTGTTGACCAAGAATGGCACCGTAATAAACAGCAAGATATGTATGGCATTAACCGCGTCGTTGCTAATACAGTAAACCCAGAACACCCAATTTCAGGCTTTGGTAGTGGCAATAAAGCAACATTAAACAATGGCGATAAGAAAACGTTAGCTGCTATGAAACAAATGCATAAAGCGTTTTATTCTTCAAATTTAATGAAACTAGCTGTGGTAGGTAATAGTTCAACCGCTGAACTAAAAAATAAAGTACAAGCAATTTTTAATAAGATCCCCAATAAGAACAAACTAGCACAACGTATCACTCTTCCGGTATTTACACCTGAGACATTACAAAAAGAGATTTTTGTAAAAACTAACCAAGAAATTGACAGCTTGCTCCTACAGTTCCCTATTAGCAATAACTTCGCTAGCTGGGAATCAAAACCGTATAAATTTATTAATCACTTACTCTCTTCACAAGAAGAAGGCAGCTTTCTAGAAACTTTACAGCAACAAGAACTCATTAATAATGGAGGTCCGTATGTTTTACCCAATATTTATGGTCAGTCTGGTACTGCACTTATTGAACTTTCTCTAACTGAAAAAGGTGCAGAAAACAAACAACGTATCATCGCAACATTCTTTGAGTATATAGAGTTAATCAAGAAAAACCCGCAACAAGTCCAGCATGAACAAGAGTTCGCAGACATGCTCAAAGCTCAATTCGAAAACTATTTAAATATGCCAGCATTGCGCCTTGCAGTACATTTAAGCCGAAATATGACGCATGTACCTGCAAAAGATATTATGCATTTTAACACTCGATTCACTGGGCTAGAGCAAGAGCAGCTAACTCAAACTTTAAACCAATTTAGTCCTGAAAAAATGCGAATCTTCCATTTTGGAAATAAAGAAGACGCTAACATTAAGTTGCGCTATGCAGATGCAAGTTACCGAGTTGAAAAGTTTACACCAACCAAACTACAGCAGTTAACTCGCAATGCTTATCAAGTAAACTTACCCGCGATAGAACAAAAAGAAGAGCAAATTGCAAGTTTAGAGAACAGTGATTTAACTTCTCCAACTAAAGTTATCAGCATGCCTGGAGCAGAAGGCTGGCTAGTTAACAGCACGGAATTTGCTGATACTAAACAGGGTATGTTGGCATTCACGCTTGAGTCTCCTTTATTTAATCAAAATGTAAAAAGTCACATCATGACCAATTTGTTGCTGATTGCATTCCAAAAGGATACCAACTCGCTTTCCTCAAGAGCACAGAGAAAAGATCAAATTAACACCATGGGTCTTCAAGATGAGTATGGCAACTTATTCTTTAGCTTATTTGGCAAGACTAAGAAGCAAAACGCTTATGCTACAAAGATTATTGATAAATGGGTCGCGTTAGAAGTGTCTCAATCTCGTTTAAAA
This sequence comes from Pseudoalteromonas phenolica, assembly GCF_005876835.1. Classification (GTDB taxonomy): domain Bacteria; phylum Pseudomonadota; class Gammaproteobacteria; order Enterobacterales; family Alteromonadaceae; genus Pseudoalteromonas; species Pseudoalteromonas phenolica_B. The sequence continues at coordinate 82,880 of NZ_PPSW01000035.1, forward strand.
AGTGCCATTAAGCAATATGAAAAAGCATTAAAAAACTTAGATAAACAACCTTTACCACAACAAGCAGCTACCCATTTAAATATTGCAACAAAAGCGAGTAATACAAAGTGGGATGTGGATACTCAACTTAATGCTTTACAGAGCATAACTCTCAAAGAGATCAATGCGTTTCATAAACAAACTATGTCTAACCTATATTTAGATGTTTTTGCGATGGGATACTTTGATGCCAAGAGAATTAGCAAAACCGTGAAGCTGCTGCGTGAAAAGTTAGGTGATACAACACAAACTGTGAAGCCAGAAAGAAGTAATGATTTTACAGTGAGTTCAGGCACCATTACTAATTTTAAGAAAACTTCAGAGCTAGATAATGTGTTCTTCCAAGAGACATTTATTTACCCAGAAAATTCTGACGAAGTCAATGCGAACTTAACGGTTTTAAACAAAGTATTTTCTCAGCTTTTATTCAACTCTTTACGTACTGAAAAACAAATGGGCTACTTGGTCACCAGTCAACTTGCTAAAATACAAAAACATCCTGTGTTTTATATCGCGCTTGAGAGTAATAGTCATGATTTGGTCACAATCAAAAAAGAAGTAGATAACTTCGTTCTTGATTTCTATAAAACATTACAACAAACACCAAGTGAAGAGTTTGAGCAAATTAAATCGAGCATTTTAGATGAGTTACAGCAAAAACCTGAAAATTTATTTGCTGAGCTTGCGGTACATTTAAACAGCTGGCATACAGATACTCGCAGTTTTGATAGCCGCTCAAGAAGTATCAAAGCACTAAAACAAGTAAGCAAAGCTAGCTTGGTTAAACACTTCAAAGAAATTTTACTAGAAGGTAAAGCAGAAAATATCTTAATCCAAATACAGAAAAAAGATAATCAAGCGGACTATTATAGCTATAACCAATCTGCTGTTAGTAAGTAACCAAACTTATTCGAAACAACTCCCAATCAACTTGAGTAAGTTAAGGTCCTTAAACTAGTTTAAGGGCCTTGTTTATTTTTATCACTGAAAACATAGGATTACGTACGTAATTTGGGTAACATTGTAAAAAATTAGCTATTTTGTAATTAAGATGTTTATTAACAAGGTTGTTCATTTTCTTAATTGGGAATTTAATCCTTCCACTAATACGTTAAATTGGCTTGGTAAAGATGCATCACCAAATGGTTCAATGTCTATTGAATTAGAGGCCAAACAAGCGTTGCTTTTGAGTTATCTCATTTCAATTCAAGGTCAAATTGCTTTAAGAGAAGCGCTACAAAAACACATTTGGTTTGATCGTTACGTGGACGATAAAACCATCAATGCCACTATCTCAAAACTTCGCAGAGCTTTAGGTGGTGATACCAAAAGCATTATTAAAACTCACCCCAAGCAAGGTTACTCTTTCACGCCCAATGTGTTAAGTGATAAGTCGGCAAGTACAAAGCATCATTCGTTTAAGTTTAAAGCTATGCTTTCATTATTACTGCTTTTTACACTGTTCTCAGTAGCCAGCTTTACTGTTTATTTTACCAAACCACACGCATCGGAAACTAAGGTTGAAAGTCAGCCTGTGACTTCACCGCAAGCAATAAAACCGCTTACTTTTATAACTGGCTGGAACAGCGCACCACAACTTTCTAAGTCAAATTTATTAGGATTTATTCATCGAGACCCTGAGCTGCAGACTCAACACCTCATAGTTCAAAAAAGTCAAAACAATCAGCATAGAGAAGTTTTTAAGATTGAGCATGTAAGGGCGTTTTCATGGGCTAGAAACAGCGATACACTTTACTTTATTAAAGAAACAGATAAACAATGCCATATCATTAAACGTGAACTGGTTTCTGTTACACCCACCTATCACGATGAAGTAATTAAAGACTGTCGAACTGGCATGAATTTGCAGTCTATAAGTGTTGACTCAAAACAAGAGTGGCTTTACTTCCCATCTCGTAATTCTGACACTCAAGTGCATAGTATAAAGCGTTATCATATGCAGCAAAAAATTACTGAGCAACTCACTTTCCCGATAAAAGTGCATCAAATGGATAGCTACGCACAAATAAACCCAGCAAACACTCATTTTGCTTTTATACGCTTTTTCCAAGCTCGTCATGCCCAGTTAATGGTATATGATTTAAAAGATGGCAGTGTCGAAAAGCTAGTAACATTAGAGACTACTCACCCTCTTAGAGTATCTTGGGCAGATAATCGAACCTTGGTATTTAATAAAAATGCGACAACCATTGCCACCATAGATATTAAGCAAAGAAAAACGATTGAGATTTATAAAACTGACAAACAAATCTCGATGCCAATCCTTAATGGTAAAACGTTGCTGGTATCAGTAGGGCAAGAAACCAACTCAAATACTGTCGAAGTTAATTTAGCTAATGACAGTTTACTGCCTAATTATTTAGCCCGCTCGCCCTTTACCAATTATGCGGGTACAACCTATCGCAGTCATGAACACCTTAAAACCGCGGTGATTTCTTTACGTACCGGCAAGCAAGAGGTTTGGTTGATTGAGAATGGCATATTCACACAATTAACCCACCTTAAAGATAGCAAGCTAACTTATTTACTTTTTTCTAGTAACGGCTCAAAACTGTTGTTTAAACAAGATACACAGCTCGGGTTAATTGATTTAACCTCTAAAGCCATTACATACTTAACATTGCCCTACAGCGAATTTAAGCCTCCCGTCTTTGCATGTCACTCTGAACAGACACTTCTTTTACCCGTAAGAGAAAACAATCAATGGCACTTATACAAATACAACATGTATTCTCAACATAGTGAAAGACTGCTCAATAATATCAATGACTTTCATCAAAACTGTGACTTAGGCACTTACTATGTCACGCAACCTGATAAGCTAGGTATTTATCCGTTAGACTCAAACTGGCAAATCACCACTGAGCATATTTTCTTTGCTGATAGACAGTTTAACCACTTCCGACACTGGGATGCCGATGGCGAATATATTTATGCGCTCGAAGGTCAAAACCAGCTTTTACAACAGCACATAGAAAGCAAAGAGATCACCCGTCGTGAAATCCAAGAACTACAAACTTGGGGGATTAATGTCGAATATGGACATTTAATATTGAATAAATCCCATTCAATGAACACCTTTGTTGGCGAAACTGAAATTAGCAAAAGCCTGCTCTAAAGCAGCTTTGCTGGTAATAAGTCTTCTAAAAAGAACGCCGAGAGTTCTGAGCGGCCACTGAGGCCAGCTTTTGCATAGATAGACATAGACTGGGCACGGGCGGTTTTTTCGCTCGTGCCTCTAAGCTCAGCAAGTTCTTTTAAACTCATGCCTTTTAACAATAAAAACGCCACTTCTCGCTCTGCGGGGGTGAGCTGCCAAAGGGTTAATTGCTCATCAATTAAAATCGATAAACCATCTAAATAGGTTTTAGACTTCTCGCGCCACAATTCGGCCTCTGCTCGGTAATCTTTCGCCAGCGCCCGCTCTGACTGTAAGTCTTGTTTAAGCTGATCGATATCTTTAAAAATATACGCAATACCAATGAGCGCCATAACCCCCGCAGCCCCTTCAATAACAAGATGCCACAGTGCCACACCTTCTTTTAAATCGGTCGAGAGATCTACCGCGATTAATACCGTAATGATTAACAAGGTAGACAGTAAAATCAGACGGTCTTTACGGGTCATAAGCTTCTCTATTCATGCTCATCATAATGTTCATCATGCGCTTTGTGCTCGTCAGTTTCAAACTCTGATAACTGCCAAGTTACCCCAAAAATTGAAGTTGTACTCGTGTGTGGATCAAATTGTGCTATCAAAGTCGTGGTAAATAGCAAAGTAGCCACTAAGCACAGCACGCCCAAAATGGTAAATGTGGCCACAGGTTTATTGTCATCTGATACCGACTTTTCACCGCTTACCATACTTTTACCAATGGGATCTCGATATTTAATGGTGTGCAGCGCAATGCCACATAAATGCAATACCACCACCAGCATAAACGCATTGGCGCATAACTCGTGCACCTCTTCAATCACCTCATTAAATGGTCCATTGGTCATCAAAAAGCCTGTTACGCCTAAACATGCTGCTAATATCATCATAGTAATTGCCGCCCAGCTCGAAGCGGGATTATGCCCCACAGAGTGCGTATTGCAGCCGCTCAGCGCTCCTTTCAAGTAATGCATTAACGCGGATGGGTTTAAATCAAAATCAGAAAACTTGGCGTGTTTGGTTCCTACAAAACCCCAAATAACACGCCAGACGAGCGCCATGCAGATGGTTGCTCCAGCAATCATGTGGTAAGAAAAAGCGGCTTGCTCATCGTCTATGGTATTGGCAAGGGTAAAAGCAGTTAAAAAGCCAAAGGCAAAAAGCCAGTGAAAGACTCTTGTGGGTAAATCATAAACGCGGATCATCGTGGTAGCTCCAACAGTAAAAATCGATATTGAAGATAAACATCAAAATCTAAAATTACATGGAGCAAATGCCTTAGACTGACCTATTGGACAAATGACCTATAAAAATTAACGAGTATTTTTATATAGTTAGCGAGTTGCGAGTTGCGAGTT
>NZ_PPSW01000036.1 GCF_005876835.1 Pseudoalteromonas phenolica
CAAATAATTACTGATTGGTATTACACCATAATTTGCACTTTTATTGAATAATAAAATTAAGTATCTAGGTCATCTATGTGTATGCTTAACTTTTATGTGCATATTGTCGATTAATACGGCAAGTAACTGGTAATGAATAAAATGGATAATTTAGATGATACGCAACAAATTAAAGTTACTTCTTAGCTTAGCTTTATGCTTTGTAACACACTCTCAGGCATTTGAAGTGATAGTCAAAGACAAAGCCGGCAATCCTTTAGCTAATGCGGTTGTGTGGCTTGAAGGTGATTTATATAAACCTAAAGTAGAGCAAGTTTCTGATATCTTTAGTATGGGGCAAAAAGATAGAGCTTTTTCGCCACACATTTTGGTTGTGCCAACTGGCGCTAAAATTGAATTTCCTAACTTCGACTCTATCTTGCATCATGTTTACTCTTTTTCGAAGCCAAAGCCATTTGAATTAAAATTGTATAAAGAAATGCCTAAATCAGAGATTGTTTTCGAAAATAATGGTGTTGTTGAATTAGGGTGCAATATTCATGACTGGATGCTTGGCTATATATTGGTTGTTGATTCAGGCTATTACGCGCTGACAGATAAGCAAGGTCGAGCAAATATTGCATTATCCCCTCCCCAAATAGGTAAAGCACAACTGCATGTCTGGCATGAGCGTTTTGAAAAACTAGAAGCAAGTGAGCAAGTGGAAGTACAGCTTAGCTCTACTGCTCAAAAAGAAACCTATAAAATAAAGCAATCTCTTATGGAAGCTTTTGATTTTGCAGTGGATGAAAGTGATGGTTATGAATAAAGTTATTTCTGTACTGCTAGGTTTAAGTTTTTCTTCGGTTACTCTTGCAAGCAATATTCAAACAAAGTTTGAGGGTAAGATCGACGCTAGCTATGACTCGGGCTCTGATTCTGTGAGTTGGTTAGATAAGGGCTGGGGTACAACTCGATTAGGTAAATACGATGATAACTTTTCAATATCTCGTGCAGCTTTTACTGGTCGAGTAGACTTTGCAAATAGTTGGTCTTTCTTTGGTGTGACACAATACGTTCCAGACCCAAAAGCCACTTTAGGCTTTACCGAAGCCTATCTTCAGTATCAACCGATTGCTAAGGGGTATCAAGTATCAGCTAGAATAGGTGCTTTTTATCCAAAAATGTCTCTTGAAAACACGGGGTTTGCTTGGTCTTCACCTTATACATATAACTATTCTGCTTTGAATGCTTGGTTAGGTGAAGAAATTAGAGCTATTGGCACAGAATTAACGATAAAGCGTCCGGCAAGAAGGTTTAGAAGCAAGTACGATGTAAGTTTTCATACAGCAATTTTTAAAGGAAATGATCCTGCAGGAACCTTGATTGCTTGGCGAGGTTTACTTCCTCATGACAGACAAACACATCTTAATGAACGAATTGGTTTTTCACCTCTATATTCATTGCAGAAGCCACAGCTTTCAAAACAGTGGCAGTACTCTGATCCGTTTCATGAAATAGATGGTCGCTTTGGTTTTTATGCTGGCGCGCACTTAGCCTATTTGAAAAAACATAGCCTTAGAGTTTACTGGTATGATAATAATGGTGACCCTGCTGCTATAAATGAAGGAATAGGTCAATATGCTTGGGATACCAGCTTCTTATCAGTAGCTTGGAAAAGTAAGCTTTCCAGTCAAACGCATCTTGTAATGCAAGCAATGTCAGGCTCAACGGCAATGGGCCCAGGTAGAGGTGTTGATAATGATTTTCGTAGCTGGTTCGTTTTATTTAGCCATAAATGGACAACGTATCGATTCTCGGCTCGCTTTGAAAAGTCTAAGGTTGTTGATAAGGATCATTGGGTATTTGACCCAAATGCGAGTGACAACCAAGCGCTTACGTTACATATCAATCGCTCTATAAATGATAATTGGAAGCTTGGTGTGGAGTGGTTATATTCAGATAGTTGGTTAAGTTATCGATATAAAAGCGGATTACCGCTAAATGTTACTGATAAAGTTTGGCGTGTTACGCTAAGTTACCAGTTTTAATTGTAAGGGAAGCACGGAATACTTAACTAATTAAGTATTCCGTGCTTTTTATTAGTCTTTAAATGACTTGTGGCAATCCTTACAGCCTTTAGCCCAACTTCTAAATGCAGGGCCGATTTCTTTTTTATCTCCAGATTGAGCTGCCACAGCAAGTGCCTTAGCATATTTTGCAAATTGTTCTGCCTTCTTGTCAAACGTTGCACGGTCAGACCAAATAGCGGGTAAAGCGCCGGTATCGCCTTTTTGTGAATCTGCAGTAAATGCTTCCCATGGCATACTTGAAAGAGCTGCTGCACTGTCAGCTCGGTGTTGAAAGCGTTTTGCATCAAAAGGAACTTTACCTTTTAACATGTCACCCATATCGCCAATTTGATAACGAATAAGCTGAAAGGTTGCTTTGCGATATTCAATCGCGTCTTCTGGTTTTTCAAACATAGATTGTGCATTTGCTTGTGAAGACAATGCACCCACTAAAGCTGTTGCTAAAAGAAGAGTCTTTTTCATAATTTGCCCCAAAAAATTAGAATCCATTCTTTTTACGTAAAACAACATAAAAACGCAAGTCGAACATGATGAGTGGTTAAAGATGTTCAAAAATGCTGAAAAGTGTAATCATATTAACTTTGTGAACGTTTTGTTTACGTTTATTTACCATTTTATGGAGGTGTTTAAGTTTATGAAATATTGAGATTTATTGGTTAGTGTTAGTCTCTTTGCTCTACTTGTTGCCGGTTCACCTATAAATGTTTTGCTTGGATTAATGTATTGTGGTCGCAATGGAAACATTTAAGAAATTGTGTCCACTTACAAAATAAGAATGAAGGGTAGTTATGTCTAATCAATTTATCAAAGCCACAGCTGTTGCATCGGCTGTGTCAGGCGTTTTGTTTGCAGCAAATGCATCAGCAATCGATACAAAAGCACTATTGGAGCATCGTCAAAGCTTGCTTCAAAACGTACAAGAATTTAAAGCTGAGCAACAGCATGAAGTAAATGCTTACATGGTTGTATTGAAAGCAGAAAGTGCGTCTGATTTATTAGAGCAAGGTCGATACTCAGTAGCTGCAGCGCAGCAGGCTGCAATTTCGATTGAAGAAGTGCAAGCGCAAGTTTTATCAACGCTTTCAAGCTTCGACCCAGGTGCAAAAGTGATCGCCAAGACAAAGATCTTAGCTGCGACTTTGATTGTTGATGCGGATGAGGTTGCACTAGAGTCTCTTAAGAATCACCCATTAGTTGAGAAAATTTTACCTGTACTTGATAACGAAATTCAGGTTGCAGATGTTAACAAATATATTTCAGCTGATATTGTTAATACAGAAAAAGGCTTTACAGGTAGTTCACAATCAGTGGCTGTTCTAGATACAGGTATTGATTACACGCACAAAATTTTAGGTGGTGAAGGTACACTTGAAGCTTATAGTGCTGCTGCGGCTGACCAAACTTCGGTAACATGGCCACAGGGCCAAGTTGTTGGCGGTTATGATGCATTACGAGGTGATGCGGACCCGATTGAAAATGACCCTCGCTTTGATAGCACAACAGGCACGCCAAGTGCGACAAATCACGGTACTAATGTAGCGCACTCGGTAACAGGTATTGCGCCAGGTGTTGAGCTTTACGCATACACAGTGTGTGGTGACCGCTCGCAAGGTTGTACAGGTGCAGCGCAAATTTTAGCACTTGAAAAAGCAATGGATCCAAATGGCGACGGTAACATTAATGACCGTGTTGACGTTATTAACATGTCACTAGGTGGTGATTATGGTTCAACGCACACGCAAAGTGGTACGCAATACTTAATTCATAAAGCGGTTAAACTGGGTACTAACTTAGTTATCTCTGCAGGTAACGATGCGGATCATCCATTCATCGTTGGTGGTCCAAGTACAACACCAAATGCCCTTTCAGTTGGCGCAATGACTCACCCGGTTGAGCAGATTGTGACTTCAAAAATTGAAGCGTCGTTAAACGGTAGTGCTGTGGCATTTGGAACAGCATCATTTGGTGAGCAAGGACCACTAAGCTTCACAAGTGAAGGTAAAGAATTTATCTACCCTGACGCAAACCAAGAAGCATGTGTTGAATTTGCTGAAGGTACAGACTTTACTGGTAAAGTTGTACTGGTAGATCGTGGTGGTTGTGGTTTCTCTGATAAAGTACTTAATGCTCAAAAAGCGGGTGCGAGTTTTGTTATTGTTGTAAATAACAAGGCAAATGACGGTGCATTTGGTATGGCTGCATCGCCAGGTGCGGAAGAAGTTACTATCCGTTCTATCATGCTGTCACTTGAAGATGGTCAAGTCGTTAAAGATGCGATTGCAAATGGTCGAGCGTTTGATCTTACTGTTGATATTGAAGAAACAAATATTGCAGGTAATGCAGTAGCTGGTTTCTCATCTCGTGGTCCTTCAATGGATGGCTTATTAAAGCCAGAAATTACAGCCCCAGGTTCTGAAATTGTACTTGCAAAACCAGGTTCAGTTGAAAATGATCCAGCTGCGATTGGCACATCAACAATGAAAAACTCAGGTACTTCATTCTCTGGCCCTATCGTTGCAGGTGCAGTAGCGCTTGTACGTGATGCGCGTCCATACATGAATGCTGAAGAAGTAAAAGCAGTATTAATGAATACCGCCGACCTAAACGTTTATGAAGAAGCGTTAGCGCTAAATGAAGATGCGAAGTTAGCGCCAATCAGCCGCATTGGTGCGGGTTTAGTAGATGTAAATAAAGCAATCGAATCTCCTGTTGCTGCGTGGGTACATCATGCAGACTTTGATACCAACCAAGCTGCACTTTCATTTGGTTTACTATCAGTATCTGAACCATCATCTTACACAAAGACAGTACAAGTGAAGAACTTCTCTTCTGAAGCGAAAACTTACAGCCTTCGCGCTGAAGCTCGCTATGAAGATGACCGTAAAACAGGTGCATTTTCTTGGGACCTTCCTGAGGAAGTGACAGTACCAGCTGGTCAAACAGTTACATTTGATGCAACGCTAAATATTGATCCTGCCAAGCTGAATGAGTGGACGTTGAAGAGTACTTCAATGGCGCGCATGTCTGGAGAAACGGACGCAGAATTTAATGCTCGTCGTTCTGCTGAATACCAACAGCGTCGTGATGCCCTAACAGCAGCTGAATTTGATGGTGCGATCATCTTCAATGACATTGCTTCTAGTGAAGATCATGATTTACACCTAGTATTCCATGCTATGCCTAAAGCGGTTGAAGCACTTGAAATGGGTTATGAATTCATTGAAGGTAAAAAGCAGCTAGTTGTACACAATACAAGCGCAAAGGATATTGAGCTAAATGCAGACAATTTAATTGCATCTCAAGAACCAGATCATTCGCTTACTATGGACATCGTGTCTACGTCGATGAACGTATACGGTGGTATCGCAAGTTGTCCTTCTGGTCGTATGATCACAGCAACAATGCAATTACGTGATTCTGTGCAACACCTAAGACAAGGCGACTTTGGTTTCCATTTTGATACTAACAATGATGGTATTGATGATTGGGTAATTTATAACTGGACAGATGGTAACCGCGATGGTCGCAGCGTTGATGGTAATGTTCGAGGTGTATCTGGCTTTATACGTGAAGATGGTTCAATTGGTTGGGCATACTGGGTAGATGTGCACCATGAGGTTGGCTCTGACTCAATTACTTATTCTGCATGTGATGACTATGTTGGTTTAGGTGATCAAACAGTTGATATTGATGGTACGCCGACAGTTCAAAGCCCTGTAGGTCAAAACATTCGTATTTCAGCAACGGTTGGTCCTGACAACGGTTGGTACTTAGGTGGTCCATTACTAACGACTGATGTTGTAAGTGGCACAGTGACTTATCAATCTGCTCGTGTTTCTATGGAAGACATGGAAGGCGAAGACGTAAATATGATTGTTGCTGGTGGTAAAGTAACGATTGAAAGTGAAGGCGCATTTGTACTAAGTCGTTCTGATTTACAAAAAGCAGTTGCTGTTGTTGATCAAGCTGTGCTTGATGAGCAAAGTAGAATTACACCATTAGCGATTGAATCGATGTCTTATGACATTAGTGAAAATGTTACTGATGGCACTGTGATTGGTCAGCTTTCACTGGTTGAGCAAGAAGGTGTTTTAGAGCTGTCTGAGTACTTTGTACGTAGCCAGTCTAATGAAGGTATTAACATCACTAAAGATGGTGAGATTGTTGTATCGAATGCTGCCCTATTAGATTACGACCAAGGCGTCACTGAAGTTGAACTGAAAGTGGTTGCTATTGATGTTGCTGGTAACGTATCAGAAGAAGCGTCAATTTATATCAGTGTTCAAAATGCGGTGGATACAGTTGCAGAGAAAACCCCAATGATTGCTGCTGATCAAGCATTTGAAGTGAGTGAAAATGTAGCAATTGGCACTATTGTCGGTAAGCTTTCTGTTATGGACCAAGATGACAACCTTGAAAGCTTTGAAGTAACAGGCTCTGATGCATTTGCAATCGACACTGATGGCACAATCACAGTTAAAGGTGAATTTGACTTAAGCCAAGGTGCAGAAGTCATGCTTGAGGTAGTAGCAGTTGATACCGATGGTAATAAGTCTGAAAGCACTAATGTTGCAATTACGATTATTGAAAATGTTGCGACAATCGCTGCGGGACAACAGTTCACAGTACAAGAAAATGTAAGCGTTGGTTATCAAGTGGGTCAGCTACAATTCACCGATAGAGATAATGGTGTAATTGGATTTGAAGTATCAGGTACTACTTTGCTAGAAGTAAATGCGCAAGGTAATATCTTAACTACGTCAGCTCTAGACTATGAATATGATCGTAAGATTACTTTCACAGTAACCGCTGTAGATGCGCACGGTAACCGTTCTGATGCTGAAACAGTTGAAGTTAGAGTAAACAAAGTTGAACCTGTAGATGTATCTACTGGCTCAAGTGGTTCACTAGCTTGGTTAGCACTATTAGCAGCGCCATTTGCAGCACTTCGCCGTCGTAAGCAGAAGTAACGCAAATAGGTTAGCTGGCTGAATCTCAGCTAATAAATAAAAAACCCAGTCTTTAATTTGACTGGGTTTTTTATTGTATTTTATTAACTCGCCAACTCGCCAACTCGCCAACTCGCCAACTCGCCAACTCGTCAACTCGCCAACTCGTCAACTCGCCAACTCGTCAACTCGCCAACTCGCCATAAAGTCTGTGCTACCGAATGTGGTTTCATTCAATGGGTGAGATTATTTTCGTTAACTCATTATTGAATATCTTTAAAAATCATCCCTCTGCGCATACTGCGTGTTGCTAAAAATACTTCGGCAAGCAGCGCTAAAAATGCGCCAATCAATAAAATCATCGCACCGATAAAACAGCTAGAAATAGTGACACTCAGTGGCATAGTGTATAGATGCGAAATAAACATCATCATTACCACGGCGCAGACGAGCAGGGCGCTGAGCACACTCATGCTAAAAGCGATGTGAATACAGCGAGAGCGCTTTAATAATGCGCGCATTTCTTGTGTAAGAGAAGATGCTAGGGAGTCGTCTTGGCTGTTATTCAGTTTTCTATCTAACAGTCTTGCTCTGTCGGTAATCCGTGCTAAACGGTTAGATAAAACACCAAGCGTTGCTGCTATGCCCGTGATTAGGAAAACCGGTGCAACCGCAGTTTGAATAACTTTTGCAATTGTTAGGATGTGAACGGGATCTTGTGACATATAACCTCTTTTTTGGGTACGGTGAGTAGATAATCTGCTATGAAGTATGTCTTGTTCTGAACTTTGAGTAGATGGTTACTCGATTTTCATGCTTACATTAACCGCTATTTGATAGGATAATGCAACGCTATACGTCATGACATGAACGCTTTATTGAATGTGGATTTATCTTAGTCTGTTTGCCTCGGCATTTTTATCAGCCACGCTATTACCCGGTTCGTCTGAAGTGGTGCTTTCAGGGCTGGTGGTCAAACAGCAAGGACTACTCTGGTTACTTTGGTTGTCTGCGACTGTGGGTAATGTATTGGGTAGTTGTGTCAATTATTGGCTGGGCTTAAAGATGATGGCGTTTCAAGATAGGCGCTGGTTCCCGATTAATGCTGAGCAAATTGCAAAAGGGCAACAGGTGTTTGATAAGTATGGCGTGTATAGTTTACTGTTTGCTTGGCTTCCAGTGGTTGGCGATCCACTCACGTTACTGGGTGGCGTTTTTAAAGTTAGGCTTTCACTATTTGTGTTACTGGTGAGTATAGGTAAAGCGTTGCGCTATGGCTTTATTATTGCGGTTGCATTGGGAATAGAGCGGCTGATATAGCCGCACTTAAATTTAATAACTGTTAGCTTTTACGCCAGTCTAAAGTTAAAGAGACTGAGTCTGCAAAGCGTAGCGCATGCGGTTTATCGATACGCACTTTTGCATAAGTTACCGATTCATGTTCGTGACAGATCTCTAAAATATCAGCAACCAGTTTCTCTAGTAATAAAAAGTGACCTGTTTCGACTTGTTTGATCACCGCTTTGGTAATGGTCTTATAGTTAAGCGCATGCTCAACAATATCACCGTTGATACACGCGCTATCAGCGGGGTAATGAATTTCTATATTCAGTACCACATCTTGCTTTTTCTCACGCTCTTCTTGGTTAAAACCAATATAAGTGCGCAGCCTTAAATTGGTGATGTTAATGATCGCGTTTTGCATTCACTGCTCCTTAGTTTTTTACTAGCTGTAAAAACTCATTGCGGGTTTTAGGGTCGTGCCTAAAGTTACCTAGCATCACTGAAGTACGCATTTTTGAGTTTTGTTTTTCAACACCGCGCATCATCATGCACATGTGTTTTGCTTCAACAATGACGCCGACGCCTTTTGCGCCCGTCACTTCTTCAACTGCTTTGGCGATTTGGTGAGTAAGCTGCTCTTGAATTTGAAAGCGTCGTGCGAACATATCAACAATGCGCGCAAACTTAGATAGGCCGAGTACTTTACCATTTGGAATATATGCGATATGGCACTTACCTACAAAAGGAAGCAAGTGGTGCTCACACATTGAATAAAGCTCGATATCTTGAATAAGCACCATGTCATCAGCATCTGAGCTAAACACGGCATTATTGGTTATCTCATCTAGCGTCTCACGATAGCCTTTGGTTAAAAACTCCATCGCTTTGGCGGCGCGTTTTGGCGTGTCTAACAAACCTTCTCGCTCAGGGTTTTCACCTACCGCAGTTAAGATTTCGTGATAACTTTTCTTTAAATCGTCATGCATAATCTATCTCTTTATTTTAAGTGGCGTCCGCCATCAACTGCTAGGGTGCGGCCTGTGATGTAGTTACTGCTTAATAATAGCTCAACGCTATTGATGATCTCACGGCAGCCAGGCTCGATGCCCATCAAGGATTTTTTCAATGTTTTTGCTTTATAAGCGTCATCATCGTGTTCATTAAAAATGATCAAACTCGGCGCGATTGAGTTTACTTTAATACGCGGTGCAAACTTTGCAGAGAAAGACTTAGTTAAGTTATCTAAAGCCGCTTTACTTGCTGCATAGGCAATATGTTTCGGGCTGCCAGTTTCAACCACGTAATCGGTTAAGTGAATGATATCGGTAATGTCGCCAGAGTTTTGTAACAGCGGGCTCAGAGCCATATTCAATAAGTAAGGCACTTTGGCATGAATATGCATCATACGGTCAAAGAGATTGGCATAGTCGTCACAACTGGCTTCACAATCCCAGCTTGATGCATTGTGGAGCACTGCACGAAGGCTGGGAGTAATTGAGGTTACTTGATTAACCAATTCGGTGACTGCATCGGGCTTATCGAAATCGCATTGAATACAAGTAACGCCTCGGGCTTCGAGTTCATCAATACATGCGTGACGGGTGCGATAAGTCATTATTACGGGCTGAGCTTGAGCAACAAAGTGTTCTGTGAGTGCTAAGCCAATTCGCTGTGCGCCGCCGGTAATCAGTATGGGTGCTGTCATGTAAGACCTATCTATGTTGTTAAACTTTTTCTATTTAACCAGTGTATACGCTTTTTTTATTTTTATCGATCAAGCGCTTGCAGGAGCATAGAAGAACGCTCCTAAAAATGTGAACTTAAAATACACAACTTGGGTATAATTGACAGCGTTGTCTACGGGGGTCGGATGTTAGCAAGAGTTACGCAAAAGTCAGTTTGGCCGTTTTGGTTTACTGCCGGAGTTTATGCCACCTTGTTATTGTTACAAGGCGCAAAGCCTGCGCTCATGCAGGTTTATCAAGAACTTGAGATTGCCTTAACTATGGCGTTAGGGTCTTTCGTAGCAGGTGGCACAGCCTTGGGAGGTGGTGCGGTGGCATTTCCGATCATGACTAAGGTACTGGATATTGAACCGGCCACAGCCAAAGTGTTTTCTTTGGCGATACAAAGCTTTGGCATGACCGCGGCGAGTTTAACCATTATATGTCGGGGTATTCCTTATTACCGCAATGTGGTGCTGCTTGCCCTGCCAATGGCATCATTGGGTGTGATTTTAAGTTTATTGTATGTTGCCCCTGTTGTGCCTAGGTTGTGGGTTAAGTCGGTATTTAGTGTGTTGTTGCTATGCTTTGCCGTGACCATGCTGGTTAGGTGGTGGCGCAAAGCCCACCATGAACAGAGTATTGATGACATTCACCCGCATCCACAGCGGTTAATGCTGGTGGCCTTTATCGGCGGACTTGCTAGTGGCTTGGTGGGCTCAGGGGCTGATATCGCTTTATTTGCGCTGTTATTGCTATGCTATAAAGCCGATGTGAAAAAAGCGACGGCGACATCGGTGTTAGTGATGGCGTTTACCTCAGTGATCGGCAGTCTTATCAATGTGGTTTATTTACAGCAGATCACGCCAGAAATTCATAGCTACTTACTTGCTGCTATTCCTGTGGTGGTAATTGGCGCGCCACTTGGAGCATATGTATGTGCAAAAGTAAAAGTGGGTTATGTGGTGATGTTTTTGCTGAGTTTAATTGTGCTCGAGGCGGGTATGACAGGTTATGAGCTAGTTAGCTCATAACCCAGTTCTCTTTATTGTTTATACTTCGTCGTAAACCGTAGGAATAGGTTGGCGCTTATGTTGCGTGCGTAGGTAAATCGCAATCAGCTTGTCAGCCACTTCAGCGTCTACGTCTTTACCTTCCAAGAAGTCATCAATTTGCTCGTAGCTCAAACCTAACGCATCTTCGTCTTTTAGACCTGGCTTATCACATTCAAGATCGGCTGTCGGTGCTTTTTCAACTAAAGCAGCTGGTGCGCCAAGCTTGCTGGCTAATGCGCGAACTTGGCGTTTAGATAGACCAAACAAAGGCGCAAGGTCACAGGCACCGTCACCAAACTTTGTATAGAAGCCTGTGATGTTTTCAGCGCTGTGATCAGTACCAACCACTAAACCTTGCGTAAGACCGGCAAGCTCATATTGCGCAACCATACGCTGACGAGCTTTTACATTACCTTTTACAAAGTCCACATGGCTGTCATTAGGTAAAGTGGTATCGCTATCAGACATGGCCAGTAGGGCTTGAGCATGCAGTGCATCTGCCGCATCTTTAATATTCACAGTTAGACGTTTGCTTGGCTTGATAAACTCAAGAGCTAATTGCGCTTCGTCTTCATCCGCTTGCACGCCATAAGGTAAGCGCATCGCAATAAACTGATACTCAGTGGTGTTTAACTCATTATTCAGCTCATCAACGGCAAGCTGACATAAACGACCACAGGTTGATGAATCTACGCCACCACTAATACCTAACACCAGTGACTTACAATGTGCACTGACAAGACGTTGTTTGATGAAGTTAACGCGACGGGTGATTTCAAAGTCGACGTCGATATTAGGCTGAACGCGCATTTCGGCTAAAATGGCTTGGCGCATGATGATTCCTCTGTGAGTTCTGGTTTATTGAGTGCAAGCTCTATTATGTTGTGATATTTGCTGAATTTAAAGCGCTATTTATTACATTTAAAGTCCTAAATGCTGTTTTATCTTGGCTAATTCTTGCTTAAGTTGCTGCACTTCTTCTAATAAGCTATTAAGGTCTGACTCAACCAATGGCTCAGCCCCTGCACTTACAAGTTCAGCTTCTGTGCTCGATATAAACAGGTGTTGATAACGGCTTTCGCGTTTGCCCGGTTGTCTTGGTAGTTGCTGAACAAGACTTTGCTGTTGGAGATCTTGTAATACTTGTTCAACTTCACTGACCTGAGCAAAGTTCGCTAGGCGATTGGTACGACTGCGAAGCTCGCCAGGAGTCTGTGGGCCTCGTAATAGCAATACACACACAACCGCGAGCTGTTGTTCGTTAAACTGTAAATCGCCGAATTCGGTATTGCAGAAACGATGGCGGTATTTATCGACTCGACCCGAAACAGCTTCATCTCGAACCACTATTCTTTTAGCAATTAAACCATCAACAGCATCTAAGACTTCTGCTTCGCTTAATTCTAAAACCGGCTCACGATTCGATTTTTGATTGCAACCCGTCGTCAGAGAATTTAAAGATAGAGGATATTGGTCTGGGGTGGTGATTTCTTTTTCTAGCAACACACCAATAATACGTTGTTCAATTTGATTTAATTCCATCGCCAAGCTCCTTAATTAGGCTATTTCTCAAATGTACGTTAAGGCGAATTAATATACCAGTAATACCAAGCCTCAATAATACTTAATCATTTTTGAGGTACTAAAACTGACGCTAGCTTCGTTAAAAATTTCTTATTTAGAACAACTAAATAGCAAA
>NZ_PPSW01000037.1 GCF_005876835.1 Pseudoalteromonas phenolica
CATCTGTGTGGACACTACGAACAAATCTGTTCTAAATCGTTAAGGAGGTGATCCAGCCCCAGGTTCCCCTAGGGCTACCTTGTTACGACTTCACCCCAGTCATGAATCACTCCGTGGTAAGCGCCCTCCCTAAGGTTAAGCTACCTACTTCTGGAGCAACCCACTCCCATGGTGTGACGGGCGGTGTGTACAAGGCCCGGGAACGTATTCACCGCGGCATTCTGATCCGCGATTACTAGCGATTCCGACTTCATGGAGTCGAGTTGCAGACTCCAATCCGGACTACGACGCACTTTAAGTGATTCGCTAACTCTCGCGAGCTTGCAGCACTCTGTATGCGCCATTGTAGCACGTGTGTAGCCCTACACGTAAGGGCCATGATGACTTGACGTCGTCCCCACCTTCCTCCGGTTTATCACCGGCAGTCTCCTTAGAGTTCCCGACCGAATCGCTGGCAACTAAGGATAGGGGTTGCGCTCGTTGCGGGACTTAACCCAACATCTCACAACACGAGCTGACGACAGCCATGCAGCACCTGTATCAGAGTTCCCGAAGGCACCAAACCATCTCTGGTAAGTTCTCTGTATGTCAAGTGTAGGTAAGGTTCTTCGCGTTGCATCGAATTAAACCACATGCTCCACCGCTTGTGCGGGCCCCCGTCAATTCATTTGAGTTTTAACCTTGCGGCCGTACTCCCCAGGCGGTCTACTTAATGCGTTAGCTTTGGAAAAGTTGTCCGAAGACCCCAGCTCCTAGTAGACATCGTTTACGGCGTGGACTACCGGGGTATCTAATCCCGTTTGCTCCCCACGCTTTCGTACATGAGCGTCAGTATTGACCCAGGTGGCTGCCTTCGCCATCGGTATTCCTTCAGATCTCTACGCATTTCACCGCTACACCTGAAATTCTACCACCCTCTATCATACTCTAGTTTGCCAGTTCGAAATGCAGTTCCCAGGTTGAGCCCGGGGCTTTCACATCTCGCTTAACAAACCGCCTGCGTACGCTTTACGCCCAGTAATTCCGATTAACGCTCGCACCCTCCGTATTACCGCGGCTGCTGGCACGGAGTTAGCCGGTGCTTCTTCTGTAAGTAACGTCACAGCTAGCAGGTATTAACTACTAACCTTTCCTCCTTACTGAAAGTGCTTTACAACCCTAAGGCCTTCTTCACACACGCGGCATGGCTGCATCAGGCTTGCGCCCATTGTGCAATATTCCCCACTGCTGCCTCCCGTAGGAGTCTGGACCGTGTCTCAGTTCCAGTGTGGCTGATCATCCTCTCAAACCAGCTAGGGATCGTCGCCTTGGTGAGCCATTACCTCACCAACTAGCTAATCCCACTTGGGCTAATCTAAGGGCGAGAGCCGAAGCCCCCTTTGGTCCGTAGACGTTATGCGGTATTAGCAGTCGTTTCCAACTGTTGTCCCCCACCCTAAGGCATATTCCCAAGCATTACTCACCCGTCCGCCGCTCGTCATCTTCTAGCAAGCTAGAAATGTTACCGCTCGACTTGCATGTGTTAGGCCTGCCGCCAGCGTTCAATCTGAGCCATGATCAAACTCTTCAATTAAAAGTTTTTTG
>NZ_PPSW01000038.1 GCF_005876835.1 Pseudoalteromonas phenolica
CGTTATTATGGCGCTCCACTTCGCAGCAAGGCTGCGGTAACTAACCAAGATTAGTTACACTGTTCTTTAAAAATATGAAGCAATCATCTGTGTGGGCACTCGTACAGGTTGAGTTCTAACAGCTCTTGATTCAGGAGCAAAAAAATTAGAGTCTCAAATGTAACTGAGTGACTATAACAGTCAATTCGATTCGAAAGAATCAAAATCAGAATTCATTGAGCATGGTTTGAAGTTTACTTCAAACAAAAAACTTTTAATTGAAGA
>NZ_PPSW01000004.1 GCF_005876835.1 Pseudoalteromonas phenolica
TAATTTGTATTAGCAATCATTTAAATCTATTCAACTTCGTTATGTCGGCTAGCCGTTAAAATCGTTTACGGCAAACACATATTGAGGGTCTCTTATTGCGATCTCATCGCTGCCTAAATCAGTCGATACAACTTATCGTTTAGGGCCACTAGACATTCATCGGTTAACCTTAATCTGGCACTACTCAAGGGGATGGCTCATTCGTCCAGTTAGTTAAAGGCTCAGCTAAGGTGTAAACGATTTAATTCATTGCTTAAATTAATGCGCACCAATGGGGTGTCTAATCAAGGCCAAATAGCTTATTACTTCGACAACACTTACCTGCAAAATTCAGCTATTACTGACATAAACACAAATAATGCGTGGTTGTTCATGCCTATCTAGTTAGGTGTAGAGCTCACCCCATTGTGCGACTTAGCTTTTTAAGAATCGTTCATCATCGAATACCGTCTTGTTCTTCAACATAAAATAAACACAGCGACCTAGCTTATGTGCTAGCACTGAAAGAGCCTTGGCTTTGCTCATACGTTTTTGTAATTTGTTTAAGTAGCGCCGAGCTTTGTCGTTTCCACGTAAATAAAGCACAGCAGCTTCACTGAATGCCCACTTTAAGTGACCATTGCCAATTTTATTGCCACTGGTGCCATAGGTTTTACCTGCTGATTCTGCTTTGCATTTAACGAGCCGACAATAAGACGCGAATTTTTGTACAGACTCGAATCGGTTAATATCGCCAATTTCATACAAAATAGTCATAGCTAGAATAAGACCAATACCTGGGATTGTTCGCAGTTGTGCGTAATAGTTTGGTTGATGCTTTTTAGCTTTGCTTTCTAAATAATATTCGAGCTTTTTAAGTTCCTCTGCGTAGGCATCGAGTATGGCTAAGTCAAAGTTAACATTACGTTGAACAGCTTGGTCGTCAAAACGTGTTTGGAATTCTTGTCGAACACATTTGTTTTTCATGTGCAATTCAAGCGGTGGGTAGTTGTACTGACTATTTGTGTTAACTATATGGGCTTTTAGTTGTGCGCCATGCTGAACGAGTCGTGTTCTTCTACGCAGTAAATCGCGAGTTGAACGCATATTAGCAGGGTAATTGTAAGCCAGCGGAAAGTTGCCACCACGTAATAGGCTAGCAATTTTATAAGAATCAATTTTATCATTTTTGGCTTTACCACCATGAATGGCTTTCATATAAAGGGCATGACCAAGGACAAAATCGATATCTTGCTCAGCACATAAATCACTGACCCAATACCAGCAATGCATGCACTCAACACCAATTACGATATCTTCAAGATAAGGTGAAATGAGTTTAAGTAATTCAGCTTTATCAGCTTTTATTTTTTGATGAACAACTTTATTACCACGCTCATCAAGAATGCAAACGTATAAAATGCGTGCGTGAAGGTCAATTCCACAATAATATTTGTGAAAAGTAGTATAGAATTTCATTGAGCTTTCTCCTTTTGGTTTGGTCGCCTTGAAGTTTAGCTGTTCGCTAAGCTTCGGGGAGAAGGTTCAATAAGTATCAAG
>NZ_PPSW01000039.1 GCF_005876835.1 Pseudoalteromonas phenolica
GAATATTCGCGTGCAAGACGTAGTAGAAGCAGGCGAAAAAGCACACCCACTACTATCTAAGGTCCTATAACCTATGAGTTACCATGTACATGAAAGTGCTATAGTTGACGAAGGCGCGCAAATCGGTGCAAACACACGCGTATGGCACTTTGTGCATGTGTGTGGTGGCGCGCAAATAGGTGAAGGTTGCTCGCTAGGTCAAAACGTATTTGTCGGTAATAAAGTGACCATAGGTAATAACGTCAAAGTACAAAACAACGTATCTGTATACGATAATGTGCATTTAGAAGATGATGTGTTTTGTGGTCCTAGCATGGTATTTACCAATGTGTACAACCCGCGTTCATTTATTGAGCGAAAAACAGAGTACCGCGATACACTAGTAAAACGCGGTGCTACGTTAGGTGCTAACAGTACTATCGTATGTGGTGTAACCATTGGTGAATACTCACTGGTTGGTGCGGGCGCTGTAATCAATAAAGATGTAAAACCCTTTGCATTGATGGTTGGCGTACCAGCCAAACAAATTGGCTGGATAAGCAAATACGGTGAGCAGCTAGACCTACCGCTCGAAGGAAATGGTATGGCAACCTGTGAACATACAGGCGAGCAATATCAGTTAGAAAATGGCTTTGTTTCAATTAAATAATTCGTAGAAGTAATTATTAAATGCAATTTATAGATTTAGCTGCGCAATATCAGCACTTGAAAGAAAAAATCGATGCTCGCATTCAGGCAGTTTTAGACCATGGTAAATATATCATGGGTCCTGAAGTACAAGAGTTAGAGCAACAATTATCGGAATATGTAGGCGTTAAGCACACAATAAGTTGCGCCAATGGCACAGACGCATTAACGCTAGCATTAATGGTGTTAGATGTTAAAGAAGGTGATGCGGTTTTTTGTCCTACATTTACGTTCTTCGCCACAGCAGAAACCATCGCATTTGAAGGCGCAACGCCAGTATTTGTAGATTCAAATGAAGATACATTTAACATTTGCCCAATAGATCTAGAAAAGCGCATTGAAGCTGTAATCGCAGAAGGCAAATTAAAACCAAAAGCAATCATTGCAGTAGATTTGTTTGGCCTACCTGCAGATTATCCTGCACTTAGAAAAATCGCAGACAAATATGATTTAAAAATCATCGAAGATGCGGCGCAAGGCTTTGGTGGAGAAATTAATGGCAAACGCGCGGGTTCATTTGGTGATATTGCAACAACAAGTTTCTTCCCAGCAAAGCCACTAGGTTGCTATGGTGATGGTGGTGCACTATTTACAGATAATGATGAATATGCAGAGTTACTAAAGTCATACCGTGTGCATGGTAAAGGCAAAGACAAATACGATAACGTGCGTATTGGTATGAATTCTCGCCTAGACACCATTCAAGCGGCAGTTTTACTTGAGAAGCTCGCAGCATTTCCGCAAGAGTTGATTAATCGCAACCAAGCTGCAGATAAGTATACCGCGGAATTAAAAGATACATATAAAACGCCAGTTGTCCCAGAAGGTTATGTAAGCTCTTGGGCACAATATACACTTACGGCAGCAGACCGAGATACAGAAATGGCCAAATATAAAGCCGAAGGTATTCCAACTATGGTCTATTACGGCACGTGTATGCATCAACAAACCGCATTTAAAGCGTTAGGTTACCAGGAAGGTGATTTTCCAGTAGCAGAGCGTTTAGCAAGTTCAGTATTTAGTTTACCTATGCATGGTTATTTGTAGGATGTCTTTTAAGGATAGCATTTTTGCAAAACAAATAGCTAAGTTGGCAACTGGTACAGCACTTGCACAGCTCATAAATATCATATCCTTACCTCTTTTGACTCGGCTCTATACTCCGAGTCAATTTGGTATATTTGCTGTGTTTCTAGCAAGTGTTGCAGTGCTCAGTTCAATTTCTACATTGAAAT
Source organism: Pseudoalteromonas phenolica (assembly GCF_005876835.1). GTDB lineage: Bacteria > Pseudomonadota > Gammaproteobacteria > Enterobacterales > Alteromonadaceae > Pseudoalteromonas > Pseudoalteromonas phenolica_B. The sequence goes on from NZ_PPSW01000039.1 coordinate 1,923, forward strand.
ATGAGAATGCGATTCTGGATGAAGAAGAAGTGCAAGATGCTAAGCACTGTACCGCTTTAACAGCATTGTCTGGCATTTTTATAGTTGCTCCCCTGTTATTCTATAGTTTTCTTGCTTATTATTTTGACTTTAGTTTGATAAGTATAGATTGGTTAACGGCACTTTTTCTTTCCATTGCTATTATTTTAACAAACGTATTCACTGCTTTGTATTACTGGTGCAATCGTCTACAGCATTACGGCTTTATGACAAGGGGCAGAGTATTCGCTGCAGTAGCAGTTGCTTTTTTTTCTCTTTTAGTTGGTTATCTAGAAATTGACTCAGTGAATGGACTAATTGTTGGTTCACTTTTTGGTATGGCGGTGAACGCAGTTTATTTAATTTTAAAATTGAAACTTTCGTTTTCTTCTATCCGCCAGTTGCCTTTAGAGAAGCTATACACCTTATCTATTAAACTAAAGAGGTTTCCTCTTTTTTTAGTACCCAGCACTTTACTTGATAGGTTAGCTGCTCAAGTTCATATTTTTGTATTCTCTTCTGTCTTTGGAAATTCTATAGCTGGGGCTATGGGGGTGTATAACCGAGTTGTTGGTTTACCTACAAGCCTTATTGGTAATGCTGTTGGTGATGTTTATAAACGCAGAATTAGTGAGCTATTGAAAGCTAGGCAAAGTTGTAGAAGGGTTTTTATTAAAACAGGATTGACCTTGTTCACTATAGCGGCACCAATTTCATGTGTTTTATTCTTTTTTGCACCAGAGCTTTTTACATTTGTATTAGGTGAGCAATGGAAGCAGGCTGGTGAGATTACTAGCTTTCTTTCAATCAATTTTCTTTTAGCATTTGTTATCAGTCCGTTAGCTGGGATCTTATATTTGAGAGAAAACCAGAGAATTGATTTACTAATTCAAATAGTTTTAGTGGTATCATTGGCGATTGGAATGGCAATCGCCGTTTATGAAAATAGTTTTAAAATTGCATTGTCTGCCTACGCAATTTCTTTTGGTGTTAAATATTTGGTCCAGCTACTAGTTAGCTTTAAGCTGGCTAAATGAATTAGGGTATGGAGTAATAAAGATGTCGTTAGAAGAACAGGTATGTACGCTATGTGTTATGGACACCAGTGATCCTAACATTACTTTTGATGAAAATGGTGTTAGTAACCATTGGAAAGAAGCCAGTGAAAAACTAAAAAAAGGGTGGTTTCCTAATGAAAAAGGGCAAAAGCTTTTAGAGAGCACGGCAACTGAAATAAGGCAGTCAGGAGCTGGCAAAGAGTATGATTGTATTATAGGGGTAAGTGGAGGTATTGACTCTTCTTATCTTCTACATATTGCTGTAAAGTTGATGAAGCTTCGTCCTTTAGTTGTGCATGTTGACGCAGGCTGGAACTCTGAAATTGCAGTTCAAAATATTGAGAAAATGGTTAAGAAACTTGATTTAGACCTTTTTACCTATGTTGTGAACTGGGAAGAAATGAAAGATCTTCAATTAGCGTTTCTTAAATCATCGGTCGCCAACCAAGATATTCCGCAGGACCATTCATTTTTTGCCAAGCTATATGAGTTTGCTGAAAGCAAAAAAATTAGGTATGTAATTACTGGAAGTAATTTGACTAGCGAGTCTATATTGCCTAATAGTTGGGGCTACGATGCTTCAGATAGTATTCATATTAAAGATATTCATAAAAAATTCGGCAAAAAGAAACTTAAAACATATCCAATGATGGGTTTTATTAAGTCTAAGATTTATTGGAACTACATTAATAAAATGAATGTAATTAGCCCGCTTAATTGGATTGACTATAACAAGAATGAAGCTATTGAATTTCTAATGAAAGAATATGGCTGGAAGTTCTATGGTGGTAAACACCATGAATCGAAGTGGACTAAGTTCTTCCAAGCTTATTACCTCCCTAAAAAGTTTGGCTTTGATAAACGTAAAGCGCATTTATCAAGCATGATCGTTGCTGGTCAAATAACCAGGGAAGATGCTTTAGAAGAATTAAAGAAGCCATTATATAGAGATGATGAACTAACAGACGATATGAACTTTATATCGGAAAAGTTAGGAATCACTTTAGAAGAGTTGAGAGCTCTAATAGAGTTACCGAATAAAGATTATAGTGAATATAAAAACTATCAAACAATGATGAATTTCTTGAAGTCCTTTAAGAAAAAAGTAGTTGGATAAAATATTCAATAGGTGGCTTTAGCTTTGATAAATCTGAACTTTGTAAACCTAATTTTATCATATCTTGGGCTGACATTTTTTGTGCTATTTATGCTTGAGAATGTAAAGTTTATTGAGTCTCCAGGTGGCTATAGCTACCTTTTGCTATTCTTAATTAGTTCGATAATTGTCCTGATTATTGGTAATGGGTTAAGGTATCTAAGGAGGTTTAATTACAGTTTTGCCTTTCTATTTATTTTTATAATTTATTTTGTATATGTATATTTACTGAGCTCTTTTGATGTCGACTCTTTAAAGCAAGCTACAATTGGAACAACTGGCGGGATACTATTTTCCTTCCTATGTGGTCTTTTTTGTTCTCTGTTAATTGCAAATATATACCAGATATCATGGCAAAATTATTCCCTAAGTAAGCTATCATTCATTCTATACCTCTTTCTGTTAGCCATCATGGTTTTGAATGCTAGAGAAGCTTTTTCCTTGTATCTCTCAGATGTTCGAAAAGATGTTTTTTTAATTTCCAGCCAGTTTGGTAATTACCAAAGGCCAGCAGCTTTTATGTTCATGACTTTTATGGTGGCAGTTTCTTTAGCTGCAATGCATTTATCACTTCCTAAAAGTTTAGGGCGATTCTCTTTATTAATATGTACATGTTTATTGGGAGTCTTAAGTTACCAGTTTATGATGTTATCTCAGTTAATAGGCAGTAACTCTGGGATGGTCACGGTTTTTGGTTTTTTGATTGTATATCTGACATTGCTATCAATATTAAGGTTTTTTAATCGAGACTTAGATGACATAGAAGTGTTTAGGTTGAGTTTTTTAATCTTTAGTAAAGTTGGACTGAAGTATGTAATATATCTTCCACTAATTCTCTTCCTTGTTTTTTGGGGAGTTCTTTATTTTGTTTCAAAGCAAAATATTGATTTTGATAGCCTCCGTATTTTTGGGTATGGCTCGAATGTATCTTCTATAGAAACTCGCCTTGCATTACTTAATAATTTTATATTGCATTTTAGTTACAACCCTTTGTTTGGAAATATGATAGTTGAAAAGTTAACAACTGGGGATGGTACATATATACATAGTTTGTTTGCTTTACTACCACATTTAGGGATTGTAGGGACCATACTTTTTTTAATTTTTTTAAAGTATGTCTTCAATGCATTTAAAAGTGCAAAATTGAACCCCTCTGGTAGTTACTGTGTTTACTTAAATAAATACTATGTTGTCTATCGTGTTTTAGGTATGACGTCAGTGATAATTTTTTGCACTTTTTCAGCCTTTTTTACCTGGTTACCTTTATGGTATGCATGTGGTCTATTTGGTATGTCCTTTATAGATGGAGAAAAGTTAAGGTATGAATAATTTACATATTTCGTTAACAGAGATGAAAAATGAATCTAGAGTTTTAAAGCAGACAAGTTCCATTTACAGTTCAGAAAGCTTTGAAAATGTTTTTGTGGCATCATTATGGGGTGAAAGCCTAGCTTTAGAAGAAGACTTGGATGGTATAAATTTAAAAAGGTTCGATCTCAAAACACGTAATTTTGGTAATAATCTTGTTGTACAGCTCTTGAAGTATTTTGAGTTCGGATTATCGATATTTTCTAGATATAGAAAGGAAAGTATCGGAATTATTACAATTCACTCGCTCGCTCTTCTGCCTATAGGAGTTATTTTGAAGTTTTTATACGGTGCAAAATTGATTTATGATGCACATGAACTAGAAACTGAAAAAAATGGTCTACATGGAATTCGAAAAATACTTTCAAAAAAAGTTGAAAAGCTACTAATAAGGTTTGTTGACCATACTGTAGTAGTTAGTAAGTCAATCGAAAGGTGGTATAAAAAACATTACCCAAACAGTAAGGTAACGGTAGTTTTTAATGCTCCAATAGTAAAAAATGTTCAGAAAACTACGTTACTAAGAGACAGGTTTGATATTCAACCCGATACAAAGTTATACATCTACCAAGGAGGCTTAAAACCTGGCAGTGGTGTCGAACAAATATTAGAAGTATTTAAAAAGACTAAAAAAAATGTTGCCGTTGTATTCATGGGCTATGGTGTAAGTGAGGGTGATATTATTGAGTCTTCAAAAGAGCATGAAAATATCTACTATTTACCAGCAGTCGCCCCTTCAGAAGTATTAAGTTACACATCTTCCGCGGATATAGGTCTTTCATTCGTTGAAGCTGTATGTTTATCTTATAGTTATTGTATGCCAAATAAAGTGTTCGAGTATTTAGCTTCAGGCTTACCTGTGATTGTATCAGATTGTATTGATATGAAATCTTTTATTCAAGAACATGATAATTCAATTGGCTGGTACTCTGAAAATTTCTCAGTCAGTGAATTGACAAGGTTGATTGAACAAACCTCTAATATTGATACTTCAACATATCGAGAACAGTGTAGGAAAGTATCCGAAAAATATAAATGGCAGCATCAAGAAAAAGTGCTTCTAGAAATATATCAGAGTATGGTGGAGTAAAAAGGTGTTTGTAATAATAGATTATGGAACTGGGAATTCGGGCTCAATTTTAAATATGCTAAGAAAAGTTGGCGTAGATGGCTGTGTTTCGAGTGATCCTGAAGTGATTAAAAATTCTAAAGCTTTAATCCTCCCTGGTGTAGGTGCTTTTGATAATGCTATCAAAAAATTCGACGAATCTGGACTAAGAAGCTTAATTGAAGAAGAAGTTTTAGTTAATAAGAAGCCTTTCTTAGGCGTGTGTTTGGGCATGCAGCTTTTATTTGATAAAAGTGAAGAAGGTGTCTTAAGTGGTTTGGGATGGATACCTGGAAGAGTTAAGAGATTTAACTTCGATAATATCGAAGCTAAATTAAAAGTACCTCATATGGGATGGAGCGTTGTTAATTCTCCAAATAACTCAGAGCTTTTCTTTGAAGGTTTTGAGGAGCACAGGTTTTATTTTGTGCATTCTTTCCACGTTGTTTGCGATCCTAAGTATGTGATAGGGACAGCTCAATACGGTTATGAGTTTGTTTGTGCAGTGCGTAAAGACAATATATGGGCAACTCAGTTCCATCCTGAGAAAAGTCATAAATTTGGCATTCAATTATTTAAACAATTTGTGAATTTAGTATGTTGAACAAAAGGGTAATTCCTACCTTACTTCTTGATAATACAGGTTTAGTCAAAGGCCGGAATTTTAAAAAACATAAATATGTTGGTGATCCTGTAAATGCAGTTAAGATCTTTAACGATAAAGAAGTCGATGAACTTGCGATTCTCGATATCACTGCGACTAATGAGGATAGAAGGCCTAATTTTGAGTTAATAAAGAACATTGCTTCTCAAGCGTTTATGCCATTTGCTTACGGTGGTGGCTTGAGAGAGTTACCCGATATTGAAATGTTATTCAAAATAGGCGTTGAAAAAGCGATATTGAATACAGCTGCAGTAGAAAATTTGTCGTTAGTGTCAGCTGCAAGTCAAATTGTAGGTCAACAAAGTATTGTTGTATCAATTGACTATAAAAAAACATTTTTTGGCGGCAAAAGAGTCTTTACTCATTCTGGTAAGAACAACTCTAAATTAGACCCAATTGAATATGCTTTAAGAGTGCAGGATGCAGGTGCAGGTGAAATTATCGTGAATTCAATCGATAATGAGGGAACTTTAAAAGGCTATGACTACGAGTTAATCCAAGATTTGTCTACTAAGTTGGATATTCCCGTTATTGCGTCTGGCGGTGCTGGATGTTTGAAAGATTTTAAGCAAGCAGTTGATGTAGGGGCTTCTGCAGTCGCTGCAGGTGATATGTTTACTTTTCATGGAAAGCATAAAGCAGTATTAATTACATACCCTAAATACGCTGAATTAGAAAATTTATTTAAAGGGCAAAATAATGAGTAAGCATGATATTACAGTTTGTACAAGATGTGTAATGGACACAACTGACGACGATATTTATTTTGATGATAACGGTGTTTGTAATTACTGTAACAATTTTGACAATGTGATTTCTAAGCGCTGGCAACCAGACAGAGAAGACTTACTTGAACAGCGCATCGAACAGATAAAGCGAGAAGGTAAAGGTAAAGAATACGACTGCATTATTGGGCTAAGTGGTGGCATTGATAGCTCTTACTTAGCGGTAAAACTTAAAGATTATGGTCTAAGACCCTTAGTGGTACATGTCGATGCTGGTTGGAACAGTGAGTTAGCAGTACATAATATTAAACAAGTTGTAGATTATTGTGGTTTTGATCTTCATACACATGTTATGAACTGGAATGATGTACAGGCTTTACAATTGGCTTATTTAAAAGCAGGTGTAGCGAATCAGGATGTTGTTCAAGATCATTCATTCTTTTCAACTTTATATCATTTTGCCGTTAAAAATAATATAAAGACAGTTATCAGTGGCGGAAACATTGCAACAGAATCTATATTCCCTTCTTCATGGCACCACTCTGCTATGGATGCAAAAAACATCCACTCAATATTTAAAAAGCACGGTCAAGGTAAGCTGAAAGATTACTCTACAATTAGTATGCTTCAGTATTATATTTATTATCCTTATATTTATAAAATGAAGACATTCAGACCTCTTAACTTTATGCATTACGATAAGGATGAAGCGATGAGGTATTTAGTTGAAGAAGTTGGCTATAAAGAGTATGGGCGCAAGCATGGAGAGTCCATCTTCACACGTTTTTTCCAAAACCATTACCTCCCAGCTAAATTTGGATATGACAAGCGTAAACCGCACTTAGCGAGCTTGATTAACGCTAAGCAACTTGGTCGAGATGAGGCGCTTAAAATATTACAAGAGCCTTTATACGATGAAGTTGAATTGAAAGAAGATCTAATATTTGTTGCTCAAAAACTAGGTATTACGGTCGAAGAACTTCAATCTTATATTTCAGAAGAAGGTCGTAGCTATAAAGAGTACTCTAACTGGGACGCTGGCTATAAAAGACTTAAGGCTATTCAGCAAAAACTTGAAAAATTACTTGGAAGAGAAATTAAGAACTACGCATAGTTCTACTAAGGATTTAACTTGAAAGTTTGTCATTTAACTTCTGCGCACCCTAGAGATGATACTAGAATTTTTGTCAAAATGTGCCGTTCTTGTGCTGAGCAAGGGTGGGATACTAGCCTTGTTGTTGCAGATAATTTGGGCGATGAAAATAAGGATGGAGTGAAAGTCTATGATGTTGGTTTTCATTCAAATAAAAGGCTAAAAAGGTTCACACAAATCGTCTGGTCTGTTTATAAGAAGGCGGTTGACTTAAACGCTGACATTTATCATTTGCATGACCCTGAGCTGCTCTCTATTGCATTATTGCTAAAGTCAAAAAGTAAAAAGGTTATTTTTGATGCGCATGAAGATCTACCAAAACAAGTTTTAAGCAAACCATATTTAAAACCTTACCAGGCAAAGGCAATTTCTTTTGTAGCTAAAAACTTTGAGCGCTTTGTTTGTAAAAAGTTGGATGGTGTAGTTGCAGCTACGCCTTTTATCCAAGAGAAATTTCTTACTTATGGTTGTAACTCCGAAGCTATTAATAACTTTCCCAAACTTGAAGAGTTTTCCAAAGTAAAAGTAAAAGTAAATAAAGAAAGTAAAGTATTTTCAGCTTGCTACATTGGTAACATTTCAAAGGTGAGAGGTATTATTGAAATGTTAGATGCATTGCAGGCGAGTAACGATGTATCTTTGTCTATAGCTGGTAAGTTTAATGACCCCACTTTAGAAAAAGAAGCGAATGCGCATCCTGCTTGGAATAAAGTAGAAGATCATGGCTGGCTTAATAGGCATGAAGTTTCTGACCTTATGGCGAACAGTTCTGTTGGACTAGTTACTTTGCATCCAATCATTAACTATCAAGATGCATTACCAGTAAAAATGTTTGAGTACATGGCCGCAGGGATTCCATTGATTGCTACAGATATTCCCTATTGGAAACAAATTATAGAACGCAGTGAGTGTGGTTTAGTTGTTGATCCTTTTAACCCTGAAGAGTATGCAGATAAGCTGAAATATCTACAGGACAATCCTGATTTATGTACAAAGATGGGAGAAAACGGAAAAAAGGCGATAGAAAAGAAATATAACTGGACAATTGAAAAGCACAAACTTGCGTCATTTTACTCACGTATTGTTAATTAGTAGGAGGATCACAATGATTGAGAACTTCAAGAATGTTTTGGTTTTAGCTCCCCATACTGATGATGGCGAGCTGGGAGCTGGGGCGACAATCGCTAAATTGGTAGAAGTAGGTGCAAAAGTGACTTATGTGGCTTTCTCTACTGCTGAAGAGTCTGTACCAGAAGGGTTGCCAAAAGATATTCTTAAGACCGAGGTGAAAAAAGCAACTGCAAAACTAGGGATTTCCCCTACAAACTTGATTATTTTTAATTACCAAGTTCGTAAGCTAAATTATAACAGGCAGCAAATTTTAGAAGACTTAATTGACTTACGAAAAAACTCTTCGTATGACCTTGTTCTAACCCCTTCAATGCATGATATTCATCAAGATCACTCTACGATAGCTCAGGAAAGTCTAAGGGCTTTTAAAAATACAACCATATTGGGTTATGAGTTAATTTGGAATAACTTAACGTTTGATACAAAGTGCTTTGTAAAGCTTGAGGAAAAACATATTGAAGCTAAGCAACAGGCGTTGAATCAATATGAATCCCAGGGCAGGCGAAATTATTTATCAAAAGACTTTACATTCTCTTTAGCTAAAACACGAGGTGTTCAAGTTGGCGCAGAGTATGCTGAATGTTTTGAAGTCATAAGAATGTATCTATAGGAGAGGGAACCATGCAATACCAAATTGTTAGAGATATTACTGTATCTGAATTAGCTGAAGCTTTAGAGTTGAACTTTCAAGGTTCCAGTACTCAATTAATAAAAACTATTGGCAGTTTGTCTAACATTGAACCAGGTGTCTTAACATTTGCAAGCAAGAGACAGTCGGCTCAATTGAACGGGGTCGTTATAGGGCTTGATGGTACAGATGCTGAGCTTTTAATACTATCTAAAAACCCTCGCTTGGATTTCTGCCGGGCTTTGCAGTTTTTAATTGACTCTGAAGTTTTGGTTAAAAGAGACCTAAGTTCTGAGATAGATAATTCTGCAATTATAGCGGACTCTGCAGTAATTGAAGACGGGGTCAGAATCGGAGAAGGGACGATAATTGAGCATAACGTGACAATTCATCAGGGCTCAGTGATTGGGGCAAACACGATTATAAGAGCGAACTCTGTTATTGGAGCGCAAGGATTTGGGTTTGAAAAAAGTGCTGACGGATCATGGTTTAGATTTCCTCATTTAGGAAGGGTTGTAATTGGTAACAACGTTGAGATAGGTGCTTTAAATAGTGTATGTGTTGGCGCTCTCGACAATACAATTATAAATGATGGTGTTAAAACGGATAACCTGGTACATATCGCGCATAATTGCCAAATCGGTAAAAACTCAATATTAACAGCATGCACAGAGTTAAGTGGTGGTGTTGTCTTGGGTGAAGGTGTTTGGATGGGGCCAAACTCATCGACGATGCAAAAAGTAAAAATTGATGATTCTGCTGTGGTCGGTCTGGGCAGTGTTGTAACAAAAAATGTAGAGTCAGGTAACACTGTTGCTGGTGTACCTGCAAAAGTTATAAGGAGAGGTTAATGAAATCTGTTTTAATCACAGGTGGTACGGGTGGTATTGGAACCGCTTTGGTAAAGGCTTTTGTTAATAAAGGGTACCATGCTTATGTCACTCATACCCATAAACCAATGGAGGCTTTAAGCGGCTGGTTAACAGAAAATCAACTCGGTGAAGAATATGTTTCTTTTCTACCACTAAACCTTAATAACAGAGCAGAAGTAACGCAACAACTATCTAAATTACTTGCAAACACAAATGTTGATGTTTTGATTAACAATGCTGGAATAACTGCTGATTCTACATTTTTAAAAATGAGCGTAGAGCAGTGGGATAATGTGATTGATACCAACTTAAAGGCATTGTTTTCTGTAACTCAACCAATAGCCAGTTCGATGGTTGAACATGGCTTTGGCCGAATTATTAATATTAGTTCAATAAATGGGCTAAAAGGTCAGTTTGGTCAATGTAACTACTCTGCTACTAAAGCTGGGATTATAGGGTTTTCCAAATCATTAGCACAAGAACTTGCTACGAAAGGGGTTACAGTTAACGTGATAGCGCCAGGTTATACGATGACTCCTATGGTTGAAAGTATAAGAGAGGATATTCTTGATAGAATCAAAGGGAATATACCAACTAAGCAATTGGTTTTATTAGAAGATTTAGCTAATGCCGCATTAATGGTTGCTGAGAGTGGCATGTCGCTAACAGGAGAGACTATTTCTGTAAACGGCGGCCAGTATATGTGCTAAATAAAAAGATGAATATTTGGTATATACACCCATATGCTGGTAGTCCAAAGCATGGTATGTCTTTTAGGCCATATTATCTAGCTAAGCATTTTAATGAGTTGGGTCATAACGCGACTGTTATTTCTTCGTTGTATCATCATTTATGCTCTATTCCTGCTGTAAAGCCCGGAGTAGGGGTTGTTGAGGGAGTAAATTATTTTTTTCAAAAGGCAATCCCTTATGAAGGAAATGGTGTTAAGCGTTTACTTAATATGCTGAGCTTTGGTTTGGGACTGTTTAGTCGAACATTTCGTGAGTTTAGTAAAAGTCAAAAACCTGACGTTATCATCGCCTCAACAGCTCATCCTTTTCATTTACTTGCAGCTAAATATTATGCAAAAAAGTATGGAGCTAAACTAATTTTAGAAGTGCGCGATATTTGGCCACTCAGTCTTCAAGAGTTAGTTGGTATTTCAAAGCGCCATCCGTTAAGCATAATAATCAACTGGTTTCAAAGGTTTGGTTATAAACACTGTGATCACTGTGTTTCGTTACTCGCGAATGCTGAAGAGTTCTTTTTAAAGGAAGGGTTGGAAAAACACAGCTTTAGTTATATTTCTAATGGAATCGAACTGACTAGTGAGCAGATTGCTGAAGAAATACCTGAAGTTTTAGAGAGTAATATAAAAAACGCTATACAGGGTTTTGACACGGTTATTGGTTATACGGGAGCTCTAGGTATCCCAAATAACTTAATGCCTTTAATAAATGCAGCAGAGCACTTAAAAAAGCATAACGTTGGAATTTTGTTAGTTGGTGATGGTATTCAGAAAAGAGAGCTAGAGGCTAGAGTAAATGAATTACATTTAGACAATGTAGTTTTTTTTGGTAGGGTTCCTAAAAGTGATGTAGCTCATGTGATCAAATACTGTGATGCTCTATTTATAAATGCGATGCCAAAAAAACTGTATAAATTTGGCATATCCCCTAATAAGATATTTGATTATATGATGCATGATAAAGTTGTGTTCAATGGTATTAAGTCACCAGGGAATCCTTTGGAAGAAGCAAATTGCGAGATTACATTTCCAGCAAATGATTCACTGGCTTTATCTCAAGAAATACTTCATTTTCACAATAACAAAAATGCTTACGAAGTTTCTTCATCAAAGTTTGTAAAAGAACATCATACTTACAAGCAACTAGCGAAAAAGTACATTTCATTAATGGAAGCCTTGGTGAAATGAGCAAAGTAATCCTATCAGGTAGTACAGGTTTTATTGGTCAGCATCTAAATAAACATCTGGAAGATAAAGGTTCTTCAATTTACTCTATCAGCAGAAGTGAGATTTCTGCTGCTGAGGAACAATTAGATAGCTTTTTTAACAGTGATCATCATGCTGATGCAGACGTTGTTATTCATTTAGTGGGAGCTGCTCACAGGCAGTTTACGGATGCTGACGCTAATTTTATAAATGTAGAACTTACAAAAAAGGTGCTAGATCGCGCTATTAGATTAGGTATACCTAGGTTTATATTTTTAAGCTCAGCAAATGTATACGCTGAATGCGATGAAGCTATATCACTGGATACAGTCATTGACCCTTCAGTCTTACCAAACACCATGCAAAGTAAATTAGTTGCAGAGGAATATATAAAACAAGCTGCACTCAAGCACGCTATTGATGTGGTAATAATTAGAAGCCCATTAGTTTATGGTGAGGGTGTCAAAGCAAACTTCGCTACAATGATGAATTTAGTCGGGAAAAAGTTCCCGTTACCATTTCGTTCAATTAAAAATAATAAAAGAAGTCTAGTATCGGTATATAATCTTGTTGATTTTATACAGATTTGTATTGATCATTCTGCGGCTGCTAATCAGACGCTTTTAGTAAGCGACGGCAATGATTTGTCTACAGCTGAAATGGTAGCGTTGATGGCTGAAGTACAGCAAAAGCCCAATATGACGTTGCCAGTGCCTGTGTGGTGCTTTAGAATACTAGGTAAAATTTTAGGCAAGCAAGCCATAGTTGAGCGTTTAATTGGTTCACTGCAGCTCGATATTGAACATACAAAAACAACGTTAAATTGGCAGCCACCTTATTCTATAGAGCATGGCTTTAAGCTTGCAGCTAAAAAATAATCTTTGGAATTTTATATGATACGTTTGCTTGATTTTTTATTTGCTCTATTTGGACTTATTTTTGCCTTCCCTTTTCTTGTTATCTTGTTTTTGATTGGTTTATTTGACACTGGCTCACCAATTTTTGTGCAAGAGCGTGTGGGAAGAAATAAAAAATCGTTCACACTAGTTAAATTTAGAACAATGAAGGTGGATACAGCTTCAGTGGCGAGTCATCTAGCAAGTACAGCTTCAATTACGCCTTTCGGTGGCTTTTTAAGAAAAACTAAACTAGATGAATTACCACAGCTATGGAATGTGCTTAAAGGTGAAATGAGTTTGGTTGGTCCTCGCCCTGGTTTATTTAATCAAGAAGAACTTACTCAGGCACGTGATGCGAAAAAAGTTTTTGATGTGCGCCCAGGTATTACAGGTTTATCTCAGGTAAATGAGATTGATATGTCTACGCCAGAGCTTTTAGCTACAACAGATAAGGAAATGATAGATACTATGAGTTTAAGTAATTACTTTAAGTATATTATTATGACTGTTGCAGGAAAGGGCTCTGGAGATAGGGTTAAGAAGCTGTAAGTTATAAGCTTTAAGCGATAAGCGATAAGCAGTTAGTTTCGAGTTAGCGAGATTAAAGTTAGCGAGTTTAATAAAAGCGCGGTTCATGTTTGTGGAGCGCGTTTTTGTTTTTAAGTGTGACGTAAAGACAACGTTTACAGGTTAGTTGCAAACCCTATTTCGGTAGCACCGACTTTATGTCGGGTTGTTTTTAGTTAGCGAAGAAGCTGAAAGCTAGAAGCTAGAAGCTAGAAGCTAGAAGTTAGAAGTTTCGAGTTGGCGAGTTGAAAGCTTGAAGCGGTAAGCTAGGGTAAAGTTTAGAGTAGGTTTGTAGGCGCTGGTTTACCCTGCGCTTTTTTAGTTTGCGTGACGTAAAGTCAACGCCTACAGGTTAGCAACGTTTATTATAGAGTCAGTTTTCTATTTTAGTCGGGCTAAAGCCGCGACCTACAGGTTGAAAAGTTCATAGTAGTAAGTTAGCGAGATGAAAGTTGGCTAGTTCGACTATTTTAATATTACTGCCATGACAGTTGTTGAATTCTTGTGTATATTTAAAGCCTGCAATTAAATCAATAAAATAAGCGATAACCTTTAGCTCAAGGATTTACAGTGGATAGTTGGTTCCGAATTTTATGTAACGCTTCTCGCTCTAGTAAGCGTGTTTTTACACTTTTTATCGATTCATTATTTATCTTTAGTGCTTTTTGGTTAGCTCTTGTCGTTAGATTAGATAGCTTTTCTCCCTTTTTTGAGCTTCATAACTGGTTGTTACTTTCGATTGTTTTACCGGTCAGCTTATTCACATTTGTAAACTTAGGTCTCTATAGGGCCGTTCTTCGTTATGTCGGCATGCAAGTAATAGGTGCGATAGTTATTGGTGCTATTGTCAGTACTGTGGTGCTTGTTCTAAGTTCATTCTTTACACATGTTTCAATACCTAGAACCATGCCAGTTATATATTCTTGGTTACTTATTTTATCGGTAGGTGGTTCGCGTATTTTCGTAAGGGCGATGTTAGGTCGTATAGCTACGATAAACAAAACACCTGTTGTAATTTATGGAGCAGGCTCTGCTGGTAGGCAACTCGCGCCTGCGATTGGTGCGGGTGAAGAGTATTATGTGAGTGCATTTATAGACGACGATACATCTAAACAAGGTGCAATACTGCAGGGTATTCCAGTTATCGCTTTTGATGGTATTTATAGTCTGATTGAAAGAAAAAAAGTTAAAAAAATACTCATGGCTATGCCAAGTGAAAGCCGAGCTCGACGTAAAGAAATTTTAGCTCAGCTTGAAAACTTGCCTGTTGAGGTAATGACCATACCTGGTATGTTGGATGTGGTTGAAGGTCGGGCAACACTTGATGAAATTAAAGATGTAGAAATAGAAGATTTATTAGGTCGTGACCCAGTAACACCCAAGCAAGATTTACTCGATGCCAATATTAAAGGTAAGTCGGTGATGGTGACAGGTGCAGGCGGGTCTATTGGCTCTGAACTTTGTCGTCAGATAATCAAGCAGTCACCGACCAAGCTTGTCTTATTCGAACTAACAGAATTCGCCCTTTATTCAATTGAAAAAGAGCTTAACGAGTTTATTAAATCTAAAGGGCTAAATATCGAGCTTATTCCTATCATGGGCTCGGTACAGCATATTAACCGTTTAGAAACCTGTATGATTGCGTTTGGGGTGCAAACGGTTTATCACGCGGCTGCTTATAAACATGTTCCGCTTGTTGAGCATAATGTGGTTGAAGGTGTGCGAAATAACGTGTTTGGTACTTATTATGCTGCAAAAGCAGCCATAAACGCTAAGGTCGAAACCTTTGTCTTGGTGAGCACCGACAAAGCAGTGCGCCCTACCAATGTAATGGGCACAACAAAGCGAATGGCTGAACTTTGTTTACAAGGCCTTGCTCAAAATAAAGAAAAAGGCATACACAAAACCCGTTTCTGTATGGTCCGTTTTGGTAACGTTTTGGGCTCTTCAGGCTCTGTTGTGCCTTTATTCCGCAGACAAATTAAAGAAGGCGGGCCAATTACGCTTACCCACCCTGATATTACACGTTTCTTTATGACCATTCCCGAAGCTGCCCAGCTGGTTATTCAGGCGGGCGCGATGGGTAAAGGCGGTGATGTATTTGTGCTAGACATGGGCGAGTCGGTCAAGATTAAAGATTTAGCCACAAAAATGGTGCATTTATCTGGCCTAGAAGTTAAGAGCGAGTCTAACCCGCATGGCGACATTGAAATTAAATGTACCGGCTTACGACCAGGTGAAAAGCTATATGAAGAGTTATTGATTGGCGATAACGTAGAAGACACAACGCATGAACGTATTATGACCGCAAAAGAAGTTATGCTTCCGTTGGCTGAGCTTAATGTGTTTTTAGAAGCGTTCGATATTGCATGTCATAATTTTGAACATGAAAAAATTCGCCAGCTATTGTTAGATGCACCTACAGGCTTCAATCCTACAGATGGAATCTGCGATTTAGTTTGGAATGCGAAAGCTACGCAAGCCGAAGTTGTGCAAGAGGTTGCTGATGAAAGGAAAGTGGTTAGTTTTAAGTAATTAGTTAGCTAGATACAAGTTAG
>NZ_PPSW01000040.1 GCF_005876835.1 Pseudoalteromonas phenolica
GTCTCACCCCGTGTCAGTGGGGTCGCATTATAGGGAGATCATTTTTTTGATCAACCCCTTTTTGCAATTAATTTTAAGAAATGTGTTCAACCGCTCAAAAAGAAATCAAAACCCTGTTTTTAGTCGCTTTTTGCTAACATTTAATACAGGTTATTTGCATTTGAAGCCTAAGATCTAGTTAGATCTTAGTCTCATCACGCCTTCTTGTATGGTGGAAGCAACTAATTCACCTTTTCTATTAAAAAATTGCCCCCTAACTAAACCACGGCCACCACTCGCACTTGGACTATCGACACTATATAGCAACCATTCATCCATTCTAAATGGACGGTGGAACCACATAGCGTGATCTATCGTTGCAACTTGCATATTCGGTTGCAAGAAAGAAAGCCCGTGCGGCTGCAATGCCGTTGGCAAAAACTCAAAGTCTGACGCATATGCTAGTAAGTAGTTATGTATACGTCTGTCATCAGGCATTGTGCCATTTGCTCTAAACCAAACATGCCTTTTGGCTTCAGTACTTTTTGGTTTAAACGGGTTCTGAAAGTTTACCGGACGCATCTCGATAGGCATTTCGCAGGTAAATTTATTTCTCAGTTGCTCAGGAATTAGATCTGCGTGCTCTTGGTAAAACTCAAGTGATGACTTAAGGGTTTCTGGTGCTGGCACATCAGGCATCTTTGTTTGATGAGATAATCCCTCTTCATCCCCCTGAAAAGAAGCTGTCATGTAAAAGATAGGTTTACCATATTGGATTGCACAAACACGGCGAGTACTGAAGCTTCTTCCATCTCTGATAGTTTCGACATCATAAACAATTGGTTTGCTGGCATCGCCAGGGCGTAAAAAATATGAGTGTAAAGAATTAACATAACGATCTGCTGGCAAGGTATATTTGGCTGCCGATAAGGCTTGCCCCATTACCTGACCACCAAACACTTGTGGAAAGCCGAGATCTTGGCTTTGCCCTCGATAGATCCCTTGTTCAATTTCTTCTAATGAAAGAAGTGACAGTAAATTCTCTAATACCTGACTCATAACTCATTACCCTCAAACAACATAACGCTTTAATCATACTACACGTATCTGTTTATTGTGTATTTACCTTGCTCAGCTTTGTTATTTCATCAACAATATTAAAAAACACTATCTGAACATTTTTATGGCTTATTGGTTATTCAAAACGGAACCCGATGCATTTTCTATTGATGATTTAAAGAATGCACAAGAGCAAAGCACTTTTTGGGAAGGTGTAAGAAACTATCAGGCACGAAACTTTCTAAGAGATGATGTCAAACTAGGTGATCAGATCTTTATTTATCACTCCAGCTGTAAAGTGCCTGCAATTGTCGGGATCGCAGAAGTAACAGAAGAAGCACACCCAGATCCCCACCAATTCGATCCAAGTAGTGATTACTTTGATGAAAAATCTAAGCCAGACTCCCCAAAATGGTTTGGTGTCACTGTTCAATTTAGAGAAAAGTTAAGGCCTATCTCTCTGAAACAGATTAAGGCTGATCCTAGAATTATCGACTTACCCCTCAAAAAAGCAGGCCGGTTATCCATCATGCCCGTTACTGAGGAAGAGTTTTTTTTATTAAAACATTACCATCATAGCGAGCAATGATAGTTGCTCGCTATTATCTACCGTAAAACGATACAATCTTTACGACTTCAACAAGCCTATTTGATTTCTGACCACTTTACTTCTGACGGTAAAATACGCTCAGGTGAAATATAGTGAAGAATATCACCGCCTTTAATTTGATAATGCAGAGGCGGATTTAAGTCCATATTAAATGCATTTTGATCGTGGGCAACTCCCAAAATAATCGCATCGTGCTTTTCTTTGAAGTAATGAAAGAAAGCCGAGAAAGGAAGTGCTGCAATATTCTCAGGTAACCGCACACTAAACTGAGTGTCGCCATGTAAAGTTGAAAGTAATTCCTCTTGCACTCGACTCGAACCAGGATCTTGCATAGCGCGCACTAAGATCTCAGCTGACTTTGTACTAGAACACTCAACATTCTTACAATGAGTGCGAAGCAAACTGACTTTACTTTCATCAATGAAATGCGCACTAATATGTGCTGCTTCTTTAATTAACGGGCTTATCATTAATGCCGTAGTGAAGGTCTGATCGTCATCTTTGCCATCTATGATAATTTTATCAGCTTGAGAAATCGCAATACGATCCAATTCTTTTTCATCTGTAAAACTCGTCAGATGGGCAAATTCAACTTCAGAATAGTTGACAAGTGGGTGCTCTTCGAGATCATTAACGGCAAGAATAATTTGTCGGTCTTTTCTTTTATTATCTGCAAGTATGTAATCAACAATCTTTTTTGTTCTCTGCTCAT
The DNA here is from genome assembly GCF_005876835.1 of Pseudoalteromonas phenolica. Taxonomy (GTDB): domain Bacteria; phylum Pseudomonadota; class Gammaproteobacteria; order Enterobacterales; family Alteromonadaceae; genus Pseudoalteromonas; species Pseudoalteromonas phenolica_B. The sequence continues at coordinate 2,361 of NZ_PPSW01000040.1, forward strand.
GCCAGCCAAAGATGACAATGTGATCCGTTAAGTGTGCTAAGTTTTTGTTTCCTGTCATTGCTCTTTTTACCCAAAATGTAACTAACTGCCCGACTTTGCCAAGCAAAACACCAAATAGCGCTAAACCAAATGGAATTTGGAATAACGCAACCACCCAACGACCCATTGGGGTTACGGCACTCATATCGCCATATCCTACCGTTGAAGTGGTAACAACATAATAATAAAAATAGGTGTTGAGCCCTAATAGATCGGTTTCATTTGCAGCATGAAGGAGTAACCATGTAGCTGCGATGTGCAACACAGTTACAGCCATTAATAACTGCCAACTAGCTTTGTCTATATGTGCTCTCAAGAGCATGGCTAGTTTTTTAAAATACAGAGGCATAGCTAAATTAATTGAATTTAATGATTTTTGTTCACAATACGCGATATCTATTTGCTTGCAAATACCACTTTAAATAAATCTAGGATAGACTTATAGATGACCTCATTTTAGGTTTATTAGATTTCTACCTCGTGTTAGGTATACTAAATTTATCTTCTTTCAAAGGATAACGACATGGCTGGTGTTTTAGCTTCTGTGGACCAAAGAACTCAACTTGTGGGTGAAAACCGACTTGAGTTATTGTTATTTCACTTACATAGCCGCCATTTGTTTGCTTTAAATGTCTTCAAAGTAAAAGAAGTTGTAAAGCTGCCACACCTAAACATCATGCCAAACGCGCATCCGAAAGTATGTGGTGTGACGACTATTCGCGGCGAATCAATACCAGTTATCGACTTAAGAAGGGCAATTAATATGCCCGAATGCCCAAGAGATGAAGATTGTAATCTTGTGATCACCGAATATAACCGCTCAGTTCAAGCATTTTTAGTCGGTAAAGTAGACCAAATTGTTAATACAACTTGGTCTGACATCATGCCAACACCGAGTTCTGTGGGTAAGAATCATTATTTAACTGCACTGACCAAAATTCAGCGAGACGATAAAGAACATATTGTCGAAATCATTGATGTTGAGAAAGTATTGGCTGAGATAATTTCTTATGACATTTCAATTTCTGATAACGTCTTAGATGAGACTATTTTACCAGAATTTAAAGGTAAGAAAATTCTTCATGCGGATGACTCACCTACGGCTCGACGCCAAGTCGCAGATACACTCGCACAACTTGGTATTGAAATTATACCGGCTACAGATGGCTTAGAAGCTTTAAAAAAGCTCCAAGGTTGGGCTGAACAAGGTTTAAATGTCAACAAAGAGATTCTAGCTGTCATCACAGATGCAGAGATGCCCGTGATGGATGGTTACCGTTTAACCTATGAAATCAGGAATGACTCAAGGTTAAAAGACTTACATGTCATTCTTAACACATCACTAAGTGGCAGCTTTAACCAAGCCATGGTTGAAAAAGTAGGTTGTAATGCGTTTCTATCTAAATTCCAACCAGACTTATTAGTGGAAGAAGTTCAAAATCGCTTAAAAGAATACATCGGTCAGTAAACTGGTTATTTATACAGTTTAACTTACTCTAATTTTCTTTACTTTTCAAAGCATTAAGTTTTTACGCTCAGTAAAAATGCGCGTCTTGCTGGGAAATAGACGCTAGCCTAGGTATACTTTGCTGCATTCTGATTTGGCAAGGTAACTTAATGGACGTTTCTGATTTAATTGACGGCTTAAACGATAAACAACGCGAAGCTGTAGCTGCTCCGTTGCAGAATATGCTGGTGCTGGCAGGCGCAGGTTCAGGTAAAACGCGAGTGCTTGTTCATCGTATTGCATGGTTAATGCAGGTAGAGCACGCCTCTCCCTATAGTATTTTTGCTGTGACCTTTACCAATAAAGCCGCCAAAGAAATGCGTTCCCGTGTAGAAGAAACGCTTAAATCGCCTGTCGGCGGTATGTGGATCGGCACTTTCCACGGTTTATCACACCGGATCCTTCGCGCTCATCACCGTGAAGCTAACTTACCAGAAGCGTTTCAAATCTTAGACACTGACGACCAAGTACGCATGATCCGCCGCCTCTTAAAAGCTATGAATATTGATGAAAAGAAATGGCCGCCAAAACAAATCGCCTGGTATATCAGTGCTCGTAAAGATGAAGGTCAACGTCCAAAAGATATTCAAGCTTATGATGTGAACGAACAACTCATGTTGCGCGTTTATACGGCTTATCAAGAAGCCTGTGACAGAGCGGGTTTAGTCGACTTTGCTGAAATCTTATTACGCTGCTTTGAGTTGCTACAACAGCAGCCGACATTACTGCGCCATTATCAGCAGCGTTTCCGTCATATGCTGGTAGACGAATTCCAAGATACCAACAACATTCAATATCGCTGGTTAAAACTACTGGCTGGCGGTGACAGCAATATCATGATCGTAGGCGACGATGACCAAAGTATTTACGGCTGGCGTGGCGCTAAAATCGAAAATATCAAACGCTTTTTAGATGACTTTGAGGCAGAGACTATTCGCCTTGAACAAAACTATCGTTCTACAGCAACCATTCTAAAAGCATCAAACGCGCTAATTGAAAACAACGCCGAACGTATGGGTAAAAGCCTTTGGACAGATGGTAACCAAGGCGAACCAATTTCGATTTATGCCGCCTTTAATGAGTTAGATGAAGCTCGTTTTGTGGTAGGTAAAATTAAGACTTGGCTGAATGGGGGTAATGCTTTACAAGATTGCGCCATTCTTTATCGTAACAACGCCCAGTCACGTATTCTTGAAGAGGCCATGTTACAAGAAGGCTTAAAGTATCGTATTTACGGCGGTATGCGCTTCTTCGAACGCCAAGAGATTAAAGATGCTTTATGTTACCTACGCCTGATCTGTAATCGCCAAGATGATGCCGCATTTGAACGTGTAATCAACACCCCAGCACGTGGTATTGGTGACAAAACTTTGAGCCATATCCGTGACTGTGCACGTAATGAATCGATGCCATTATGGTACGCCGCAAAAGCAATCCTAGAGCAAAAGCATTTAGCAGGCAGAGCTGCAACAGCCGTCACCAAGTTTGTTGAACTCATCGAGCATCTCAGTGATAAAATCGATGAGCTAGAATTAAGCGAACAAGCCAAGCAAACCATTGAAGTCTCGGGCCTAATGGCAATGTACCAAGCCGAAAAAGGCGAAAAAGGCCGCGCTAGAGTAGAAAACTTAGAAGAATTAATCAGTGCCTGTGGTCAATATGAACCGCCTATTGATGAAGACTTTAGTTCACCACTACAAGGTTTTTTAGCTTATACGTCACTGGAAGCTGGTGAAGGCCAAGCTGATGAACATGAAGATGCGGTGCAAATGATGACTTTACACTCGGCAAAAGGTCTAGAATTCCCGCTTGTATTTATGGTTGGTGTAGAAGAAGGTATGTTCCCTTCACAGCAAAGCCATGAAGAGTCGGGTCGCTTAGAAGAAGAGCGCCGCTTATGTTATGTCGGTATGACCCGAGCAATGGATAAACTCTATATTAGCCATGCCGAAAGCCGTCGTTTGTATGGACAAGAAAAACATCATAGTCCTTCGCGTTTCTTACGTGAAATCCCTGAAGACTGTGTAGAAGAAATTCGCATTAAAACACAAGTTTCACGCCCCGCGAGTACAGGCCGCTTCAGTAACACCATTACTTTGGCAACCTTTGAAGATAGCGGTTACAACCTTGGTCAACGAGTTTTACATGCTAAGTTTGGTGCTGGCACCGTATTAAACTACGAAGGGAATGGCGCGCAATCGCGTATTCAAGTCAACTTTGACGATGTGGGTACTAAATGGCTTGTCACCGCTTATGCAAGACTCGAAAAAATATAATTTAGAGGCGCTATTTGAGCGCCTTACTTTTAATCAGCATCGTCAGTTAGTGTTGTTTAGTGGCTCACAAATGTGGGCTGCCACTGAGTTAAATAAACTCACAAACAAAACAACTTCTTTTTTAACACTGTCAAAAGAACCGGCTTTTAATCAAGCGCAATGGCCTGAGCATCTTCATCAAATTCTCGGTCAAGAGTTCGAGGTCGCAATATACGATGGATACTCAGGGATTATCCCTAATAAACTCGCGGCACTGAGTGGCACAGTAAAGGCAGGCGGAATACTTGCGCTCGTCTTACCTGAACTTGGACAATTAAGTTTTTGGTGTGACCAAGGGATCACAACTTGGCAAAATCACCAGCAATCGCTAACAACGAGTCCATTTTTAATACGTTGGCAGCGCTTATTTACTCAGTTACCTATCTCTATTATTTCTGAAACTAATGACGCAAGACTGTCTTTGCCAAGTTTAAAACCTGCTTCAGAGCTTAAGCATAGATTAGGTGAGCAAGATAAAGTGATTGAAACGCTCATTACATTACTCACCAAATCTCGGCAACATACTTTGCTTACAGCCGATAGAGGCCGTGGTAAATCATCGGCTTTAGGTTTATTAACGAGCAAAATGCCTGAGCAATCATTTGTGGTATGTGCTCGACAATATCAAGCAGTAAAAAGTAGCTTTATGCATTTGGCCAAAGCCCTCGGAGTTGAATATTCAGGCAATGAGAAAACACTCGCTAATCTTCGCTTTTGTCCACCAGATAAGTTACTTCAAGAAAATATCAGCGATGACATCATTCTTATTGACGAAGCGGCAGCTTTACCCGTGCCTACCCTCATCAAAATAGCGGATAAGTTTAAGCGCTGTGTATTTGCGTCGACTTTAGTGGGCTATGAAGGTAATGGTCGAGGCTATACGTTAAGGTTCAAACGTTTCTTAGCAAAACACTCCTCCACCTATCAGCAATTGACCCTCAATGCGCCTATAAGATATGAGCAGTGTGATCCGTTAGAAAGCAGCATAAACAAACTATTCGCGCTAGACGCGCAGTTTAATGCACCAAAGCAGCTTGAACAGTTCGAGTTCTCTCATCTTACATCTGAAGATTTACTGCACGATGAGCATCTACTCAGACAAGCATTTTCATTATTGGTGCTCGCTCATTACCAAACCAGCGTTAATGACCTAAGACAATTGCTCGACCAACCTGAAAACAAACTCTTTGTAATCAAACAGCAAAATCACTTGCTTGGTATTTGTCTGGTCAGCATTGAAGGCGCTTTAAATAAAGATAGCATCGCAGCAATTGCGCAACAAAACAGGCGACCCAAAGGGCACTTGCTACCTCAACAGCTTTACCACTTGCTACAACAAGATGCACTTTTGAGTCATAAAGCCGCTAGAGTTGTCAGAATAGCCATCGCACCAGATTTTCAAAGCCAAAAGCTGGGTCAGCAATTATTGAGCTACACCGAGCAGCAACTTCAAGATGAGGTCGACTACTTTGGCAGTAGCTTTGGCTGCACCGCACAGTTATTAAAGTTCTGGCAAGAGAACGATTATCACATTGTGAAATTAGGCTTTAAACAAGACAAAGCCAGCGGCGAGTATTCAGCAATTGTGTTAAAGAGTAATAAAGATCTGTCTGAAGAACAGCATCAGTTACGAGTGCGCTTTTCTCAGCAATTTACTTATCAACTGCTCACGCACTATCAAATGTTAGATGACAAGCTTGTCAGGCAGTTACTAAAACCAATATCTGGCAACCCTCATATTTCGACTGAGCATAAGCAGCAGTTGAAAATATTACTCAACCAACCTGCGCATATTGAGCAAGGCTTGGCTTTGATTTGGCAAATTACGACACAAAACCCACAAGTGCTATACAACCTTTCGGCTATTTCCCATCGACTACTAATTAGGCTAGTATTACAAGGTAATAAGAAAGGCGTAGTTCAGAAAGAGTTATGCATTGACTCAAAAAAACAACTAAACATATGTTTATCTAATCTAGTTGCAGAAATTTATGCTCAAATTTAAGCCCTCAATTTTGCTTACTTCTTGCCTACTGTGGGCAAGTCAGCTTATGGCTTCTGGATCGCAACTCGATATTAAGCTAGGTATGTCGGTAGCATTAACTGGACCAGCCAGTGAAATAGGCAAACAACTTGCTTCGGGTTCTAGAATTTACTTTGAGCAACTCAACAAACAAGGTGGAATTCATGGCGCACTTATCGAACTCGATGTGAGAGATGATGGCTATGAGCCAAACCATACCGTCAACAACACACGCTTTTTTATTTACGATAAAAAAGTACATGCTTTGTTTGGCTATATGGGTACCCCAACCACAACTGCCATAAAATCCATGCTAGAGCACACGCAAATCCCTTTACTTATGCCATATACGGGTGCTACATTTTTAAGGGAAAAACCCGCATTCAAAGTGTTTAACCTAAGAGCCAGCTACCTTGATGAGGCAAAAGAACAAATCAGTCACTTAGTTGATGAGTTGGGTCATTCAAAAATTGCATTGCTCATACAAGCTGACGAATTTGGTATTACATTACAAAAAAGCCTCACTGCGGCACTAAAAATGAGGGGATTAAAACCTCAGGTAGTCGGCCGATTTCGTAGAAATACCAATGGAGTTGAGAAAGCACTCAAACTAATTGGCAACAGTGAAGCGACAGCCGTTGCTATGGTAGGCACTTATGAGCCGTTATCATACTTCATCCTGCTATCACAAAAGCAAAACAAGAAACTTGCATTCACCACTGTATCATTTGTCTCCAGCGAAGACCTATTAAGTAAGCTGACTCAACCAAGCCAATTAATGGTCACAGAAGTGGTGCCAAATCCAGTCTCTTGTGAGGGTAAAATTTGTGAGCAATTCAGAGCAACGTTAAGCACACATTCTTTACCTATTACGCACGCCATCTTTGAAGGGTATCTCAACGCATTAGTGTTTAGTCGTGCCGCAAAAATGTGTCCTTTACCATTTAATTCTAACTGTGTCCTCAATGCCTTAAGCAATGTGATCAACCAAGATGATGAATTACGTCATTTATTTAAGATCAAACCAAAGCAAAAGAAATTACCAATTTTCCGTTCATATCATTCGTAATTGATCTATCATTAGTCATACTTATAAGCATGATGAGGCAGACATGGATTTAATTAACTTTCGTGTTGGGCAAAAAACAATTTCTTTAAAGATCTTAGACATATTGCTGACCGAGCGCTATGAAGGAAACCTAACCTCATTGCCAAACGGCAACCCAAGCTTCTTGGGGGTCAAAGATTACATGGGCACCCCAACGCCTATTTTTGATCTTGGCTTAATCTTAAATAACCAATCTTCCTCAGAAGTGAATCAAGCACTCGTAAAACTACTACATGATCGAGAACAAGATCATAAAACTTGGTTAGTAGCACTTGAACACAGTATTCATGAAGGTGTCGCTTTCACCAAAGCACGAGACCCTAGACAATGTGAATTTGGGAAGTGGTTTTACAGCTTTAAAACCGATAATGAAGACTTAAAAGCTTTACTTGCACGCTTTGAAGAACCACATACAAAATTACACAATCTTTCAAGCACCTTGTTAGACATGTGTGCCAAAGGCGAAAAAGAACAAGCGGTAAGAATACTCGAAAAAGAGCGCACTACAACTTACCAAAAGCTAATCAGATTATTTGAGTCAGCAAGAGATCAAATCACGCTCGATCATAAACCTATTATTGTTTTCACAACCTTAGATGGTCAAAAACCACATATTGGTTTGTTGGTCGATCAAGTACAAGACAATATTCATTGCGATGAAAGTGAGATCAAACCACTTAATGAGATCACCAATATCGGTTTTGATATCGATCCGCAGACAAAACAAATGATGAAAGGTTTAATTAAACGTGATGATACACATAGTGTATTAATCGATCCTAGTGCGATTTTTAGACCAGAACATTTACAAAGCTATGAGCCTGAAGAAACAGAAAGCTACGGCTTATTTTAATCATTATTAATAGCTGAGTTCGGAAAAGTAATATACCTATATAGTTTTTGCTTTTAATAGCTACAAAAAAACCGCTCAATTGAGTAGCGGCACTCGCTTAAGAGC
>NZ_PPSW01000041.1 GCF_005876835.1 Pseudoalteromonas phenolica
GCTGTAAGCTGTAAGCTGTAAAACGAGTTTAACCTAGTCTCATAGAATAAGACTAGGTTAATGCTCAGCGAAGTTTCAGAAAACCCATTCAAGGTTATTCATTACGTAGCGCTTTTAGAGGATCTGAGCTCACGACAGAACGCACCGGTAAGTAACAAGCTAATACGGAAATCACCACCATAATAGGAATGGCAAGTAATAGCACTGAAATTTCCCCAGTTATTTGCATCGCAAGGAGTCGCGTGCCAATTAGATAACCGATTCCCGCCAACACGCCACCTAAAAGCACACCAAATACAACAGGCTGCATACTTTGCATTAATACCAGTTTGATGACTTGCCCAGTATGTGCACCAAGTGATAGGTGAATACCCAGCTCGTACCGACGCATTTGTACGCTATAGCTCAATACCCCATAAATACCTGCTGCAGCCAGACTTAGCGCTAATATAATTAAACTCATTGTTAAAATCGCAACCAACTTTGAGGCTCTTAATCGAGCCGTTAGCATATTGTCTAGCGTTTCAAAGTAAGCAATACTCAGTTGCGGGTTAACCTCTTTTAGAGCTTCGAGTAATTGTGCTCTATCGACTTGGCTCTTGCTTTTAAACGTTAACGCAAAACGAGCACCTGCTGTAAACGGTAAATAATAACGCTCTTCTGCATAGCTATCACGGTTATCCGGCACATAAACATTATCAACTACACCCACAACGGTGAGTGGCTCATTCGGTGCTGCTTGCAATGTTTTACCTATTGCAGATTCTGACTTAAACAAACGCTCTGCGAGTGCTTTACTAATAATAATTTCCTGCGGTGTATTTTCTGGATCTTGTAATGAACTAAAGCTACGCCCTTCAATCATCAGCATACCGAGTAAAGAAAAGCTATTTTCGTCAAAGAAACCGACACTGACAATACCTAGCATCTCATTACTTTCATCGTATAAATAATTTTCCCAACCCATTTGCAAAGGTGAAGCGCGCGTCAAAGCAACATCTTCAACTAGCGGTAACGATTTAAGCTGGCTTTTGACTTGTTGCGCAACATCATGAAAACCTTCATTCAGATTACCCGTATCGACGCGAAGATAATTTACATTATTGGCATTGAACCCGACATCTTTAACCAATTTATTAATCGCAGGAGATAACACGGTTGTCGCGCCAAGTAACAAGGCTGTAGCTAATCCAACTTGTAAGGCAACCAGTACATTTCTGGTCAGGCTAGATATCTGTGCTCCCGTACCTTTACCACTGCTTTGCAGGGTTTGATTAAGCTGCTGATAAGGCACTTGCTGACTGGCGAGCTTCGCCATCACAATGCTAACAAATACACTCACCGCAAAACTTGCAGAAATTGTCACTGGATCTAGGGTTAAATGCTGCATTCTCGGGAACATATACTGTAAATCGCTGGCTAACCAAACCATTGACCAGCCAGCGATGAGCAAGCCAAAAATACAGGCAAGCATAGATAGCAACAGCGCTTCGCTGAACATGCCTAAAAAGATATGTTGTGTTTTCGCCCCCAATGCCGCTTGAATGGCCATCACGCGCTTTTTTTGTACCGCGCGAGATAAAAACAAATTACAAATGTTAGTGACCGCAATAAATAACAAGGTAATCACACCAGCCAAAAGCAACAATGCCATTTCGCCACTATCTGCGACTATTTTCTGTTTTATGGGTACGAAGCGTGCTCCAATTGCGGTATTAGCAGCGACATCATCACGACTTTGATACAACTCGTTAATTTGCTCACTAAGTGCGCTATTTGCTTGCTCAATTGATACACCATTTTTGAGGATTGCTATACCATTTACTCCACCGGTAATACTTCCCCAGCTACTAGTGCGGCTAATTTCTTGGTCAAAGCTAAACCAAGCATGCATAGAAAAATTACCAAATACTTCTGGCGCATTAAAATGACTCGCTGTTACACCTATGATCTGATATTTATCATTAGCGATAGCTGTATAAGTGCCAATCACTTTTGGGTCAGCACCAAAGTGTGTTTGCCAAGCCTCAAAACTCAATACCAAGACTCTTTGCTTATCATTAATGGTTTCTTGTTGATTAAAAGCACGACCCAAATGCATAGGCACATCAAGCATCGTAAAATACTCAGGTGTGACTCGAACGCCATCAAGGTAAGGTGTGTCTGGCAAATCTCTTAGTTTTGCACCGAACAAACTCATAAGAGCCATTTGCTCGATGTATTGTTCGTCTTTGTAAATATGGTACTGCGCCGACAAAATCTGAAAGCCGTATTGCGTCTCGCCATTGATGGTTTCACTTTGATCGGTAACGACAATTTTATCGGCATTAGGATATGGCAATGGCTTAGTCAGTACCAAATAATTGATATTCAGCACCACCGCAAGCGCCGCTAATGTCACTGCAAGGGTGGTGATCACCGTTAAGCTAAACCCCGGTAATCTTAATAAACTGCTGACCGCGAGTTTAAATTCTTCTTTGATAATACTCATACCGCCAGCTCCATTTTAAACTCATCAGCCATCACACCATCAAGTAAATGCAGTTTGCGTTTTGCCATATCTGCATATCTTGGGTCGTGGGTTACCATACAAATGGTGGTGCCTTGTCGGTTTAGTTCAGCCAGCATCATCATGACCGCATCACCGTTTTTAGAATCTAGGTTACCGGTTGGCTCATCAACCAGTAAAATTGCAGGGTCGTTTACTAAGGCTCTGGCAATCGCAACACGCTGCTGCTGACCACCTGACAACTGATTCGGTTTATGACCCGCTCGATGCGTCATTTCAACTTTAGCCAAGCAAGCGTCTACTTTTTGTTTAACTTCTTCCTGTGATAATGCCTTTTCACGATAGCGAAGTGGCAGTGCTATGTTGTCGAAAACCGACAATTCATCAATTAAATTAAACGACTGAAATACAAAGCCAATATGCTCATTTCGCATACTTGCTCTTTGATTAACACTGAGATTACTGACATCGTGCCCGGCTAACATATATTCACCGTCCGACGCGGTGTCTAATAATCCCAATATCGATAATAAGGTTGATTTACCACAGCCAGACGGGCCTGAAATCGACACGTAATCGCCTTCATTAATTTCTAAATCAACGCCGCGCAGTGCATGGGTTTCCATCTCGCTGGTGACAAACTTTTTCGTGATATTGGTTAGCTTTATCTTGTTATTACTCATGGTCTTTCCTTTTTATATCGCGATTGCCTGGCTTACTTCACAATGGCAATGTGGGTATGTGCTTGCCAGCGAGTCATATCGTTAAGGATAAACTGCTCATGTGCTTGTGCGCCAGCAAGTATTTGAATTTGCTCGTCTGTTGCTGCACCAAACTGAATAGGGGTAGCGATGGCCGAGCCGTTATCGGTTAATTTAAATAAAGTAGAATTTGAGAATGCTTTTACGTTTACGGGCTTTTTGATAAACAGTGCGTTTGCTAATTGGCCCACGGCAATGGTGCCTTCGATGTTCAGCTCTGGTCGGGCGTTATCGGTTAACGCGCCATTTAGCGCCACTTCAACCTGAATATTGCCGTTGTTGATCACCGGATCGATGCGGATCACTTCACCTGAGATCTCTCCACGACGAGTATTGATGCTTACCGCTTGCGCCAGTTGAATAGACTGCATTTTTGACTGTGGCACGTTCAGCAAAGCATAAAGGTCGGTGGTACTGCCGACTAAAGCCAATTGTTCACCTAAATTCACCGCTTGCCCGAGTTCCACACTCAGCGATTGCACCACACCATGAATGCCCGCTTTAACCGTTAGGCTGTCCAGTTGCTGTTGCACCAGCTCTAATGCCTCTTGTTGTGCCAAAATATTTGAATCGGCAATGTTTAAATTGGCAGCATGCAGGGCTTCAAGCTGGGTAATGCGAGCAGTTTCAATCTCTAAACGTCGCGTTAACTGCCTGACTTGCAACTTAGTACGCTGGTAGTCGATATTAGAGACAATACCTTTACTAACCAATTGGCTCTGTGCGTTCGCTTCAAGCTCTGCGCTTTCAAGGTCGGCTTGAATGCGAGCTAACTCTGCTTGCTGAGCAAGCAATTCGCGTTTTTGGTTAATATCCGTTTGAATGCGTTGGTTTTGACTATCAATGTATGCACGCTTTGCATCGCGCACTGATTGAGTAATGTTCGGATCAGAGAGCCTTAAAATAACACTCTCAGGGGTTACTTCAGCACCCGGTTTTAAAATAATTTCATCAACCGTAGCCTGACTTTTGGCAGTGAGTAAACGCGGCTTTTTCGATTTTAAACGGCCAAAACCTGATACTTCTAAATTTAATGAACCCTGCTCAACCTTCGCCGACCAAATCTCATTTGCTTTGATTTGCTGTGCATGACTCGGTTGCAAAAAAAGCCAAATACAGGCCGCCAGTAGCAAGCAAATAAACGCTAAAATGCTTAGATGCCGTTTGGTGTTTTTTTTGGGCTTTACGACCACATCCATAACTCGATCCCATACTGTTTTTAATCTTTAATACAGTATTCAAATCAAGTGCCATGCCAAAACATAAGGGCATGAAAAATATAGATTTTAAGAAATCATTATGCAAATATAGAAATATTATTTTCGAAACCGAAAAACAATTTACCGAAATCGAAACGGACTCCATAATATTTCCATATTGTGCTAGTTATAATTATGCAACGTGAGAAAGGAACCAAACAATGCGCAAAACACTTTTTAGCATCAGCATGCTCGGCCTACTAACAGGCTGTTTCAGTGACTCAGATAACAATGTTGAATCATCACTCAAGCAACCAGAGCCGGTTGCCAATGTGCGTTTAGAAACAGTCAATACACCTGATAAAGCTTATTATCAACCTGGTCAGCCGATCATGATTGACTACAGTATCAGCAGCCAGCTATTAGACACAGAACATGTCGGTGTGACTTTTATGGCCATTGCCAAAGACAAAGTTGACCAATTAGCATCGCATGATGAGCCTGAAGGTTATGAACTAGGCACACACTATATTGAAAAGCTATCAGATGGTGAGCATAGTTTCACCGCAGAGCTCATGCTGCCCAATGAAGAGATACCTTCTGACGATTATGTTATTGCAGCATATGTAGACAGTGCAAAGAGCATTGAGAATGAGGCTAATACCGAAGATAATGGCTCGAGAGATTTCTCTGATAATGCAGCTTCTTTTGCGCAAATAACCATTGATAGTACTTTTTATCATGACTTCGCGCTTGATACGTTAACAGTTGGCGATGGTTTTGCCATGTTTCCTGATTCAGGTAGGCGCGAAACGGAGTCTCAGAATGCTCCAGAGCATAAACGCGCAGACATCATTGGTCATTTTGATGCCAGTAAGTTTGGTCATTTAATCAATGAAGCTTTAGTGACTGCAACAGTTACTGTCGCAGGTGTCGAGTTTGACGCGCACTTTTGGCAAGAAGGCGAAAATCGTTATCATGACGATATGAAAATCAAATTTGCTGACCATGAACAAAGTCATTATTTCCCTTACGATATTGCCGTTAATGGTGTGCTATTAGATAAGTTACAGCAAACATATGATAAAGACGCTGACGAAAATACTTTTGAGTTAACATTTACAATAGAAGATCTATCTTCAGCGCATCAAGAAGCAAACCTTGATAATAACCGCATGACGATTACTGTGCCCTACTCTCTATATGACCACGACCAACCTGACGATAGCTGGTTAGAAGAGCACAATATCACTAACCCCCTTACTAGCTCTGTTGATACTTCGAGCAAATCAAGCTCACCAAATTATGCACCCGTAAAAGATCCCCAAGGTCTCTCTGGGTTAGTCTCTACATCAGACACCTTATGGGCATTTGAGATTTTTAGTAATACCTATGGTGATAAATCAAAAGTAGCCATTGTGCCTAGCTTCGTGTCCTGGGTTTTGCTTCAGTCTAAAAATGGCGGTCTTGCTTGGGCAACAGCTGGCGGTAGCTTTGACCTATACATGTTCGATCACAGCTTAGATTTGTTTTCAGCAGGTGCATCTGGCATTGCAAATGGTGCTGACGGTACTGCTAGTTACTCAATGAATGTGTCTTTACTTGGCAACAGCCTTATAAAAGAGTCTGAAACTGTATCGGCGTTAGACGAGTCTTACGGCTATGATTGGGAAGAAGAGCAAAAGCTATTTTCTACCACTTTTACAATTGCCATTGTTCCGGTCTCAGTGTCAGCTGGGATCAAAGGCTCTGTTGGCGTTAACACTGATCTTAAATATGAAGGCCTGCAGTTTAGTATTGGTGGTGACGTTTTAACTGCAAGCCTTGATGCATATGCAACAGCTGGCATAGATTTATTGGTTGCCAGTGGCGGTATCGGTGTCGACTTCTTGATTATTTCAGACACACTCTCAGCAACAGCTTATGTTGACATAAGTAAAGCGCTATCTGATTCAGAGATTGGCTACGGCATTGATGTAAGTAATCATATGAAAGCCATTGAGGGTGAATTTTACCTTTGGGTAAAATATCCAGGTTATAAATTCTGCTGCTCATTCCCAACTAAAACAGCAACCAAAACCCTGTATAACACTGGCGCTTTATATGACAAAACATGGCAAATGATTAACTACAGTGACAGTTTTAAGTTCTAACTATGCTAAGAAACTTACTACCACTTTTAACCTCGCTTTGTATACTGCCGTTTGGCAGTGTACAAGCGATGACACAATGCACATTCTGGGGTAATTTTGAAACCAAAGCTGATACTAATATGCTCACGCTGAACCAGCCAAGCAAGAATCAACTGACCCTTTCAGGCCAACTACTTTACCGCCCATTACTCAAGTCTGAAAAGCATTACTGGCTGGGCTTACAATTAGTCAATCCACAAATTGTTTTAGATAAACAGCAAATTAACCCAAGCCTTTACGGCGTGCCTTTTGCGGTTAAAGTAAACCGCCAGACAAAACAAGTTACTGACCACCATTTTGCAGGAAAATTAAAACCTGAGGATAAACAGAAGCTTATTGCCATATACCAAAGCCTCCACATTGAACATATTTATAAACGTGACCTAACTGCACCAACTTTACTCACCGAGAGCGATAATTTAGGGCAATATCAAGTTGAATATGTTGAACAAGAAGCAAACAAAGTTAGTCGCAGCAAGCTAAAATATTTAAGCACCAAGCCAGGTGCACAGCTTCTAGATTTTTCAACCCCCAAGGTTTTAGCGGATAGCTTTGAATTAAAGTTAGATCACTGTGGATTAAACGCCTTAAGTGGAGACAATCACACACTAGTTGAAACTAAAAAAGGTGATATAAGCATAGAAGTTAAACAGCGTATTCAGTTCAATCTAAATCCTGCGCCTGTGCCAAGCACTGCGCTTTTACTTAGCTTGAATGAGAACCCTGAAAAATGGCCTCAGCTTAGCGAAAGCACTCTTTACCCTCGCCCACCTGCTAAGCCGTTGAAAGATGCCAAAGCATTTATAGCAGCACTAAAATCACAAGACATCAGCCAACTCAGCAGTGAGGTATTGGCACAGTTACTTTACGATAATGAGCAATATTTATCGGCTTTAAAAGAGGTGATTAAATCTAATGCATTGTCTGATAAGGCCTTAGGTCGACTGCTTCTTATGGTAGGTAAAAATGATTCCCCAAATGCCCACCAGCTATTAGTAGATGTTTATCTGGATGGTGAAATTCAAGGCAAGCAAAGGTTCAGAAGCTTGATGGGCTTAAAATATGCTGAACAACCACTCGACCCTAAACTGGTCGATTTAGTACTGGAATCTGCTAATCAAACTAGTTCTGGTGAGCAACAGCGTTTAAGTAATAGCGCCATGATGGTATTAGGTATTATTGCTAAAAATCAGTCAGGAAGTGAGTTTTCGGCTTATATGGGGCAACGTTTAGTTGAACAATTAAAACAGACTTCACAAGCTTCCCGCCAAGTCAGTATATTAGCAGCCCTCGGAAATAGCGGAAATGCCGAACAGCAAGATCAAATCGCACCATTTTTAAATGCCAATGAACCAAAGCTTAGACAACAAGCTGCTGACTCTCTTGGCAAAATGTCGAATGAAACCAGTTTGAAATACATCACTGAACAATTAAGTGTCGAAAGCGATAAAGACACTAAAGCCGCTTTACTCAAAGCGATGGGGAATAACGAACTCGATAATAAACAAATTGATGGCTTATTTAGTTATAGCCAATCACAACCTAAAGAAATACGGCTTGCGTCGATCCAAGCTTTGGCTGCTCAAGCCAAAAAAGACCCTGACTTAAAGCCTCGCTTAAAAGCATTAATAAGAGGCGAGAAAGATCAACAGGTACTGCGCGCTTTGATGCAGTCTGTGTATTCTAATTAAGTAATAGCTTAGAAGGTCTATAGCTCAAGATGATACAGACCTTCTTTATTATGCCAGTTACTAACTGACGCTTTAACACATATTTCCTTACATCTATGCCCTAGTAAAGACAGTTACTTATAACCATAATTTGAATTCATTATTCACAGAATATAGGAATAAAAATGTTTGAAATGTTAGTGGGCCTGGAAGTCAGTAATGATGAAATATATGACCAATACCGTGCTGCAATGAAGCCTATTCTCAATCGATTTGGTGGTGAATTTGGTTATGATTTTAAAGTATCTGAAGTACTGAAAAGCGAAGAATACACAGAAATAAATAGAGTATTCACTATTCGCTTTTCTGATGAACAAAGTAAAGACGCGTTTTTTAATAACGATGAATACCAACTAGCAAAACAGCTGTTTTTCGAAACCTCTGTCAATCAGGTCACCATCATTGCTAGCTACACAAAATAGCTAGTAATTCGACTGTATGCCTCGCTCTAATCTATTTGGCCTGTCGTAATTTGGCAGCTTCTAAACTATTTTGAATCGCCGATTCTAACAACAACGTATCACTGCCAGGCCCGACAGTGAGTAACTTCGCCCCGGTGGTGGGCTTGCCGCGGTATGGCCTGACATAAATTTCACCATCCGGACAGCGTTCAAAATAAGTATAACCGGGCTCAGTGCCTAAAACTGTACAACCCTTAATTCGGATCACGCTGCTTGGGATCGCATCACAGATTTCTTTAATACAAATAGGGTCTGGTAAGTTAGGTAAATCTACTGAACATGAAGACCAATGTGACTTATGATGCGCAAGCTTTTCTGCACTATTACTCGATGGTAACAGATCAGGAAGTTTATTAATTTCTAGTTCTTCACAAAGCATAATCTCTGCAGTGGGATTAATCGCTCGAATATCGCTTTTTACTTGAGCCAAACGTGCTTCGCTTACTGAGTCAGTGTGCGACAGTGTGATCAACGACGAGACTTGTATTTGATTCGCTTCTAGCTCGTTATGGACATCTCGCAATTGCCAATTTTTAACATCAACCACAGAAATTTGCACCGGAGGCATAAAACGCGCTTCGATGCCCACACCAAGAAATCCCATTAAGGCACACGCATCGGTTGTGCCATTTGCTTCTATGAGTGTAATACCATTTACTCGCTCTGGAATTCGATTAACCGACTCCCTTAGTTCGCCAATACCACTGCAACAAATACAGCTGCCATTCAGTGCTTTTAAACTTTTCTCATCAAGCATATCCAAAAACTGCTGAGCATCTAAATTGGCATTTTCATAATCATTTAAAACCACAAAAGGTGACCAATTCGCTTTGCCGTATTCAGTGACCAAACGTTTTAATAACGTGGTTTTACCTGCCCCAAGAAAACCAACGACAACAATAATAGGCTCCACTTTCTATCCTCTCATTTGTAAGTCAACTCGACTTTAAACACGACCCTAATTACGTGATACTATCACAAAGCAGTTCTAGATTACCCTTTTCATTTAATTCTCATAAATTCCCTCTTAATTGCCACAATTTAAAAGAAGATAAACCTTGTAAATCCATATTCCCTCCATAATCAATTCATAATTACTTGATAAAAAATACCTTCTGCAATAAAGCAGAGTCATAACAACAATAAAAATTAGATGCGTCATGATCGGCTCCTACAGGATGTTGAGCCGATTATTTTTTATCACTATATACTGCTCACGTTCTTTTACCTTCATTA
This sequence comes from Pseudoalteromonas phenolica, assembly GCF_005876835.1. Taxonomy (GTDB): domain Bacteria; phylum Pseudomonadota; class Gammaproteobacteria; order Enterobacterales; family Alteromonadaceae; genus Pseudoalteromonas; species Pseudoalteromonas phenolica_B. Next base: position 10,089 of record NZ_PPSW01000041.1, read on the forward strand.
AACTTAATAGCTTTCATAAACATAGTTCTCTCAGTTACTATGTCAGTAAAATTTATACCTCACCTATTAATCAAGTGGTTTTATTTGAGGCAAGGTATTACAGTGACTACAAGGAATATCAATGCGTCAGAGCTTAAGAGATAAAATCATCTCTGTGTGTGAAAAAAAGATAACTAAAAAGGGAGAGACCGTCGGAGTGTCGTTTTACGCTTTTTTCGCCAACAAAAACGACGACCCAGAGCAACTGATGGAAGCGGCCACTTGGTGGATACAAACTCATCAATTAGATCACTTCGAAAAAGCCATCAAAGTTAAAGCGATGATTGAACAAGGGTTGTAAGGATATAACAATGAATAAAGCTACTTTTAGGCTCTTTATTGCCTTGAGACAGTTGTTAATAATAAAGCATCTTAAATAGCCATTATGACAAAAAGCAGGCGAAAGCCTGCTTTTATAAAGTCAAAAATGCGGGTTATTTCGCTCTTTATTGAAGCTCAACCCAAAAAACACCGACGTCTTTTTTCACGACCTTGACTTGGCTGCCTTTGCTAAGAGGTTGTTTACTCTTAACTAACCACTCTATGCCTGAATAAGCATATTTATAACCGTTATGCTCATCAACGTCCTGCTCTAAGGTGAAAGTAAGCTCTGCAAAATCACTGTGCACATCAGTTGACTCACGACTTTCTTGTAACCTTTTAAGCGGCTTCCAAAGTAGTGCTGCCAAACCTGCAGTAATAATGGCATTCACCCAAAGGGCGGTTATCCAATTTGCATCGAGTAACCCTGCATACATCAAGGCACCACTGAACACCAATGAAAGACCGACAAAGAACAGCACAAAGGTAGCAAAGCCAAGCACTGCCACTTCAATAATCAGTGCTATGACACCCAATATAAGGAGTGTTTGCGCAATATTGTCTGTCAAAAATTCCATAGGCTAGCCTTTTTGTTTTTGATTTAACGAGTTGATAATCGACATACCTTGTGCAACCAAAGAGCTTGCGTCAGTGCCGCTGTCAGGTAAAAGCACAACCGATGACTCTTTAGCAATCGCTTCTTTGGCACTGATCGCCTTGGTTGCCAAGTCGAGCTGAATGGCTTTTTGACCTTGCTCTGTATTTGCCGCTTCACCGACTTTACGAAGTGCATCCGCTTGCGCTTCAGCGACGGCTAAAATTGCTTTTGCTTCACCTTCGGCCTGCAAAATTTGCTCAGCTTTATCTGCTTCAGCTGCAAGAACTTGTGCTTGCTTTTTACCTTCGGCAACATTAATGGCCGCTTGTCTATCACCTTCAGATTCTAGAATTTGCGCACGTTTCACACGTTCTGCTTTCATTTGAGCTTCCATCGCTTCCATTACAGAATTAGGTGGCACAATGTCTTTAATCTCATAACGTAATACCTGAATACCCCATGGCTCTGATGCTGAGTTAATCGCAGCAACAATATTGGTATTCAGTAAATCACGTTCTTCAAAAGTTTTATCTAACTCCATTTTACCCAGTTCACTACGCATTGTAGTTTGTGCTAATTGGGTAACCGCAAAAATATAGTCATCAACGCCGTAAGTGGCTTTATACGGGTCTAGCACTCTGAAATATAAAACACCATCAACAATTAAAGAGATATTGTCTTTGGTAATGGCTGACTGAGAAGGCACATCGACCGCCTGCTCTTTTAAACTTCTATCCGCAGCGACACGATCAATGAAAGGGACAATAAAATTCAAACCCGCTTCTTTGGTGGATTGATACTTACCAAAACGCTCAACCATCCAAGCACGATTTTGTGGTACAAATTTAATGCTACTTTTTAAGACAATAATCACAAAAAGTAGTAGAAAGAATTCGACTTGAAATACAAATTCTAAAATTTGGCTAACTGGATCCATGTTTTCTCCTTTTTATTATTGAGTATTCAGACTATCACCTAGTACCTAAATTCTCCATACTTAACATTAACCAGCCCAGTTAACAATTATTCGGCTAAATCAATGAAGCGTTCTAATTCAGCCTGCAACTTATCAACTTCGATTGGTTTGGTCACATAGCCATTCATGCCAGCCTCATAACATTTTTCTTTATCACCCCTCATTGCATTGGCTGTTAACGCAATAATTGGAATATCTTTAAATACTTTATAGCGTGGGTTTGTTCGGATCTCTTTTGTCGTTTGATAACCGTCTAATATAGGCATTTGGCAATCCATTAATATCACATCAAACTGTTCAAGGGTTGCATGTTCAACTATCTCGAGTACTTCTTTCCCTGAATTCGCTATTTTATATTTAACTTGCCAATTACTGAGTATTTTAGTGGCTACTAGTTGATTTACCTTATTATCTTCGGCAAGCAGCACAGAAATCCCTGCTAAAGATTGTGGCTGTTCAATGGGCTCTGATTTAGTTGGCTTGTACTTATTATTTAACACTTTTTCTGTAAATATCTGCATTAAATCAAAACAGGTAAATGGATGATAAAACACGCGACAAGCAGATTCTCTCACTAACTGGCTATTGGGAAAATCACTATTCACGTTACAAATAATACAGGTCTGCTTCGCTTGCCTTTGGGCACTTTCAATTAAATAAATACTTTCTAAACCTGATGCAGAAAAGTTCACCAAATCTAAAATGATTAAATCAAATGAGGATTGATGCAAAGATTTGGGTGTCAGCAATTTAAGAGGTAAGCCTTTTGCTGCAAACTGACTCTCTATGATTTCAGCAAAAGTGAAACTCGGGCTATATAAACCTATAGACTTAGGTATCTGTAATTCACAGTTATCACTTGCCTTAGAACCGTCCTGCTTGGCAACTAAAGAAAAGGCAAATTCACTGCCTTTTTCGAGTGAGCTCGATACCAGCGCCACATCACCTGCCATCAAATTACATAAGCGCTTTACAATCACGAGCCCGAGCCCTGTTCCGCCATATAATCGAGTTGTTGATGCATCACACTGGCTGAATGCATTGAATAATTTATCTTGAGCTTGGCAGTCTATGCCTACCCCAGTATCTATAACTTTGCCAGTTAACCGGACTCTACCACCTTCTTGTAATTCAGACTTTAGCTCAAGTTTGACATGCCCTTTCTCGGTAAACTTAATCGCATTGCTCAATAAATTATTGAGTATTTGCCGAACTCTGACTGGATCTAGTTGTAAATTATGATGTGTGACTTGGTGACAATCGACAAATAACATAACCGGTTTGTTACTCAGCGCTATGGCAAATGATTTGGCGACACTGTCTAATAACGCAAGTAACTCAACAGGTTCATTGTGAATTTCTAGCTTACCTGATTCAATTTTTGAAAAGTCTAAAATGTCATTTATCACACCAAGTAGTGAGTTTGCACTTGCATGGGCAAGCTCTGTATATTGATCTTGTTGTTTTGACAATGCGGTATTTTGCAAAAGCTCCAAACATCCTATAACCCCATTTATGGGCGTTCTGATCTCATGACTCATGTTTGCCAAAAATTCTGATTTAAGTTTTGAATGTTTCTCCGCTCGGGCTTTTTCAATCTTCAGTGCTTCATTGGCAGAGATAAGCTGTTTTTGAACTGATTTATTTTTGTTATTTCTTATTTCCCCCGTCATGATCGCGAAAGCGAAATTAAACAATAGCTGACTCATAAACAAAGCAATAATAAACCATTGGGCTTTTATAGAGTCATCTTGCTGAAGATTAGTTACCCCTTGCCAATTCACATCGATGATTTTATTGAATGACACTGCAAATAAAATCACCACACTAAGTAGTATCAAAAAGCTGGAAACCTTAAAACGCCCTCGGCTATAACGATATAAACACCATAAAACCCAACTCAGAAAAATCACAACAGTCGTTACTCCAAGCGTGAATCTAAGTGGGTAACTGGGGTAAATAAAGGTCAAAAAAAGATGCAGTACGACGTAACAAGTTATAAAGGTTGCGAGTTCAACTTTTGGAACACGTTGCTCACAAGCTCGGTAAGTACCCTGTAAAATAAACAAAAATGACGTTTGTACCACAAAATTAGGCAGCACATATTTAAGCGCTTCAGGTAAAACACTTTGGCTATTAAATAACAATAAGCCCGTCATAAGGAAACATGATGATATGGCCCAATAACGAACTGCTGTGATATCTCTGTTTGCCAACCATAGAAAAATCAACGAAACGGCAGAAGTAAATACACCGACACCACTCATTAATAATAACGTGACTGTTGATAATTGCATGGCATCTCTTTGGATGGGGTAAATATAAAATGGCAACCAACTTCAAAGTGGCAAATTTATGTGTTTTTAGCCATACGGTTAATATAAAAACCTAGTCGCCAACCACCATAATGTAAAGCTAAACACTGAACTGCTTTAATTAAACAG
>NZ_PPSW01000042.1 GCF_005876835.1 Pseudoalteromonas phenolica
TTATTGAGGATTGGTATAATAGATTTTGATTATGAAAAACCCGTAGTATTTACTACGGGTTTTTTGTTTAAGGAGACAAAGCATGTATTGGCATAAAACTTTAAATAGTTCACTTATTAATGGCAAGTTGTATCAAGGTAGCGATACTTTCACCGTAAATAACCCAGCTAACGAGCAGTTGATTGAAACACTTTCATCGGTTGATATGGCAGGCTGTCAGCAAGCATTAGATGCTGCCATTACATGCTTTGAAGCGCTAAAATCAACAACGGCTAAACAGCGCAGCGATGTGTTATTAAAATGGCATAGTTTGATCTTAGAGCATAAGCAGGCATTGGCTGAACTTGTCACCCTTGAACAAGGCAAGGTCTTAAAAGAATCTTTAGCCGAAGTTGATTACGCTGCGGGTTTTGTAAAATGGTTTGCAGATGAAGCGCTACGAAGTTATGGCGAAATTATTCCGGCCAATAGTCCCACTCAGCAATTGTCTGTTATTAAGCAGGGAGTCGGTGTGGTATTTGGCATTACGCCGTGGAATTTCCCCCTTGCCATGATCACCCGAAAAGTAGCCCCAGCCTATGCAGCGGGTTGTAGTTTTATCCTAAAGCCTTCCGAAAATACACCATTAAGTGCATTGGCGTTGTGTCAGCTTGCATTGCAAGCGGGTATGGAAGCGGGCTCTTTTCAAACTTTAGTCACAGAAGATGCTGCACAGGTTGGCGCGTTTTTCTGCGAACACAAGCAAGTTAGAAAAATTACGTTTACCGGTTCAACACGAGTCGGACAAATTTTGTTATCGCAAAGTGCACAGTCAATTAAGCGAGCCTCTCTTGAGCTCGGTGGCAATGCGCCTTTTATGGTATTTGAAAGTGCTGATATTAAAAAAGCAGTGCAAGGGTTTATGGTAGCCAAATTTAGAAATGCGGGTCAAACTTGCGTGGCAGCCAATCGAGTCTTAGTACAAAACACGTGTTTAAATGAATTCTTAGCAGAATTAAAGCTGGAAACTGATCGTTTAAAAGTGGCTGATGGCTTTACTCAAAATGTAGATTTAGGCCCATTGATTAACACCCAAGCGAAACTAAAAGCACAAAACTTGGTTGAAGGTGCTGTTGCACAAGGCGCCAAGGTTGCTTACCAAGGTGAAGAGAAAGTGGGGCAGTTTATGGCGCCTATCATTCTGACCGAGGTAAACCAAAGTATGGAGATAAGTCGAAGTGAAATCTTTGCGCCTGTGGTCGCTATTCAAACTTTTGAAGATGAAGCTCAGGCACTCACTATGGCTAATTCGGTTGATGAAGGCTTAGCTGCGTATTTTTATTCGCAAAATATGGCACAAGCTCAACGCGTCGCGAACAGCTTAGAATATGGCATGGTGGGTATTAATGAAGCGCTTATCTCAAACCCAGTCGCGCCATTTGGCGGGATGAAAGCATCAGGTCTTGGTCGTGAAGGGGCTAAACAAGGTTTAGAGGAATACCAAGAAGTAAAATATCTCTGCCAAAGTTTTTAATTAAACACGCCCTAGTGAGAATTCATTGGCATTCTCACTTGTACCACTAATGTGTATACAATTTTTCGCTGATTATCTAACCTAAAGCTGGTACACTCTTGCGCCTGTTAATTTTTAGTCAACAATTTTAAATGGCAACAGAGCAAAATAATTTAACGCTTGTGGTACTAGCCGGTGGGCTTGGTAGTCGATTTGGTGGCAATAAACAAATTACCCCCCTTCCCAAGCTTGAGCGTACTATTATGGAATTGAGCATTGAAGATGCATTCTATGCGGGTATCAAGCAAGCGGTATTAATCATTAATAAATTCGTTCGTGCAGAATTAGAACAAACAATCTTACCGCGTCTCCCAAAGACGATGCATATCACTTTGGTTGAACAAAGTCTTGATATGCTGCCCTCTGAGTTTAAGCATTTAGCCGAGCATCGAACTAAGCCCTGGGGCACTGGACACGCATTATTATGTGTAAAGCCTTACTTGAATGGCCCAGCTGTTGTGATCACTGCTGATGACTATTATGGGCCAAATGCCTACAAACAAATGGTAGACCACTTCAATCAATCGCAAGATGCAAGCAGTATGGCCATGGTTGCCTTCCCAATTGAAAAAACGCTCTCTGAGCAAGGGGGAGTAAACCGAGGTATTTGTGAAGTTGAGCAGCAATTGCTTAAGCGCGTGACTGAAACCTTAAATATTCATCAAACAGAACATGGTTTGGTGGGAGAAATTGAGGGCAAATTACAATCACTAGACAGCCATAGCCTAGCCTCTATGACTTTTTGGGGTATTACACCCATCTTGATGGCTGAACTTGAGAATGATTTTAAAAAATTCTTAGAAGCTTATGACAGCGATGTCAAAAAAGAGTATTATTTACCTAATTGCATCCAAGCCTGTATAGAAAGTGAGCATGTTACAGTGCGTGTTTACTCTGCGGTTGATTTTTGGTTTGGTGTTACATTTAAAGAAGAATTAACAAGCGTAGCAGGAAAGATTTATGAACATCGTCAAGGATGAGCAAACTATCACGCCCATTACACCAGTATCTGAGGTGACTATGACTAACACTGCGATAGCCGAGCATTTGTCGCAAGAATTTGGTTTAGACCATGAAAATGCAACAATTAAACCAATAGGTAGTGGTCATATTAATACCACAATGTTGTTAAAAGATGAGCAGCACTCAGTGGTGGTACAAAAACTGAACACAGATGTTTTTCCGAACCCAGAGCATTTAGTTGCAAATGCCAGAGCCATTGAACAGCATTTAACACAAAAAGCTGAAAGTAATGCTTACGACTTAAAGATTATTAAACATTTACCAACAACATCAGGTAGTTTTTTAGTCAAAATAAACGGCGAAGTATGGCGTGCTCTAGAGTTTATTGGTAAGAGTTACAGCGAAGATGTGGTGAGTTGTCCAGAGAAGGCACAAACTGCAGCGAATGCATTTGGCCAATTTGCCTTGGCATTGTCAGACTTTGATGCACAAGTACTACATCATGTTATTCCAGACTTTCATAACCTTGCTATGCGAATTGCTGCGTTTAACGACAAACTTGAAGCGGATTGTGAAAATAGAGCTGAAAAATGCCAAGAGGAAATTGCGTTTTGCCAAGCGCAATTTGGTCTTGCAGATGAGCTAGAATCTATCTATGGCACCATTCCACTTAGACCGTGTCACAATGATACTAAAATCAATAATATGCTGTTCTGTAAAGAAACGGATGGTGCGCGTTCAGTAATTGATCTTGATACTTGTATGCCTGGTTATTGGCTGTTTGATTTTGGTGATATGGTGCGTACCTTCTGTTCACCTGAAGAAGAAGATTCAACAAACCTTGATAATGTGCGAGTACGAGAAGAGATTTTTGCCGCTTTGGTTAAAGGTTATGTTGCTCCATTAGAAAATGAGCTTACACTAGAAGAAAAGCAAAGCTTTTTACTGGGGGCGAAAGTAATGCCATTTATGATTGGGCTTCGTTTCTTAACCGATTACTTGGATGGCGATAATTACTTCGCGACTAAGCACAGTGAGCACAATCTGCATCGAGCGAGAAATCAGTTCAAGTTATATCAAGATGTGGTCGCAAAAGAAGCGTTACTTGAAAAATTAATACACAGCTAAATAGATTAGTTAAGACATATAAAAAGCGCCATAGGCGCTTTTTTTGTGCCAAAACAAAATAGGAACATATATTTGTCGCAACTGAATGACAGCGCTCTGCTTATTGGTTAGGGTGAGATTGTTACAAAGAGGAAAAATAATAATGAAGCAATTAAATAGACGTGACTTTCTAAAAGCCGCTGGTGTTGCAGCTGCGGCCAGTGTCGCTGCGGGGTGTGCGCAAACATCAAATTCAAGCACGGCATTTGTACCTACTCAAAAAGGTAAGTCAGTTATTGGTCTTATCGCACCAAAAATGGATGTAGTTAGAGTTGGGTTCATCGGTGTTGGTCAGCGAGGTTATGGCCATGTTCGTCGTATGAGCCATATTGAAGGCGCTGAAATTGTCGCAATTTGCGATACTCACGATGAAGTTTTGGAACGTTCTGCCAATTATCTAGCCGAGCGAGGCTTAAAAAAGCCAGCACTGTACCGAGGTGCTGATTTAGCGTATCAAGATATGTTAGCCCGTGATGATATTGATATTGTGATCATCTCAACGCCTTGGAAGTGGCATGCACCAATGGCCATTGATACTATGAACAGTGGAAAGCATGCATTTGTTGAAGTGCCTTTGGCCTTAACAGTCGAAGAAATGTGGGACATTGTGGATACCGCAGAGCGTACTCAGAAAAACTGTATGATGATGGAAAACGTCAACTATGGTCGTGATGAGTTGATGGTACTAAACATGGTTCGTCAGGGGCTATTCGGTGAATTACTGCACGGTGAAGCTGCTTATATTCATGAACTACGTTGGCAAATGAAAGAAATCGAGCATAAAACGGGTTCTTGGCGAACAGGTTGGCATGCAAAGCGTGATGGTAACTTGTACCCAACACATGGCTTAGGCCCTGTTTCTCAATATATGAACATTAACCGTGGTGACCGCTTTGATTACTTAACCTCAATGAGCTCTCCAGCGTTGGGTCGAGCGGCTTATGCACAACGAGAATTCCCCGCGGATCATCAACGTAATCAATTGAACTATATTGCCGGTGATATGAATACCACCATGATCAAAACGGTAAAAGGTCGTTCTATCATGGTACAACACGATACTACCACGCCAAGACCATATTCTCGTCATAACCTGATCCAAGGCACAAATGGTGTCTTTGCTGGCTTTCCAAATCGTATCGCACTCGAAAATGGTGGAAATTTAGGTAACTTCCATGAGTGGGAGCATGATATGACTCCTTGGTATGATAAATACGACCACCCGCTGTGGAAGAAAATGGGTGCAGAAGCAGAACGCAACGGCGGTCATGGTGGCATGGACTTCTTAATGTTCTGGCGCATGATTTATTGTTTACGCAACGGTGAAGCGCTAGATCAAGATGTGTACGATGGTGCGGCTTGGTCGGTGATCTCACCTCTTTCAGCTCAGTCTGTCGCGAATCGCAGTGAATCTATTAGTATTCCAGACTTTACCCGAGGTGCATGGAAAAATGCCACGCCATTAGGTATTGTGGGTAGTTAATGACTTTAAGCGCGCGATGAGCGCGCTTTTTTGATTGTTGAGGTGAAAATATATGACAAGGTGCTTTGCGATTTTCATTGCTTTGCTTTTAGTTGGTTGTAAAAGCCCGCTTGAACAAAATACTGCGCTCACTATAGAAACCTCAAGTTGAGCAATTTATATCAATCTATCAGGCCAGAGTTGATTTTGATACATTTTTAAAGTTATATGCAGATTCTGCACAATTAGAAGATTTAGTATATGGTCATCACGCTGTTGGAAAACCAGGCATTGCTGCATTTTATAATTGGAATGATGGTAATTTTAAAGTAATAGATGATTTAAAGACCTTCAAAGTAGAAAACTTGATTATTGATGAACAACAGCGGCAAGCCGTTATAACAGGGCACTTCAATCAATTTATTTACCATGGCCAAAAAATGGGACCTTGGCGATTTGTTATGACGCTTCAATTTAATGAGAAAGGGCTCATTACGCACCAGCAAGACTGGATCAATTACACTCCAAAAACGGATTTTATGATGGGTAAAAACCTCAATAAAACTATTCCTTAAAAAATCTCAGAGGCTAAAATAGGTAAAACACTTCTATTATGGATTTCAAAATGCAGCTATCTGTAGAAATTAGCAAATATCCACTTCACTCAGACTATATCCCTTTTATCAAAGCCTTTATTGAGCGCTTAAATACACATCCAGAGCTTAAAGTGTTAACCAATACCATGTCGACACAGGTGTTTGGTGAATATGACCTCGTTATGTCGGTACTACAACAAGAAATGAAACGCTCGTTTGAAGAGTTTGGGAAGATAGTCTTTGTGTGTAAGTTCATTTCTGGAGATTTATCGCCGCAATGATTGAATTTTTAAGCGCCACATTTTCCGGTTTTACTGCTATGTCTGGCTGGGAGTACATCGCGGTCATACTTTCTCTGGCTTATGTCTTTTTAGCCGTGAAAGAGAATCAATGGTGCTGGCCTGCGGCTTTTCTTAGTACATTTATTTATACCATTATGTATTGGAATGGTGCGTTGTTGATGGAGTCCGCATTAAATGTATATTACATGGTTATGGCGGTAGTGGGTTGGTATATGTGGCAGCAAGGCAAGCAGCCTGATTCAGTCGCCCCAATTATTTCTTGGCCATTGTTAAGACATATTTACATCATCATTGTCACCGCTTTGACGGCAACAGGTGTCGGCTTTGTTATGGACAATTACACCTATGCTGATTTTGCGTATCTAGATAGTTTTACAACCTGTTTTGCCGTGATGACAACGTATTTAGTGGCTAAAAAGGTTTTAGAGAACTGGCTTTATTGGATCATCATTAATGCCGCATCTATGTACCTGTTCTTTGTGAAAGGATATTACCCGACCTTTGTACTTTATGTGTTTTATACGGTTATAGCTTGTTGGGGTTACAAACGTTGGTACGAAGAACACGAACAAAGAAATGGCTTACCACTTGCGAGCCTATAGCTTCCAAAATCTGCCTGATGAAGTAAGAGGTTTCGTTGCTGAATCTTTTGCTTTCAGGCAAGTTAAAGCGTGTTATCAAATCACATCAGGGTTGAGTAATCATAATTATTTAATTGTTGTCGAACAGAATAAATATTTGCTCAAGCTTTATCAAAATGACATGCCTTCGCCAAGCCTCGCTTTTCAGGGTCTAATAGCAATATCAGAGTCCAATATTCAAGAAGTCATTCGCTGGGATGAGAGACTTAAAGTTGCATTATTTACTTATGCTGATGAAGCGGCTGAGGACATAGATAGAAAACGCTTATGTAATTTGGTGCAGACAATCTCTGCAGTACATCAACAGCCATTGGTTAATTTACCTGTCTCTCTTGATATAAAACACGCATTGTCAGATTTAAGTGCCTCCTTTAAAAAGCGTTTTCATTCTGAGTTAGAGTGCTGCTTACGCTTACTTGATAGCTATCCAAAAGAAGAAGGTTGCTGCCATAACGACTTAGTTAGAGAAAATATAATAGCGACTGCAGCCGGAGTTGTAGTGATTGATTTTGAATATGCAGCAGTTGGAGATATTTACTTCGACATAGCAGGCTTGGTAAGCAGTTTTAAGCTAACTAGTGATGAAATAGTGTGGATGATGAATATCTATTATGGCAGTAAGGGCATTGCAGTACCCGAATATGCAATAGAGAAGTTGAGAGGTTTTAGAATTGCTTACCTATTGTTATGTATCTCTTGGTATGATGCGCGAGGTGAAGTAGAAAAAGCCACTTCACACACATTACAATTAAAGCGATTAAATACCACCTAAGCGCTTTGCTAATTCTTTGTATTTTTCTACATCAGTTTGATCAAATACAGGATCACCTTGTGCGTCTTCACCTTTTGCAATTAATAGGTTTTCACGAGCAAGTCTTTTCACTCTTTCCACTTTTACTTCTAAAAACTCAGCAACTTGCTGCGTGGTCATTTGGCTCATAATAGCTTCCTCTTGATGTGTTAAGCTTTTATTGTTGTTGTTACCGCATTACACGGCGCTTTATGTTAATAAAACGTAGTAACTTGCTGTCTATAATACTGGTAAATCAAAATCTAAGCATAGTCAAAAATACAAAAAATCGCTAAAAAGCATTAATATTTTTGTTTTTAGTTTGTTATTTAATCAGCTGAAAGTGAAATGCTAGTATTTGCAAAAGAATGACATTACTATATGCATCGTTCGTGTGCTCTCGTGGTGAAATGGATATCACGTAGCTCTCCGGAAGCTGAGTTGCAGGTTCGATCCCTGCCGAGAGCGCCATGAACTGTTTTTAAAAGCGGTTTTTGACTGTAAATAACCATTGCACACTGTCAATGTTATCTTCTTTATTTATCGGCGCAGCAATATCCAAATGCAATACAATGCCAGCATTGGCTCGACTCGGTGCAAGTCTTAATCCCATGCCTATATTTTTTAATAGTGAGTTATCGACATTGACTTGAGCTTTGCCTGTGACCTTACCTGCATCGAAGAAAAGCGCCCCCCCAACTTTGAAAAGTTGCAGTAGGTCATATTCCCAGTAGTAACGTTTTTCTAAATTAACTAAAGCACTGCGACTACCTTGTTGATAGTTTAACGGGTAACCTCTTAGTCCAGTCTCACCACCCAAAACCAATTGTTTGTCTGCCGTTAAGTTTTTTGCATATTTCAAAGATAAGTTCGCAAACCATGATTGCTGTATGCTGGTGTTTAGATAATATTGAAAGTTAACGGCACTCATGAAGTTTCGGGCTTCGTTTTGGTCTGTATTCCATTCTCCTTGAATACTTGTATTGAATCGCCATAAACTGCGTTCGGTTGTGTAATGCGCTTTGCTTGCGGAAAATTGATAAATGACGTGACTGTCGTCATCTACCCAGTTATTCGATGAATAACCGAGTTTGGCTTTTACATTCCAGCCTAAATTTAAATCTTCTGTGCGGTAAATAGAATCAAAATTACGCACCTTAATATAATCGTCTTGAAGCCATTGACCCTGAAAATATGGGTAGGTGAGTGCTCGGTTGTCTGCAACAGCAAGAAAAGAATAAGGGGTGGTTTTAAAGTTGTGTTGCTCATTGTGTAGACCCACAGTATATCTATGTGTCCATTGTTTAGGTGCCTGAACGGCGAAACCATAATACGCGTCATTAATTTCAGTGTCGTGTAAAAACTCAGAAACGACTTCGTTTCTAGAATAAATCGATTCTACCCGTTTATTCGCAAAAGTATAAAACCCATAGCTATGCGTCGATTTAATGGAATAAAATGGCAGGTAAGCTCCTAAATAATGCCGCTCTCCATCTGAATTGTCAGCATACTCTATGCGACCTCGGTAGCGACTCGATAAGATAGCTGGGTCGTCATAAACAAATAAATAACCGTTTCGGTCTTTATCTTCAGTTGCGGTAAAAGATAATCTTTTGCCATATCCTAGTAAGTTTGTTTCTCGAAAGCCAAGGCGCGAGGAGTTTTCCCCCCCACTGCGACTAAAGCTAATGTCGGGCAGTAAAGTCCATAGATCTCTTGTTACAACTGTAACATGTATTTCGTTTTTACATGTCTCCTCTGCATATATGCGGGCATCGTAAAGATAATTTTGTTGACGTAATAAACGTTCGGATTCTGCTAACTCTTTGATGTCATATTTTGAGTCTTGGCTAAATAATAAAGTACTTAGGATAACTTCGGGCTCTGTTGTGATGTGTGCGTGGTTTGCAAAGCGAAATAAAAAGTTATTTTCTTCCGGTAAGCTTGTGTCGAAAACGTTTAACTGCTTTAAGGTGATTTTTGTTATACGTTTGTTTTCGGCTTCTTTGGGAAAAGCTTGCTGAATGTCCAGTTGACGCTTTAAGTTGATGTCTTCATTGTTGTCTTGGCGTTGATTACTGCAGCTGTTTTCTTGAGAGTTAAAGGTATTTGGTTCTGCAAATGCAGCACCACTGACGCACAATGTAGAGAATAAAAGCAATACGGGCTGACAATATCTTGTGACCACTACCTTCCTCCTGCTGTTTATCCTCTTTTATATCATTATATTAAGCAGAAAAATGGAGGTCTGTCTAATTATTATGAAAGGGTAGAAAGCAAAAATAGTTGCAGTTGTTCAAGTAAAAGTTCGGCTTCAACCCCTTCAGGGCTTACCCATAAACTCTCGCTGTAGTGTTCAAAGTTAAGATTAAAATTTTGTCCATGCCAACAAAAGCGTATTTGATGTCGATCTGCGCCTTCGGAGGTTTCAAGAATAGAAATAGTCTCATGGTTTAAGAATATTTGCCCCCAGAAGGCAAATTCATCGGCTTCGGGGAAAAAATTAGGTGCGATTTGAAGAAAACTAAATTCAGTATTAAAGATAATTTGCGTCATGATTAACTCGCGGCTAAATAATTTCGGATAAGTTGCATAAACGGTGCGCCATATTTGCTGAGTTTACTAAAACCAACGCCTGACACATTTAAGAATTCAGCATCATCAGTCGGCATTTTCTGCGCCATTTCTGCCAGTGTCTTATCGTTAAAGACCACATATGGCGGTACATCATCGGTATCAGCGAGTTCTTTACGTAAACTACGTAGTTTAGCAAACAGCTTTTTGTCGTAATTAAATTTCGCCAGTTTATCTTGATAGATGTGTTTAGCTTGTAAGCGAGGTTCGGCCAGTTGCAAAACATATTCACCGCGTAATACGGCTCTAGCTGCTTCGGTGAGTTTAAGACTTGCACCTTGAGTAATATCTTGTGCAAGTAAGCCATGGTGGACAAGTTGACGCAATATACTTAGCCAATATTCGATGCTGTGACTTTTACCTATACCATAAGTACTCAATTCATGGTGTCCGTTATCGCGAATTCGACTGGTGTTTGCTCCTCGCAATAAGTCGACGATATACCCTAAACCAAAACGTTGTTGCGCGCGATACACACAAGAGAGCGCTTGTTGTGCCACTAAAGTGCCGTCAAAGCGTTTCGGCGGATTAAGACAAATATCACAGTTGCCACAAGGCTCTCTTTGATATTCGCTAAAGTAATTGAGTAATATTTGTCTACGGCAGGTTTGTGCCTCAGCAAAGTTTGCCATTGCCTGAAAGCGCTGCTCTTCTACCTTACGTCTAGCCTCGTCGGGAATATCTTCAAAAAAGCGCTTTACTCGCCCTATATCAGCAGGATCAAAATACATGATGGCTTCTGCGGCAAGTCCATCACGACCAGCTCGACCTGTCTCCTGATAATAAGCCTCAATACTCTTAGGTATATCGTAGTGAAGCACAAAGCGTACGTTTGACTTATTTATACCCATACCGAATGCGACGGTTGCAACAACAATATTGATATCGTCTCTGGCAAAGGCTTTTTGTACAAATTGACGCTGATCATTACTCATTCCGGCATGATATGCGGCGACATTAAAGCCAGCTTCGGCGAGTTTTTCTGAAATATCGTCTACACGCTTACGACTAGTGCAATAAATAATGCCGCTTTGGCCTTTTTGATCACGTAAATAGCGCATGAGCTGAGAAAGAGGTTTGAACTTTTCTTCAATGGTGTAGCGAATATTGGGTCTATCAAAACTGCCTGTATGAATATAAGGTGCATTTAATCCAAGTTGGTGTGCAATATCATGGCGTGTCGCAATATCTGCCGTCGCCGTTAAGGCCATCATAGGGCAGTGAGGAAAGTGTTGTTTGAGTTCACTTAAGCGTCGGTAATGCGGCCTGAAATCATGCCCCCAGTGAGATACACAATGGGCTTCATCAATCGCAAAGAAACGAATATTCAAGCTTTTTAATCTTTGAATAAAATCAAACTGTAGTGCTTTTTCCGGTGCAACGTAGAGTAACTTTAACGTACCTTCAGCTAATTGATTAAAAATCGCATTTTGCTGTGTAAAATCTACGGTGTTATTGATGTATGCGGCACTAACGCCAATTGCTTGAAGCTGAGAGACTTGATCTTCCATTAACGAGATCAAAGGCGAAATGACTACCGTTGCGCCATCAAATAAAAGCGCAGGGATCTGATAACATAATGATTTACCGCCACCTGTTGGCAGTAAGACGAGCGTATCTTGTCCACTTAGGGCCGCATTAATTACTGCCTCTTGGCCAGGTCTAAATTCACTGTAGCCAAAAGTGTCTTCTAATGCTTGCTTAGCAAGGGTTGACTGTTCGCAGATGGGATCTGATTTCATGGCGGGCATTTTAGTGGCTTTTGCATTGCTTGTCTGTAAATTTATTTGCGCTGTTGTGTTTGATGGTTTACACGCAGCTATCATGTTATGTCTGTCAGTTCCTATTTTCTGTCTATTTGCAACCAGCTTAGCAAGGTATAATGTTTTTTTACTTTTTGAGTCGTGTTGATGCTAAATAATCAGACCCAACAGGGTTACCTTTATGCTGTCTTAGCATTTTTAATGTGGGGCATGGCACCCATCTATTTTAAACAGATTGAATCTATAGCGGCACTAGAGATCTTGACTCACCGAGTGATTTGGTCGGTGCTATTTTTAATTCTCATTGTATTCGCTGCGAAGCAATGGCATCAGATCCAGCATGTCATCAAGAAACCAAAGTTATTGGGGATGCTTTGTGTTAGCTCTACTTTACTCGGGTTCAATTGGGGGTTGTTTATTTGGGCTGTCAACAACGACCACATGCTCGACGCGAGTCTCGGTTATTACATAAATCCACTGTTAAATGTATTGCTTGGTGTAATCTTTCTTTCCGAGCGCTTACGAAAATGGCAAATCATCGCCGTCTCGATTGCTTCACTAGGGGTGTTATTACAAGTGATCGCGTATGGCTCTTTCCCTGTTGTGGCATTTGCGTTGGCAAGCTCGTTTGCAATCTACGGGCTTTTGAGAAAGAAAATGCCAGTAGAATCACTACCTGGCTTGTTAATCGAGGCGCTTATTCTAATGCCGTTTGCACTTATATATTGGTACTTGACCCCTGCGACGGTGAGCTCAGATATGTTTAATAATGAAGTGCTTCTAAATATATTGTTAGTAAGTGCTGGTGTGGTGACAACCTTACCTCTGTTGTGTTTTATTGGCGCAGCGAAACGTCTTCCTTATTCCACACTTGGTCTATTTCAATATCTTGGTCCGAGTATCATGTTTACCTTGGCGGTGACCTTGTATGGTGAGGAGTTCTCAATTGAACGAGCTGTGACTTTTGCTTGCATTTGGGGGGCATTGGCCTTGTATAGCTGGGATAGCTTAAGGGCAAGTAAAAAGAAATAGTAGGATGCGTTAAGTGGCTAGCATTGCAATGCTAGCCACTTCCCCTGAATTAACAGAGCACTTTATTGCGGCCAGAGTGCTTCGCTTCATAAAGTTTTATATCAGCTTCTTTTATCAGACTATCAACATTTTTACTTACAGCTCTATAAACACCAATTGATACCGTAAAGTGAATATTATGTTTGGTTAGTCCGGCGCTATGGCTGTCTAGATAACCTCTAAACTTGTCTAGTAAAGACAAACTCTCTTCTTGGGTAGCATCAGCAAAATAAACAGCAAATTCCTCACCTCCTAATCTCGCGGTAAGTTGACCCGGGAAGTGAGATTCAAACGCTTGAGCAAGGGCTTTGAGCACATCATCTCCAGCGTCATGACCATAGTTATCATTAATTGCTTTAAAGTGATCTACATCTATCATGGCCAGTCCCACCTCATTATTTGAAGCGGCTTTTTGCCTTAATGACTTATTAGTAAACTCAAAAAAGTAACGACGATTAGGTAAACCTGTTAAATAATCAGAGTTAGCTTGGCGCTTTATTGTGGCTATATATTCCAGCATATCGACGTTTTGACTAAGTCTGCAATAAAACTCCTCTGCGTTAAATGGCTTGCGAAGATAGTCGTTTGCGCCTCGCTTTATGAATCGAGCTGAGAGGTGTAATGCATTAGAGCTAGAAATACCGATAATGGCTTTTTCATCATTAGAATATTGCAGTCGTATTTCACTACACAAGTCTTCACCATTCATATTTGGCATTTCATTGTCAGTGATGACAACAGAGATATCTGGGTTTTGCTTTAATACTTCGAGGGCTTCAATACCATCACATGCTTCCAGAACTTTATATTTATGCCTCACTAATAAAGAGCTGATGTAATTTCTGGTCTGACGGGAATCATCAACAACCAATACTTTTACAAACTCATTTCGTGGTAATCGCATAAGTTGTTTTTTAAGGTATTGGTAAGCTTGTTTATTCTCTTTGGTGATGTAATCGATGATAGGGTACTTTTCGACAGTTTCTCGAGTTTGATTGTCTAGGTTACCAGTCATGACAATTGTGGGGATATCAGAGTTCACAGTATAGTGAATCGCTTCGCCGTTAGGCGCATCGGGTAAAATAAAATCAACAACTGCGCAAAAGTAACTATTATTGTCGAGTAACTCTTTTGTTTGTGCTAGTGATTCAGCAATGTCAGCCTCATAGCCTGCAGAAACAGCGATATGCCTTTGCACTCTAGCAATGGTTGGGGTGTCTTCGATAATTAGGATTCGACGTGTCACTCAGTACTCGCTCGGTAATTCACCTATACATTTACTATTAACCTTAACCTATCTATTTAGCAATTCAACTCAAAATTACTTATAGATGATGTAATAAAGATTATTTTAAAAATTAAGTAATAATTTATTCCTCTCCTATAATTTATAGTTGAAACATACTTTTATGACGTTTTTAATGCAGTTTATTTGCAATTATTTGACCCTAATGTGTTGTGTGTAATATTTCTGTCATTAACTGCTGAGAAACTAGCGTCGTTTTGAATCATCATGTGTTGCGATATTGAGGAAAATTACATGAAACTAGTTAAATCAACACTTCTTCTTGCTGTACTAGGTGCGTTATCTGCTAATGCTAATGCAGGTGTTAAAGTATACGGCAAGGCAAATGTATCTGTTCAATCAAGCGATGAAGGTGCTGGAAGTGCGACAGAAATTAAAAGCAATGCGTCACGCTTTGGTTTTAAGGGCTCAGAAAAACTAGATGGCGGCCTTGAAGTAATTTATAAGCTTGAATTCCAAGTTGATGTATCTGATGCTGATTCAAAGGGTGATAAAGACAATATTACAGCAAGAAGCCAGTATGTTGGTTTAAAAGGAAGTTTCGGTGAAGTAGTAATTGGTCGTAATGACACAGCTTTTAAACTTTCACAAGGCAAAGTTGACCAGTTTAATGATTTAGAAGCGGATGTGAAAAACCTGTTTAAAGGTGAAAACCGCCTTGGTGACACAATTTCTTATAAGTCTGCAAGCTTTAATGGCTTTAAAGTATTAGCAACTTTCATTGCTGAAGATTCAACAGATGGTGAAAATGGTTACTCAGGCGCTATTACTTATGGAGACTCTAAACTTAAAAAGTCTCATTACTATGTAGCTATTGCTGGAGACAGTGAAGTAAAAGGCTATGATGCTTTACGTGTTACAGGTCAATTTAAAGCAACTGACGCACTTAAATTAGGTGCTATGTATCAGAAGCAAGAAAAGGTAGACGGCACAGGTACTGCTGATGGTTTCTTATTAAATGCTGCATATGGCTTCGGTAAAAACACCTTTAAAGTGCAATATCAAACAATTGACTTTGATGCAGTAGATTCTAAAGATGTAGATGGTTTTAGTGTTGGCATCGATCACAAGCTAAATAAATCAACCAAACTATATGGCTTCTACTCAACAGTTGATGAGGACCAAGGTACAGAAGAAGATTACTTAGGTCTTGGTATTGAATATAAGTTCTAATATTCATGTTATAGATATTTTATAAAGCAGGCACAGGCCTGCTTTTTTAGTTTTTGGGAGCCTAGAAAGAGATTTTTGTATGAAATGCAAACAAAAATATGGTGCTTTTAGTGTTTTTGTTCTCTTTTTGAGCGGTTGAACACATTTTTTAAAATTAATTGCAAAAAGGGGTTGTGCGCTTTTAAATTCTCCCTATAATGCGCACCCACTGACACGGGGTGAGAC
>NZ_PPSW01000043.1 GCF_005876835.1 Pseudoalteromonas phenolica
GATGAAAGACTTAAAAGATGCAAAGTACCAGCTAAAAGCACTGCTCCTTCGCAACAATATCAACTATGCAGGCACTGCAAACTGGTCTCTCAAACACTTACGATGGCTCACTGAACTTGTACTGCCGCACCCCGCACAACAAATCGTTTTACAAGAGTTTATTCAAACTATAAATGAGCGAATGGATAGGTTAGAGCGACTCGACAATGAACTCTCTCACCATGTTTATCAATGGCGATACTATCCCGTTGTTAAAGCCATTCAGGCTATGCGAGGTGTTCGTTTACTTGTAGCCACCGGCGTTGTCGCTGAGCTTGGCGATTTAACCCGCTTCGACCATCCCCGTAAATTAATGAGTTATCTGGGTCTTGTACCCAGTGAACACTCGAGTGGTGGCAAACGCCATATTGGCGCAATTACTAAATGTGGTAATGGTCGTGCAAGGCGCTTATTAGTCGAAGGTGCTCATAGTTACCGCTATGCTGCCAACATATCGACCGAGTTACAAAAACGACAAGAAAGCTTACCAAAACAGATTGTTGATATCGCATGGAAAGCACAATTAAGACTATGTAAACGTTATAAAAAGCTCATTAATAAAGGTAAGCATTACAACCTTGTTGTCACCGCCATTGCACGTGAAATGATTGCGTATATATGGGCAATCGCAAAACAAATTGTACTCTCTCCGATAAATCCTAAATTAAGATTATCTAGAGTACCGGCTTAATATGAACGAATTAGAGTTAATGCATTGGATCAAGCATCGGGTGTGGCACAACCACCGACGGCGTTAGGATGGCAATGCAGCTAACGCTGCATTGAACCACGAACATAGACTGAAGACAGGTGCCACGTCGAGTTAAGTAAGGTCTGCTCTGCTCATGAAAATGAGTAACCAACGAATACCAGCATGAAAACCGACGAAATTACTTGCTTCATCCTATGCGTTAACTCGCTCTAATTCGAGTTGAGAAATTATGGCTTAAAAAGTTAGGCGGGTTCAGTGCGTTTAACTTGACAGTGGGAGTCATACCAACGCC
>NZ_PPSW01000044.1 GCF_005876835.1 Pseudoalteromonas phenolica
CGCACTACTGATGTTAATGGTCAGTACACGTTTGCAGACTTAACAGAAGCAAACAAAGATGGTTACAGCGTGACAGCGACACAGTCTGGCTTGGTAAATCATTTAGACGGTAAAGACTACTTGGTTGTGGGCACAAGCAGCACAGAATCGCAAACGGCAAGTAATACAGTTGTGGTTGATCTAACGGTTAATACACGCTCAGCAACCGTGGACTTTACAGAGCAACTAGGCACAATTCCTTATTCGATCTCAGGTCGCGTATTCCTAGATACGTTACAAGATGGTGAACTAGAAGCCGCTGAGCTTGATAAAGCGCTTGAAAACATCACAGTGACCCTGACAGGTAAAGACAAGTTCGGTCGTGCGGTGTCACTAACGCGCACAACAGATGCTAATGGCCAGTACACGTTTGCAGATTTAACCGAAGCGAATGCTGATGGTTACAGCGTGACAGCGACACAGTCAGGTCTGACAAATCACCTAGACGGTAAAGAGTACTTGGTTATTGGTGCAAATCGCACTGGATCGCAAACTGCAAACAATACGGTTGTGGTTGATTTAACTGCAAATACACGTTCAGCAATCGTGGACTTCACTGAGCAACTAGGCACAATTCCTTATTCGAT
>NZ_PPSW01000045.1 GCF_005876835.1 Pseudoalteromonas phenolica
GTCAGGTCTGACAAATCATTTAGACGGTAAAGAGTATTTGATTGTTGGTGCAAATCGCACTGGATCGCAAACTGCAAACAATACGGTTGTGGTTGATTTAACTGCAAATACACGTTCAGCAATTGTGGACTTCACAGAGCAACTAGGCACAATTCCTTATTCGATCTCAGGTAGCGTATTCCTAGATACGTTACAAGATGGTGAACTAGAAGCCGCTGAGCTTGATAAAGCTTTAGAAAACATCACAGTAACTTTAACGGGTAAAGACAAGTTCGGTCGTGCGGTGTCACTAACACGCACCACAGATATCAATGGTCAGTACATTTTTGCAGACTTAACAGAAGCAAACAAAGATGGCTATTCAGTCATAGCTACATTCTCAGGTAGTGCAGCGCATAAAGTTGGTAAATACTATATTGCCATTGGCACAAATCGCACTGGCTCAAACGTTGATAGTAGTACTGTAAACGTCGATCTTAGTGGCGCGAACAAGTCAGTGATCGTAGATTTTACTGAAAAACTGAAACCAGTTAATTACGAAGTATCTGGCCGTGTCTTCCTTGATACCTTGCAAGACGGTGAATTAGAAGCAGCCGAGTTAGATGAGGCTATTAAAGACATCGCTGTCACGTTAACTGGTCAAGATATCTTTGGCCGCGCAGTGTCGCTCACCCGAACCACAGATGTGAACGGCTTGTATGCATTCGATAACCTAGTCGAAGCCAATGCTGATGGTTATACCGTATCAGCTGCATTCTCTGGCAATGCGTTGAATGAAAATGGTCAAGACTATCTAAGCATTGGTGCTACTCGAACCAAGTCGAATACGGCAAACAGTATCGTCAAAGTTGATCTAACGGGGGCCAACAAATCAGCAACCATAGATTTTACTGAAAAACTTAAGCCAGTTAGTTACGAAGTATCAGGTCGCATATTCCTAGATACTTTACAAGACGGTGAACTTGAAACGGCTGAGTTAGACAAAGCACTTGAAAACATCACAGTCACGCTGACTGGTAAAGACAAATTCGGTCGCGATGTATCACTGACGCGCACAACAGATGTTAATGGCCAGTACACGTTTGCTGATTTAACCGAAGCGAATGCTGATGGTTACAGCGTGACAGCGACACAGTCAGGTCTGACAAATCACCTAGACGGTAAAGACTACTTGGTTGTTGGTGCAAATCGCACTGGATCACAAACGGTAAGCAATACAGTTGTGGTTGATCTAACGGCCAATACACGCTCAGCAACCGTAGACTTCACTGAGCAGCTAGACACAATTGCTTATTCGATCCCAGGTCGCGTATTCCTTGATACCTTGCAGGATGGCGAACTTGAAGTTAATGAACTAGATAAAGCGCTTGAAAACATCACAGTGACCCTGACAGGTAAAGACAAGTTTGGTCGCGCGGTGTCACTTACACGCACTACTGATGTTAATGGTCAGTACACGTTTGCAGATTTAACCGAAGCGAATGCTGATGGTTACAGCGTGACAGCAACACAGTCAGGCCTGACAAATCATTTAGACGGTAAAGACTACTTGGTTGTAGGTGCAAGTCGCACTGAATCGCAAACAGTAAGCAATACAGTTGTGGTTGATCTAACAGCCAATAAACGCTCAGCAACCGTAGACTTCACCGAGCAACTTGAACCAGAGCAACGCAGCATATCTGGTCGTGTGTTCTTAGATACTCAACAAGACGGTGAGCTTGAAGCGGCAGAGCTTGATAAAGCCCTTGAAAACATCACTATAACGCTGACAGGTAAAGACAAGTTTGGTCGTGCAGTTTCGCACACTCAAGCAACCAAAGTTGACGGTACTTACTCGTTCACTGGTTTAACAGCTGCAAATGATGCGGGTTATCAAGTTGCTGCGGTTGCTGCGGGCTTTATAAATGGTAAAGACTACCTCACCATTGCGGGTGCGACGGTGGTATCAGAAACAGCAAATAACACTGTTTTAGTGCAACTAAATGGCTCGAATGAGCAAGCAAGAGTTGATTTCACCGAGGCACCAAATGTGGGCGAAGGTCAAATCACAGGTCGTGTATTCTTTGATGCTCAGCAAGATGGTGAGTTAGAAGCTGCTGAATTAGATAAACCGCTATCGGCTGTGTCAATCTCACTTGTAGGTACAGATATTTATGGTCGTACCGTAACGTTCCAGACGCAAACCAATGAGCTAGGTCAATTTAACTTCACCAACTTAACTGCTGCGAATAATGCTGGCTACTTAGTTACAGCGGGATCTGGTGGCTTTAGCAATGGTCTTGATTACTTAACCATCGCAAGGTCAACAACCCAGCTAGATGCAGGGAATAACGCCATTGTAGTGAAGCTAACTGAAACAACGCTGACAGCAAATATTGATTTCACAGAGCAACCTAACGATGGCGCTAAAACGATCCGTGGCTCTGTGTTTGTTGATACCGAGCAAGATGGTCAATTAGAGGCTGCTAAAGGCGATGCCGCATTAGCACAGGTGATTGTGACTCTTACAGGTCGAGATCAATATGGTCGTGACGTCAATCAAACTGCGCAAACTGATGTCCAAGGTAGCTTTGAATTTACCCGCTTACATGAAGCAGATAGCGCAGGTTATGTGATCACACATGCACTTGTGTCGCCATATCGTGATGGTTTTGATTACCAAGATGGCGCACGCACAGCGAAACAGCCTGACACTGAGCATACCCATGGCATCCGTTTTGAGTCACAAGAGACGGTTGTGTATGACATGACAGAGCGCTTACCTGCCAATGAAGCGGTTATTTCTGGGCAATTGATTGTCGATATTGATCAGAACGGTCGTTTCGATGAACAGGATATCGCCATTGCTGATGCTCAGATCACCTTAACGGGTAAAGATCTATTAGCGCGTGATGTGTCTCTATCGGTGCAAACAGATGCACAAGGGCGTTTTGAATTTACGCAATTATTTGCATCGAATAGCCAAGGTTATCAACTCGTGCATCAGCAAGTTGCGCCTTACTTAGACGGGCTTGATTATCTTGACGGTAAGCAAGTTGCAACAGTGGATGATGTGATTGCAAATATTACCATCACTGCGGCGTCACGTACGTCATTGTTACTAACCGAGCAGTTGCCTGAAAACACCGCTAAGATATCGGGTCGCGTGTTTGTGGATATTGCTCAAAATGGTGTATTTGAAGCACAAGACGTCGTGTTACCTCAAGTAACCATAGAACTGTCAGGTCAAAATGTATTAGGTCAAAGCGTATCGCTTACTACCCAGACTGATGAGCAAGGTGACTTTAACTTCGAGCAGTTGTATGCATCTGATGCTAAGGGTTATCAAGTAAGCCAAGTACAGCCAGCACAGTATATTGATGGTGCTGACTACTTAAATACGCAACGTATTTCAGAGCAAAATGATTTGATCTCTGATCTGGTTCTGAATGCGGGTCAGCAGCAAACGTCGCTGATTTTCACTGAGCAATTTAATGAATTAGGCAGCATTGCTGCACAGGTTTATTTAGATGCGGATCAGAATGGTGTACCAAGTGACAGTGAACTGGGCCTACCGGCTGTTACTGTGACATTAGTCGGGACTGATATTTATGGTCGTGAGGTTTCGCTTGAACAGTCAACAAATGAGCAAGGTATTGTTAAGTTCGAAGGGCTTGCTGCCAGTGACACGCAAGGTTATGTATTAACTCAGTCTCAACCAGAAGGTTACTTTGATGGTAAAGAGTCTGATCAAGGCGAAGTACTTGCTGAAAACAACGATCAGATCAGTATCACACTTGCGTCTGAACAACAAAAAGCTGGGCTTGCCTTTGCTGAGCTTGAAGCGGGTAGCATTGCCGGTCATGTTTATGTCGATAGTGATAACAGCGGTACATTTGCAAGTGATGCAGATCGTGCAATTGCTTATGTGGCATTAACGCTAAAAGGTAGTGACTTATTTGGTCAGCCGCTAGAGCGTCAGGTTCAAACTGATATTGATGGCGCATACCAGTTTACTGGGTTACCACCAAGTGATGGCAACGGGTATCAGATAAGCCAAGCGCAACCTGAGTTCTACCTCGATGGCTTAGATTATATTGCTGGCGCCTTAGTTGAAAACTCAGCGCAAACAGATGTTATTTATGTTGGCGTATTAAAATCAGCACAGCAGATCAACAACATAGACTTCACAGAAACGTATGGTCTTACGGTGATGGGTTATGTGTTTGTTGATAAACAAGACCAAGGTGTTTTAACACTAGCAGACGATATGTCAGAGATTGCAATTGCCAACAGTGAAATCACGCTAATAGGCTATGACTACCGTGGTAAGTCGATTGAAATGACCACCATCACCGACGAAAACGGTCAGTATCGTTTTGAAAAACTTGCACCGAGTGATGAGCAAGGTTATGCGATTTCGCAGACCACTCAGCCAAGCGATTACATCGATGGTTCTGAGTCACTTAACGAAGAAGTGTTTGCCAACTCGAAAGGCCGCGACGACATCTTTACGGTTGAGCTAAAAGAGTTACAAACCTTCGGTATGTATAATTTTGCTGAGCTACCTCGAGCTTCATTAGCTGGCGCCGTATACGTTGATAGCAACGAAGACGGTGTGCTTAATGATTCTGAGCAGCTACGTGTTGGTAATGTTGAGATCATCTTAGAGGGCACAACCTTAGAGGGTGAAGCAGTGAACCTGACAGTGCGCACTGATGAGCAAGGTGAATACTTGTTCGACTACCTTCGTCCTGGCCAATACAGCATTACTCAAACTCAACCATCAGCATGGCTAGACGGCGAAGAGCAACTTGGTTCATTAGGCGGCGAAGTCGGTCAGGATACCTTCACAAACATCAATCTTGAGCTTGGCGTAA
Organism: Pseudoalteromonas phenolica; assembly: GCF_005876835.1. Classification (GTDB taxonomy): domain Bacteria; phylum Pseudomonadota; class Gammaproteobacteria; order Enterobacterales; family Alteromonadaceae; genus Pseudoalteromonas; species Pseudoalteromonas phenolica_B. The sequence goes on from NZ_PPSW01000045.1 coordinate 4,860, forward strand.
AAGGAGCTGGCTACTACTTTGCTGAACGTGGTAGTCATTTAAGCGGTACGGTTTATGTCGATTTAAATGACAATGGTACTCAAGAAAGTAATGAGCTGGGTCTTGCGAATACACAGCTAGTCATTTCGGGGACCGACTTAGACGGTCAACCAGTGCAACGTGAAGTACTGACTGACGGGTATGGTCGTTATCAGTTTAAGCAACTGCCACTGAGTGGTAGCGAAGGCTTTACTATCACCGAAACGCAACCTGAGAATACTCAAGATGGTCTAGACAGCATCGGTAGTATTGGCGGTGTACAAGAGCAAAATGACGAACTAAAGCACATTCAGATCACCGAGCATGTCACCCATGCCGTAGACTATAACTTCGGTGAGCAACTGATGGACCCTGCAAGTATCAGTGGCCTAGTCTGGCTCGATAAAAATCATAACCGCGCCAAAGACGACAACAACGGTCAATCTGGTTGGATAGTCGAGCTATTACTAGATCCGCAAACGGGTGAAGCAAATCCACTTGATGCTGAGCCACTGGCGACAACAACCTCAGATGAAAATGGTCGCTACACGTTTGCAGGCCTACCAGTTGGTACCTATGAAATTCGTTTCCGCCACCCTCAAGGTGGGGTTATTTACGGCACGCCAGTGACTGATGACCCTGACGCATCGAGCGAAAAAGGCACCATCTTAAACCTTCGTTTAAGTGCCGGAGAAGAGGTCGACAACCAGTCATTACCTATTGACCCATCGGGTGTAGTGTACGATGCGCAAACGCGTAAGCCAATTCAAGGTGCGATCGTGAAGATCATCGGCCCTGCAGGCTTTGAACCAGATCTACACTTGGTTGGTGGCAGTGCGAACGTTGAACAGACGACCGCAGAAGATGGTTTCTATCAGTTCTTATTCTTCGCGCAAGCACCAACGGGTATTTACCGTTTAGAAGTCACCGAGCCGGTTGGTTACTTAGCGGGAGGATCGACACAGATCCCTGTATGTGAAAACACCTTAACCGCAGGTGCGAGTGAGCTACCTATATTGGTGCATTTTGAAGAGTTGGTACCACAGTTAGATGCCCCAATTCATGATCCGAGCGCGTGTGTGGCACATTCAGATCAGATCACTCAAAACAACACCAGTACTCAATACTATATGAGTTTCTATATTGACCCTACGTTGCCATCTGGCAATGTGGTGAATAACCATATTCCGCTCGACCCGTACGGCGATGACATGGTGCAGGTAAGTAAAACCGCATTAAAACAAGATGTGGTGATTGGTGAGCTAGTGCCTTATCAGATCAGCTACAAGAACCGCTCTAGTGAGACATTAGCGCCACTTTCTTTAATCGACCAACTACCAGCTGGCCTGAAATATGTGCCGGGTAGTGCTCGTGTTGATGGTTTTGCCAAAGAACCTGAAGTACTTGGTCGCGTACTACGTTGGCACAGTTACAGCCTGGCTCCTGAGCAAGTGATAAACATCGAGCTGATGGTTGTGGTGGGTAGTGGTGTAAGCCAAGGCACTTATATTAACCAAGCATGGAGCGAGTTTATTGGCGGTCAGCATTCACTCGATAGCGGCTGGCGTATTTCAAATATTGCCACTGCGGCTGTGCGCGTTATTCCAGATCCGGTCTTCGATTGTAGTGACTTAAGCGGTAAGGTGTTTAATGACCTTAACCGTAATGGCTACCAAGACGGCAATGAAAAAGGCCTGCCAGCGGTGCGTCTAGCCACGGCACAAGGCTTGTGGATCACCACCGACGAGCATGGCCGTTATCACTTAGCCTGTGCCGATATTCCAAATGCGGTACGTGGTAGCAACTTCATCGTTAAAGTCGATGAGCGTAGCTTACCGTCTGGTGTACGTATTGTGTCTGAAAACCCACGCGTAGTGCGTTTAACGCGTGGTAAATCACAGCAAGTTGATTTTGCTGCCAATATTCACCGAGTGGCGCGTATTCAACTGACACCAAGCGCGTTTGTTGAAAACCAACTTGCTGATAATTACGAAACACGTTTAGTGGCATTACTTGATGCGCTAGATACGCGTCCAACGGTGATCCGCATGGCTTATCAAGCCAAGCCATCACTACAGACAGATCAAAAACTGAACAACTTAAAGCACTGGCTAAGCGAACAAGCTGAGCTCAGAGAATTACAGCTAACCATAGAAACAGAAATGACCCCAGTAGCAATTCCTACCTTGTCTTCTAAAACGCAGGAGACAAGCCATGACTAAATACCCTTCATTGAGCCCAATTATGCTTGGGCTAGTTTTGGGCCTGCCAGCTTATGTGCAGGCTGAGGAAGCGCAACCCGTACTACCTAAAGCTGGGGTGGCGAAAAACACCGAGCAAGTGTTAGTACAAAAGCACTTTGTATTTCATGGTCTAGCCGCACCGACCCCTAAAACGGTGCAAGAAGATTACACTGAGCAAAGCGATCATAAAGCGGAGTTTATAAAAGAGTCGGCCATTCGCTTCGTATCGGGTAAGCATTACTTAACCGGCTCAACACGTCGTGAAATGAATCGTATTGTGGATTTTTTACGTGGTAAAAAGCAGCTGCGTATTCATTTTATTGGTCATGCCGATTCACAGCGCTTAAGTCCGAGAGCGAAAAAGATCTATAAAACCAACCAAGGTCTGTCTGAACACCGAGCGAAAATTGTGTCGGAGTTCTTCCGTCAGCAGTTAGAACTCGATCCTTCGGTGATCACCACAGAAGGTCGCTCGAACCACGAGCCAGTCGCAGATAACGGCACCCTTGAGGGGATGGCGAGAAACCGTCGCGTAGAAGTCATTGCCGTCTACATTGAAGAAAAAACCAAAACCCGTGAAGTAATGGGCGCAATGCCGAGTCGTGATCTGGTTTGTCAGGGCGCGCTTGCTAATGCAGCACCTATGATGATCACATTAGATGGTGAAGCGTTTTCTGATCAAGACAGCAGTAATAACGCTGATGAACAGCGTTGTGCTGACGTTGCATTAGCCAACATGCAACTGCAACTGAAATACGACCCAATTAATCTTATTCCGCGTTTGAGTGTGCAGCATGCACTCACTAAGTCGGGCAATACCCTGATGATGCACTTGCGTGGTTACAGCAACTATGATGCATTTATTGATTATGCCGAAGTGCAGATCATGGCGCCGGATGGTCGTTCAATTCTAACCAAGGTTAAATTAGACAAAAATCACAATGGCAAATGGCGACTACCGGGCAATTTGTTAGGCATGAGTTTGCAGTATCGCCTGCGTGTATACGACAAACACGGTCGCTACGACGATACACAAATGCAGCAAGTGGACTTTAGACCGCGCTTTGCGGTCGAAGCTGACAAAGTCGATGGCTACTTGATGACCGCCTACGGCGAGTCGCAGATTGCACAAAAGAATATCAAGCTCAATGGCGGCATGTTGACTCTGTACGGTGAGCAAGTGCCAGATCGCCATAACGTGTATTTCTTAGGGCGCACCGTTGCCATTACCCGTGAGCGTAAGTTTGTGCATCAACAAATTGTCCATACCGGTTTCCATCGTGCCGAAGTTGCGGTACTTGATGGTGACGGTAACGGCCATTTAATTCACCGCGACTTGGAGCTGCCAGAAAGCGATTGGTTTTATGTGGCGATGGCTGATCTGACACTGGGTCAAAACAGTCACAATGGGCCTGTTGAGCTACTTTCTAGCGATCACAATAAAGATGACAATTTATTCGCAACGGGTCGTTTAGCCGGTTACATCACAGGTAAATGGCGCGACGAATACAAGGTCACTGCTCGGATCGACACCCAAGAGCAGCCAGTCAATAAACTGCTATCTGGGTTACATGAAAAAGATCCAAATAGCCTGTTCCGTCGCTTAGAAGAAGAGCAACACCCAGCCGAATATGGCGACGATTCAGTAGTGCAAGATGATGCGCCTTCAAACGGTAAAGTGTATTTAAAAATCGCCAAAGATGACTCGCACCTGATGTGGGGTAACTTCTTTACTAAGATCCAAGATACCGAGCTGGCGCGAGTTGAGCGCGGCTTATACGGTTTACAAACTCAGTATCAGAGCGAAGCAAAAACCAGTTTTATGGATGCAAGCACCCAAGCGCAAGTGTTTGTAGCCCAAGCCGAAACCATGCCTGCGTTTGAGTCTCATCGCGCGACAGGCGGCTCACTCTATTACTTACAGCATCAAGATATTGTGCGCGGCTCTGAGCAGCTTGCCATTGAAGTACGTGACAAAACCTCAGGCTTAGTACTCGTAAGACGCTCGTTGATGGCAGGGCAAGATTACGACATTGATGCGTTGCAAGGCCGAGTGATTCTTAATCGTCCGCTGTCTTCATTTGAACAAGACGATCTGGTGGTGCGCGCCGCAGCCATGGATGCCAATCCGGTATTCTTAACGGCGCAATACGAATTTACCCCAGGTTTTGATGAGCTCGACAACCTCTCTTACGGTGCGCGTGTTAGTCATTGGCTAACCGAGCAAGTGAAAGTGGGCGCGACACTGAGCGAACAGCAACTCGATAGTCATGATGACAGCTTATATGCCCTAGATGCCACTTATCGACTGAGCGAGCACAGCTATGTAAAAGTTGAAGTAGCGCAGTCAGAGGGTATTGGCGAAACACTGAACTCATTTAATGGCGGCATGAATTTTAATCCGGTGCAATCGGGCATGTTACCTGTAAAAGCCAATGCGCAGCGCATTGAAGCGGCATTCTCTCTGGCCGACTTATTTACTCAAAATAATGATGAGGCAGAAGAGGCATCGCGTCTGCAATTCTATTGGCAAAAAATGCAAGCTGGCTTCTCGGGTGTGGGCCAAACCAGTCGCACCGATACTACACTTGCGGGTATTAAAGGCGAGTTTGAGCTCAGTGATGACACTCAGTTAATCGTCAAAGCCGATCAAAATAAACAACAAGCCCTTGAACAGCGTCAAGCAGTAGAAGTGAATTTTGCTCATCAGGTGAGTGACAATTGGCAAGCAACCGCGGGGATTCGTCATGACGATAGAGAGCCATTACAGGTGCTTGCTAATTCAACACCTTCGCCGCTCAACCTAGATCAAGGCGCGCGCACCGATGCTGTTGTGCAACTCGACTACCAAGGTGCGACAGATTGGCAGGCCTATGGCTTTGTGCAAGCTACTTTGAATAGTGAGTCGAGCAGGTTGAGTAATAATCGTGTCGGTCTAGGTGGTGAAATTCAGTTGACTGAAAAGCTGGCTCTTAATGGTGAAATCTCTGACGGTAACTTGGGCTTGGCTGGAAAAGTCGGTGTCAGCTATGACTATGCGCCAGAAAGTAACCTTTATGTAGATTTTAGTGATGACCCTGATGGCGGCATTATTACTCAAGGCAAGCAGAAAAATTGGGTAACGGGGGCTAAGCATCGTTTTAACGACAGTACCAGCATGTATGCCGAGCAGTTATGGCAATCACAAGCGCAACAACAGGGGCTAACTCACGCTTATGGTATTGATCATCAAATTAATAGTCGTTGGCTGGTGGGGGTGAACTTTGAGACGGGTGAGCTAGAAAGTGATACCAGCAAAGTGCAGCGCGATGGCACAGGACTGTCACTTAGTTATACCTCGCCGATTTTTCAGTGGCGCAGTGCCATTGAATATCGTGAAGATCAAGACAGCACACAAACTCGTACGTCTTGGTTAACGCGTCAAAACTTACGTGCCAACTTAAACGAAGATTGGCGCGCACAATTGCGCTTTGATTGGGCGAAGAGTGATTCATCTCAACAAGCCGAAGTGGGCGCGTTGAATAGCGACTTTACTGAAGCACAGTTTGGAGTTGCATATCGACCATTAAAAGCGAGCCCTTGGTCGGGACTTGCGTCAGTGACCTATCTTGAAGATTTAGCTCCCGCTGGCCAGTTAAATGGTATTGGTCTTGATAATACACCACAGCAACGCAGCCGAGTTTGGGCGGTGGACGTGAATTATCAGCTCACATCTAAATGGCGTTTTGGCACTAAACTCGCTGAGCGTCATGGTGAAATGCGTATGCGTGATGGCAACAGTCCATGGTTCGACTCAACTGCATCACTCCAAGTGTTTAGAGCCGACTACCATTTACAGCATAACTGGGATGCTACATTAGAATGGCGCCGCCTAGCCGTAGACTTGGCACAAGATCAACGCGAAGGCGCGTTAATTGGTATTCATCGCCACATTGGTGAACACATGAAGTTAGGTGTGGGCTACAACTTTACCGACTTCTCTGATGATCTCACCGATTTAGATTACGACTCAAAAGGTTGGTTTATCAACATAGTGGGTAAATTCTAAGTTTTGAGCGTGGCATAAAGCCAAGCCTACAGGCTTTTAACTGAGTTTGGCGTGTAGGCGCGATTTTACATCGCGCATTTGTAGGTCGTCGTTTACGGCGACAATTTGAATTTATGTTCTCTGTTTTGTTGGGCTAAAGCCACGACCTATAGTTAAAACACGCACTTGAATTGTAGGCGCGATTTTACATCGCGCATTTGTAGGTCGTCGTTTACGGCGACAATTTGAATTTATGTTCTCTGTTTTGTTGGGCTAAAGCCACGACCTATAGTTAAAACACGCACTTGAATTGTAGGCGCGATTCTACATCGCGCATTTGTAGGTCGTCGTTCACGGCGACAATTTAAATTTAGGTTCTGTGCTTTGTCGGGCTAAAGCCACGACCTACAGTTAAAACAAGCACTTGAATTGTAGGCGCGATTTTATATCGCGCATTTGTAGGTCGCCGTTGACGGCGACAACCGATTTCATGACAAAAGCCTATTTATTTTCGCTTCAAACTAAATTGTTTATAAAAGCTTCATCTTGATAGTTAGGTCATTATTCAGAAGTGCGTTAGAATAGAGGTAACTTTATTCGAAAATAGCAGTGAATGACAAAACAGGATCCCCATCTCCAACGAGAGCAAGAAAAATACGATAACCCGGTACCAAGCCGCGAGTTTATTTTAGAGCACATCAAAAAAGCCCCAGCGAAAGCCACGACGTTTAGCCATCTTTGTAGCAGTCTTAATGTATTTGAAGAAGACCGACAAATTGCATTTAAGCGTCGCTTGCGTGCAATGGAGCGTGACGGTCAGCTGCATTTTAATAAATTTAAGCGCTACGTGATCCCAACTGACGATGGATTAGTGAAAGGTCGTGTGATTGGGCATCGTGATGGTTTTGGCTTTTTAGTCGTTGAAGGTGAGCCAAAAGATTGGTTTATTGCTAAACACCAGATGAACTCGGTATTACACGGTGATATCGTACTTGCAAAGGCGGCCAGTCGCGGCAGTGGCGGTAAAGTCGAAGCGCGTATTGTTCGTGTGCTTGAAAGTGAGCGCGCGCCGATTATAGGCCGTTACTTCGTCGAGTATGGCTCTGCGGTGGTGGTGCCAGAAGATCCAAGGATCACGCAAGATATTATTATTCTGCCAGGCTCCGAAGGTGGTGCGCGTCACAACCAAATGGTGCAAGTGGAGATCACACAGCGTCCAAGTCGTCAAATGAATGCAGTGGGTCGTGTGACTGATGTACTGGGTGACCATATGGCACCGGGCATGGAAATTGAAGTGGCACTTCGCAACCATGATATTCCCCATGAATGGCCTGACAAAGTCGTTGACCAAGTTGCAAAGCATGGCGAATTTGTAGAAGAAGCAGATAAAAAAGGGCGTGTCGATTTACGTCACTTACCGCTAGTGACCATAGACGGTGAAGATGCCCGAGATTTTGACGATGCAGTTTACTGTGAGCGCAAAAAGTCAGGTGGCTGGCGTTTATGGGTCGCGATTGCTGATGTCTCGCACTATGTGCCAAAAGGCAGTCCGCTTGATAAAGAAGCGATAGAGCGCGGTAACTCAGTATATTTCCCTGAGCAAGTGATCCCTATGCTGCCAAAAGTGTTATCAAATGGCCTGTGTTCACTGAATCCGAAAGTAGACCGCCTATGTATGGTGGCAGAAATAACTGTGTCAGAAGCCGGTAATTTATCGGGTTATCGTTTTTACGAAGCGGTGATGAATTCACATGCACGACTAACTTACACCAAAGTACACAGCATTTTGCAAGGCGATGAAGTGCTACGTGAGCAATATGTAGAGCAAGTGCTTCATCTCACTGATTTGCACCAAATGTATATGGCGCTTAAGTCTTCTCGCCAGCAGCGCGGGGCGATTGAGTTTGAAACGGTTGAAACACGTTTTGTGTTTAACGCACATCGTAAGATTGAATCAATCGTACCTGTTGTTCGTAACGATGCACACAAACTCATTGAAGAGTGTATGATCTTAGCAAACGTCGCTGCGGCTAAACTGCTTGAAAAGCATGAAGCGCCAGCACTGTACCGTGTGCATGACGAGCCTGATCAAGAGAAGCTGAGCCACTTTAGACAGTTCTTAAATGACTTGGGTATTGAAAGTAATCTTGCTAACGACCCATCTCCATTAGAGTTGACCGAAGCACTTGCACAATTGGGTGAGCGTCCAGAGCAAGAGCTGATTCAAACCATGTTGCTCCGCTCAATGAAACAAGCGGTTTATCAGCCTGATAACATTGGTCACTATGGTTTGGCGTTAAAAGCCTATGCGCATTTTACTTCACCAATCCGACGCTATCCTGATCTGGTTGTGCACCGTGCGATCAAAGCTATTTTAGCATCACAAGGTCAACAAACATCTGGCGAATATGCCTATGAAAATGATGAAGCCGATCAGTTAGGCGAACAGTGTTCAATGACTGAGCGTCGTGCAGACGATGCGACTCGCGAAGTAGCCGACTGGCTGAAATGTGAGTTTATGCAAGATCATGTTGGCAGTGAGTTTAGCGGTGTTGTTTCATCGGTGACTAACTTTGGTTTATTTGTACGACTAGACGAGTTACAAATCGATGGCATGATCCATGTGTCGACACTGGGCAATGAGTTCTTCCATTTTGATGGTGCGAAACATTGCCTTGTGGGTGAGCACAGTCATCAGGTTTATCGTTTAGGCGACAAGTTACAAGTGCAAGTGTCGTCAGTCAGTTTAGACGAACGCCGTATCAATCTGGTGCTTGCGGGTGAGTTAGTGCAAGACCGCTATGCGCGCCGAAGAGCTAAGCCTTCAACAAGTCGCTCGACAGATAAACCGAGTCGTAAACCAAGCGTGCGAGAGCAGCTTAAAGCAGGTAAAATCCCGGGTAAATCGACTAAGTCGGGTGAGCAAGCGAGTGAAACTCGAGGCGAGAGCCATGATGCCAAGCGCAGCTCAAAACGTAACGAACAAGGTAAAAAGCCTAAAAAAGGCAAAAAGACGACGCCTAAAGGCAAACTAAAAAAAGCCAAGAAGGCAGCACTTGATAACCCAACGGGTGCTAAAAAGTCTAAAAAGACCAAAGCAAAGAAAACGCGTCCAGGTAAAAATGCCCGCAAACGCACGAAACCGAGCGCAGGAGAATAAAGACAGTGAGCAGTGAATTAATTTTTGGTTTTCATTCTATCGAAGCAATTTTAGCGAATGAACCTGAGCGCTTTTTAGAGATCTTTGCATTAAAAGGTCGTGAAGATAAGCGTTTGAACCCTGTAATTAATGAAGCGCGTAAATTTGGCATTTCAGTACAATTTATGCAGCGTAAAGCGTTAGATAATAAAGCCAATGGTGAGCAGCACCAAGGCATCATGGCACGTGTAAAACCTGCGCGTCAGTACAGCGAAAAAGATCTTGATGAGATCATTGCCCGTGAAGCAACACCTTTCTTCTTAGTATTAGACGGTGTTACTGATCCACATAATTTAGGTGCATGTTTGCGTAGTGCAGATGCGGCTGGAGTACATGGCGTGATTGTGCCAAAAGATAAGTCTGCAAAGCTTAATGGTACAGCCCGTAAAGTTGCTTGTGGCGCAGCGGAAACCGTACCACTTATTCAAGTAACTAACCTAGCGCGTACATTACGTGACATTAAAGAAGCCGGTGTATGGGTTGTTGGTACCGCTGGTGAAACGGATACCCATGTGTTCGATGCGAATCTAACAGGCCCGATGGCCATTGTTATGGGTGCTGAAGGTGACGGTATGCGCCGCTTAACACGCGAGCATTGCGACGTGTTAGTTAAAATCCCAATGGTTGGTACGGTATCAAGCTTGAACGTATCAGTAGCAACGGGCATTTGTTTATTTGAAGTGCTACGACAGCGTAGCCTTTAAGAAATAAGATAAATATATGAAAAAGCACGATTGATATCGTGCTTTTTTTGTGTCTGCGCGTGGCATAAAGCCAAGCCCACAGATAGTTGTCAGCTTTGGAATTGTAGGCGCGATTTTATATCGCGCTTATGTTTCTATGCGTGGCATAAAGCCAAGCCTACAGATAGTTGTCAGCTTTGGAATTGTAGGCGCGATTTTATATCGCGCTTATGTTTCTGTGCGTGGCATAAAACCAAGCCTACAAATAGTTTTCAGCTTTGGATTTGTAGGCGCGATTTTACATCGCGCTTATGTTTCTGTGCGTGGCATAAGCCAAGCCTACAGATAGTTTTCAGCTGTGGGTTTATAGGCGCGATTTTATATCGCGCAATGTTTAAATCTTTACCTACGCAGCAATTTTATCAGCTAATAACTCTGCTAACTCATACAAGGAGCTAACCGTATAGGTTGGCTCAACCCCGTTTTTACCTTCAACACCCTCGTGTTGTAACCAACAGCTATCAATGCCAAAACGACTTGCACCTAACACATCGCTTTCTAAGGTATCACCCACCATCAGCACCTTACTTTTATCTGGATTCCCCAGTTTTGCTAATGCTGCTTCGAAAGGTTCAGGTGCCGGTTTTGCTTTACCAATTTGCTCTGAAATGATCAAAGCTTCAAAGTAATCTGCAAAGCCGGTATGGGCTAAACGTTTTTGCTGCAATTTGGTAAAACCATTGGTGATGATCCCAAGTTTTACTTTGCCATGCAGTGATTCAAGCAGGGCTTTAGCGCCTAGCAATGGCTGACAGATCTCTGCCATGGCATCCAAAAATGCGTCGTTTAACTCTTGTGGTTTGACGTTGAGCTCTTCCGCTAACTTTGTGAAGCGAGTGACTTGCAACGTTTCAGCATTAATCTCACCATTTTGATATTGCACCCAAAGCGCTGCGTTATCGTCTTTATATCCTTGATAATCTTGCTCACTGAATTCAACACCATAGTTTAATAACATGGTTTTCAAACCTAGATAGGCGTTAAAGCTAAATAGGGTTTCGTCTGCATCAAATAAAATATGTGTGTACTGCATCGTGCTATCACTTATTGTAGAGTTCAGGGTGATTAAATGGCGCCATCGCAAGTAATAAAGCTTGTGTATAGCTACTTTCACGGGTTGCTAGATGATTGGTTAGTAAACCAATTGCACCGCCTTTTTGTTTGATGTTTTCGGTATTGAATAAATCATCCATCACATGGCCCAACTCCTCACCCGCCAGCAATTTATCATAAACCGATTGTGGTAGCGGCAAGTTGCAACTACGACCTATGCTGGTGTGTTTTCCGTTTGAAATTACCACGAAGGCAAAAGTGGCTGGACCATAGCTGAACTGATTTGCACCGCCTTCCATTGCGCAGTAAAAATCTGCCTGATGATGTTTTATAAGATGTTTAACGCGGTTTTCAGCACCGATACGAGTATCGTCTTCTCCTAAAGGCTGATCGGGCACGCCACTTGGGGCATGCATACCTTGGCAATCAAGCGTGTGCTCAGGAAAGTACTGTGTGAAAATTTCTTTGGCAGCGGCCACTTTGACCAGATTTTGTGAGCCAACAAGTATTTTTAAAGAAGGCATTATCCCGTGCTCCTTTTATCAGTTGAGCAACTAGTCTAATGTTTTATGAGCGACTTAACTATGTTTTAAATGTTAGAAATAATGAATCGTTGAATTGCTCTCTAAATGGGTAAATCAACCGGTGCCATATTTTCCAGCGCCCGTTTTTTTACCAGCAGATCTTTTATCAGCGGGGTTAATACAAGCTCCATCGCGAGACCCATCTTTCCTCCTGGAACAACCAAAGTATTGACTCGAGACATAAAGCTGCCATCGATCATTTGCAGGTAATAAGGAAAGTCCACGTTATCGATACCACGAAAGCGAATAACCACAAAGCTTTCATCGAGAGAAGGGATATCTTTGGCGCTAAATGGATTTGAGGTATCAACGGTTGGTACGCGCTGAAAGTTAATGTGTGTGCGAGAAAACTGTGGCGTAATATGGGTAATGTAATCATCCATACTTCGAACAATAGAGGTCATCACAGCTTCACGAGAATGGCCACGCTCATTAGTATCGCGGATCATTTTTTGGATCCACTCAAGGTTAACAATAGGTACCATGCCAATCAGTAAATCAACATGCTTAGCAACGTCGTGTTCATCAGTTACCACACCACCATGTAACCCTTCATAAAACAACATGTCAGAGTTAGGCTCTAAATCTTGATAGGGGGTGAAGGTGCCGGGGAGTTGGTTATAAGGCACGGCTTCATCAAAGGTGTGTAAATAGCGCCTTAGTTTACCCATGCCATGCTCACCATATTCTGCAAACAAGGTTTCAAGACCGGCAAAGTCATTGGCCTCTTGGCCAAAGTAACTGATATGCTTGCCTTCTTGCAGCGCTTCTCGTTTTAATTTGTCCATTTCTGGGCGGGTGAAACGATGAAAACTATCGCCCTCTACAAAAGCAGCATTCGCCTCAAGGCTGCGAAAAATATGTTTAATCGCATTGGTGGTAGTGGTAGTGCCGGCACCTGAGCTACCTGTTATCGCAATGATCGGGTGTTTTTGAGACATATTAACCTGCTAATGATTGTAATTATAAGCGCAAATAGGTGATTTACCCGTTTGATGTTACCTGAAGGTTAAGAGATAGCAAGCATTTCAAATTCAGTGCTCTTAGAGTGCTTTGGTTGTGTTTTGTTTTTGGTGAAATGCAAAAGCCTCGCTATGATAGAGACATATTTCCGCTCATTTGCTAAAAAGAGCAATAAAAAAGCATGACCAATTAAGGGATTTCCATGTATAAAAAAATGGCTTTAGCTGTCAGTTGCAGTTTAGTTTTCACTGGTTCAGTACTTGCAAATACGTTCCCTAGTAGCCAGATTTATTTGGCGACAGAACTTGAAAATGGCATTAAGGTGAAACCAATCACGGGTGCAAAGGGTTATCACAATCAACCCTTAGTGACAGAAGACGGCATCTATTTTACGCAATCAGTCGGTGACGGTGATAAAAGCCAGATGGACTTATTCTTTTACGATTTTAATAAAACCAGCGCTGAGAATTTAACGAACTCGCCGGTTTCTGAGTACTCACCGACGTTATATCCCCATGAGGCGGGTTTATCTAGCATTGTTGTTGAAGCTGATGGTAAGCAGAAGCTATGGTTTTATCCATTCGATAAAAGCAAAGCACCAAAACGCATTTTTGACCATATTGAGCCGGTTGGTTACCACGCATGGGGTAAGACAGAAGATTTAGTGATGTTTATCCTAGGTGAGCCACATACACTGCAATACACAGATTTAACCGGTCATTTACCGAAAGTAGTTGCGGGTGATATTGGCAGGAGTTTGGCGTATAACGAAAAACGTTCGCTTTACTCGTTCACATATCAAGAAGGTAACCAGCACTGGTTTGCGACTTTCTCGCCTAAAACGCAGCAAATTAAACAACACTTTGTGATGCCAAAGCAAGTACGAGATTACACCTGGGTTGATTCAGATACCGTTGCTTATGCCATTGATAACCGTATTTATACACGCAATATTGAGCAGCCTAAACAAGTGTCTCAGTGGCATAACTTTACTTCGTATTGTGATTCACAAATTACCCGATTAAGTTATAAGCAAGGAAAAATGGCATTTGTTTGTCAAAAATTGTAATTCTCAAAGCAATCTTTTTTGATGTTAGTTACAATTAACCCATTATATTTAGGACAAACAGTTTTTAGGAGCTAGTGATGGCAATTTTAGTAACAGGTGGTGCGGGTTATATTGGTTCACACACGGTTTTAGAACTATTAAATCAAGGCGACGAAGTGATAGTTGTCGATAACTTAAGTAATTCATCGTCAGAATCATTGAAGCGTGTTGCTGAGATCACAGGTAAAGAAGCAAGTTTTTACCAAGGTGATATTTTAGATAAAGCATTCTTAGATTCGGTATTTGCAAAGCACGGTGTAGAACAAGTGATCCACTTCGCTGGCTTAAAAGCGGTCGGTGAGTCAGTTCAAAAGCCAATTGAGTACTACCAAAATAACGTACAAGGTACGCTCAGTTTACTTGATGCCATGCGTGATGCGGGTGTATTTAAGTTGGTATTTAGCTCATCGGCTACGGTTTATGGTGACCCAGCAAGCTTACCTATTCGTGAAGATTTCCCGGTGGGTGGTACAACTAACCCATATGGTACATCTAAGCTGATGGTTGAAATGGTACTGCAAGATGTTGCTAAATCTGACCCGCGTTGGGCGTTTGCAATTTTACGCTACTTCAACCCTGTCGGCGCACATAATTCTGGCCGTATTGGTGAAGATCCAAATGGTATTCCTAATAACTTACTACCTTACATTTCACAGGTAGCGGTAGGTAAATTAGCGCAACTAGGTGTTTTTGGTGACGACTACGATACCAAAGACGGCACTGGTGTTCGTGATTATATTCATGTTGTCGATTTAGCTATTGGTCATTTAAAGGCATTAAATAAAATCAACGCAGAAGCAGGCGCACATATCTACAACCTGGGTACAGGTAACGGCTATTCAGTATTCGAAATGGTCACCGCTTTTGAGAAAGCGGCTAATAAGCCAGTTCCTTACGAAGTTAAACCGCGTCGCCCTGGTGACATCGCAGCGTGTTACGCAGCACCAGAAAAAGCACTTAACGAGCTAGGTTGGCAAGCAGAGCGCGGTATCGATGAAATGATGGAAGATACTTGGCGCTGGCAAAGCAATAATCCGAACGGATATTAATGTTTTGCTATAGTTAGCTTTCTACCTAAGTAGAAGTGGCCACATTATGTGGCCGTTTTTATATCTAATAATGAATGGTATAATTTCCCGCTAATTTTAGGCTATGCCTAATTCAAACCCTATACAATCAGAGCAGCTAAATGCTTTGCATTAAGATCATATAGTTAGAGGTAATTTGTGACGACTCAAGCACTAGACCGCCGTTTTTCTGTTGCCCCAATGTTGGATTGGACTGACCGTCATTGCAGAACTTTCCATAGAAAACTGTCTAAACATGCGGTGCTGTATACAGAAATGATCACGACCGGTGCCATTTTGTTTGGTAAAGGCGATTATTTGGCATTTGGTGAGCATGAATTACCTGTGGCGCTGCAGCTAGGTGGCTCAGACCCTGAAGCATTGGCAAAGTGCGCGAAGAAAGCCGATGAATATGGTTATAGCGAGATTAACCTAAATGTAGGCTGCCCGTCTGATCGTGTACAAAACGGTCGTTTTGGTGCGTGTTTAATGGCTGAGCCGCAGCTGGTGGCTGAGTGTATTGCAGCGATGAAAGCGCAAACGAATGTACCAGTCACGGTAAAAACACGTATTGGTATTGATGAGCAAGATAGCTACGAGTTTTTAACCACGCTGATTGAAGCGGTTAAAGATGTGGGTTGTGATGACTTTATCATTCATGCGCGTAAGGCTTGGTTACAGGGGCTAAGTCCGAAAGAAAACCGTGAGATCCCACCGCTTGATTACCCGCGTGTATACCAGTTGAAAAAAGATTACCCAGATTTACATATCAGTATTAATGGTGGCGTTAAAACCATTGAAGAGTGTCAGCATCACTTAACGCATATTGATGGTGTTATGGTCGGTCGTGAAGCTTACAGCAACCCATTTATGTTATCGCAGGTCGATGAGCTTTTGTACGGTGGTGAAGCGTTTACACAAACGCGTCATGAAGTGGTCCGCAGTATGTATGATTACTTTGAAGCGCAAATGAGCGAAGGTGCAAACTTCTGGCATATTGCTCGCCACATGTTAGGTATTTTCCAAAACCAACCGGGTGCGCGAGGGTATCGACGTCACTTATCAGAGAATGGACATAAAAAAGGTTCTGGTATTGAGGTAATGGAAAAAGCACTGACGTTCGTGCCTGAACTGTAAATTTTTAGAGTTTAAAAATGCCTTTGAAGCCGCTTACCTAAGCGGCTTCTTTGTTTTCATATGTGATGACTCTTAGTCTCGTGTAAAAATACGCGGGGTAAACCCGCGCCTACATATCTGGGCTTTGCTGTTGTTGTATTGTCGCCGTAAACAATAACAATACTGTCATCCTGACGAAGGTCAGGATTCATTATTGTTAAAATAGACCCTGAAATAAATTCAGGGTGACGAAGGATTTGGCTTATCCTGATAACTCGCAACTCGCAACTCGCAACTCGCAACTCGCTAATTACTACCTGTTAACTAAATTGACTACTTTTTAGTTTATTTAACGAAATCATGAAATTTGTCTCTTCTATAAAAACTCCTGTAAAACTTTAAGTGCTTGTTTTAATTTGACTTTATCTTTTGGCACAAAGATTGGAATAGCTCTAGTAACCCAATTGCCAAATGCATAGGAGCAGAACATGGCCTTAATCGACAGAATTGAAGATCTTATTAAATCAGAAATTAATGCGTTTTTAGACAAAGCAGAAGATCCACAAAAAATGACTGCGCAGATTGAGAGTGAGTTACAAGATGCCTTGGCTGAATGCCGTTCAACTGCTGCACAGATCATCGCAGAGCAAAAAAGCTTATCTCGCCAGCATGATGACTTTGCAAAAGGTATCGAACGTTGGCAGCAGCAAGCAGAGCTAGCGATAAGTAAAGGTCGTGATGATCTAGCAAAATCGGCACTTATCGAAAAGCAAAAGCTTGTAGACGCTCAGGAAGACAACCAAAAGCAAGCGGCACAATTAGAAGATGCGCTGCACAAGCTGAATGAAGATGCCGCTAGGCTAAGTAATAAAATTGCTGAGGTAAAAGCAAAACAGCAGCAATTTTACAGAGCACAAAATAGTGCAGTAGCAAGATTAAAAGTTCGTAGCACGTTAAATAGTGAAGAAGTACAAAATGTTTGCGCACGCTTTTCACAACTAGAACAGAAAGTGGAGCGCATCGAAGCACAAGTTGAAAGCTACGATATTGGTAAAAATGATGTTTATCAAGAATTCCAACAAATGGAGCAAGACGAAAAGCTAAGTGAAGAGCTTGCTGCACTTAAGCAAAAAGTGTCAGGTAAGCAGGCTTCAGAAGCATCAACTTCTGCGCAGTAAGCAAAGTTTCTAGGTATTAATTCGTTTTGACAGGCTCGGCGCAACGAGGCGCCTCCCTAATTTTTCAGGAGTAAGGTTATGAATATGCAACAAACAACGAAAACATGTCGTCGTATTTTAGCGAGAAAGAAAATTGCAGGTGTATGTGCTGGGCTAGCAGAACGTTTTGATTTACCAGTATGGCTAACTCGAGTATTAACTTTGTTGGTATTTTTGAAGTTCCCAATGATAACGGTGATGGCATATGGATTATGCGCTGTACTGTGGCCAAAGCAGTAATTGCTAGATATTAAGTTGTAAAGACGTAGGAGGTAATTATGAAAACAGCATTGATTTTATTAGCTGCATTACTATTTATTAGCGCATTAAGCTGGGTTCAAACACCTGTTATGTTCTTTGCGATGCCTGAATTTATTTGGGAAATAAGCTGGGTCGGTATCGAGTTATTCGCGCTCTTAGCAGGCATTATCGCTGTGATCGCGCTGGTGGCATTAGTGAGTGTCGGAGTAATTGGACTGGTGTTAGTTGTGCTCATTGGGCTAGTGTTAGCATTATTATTTAATTCCATCTTTATTGCTTTGCCATTGCTTATGTTAGTTGGATTAGCTTGGTTACTTAAGGAAGAGTCTCCAGCATATTAGATCTCTACCAGATCAAAGGGTTTCTTGATTTTTCATGCTATGATGTTGCAAGTTAAACTTTTTTCAAAGGAATAAGCATGTTATTAAGAACCCTTTCTCTGGCGGCGGCACTATTACTTTCTGGTTTATCGCAGGCACATGAAGGTCACAGTCACGACCATAGTCACGTACAAAAAGAACTCATGGTGACAGACGCACAAATTCGCACATTCTTACCAGCGGCAAAATCAACAGCAGCTTATTTCACTATTCATAACCCAATGGACAAATCAGTTTTTCTAAAGAAAGCAACGATTCGTGGTATTGGGCGTGTTGAGATCCATGAGCATGTGCACAAGAATGGCATGATGCGCATGCAAAGAGTCGAGTCAGTTGAACTGCCAGCGAATCAACAAATCGTGTTTCAGCCAGGTGGTTTTCATTTAATGGCTTTTGAGCCTGAGCATAAATTAAAAGTCGGTGAAAAGCGTAAGTTGACGTTATATTTTGATAACGGCGACAGGCTGTATAGTTTTGTAGAAGTCGTATCTTTGAAAGATACTTTTGAAAAGCCAAAAAATTCTCATCATAGCCACCATTAAGGAGGGTTTATGCAACAGCATTTAGGAAAAATTATAAGCGGGTTAGCCGGTTTAGTTGTAATCGGCTATTTAATCGCGGTTTACTGGAGTTTTGAGCCTGCGGCATTCAATGTCGTTGAAAAGGCTAAGCAAACTGCTGAGCAGCAACAAGTTAAATTAGTACCTGGTTATGTTACGTCAACAGCGCTTATTGAAGTGAGCGAAACCTTACTGAATAAGCCTGGTGGGTATTTATCAAATGATAAAATGCCACCTAGTGTGTTAATGGATGATATGCCAGCATGGGAATATGGTGCCCTTGAAATGGTGCGTGACTTGGCTCTGTCGATGCGAAAAGACTTCAGCCGCTCTCAATCTCAATCTACAGAACATCCTGCGCTAAAAAAAGCCCAGCCGCAATTTAATATCAGTTCTACAGCATGGTTATGGCCAAGTGCTGAAGGCGAGTATCAAGTGGGGATTGAGCAGCTAAAGTTGTATCGCGCACAAATTGCTAATCCCCAAGACAGAGAGAGCCAGTTTTATGCTCGTGCAGATAATCTACGCGGCTGGTTAAAAGAAGCTGAAAAACGTTTAGGTAGTTTAAGTCAAAGGTTAAGTGCTAGTGTAGGGCAAGATAGAGTTAATACAGATCTCGCTGGTGATTCTGCTGCAAACCAAGCTACTAGTGTACCTAGTCATCATGTAGTGAAAACATCATGGTGGAAAATTGACGATGTTTTTTATGAGTCGCGCGGCGCAACTTGGGCATTATTACACTTTTTAAAAGCAGTAGAACATGATTTTGCTGATGTACTTGAGAAAAAGAATGCTAAAGTTAGTTTACAGCAAATTATTCGCGAGCTTGAGTCAACGCAAGAATCCGTGTGGAGTCCAATGATTTTAAACGGTAATGGCTTTGGTTTTGTTGCTAACCACTCGCTGGTAATGGCAAACTATATATCAAGAGCAAATGCAGCTCTTATTGAACTCAGTGAACTTCTAGCGCAAGGATAAAAAATGAAAAAGTACTGTTTAGCTGCAGCATTATCAATGGCTTTCTTAGCACCCGTTGCAAAAGCAGATATGTTGTTAGGTTTATACGTAGGGGCTGACGGCTGGCAGAGTGAAAACTCAGGTAGTTTTGCTGGTAAAGGTCAGGCAGAAAATTTCAACTTTGAAGATAAGACATTCTCAAGCTACTATGCAGCGTTCGAGCACCCAGTGCCGTTAATTCCAAATATTAAGCTGAAGTACACACAATTAGAGTTAGACGGTAAAACAACTCTAAATGAAACATTTGAGTTCGATGGTCAAGACTTCACAGTGGGCACTGAAGCAAATCTGATGACAGATTTCAGCCATATGGATTACACGCTTTATTATGAGTTATTTGATAACGATTTAGTGTCTTTTGATTTTGGTGTAACGGTAAAGCATTTTGATGGTGATGCAACAGTACAAGGTACGGTTGCAGGTCAGTCAAGAACGGAGTCGATTGATTTCTCAGCGCCAATTCCACTAGGTTACTTACGTGGTGAAGTAGGCTTACCATTAACTGGCTTGAGCGTTTTCGCGGAAGGCAATCTATTGGCAATAGATGATAGCAAAATTCAAGATTACCAAGTAGGTATCGCTTGGGAAGTGATTGACAATCTAGCGGTTGATGTGGCGATCCGTGCAGGTTATCGTTCATTTATCATTGAGCTAGATGATGTAGACGACATCAGCACTGATTTAGAAGCATCTGGCCCATTTGCGGGTATTCAGGTTCACTTCTAAGGTTTGAAAGCCAAAAGTAACGAGTTAGCGAGTTAAAAGTTAGCGAGTTACGAGCAGTTAATATATGTAGGCGCGGGTTTATCCCGCGCTTTTTTGTGCGTGACATAAAGTCAGCGCCTACAATCGTGCAAAATATACGTTGCGAAGCAAGGTTACTTTTGCGCAAGGTGAAATGAGCAATTTTAGCGGCCGCAATGAAGTGCTCTATTTGTAGTTTTGTAGGACGTTATTTATGGTGTCAATTTAAAAACTTTGTTGCGCTGAAGCACAACCTACAGGAGAGTGAGTTTAGTGTTTTATCAGCCGCTATTTATAGTGAACTTTAAAATCATAATTTGACTCGCAACTCGTATTCTATTATTTGCTTACCGCTTATGCCCACTCAAAGCTAAACTCTTCCTGCATCGCTTGCTCTAATAACAGCTTATACTGCTTATTTAACGGTGCGGTGATCAGGCGTTTTAGCTCTTCCCCTGTTTGAGTCAGTTTGTAATAACTTAAAACCAGCTCATTGCTCTTGGCTGTCAGCGTTAATTTTTGACCTTGAAAGCTTAAACTAAAACTCTGTCCTTGCTTCAGGCTAGGGGACTCTATTTCTTTTCTGTACATCAAACCAATATCCATCAAAGTGAGAATGTTGGGAAAGCTCAAACCTGATTGGGCTAAATTAATAGACTCTTTATTTCCTTTACGTAAAAGGTCAAAGAAAGACGGTTTTTTATAGTAGCCTAAAATAATAAGGTAGCTTCCTTCATGCTCAACAAAACCGCATAAGGGGGCACATTTTTGCAATGCATTGGCTTCTTTTTGGGTCATTTGTTTAAGTGTTTGTAAGCTTTTTATTGAAAATGTACCAGGAGAAAGGGTTTCACCCACTAAAATCTTAGCCCATAAAGTTTGCATAGCCTGGTTGGTAATGTCTTCAGCAAGCGCAATAAAATGCTCGAGCCAATCGGGATCAGGGCGACCTTTACTGATCACATCTGGGCATAGACTTAAGGCGCTAGCCATAATGGCTTCAATGTTAATTTGTCGCTGTATTTTTTGTAGTTGCTGCCTTTTAAGTGCACGTTTGAGTGCTGAATTATTAGATTGTACAGAGTACTCGACGGAGCGTTTTCCTTGTGCTGAGTATTCAGATTGGTCTGACGCTTTTTTAAAAGACGCTTTCTTTACCATTGGGTAACCAAGCTTTTCTTCAATCAGCAAAGCGAGATTTGCTTTAGAATTCGCCTTCTTTACCGTCATTGCATGTCCTTATCAGCAAGTTGAATATGTGAACGTAAATTATTTATGCTGGAAGTAAACATTTTATCGGCCAGTGAACGAATATATAAAACAATAATGCCCCCACTCACCGTAGAATGAATGGTGCCCTTCAATGAGTGGTTTATAGTTAATTCATTATCATTGTGAATGAGGCTTAAGCTTCCAAGCAATGCATGCTCATTGTTGATCAAGATAGAGTACTGTAGTTGGCTTTGAGATATTTCGGTAATAGTGATCTCAATATCAGCGCTCGAGGTTTGTAAAAATACATTTGCGCCTAAGGCGTTGCTTGGAGATGAAATATCAATACTGAGTTTTGAGCTGAACTTATCCCATGCCATAAGCTGAGGCCAGTGTTTCAAGTCAAATAAGAGAGGCCTTACTTGTTCATCAGAGCCTCTGAGGTCACTTGTTTGCTGAATACTAAAATGCCGTGGTAAAAATACCAGTACCAGAAGCACAAGCACCATAGTTAGTAAGCTAAACTTTAACGTTTTGGCACGAATAGAAATAACGGCACTCCTCGAATGATATTGATTAGGGCGTGTTGACCTTTGCTGTGTGCTTTTGCAGCAGTGAGTTGAATATTTAGGCTAGGCAGAGGCTGTGTAGCATAGTTATTCTATGTAAGTCAGCCGATAACGCCGAATAAATGTTCAACTCGCGCTGCTCGAAGAGTTCAATCAAAGGCTTCCACTACTTTGTCATTCGCCACTTACATAACCCATTATGCTTCGCAGCTCATTTCGCGTATTGAAAGCCTTTGATTTGAACAAAACTCATACCTCAAAGATAAACACGCCCTGGTTTTTACTTTTATTTCGATAAGATAGTCTATACTAATTCAATGACCTAAATAAATAAGTTGCAATTAAGCAATTGATGTTGAAGTCATTAGGGTTTACCTCAGCTAACAATTAAGATATACCTTAAAACAAGCGAACATACCCACTTCATTTACGTTTTATTAAAAATAATAAAACTTTAACTAAAGCGGTAGAAGTTGAAGGAATTTGAATGGCGTCTGAGCAAGATGACTTTTTGTTTTTAGATCATGAAGATGATACACCAGAAAATAACGAGCCACAGGGCTTTTGGGATATTCTGGTTGTTGACGATGATCCTGAAATACACTCTGTGACCAAACTTGCTTTATCTGGCGTTGAGTTTTGGGGCAAGGCGTTGCGCTTTCATCATGCTTATTCGGGTGAAGAGGCGATTAACGAGTTAATCCACCATCCTGAAATATGCTTATTACTGCTTGATGTGGTGATGGAGTCAGACGATGCTGGCCTTAAAGTTGTCAAAAAAGTTCGAGACGATCTCGATAATCATAATGTTCGAATAATTCTAAGAACGGGCCAGCCAGGGCATGCGCCTGAAGAGCAAGTTATTCGTGAATACGACATCAATGACTACAAAATGAAAACCGAGCTAACACGGAGTAAGCTAGTCACGTCATTAATGACCGCTTTGCGTTCGTTTCAACAAATATGTGAGCTAGAGGCCCAAAGTGAAGGTTTAACGAATATTCTAAGTGCCTCCAATGCGATTTTAGGGCACAACAATATCAGTGGTTTTAGTCAGGCTGTGGTGATGCAGTTAGCTAATATTTTAGCGAATGACGCTAATGGCTTTGTTTGTGCTCAAGTTTCAGGTACTAATTCATTGGTTTTGTTAGGTGGCACAACGCAATATCACGAGTTTATAGGGCAAGGTGTTGAGCAACTCGATAATGGCCGAGCGATTATGCAGGTCAAAACTTGCATTGAGCAGAAATGTCATCAACAAACGGAACATGACATCACGCTTTTCCTAGAAAAAAATAATGAACAAGCTGCGATTTTTATAGAATTAGTTTTGCCTCCAATGCCGCGGCAAATTCAGTTCGCTGAGATCTTCTTAGCCAACGTTAGTGTGGGTTTAGATAACATAAAGTTATTTAGCCAAATCAGAGAAGTCGCATATAAAGACCCCTTAACAAAGTTAGCAAATCGCACTAGCTTTGTAGAGCATTTAGAGAAAACCCCTTGTGACGAGGGTTTATCTCTAATTTTGTTAGACATTGCTCAGTTTTCAGATATCAATAATGGCTTAGGGCAAGAAGTGGGCAATCAGTTATTGATGGCAGTGATGCAGCGCCTAGAGCAAGATATTCCTAATGCAAAAGCCTTAGCTAGAATTGGCGCTGACGTTTTTGCGTTTTTACTACCGACCAGCTCTTTTAATGAAGAGTTACTCGTTGATGCTCTTAATATTCCTTATCAGTTAAAAGAGCATTTATTGTCTATTCACTTTCATATTGGCTTATGTAAATGTGAAGACTTCAGTGACACAGGTCTAGAAACCTTGAAAAAAGGGTATATAGCACTTAACCAAGCAAAACAGAGCCACAAGGTGTTTGATTGGTATACATCAGACTTAGAAGAAAAAATGGCATGGCGTCTAGGTTTGATCAGGCAATTGAGAAGTGATTTCGAGCAACACAAATTAGAAGTCTGGTACCAGCCACAATTTTCTTTAAAAACGCAGCAAATTATAGGTTGTGAGGCGTTATTACGCTGGCCATCGGGGAATGGGCGCTATATTTCCCCAGGTATTTTTGTGCCACTAGCAGAAAGCTCAGGTTTGATTGTTGAAATAGGACAATGGGTGCTTGAGCAAGCTTGTCAGCAGCAAAAACGTTTTGCTCAGTTAGGGCTTGATATCTGTGTCGCTGTAAATGTGTCGGTACCTCAATTTAAAACGCCTGATTACGCCAAAACAGTGATAAATACACTAGAGCAATATCAGGTATCAAGTAGTAAGATTGAGCTAGAGGTCACTGAAAGTGTGGTGATGGACGAAATTGGAAGCGTCATCGATACCTTAGACGAGTTAAAACGTTATGGTATTGAAGTGGCCATCGATGACTTTGGTACTGGTTTTTCTTCGTTAAGCTATTTACAGAAGCTGCCATTATCTCGCCTCAAAATCGACAGAGCTTTCATTAAAGACATTCCTGAGAGCGATACTGGCGCGATCGCCGAATTAATCGTATCCCTTGGTAAAAATCTCGGTTTGAAAACCATTGCTGAAGGCGTTGAAACGCAAGTTCAGTTAGAGCGTTTACAGCAAATGGGCTGTGATGAAATTCAAGGCTTCTTACTCGGTAAGCCAATGCCGGTTGATGAACTAATGCTGTTTGCTCAAAGTAAGCTTGGCTCTTAGATATTACTTTCACCGCTTATTTTTAAATTATCGAGAAAAATTAAAGGATGTACTTTTAATGTAGGTCGTCATTTATGGCGACATTATCGTGCAAAATACACATTGCGAAGCAAGGTTACTTTTGCGCAAGGTGAAATGAGCAATCTTAACAGCTGCAATGGACTACTTAATCTGTAGTTTTTAGGTCGTCTTATGGCGACAAAGTATTTTTCATTTCGGTAGCACCGACTTTATGTCGGGTAATTTAAATCAGCAAGATTTAAACATTTTGTTGCGCTAAAGCACAACCTACAGGAGCTTGGTTTTGTATTCTGCAGGCCATCATTTATGGCAATAAGAAAATCAGTGTAATACTTTGATGAATTTGATAATTAAAAAAGATGAGAATTAGAAATTTTAAGTAAGATTCTTGAATCTGAAAACACAGAAGAGAAGATGGGGCGACTGATGGGGCTCGAACCCACGACAACCGGAATCACAATCCAGGGCTCTACCAACTGAGCTACAGCCGCCGCAATACCACCTTGTTTGGTGTGGCGCGCATAATACATAAAAAAACTCGACTTGCAAAGCATAAATTCGATTTTATTTAAATTTAATGAAAAAGTACTTTTTCATAAAGGTAAAGTTCATATTCAGCATGTATAATACGCAAAAATTCACTCATCAAAAAAATTAAGGAGAGTGCATGGACGTTCTAATCAACTGGATCAACGAAAATTCAGATCTAATTACTCATTATGTTTTGCAAGGCATTTTAGCCATTGTAATCCTAGTAATAGGACTAAAGGTTGCTAAGCTTTTTGGTAATTTAACCGAGAAAGCATTTGCAAAAAGAAAAATTGATAAAGCAGTTGCCGGTTTTATCTCAAATATTGTTTATGCGCTGGTATTCGCTGCGACGGTATTAATGGCGTTATCGCAAGTTGGTATCGAAACCACATCGTTCGTTGCCATCTTAGGTGCTGCAGGCTTAGCCGTTGGTTTGGCACTGCAAGGCTCTTTATCTAATTTTGCTTCAGGCGTTTTAATTATCATTCTTCGCCCGTTCAAGTCTGGTGACTATATTGAAGCTGGCGGCAAAGCGGGTAGCGTTGAACGCATAGAGATCTTTGCAACAGAATTACGCACGCCAGATAATAAAGTCATCATCATGCCTAACTCAGCAATTATGGGTGGCGCTATTGTTAATTATTCTCGCCAAAAAACTCGCCGTATCGATTTAGTTATCGGTGTGAGTTACGACGCGGATCTTCGCCAAGCAAAAGAAGTATTAAAGAGTGTACTAGACAAAGAGTCTCGTATATTAAAAGATCCAGCCTATACTGTTGCTGTTTCTGAGTTAGCAGACTCAAGCGTGAACTTTGTTGTGAGGCCTTGGGTAAACACTTCAGAGTATTGGCCAACTTATTTCGACCTAATCGAAAACATTAAAATCGCGTTAGACGAAGCTAATATTGCAATCCCATATCCACAAATGGATGTTCACCTACATAAAGATTAATTACAGGGTAATCTATAAATGAAATTAAAACTTTTATCTCTTTGCGTTATTGCAGCAACCTCTTTTCAAAGTTTCGCAGAAGAAGCGAAAGAGCAGAAAACATGGGATGTAACAAGTGAAGTAGGTGCGATTATCACAAGTGGTAACACCTCAACTACTACACTTAAAGGTGGCATCAAAGCAAAGCATCACTTAGAAAACTGGAATAACGAGTACAAACTAAGTGGCATCTATAAAGAAGATGAAATTGATAATGATGCGGGTGAGCGTGAGAAAAAACGTACCAATGAAAAGTATTCAGCATCGGCACAAGGTAACTATAAGCTTAATGAAGATCATAGCCATTTATTCGTCTATGGTTCGTATGACTCAGATTACTTTGGTGCATACCGAAATGAAGCTGTATTATCAATTGGTTACGGCCTTCGTTTGCTTAATCGAAGCGATATGTACTTAAATGCCGAAATCGGTCCTGGTATCAAGCGTTTTGAAGAGCAAAAGAAGTTTGACGAAAATGGTGTGCGTCTTCCAACTGTGACAGAAAATGAAGCGATTGGCGTTGCTAAGTTAGACTATAACTGGCAGATCTCAGACAACGCGCGTTTTACACAATTAGTCGCAATTGAATATGGTGATACCAACACAAAAACGGTATCTGAATCTGCGCTACTGACAAAAATCAACGGCTCATTACAGATGAAATTTGCTTATAACATCACACACAACTCTGATGTAAGTGATGATAAAGAAAATACAGATACAGAAACGTCTTTAACATTAGTTTACAGCTTTTAACATAGCATTGTCGTAAACTTGTAATATAGACAAAAAAAGGGGCGATAGCCCCTTTTTCTATGTATGGTAATTCGTGTAGAATATGCAATCTTTTTGGCCATAGCTTATAGGATTTAAGTTTGAATATGTTTTTTAAACGTGTTTTTGTATTGATTTTAATGCTTTTTTCAAGCATTTCACTGGCATTTACACCAACCCAAGCACAAATTGAACAGTTTAAAAAATTGCCAAGAGCTCAGCAAGAAGCGCTTGCGAAGCAATATGGCGTTGATGTATCTGCCTTTTCTTCCTCTACCGCAAGCTTAAAAACAAACAACGAACAACAGCAATCAGTACAACCTCGAGAGCTTGATGAAGTGCGCAATGATAAAGAGAGTGTATCTGAAAAGCCTTTTGAAAAAGTTTTAAAACCGTTCGGATATGAACTGTTTTCAGGTCAGCCTAGTACTTTTGCACCTTCTGAAGCACCTGTGGTGCCAAACGACTACGTTATCGGTAATGGAGACATGATAACGATTAACCTATATGGTAAAACAAGTGCTGTACATGATGTAATGGTTGACGGAGAGGGGCGTTTAAGTATCCCAGATTTTTCTCCGGTACAAGTAGCCGGTTTAACATACTCTGAACTGAAAAAGCTTATAGAACAAAAAGTCTCAAAAGAAGCTATTGGGTTAAATGTATTTATTTCTATCTCTGGTATGCGCTCATTACGAGTGATGGTTTTAGGTGAAGTTTATAAACCGGGTTCATATACGGTTTCCCCATTATCAACTATAACGCATGCACTTTTTGCGAGTGGTGGCCTTTCTGAAATTGCAAGTTTAAGAAATGTACAATTAAAAAGGCAAGGAAAAACTGTTACTAACTTAGATTTATATGATTTGTTACTGGATGGTAATGCAGAGCATGACATTTCCCTTAAAAACGGTGACATTATATTTGTCCCTTCAGTAGGTGAGCAAATATCTGTCGAAGGAGCGGTAAAGAGGGAAGGTATTTTTGAACTTTCAGACACTGATACGAAGCAGTCGATTGAAAAAATGTTTGGTGGTTTCAAAGAGAATGCTTACAAAAAGCAGGTTCAGCTGCACAGAGTAGACGATAGTTATAGAAGTTTAGCTATCAATGTCGACTTTTCTCAGAGCAATGACTCATTTAAGCCTCAAGGTGGCGACCGCTTTATTGTTCAAGAAGTAAGTGAACGAGTTCTAGACTCTGTAAAAGTAATAGGCGCAGTTGTTAGGCCTGGTGTTTATGAATGGTCTGATGGATTAACCTTCGACAAGGTGATTAAAAGGTTAGAATCTGACTTATTACCACAGGCTGATTATCGTTATGCATTAATTCTTAGAGAGACACTAGATAATGGTAAGTTAGAAGTTTTGCAGTTTTCGCCATTTGAAGCCTTAGGTTCAGGTAACTTATATCTGAAAAAAAATGACGAGGTTTTTATTTTTAGCCGATATAATCAAAAGAAAACAGAAGAACAAGCTCTGACGGAATTAGCATTAACCGAAAACGAGTTAAAGCAACAATACCAATCAAAGTTATGGCATCTCTTTGAGTATCAGGAGTTAAAAAAGCACCTAGACGAAGCAAATAAGTATGCAAGTAAGGTGCTTGATTCTGAATTTGCGCCATTTAGCCGTAAGGTTTTACTTGAATTTGTTAAAAGACGACTTGAAACTCGTTCTGGGTTAAAGTTTGGCGCCCTGAGTTACGAAGTGAGTGGTGAAGTGCGTTTTCCTGGAGTTTACCCTATCTCTAGAAATTTAACTGTTAGTGATGCAATCATTGCTGCCGGTGGTTTACTTGAATCAGCCTTTGAGTCTAAAGCTGAACTGACGCGATTTGTTAATACAGAAGAAGAGCAATTTAAATATATTCACCTTAATCTGAACAATGAGCAGCACTTAAAGCAAAGCATAGTGGATAATGATAATTTAAACATCTTGATGCAACCGAATTGGCAAACTGGCAACAAAGTAACTCTCAAAGGAGAAGTTAAATTTCCTGGTACTTACACAGTAAGTAAAGGAGAAAACTTAAACTCAGTTATCAAGCGTGCTGGAGGGTTGACAGTCTATGCAGAACCAAATGCAGCAGTTTTTACTCGTGAAGCAATTAAAACACAGGAACAAAAGCAGCTCGAAAAACTTTCCGAAGAACTGAGACGTAATATCGCTTCAATGAGTTTGCAACGCACCTCTGGTTTTTCAGCTCAGATGAGCTACGAAGAAACAAATAAGCTTCTATCGGACCTTTCAAGTGTAGAGGTGGTAGGGCGATTAGTGATTGACTTGCCTGACGTGTTAGAAAAAAGAGAAAACGTTATTTTACAGGATGGTGACACACTTTATATTCCAGGTAAGCAAGATTCAATTTCGGTTATTGGTGAAGTTAACTATGCTTCGTCTCATTTATTTAAGAGCGGAATTACCATTGATAAATATCTAGAGATGAGCGGCGGGCTCAAAGAAAGAGCAAACAAAGAGCAGATATATGTAATAAAAGCGAATGGCTCAGTGTTCATACCGCAGTCTTCAGGTTGGTTCTCTGTTAATTACCAGGGGCAGTTGCAAGCTGGTGACACGATTGTTGTACCAATGGATGCAACATATATGGATAATTTGACACTGTGGAATACAGCAACACAAATATTCTTCCAATTAACAGCAGGTATTGCTGCAATAACTCGTTTGTAAATTTAGGAGTAGCATGAAAGGTAATTTAACTGACCCACAAATAACTTCAGCTGTTGATTTAACTGAAATAATTAGTGAGATCTATAAGAAGAAATGGTTGCTTCTATCTTTCATTGTTTTATTTACAGGGGGGGGGGTATTTTATGCCCTCCAATTGCCAAACATTTATAAGTCCTCTGCTCTGGTATTGCCTGTAGGTGATGCCAATAGTAATCCATCATCAATGAAGGGCTTGGGGGGGTTAGCCGGCTTAGCAGGTATTAGTCTTGGTGAGCAAAGTGTTTCCAAAACACAAATGGCAATTGAGATTGTTAAATCTAGAAGATTTGCTAATGACTTTATCGATAAATATGATCTTCTTCCAAAACTGATGGCAGTAAAAGGTTGGAACATACAAACTAGAGAGTTGAATTTTGAAGAGGAAATTTATGATCCAGTAAATCGACGATGGAAATTTGACGAAAATTCTAATATGACACTAATGCCTACTATGCAGCAAGCGTATGAGGTATATAAAAATATAGTGTCGGTAAAAGAGTTAGGTAATGGATTTGTATCTGTCTCTGCCTTACATCAGTCTCCGGATTTGGCTAAAGATATTGTTGGCTATTTAATTGAAGAAGTTAATAAAACGATAAAATCAATGGATATAAGTGAAGCTGAAAATAGAATTTTTTATCTCGAGAGTGAGCTAAAAAACGCCGAAGTTGCTGAAATTAAAACTATGTTTTATCGTTTAATTGAAAAGCACACTGAAACTTTAACTCTTGCCAATACAAGAGAAGAGTATGTATTTAAAACGATAGACCCAGCATTAGCTCCAGAAAAAAAAGAAAAGCCTAGTAGAGGAGTTATAGTAATTTTAGCTGCTGTTTTTGGAGGTTTGTTAGGGTTGATTGTTATTTTTATTAGATATTCTTCAAGAAGATAGTTATTCAGTCACAACTGTTAATAATGTGAATTTTTATGTATTTAGAACCTATTATATTTTGCTTTTCCTTATGTGCTTTTATTAACTTTATTGTACACCCTATTGCAGTGAAAGTTGGCTTGGTGGATATCCCTAACCAGCGTAAGAAGCATGCAGGGGCTATTCCTTTGATTGGTGGTTTAGCCATATTTATTAGTATTGCCATTACGTCTATATTATTCTTCAGTTCTAATACGCAGATCTTTGTATATTTATTTTCAGCAATGACGTTACTTATTCTTGGTGTATTGGATGATAAGAATGATTTGTCAGTTACTATTCGTCTAATTACTCAGTGCGGAGTAAGTATATTTATTTTCTTAGCTGCAGATATGTATCTAACGACATTCGGTAATATTTTAGGTTTTGAAGTAACACTCGGAAAATTTGGTGTTTTAATAACAGTTTTATCTGTAATTGCTGCAATTAACGCATTTAATATGGTCGATGGTATAGATGGGCTAGCTGGAATGTTAAGTTTAAATACATTTCTTTTTATCTCAGTTACCTTTTTACTTGCTGGAAGTGAGTGGCTTTTCTTATCTTCAATTTTTATTGCAGCGATAATCGCTTTTTTAATGTTTAATTTACGCTGGCCAAGTAAGAAGCTGGGTAAAGTGTTTATGGGTGATGCTGGTAGTATGGTAATAGGCTTCACTGTTATATGGCTATTGTTAGTCGGTGTAGATGAAAATGTCTCAGCATTTAGGCCTGTGTTAGCTTTGTATTTGATAGCAATACCCTTAATGGATATGGTTGCTATCATGATCAGAAGAATTAAAAAAGGAACATCTCCTTTCAAGCCAGATCGTGAGCATTTACATCATATTTTTGAGAGGGCTGGGCAATCAAGACGAAGAGCTCTAGTAACTATATCCATAGTGGCATTTATTATTGCTGCTATAGGACTTTGTATGGAGCTTTTAGGTGTAGATGAATGGAAAATGTTTTTAGTTTTCTGCTTATTATTTATGGTCTACAACTATTGTCTAATTCATGTTTGGAAAATATTGAGTTGGATTCGAAAACACTAGCATCGATATTTTAAATTAGCTAGCTGCGTCAAGTAGCATAAGTAACGATACAATTTGTATATAGCTGATATTAGGAATTAAATGAATAGAATTGCATACCTCCTTTCGCATGACATAACTAAAGGAGATGGTGTTGCAAAAAAAGTGGCAACGCAAATAACCGAGTGGAAAAATCAGGGTGTAGAAGTAAAGGTATTTTGTCTAGTACCGACAGTGAAAAACATGGGAGAAGATTATTGTTTATATCCTATGCCTGGTCCATTGGCAGCTAGACTGACTTTAAATTCTCATCTTTTTGAAGATATAGTAAATTTTAAACCAGATGTAGTTTATTATAGATACGATACTTGGAGTGTAACAGTAGCGAAACTTAAAAAGCGCTTCAAATTTATAGCTGAACTTAATACTGATGATTTAGCTGAATCCAAATTATTGTTACTAAAAGAGAAGAGCTTCAAGGCTCTACTTCGATATTGTGCTTTTAAAATGCTCAGAAAACGCTTACTTAGCGGTATGTCAGGCCTTATAGGTGTCACAAACGAGATTACTCATTTAAAAAGTAATAATCTCCCCAATGTAAAACGTTGCTGCTTTCCTAATAGTATTGACCTTGAAAAATACCCCGTCATAAAACAGTCTATTGCTATTGACTCTACTAGGTTAGGGGTTTTTTTTATTGGCAGCCCAAATCAAGATTGGCACGGTGTCGACTTTATCGAACAAATGGCTAAAAATATGCCTATGTTCGATTTTCATTTAGTAGGTATAGAAGGGAATAACAAAGATAATTTATTCTATCATGGCTTCCTTAATGCAGAACAGTACTTGAAGGTACTTGCAAAGTGTACTGTCTGTGTTGGAAGTTTAGCTTTATATAGAAATAATTTATTTGAGGCGTCACCATTAAAAGTTAGAGAGTACCTTGCCTATGGTTTTCCTATTATTTTAGGTTATAGGGATACCGCATTCGAAGGGCTGAAAAATTTAAGTTGGCTTTTAACAATTGATACACAAAAAAAACTCGATTTTTTAGATATTGAGCGGTTTATAAGAAGCAATGCTTCTACAGTTTTGAGCGATAAACATCGAAATTTAGTTTCTAGTAAATCTATAGAGTCTAAGCGTTTGCATTTTATAAGATCGTGCCAGAGGGATTGATAGTGAAGCTGCTATTTGTACTTGAGTCTTTTGAAATGGGCGGTGTTGAACGAGTTACTCTTCAGTTACTAAGAGCATTAAGTAAAAATACCTCAATTTCATTATATGTGTTATGTGAAAATCCTGTAGGAGAATTTGCTGATAGTTTCGACTCTGAATTTAAGTGTTTCCATTTGAAAGGTATGCATTACTTTTCAAAAGCAAAAGCTTTCTCCGGATTAGTTAATGAAATACAACCTGATCATGTAATTTTCACTAAAGGCGGGTTATCTAAATATCGTTTTAGATTTAGTAATCCTAAAAAGATAAAATATACTGCTGTACAGCATGTGCCGATAAAGCTTCCAGAAACAAGTGTAATTAAAAATATAGTAAGAAGACTTGCTGCAGTAATTTTTTACCACTCTATAGACAAAGTGGTTTCAGTATCTGAAGGTATAAGAGAAGGGTTAATTAAAAGCCTTTTTTTAAGTACAGAGAAAGTGATTACTGTTTATAATCCTGTATTGGACAGTAATATCACAATCTTAGCAAACGAAGACGTTGAGTATAATGATTTTTATGTCTGCGTGGGAAGGCTACATTTTCAAAAAGGTTATGATCTATTAATACGTATAGTTTCTAAATTAAAAATCACAAGGCCTTCGATCAAAGTAATAGTACTTGGGGATGGACCGGAAAGAAATTATTTAAAAGCGAAAATATTGAGCGAAGGATTGCAAGACAACATAATTCTTCACGGTAGTACAGATAATCCATTCAAATATATAAAAGCTTCTAAAGGGATCCTTTTACCTTCTCGATGGGAAGGGTTACCAACTGTTTTGGTTGAGGCTGCATATTTAGGTAAGCAAATGGTTGCTTTTGATTGTAAACACGGCCCTAAAGAGCTGACTAATAATGGAAAGGCTGGATACTTGATAAGTCAAGGTGATGTAGATGGATTTGTTAATGCAGTTTTAAAAATTGAAAATAATGAGTTTTTACCATCCCCAAACACTCAAGATTTCATGTTAGCAAAAGCTGCAAGTAACTATATTAAAGTTTTTGAGAAAATTAAATGAAAACGTATTTAGATCAAAAGATAAAATGTGGAAGTCAATTTGATAAAACGTTTTCTGAAGCTGTTAAATCAAATAGATGTGTAGCTATTTCGTTTTTAAACCCTTTTTCATACTCTGTACTGATGAAGGCTAAATTTGAGCAAATAGCAAATGATATTGACTTTTATTTTTCAGATGGGGCACTGCTTTGTAAGTTGCACTCAATCAGATATAAGTATATTGAAAGAGCAAGTTTCGATTTTAGTTCAATTGCTGAAAATGTTTTAGTTTTTGCTGAAAAAAATAACTTGCCGATTGCACTGATAGGTGCTAAGGGGCCTGAAATAAATGTAGCTAATCAAAGGCTAAAGGAGATTTACCCCGAACTTAATATCATGTTTTATAGAAATGGATATGTTGATGATAGGCAAAAACTATTAGAGGATTTAGATGCAGTTAAACCGAAGTTAATAATTCTTGGAATGGGGACTCCTTATCAAGAAGATATGGCATCATTTTTAAAGCGTAACTTAGAATTCCCTTGCGTTATGATAACGTGTGGTGGCTTTTTGACTCAGACATCCATAAAGGCTGATTATTACTATCCTATTATAAAAAAACTTGGGTTGAGATGGCTACAAAGGGTAGTGATGCATAAGCATGTCAGAGACAGAGTACTTAAGGATTATCCTAGTTTCATTTATAAATATGTAACGCGTAGAACCGAATGGTAATTCAAGCTTTAAGAGTACATCAAGTTGTATGGCTTATGGTGTTCACTTTTCCAATACTTTCTTTTAATGATGGTTTTGCTCAAAAGCTACTTCATATTATTGTATTATCAGTATGTATAGCTGCATTGTATTTTGACAAAGTTAAGCCAAAGGTACCTGTAGCTTTTTTCAAAGTATTTTTCCATTACTTTATTGTTGTTATTTTATATTATATTTCGATATCTTTATATCAATGGAAGGGTCTTTCCAGTAGCTCAATTCCTGATTTGGTTCGACCGGTGATTTATGCTTTATATTTTATTTTTCCTATCTTCTTCTTGTTAAGAGGAAAAGATGATGTTGAAAGGCTTTTTAAGCTTCTAGTTCTTGCCGCCGTTATTCAAATTGCTTTTTCATTTTTAGTATTTATTCCTGAAACATACTCATTAGTTGATATCTATAAAGGTAGAAAGAGTGATGATTCTGTAATTATGCACTTCTATCGATTTTCAGGCACTTATATTTACCCATCAGATTTTTCGATGTTTTTATCTTTGTTTGTTTACTTTTACTTTTTTAAGTTTGTCGCTTTTAATGGCCTAAGAGTAAAAGAATGGGGAATTACCTTTATAGTTTTACTAGGAATAGTAATGACTATTTCGAGAGGCGGAATTGGATCAATTGGTATTATGTTGATCTTTTGTTACTTTTTCTCGAGTGCTAAATATAACTTTAAGGTTAATATTGTTATTCTCATTTTCTTATCTATGCTGAGCTTGCTGATTTTATATCTATTCTCAAACGATCTTATTAATGAAGAAAGCCTAGGGGGGATGTATTATATTTTCGCGATGCTAGATTCTGGCGAGGGTGTTGATGGCTCTACATTACACCGACTAAATGAGTTTTCACTTGGCTTGCAATTCGCAGCCAAGTATTTTCCCTTAGGTGGAGGGGCTGATCGTGATGCAATCAGCCTTGTGATTCCTATTGTTGAGAGTTTTTACGGACATCATTTAATTAAGTGGGGGTTTACTGGGCTTATACTTGCCATTTTGTTTAATGTGTTAGTAAGTATGTTTTATTTGCAAACATTAAAAAAATTACCAAAGACAAGCTTTGAAGCGATTTTTCTTAAGTCGATATTTGTTTATATGTGGTCTGTGCCCTTGATATTTGGTTTTTCTTCAGCGATGTCAGATAGATTTAAAACTTTGCCTACTTATTATCTTTTGGTTGGATTAGGTATGGCTATATGTTATTTGACAGAGAAAAGTATAAATGAATCAAAGAATCAGCGTGCTCCTTAAATACAACTAAATGGTAGAAAACTATTCATATTCCAGTAAATGAGCTATACGCATCTTGTAGTGATTCCTTAGCCATTAATTTGTTGCACGAAAAAACTCAAAATTTTCAATATGATGTACTAAAAAGTTCAGCTAAAAAACTAAAATATCTAGAGAGTCAAGATAAAATTCATAATAGCTTTATTAATGAAGAAAAAGTTTTGATAAAAAACTTTTATAGTTCAGCATCTAAGGAAAGTAATATAAAGTTGTTAAAAACTAGTTATTTTAATTCTAAAGAAGTTGAAAAGCTTTTTGCTAAAATGTTTACAAAGTCAAAAAACAAAAATACAAGTGCTTCTAGTAAAATGCTTTTAGAACACTTCTCACAAAATGAGAATATTAGCTTTTCTCATATCGGTGTTTCTATTCTGGCGAAAACTTCAGATGATTATCTCGTAGTTTTGAGGCAAGGAACTGACCAATTACAAAGCTCAGGTTTAATTGCTCCATCAGGCTCAGGTTCAGTTGATTGGAATGATATTGAAAACTCAAAATCTGATAATCTGATCGATTTACTTAAGCACGCGATGTGCAGGGAGTTGTCAGAAGAGTGTAATATTGATTATCGACATATAAGAAGAAATAAAGTTAAGTTGATCGGTCATTTTCAATGGGTTATTAGAGCATATAAGCCGGAGTTTATAGGTATTTGTCAATTAGATTGCCCTCTCAATATGATTAGCCCTAATCTGGATGAAGTTTATTACTTTAAAGGCATTAATTTGAGGGTTCAGAATGATAGTCAGCTCAGAGAATTTTGTGATGTTCTGTTGAAAAGGTTTGATTTGAGCTTACCGTTCCAAGTGCTATTAAAGCAACTGCTCCGAATTATGACAGAAAGTAAGTATTCTGAGTGCAAAAAAGAAATCCAGAAGCTGTGGTTTTCCGACTGAGACCACTTTTTTTATTTGATAACAATAAATAACAAATCATCCCATTAAAGTCGCTCATCATAGGTTTCAAAAAAGCGAAATATATATTACAATTCCGCGCTGTTTTATTTGCTTGCTAGCTGTCTCATGAGTGTATTCTTTGAAAGTTTTTAGGCTACCTGAATTACAACTTTAAAGTTGTCTGCACTAGTTTTGTTTAAACTCGTTATTTATTAGCGTAGTAAAGCATTTATAAGACTCAGTTATATTATGGTTTTTTAGGAAATACAAAACATGAATTTAAGTTCAGGCACAAATATTGCCATCATAGGTTTAGGCTATGTGGGTTTGCCTTTGGCAGTTGAGTTATCAAAGAAATTTAATGTACTAGGGTTTGATATCAACTCTGCGCGAGTTGAAGAGTTACAGTCTGGTCATGACTCAACATTGGAAGTGTCAGATGATGAGCTTCAAGCGGCGACATCGCTACGTTTTGCGAGTAACAAGAGTGAACTTGCAGACAGCACTGTATACATAGTTACAGTACCTACTCCAATCGACGACAATAACGCACCAGACTTAACGCCACTACAAAAAGCTTCAGAAATGCTGGGTGAATTTGTAAAGAAAGGTGACGTTGTAATTTATGAGTCAACAGTTTACCCAGGTGCGACAGAAGAAGTTTGTTTACCAATCATTGAGAAGGTGTCAGGTTTAACATTTAACCAAGACTTCTTTGCTGGTTACTCACCAGAGCGAATTAACCCGGGTGATAAGGTTAATACCCTTACCAAAATCATGAAAATTACGTCGGGTTCAACACCTGAAGTGGCTGACTTTGTCGATGCGCTTTATGGTTCAATCGTCGAAGCTGGTACGCATAAAGCTAGTTCGATTAAAGTAGCCGAAGCTGCAAAAGTTATTGAGAATACTCAACGTGACTTAAATATCGCGATTATTAATGAGTTTGCTAAAATCTTTAATCGTTTGCAT
>NZ_PPSW01000046.1 GCF_005876835.1 Pseudoalteromonas phenolica
TAAATAATAACATAAAAGTTGGGCAAAGCTTTCCATTAAGTTACCTAACGAGCCTGTAGAATTACTCGTTTCTAATGATTTTTCTTTCATATATGAACCTTATCCGAGTTCCTTATTTGATTCAATCGTTTAGCCTTTTTCTACTTTAAATATTATTTTCATTTTTAAGGGGAAATTACAGGGGGGTTATGGGGCTTTGAGGCGGTTTTATGTTGCTTTCTGAGGTGCAGAAGGGCTAACCCTCTCAGTGTATCGTATTTTGTAATTTTTCTAGGTTATGCACCAAGCAATACAGTTGCCATTGCGCATTCACTTTCTTATGTCCTCGCAAGGTCAGTTTATTCATGCCTTTATTCACGGTGATATTTCCGAATACAGGTTCGATACATCCTAGTCGCTTACTGTATGCTCTCCTGCCCATTGGGCTATCTATTTTAACTTTCATTTTATCCATGTAGCTGTGCTTTTTACGCAAATCATCATTTTTAAACTGTACTTGTCTCCCCGTTTTAATCGGGGGCTTTCGCATACATTGTGCTTGCAATGGGCATACTCTGCATTCTTT
Organism: Pseudoalteromonas phenolica; assembly: GCF_005876835.1. Classification (GTDB taxonomy): domain Bacteria; phylum Pseudomonadota; class Gammaproteobacteria; order Enterobacterales; family Alteromonadaceae; genus Pseudoalteromonas; species Pseudoalteromonas phenolica_B. The sequence continues at coordinate 566 of NZ_PPSW01000046.1, forward strand.
TAAATACCCACAGAATCGCGTGTATTCTTGATGATGACTTTTTACATGTGTGCCACTTCGCCACATGCTTTTGCCCGCAGGGCATCTGCACGTTTGCGTAACTTCGTCGTAGTGGAAATCTGCTGAGGTAAATAACCGAGGCTTTCCTTTTCGTCGTTTTAGTCTGCGCTTCTCTTGTGCCGTTTCATAGGTTTCACTTTCTTTAAACAGTGGATTTCGCTTTCGAAATTGATTATCGGCTATGTAGCTATCAAAGCCACTTTGCGCCATAAACTCTAAATTTGCTTCACTATTAAACCCGCTGTCTGCCGTGAATTTTATAGGCTGTTTTGTTGGCTGCGTAGTCTGACTGAGCTTATCCAGTTGTTGTTTTAATTGTGCCACCGCAGGCTGCAAGGTTTGTTGCTCCCCTACTGACCCCCATGCTTGTGCTTGCAATATGACTTGGTGTTTATCATCGTTAATCGCGATGCCATTATAGCCTTGAATCGTGCCTTTTGAGGTCGTCATCTTTGCGCTATCTGGGTCGGTGATGTTGCTTTTGACTGGCTTGCCTTTACTACCTGTTTTTTCGTGGTGTGTCGCGAGGAACTGTGTGATTTTATCTGCACTTTTATCTAGCTTTTCTTTTTGCTTTAAATCTTGTGTTATCTGCTCTTCGCTTAGATTATCTTGTGATTGGTGCCGCTCGAGAATGCGTTTACTCGCCCGCTCTAATTTAACTTTTTTCCGTCCAAGCTCATCGAATGTTCCACTCCATTCTTTGCTGGCATTAGATTTTAATTTACACCCATCGATTGCAAACATGTTGCGCCCGATTAAGCCTTCTTCATCACATATCATCAGCACTTGGGTAAATAAGGGCTCTATTTGCTCATGCATCTTTGCCACAAAACTGGCTATTGAGGTGTAATGCGGTTGCACATCGCCCGATACGCTCATAAACAAAATATTATTCTCACAGGCTTTTGCGATTCGGCGACTGCTGATTAAGCCATGGGCATAACCTAATAAAACAATCTTTAACATCACCGCTGGCGAATAGGCCGCAGCGCCTGTTTTGTCATTGTTGTACCATGCATCAAAGCCCGATAAGTCGAGTTTATTTTCAATAATATAACACAGCGCATATTCAAATGTGCCGGGCAGAATTTGTTCTGAAAAATTGATTGGAATGAATTTATTTTGGCAAGATAAGTCTGGCTTGTAGTTGGCCATAACAGGTTACCGAGGGTGAATAATATCTATTAGATCACAGTAGCCCATACGATTCAAGGTTAAAAAACAACCAAACCCTAGAGCAGAAAAACAGTACCCAAAAAGAGTAATTCTACAGCCTCAACGCCCCACTAAGGGGCT
>NZ_PPSW01000047.1 GCF_005876835.1 Pseudoalteromonas phenolica
CGTCAGTTTTAGTCCCTCAAAATGATTAAGTATTATTGAGGATTGGTATTAACTTCCAGTATTCGGTAACTGTTAAATCTAACAATACATATACAGAAAGTAATATGGCTTAAATTAGCAACATGCTACTTTGGAAGTATTCGTCGCAGCAGCTTGTTTCTTTGTTTTACACTTGGACTTTACTTCAAATACATCAGCCTGACTCACTTGTTCTTTAATGGCAGTATTGATACTTTCTTTTCGTTCACTGTATCGGTCAACTAACCAATCAAGATTGTCACGAGTCAGCAAGGTGAATTTCATTAGTTCTTCCATCACATCGACAATACGAGCATGGTAGGCGGACTCTTTCATCGTACCGTCTTCGTTAAACTCTTGCCAAGCTTTAGCCATTGAAGACTGATTCGGTATGGTTAACATACGCATCCAACGCCCGAGAACACGCATATTATTTACCGCATTAAAGCTTTGTGAGCCGCCTGATACTTGCATGACGGCGAGTGTTTTACCTTGTGTCGGTCTTACTGCACCTTCTGAGAGTGGGATCCAGTCAATTTGATTTTTAAGCACAGCCGACATGTTGCCGTGAATTTCGGGAGAAGACCAAACTTGTGCTTCTGACCATTTTACTAAAGCACGTAACTCTTGGACTTTTTCGTCTTCCACCGATACGCCATTATCAAAAAGAGGAAGCCCTTTTGGGTTGAACAACTTCACTTCAGCGCCTAAATGCTCGAGTATTCTTGCCGCTTCTTCTGCAGCATAACGACTCATTGATTTTGCTCTGAGTGAGCCGTAAAGCACCAATACACGCGGTTTATGACTGCTGATTGAGAATTGCTTAGGGGTAACGTCAAAAGTTTGGTTGTTTAAAAAACGCATTACATCTCCAATAGTGGTGTTTTGTATTCACTTATTAAGACGAAGCGCGGTGCAAAAAGACGAAACTATTTTAAGAGTTTCTATTTAATTCTTTTTCGGTTTGTTGTGGTTTTCTATGATAGTCAATTAGATTGCCTTGTTTATCTAACTCAAAATCACAGCAGCGATCGAAAAGCACTTTTAAGTCAGCTCGACTCTTTTGCATTCTAGACTTAAAGGTGGAGTAACTTACTCCAAGCTGTTCAGCTTGTTGTTTTTGCGAGCAGCCTTCTAAGTCAATCTTTCTTATTAAGTCAGCTTCATCTTCAGGCATGGCCTGCAAAAATGGCTCTATGCATCTAATTAAATCAGCTCGAATGTTTGCGTCTTGTTTTTCAATTACCTCGATTAACTCGGTATGCTGGTAGTTATTGTGTTTTCGATAAAAATCTATAATGGCGTGATTGGCAATTTGGAAAAGCCAAGGCTTGATACTGGCCTGATCTTTTAGCTGGTGGATCTGCAAATGTGTTTTTAACAAGATATCTTGTAATAATTCTTCTGCGTCAGCTGGGTTAGAGACTTTCGACAGTAAAAAAGCGTGCAGGCTGTTTTTATACTCAGCCCAAATTTGTTCGATAGACATAATTTCAAATAGTAGTTTATAGCTTTTTTATCTTAAACCACTATCTGAATGACTAAAAGCTTACTGCAGTGGCGTACCGTCGAAAGTAACTGCTGCTACACTCGATTCAGCTTTCAAAAGTGTACGGATATTACCGTGGTCGTCATTTTCTGGGTGTTGAACAACGTCGATACGATAATAATCACCAAAGCAATGCAGTGTTTGTTCTTTGCTTAAATTATTGAGTCGTGCAAAAGCTAAGATTTTACAAGAGCCCTGGTTTTGTTCGGCACTGCTTTGCAAGCCGTTATTATTAAAAGCTGACGCAGTATAAGTGTAATTATCCGCAATTGTTTGCTGACATAGTTCAAAAGTAATGGTTTCTGGTTGGGCTTTAAGCTGAGCTAAGAAGTCGTTTAATGTCATTAGTTTGTTCCTCTTTTTGCAGAGTTTAACGTGCAGAGCTTAGCAGCTCAATTGAATAAAACTAAGCTGCTTACATTGCCTAAACAAACTGAGTCTAAAGTTTGCTCAATTCACCTTTGAAATAGGTGAGGGCATCTTCATTGTTGAGCTTGATTGCGAGCTTAATACCCTGTTGTAATGTAAGGCGGCTATTTTCAGTTTCTCCTAATTGATCATAAACCTTTGCGAGCCTGCTTAAGTAGAAGGTATTTTCCGGATGCGAATTGACTAAATATTGCATAGTTGAAATAGCTTTTTCACCTTCGTTTCGCTCCACATAGTAAAAACTTAAATCGATTAAGCTTGGGTTTGGACTAAGCGTTTGCTGGTATTTTTCAGAGAGCTTTTTAAAGTAAACAATAACACTTTGTAGGCCCTCATTTGCAAATTGCGCAATGTCTGGGCTTTTATCAGCAAATAGGTGTTCCATAGCATCGGTAATACTTAGGCTTGCAACAGATAAAAAATTATATTGGCTGTAATCTGAAAATCGAGCGTGAAACGCTTGCTGACTAAAATTAGCTTTGATGTTTTCAAACAGTGGAGCGTTATTAACGAAGGAGCCAAGAGAAAGATAAAAGAACCTATCTTGGTATTTTTCTGAATACTTTAGCTTTGAAAGCCTTTCAATAAGTCCTGACTTGTCTAACTCTAGAGCTGGTGAGCTGGCAATAAAGCCATTAAATAAAGTCGGCGATTGTTCAAACGCATGCAGCACAAAATTACCGTTACTCGAATAGCCTTCTAGTACCTTGTAGTCGTATGTTAAGTAGGTTTTATCGATAAATGGGATGAGTTCATTTTTAAGCACATTTAAAGTCAATGGGCTGGCAACGCCGGAAGCCGATACAAATTTAGGATGTAGTGTTGACTCAACATTAAGTTGGGGTAATTGCACGATGATAATGGCAGGCATGGGACCCATTTCAACATGACTTAGCCAATCGGTTTGATAAGTAAGCATATCAATTCGACTGCCTCCAGATGTGGTATAAAGGACAGGGTATTTTTGATTTTTGTCGTATCCCCACGGGAATATGACATCAAATGAAATCGTTTGTTTGGCTGCCTTAGATTGAAACTGATGCTTTATTGTTTTAACGCCCTTACTTTGCTGCTCCTGTCCGTATGCGAGCGAGTTTAATAGGCAGGCGAGTAAAAGTATGAATAACGTGAAGTGTTTAATTATGTTCATGGTGACTCCTTGAATAGTTGTCACCATGATGAAAGTAAATACAGCTAATTAATTGATTTTCTATTGATAAAAAACTGATATTTTGCTGATGAAAAGTTTATATCAGTTTCTTAAAGCGCTGGAACAATAGAGATGATTAATAAACCCGCCATGGCCCAGTTAAACTTTTTCATATGACTTGGCTGTTTCAAGATTGCCTGCATTTTTTGTCCTAAGACAATCCAACTCATTACACAAGGAAAACCGACGACTGCGAAAATAACAGAGATAATAGTGACTGTGAGTAAGTTTTGTTCAGGCGCGTAAACGCTCACCGCAGTGAGTGCCATAGTCCATGCTTTAGGATTGACCCATTGAAAGAGAGCGGCCTGCATAAATGAAAAAGGCTTGCCTTTTTCTGTAATATCTTTGCTCTCACTGGGGGTTGCCGTCGCAATTTTATAGGTAAGGTAAAGCAAATAGACAATAGAAACGACTTTTAAAATGTCGTAAGTCACTGGAAAAGCATTGAATAGCTGCATTACGCCTAACCCAACTAATTCAATCATAATAGCAAAGCCAATTACTACACCCATTAGGTGTGGCACAGTCATTTTAAAACCAAAGTTTGCGCCAGAGCTCATCAGCATTAAATTATTTGGTCCTGGCGTGATAGATGAAACAAATGCGAACGCCGCAAACGCGAGAATGATTTCTTGTGTCATAGGATTATTCCTTTACTTGTGTTAAAACAAGCTTAGCGAGTTTTATGCTCAATTATCACGCGTATTTCACTTTTATAAGCTTGGGTTTTGCAATTAATGACGAAAATAGATGGATATAACCAGCAAATATTGCGCATTCTAGAGAAGGATGGACGAATAGCCAACACAGAGCTTGCTGAGCAAATTGGTTTGTCACCTTCAGCCTGCTTGAGAAGAGTGCAAGAATTAGAAAAGTCAGGTTTGATAAAAGGCTACAAGGCAGTGGTTGATCCAGAAAAGCTAGGCGTTGGTTTTATCGCTTATGTGGCTGTTGGGTTGACTGAGCACTCAACACCTTCTCAACTCGCATTTGAGCAAGCACTTCAGGATGTTGATGAAATCAAAGAATGCCATAATGTGACGGGCCCGTATGAATATCTTTTGCGCATAGAAACTAAAGACCTACATACCTTTAAAGCGCTTCATGCTGATGTGCTGGGCTCAATTTCTCAGGTGAGAACCATCACCACCCATGTAGTGATGGATTCTCCAAAAGATACGCGTCAGTAGCGGTTTAGTTAAAACAGTAGAAAACAAAGTTGGTGTTAAAAATTATTATCTTGTAGCTTTTAGCCAACTCTATAAACCCGACATAAAGTCGGTGCTACCGAGTTGATTTCAGAAAATGAGTCGATATTGTTATCGCCAACTCACCAACTATTTAAACCCGACATAAAGTCGGTGCTACCGGGGGGGCAGCGAATCATCCGATATTTTTTTCGCTAATTCGCAAACTATTTATACCCGACATAAAGTCGGTGCTACCGTGTTGATTTCAAAGAATGAATCGTTGATGTTAATGCCAACTCGGCTTTTTAACCTCTACGTCCATCAACTCTTTTCTTTATTAAAATAGGTGTATAAAACCACAAGAAGATGGCAAAGCCGACAACCCACAAATAAGCGCTGATATTCCACGCCAGATGAGGAGAATAAACAATTGGCATGAATGATCGAACTAGTGCGCTTAAAGCTATGAAAGCGAATGCCAAAGCTAACATGTTTGCCGGTTTTAATGCTCTACCAGTATGACCAAGTGAGACTCTTGCCATCATTGCCAAGATCATTAATCCAATGCCACCAATGGTAATTAAATGCAGTGCATCGGCCGGATTAATTTGGCCTGTCAGGTAGCTAAACGCGAGAAATAAAATGCCAACTGCACTTAAAAAGTAGCCTAAATGCAGTGACCAAAGCAGCGGTACTTTAAAGATCTCTTTATCAAACCACAAAATGGTGCGAGTTAAATGCAAAGTGGCAGCAGGAAGTAAAACAAAACCAACATTGATATCAAGAGAAAAGAGTTTGATGCTAGCAAACCCAGTCATCGCCAATAGGCTAAATAACAGCAGCAATTTATCAAGCTTAGGTGTTTTTACTTGTTCATCTCGGTTTAAACCACGCGCTGTAAAAAATGGAATGACACGTCCACCAATAATGCCAATTAATAACATAAAGCCGAGTACGGCCAATTGTGTGAATAAACGAGCGAAAGAATATTCACCTAACCAAGTACTCATTAAAAATGCGCTATTAAATAAAGTGAGTAAGGCAAGTACAACAATCATGATGTAATTGTGTTTTGAAGCCGATGACACCAGCATATGACTCAAATAAGCAATGGCAAAGAGCCAGAAAAATATTTGCCCAAGTAGCAAAAGTAATTGGTTGTCTGCATAAAAAAAGAAAATAACTCGGCAAGAAACCCAAATCGTGGCAAGGGTGAATAAGCCTTTGCCAGAAAGACCAGGCACGCCGGTCCATGTTTGTGCTGCGGTCAGTAAAAAGCCTATAGCCACCGCTGAAGCAAAGCCAAAGATCATTTCGTGTGCGTGCCAAAGTGTCGCAGGAATTTGTGCTTGCCAAGAGAGTGTGCCATTTAAAATAAATTGCCAAAGCAAAATAGCGAGCACTGACCAAAACCCTGCTAATAAAAAGAATGGCCGAAAGCCAAGCATGAATAATGGCCATTGATGTGGCTTGAAAAGTTTAAACTCACTAGGCACCGGCTCGGTTAAATTGATAGGTCTCATTACTACTCCACAGCTTGTTAATTTATCTTTTTAGGGCATGTGAATGTAATGGCATTTACTATGCCAAATATTATTCTTATTAAAATCAGATTATTAGTAAGGTTTAATAAATAATATTTTGAATGGGAGAGTCATTTTGACATAAACTTTGAGAGTCTTTTGGTAATTAAAGAGTCAAAAAAACATGGAGCAACGCTCGTTATCTTCACTACTTATGCTTAATAGAGCGCTGGCTCGGGCATTACCTAATTCTACACAATTCGACGTAGAGCATTGTTTTGAAGCCGTTATTCAGGCTGTCAAAGAATGCTTTATTAGTGATGCCATTGCCTTGTTGCTCTATCAAAATAACAAACTGGTACCTGTTGCCATATCAGGATTAATGCCAGATGTGTTGGGTAGACACTTTGTTATAGATAAGCATCCACGTTTACAGGCAATTAGTCAGTCAGATAAGGCTGTCAGATTCAGTGCCAATAGTGAACTCCCAGACCCTTATGACGGACTTCTGATTGCACAAGAAGGTGATATTCCCGTTCACGCGTGTATGGGGTTTCCGATCAAGCATCAAGAGCATTTGCTTGGAGTGATCACAGTAGACAGTTTAAATGCGGGCATTTTTGAAGACTATGCGCCGTCTTATTTGCAAATGGTGAATGAAGCTTTGACGCGACATGTCAGTGCCATACTACTGACTCAAGACCTGCTCACTAAAGCGCAGCAGGGCAGTCACTTAATCACCGAACTGAGTAAAGGCCAATATGAAATGGTTGGGCAAAGTCTGGCCATGAAGCAATTACAAAGAGACATTCAGTTAGTTGCAAGTTCAGACTTTACAACGCTTATCACGGGTGAAACTGGCACAGGTAAAGAGCTAGTTGCTCACTCTCTGCATAATCAATCACTGCGTGCAAGCAAAGTGTTCGTTCAAGTAAATTGTGCCTCTTTACCCGAGACGTTGGCCGAAAGTGAGTTATTTGGTTATCGCAAAGGCGCCTTTACGGGGGCAAATTCACATCGTGATGGAAAGTTTTTGCTTGCTGATGGCGGCACGATTTTTTTAGATGAAATCGGTGAGTTGCCGCTTAATACTCAAAGTAAGTTACTTAGAGTATTACAAAGTGGTGAAATTCAACCTGTTGGTGCTGATAAAACCCAATCTGTTGATGTGCGGGTCATTGCAGCGACCAACCGAAATTTATTAGAAGAGGTTGAAGCAGGGCGCTTTCGCGCAGATTTGTATCATCGATTGAGTGTATTCCCGATTAAAGTGCCTTCTTTAAACGAACGCCTAGATGATATTCCGTTACTGACAGGCTTCTTTGCTGAAAAAGTCAGTAAGCAACTTGGCATTGCGCAATTAAAGTTGTCGCCGAGTTTGTATCAATTACTGCAATCTTACAATTGGCCGGGCAATATTCGCGAGCTTGAACATGTGATAAGTCGTGCAGCATTAAAAGCAAAACAAAAACAGTGGCCAAATAATATTATCAGTGTGGATGAAAGTGATTGTGAATTGTTTAAAGATAACCAAGCTCATCACAATGCTCAGTCTTGTTTTGAAAAAGTACAAACTTCAAGCCTCGCTCAAAATAGTTTAGATTTGAACCAAATTGATTCATTAAAGTCAGCAACTGAGCAATTTCAAAAAAAATTAATAGAGCAGGCTTTGTTAGAGCATGATCTAAATTGGGCAGCAGCAGCCAGGATATTAAAACTGGATAGAGCGAATTTAGTGCGTTTGGCTAAACGCTTAGGGATCTCAGTTAAAAAATCAATTTAATTAAATAAAACAGAGACTTATTAATTAAATGAACACGATTTTTATTTAGTTTAACAGGGTTAGTAAAAAAGTATGGTGTTAAGAGTGTTTTTACTAATCTAAATCACTCTCAATTATGTTATAAGTTGTTTATTTTAAAAGGATATATTAATTCTTTGCTTATTTTTAAATGGTCTTGCAGTGACTAAATTTTAGTCTAGTGTTATAGGGCGTCTCGTAACTTTTATTAGGGGGCCCTATGCAGGGTAATAAACAAGTCATTGCGCAATTAAATGCGATTTTGACATTAGAACTGACGTCGATAAATCAATATTTCCTTCACGCCCGTATGTTCAAAAACTGGGGGCTAGAAGAGCTTAACGAAAAAGCCTATAAAAAATCTATAAAAGACATGAAACAAGCTGACGATCTCATCGAGCGCATTTTGTTTTTAGAAGGCTTACCAAACTTACAGCACCTCGAAAAATTGCGTATCGGCGAACATGCCGAAGAAATGCTCGCCTGCGATATGGCATTTGAATTAGAGCAAATCCCAGCTTTAAAAGCGGCAATTGAATTGTGTGAGAAAGAGCAAGATTACATTTCTCGCGAACTGTTAGAAGAGATCCTTGAATACGAAGAAGAGTATGTCGACTGGATTGAAGCACAGCAATTCTTAATTCAACATACTGGTATTCAAAACTATCTGCAGTCGCAGGTTGAGGAGTAAATTATGCAAGGTAATCCAAAAATTATCGACCTACTAAATCAGCAGTTAACGCTGGAATTAACCTCAATGGATCAGTATCTCGCACATTCTAAAATGTACGAAGACTGGGGTTTGGGCAAGTTAGGACACAAATTGGCGCATGAATATGATGAAGAGTTAGATCATGCAAAGGCTATTATTGAGCGCATTCTGTTTTTAGAAGGTAAACCAGATACAGCCTCTCGTCAGCCAATTAATGTAGGTGATAACGTTCAGCAAATGCTTGAAAACGACTTGACGGCTGAGATGACAGTCGCTGCGAGTTTAAAAAACATCATAGGTGAGTGCGAAAAAGCACAAGACTATGTGACCCGTGAAATTCTAGAGAAACTCTTAGATGACACAGAAATGGATCATATTTATTGGCTTGAACAACACCTAAACCTAATCAAACTAATGGGTCTGCCAAACTACATACAATTGCAGATGGATAATAGTGCACCGGATGCGTAATTGAATGTACTTTTGTTGTTTTTATAGACAAAAGTACAATGCTTAGGGCATTGTTTTTATTCAGAACTTGCCCTAAATTTTTTATATGAGCGAACTTTATTGTCAGCCTTTAACTTGCACAGGGCCGTTTTTACCTCCTTTTTAGCGGCCTGTTAAAGCATTAAAGTTCAGCTCGCTTTATATTAAGCTGAGAATAGCTAACATAATTAAGAGTGTAGACATTATTTCTTAACCTATCTGAACATCAACATTAGTACTTATTTCAACAACGCTTATTTAACCTGAATTAAACATCGTTAAAAGCTGATGGTTGATCAGGTTTTTTCAAAATCTCCTCGCATGATACTTCTTTAGCCATTAGAATAGCGGCATTGTAATTTTAGAAGTTGTGAAATATGTCATTACCTCCTTGTCCTAAATGTAATTCTGAATACGTATACGAAGATCAAACAAACCTTGTGTGTCCTGAGTGTGCACACGAGTGGAACCCAAATGAAGTAGACGAAGATGCATTTGAAGTGAAAGATGCAAACGGTACCGTGCTTGCTGACGGTGATAAAGTGACTGTTGCTAAAGATCTTAAAATCAAAGGTAGCTCACAAGTGATAAAAATAGGCACTAAAGCCCTAGTTCGTCGTGTATTAGATAAAAAAGACCATGAGCTTGACTGTAAAGTGGATGGTGTTGGCGAAATGATGGTAACAGCTAAGTTCGTTAAAAAAGCTTAATAGATATAATGCCTCAAACTAAAAAGGCCCGGATCGGGCCTTTTGTCATTAGTAAAGGTTGAGCTTAAAGCTTATTGCCATTTACCAATTCATGTAACTCTTCAAGCGATGCTGCGATTTTAACGCCAGGAACGTTAGTACCAATTGTCGCTTCAAATGAGCCTTCTACGTTTGAACGGAATGACGTAAATGAAATTCTGTAAACACCACGAACAAGCGCTTCGCTTGCGTTATTCATTGACGTTGTTTTACGAAGAAGAGAGTTATAATTTGCGCCACTTGGGTTTGCTGGTAACTCAGAAGTGTCGTCGTTACGCCCTAAGTTTTGTAGCACCTTGCCACCGTTTTTGATTTTTGTATTGTCGATGATATTTAAACGATCAAACACAATATAAGTATCAAAGAATTTATCAGCATCTTTTTGCATGCCAGGCGTATAATTAGCATGTTTAAAGTCAGCCTCTGCTGGCGCTGAAACCGCCGGTGACATCATAGATACACCGATTTCATCAACTGCAGCAGGTACCCAGGCATAAAGATAATAAGTATCTTTGCCTTTGTATTTACCTTCAGGCTGTACTGATGAGTCTACATAACCAAAGTAATTCGAGTAATTAGCATAAGGTAAACGCGCCTCAATGCCCGCTACACCTTCAGAAATAGAGCTTTTAAGGTGAGGACCTGTTGCCGAACAACCCGCTAAAATTGCAGCAGTTACGAATGGTAGAGTTAAACGAGAGATTTTCATTGATTTGACTCCATGTCACTATTTTAGAAATGAGCATAGAGTATACGCGTGAAAGTTTTATTACTAAAGTACTAGTTTATGGAAATTTTTCATCTTAGCTAATCTAAGTTGAGTGTAACTCATACAAAAAAGCCACCTAAAATAGGTGGCTTTTGGTTGTTTTTAAGGAAGTTAAGTTACTTTTTAGCTTCTTTTGCTGCTTTTAAATTTGCAGCATGGTCGATTTCGTAAGTTGGCATGGTTTTCTTGCCGTCAATTAGGTAGTTGTCCATCCAACGCATTAAACGAATGCTGTAGTCATACTGTGCAGCTACTTTACGGTTACCATGACCTTCACCTGGGTAGTAAATTAGACGAACATCTTTACCCTGTACTTTCATGTAACGGTATAGCTCCATTGACTGAGCAGGGTGAACTCGTGGGTCGTCTTTACCGTGCATGATCAGTAATGGTGTTTCAGACTGACCTGCCCAGTAAATCGGGCTGCGCTCTAGGTACCATTGCCACTTTTCCCAAGGGTATGAACGGGCATGTACAAGGTACATTTCATTAGAGATGTCAGTTGTGCCAAACTTAGATAGTTGGTTTGTTACACCCACAAACATAACACTTGCCGCGAAGTGTTCAGTCAGTTTAGTTGCACCCCAAGCAGAAGCATAACCACCGTATGAACCACCAGTGATACCAACGCGCTTGCTATCAACTAAGCCCATTTCAACTAAATGGTTTTTCATATCAACTAGATCGTCAAACTCTTTACCCGCATAGTCGCCTTGACCAAGCTTAGAATAATCAACGCCTTTACCGGTTGAACCACGGTAATTCGGGTAGAAAACAGCATAACCACGAGCTGCACCCATTTGACCTGGATCTGAGTAGCTCGTTAACCAACCGTCTTTGTCATGGCTTTCAGGACCACCGTGAACTGCCATGATCAGTGGGTAACGTTTACCTTCTTGGTAATCAAGTGGGTAAATTAATACGCCGCCAATCTCTACACCGTCACGGGCTTTGAAAGAAATGTTTTCTTGTTTCGCAAAGCGTTTATCATTTAACCAATCATTTGAATCTGAAAGGCGTTTTGTCTTTTTACCGCGAAGCATGAAAACTTCGTTCGGGTGCGTGTCAGTGTTACCTCGAAGAACGATGGTCTTGTCTGAGTCAGATACAGATAGGTTAGAAGCAATCAGTTTGCCTTCTTTTACAATCTTCTTGTATTTGTTAGAGCCTACTTTAATTTGACCAACGAAGCTTTCTGCGCCCACGTTTGCAACAAAGTTTAATGTGTTACGACGGTTAGCCCACTCGAAATCACCAATGTGGCCCATGAAGTTCGGGATCCACTCTTCAATTTCACCTGTCTTTGCATTACCTAGATATAGACGACCCGTTGCAGGGTCGTGTTTGTCTTCTGCACCAAGAATGGCAACATAATCGCCTTCGTATGAGAATTCGGCAGCACCTAACTTACCTTCTGTTTTGAAAGATGTGGTAATTTTCTGTGAAGCTACGTCCATCACGTGCCACTGTGACTTCATATATTTGTCGTCAATCAGCGCTGTAGGCTGAGTTTTAACAAGTAACTTGTCACCTTCATCAGAGAAGTTGATGTCGCTTACATAGCCTTCAATTTCTACCGCAGCAGGTTTAAGCGCTTTTTCAGATTGCACTAAATCAACAAGATGTAATTGTTTGTTTTTTAGACCTAACTCATAAACTTCAGCCATAAAACCAAGCTTTTTAAGTTCTTTTTCAGTCTTATCTTTAGCAGGCATCGCTAAGATGGCAACTTGTTTGCCATTTGGGTTTAGCTTGTAGCTAGAGATTGAAGTACCGTTTAATGATAATACTTTTTGTGACTCACCACCGTTAGCAGCGATGCGGTATAAAGACGTGAATTTGTCAGTTTTCTTTTTGGTTAGGAAGTAGATGAAGTCACCATCAGCAGACCACTGAATGCTGCGAACACTCACTTTACCTGTGATGAAAGGGCGCTCAACGCCTTTGTCATCAACAACATAAAGCTCTGAGTAGTTTGTGCCATTAGCATCAATATAAAGCTCTCTTGGCACTGAGCGTGTAAAAGCAACAAGTTCGCCTTCAGGATCTACCGCTGTTTGTCCAACAGATTGGATTTTTGGAATGTCTTCGATTGTTATTGTGTCATTTGCAAGTGCAGACGAGGTAACTAAACCCACTGCAAGTGCAATTGTTGATTTTATTAACTTCATTATATGACCTTGTTGTTCAGTTTTGTGCGCTATTTTATAGTCACAAATACTGATTTCCAGTGTTTGCGATTAAGCGAGAATAATTAACGACAAGATTTTAAAAGAAATGTTGGTTATTTAATAGAAAAGAAGGCTGCTCATTTATGCAGCCTTAATCGTAGTTATAAACTTTTCTTAGGGGGCAGCGCCACGTTTGCGAAAATTAACCCCGCGACCAGTGACATGAAGATCAAAAACGTTTGTTGGCCAATTTGGTCTGCATTCACGAAGCTTTGTCCTTCAATTAATGAGTTCAAACCAATGTATGTTTTAGAACCGGGTACCAAAACAATAAGTCCTTGCATAGCCACTATTGAAGCGGGTGCATTCACTACACGGTTAAACAAATTACTAAACACGCCTACAGCAAAAGCACCAACGAATGCGCCTATGCTGTAGTCAAAGTAAACCGCAGCGCTGATACTTGCCGCATAGGCGATAAAGCCAGATGCGATAGACCAACTTGCATGTTTAAGTTTAGTTCTGAATATAATTATTAAGCTACAACACAACAGTAAGATAGCTAACCAAGCGGTCCATTTAGGTAGAGCTTCAGGTTGAATGAAGTCGGTTTTACCGAAAAGGGCAAAGCCCAAGCTTATGCCCAAAAATGCACCAAAATATAGCTTAAATAAAAGCATTATAGAGTCCATGACACGTGCTGTGCCTGAAACTAAATGCCTTGCCGATAGTTCTGCAAACCCAAGCGCCAACGCTAAACCAGGAATGAAAACGATGATTGATGAGAGTACAACCAATCGAATATTAACGCCCGGATCTAAATAACTGCTTACTGCACATGCTGCGAGGGCAGCAATAATAGCAACTAAAGGTTCAAGCATGTGCGAGACACGCTTTGAGTGTCCAGACCATATTACAAACAAAAACACCACTAATGAAATCAGGCCAGACCAAAGCACATCGTTCCAACTAGTGCCCATCAACATGGCAAAAGCAGCACCAGAGAGTGCAAAAGTGAAACCTGTCATCCAAGTATTATAAGGACTTTTCTTATTTAAAATGGCCTCAAGCTCATTATCAGCTTCTTCTAAAGATAACTCAGCAGTAAGTACACGGTTTACTACATCATCCGTATCGGCCAAAGAGCCTAAGTCATGATCTCCTGGGTCTACGCGCGCCACATGGGTATATTCTTCTTCGTGGCCGTCAGTCCATATAACAAAGGTCACTGAAGTTGGTGACATAACGAAAGACGATTTTAAATTTAAGTGCGTTGCGACTTCCATTAAGTGCGCTTCAAGTCGATAGGCTGGCGTACCATATTTGTGCAGCATTTTGCCAAGCTTAACAATAAACTTTCTTTTTTGCGTAAAACTAGCTGTGTTCAAGTTTTTAAACCAAATGAGAGTGGTAAAAGTAAATATTAGGTTAACTATAGCCGAAGTTAACCTAACTGGTATGCTTTGTTAGAAACGGTGCGAATTCTAATCACTTTTGAGGGTATGTCTAGCAATTTATTGTGAATTATTTTTTGTTTTTTGCCTCAATCCACTGCGCCATATACTGTGTACTTTTCATGGTGTGATGTTTTAACATTTGCCCAATGAAATTTTGCATTCTGTGCGCCTCTAAATTATCAGCAATATCGACAATACGTTTAACTAATGACGCTTCTAACAGCTGCTGATTATAAAAAGACTTTAATAGCTGTTCAGAAGCATTTTTACTCTCCTCATACAGCTTCTTATCTTGGTAAAGCTTTACTGCTGCATCAGCAAACGTCTGGGCGTTATTAGCAATTAAACCAGGCCATGTATGGTCTTCAGTCATGCCTTCAGCACCAATGTCTGTGGTTACACTCGGTGTTTGGTTTATCATTGCTTCTAATAGCTTGCCTTTAATGCCTGCACCAAACCTCAATGGCGCTAAACACACTCTGGCATTTTGCATGACCTTATTTGCATCTTCCGCCCAGCCTTTAATCAGGAAGCCCGTTTTTGGGTTATGCAAGGCTGTGGCTTTCGGAGGTGGGTATGAGCCGTAAATGTGTAGCTCAGCTTCAGGTAGCTGTTTTTTTATAAGAGGCCAAATTTCTTGCAAGTACAAAACCGCATCCCAATTAGGTGCGTGTCTAAAGTTACCTATGGTCATAAAGTGGGCTCTTTGCTCAAATTCAGGCAAAGACTTTGGCAAGTTCTCAAGATTAACCATAAAAGGTAGGTGGTGGCATAGGTTCAAATCAACTTTGAAATGAGATTCGAGCAATGACATTTCATAACTAGAGATAATTAAACTCAAATCACAACGTAAAATAGCGGCAATCTCACGTTTGGCAATATCACTTTGTAAATCGGCTAAGGTAAAGTCTCGTTTGCCTTTATGGGCAGTATGTCTTGCTTGTCTTAGGCATTGTAAGTCTTCTGTATCTAAGATTTTAAGAGCATTAGGGGCAAACTTATCGACTCGCCAACCAAATTGTTCCTCCATCATAAAGCGATCAAACATCACAATATCGGGATTATAGTGTGTGATATATTCATCAAAACTCGAACAATTTAAGGCTATTTCTTTACTGCTGATCCCAAAATTATTTAGATCAATCATGTGCTCTGTTGGTTGTGAGGGCGTAGCAAACTCAACTTGCCAGTTTTGATTTCTAAACGTCTTCAGTAAAGACATCATATGTGTGCCTGCCGCGGAAGAGTTCGGTTCAGGCCACACATAACCAATTACTAAAACACGTTTGCTCATTGTACTCTCATAGATGTTGATTTTAGAGGCGCGAAGTCTACCTGAATTTACTCAAAAACTCGATGTTGTACTGTATTTAAAAGAACTACTCTACTGACTTAGATATTTAAAATTTTCTGAAATCTTCCATAAGTCCTGAGTTTGTCGAACTTACGTAAATAGCTGCATTTTTAATGATTTAAGTATATTATTTCGCTACTAATTGATTAGGGGAACAGTATGAATCGCACAATATCGTTTGTATTTGGCGCTTTTTTCGTTACATTGTTAATATCATCTGAAGCCATTGCGAATGCCAACACGATCGGATTCAAGACACCAACGGAAGAGTTTGCGCGTTTAGTCGAAGTGCAGTCTACACCAGATATTTTAATGAGCCCAGACAACGACTGGTTAGTTGAGTTGTCACAGCATGCGATTGGTTCATCTAAACAAGTACAACCGCAACTGTCTTTATTTGGTATTAACTTTAACCCATTCAATTACTCGCACGCATCACTCAAGCGTTATGCTGATATTGAAATACGTCATGTGATTTCGGGTTCTGTGCTTAACATCAATAACCTACCTGAAGGCGAGATTAGAGACGTGCAATGGTCTGCGAATAGTCGTTATTTAAGTCTTGTTTTAGAGCGGGTTAATTCTGCAACGTTATGGGTTTATGACGTTAAGACCAGACGATTAGAGCAAGTCACTCAATCGACCTTAAATGGCTTCTTAACAACGTCTCCTTATCAATGGTTACCAGATAGCACGGGGTTTGTGGTTAATATTGCTATTAATCATGGCAAACCATTATTAGAAGAGCCCGTAGAGCCTATAAAAGAGCAACGTATTAACATCCCAAATCAAGATGGTTTAGTTATCACTGAGTACTTTCGTCCTGTAGAGGAAGTTGCTGAACCAACTCAAAGCGAGCTAATTACAAGTGAAGCATTACAAGTGATGGCGCAACCTGAGTCAAACGAAGTAACAAACCAGCTTGATGAAAATGGAAAGCTGACTTCTGAGGTTATTAAACCCGATCCGATTGTCGATCAGTTTAAATTCTTTGCACAAGGCCAACTTATTAAAATCAGCTTAAGTGGACTTGCAAAGCCGATTGGGCAAGCGACCTTTTTAAATCATTTCGATGTGTCTCCTGATTCAACCAATTTAATTGTCAATATGATTGATGATCCCATTACATCAGATAGGCCGCCTGAAAATTTTGCCAACGTTTGGCAAGTCTGGGGCATGACAGGTCATGCTTTATATGAATTAGCAGCAAACCCACTCGTTGAAACTTTAGACTCACCCATTGTACAAAAACATAAGTTCCAGTGGCGTTTAGATAAAGGCGCAACGGCTTTATGGGCCGAAGCTAAACCTGATGGTTCAGATAACTTATTTACTGTCAGTGCACCGTTTCGTAAAGCGCCTCAAGCGTTCGCAACATTAGATTGGAAGCTAGATGAAATAGATTGGTTTAACGACAGTTTGGCATTGCTTACTGAAAAGTCGTTAGATGATAACAAGCGTCGACAAAGCATCATTACTCCGAGAAATGCAGACCAACGTCGTGTTGAATTTAAAACATTTACAGAAACAAACTCGTCTCAAACCTGGCATAAATTTATTAAACAAAGAAATGACTTAGGCACTGAAGCGCTAAAAGTAGTTGGTGGTCGTTATTTGTTTGTGCATAGCCAACAAATTCAAGGCGACTCTATCGTTCAATTACTAGAACGTTTTGATGCGAAAACAAACAGTAAGTCGACAGTGTGGCAATCTCAGCCTGAATTCTCTGAGTCTTTGATTGCACTGCTTGATGATGAAGGCATGCGTTTTTTGTTTAGCAAAGAGACTCAGTTGCAGCCTACTAACTTTTTTATCAGTGATTTGACCTTCAACACCTTGGAGCAACTAACGAGAAACACGCATCCAATAGAAGGTTTTATTGGTGTGAAAAAAGAGCAATTGCAATATCGTCGCGCCGATGGTCAAACGTTAACAGCTAACTTATATTTACCAAATAACTACGATGCAACTCAAGGTAGCTTACCCGTCTTATTTTGGTTAGGTAATGATATATACAACAAGAAAGGTGAGTTTGTAACGAGCAACCACAAAGATATGGTGGCATATGTTGCAAAAGGCATCGCAATTCTAGAAAACCCGAGTATGCCAAGTTTAAAAAATGCGGCTTCAAGTGCAGCTTTTATGACAGATCTAAAGTCTAGTTTCAAAGCGGCAACGGACGCGCTAATTGCAAAAGGCGTGGCAGAGCTTGGAAAAATTTCAATCGCTGGTCATGGTGCAGGTGCAACCTTAGCTTCACTTGCATTGACAAATACGGATTACTTTTCATCAGGCATTTTAAGAAGTGGTCAATATAATGTGACTATGGCAAGCAAAGGGTATTTAGACAGTGATGAGTCTTATTGGCAAAAGGCGTCTTTGTTTAGTGGTGTATCTGCTTTTAATGCTGTAGATAAAATTAAAGTACCGGTTCTGATTATCCATGGTAAAGATGATGATAAGGCGACAAAAATTCAAGCCGAGTTACTATATCAAACCTTATTGAGCTTAGAGAAAGAAGCTCGCTTAGTATTACTTCCGAATGAATCACATGAGTATCAGTCAATAGAAGCGATTTTACATGTGTTATGGGAGCAAGAGCAGTGGCTAGAAAAGTGGGTCATGCCAACGTCAGAAGACTACCTTTTAAATAATACTAACTTCCAACAGTACTAAGCATTAAACATAATAAAGCCGAGGACGACCTCGGCTTTATTTAATTTATAATTCGACCGTCAAAATTTCAGTTGCTCTACAAATCTTAAATTGAGTGCTGTTCCTTATTACTCAATGAGCTACCCACAGAGGCAATAATAATCATAAAAACAGCGAACCATTGCCATACCGTTAAAAGCTCTCCTAAGATAATAAGTCCGGCTACAGCGGCAACAGCAGGCTCTAAACTCATCATGATACTGAATCCCTGTGCAGGCATATTTCTTAGCGCAACCATTTCTAAACTATAGGGGAGCGCACTTGATAAAATACCTATCATTATACCAAGCGGGATAAGCTCCCAATTCAATAATGCAGCACCTTGTGAGGCTGCACCATATGGGACTAGTACGAGTGCTGAAACTGCCATTCCAATTGCAACGGTTGCGCCACCTGAGCCTTGATTACCGGTTTTTTTACCAAATAAAATATAACCCGCCCAAAATCCACCTGCGACTAGGGCAAGTATTACGCCTATTGGGTCGAGCCCTTCTTGAGTGCTCATATCAGGGAGAAGTAATACAATACCTGCAATGGCAAACAACACCCATAAATAATCTCGTTTTCGTTTTGAAGAGAATAAAGCAACCGCAAGGGGACCGGTAAATTCGAGAGCTACACCTATCCCAAGCGGTATTCGCTCAATGGCGTAATAAAAAGTGATATTCATGCCGCCTAAACAAAGGCCATAGACGACAATTGGCCCCCATTTTTTTGGCACGTGTCGCCATGGCCTAAAAATAAGACATAAAATAAGGGCTGAGAAACCAAGTCTATAAGCAGTCGTACCCTCAGGCCCAACATAAGGGAAGAGTTGTTTGGCAATAGATGCACCAGATTGAATGGTGATCATTGCACACAGTAAGCAAGCCACCGCGAAAAGCAAATCTCTATTTGCCATTGGTTATGTTTACTCTCGTATCAAATCAGAGGCGTAGTCTAATCGTGAAATTCACTTTGCTCAATAGGCTTGTATACATTATTCATAGCTTTTTCGGTGAGCATCTACATTTCTAGCATACTGTTATTTTTTATGAGAGATAAATAATCACATTTATTACAAAGTCTCGCTTTTTAAATATGCCATCCAATCGTCATGGTGCTTTTTCATATTTTTATGCTTCTTAGAATTTGTATGCGCGATCTTATCTTTGTCGGTAAGAAAAGGGCCTGCGCGACAGAAGCTGCAATGATTATCTAAAAGGTAATGCGGCCGATTAAGGTGAGGAAGTTCGTCGGATGTTGTTTTTGCAGACCACACATAACTGATACCACTGGTGTCTTTTACATGCTTATCTCTATCAACATTTCTGATTTTATAACCAGAGAAGTCATTGATATTAAATATACTTTGACCAAGATAGTTAATATCCAAGCCCTGTGTCAGTGAAGATTCTAAATCCCACTCACAATAAGGTTTCACATCTTTTGAGGTGATAATGCACAACATGGGACCTGCAGGGTCAAGTACGTACTTATGCGCGAAATGTATATATAATCTTAATAAACGCCTGTTTAAGGTATTTACTGACAGACTCTGCTGTTTAAAATCATCAAGATTAGAAAATGCCGGAATTAATGGAAATTGAAATATCACCACATCGATGCTTTTGCTAGCAATCCTTTTCCATGAGCCCGGTTCAGTGACATCAAATTCTGTTAATACTTTGAATTGTTTTTGTTTTAAAGCATTAAGCGCATTATCTTTATATTTATCAAGCAATACAGTTTCTGAATCATATACGCTGGCAATAAGCTGTGAGCGAGGAAATTGTAAAGAGAGTGCGTGGGAAAAACTGAGATCGCCATCACCAACGGTCAAAATACGCCACTGTTTATTTAGTTTCATAACTACAATGTATAAATAACAATGGCGTGATTATATATTTTATGGCCTCAAGATACGAGGCTCGTCATCTTCTTCTAGAGGTTCAGGAGAAGCTATTAAGCTTGTCTAGCTAATTCATCTAGCAAAGACATAACTTCAGCAGATGCTTGTTCCATTTGATTAAGCTTTTGAATACAGCCTTGTTTGTTTCCTTGAGCAAATAAATTCATTGCTTCAACACCACTGGTATGAACCTGCTTGTGAGGGGCATCAAGGCGTTTAAATGCACTTAAATCACCAAACTTTTTGTGGCCCTCAGAATTCATCCACGTCCCTAGACGGCAACTTGCATGATCAGCAAATGCAGAAATTGGCTGTGAATTTAGTCCAATAAGGTGGTTGTAAACATCAGACTTCCACACAACATGGTCTAGCTTTACAGTTTGCACAAACGTCTGTGTGGTTGCATTCATGATGGTGTTTTTCATCGAACCACAGCTACCTACTATACTTGAATAATCATCGTTTAGTTGCGCGATACTTTCGGATAGATTGTGGTTTGAACTTTGGATCACATTAACCGCGTTTACCGTTTGCTGTGTTGTATCCATGATTTTTTTAACAAGGTCTGAAACTTCGTTTGCTGACTCATTGGTATTGTTAGCAAGCGCACGAACTTCATCAGCTACGACGCTAAAGCCACGACCTGCCTCACCTGCGCGTGCAGCTTCAATTGCCGCATTAAGCGCCAGTAAGTTAGTTTGGTCAGAAATCTTAGAGATAGTGGTAACGAAGGTATTGATGTTATCAGCCATCTGCGACAAACCAGAAATATTGGTTGTCATGGTCGCCATATTCTCGGTTAGCCCATCCATACCTGATAAAATATTAGACAAAGATTTTTCAGATGTTTGGAAAATCGAATTGATATTGTTAATAGACTGGCTTTCTTGTTCTATCGAAGTAAAACTCTGACTAACGGTTTCTCTGATATCTCGAACTTGAGATAAACCATTAATAGCACATTGAAGGAGTTGGTTATCGGTGTTCTCATTGAGTTGAGCCTGGGTTTCGACTAGTAATTCGTTGAGGTTATCATTCTCAGATTGAAGCTTTTCGTTGTCTTGCTGTAAAAGCTGTATTTGTTGACGTAATGCCTGAAGCTCTTGTTCTTGCTGTTGATTATTAAATAAGTTACCGAACACAGCTATTCCCTCTCAAATAGAAATTAGTATTAGACTATCAGCATGATCTAAAAAGTGCCAGAAATAAGCGCACTAAGTTCTTGGTCTTTGACGAATTATTTTGTGTGATTTATCAGAATACATGGCTGAGTCGGCACGGTGCATAATCTCATCTGGAGATTCTTTAGACGTTATCTGAGCCATGCCGATACTGACTCCTACACCGAACTCAAAAATATGCTCTATTAATTTTTCCCTCAACATTTCAAGGTTTTCAGGAGGTATTTTGCTAAAAGCGACAAATTCATCTCCCCCAAGCCTAAAACAGTTATCATTGCCAAATTCGGATTGCAAAGTATTGGAAATTAAAATTAGTATTTTATCACCTGTTTGATGACCATATGTATCATTAGCAGACTTAAAATTATCAAGGTCAAAATAAAGTAAATAAGGATATTTGTTACTCAATGCCGTAAAGTTTTCAAAGCAAGATTTTCTGTTACCGAGTTGGGTTAGGTGATCATGATTGGCTTCAAAGCTTAATTTTTCTTCGAGCTTTTTTCGACGTGTAATCTCGTTATTTAGTTTATTGATGATTTTTCTTTCGTGATGAATAACGTTGTAGAGCACCACACAAGTTAAAATCAGGCCAATCTTTTTTAGTGAGGTATCAGCGACCAACAGCGGGAGTGTGTCTTTGCTTAGAATATCATCGAGTACATCTAGGAATAATCCAACACAGTACATTCCCCAAGCGACGATTAAAAAGCGATTACTGACATACTGGGCGCCATAACCTATTAATAAACCGGTGCAAGAAAACCAAAATAATTCTTCGAATGCATCTATGTCTATACCTGGTCTTTTTAGAAGCAAAAAGGCTAGGCACAAAGTAGTGATTATTATAAAGGCATAAAAATGTTTAATCTTCATCTGCTACATCTAGTTTAAGTCACATACTACATATAGCAGATTTAAGGCTTATATGTTGGTAGAAAGTTCAATTTGTTGTGCAATCATGAATAAATGACTGACAAACAAAACAGAAGTTAGAACAAAACGCATTTTGTGGTAATCCTTATGGTAGGACTGCCACACAGGCATACCTCGCTCGAAGAGTAAGATTAATGGGTAACAAATAGCCAAATAAGCTAATGTAATTGTGGTAGTGGCAAAAGCCAGTAGAGGGAAAGGAATAATGAGCAATACGGCCATCACTGCATGGGTTATGCTTTGATCACCAGGACGCCACATTACTCCAGCACAAAAGGCTGAAATACCAAGGCTATAAAGTGTAAATGCTTTAATAAGCGCTTCATTACTTCCAAGTATTAAGCTACCGAATATACATGCTAAAAATGGTAAAACACCATAATAGCCAAGCTGTACATGATTTGAGAAAGAGTGCATGAAGATCCCAAAATTTGTTTATACTAATCCACTATGATACCAGTTTTACGTAGAACTAGATCAAACATAGTCGTCTTCTGTGAGCAGAAAGGTTGAAGCACTAAATCAGAACCAGTACTTAAAAACTTTCGATTAAATAACGAAAAGCACTGTTAACCTTTTTTGTAATTCGCAGCAGTAATGAATTCTCGAAATGCTTCGCACCAAATGACAAGGCTAGAATATTTATTAATATCAACGTCTTTTGGCACTTCTAAAATAAAGCCATTGAATGACTTTACTTCTCCTACTCTGACCATTTTTTGTTTATTTTGAAGAAATTGAGCTTCATCTTCTACAAAACTAGGTGATAGATAAATCTGATAATCAGGACCTGGCGCCAATTTCCCTTGAAAGATAATATTTTTTTCGGAAAGAGAAAAAGTACCCACTCCGTAGTGAAGAAAGTCTGAGCCGCTTAGGGAATCCGGGATAGTTGCCTGGTATTTTGTATTTAATGTTGCGGTAGCAAATTCGAGCATGCTAGGTGATGAGGGAGCCATCAAAATGGGTAGCGTGTATATGCCACTGACAAAACCAAGTGAATAGATTAAAAGCACTAATATTAAAGATTTAAGTTTATCCAAAACGCAACCCAAAATTATCATTTTTGTAAGTATAGTCGCTTGTCACCAATCTAGCTTGAATATGGAAGAGAAGAATTGAATTTCTCCGATTCTAATGGCTATGTAGAGTCTAGTGTTTCTTTTTTTTACTTTTCTCTTTTTCTGGCACTATACAAAAACCGAGTGATGAAACGACATAGACTAGAATTAACGAATTACCTATAATCAAAACATGTTTATCACTGACAAGTAGCCATAAAGTGGCGAGCAATACACAAGCAACAGTAAGATGAGTGGTAAGGGCTTTGAGTTTACTGCGAACCATAAAAATCAGCATAAATTAAGGTATTTAAATTATACCGATGTCAGATAGAAAAAACGACCAACTTATTTTTGGTAAATAAAATGTTATCTGAATCAAATTTTTGAGGTTTTTGAGGCTTTTTATTGTTATAATTGGTATATAAAATTTAAAACATAAAGTTGATTTAGATTAATGATTTATTTTTGTCTAAGGGTAACTTTGTAATGTTGGGTTTGTATTTACACTTTTAACCATTAGAGGTTAGTTTGGTTAATGTTTTTGGTGCCTTCAGGCGACTTGATTTAAAACGCCTAGTTTTAATATTGGCTTTTTTCGGTGTACTTTTAACACTCGGGAATGCACTTTTTGCTGTCTATAAAGTTCAAAAAGACTTGCTCGTCAATGATACCTTAGACGCAAATAGAGTCTATGCGAGCAAAATAGCCAATGTAACAGACCTTTTTATGGGGTCGGTTTTATCTCAGCTTGAATATACCTCGGAGTCTTTAAAAAATAATCATGATGACCCAACTGTCTTACAAACTGAATTAGAGCGTTTGTTGAAACAAACAGATAGTTTTAATGCAACTATTTTTGTTGATAAGCATGGCAAAGTGCGTGCCGTTTCTCCCTCATCTCTGAACTTAGTCAATACAAATATTGAAGGTGAAAAAGCACTTGAGCCGTTAACTAGACAACAAACTTATATTTCAGAGCCTTTCTTGTCTCCGGTCGGAAATCTGATCGTGAGTATCACTTCACCGGTGTTTGACAGCCAAAAGAGGTTTGTAGGGTTTGTCGGTGGCGCTATTTATCTTCAAGAACAAAATATTCTCAATCAAATACTCGATAAACACCACCATAATGATGATTCCTACACATACGTTGTTGATCAAAATGGTCATATAATCTTCCACAAAGATGTAACTAGAATTGGTGAAAAGATAATAAATAACCAGATTGTTGATGCGGTGTTGGCTGGTATCTCAGGTAGCATGATTGCAGCTAATTCAAAAAACCAAAAAATGCTGGCGGGATTTGCCCCTGCTAAGCTACCAAATTGGGGAATTGTGTCACAAAGCCACAAGTCAGCAACGTTGGATAAGGTTTCGAATACTATCGTTGATGTCCTGTTGAGCACATTACCACTTATTGTTCTGACTCTGCTTATTATTTTGCTGTTTGGAACTAAAATTGCTCAACCATTGGCAAGCTTGGCTCAGGCATTAAAAGAAGAAGGTCTTGATAGTAAGTTTGATGCAAATAAAATCAATACTTGGTATTTTGAAGCTGATTATTTAAAGCAAGCATTCTTATCAAGTCATAAACGTATTGAACAAACAATTCAAAGACTTGATCAAGACAGACAAAAAGACCAACTAACTCAACTGCTAAACCGCCGAGGTATGGAGAATGCTATGTCGTACTTCGTGGCAAATGAACAAGCTTTCTCAGTACTCGCACTAGATATAGACCATTTTAAGCGAGTAAATGATACCTATGGGCACGATATTGGCGATATTGTCATTAAAGAGTTTGCAACACTGATGCAAAACTGCGCCCGAGAGCAAGACCTTGTTTGTCGCTCTGGAGGAGAAGAGTTTTTGATTTTCTTGCCAAATGTAGATCTAGATGTTGCATATAAAATTGCAGAAAGATTGCGCCTGAGTATCGCTGATTTTGAGTTTCAGCAAGTTGGTAGCGTGACGACATCAATTGGTATCTCACAATGGCCCAATTTAAGCGATGACATAGATACTGTTCTCAAACAGGCTGATAGAGCGCTTTACAGTGCCAAAGAAGCAGGTAGGAATCGTACACATATAGCAGAGCAAGCGTATTCAAATTAGGCTACTTCAATTCTTGTTTTCATTTGTTGACATCTTGAAGGTGAATAATGGCGCTGATTTAGGTATTATGCGCGCTCCAGACTACTCGAGAGTCTCAGATATATAAGAATAGGAGCGTGTAAATGGGTAATTTAAAAGTACCCCATACCTTGATTTTGTTATTGGGCATGATGGTTGTGGCTTTATTTGCAACCTGGGTTGTGCCACAGGGCTTTTTTGAAACAAGTACGACTGAGTCAGGTCGTCAAATGGTTGTGGCAGGCACTTATGCGCAGGTTGCAGACAAAACTTATCTTACCCCATGGGATTTACTAACTTCTATTCCACGCGCTTTTGCTGCGGCGCAAGATGTCATTTTCTTTGTATTAATTGTGGGTGGTGTACTCGCAATCGCGCGTGCAACAGGCACTGTTGATGCGCTAATCGGTCGCCTTTTAGAAAAACATGGTACTAAACCACAACGTCTTATCTTTATGGTTGTATTTTGTTTTGCGCTTGCGTCTAGTGCAATCGGTACGGCAGGTGAATACATTCCTTTTGTATTAATTCTAGTAGG
Source organism: Pseudoalteromonas phenolica (assembly GCF_005876835.1). GTDB lineage: Bacteria > Pseudomonadota > Gammaproteobacteria > Enterobacterales > Alteromonadaceae > Pseudoalteromonas > Pseudoalteromonas phenolica_B. The sequence continues at coordinate 25,877 of NZ_PPSW01000047.1, forward strand.
CCTTTGTAAGGCTATGCGCCTTGATGCAATGACAGCGGTAGGTATGATTGTAGCGGGTTATGGTATCGGTTACGGTGTATCAGCATTTAACCCATTCACTGTTCTAATTGCTCAACAAATTGCTGAAGTACCTCAATATTCAGGTGTTTGGTTACGTTTTGCTATTTTCATTCCATTTGTTTTAATCGGTTTCCACCATGTTTGGAGCTACTCTAAAAAAGTGTACGAAGATCCAAGCAAATCAATGATGATAGGTGTGCCTTGTCCTTTAGAAGGTCAAGAAAAACCATCTTACCCGCAATTAAATAAACGCCACCAGATGATCTTAGGTAGCTTCATCTTTACGCTGGTTATTGCAATCTGGGGTATTTCTACAAAAGGCTGGTACTTAACGCAATTAGGTGGTGTATTTATCGCTTGGGGTGCTGTGGTTGCCGTATTAGGTAAATTATCTGCAGACGAAACTGCAAATCGTTTTATCGAAGGTGTGTCAGACCTAGTTACGACTGCAATCTTAATCGGTGTGGCTCGTGGTATCGCATTAGTACTGGAAGATGGTCAAATCTTACATACATTAGTTCATGCGATGTCTTTACCGCTTTCTTATGTGGGTGCTGAAGTATCAGCGGTGGGTATGTTAATCATCCAAACTTTATTAAATACCTTTATACCATCAGGCTCTGGGCAAGCCTATGTGACTATGCCATTGATGGCACCATTAGGCGATTTAGTGGGCGTGCCACGTCAGGTTGCAGTACTTGCGTATCAATTTGGTGATGGCTTCTCAAATATGATCATCCCAACAAATGCCGTACTAATGGGTATTCTAGGTATGGCGGGTGTACCATATACACACTGGTTTAGATTCTGTCTGCCACTTATGCTTAAACTTATGGCCGCAGCATCTACCGTACTCGTTTTGGCTGTTATATTTGGTTATGGTTTAGACGTTCAACCTGTAATTAAATAATCACACCGTTTAAAATTGCTGCAATAATTTATTGTTGCAGCAATTTATCTTCATTTTTTTGATCTCACTACAAAACACTTCAAAATCCTTCCATTATTATTACGATTCGTGCATTTTGTATATACGTCGTTTAATTAGTGGGTCACATGACACTTTCTTTTAGCCATTTTTACAGTCTTGAGAATAGCCAAGCTAGGTATGAACAAGCCATTCAGATGATGTTTGAAGAGCTTACTCCTGTTCATTGCCTAATCGGGCAATTTGTTAATGGAAGAACTCAAGTACAAACAGTTTGTTATGCTAAGGACGGCGTTTTACAACCAAATATTACTTATGACCTTGCTGGTACTCCTTGCAATGATGCGCAAGATAGTGAAGGGGTCTGTATGCTTAACCATTGTCTGCAAGAGACTTATGTTGATGATGAATTATTAAGAGTTTTAAACATCAATAGTTATGCAGGTGTCACCTTACGTGCATTAGATCATACACCTATTGGCATAATGGTTTGTATGTACGAAGATGAAAGGCTATTAACCGACAGTCGGCAATCGTTTTTAAAAGAGTTAAGTTACATCGTTGGTGCAGAATTAAACCATAACTTAGAAATGGCTTCTCAAGATTTGATTTTAAAGCAGCTTGCAAAAGGTGAGCGCATTGCAAAACTAAGCTCTTGGAATTGGCATTTAGAACAAGATAAGCACTGGTTTAGTAAAGAAATGCGCCATCTTATTGGCAAGCATCATGATATAGAATTAAGCCTAGATTGTTTTTTAGAGTGTTTAGAGCCAAGAGATAAAGAGCGACTAGAAGACTTGCTCTCGCTTTTAAAGCGTGGGGACATTGAGCAAATTGATACCACAGTACGACATAAGCTATTGTCTAAGCGCAAAGGTCTGATGCGCATTATTGGGCATATCGAAAATCAAAACGGTCCAATTTCTGAACGTGTTTTTACTGCTACAGTGCAAGACATATCTCAAATTAATGCACTAACAAAGCAACTAGAATTAACCAATGTGGTATTCGAACACGCCACAGATGCTATTATGATCACAGATCATGAAAACAAAATAATCATGGTCAACAAAGCATTTGAAGATTTGACAGGTTATAAAGGCTTTGAACTAATGGGCCAAGACCCCGGGGTCCTTTCATCAGGTCAGCAAAGCAAACAGTTTTACAAAAAGATGTGGCATGCGCTAGAAACTTCGGGAACCTGGAAAGGTGAAATCTATAACCGACGTAAAAATGGTCAGATTTTCCCAGAAGAATTGACTTTAAGTGTCGTTAAAGATGAGTTAAATCAACCTACCAATTATGTCGCGATATTCAGAGACATCACTGAATGGAAGCGTAATGAAGCCCAATTAACGTTTTACGCAAATCATGAGCCGCTCACAGGCCTTACCAATCGTCGCTCATTTTTAGAGAACTTAGAACAAGTTATTTCAGAAAACCGCGCGAAGAAAAAAGAGTCTGTAGTTTTATTTATTGGCTTAGACCGGTTTAAAGAAGTCAATGACGTTTATGGCTCAGAGATTGGTGATAATGTTTTATTGTCAGTGGCTAAGCGAATAAAGAATGGTGTACGCCGGCAGGATATAGTTTGTCGTTATGGCGGTGATGAATTCGCTATTTTACTCCAAAACAGCGGCATAGATAATGCGATGCTTGTGGCTGAAAAAATTCAGTCTAAAATATCTCTTCCATATGTCTTTAATGAATTGTCGGTAGAGATCACAGCTTGTATTGGTGTAGCAGAATTAACATCAAATCAACCTTTGACTGCATCAACTCTAATCAGTCATGCAACGCATGCTTTGGGCTCAGCGAAGAAAACGTCACCAGGTCAAATCGCACTGTACAATGAAGCGATTCAAAATGCTTATTTACAGAAAATACACCTCAGAGACAAACTCAAAGAGGCCATAAAATACCAACTACTTTCAGTGCACTACCAGCCTATAATTGACTCAACGACAGGGGAAATTTGTAAGTTCGAAGCACTTGTGCGTTGGTCTGATAGTGAGCTTGGTGCTATCTCACCCGGGCAGTTTATTCCAATTGCCGAAGAGTTTGGTCTTATTCATCAAATCGGTCAGTTTGTACTAGAAAAGAGCTGTAAAGACTTGGCTAAAATTCACAGTCAAGGTCATACCCATATCTCAATTTCTATTAACCGCTCTGTTAATGAATTCAAAGCAAGTAACGATCAATATAAACAGATTATCAACGCGATTGAAGAAAACAACTTGCCTTATAATGCATTAACGATTGAGGTGACTGAATCTGTTGCTGCCAATCAATATACATGGCAAGTACTGGGTGATCTTCAAAAGAGAGGTGTGCAAATTGCGCTAGATGATTTCTGTACTGGTTATTCTTCGTTAAGCCATCTATTAAAGAGTCAGGTTGATTTCGTTAAAATTGATCGTTCTTTTATTGATACGCTTATCGACGACAAAAAAAAGCAAGCTATGGTGAAGTACCTTGTTGAACTAGGCGATGATATTGGCACACAGTTAATTGCAGAAGGGGTTGAACAAGAGGCGCAAGTGAACATGCTCAAGCAATTTGGTTGTCATAATGTGCAAGGATTCTTTTACAGTCCAGCAAAACCGATTTCAGTTTGCTTAGATATGCTTCACAAATTGTAGTCAAAGTTAGGCACTCACTAGAGTGAGTGCCTGTTTATTACGTGTTTATAAGTTTGGCTCTAATACATCATATAATGCGTCAATATGATCATCTCTGTCATTTAACGCAGCAATATAGCGATACTTTTCACCACCCGCTTCTTCGAAAATCTCGCGATTTTCTTCCTCTAATTCTTCTAGTGTTTCTAAGCAGTCAGCGCTGAAAGCAGGACTGATAATGGCGATATCTTTGATCCCATCTTTAGGAAAAGACTCGAGGGTTGCATCAGTGTATGGCTTTAACCATTCAGCTTTACCGAAACGACTTTGGAAAGTTGTCATAACTAACTCTTTATCTAAGCCTAATTTCTCAACGACTAATCGCGTGGTTTGATGACAAAGGCAGTGATATGGGTCGCCATGATCTAAAAATTGTTTTGGCATACCATGGTAAGAGAAAACAATTTTTTGTGGCGTACCATGTTTATCTAAGTCTTCTTGAATACTATTAGCAAGAGACTCTATGTATAGTGGGTTTGTGTGATAGCCATTGATAAAATGGAACTCAGGAACCCAGCGCCATTTTTTTAATACACGTGCAATCGCATCAAATGTTGAGCCAGTCGTCGGGCTTGAGTACTGAGGGTATAAAGGAAACACAACAATGCGAGTGATACCTTTATCTCTTAGTTTTTCCAAACCTGCTTCAATTGAAGGGTTGCCATAACGCATCGCAAGCTCGACTTCTACGTTATGGTGATTGGCTTTTAACTTCTCGGCGATTTTGTCAGCTTGTTGCTGAGAAATATGAATAAGCGGCGAACCGTTTTCAGTCCAAATACTTTCATAAGCTTTGGCTGATTTCTTTGGGCGAACTCGTAAAATAATGCCATGAAGGATCATTAACCATATTAGGCGCGGTATCTCGACAATTCTTGGATCTGATAAGAATTCGGCCAAATAAACACGTAAGGCTTTAGGCGTTGGTGCATCCGGGCTACCTAAGTTGGTTACCAAAATACCTGTCTTTTTATTAAAACGACCCTCATGCGGGTTGTCAGTGATCGCAGAAAAACGAGACACAAAATGCTCCTTTATAAATTACCATTCTTTAAAAAAGTGAGACGGTGTTGAGAGTGGAAGATTTTACAAGATTTTCAATACGTTCGACACCTAAAAGCAGATCATTCTTGTGTCAGAACAAAGTACAGATGTTTTTATAGTCATTTAGTATTAAATTTTCTGCTAATTATTAAATATTGTTTGCGTATTAAATAATTTATCAGTAGATTTCGTGCCCCGAAATCAATCTAAATTCTGCTGTTTTACATTAGAGGGGCATAATGAGAAACAACCAGCCAATTACTGCAAATCGCAAAACCTTTTCTTCTGATGTGAAATTAATCTCTGTTACTGACTTGCAAGGCAATATTATCGAGTGTAATGAAGAATTTATTGCTATCAGTGGCTTCAGCAGAGAAGAGTTGATTGGTCAACCCCACAATATAGTCCGACACCCTGATATGCCTGAAGTGGCATTCAAAACCATGTGGGCAGAACTTAAACAAGGTAAGCCGTGGATGGGCTTGGTTAAAAATCGTTGTAAAAATGGTGATTATTATTGGGTGGATGCTTATGTCACTCCTGTTACTGAGCATGGCAAAGTTGTAGGATATGAATCAGTAAGAAGCGTCCCTAGTGAATCAGCAATAAAACGTGCTGAGCTTACTTATGGACGAGTGAAACAAAATAAAACCGGGTTTAACTTCCGCGTCGATACTTATTACGCAGCACTCGCCGTTATTTTGGTTTTATGTGTGGCTGCATTTATTTCAGGTTACCAAGTCGCGGCTTTTGCTTCTTCTATTCTTGCTACTATTTTAACCATCGCCCTAAAAAGCAAACAAAAGAATCACTATTTCAAAGCATTAAGCAATGAACTTTCGAGTAGCTTTAGTGATGACATTGCTAAGTCCGTTTATTCAACTTACCCAAGTGATATTGCTGACTTACATGTACGAATTCTGAGTGAGCGAGCGCATTTAGACACCGTTGTGACCCGTATTGCTGATGCGGCAAAGCATGTATCTAAAGGAGCGAACTCCTCTTTATCTATGGCGCAAAATGCCAATACACAATTAGAACAGCAGCAATTACAGACCGAGCAAGTCGCAACAGCTATGAACGAAATGAGTATGACCATTAACGATGTGTCGGGTCATGTTCAAGCAACGGCTGAGCAAGCGGGTCAATCACACGATCTTGCAACACAAAGTGCTGAATACAGCGATCAAACCAAGCGTGCAATAGAGTCATTAACAAATACCGTGTTAAACATTAAGCACTCTGTAGAAGGGGTATCTAAGCAAACTTCACGTATCGCAGATGCGGCTCAGTTTATTGAACAAATCGCGGAGCAAACAAACTTGTTAGCTCTAAATGCTGCAATTGAAGCAGCTCGTGCCGGCGATCAGGGGCGAGGCTTTGCCGTAGTTGCGGATGAAGTTCGCAGTCTTGCTAAGAGAACTCAGCAATCTACACAAGAAATTCAAGGTATTATCAACGAATTATCACAAAGTACAGAACATGCAGTAGTCGTCGCTGAACAAGGTGAGCAAGAATCTCAGCAGGGCATGGCTCATTTGCTACAAAGCAGCGACATGCTGGTTCAAATCAATGAATCAATTGATAAAATTAATGATATGTCACTGCAAATTGCTGCGGCCATCGAAGAGCAAGCGAATGTTTCTGAAGATATTAATCAACAAGTCGTTAATATTGCTTCATTAGCAGGTGACAGTTTACATAGCGCTACAAGTGTTGAACAAGCAAGCCAAACACTCACGCAAGTATCTCAAGATATGGTTGAATTGGTAGTGCGATTTAAACGTTAAAACGGTGTATGAAACAACTGCTATATCAACCCTGATAATAAGCTCGTCGGTATTATTTGGGGTTGATATTATGCTATCTTAGCTAAGCAATTGTTAACATGGAATTTCGCATCATGACCGAGTCGGTGCTTCATCAAACCTTAGCGCAATATTTTGGCTTTTCAGAATTTAGACCAGGCCAAGAGCAAACAATCACCCAGCTAGTAAACGGCCATTCTAGTCTTGCTATCTTTCCAACGGGGTCAGGCAAATCCCTATGCTATCAGTTGACAGCCTTACAGCTCCCTAATTTAACTTTAGTGATTTCGCCTTTACTGGCGTTAATGAAAGATCAGCTTGAATTTTTAAAAAGCAAAGGCATTAATGCAGCCAGTTTAGATTCCACGTTAAATCGTGAAGAAAGTCAGTCAGTGATGCAAAATGTCAGAAATGGCAGCACAAAGGTATTAATGATCTCGGTTGAGCGTTTTAAAAATGAGCGTTTTAGAGAATTCATTAAGCAAGTACCAATTTCTATGCTGGTTGTTGATGAAGCGCACTGTATCTCTGAATGGGGTCATAACTTTAGACCTGATTATCTCAAATTACCTGACTATCGTAACGAATTAGATATTCCACTGGTGTTGTTATTAACTGCAACAGCCACAAAAAAAGTAAAGCACGACATGGCTAACCGTTTTGATATAAAACCAGAGCATATAGTCCAAACTGGTTTTTATCGCGATAATCTAGATTTAAGTGTTTATGCTTATCCTGAAGAAGAGAAAGTTCCTGCACTTATAGGTTACTTAAAACAACAAACCGGCGCAGGGATTGTTTATGTAACGCTGCAACAACAAGCCGAGCAAGTTGCAAAGCAATTACAAGCTGCAGGCATTAATGCTGCTGCATATCATGCAGGTTTAGACGATGGACTACGTCAAAGTATTCAAAATGACTTCATGAGTAACCAAAAGCAAGTGATAGTTGCCACCATTGCATTCGGTATGGGCATTGATAAATCAGATATCCGTTTTGTGGTGCATCATGACTTGCCAAAATCGATAGAGAATTATAGCCAAGAGATTGGGCGAGCAGGCCGTGATGGACAATTTTCAGAATGTATCACGCTAGCAAATTTAGATGGTGTTGCTACGCTTGAGAACTTTGTATATGCCGATACGCCTGAACAAACGAGTATTCAAGCACTGATTGAAAAAATTCAATCTCAGCAACATCTTGGTTTATGGGAAATGCAGGAGCTTAGTGCGTCTAAGGTCAGTAATATAAGGCTCCTTGCGCTGAAAACTCTGTTGGTACAACTTGAATTAAAAGATGTGATTGAAGCTAAATACGCCTTTTATGCCGATTTTAGATTTAAATGGTTGCACACAGAACACAAAATTTTAAGCCTGTTTGATCCAAATCGACAGCAATTTATCCAGCAAATATTTGCCAACACACACTTTAAAAAAGTGTGGGGCACTGTTGATATTCAAGCCTTAGTGCAACAAGGGCAAGATAGAAATCGTATTGTTGCCGCCTTAGATTATCTAAATGAGCAAGGGCTTATCGAACTTGAATCAAAGCGTATGATGCAGGTTTATCAAGTTGATGAAAGTAAGTTAGCCCAGCCAGATTTAGCGAAAGAGCTTGCCGATTACTTTATAGAAAAAGAGCAAGCTGAGGTTAAGCGTATTGCTGCTATGCTTCGTTTCTTTGAGTTAAATACGTGCTTGAGTTACAACTTGGCAAGATATTTTGATGACACAAATGCGCCAGAGCAGTGCGGTCACTGCTCAGCGTGTCGAGGGCAAGTTGCTAAACTTGAGCAGTCTAAATCAACTGAGTTCCCATCAGATGAAGCATTAAGAAATGACTTGAATGCATTGAGGCAACATTTAATGCAAATAGGTGTTGCGCCAAGTTTAGCAATACTCACCCGTTTCTTAACAGGTATGACTTCACCTCTATCGACATCTTCGAAATTTAGACAACGCGCTGGGTTTGGCTGTTGTACAGATATTCGCTATCAAGCGGTGCTGACTAAAGTCAAACAACTAGGGTTTGGGGCTTAAAAGTGCGTAAAAACATTGAACAGTTATACCACGTTTCACAAAAACCAAAACGCCACATTATTGGTTTAATGAGTGGTACGTCACTTGATGGGCTAGACATCGCTTTGTGTGAAATAAGTGGTTGTGGCACGGGTACAAAAGTGACTTTAAAACACTTCAAAACAGTTGATTACCCTGATGAAGTTAAAAGTAAAATTAGAACTGTATTTGCCAAACCACAAGTATCGCTAGAATACCTCACACTTCTAAACCCTTGGATAGGGAAGTATCACGGTCAACTGATCAACCAAGCTCTAAAAGCGTGGCAAGTTAATCCCAAAGACATAGATGCCATAGCCAGTCATGGTCAAACAATCTATCACTGCCCCAAACATCAGCATGAGTTTGAAGACTTTGGTAATGCCACCTTACAAATAGGCGATGGAGATCACCTTGCTGTCGAAACGGACATACTCACTTTGAGCGACTTCAGACAAAAGCATATTGCAGCGGGTGGTGAAGGTGCGCCATTAGCACAGTTTGGCGATTATTTTTGCTTCTCATCGAACTCTGAACACCGTGTTTTATTGAATCTAGGTGGCATCGCCAATATCACTTATTTACCAAAGGCAGGCAGCTTCAACGACATGCTGTGTAGTGATTTGGGCCCAGGTAACACCATTATGGACGCCTACATGCAGAAGCATTTCGACCAAGCGTTTGATAGTGATGGTGTTATTTCTTCGAAAGGCTGCGTTAACCAAGCTTTATTATCTAAGCTTTTAGATGACGATTTTGTCGGGTTAGAACTCCCTAAATCAACAGGACCAGAGGTATTTAATTTAGCTTACTTACAAACTGCACAGGAAGGCTCAAACACAACTCACTTGAAGCATGAAGATGTTATGGCAACTTTGTGTGAGTTGAGTGCATTACTAATAGCTAAGCAGCTCAATCACCTTTCAGAAAATAAAGAACTTAATGTTTATGCCAGTGGTGGTGGGGTGCATAATCCAATATTGATGCAAAGAATTCAGGGATTAGTCTCTACTGACGTAGTAATTGAAAACAGTAATAAAATTGATTTAGACCCAGATGCAAAAGAAGCGATTTTATTTGCTGTGTTGGCAAACGAGTGTTTAGTTGGTAATTCTATTGAGTTTGGGGTGAGTATGGGAAAATTAAGTTTTCCAAATTAACTCAAATTACGTGAAATGAATTCGCTGTTACCGAGGCCGTTTAGCTCGGTAGGACTTACTTTACGTCGGGTAAGCGTTTCAAACTCAGACGCGAAATGAATTCGCTGCTACCGAGGGGGAAGTTGGGTAGTACTGACTTTATGTCGGGTTCGTGTTTTAAAGTCAGTCTGCAATAGAAAACGTAAAATAAATTCGCTGTAAAAGATTCGAGATGAATTTGCTGTAGTATTGGGTAAACTCGGTAGCACCGACTTAATGTCGGGTTAAGTTTCTTTTATTTTATGCATCCACATGAAAGAAAAAAAAGCCCCGCTAAATTAGCGGGGCTGAAAAACAGCCTCGTATTCTAAAAAGCTGAGAGCATCACTGACATTAGTTTTGCACCCTGTTTTTTAGCACTAATGAGCCAAGGGGAAATAGTGTTCATTTTTTTGTTTTTAATTGCTTGGCTTTTTATATGCGCATTAAATTCGGCTGAATTTTTTATTGAGCCATGCAAACCAAGCAAGTTAAGCTGCATCAGGTAATCATCGGTTTCACCATCACCAGTCAGCTTTAATGTTGCATTCTTATTTTCTAAATCAGCTTTCGTTAAAGTTGTCTCTGCACTAAAACTTTCAGCTCTCGCATCAGGTTTTGTTGCTGATAATGAAATCACATCACCGATCTGTGCATCGTACGGTAAGACGCAATTAAAGGTTATGCCTTCTTTTGCATAATCTAGCTTTAATGTGTCGTACTGACAGGTATGTTGCACACTGTAATTATCTAAGTCGTTCATTGTACGGGGTGTGAATCCGAGCAATAACGGTGAGTGGTTCATAACTTTAAATTGGTTGCTGTATAAGATGGTATGTATTATCCAAGAGTTTTATTACAGCAATATTACTAACTGGTTGATTTGAGTGTATTTACTCTAAGCTTATGATTTAAGGGTACTTTAAATTTCTAGAGCACCCTTTTTGAATTGTTATTGCATAATGGGTATACAATAAAGGTTAATTTATTTAACGGTTTTATAACGATTTATTGAAGGATATTTGTATTATCGCAGTGTGATAGTTATATCATCCAAACGTCTTTGTTGTGACGCTCTGCTTTTACTGCCACTGGCATAATTGCTATCAACACTGCCTAATCTAAAGCGTTCAACAAGAAGATTAACTGCGCAGTTTTGGCGTGTGTTTAAGTTTTCATCTTTAAAGATATCGAGAGTATTTAGATCAATGGTTAACTTACCGTCGTCTGTCACATTCTCAAATTTTTCAGCATTAGCTTGAGACCCACCGTCTTTGAGCTTGCAAGTTGAGTTAAGCGTCACGTCTAGTTTGTCTGAGGTACTATGATTAGACCATTCGATGACTAACTTGTCAGAATTAGAAAAAGATTGGCTTTTCTGCGGGGCAAGTATTTCAAAGGGCGCAGGCAAAGTAAGTGTATTTGTGAGGGTGACGTTATCTTCTGAGCGAACAAAATTGACAACATATTGTGTGTTTTCACCGTGTTCGTCAAAGATAGCACGATAGTCAACATCAAATACATCGGTATGTTTTTCGAGAGCTTTAGTGTCATTTCCCACACTTGCCTCTAGCTTATCTGAACTTGATAAACTTATGTTATTACCAAATTCATCAGTTAAGTTTAGTTCAGCGATTACTCGACTATCTTCACCGCCTGATGTTACATAAATATTTGACCATATTGCTCTGGTTTTAACATTATCAGACTCAGTTGTTTCCGTGGAGCAGCCGCTAATGGCTGCTAAAGCGAATGGCAAAATGTAATAGACTAATTTGCGCATTATCTTTCCTTTTAATCATTAAGAACGAGAAGAGGTTTTCTCTCACAAATTTCAACGAGAGTGTTTCAATTTTAGTGTTAGGCCCTTATTTATGTATACAAATTAAGTGTAATAGAGTGTAAGTAAGGATCTGAATCTGTAGTTAGATGAATTCAATTAAGATGATGCCGCATAGATCCAGCAAGTTTTACCTGATGCTAATTGCGCTTTGACTCTTTCGTAGTCATCTACTTCATAGTCATCGGCTTGGTGTAATTCTTCGTCTGTGATTAAAAATACCGTACCATCAACAGTGTCTTCTTCAAGATCCGATTTAATTAGAATTGGGTGGTATTGTTTACCACTACTTTTAATGACTGCTTCGTCAGTGATTTTGACTTCACCCAGTTTGTAGCCAATCAAAGTATCTTTTTGGCCTTCAAGTAAACGGCCAAATGTATCAAGTTGTACTTGAGGTAGCTGTAGCGTGCCATAAGAGAAAAGCGCGTTCATTTAAGTTTCCTATACATAAAACAAGTTTTGATTGTACAAGAGTTTAAGGCGATTAAAACAGCTATTCATAATCAATTCCTGAAGGCGCTGACTTTATGTCACGCACAAAAGCGCGGGGTAAACCCGCGCCTACATTTAGTGAAACCAGTGTATAAATTCAATATTAAAGCCCACTAATTAAATTAATTCTTGCAGGCGCGACTTGTGTCGGGCAGGAGAGTGCGGGGTCAACCGGTGCCTACATTAACTGCATCAAATGTAAAGCCAATCATTAGCATCAACACCTGTATGCGCGACTTTATGTCGCGCACAAAAAGCGCGGGGTAAACCCGCGCCTACGTATTTTGCATTTTCACCTATAAGTAAGCGTAGGGTGTACATGTGGCTAATTAAAGCCAAGCATATACATCAACTCTTGTAGGCGCGACTTTATGTCGCGCACAAAATGCGCGGGTTAAACCCGCGCCTACAGATGATTATTAATACCAAAAAATATTTTTATATATTACTCGGTCGCCCCATATCACCTTGCTCATAGTCACAGACGCCGTGTGGGAAAACGGTCTTTAATTGGTCGGCTAATTTTGTAATTGGATTGGAACCATACATGCCTTTTTCAATTGCGGTTTCAACATCAATTAAATGGCATTTGAAGATGTCGCCCGCCCAAGGACCGCCGGATTCAATACGGCTGGTACTGAACATCGGAAAGCGTGACTGACACGCACCGTCTGACTTTTGATTCCATTTACCATCAAACACATCCTCGCCTTTGGCATAGGTTCTGCCGTCGGCTTCAAAGCAGGTATCGCCTAACTCTTGTGGCTTTGCCTCGATGACACTGAGGTTAGGGTTCTGTTTTAGGTTTAAAAGCCATTTATCTATCATGGCAAACGCAGCTTGTGTTGGGTCATGATCTTTATGGGCGACCCAAATAATGTGATTTTTATGATCGCCATTGGCTTTATCTATTCGTAAACGGCTATAAAAAGAGGCTGACATATGATGCATGTCTAACTCATTTTCAAGGTAATGTCTGGCATCTATAATTGGCAGGTCAACTTTACCTATAAACACTTGGCCTGAACGATAGGCGGCCTCAATGGCTTCAAGGCTAGCAGTATGACGCTGGGCAGGTCCATGGTTTGCTTCATAAATGTTTTCACTGCCCCAAAGGGAGAGCCAAAGCGGTTTGTGAGGGCCAAGTGGTGTAATGATATGCTCTACTTGCATGGTGGGCTGTGACTTCCAAGCTCCGATGTTGTAGTTGATATCAAAAAACTCCTCGATACTGATCTTACTCTCAAGAAGCGCATTTAACCCATATTGCACGCCCACGTTATCCCAAGTTGAACGGCCAAAACCTTGCTTGTCTGTGCCGAGCACATGTTTCATGTCTTGCCAATAGCTCCAGTTATTTTGACCAACCACAGAATCGGCGAATAAAGGTCTTAAAAAGCCCTGTTTAGGGTTGTTAATATAAGCAGACAGCCCAAAGTAGCCGTTTATACATTCGCTGTTACCATCGGGAAAGCTAGGCACAAAGCCGGCCATAAGTTGGTTTAGAGGTTGCAAAAACCCGGCCCGCTGCGGAAAGTCATTAATGGCATTCATGCCTTCAATTAAGCGGCGTCTGTCCCAGTCTCGCCATGCCTTTCTATCATCGGCTCTAAAGGTGAAATAGTTGTTTAACAGATCACAATCGAGCGCATAGGTGGTTTGGCTGATCATATCTGGGTAACTATAAAGTGGCAGCAAGCCGTCTAAAATACCCGTACTGTTTTGAGCAATGAGATATTGCGCTAGGCCGCCACCCGAGCCGCCTACACCCACTGTATAAAGTGGCTCACCATATAAACTGGTGAATTGCTTTTTAACTCTGCGTGCGGTGTCTTCAGCTAGCAGCATGTTATAGGTATAGCTGGTTTTATTGCCGCTAGAGCTGATAATGGCATAACCATCAAGTAATTGGTCTACTTGGCGCTGCATGACTTTATGGGTTTTTTGTCGTCCTTGTCTAAAGCCAATGCCTGAGCCGCCATTAAATTGATACACCAATCGATTGTTCCATTGCGACTTCGCTAATCTATCACCCACTTCTTCAGGCTCGATAGGCATAACAATGGTGTAAATAAAACGATTAATTGTACCTTGCTCCGCTCTAAATAGCGTCCCTTGGTAGTTTTTGGCCTGCTCTAATGTGAGTTTTTCGGGCTGTTTGTCGGCATTGATAGCAAAGTATTGTAAGTGCGATTTGACACCGCAGTCTTTGCTGAAGCCTAAAAGTTCACCGCTTTCACTTGTCACTGGCACACCAAGGCCCTCTTGATTATCGACCTCAGGCTGGCCAACCTTTGAATCAACTGACATACAAAAGAAAGGATATTGGTTCGGCCCTGAATATAAATTGGTTGCTGGTCCGACTCCACCAAGTGGAATGGGGAATGGGTAAGACTCTTCAGGACGTTGGTGTTCAGAAATATGGGGGTAAAAATCGATTAGATAATTATCTTCTGCAGGTGCAATTGATTTCACCTGTCTAGCAAGGAATGGATCTGGCGGGGTGAGTTGCTGCCATGCAATAAAGCCAATAATTGCGCTTAAGAGCCCACCAATTATTCCCAAAGTTAGTTTACTCATAACATCACCTTTGGATTATGGCGTTCTCTTTAAGTTTAGAAATAACTTAAGTACTCCGTTGTTATTTGTTTGTTAATTAATCGGTTTTTATATTTAACGGCTTTTTGTTAGTATCTGTATTTAGCATTTCGCAGTAACGAAAAAGGAAGTAAGGGCATGAAGATATTAGTTAAGTCTTACAAAAAACTCATTGAAAAAATAAAACAATTCTCTTGGTACAGTTTGGCATTGTTAATTGTTGTTGTGTTTGCAGGGCCAGAGATTTTCGTAGCGATGGAGCTGACGTTAATGCTTGAAGTCATGGGGGCATCAACTTTCTGTATGTTCTACATAAGCGCCATAAAAGCCTTCTTTGAACCTTATCTCAAAAAACTTACACCTTATTTTGAACGCTTCGCTCAGTTTGAAGGGCACAGCTTTTTTGTTTTGAAATACAAGCAATATAAGCAAATGCCAAGTATGTTAATGCATGCTGTGCCTGCAAATACTTTACTGCTAGGCTATCTAAGCATCATTACAGGTTTTGCTATCCTCTCAAAAATTGTTTAGCATTAGCGGCAGTTAATTCTATTGAGTTGTTATGTTTAAATTCATCGCATCAATTATGCTGTTTTTAAGTTTAGTCGTTTCGCCATTTGGCCAAATGACAGCTTTTGCTGCCCATGAGTGCGATATGACCATGATGACTAAAGATAGCATGATGCACCACACTATGGCGCAAGACGGAATGTCGAAAGACATAATGTCACAAGACGAAACAATGTCTTCAATGGCTTCGTCAACAAGTGATATTTCATCAATGGATTGCTGCAAGGTTGAATGTGTTTGCCCGAACAATGCCTGTCATGCTTTCACTTATGTCCCACAGTCAGTTCAGACGCTGGGCTTTTTCTCCAGCTTCGAGAAAATTCAAAATGCGCCATTAACACCACCAGCTACAACAATTTCTAATCTATATCGCCCGCCGATTTTTGCCTAACCTAGGATAAGTGCGCCTAAAATTTGGCGTGTGTGTCCGATTAATCACTTATTTTATTGTTATGTTTTTATTGTGATTAGGAGCGCAGGCGATGCGAGTTTTCTCAAAGTTAATTTTTTCACTCACGTTATTTTTAAGTTTTTTTTCAAACAACAGTTTTGCACAAAGCAAAACCATAGAGCTATTGGTCGCTAAAACCCCAACTTGTGGTTGCTGTACCTTATGGCTTGATCATCTCACCTCACAAAATATTAAGGTCGAAGGCAAAAATTTTTCACATCCGCAAATGAGCGAAATAAAGAGTCAGTACGGCATTGAAGCAAGATTCCGCTCGTGTCATACCGCGGTGCATGCCGATGGGTTTGCGTTTGAAGGTCATGTACCTGCGAAATTCATTAAACAGTTTTTACAATCACCCCCAGAAAACACGATTGGGTTAAGCGTACCCGCTATGCCACTTGGCTCACCGGGGATGGAAATTGATGAAAGGTTTCAAGCCTATAAAGTGCTATTGCTAAAAAAAGATGGCAGCTACGAAGTATTCGCTGAAGTAAACAGTTATAAGGAGCAATTCTGATGTCGAAATTTATTATCAATGCAGTATTGCTCAGTGTAGGTATTGCAGCTGGCAGCGCCGGTATGTACTTTTATTCGAAATCTAATAAAGAACATAGTGTGCATGCTGAACAAAGTAATGAAAAAAAGCCGCTGTATTGGGTTGCGCCAATGGACTCAAACTACCGTCGCGACAAACCTGGTAAATCTCCGATGGGCATGGATCTAATTCCTGTATATGAGGAGTCTAACAGCGAAGATGAGCACGGTCCGGGTGCAATTAAAATCTCTCCTGAAGTGGTTAATAACTTAGGGGTTCGAACTGCGCAAGTCACATTGAGAGACATTAAGCCAACAATTAATACAGTGGGTTATATTCAGTATGATGAAGACAACCTCGTACATATTCACCCTCGGGTATCGGGTTGGGTTGAGCAACTATTCGTTAAAACAACTGGGCAAAAAGTTAAAAAAGGCCAAGCGCTCTATACCTTGTATTCGCCAGAGCTTGTAAACGCACAACAAGAGTTTTTAATCGCTTTGCGCGGTAAAGAGTTTGGGTTAATAGAAGCCGCCAAGGCTCGATTGAGAGCGCTTCATATTGACGATATTTTTATCGAGCAGCTACAGCGAGACAAAAAAGTTAGCCAAAATGTCACCTTTTATGCGCCGCAAAATGGTGTGGTTGCCAACTTAAAAATTCGTGAAGGTTATTACGTGCAACCGGGCACAACCATGATGAGTATTGGCGATTTGAGCAATGTCTGGGTTGAAGCCGAAGTCTTTGAGCGTGATGCAGCGTCGGTAACGGTTGGTTTGCCTGTGCACATGACCTTAGACTATCAGCCAGCGCGCGCATGGCATGGTGAGGTTGATTACATATATCCAACGCTAGATGAAAAAAATCGCACTTTACGTGTACGTCTACGTTTCGAAAACAAAGATGGCGCGCTCAAGCCAAACATGTATGCGCAATTGCAAATAAGCGGTAAAGCAAAACAAAATAGCATTCTTACACCAATCGAGTCTGTTATAAGAACGGGCAAACAAAATCGTGTGGTATTAGCTTTAGGTGATGGGCAATTTAAGTCTATTGCCGTGCATATTGGCCAAGTCTATCAAGATCAAATTGAAGTATTAGAAGGTCTCAATGAAGGCGATACCGTCGTCACATCTGCGCAATTCTTGATTGACTCTGAATCGAGTAAATCATCAGACTTTAAACGCATGGAATTTGCCGAAGAGCCAACTTCTGTTTGGGCTGAAGGGGTGGTCACCGCAAAGTCAGATTCAGAGCAAAGTGTCACAATCGACCATGCGCCAGTTGAAGCATGGCAATGGCCACAAATGGTGATGGATTTTGGCATGCTCAACCAAGCTGACTTTGATGCGCTAGAAGTGGGCCACAGTTTACATTTTGAGATCACTAAGCAAGATGACGGTAGCTATCCGGTTTCAGCCATTCACATAATGGGTAAAGTTGAAGTCGCAGCGCCAGATACACAAGCTACTGTAAATGGTGTGATCAATGCCATTGATTTAGACGATCGAGTTATCAATATCAGTCGTGAAGCCATTGAAAAATGGGGCAGAGGGCCTGCCACGATGGATTTTGAGGTCATCGATGAACTGAATATTTCAACGTTCAAAGTGGGTGATAATATCGAATTTACTTTTGATACCGCACAAGACTTTAAAGTCATCGCCATCAACAAAATAGCCGATGAAAAAGCTATGCAGGATGGTGATATACCGATGAACGAACACGCTCATCATTAATCACGGGGAGGCAATATGATCGCAGCAATTATTCGCTGGTCTATCAGCAACCGCTTCTTTGTGGTGTTGATGAGCTTAATTTTAGTTGGCGCAGGATTGTTCTCGCTGAAGAACACCCCAGTTGATGCCATTCCCGATTTATCTGATGTACAGGTGATCGTAAAAACCAGTTACCCCGGTCAATCACCGCAAGTGGTGCAAGATCAGGTGACTTTCCCGCTCACTACCGCCATGTTATCGGTGCCAGGTGCGCAAACGGTACGAGGTTACTCCTTCTTTGGCGACTCTTACGTTTATATTATTTTTGACGATAAGACCGACTTGTACTGGGCGCGCTCGCGGGTGCTAGAGTATTTAAGCCAAGTTGCGCCAAGCTTACCAAGTAGTGCAAAACCTCAGTTAGGTCCTGATGCCACTGGAGTGGGTTGGGTGTATTTATATGCGTTGGTCGATAAAACAGGTAAGCATGACATTAGCCAACTGCGCAGTATTCAAGATTGGTTCTTAAAATACGAATTGCAATCTGTAGCAGGCGTCTCAGAGGTTGCCGCAGTTGGCGGTATGGTGAAGCAGTACCAAGTACAAGTCGACCCAGATAAACTGCGCGCTTATGGTATTCCATTAAATCATGTGCAAACTGCATTACAGCGGGGCAACCAAGAAACAGGTGCATCGGTGCTTGAAATGGCAGAAGCGGAATACATGGTAACCGCAACGGGTTATATTCAGAGTGTGCAAGATATTCTGCAAATTCCTTTAGGTGTGAACGAAAAAGGTGTAGCACTTACCATTGCTGATGTGGCCGTGGTCAACCTTGGCCCGCAAATGCGCCGTGGTGTTGCTGAGCTGAATGGCGAGGGCGAAGTTGTGGGTGGCGTTGTGGTGATGCGTTTTGGCGAAAACGCCAAAACCACCATTGATGGCGTGAAAGCTAAATTAGAATCGCTAAAAGCGGGCTTGCCTGAGGGCGTTGAAATTGTCACTGTGTATGACCGCTCTGCTTTAATCGATAGAGCAGTCGATAATTTATGGGGCAAACTCACCGAAGAATTGATAGTTGTTGCTCTGATCTGTGCAGCTTTCTTGTTCCATTTGCGTTCTTCAATTGTGGCAGTGATAAGCCTACCAATGGGCATTTTAGTGGCGTTTATCGTCATGTATTTTCAAGGGATTAATGCCAACATCATGTCGTTAGGCGGTATTGCGATTGCCATTGGCGCGATGACAGATGGTGCCATCGTAATGATTGAAAATATGCATAAACACATGGAAAAGACCCCACTTACCGATGAAAACCGTTGGCAAGTGGTTGGCAAAGCCGCCAGTGAAGTCGGGCCAGCGTTATTTTTTAGCTTGCTGATTATTACCGTTAGCTTCTTACCTGTATTTATTCTTGAAGCCCAAGAAGGGCGCATGTTCGCGCCGCTTGCGTATACCAAAACCTATGCCATGGCAGCGTCTGCCGGTTTAGCGATCACCTTAGTGCCTGTGTTAATGGGTTACTTTATTCGCGGTAAGGTATTACCTGAGCGTAAAAACCCGCTGAATAGATTACTGATTGCTATCTACATACCAGTTCTGAAAGGGGTTTTACGCTTTCCAAAAAGCACAATTTTGGTGGCGATTGCAGTTACAGTAGTTGGCTTTTATCCACTAGATAAGATTGGCAGCGAGTTTATTCCGCCTTTAGATGAAGGCGATTTAATGTATATGCCAACGACGTATCCGGGCATTTCGATTGGTAAAGCCAGGGAGTTGTTGCAGCAAACTGACAAGCTTATTCGTACTATTCCTGAGGTCGAGAATGTGTTTGGTAAAGTGGGCCGTGCTGAAACTGCTACCGATCCTGCGCCACTTACTATGATCGAAACCTTTATCCAGTTAAAACCCAAGTTAAAGTGGCGCGAAGGTGTGACTACTGAGAGTTTGAAAAAAGAGCTGGATGCATTGGTGAAATTACCCGGAGTGACCAATGCTTGGGTTATGCCAATCAAAACCCGTATCGACATGCTGGCAACGGGCATTAAAACACCTGTGGGCATAAAAGTGGCAGGACCAGATCTCGATGTTATTCAAGATATTGGTCAACAGCTCGAAATGCTTTTACCTAAACTGGACGGCACGGCGTCAGTATATTCAGAGCGCGTTGCTGGTGGCCGTTACATCAAGGTTGATATTAATCGTATCAAGGCGGCCCGTTATGGTTTAAATATCGCCGATGTACAGCAAGTGGTTGCAACGGCCATTGGGGGGATGAATGTAACCCAAACCGTTGAAGGGCAAGAGCGCTATCCGGTGAACTTGCGTTACCCCCAAGACTATCGAAATTCTCCTGAGCAATTAGCGCGAATGCCGATGGTGACACCTACAGGCCAGCGTATTGCGTTGGGTGATGTCGCGCATGTTTATATCGAAAATGGTCCGCCGGGTATAAAGAGCGAAAATGCCCGTTTAAATGGTTGGACGTATATCGATATTGAAGAGATTGATGTCGGCAATTATGTTGAAAATGCCAAAGCATTACTTACCAAAGAGCTCGAACTACCTGCTGGCTATTCAATTAATTGGGCCGGGCAGTATGAGTACATGGAGCGTGCCAAAGAGAAGCTGAGCTATGTTGTGCCATTAACGTTGGCGATTATTGTTATTTTACTTTATCTAAACTTTAGACGTTTGAGCGAAGTTGTGGTGATCATCGCAACATTACCGATGGCGATGATCGGCGGATTATGGCTTATGTATCTAGAAGGTTTTAATTTCTCGGTTGCTGTTGGCGTTGGCTTTATCGCACTGGCTGGCGTTGCTGTAGAAATTGGCGTGATCATGTTGGTGTATTTGAATCAAGCACTGCAAGATTTAAAAGATGAACATAAAGTGAAAGGCACAGCCATTGGTAAATCTGATTATCTAGAAGCCGTTTTACACGGTGCAGGGTTACGTGTTCGACCTGTGATGATGACAGTGGCAACCATCATTATTGGCCTTTTACCGATTCTATATGGCGATGGCACGGGCTCTGAAGTGATGAGTCGAATTGCAGCGCCTATGGTCGGCGGCATGTCGAGCGCAGTGTTACTCACTTTGATTGTTTTACCAGCGGTTTACTGTTTAATGAAAGCGGGTGAGATTAAAAGATTCAACAAACAGATAGCTGAAACTCGGTAGCACCGACTTTATGTCGGGTAAGCGTTTGAAATTAAGACGCGAAATAAATTCGCTGCTACCGGGTATTTAGTTCGGTAGCACCGACTTTATGTCGGGTAAGCGTTTGAAATTAAGACGCGAAATGAATTCGCTGCTACCGGGTATTTAATTCGGTAGCACTGGCTTTATGTCGGGTAAGCGTTTGAAATTAAGACGCGAAATAAATTCGCTGCTACCGGGTATCTAGTTCGGTAGCACCGACTTTATGTCGGGTGAGTAGTTTTTAATTAAGACGCGAAATGAATTCGCTGCTACCGGGTATTTAATTCGGTAGCACTGGCTTTATGTCGGGTAAGCGTTTGAAATTAAGACGCGAAATAAATTCGCTGCTACCGGGTTTTTATTTCGGTAGCACTGACTTTATGTCGGGTAAGCGTTTGAAATTAAGACGCGAAATGAATTCGCTGCTAGAAAAATATAGCAGCGAACTTTTAACATTAATCAGCTAACTATTAAAACTGATAAGACACACTTAAACGTATATCACGGCCAGGTTCATACATACCTTTTAATGTTTCATAGCCTTTACCAAACTTACTAAAGTCGCCAACACTGCCGTGGCTTCGGTATGTTTCGTTAAATAAGTTTTGAATAGAAAGGTCAAAACGTAACTGCTCAGTTGGTTCGTATCGTGCGTATATGTCAACTAAGTTGTAGCCTTCTTTATCGATACTACCTAGCTCATCTACCCAGCCTAACTCTAAAGAGCGGTGCATAACTTCAATATCATTTAAATCCGCAACATACTTAAAATTAAAGCCCGTTTTAATGCTATCTGTTACTTCATAGTTAAAGTTGATATTCAGGGCGTCACCTACAGCATTACCAAGTCCACCATATTCGTAGGCATTAATATCTACGTTATTGCGAATGATCTGCTGTTTGCCGCCTTCTACTGAACTATCAGGCCAAATAAATGGCATATTATTTAGTACAACATCGTTATGGTTAAAGCTAACTAACACATCAAATTGATTTGCTTGGTAGCCTGCAACAAGTTCAACACCTGTGCTTTCTAAGTCGCCGATATTTTCGTAAAAAACGCCTTCACGGCCTTTGAATTTATCGAATACCACACCATTGATAGTGCTCTGGTAAACAGATGCTTCGAATAGCCATGTGCCATCGTTGTATTCAAGGCCAAGCTCAATGTTTTCTACCTCTTCAGGCGCGAGTTCAGGGTTGTCGTTTACTTCACCTGCGGTAAATGCATCAGCAACTTGGCGGCCTCTCAAAGCTTCTGCATAGCCTGCGCTCAAGGTAATGTTTTCAGCTAATGTGTATTTAAAACCGATGTTTTTACTAAAGCCGTCTTGTTTTTTAACTGAAAAGTCTTTGCTCTTTGTGACAGGGTTACCTTGTGCATCATGTTCAACCACCCATTTGCCATCCACTTTAACCCAGTTTGCTTCAAGACCTGTGTGGTCTAGCTCGTAGGCGTCATAACGTACACCAAAGCTCAGTAATAGGTCAGGTGTAATTTGCCAGTGGTCTTGAGCATACACACCAGTCACAGTACCGTCTTCGTTTGCTTTGCCACCAAATGCTTCGTATGACTCAGAATTAACTTCATCATTCTTTTGTTCAATACCATAGGTTAGAACATGATTGCCTAGGTCACTGGTATTTCTGATATCGAAACCTGTGGTCTTAATTCCTGCGTTCCAAGTGTAAAGCTCGCGCTTTAAAGAGGACTCAGTTGAGTAAAGCGTGGTTTCTAAATTGATGAATTCGTTTAAATAAAGCGCATGGTTTAGCACTAAAGTTTCACGATCAGACCATGTTTTGAATAGCGGTGCGTCAATGGTTTGAACCCAGTTCGTTTGCTTACCAAACTCGCCTTCTTCTTCGCGTGTTTCGTAACTTAAAGTAATAAATTGGTTGTCACTAATTTCGGCATCTACTTTAACAAAGCCCAGAGTTTGATCTGAGCCTGTTCCAGGGATCAAATCACCTTCGCCATCTTCCATGTTGTCACGGCTGACATTCACATAAGACGCTAACACGTTCACTGAATCAGTAACACGACCATATAAAGCAACACTTTGCTTGTTGCCATCGTTAGAGAAAATACTCCCTTTTGCCAATCCGCCGAACTGCTCATCCGCATTTAATAAGTCGTTCGCAGTCTTTGTTTTAAAACGAATGGCACCACCGACTGCGCCACTGCCAGCCGTTGCTTCACCTGCACCCGCTTGTACTTCAACACTACGCAATAATTCTGGCTCGATTGACACACGACCGACGTGGTGGAAAAGTGTACTAGTTTGTGGCGCACCATCAACCGTGATGTTCATCATCGAGTCTTCTAAACCACGTACAAATACCTTTTGTACAATACCGAGTGAACCGCCAACCGTAATAGAGGGGGTAGCTCTAAAGATATCCTCTAAATCATTGGCTTGGTAATTATCTAATTGCTCAGGCGTAATTTCTGAATTTGTTGTCGCACCGACAACGACAATTTTTTCAATGTCTTTGTTGTCAGTGTCTTTTTCGGTTGCAAGGGCTTGAGTACTCAATAAGCCAGCAATAAGGGTAGATAGTATTTTTGTTTTGAACACAGGAGTCGCTTTAAAAGTCATGGGACATCTCTAATTACTGATATTTTCTAAATCAGAATTATTCCTATTTGCAATTGTGATTGGTAGCACTTTTACAACTGTTACATTTGCAACTTTGGAATGGTAATTTTAACGCTGAGGCCGCCGCCTTGCTGATTTATGGCATAGATATGTGCACCAACACTTAAAAGGTGGCGTTTAGCTAATGCTAACCCTAAGCCAAAGCTGTCACTTTCAGCCATTCTGCTGTCGTCAACTCTAAAAAAGGGTTCGAAGATTTTATCTAGCAAGTGCTCTGGTATCCCAGGACCGGAATCATTGATTTCTAGTAGGTAATGATCTTGCTGTTGTGTAAGTCTAACCGAAACGGTTTCTTTGCATGGCGTGTACTTTAGGGCGTTGCGAAGTACGTTTTCTATCGCTGGGCAGAGTGCTTTATGACTTGAGTCAGAGATCACTGCAGAATTCGGTAGTTCACTCTCTATGAACTTACAGGCGAACTCGAATCTTGCGTCTTCAATCAAGACATCGAGTAAATCAACTAACTCTACTTGTTCCTGCATGATCTTAGGCTGTTCATTTTCGAGCCAAGCAAAGGTGAGGGTATTCTCAACAAGCTTCCTTATTTGCTTAGATTCCCTGGAAATACGTTCTAAATGCTGTGAGCTATTACTCGAGTCAAAGTTCTCAACGGCAATATCTAAACGAGTTAATGGCGTTCGCAACTCATGAGATAAGTCAGCTATGAGTTGCCTTTGATTCTCAATAAGCTCTCCAATTCTTGATGCCATTGAATCAAACGTATTGGCAAGATGAGATAACTCATCATCACGTTTAGCAAAGTGTTGGCCGACTCGAACTGATAAGTCACCCTTGCTGAATGCGAGTGTGGCATTATCGAGGCGGTGTAACGGCGTAATGATGTGTCTATACAGAATAAACGTGAGCAATATAAGTAACATCATCGGAATGACGATCTGCAATGCAAATTTTGTTGTTAACCAATGCGTGCCCGGTCGCATTCGCTCAGGTAATCGAATTAAAAAACTGGCACCATACTCTTGAAAAGGTAACTCCATAATCGGGTTATCAGAAAAGTAGAGGTGGATCTTCCAATCAATGCTACGTCCAAAATGATAATAACCTACGATATCTTTATCGTAAGGTTTACCCGCAAATTGCTCAGCTTTAAAACCGACGACAGACACCCACACGTTCTCTTGTTGCTCTATGTCTTGAAGGTACTTTTCTAATCCCACAAAGTCTTTTTGAACGTAATATGACTCTGCTTTTTCGCCCCAAGCTCTTAACTCTGCTCTATGCTCAGCTTTTATAAAGCTCATTTTCTCTTCGGTTTTTAAGGTAATGGTGTGAACCAAATAGAAAAATGTCACTAGGCCTGTTGCAAGGATAAAAAACAGCTTCCAGAAAATCTTATGCTTCATTTAAAACAGTACCCTTTGCCATGGACTGTTTGTAAGCGATCTCCCTGCCAACCGGCTTCATTAAGCTTACGCCTTACACGGCTCAAATGCATGTCGATACTGCGGTCGTATGCCCCCAGTTTTTTATTTAATACAGCTTCGTGCAACTCCGCTTTTGGGATAATAACGTTCTGATTACTAAGCAGGTTCCACAATAAATTAAATTGGATGGGGGTAAAATCTAAAAGTACCTCATTAAGAAATACTTGCTGTGTGTTCACATTAATAAATAAGCCATCAAAGTGCATCTGTTCTTGGTTGCTACTATCTATGTCGGGCTTGGCACGGCGTAATAGACTTTCAATACGAAGCAGTAATTCTTGGCTGTTAAAAGGTTTGGCAACATAGTCATCAGCCCCATGAGTAAACCCTAAAATACGTTCTTCTTCAGCACCTTTGGCCGAAACCATGATCACGGGGATCTGACTTACTTGTCGTAATTGTTTAAGTAGAGTGACACCATCAAGTTTTGGCAGCATTTTATCGAGTAAAACGAGATGATGTTGTTCAGATTTGGCTTTGTCAAAACCATGCTCCCCATCAAAGCATTGTTCAACGAGGTAGCCTGTTTTTTTCAGTAAGTCTGATAAATAATTGCTGAGTGTAATGTCGTCTTCAATGAGGAGAATAGAGATCATGGAATATATTATTGCAAATAGAAACTGTTATTATTTGCAATAATAAGCTTATCAGACTGCTGTGTAAATCATTATGTTCCTTTCTTGGGTTAGTTTAAGAAGGTTAACAAAAGCAAAAATAACATTTAAAACATAGTGTTAATATTTGTATTCGAGTTTGTATAGATGTGAGTTATCTGAGGGTAATTAGATAACTTGCTCAGTTACAGTGAGGTCGTTAGACTAACAGCGATTTTGATTATGCAGGATAATGTTGTGGAATTAACAACTTGGCTAAGCTTAGCCACTATTTGCGCAATTGGCGCTATGTCACCGGGTCCGAGTTTGGCTGTTGTCTTACGTCATTCTCTTTATAACAGTGCAGGGCACGGTATTGCTGCAAGCGTTGCACACGGTGTTGGGGTTGGTATTTATGCTGCATTATCAATAGCAGGTTTAGCAAGTTTAATTACCCATTTTCCTATCGTATTCCAAACGCTGGTTTACGCAGGCGCCGCGTACTTAGCCTACATGGGTTATAAAATCTTGACCAGTAAGTCTTCTGGTCTAGATGTTGCTAAAGCAAATGCAACGAGTTACAAACAAGCCGCGCAAGATGGCTTTGCCATTGCTTTCTTAAACCCTAAGCTTGCTATCTTTTTTATCGCCTTGTTTTCACAATTTATACAACCTGAAGCCATGACCTTGACTGTAGCCATATTAATGTGCGGCACTGTATTGGCTATTGATACCTTATGGTACTTCTTTGTGTCGATTGCCAGTGCAAAAGCAAGAGAGAAGTTTGATTTAACAAAGAAGCAAGCTGTAATTGATAAGTTATTAGGCACTGCATTTTTATTACTTGCAGCAAGAGTGTTGTATCAGCAGTTAATTGCATAAGAGATAACAGCCGAACACTTGTTATCATTGTTCGGCTATTGCGCTCAATTGGAAGTACTCTGTTTAATCAGGGTAAGCTTCCATAATTTGTTGTACTTCATCTATATTTTGAATAAATAACTCTACTAATTTAGGGTCAAAATGTTCACCTTTTTCTTCTTCGAGAAGTTGTAATACTTTATCTAATGGCCAAGCTTCTTTATAACAACGAGAATGAGATAACGCATCAAACACATCGACAAGTGCAACTATTCGACCATATATGTGAATATCTTCACCCTTTAAACCATTGGGGTAACCTTTACCATTATATTTTTCATGATGTTCTCCAGCGACGATAGCTGCAGCTTTTAAGGTAGGGCGTTTTGAGCGAGCAAAAATTTCATATCCAATGTTTACATGGGTTTTCATTATCTCAAATTCTTCTTCAGTGAGCTTGCCTGGCTTTAAAAGAACAGAATCAGGAATAGCCACTTTACCTACATCATGCATGGGTGAGGCCATAAACAACTCTTGTGCTTTTTCTTCTGGCTCACCAGCCCACAAAGCCAATGCTCGAGATAGATGCGCAACACGCTTAACATGGTTTGCCGCTTCTTTTGAGCGACTTTCAACTACTTCGCCCAACGTATCGATAATTTCTGATTGTGTTTCGAATATTTCTTTATCAAGCTCAAGATTATCAAAAGCAACAGAGATGTTATTTGAGAACAGTTCAAGAAGTTTTCGATCCAAATCGTCGATTTGATTGATCCCTTCTAAATAAATAAGGTTTTCACCTGCATTCATTGTTTTGAAGTAACCGACAAAACAGTCGTTTTCAATTACACATTTCTGACTTAAACAAGCATTTTCTATCATAGCGTTAATGTTTTCAGGCAGATTTACTTTGTCGCCAGATAATGGGCAGTAATCACCAGTACCGGCTAAAAATTGTAATCCATCTTCAGTTTTTCTAACTGCGAAGTTGTTGCTATTTTCAGTTCTTTTTTCGTCTGCGTGAAGGAGTGATGCAATTTGGACGAGTAAGCCGCTGGCAAACTCTTGTAATGAGCGGATCCTAAATAAGCTAGCAGTAGAGTCAATAACACGCTCTAGACCTTCGCGGTGATTTTCGAGTTTTTTTCTGGCAAGCTCTATGTCTAAGATGTCTCTGTAGCCTCTTAAGCCGGTGTAGACAACGGTAAATAATTTGTCACTACTCAAACTCGTTTTATCTTTATAATCATTGATATCATAGTTAGTAATAACGGTTCTTTCAGGTGCTTGGCCTGGTTGGCCTGTACGTAAAATGATCCTAATAAAGTGATTATTTAATTCTTGTCTAATGTACTGAGCCACTTGAAGTCCTGCATCATCTGTTTCCATGACGACATCTAACAGTACTAAAGCAATATCATTACGCTCATTAAGCACTTTTCTAGCTTCTTCACCGCTGTAAGCACTTATAAACTCAACGCCTTTATCATCAAATTCAAACCGACTTAACGTTAGTTTTGTAACTGCATGAACATCAGGCTCATCATCAACAATTAAAATCTTCCATGAAGGCTTTGATTCATCCTTTGATTTTGAAGACTTTTTAAATAACCCCATAATCAATCACCTTCTTTAAAGCTTCGTATATCGATTGGCACTTTAATCGTAAATTGAGTACCTTTACCCAGCTCACTATGTACTGTAATGTTGCCTGACATTTTCTGTGTAATAATGTTAAAGATAATATTCATACCTAAACCAGACCCGCCATTTGCGCGGTTTGTAGTATAGAAGGGGTCGAAAATTTTCTTCTGACTTTCTTGTGTCATACCTTTACCATCATCCGTGAATGAAAAGATAAGCTCTTCACCTTCAGTATAGAACTTAAGTAAAACTTGACCAGTTGAATCATGGTCATATGCATGTATTAAGGTATTTTGAATTAAGTTTGTGAAAACCTGAGCCCAAGATCCTGGGTAATTATTGATGATTAAAACTTCTGAGTCGCAGTTAATCTCAAAGTTAACTTTGCTTTGTTTTAGTTTATTATTGAGGCTGGTCATAGTGTCTTTAAGGTATTGAATAATATCAAATTGCCTAACTTCCTCCGCAGACTGGTCAACGGCAACCAGCTTAAAGCTTTTCACTAAATCAGCAGCCCTTTGCAGACTGTTGTGAATAGTACAAGACAGCTCTTTGCTTTCTTGTATGAATCTGACAAAGTCATCTTCTTCTAATTCGCCAGCTTCAAATAGCTTTGCAACTTCATCTACGGTAGATTGAAAATGAGAAATGCCTGTTAAAGATAACCCAACAGGGGTATTTATCTCATGTGCCACACCTGCAACTAAGCTACCTAGAGAGGCCATTTTTTCTGCTTCAATTAGTTGAGATTGAGCATGCTTGAGTTCTTGTAGTGAGTTAGCAAGTGCTTGTTCTGACTTTTGTCTAGTTTCTATCTCACAAAGTAATCTATCTTGTTGTTCATTCAACTGTGTAACGGTTTGCTGAAGCTCTTCAGTACGCTCATCGACTATTGATTCCAAGTTTTTATTTATTTTATCTAATTTATCGAACGCTTCAGCTGTTTTGTTGATCATTGTATTAAGTGCGCTTTGTAAAACTCCTAATTCGTCATTGGGGTTTTTAGCCACGGTAATAAGAGATTTCTGTAATTCATTTGGATTAATTTGACTTGCGCTTGAGGCTAATCGGCTAAGTGGTTTCGTCAGTAATTTTCTGAAAATGAGGAAAATTAAGAAAAAAATTGCTGCAGTTTTAATCGCAGCATTAAAGATAAGAAGGTAAATACTTGGCTTAATGCTATTTATTATGAAGTCTTCATTGGCGAATAGCTTCACATCTCCGATATGGGAAGTATTGTTGTAATCGCTATAAAGTGCAAACGAATGAAAAGTAAGCGCTTCATTGTTGTTATTAAATAAAGTACCTGCTTTAACAACTTGCTCATTGTTATCTGCTTTGACTTCAATGCCTGCGATTTGTGGAAGACTGATAATGCTATTAGCCGTAATTTCAACTTGTTCAAAATCTAAATTCCATAAGTCAGGAGCCAATATTTTGCTAAAGGTTTTTTCAGAAGCGAGAAGCACTTCTTCAACTTGTGCTTTCGCTTTTAAGTATTCCACACTGATGTGAATAACCGTAACAAGCAAGGTTATTAGCAAATATATTGATAAAACATAACTTAATAACTTAATTGATATTGAGTTTTTTATTTTATGGAAGTCCATAAATCTCTAATCAAATTGCGTACATAATCCAAAATTAGTCTACCTTTCTAAGAATAGGCAAGTTTTAAACTAAACTTGTTACATGCTTATATTTGATGCTACTCGGCAATGTTTTGAGATAAGGCTTTTTATATGAAAGTTTGTTTTTTGTTCGTTATTTTATTTTTCTTTATATCAAGTGCAGATGCAGAAACAATAAAAGTAAGAGCGAGCCAATCCAAGTTTGATAGCACTCATGACTACTATATTGGTCTAATTAAGCTAGCCTACAAAAAAATCAATAAACCAATATCAATTGAGTACGCACCATATATGGTGCAAGAAAGAGCATTATCAGAAATGCAAGCTGGAAGGCTTATTGACTTGTATTGGGCAGGATCTAATGTAGAAAGAGAAAGTAAGCTTGGTTTTGTGCCAATTCCTCTTGTGAAAGGTTTACTTGGTTATCGTGTATTTACAATAAACGAGAAGTTTAAAAATAAGTTTTCAGATATTAATTCACTCGAAGCTTTGAATGGTATCCCTTTATGTCAGGGGCAACATTGGCCAGACACAGATATTCTGCTTGCTTCTGGTCTTAATGTAGTCCCAAATATGGTTTATGAAAATATGTTTAGGCAGGTTTACTCCGGGCGTTGTAAAGCATTTCCTAGAGGCATTAACGAGGCTTATTCAGAAGTCGAAAGTCGCAAAGAAGTAATGCCTGAACTGATGGTCTTTGATGACTTAATATTACATTACCCTTTCCCAATGTATTTTTTTACACGTAAACAAAACGAAAAATTAATTAATAATTTGACCAAAGGGCTTATGTTAGCAATTGAGGACGGAAGCTTTAACGAGTATATGACCAAGCATCCAGCTACGCGTCATTTGTTTCCTTTATCAAAATGGAATAATAAGACGATAATTACTATCAATAACCCTTTCTTGTCGAACAAGAGCGATATAGGAAACACCAAACTCTGGGTTGATTTAAAGATAAAAAATTAGTCTCTTACTAATACTTAATTTCAATTTGAATCTCTTTTTTAAGCGCTTTGGTATAGGGGCGTTTCCTTAAATAAAGTCATCTAAATCTATATCGATTTCTTCACAGTCGTCACGATGTTTGGGGAGTGTAATATCTAGCCTTGTGAACAGATCCTTTTCACTTGAGATTTTGATAGTGCCATTCAAAGATTGAGAAACAATGATATAAACTATATGCATGCCAAGGCCTACCTTGCCATTTATTCTCCCTGTTGTGTAGAAAGGCTCAAAAACCTGTGAGATTTCTTCTTTGCTGATCCCTTTACCATTATCTTGAATGCTCAAATGAACTTGCTCACCGGACTCTTTGACACTAATGATTATTTGTTTATTGAGAGCGTCTTTAAGGCCATGTTCGATGGCATTTTCTATAATGTTACTTATCACTTGCGTAAGTAAATTGACATCAGTGTCTATTTCACATTGACCTCCATTAATAGAAAACTCAATATCTTTGTGTGATTCTTCAATTGGTAGATAAGCAAATTCAATTAGAGATAAGAGCTCAACTCCCTTTTGAGGACTGACATTCAATGAGCTATTTACTTGCTTAAAGGTTTCTATGAGGTTAACTACTTTGTTTAGGTTTTTATCGATCAATACTTCAGTATTCTGTGATGATTGAACGAACTCTATTAAATCGTCTTCATCAAGCTCTTCACTCTTAAAGAGGCTGTTTAAATTTTCAATAGCACTTTTATTGAGGCTATAACTTGAGATGATTATGCCTAACGGGGTGTTTATCTCATGGGCAACCCCTGTAATCATTCTACTGAGCGAGCCGACTTTTTCAGCCTCTACTAATTTACTTTGATTGACTGAGATGACTTCAGCCATTTCGTTAAAAGTTTTGGCTAAATCACCAAATTCGTCTTTAGACATGTCATTAATACGAATTTTTAAATCACCTTGCGCTAGTGCCATCGCTTTTTGTGAATAATTTTTTAAGGTTTCTTTAAGTTGCAAGTAAATACCATAAACAAAATAGACGATAAGAAGGTAGAGTAATAATGTGACAATGACTAAAGCTGCAAATTTAAGTTTTTGCTCTAAGCTGCGCTTGTCTAATTGAACGCCCACATACTTCAATATGTTAGTGTCAAATTCGCGCATTTTGTTTATTTCATTTGAGTAAAACTCTAAATATTCTTTCCAAGTTGGCAGTGTTTCAGGTTCATCTAAAATCTGCTCATAAGTATAATTAAGGAGCTTTTTGGCGCTATTTAACAGTCCTTTCATACCATCTTTAATATCACTATCTTCATTCAAATAAAGGGCGATATGGCTAGATGAATAATTATTGAGGGCAATATTGTCTTCAGTTTGAGCGGCTAATTTTTCAAGTGTGTGATAAGTGTAACTGTCGACACTTGGCATACTTAGAGCATAAGTTCCTGCAGCACGGAGAAACCCTATATTCTTATAAATTTTAGGTGCTTCGTTGACAAAGTTGTTGATGAGATAGAAATTGATAGGACTGTCATCATGAATGAGGGCGCTTTCAAAAGTAATGACTTTTGCAAGCAGTTGAAGTTCAAGTACAACTTTATCAAAATGCAGAAACTGTGACTCAATACCACCACGCATTATCGCTTGGCTCTCATTTAAAAGTTGCCACTCAGCTTTAACATTTTCAATCTGAGTTTGTATATTGCTACTTGCTGGTTGTTGATGAAAAAGGTTGTTCGATAACTGTTCGATTTGTGTGCTGATAAAGTGCTTTTCATCTGAAATGAATTTTATTAGTTCGCTATCTAAATTGACTTCTTGTAAAACTGCATGGTCTCGGAAGTCTTGTATTCTATAAATAGTGGATATGAGCATTTCGAGAGATTGAATGCCCTGTATTTCTTTTTGGGTTTTCTGTATTGAACCGTTGGTGTCAATTAACAGTACAACCAAGAGAAACAGTAAAGGGATAGAGAGCATGGCAATAATAGCCATAAACTTTTGAGCAAATGACATTTGCTTACTGACATTAATTGCAATATCAAAGAAGCGTTTGTTCAAAATTAAGTCATGTAAATTTATTCACTATAGCTAGAGCATAGGCTAGTTCTTCATAGTTACAATGCAGTTTTTATGGCGATTTAAGCTCTTTACTGATTTGAATAAGAGCCAATTAGTCAAACTGTGTTTCAATACATTCCACCAAGGCTCTTAACCCTTTTCCTTTATTCACAACTTTCCAGGCAATATTTAATGGTTGTGGTATTGAGTGCTCCGCCAAGGTTAATGTTTTTAATGTGCCTGATTCAATCTGACTACTTATCTGATCAACAGGCAAAAAGCCAACGCCGACTCCGGCCTCTATGGCGCAGATTTTCTGCTGTAAATTGCTTACGTATAAGTGTTTTGAACCTTCAATGATGTTTGACGACTTCGCAATAGCGTTGCGGCTTGAATCGTGAACAACTACGGTACGATATTTCAAAATATCAGATGATTCTATAGCTCGGTTTAATTTTTGAAGCGGGTGTTCTAGCGCGGCAACAAAGACGCTACGGTATTCGGCTAGGCTTTTTGCGCGGATACCTTGTTGCGCTGGAACGGGATCTGATGCACCGATCACCAAATCAACCTCATCTTCAATTAAGGCTTCCCACGTACCGTTCAGCACCTCTTCTTTAAAGTCGAGTTCGATGTTTTCGTGCTCAGCTAAAAATGTATGGCAGGCTTTGAAAACTTTGCGCTCATCGACAATGGTATCAATAGCGATACGTATTTTGGGCTCCCAACCGTGCGCGATTGTCTGTGTTTGCTCTGTCAATTTGCCAACAGCGAGTAAAACTCTGCGGCCTTCTTCAAGAAGGTGCAGGCCTGCCGGGGTTAGCACTGAGCGTCGACCTTGGCGCACAAATAAAGTTACACCCATTTGCTCTTCGAGCTTTTGCACAATATACGAAATTGCTGATGGAACTTTATTAAGTTGCTCAGCGGCACTGGCAAAGCTACCACGTTGGTCAATGGCATCGAGTACCAGTAAAGCTTCTAATGTTAAAGGAGAGTGCTGCATATCAGTTAAAAAAGCGTTCAAATTTATTGTTCAAATATTTTGAACTAACTTGTCAAATTCTGCCAGTTATTTGTTTACTAATGCTTACCTATAATGAACTCACTTCTTCAGAGAAACACTGAAAAAACACAATTAACTTAATTTAAGAGAGCAGCAAAATGAACACACCAACTTTACTAAACGTACTAAAAACTGACGAGCAACTATCAGCATTACCACTTCGCGTAGTCGCAGGTATTTTATTTATCGCCCACGGCGCACAAAAGTTATTTGCTTGGTTCGGTGGCTATGGTCTTGAAGGCACAGGTCAGTGGATGGAATCAATCGGTTTAGCACCGGGTTATTTAATGGCACTTATGGCGGGAAGCGCAGAGTTCTTCGGCGGGATCTTTTTATTAGTCGGCTTACTTACTAGACCAACCGCTGTCGCACTTGCTTTCACTATGCTGGTGGCCATTTTTGCAGTGCATTTTCAAAACGGCTTATTTATGTCGAATAACGGGTATGAATTTGCGTTGTCACTGTTTGCAATGAGCGTTGCATTGGTATTTCAAGGTGGTGGTAAGTTTTCGCTAGACCGTGTTTTAACTTCTAAGTTTACTGGTCAAAGCAACGTGCAGCTTCAAACTGCAAGCAACTAAAATTAAATATAAGTTAAAAAGTTTATAAAGCGCAAAAAATTAAAGTAAAGAAGTCATTGCTCATAGGTGATTTCTTTAAAGTCAAATATTTAAAGCATTGAGAGGATTAAATTATGGGTTTATTACAAAACGGCAAATGGGTTGATAAGTGGTATGACACCAAAGAAAGCAAAGGCGCATTTAAACGCCAAGACAGTAAATTTCGAAACACGATCAGCACAGACAGTGATAACCCTTATCAACCTGAAGCTGGCCGTTATCACCTTTATGTTTCTTTAGCGTGTCCTTGGGCACATCGAGCACTGATTTTTAGAGCGCTAAAAGGGCTTGAGTCTTTAATTGATGTCACCGTTGTGCAAGCACAAATGCTAGAAAATGGATGGGAGTTTGATGATAAAAAAGACCCACTTTATGGTTTTAAATATGCGTATGAGCTGTATTTAAAATCAGATCCAAGTTATGAAGGCCGCGTGACGGTGCCAATCCTTTGGGATAAAAAGACACAAACCATAGTCAACAATGAATCGGCGGAGATCATTCGTATTTTTAATACTGCGTTTAATGAACTCACTGGCAATACAGATGACTTCAGTCCAGAAGCTTTATTGCCTGAAATTGATCAGATGAACGCACGCATTTATGACACCATTAATAATGGCGTTTATAAAGCGGGCTTCGCGACAACACAAGAAGCGTATAACACAGCGTATGATGCACTGTTTGAAAGTATAGATTGGCTAGAAGATCATTTAAGCAAAAATCGTTATCTAGTTAGCAAGCAAATCACCGAAGCTGATTGGCGTTTGTTCACGACACTTATCCGTTTTGATGCCGTGTATTTTGGTCATTTCAAATGTAATCGTACTCAACTGAAAGACTTTGAAAATATTAGCAATTATGTTCGAGAGCTTTATCAAGTACCGGGCGTAAGTGACACGGTAGATATTGAATACACCAAAGAGCATTACTACGCGAGTCACAAGACCATTAATCCAACTGGGGTGATCCCGAATGGTCCAGAGCTAGATTTCAACGCACCGCATAACCGCGAAAGTTTATGAAGTAATATGTGCTACCAAACAACGGTAGCACCGACTTTATGTCGGGTAAAAAACTTCATCAAGAAGACGCGAAATGAATTCGCTGCTACCGGGGGTTTAGTTCGGTAGCACCGACTTTATGTCGGGTAAAAAACTTCATCAAGAAGACGCGAAATGAATTCGCTGCTACAGGGGGTTTAGTTCGGTAGCACCGACTTTATGTCGGGTAAAACCTCACAAACAAGACGCGAAATAAATTCGCTGCTACCGGGGTTTTAGTTCGGTAGCACCGACTTTACGTCGGGTAAACCCTCACAAACAAAACGCGAAATAAATTCGCTGCTACCGGGGTTTTAGTTCGGTAGCACCGACTTTACGTCGGGTAAACCCTCACAAACAAAACGTGAAATAAATTCTCTGCTACCAGGGTTTTAGTTCGGTAGCACCGACTTTACGTCGGGTAAAAAACCTCACAAACAAGACGCGAAATGAATTCGCTGCTACCGGGTGTTTAGCTCGGTAGCACCGACTTTACGTGGGGTAAAAGAGTGAACAGAAAAAATAAAAGTTAATGGCTAAACTTTTAGATTGTTTTTACTAAAAGGACTTTCTTAATGTTTTCAGCCATAAATCTTCGAAAAGGCAGAGTATCAATCTCTGGAAGGTACTACGCAATCACTATAGCGACTCAAAATAGAAAAGAAATATTCACCCAACTGCACGTTAACCAGCTTTTAGGTCAAGAAATATATAAACTTGAAGATATACAATAATGCCAGATCATATTCATTTATTGATTAAACTGGGGTGCATTCTTGAATTGGGGCAAGTAATCAAATTTTTCAAAGGACGAACTGCGACTCTTTTAAGAAATACCGTAACAGGTAAGGTTTGGCAAAAAGGGTATTACGATACATGTATAAGGCGAGAAGAAGAGCTGTTAAATCAAGCTAGATATATTATTACTAACCCATTGAGAAAAGGCTTGTGCGAACATGTGTCAGAATATTCCTATTGGGATTGTATTTACTTAAATAACGCGAAATAAATTCGCTGCTACCAGGTGTTTAGCACGGTAGCACCGACTTTACGGCGGGTAAGCATTACTCACATAAAACGCGAAATAAATTCGCTGCTACCAGGTTTTTAGCACGGTAGCACCGACTTTACGGCGGGTAAGCATTACTCACATAAAACGCGAAATAAATTTGCTGCTACCGAGGGTTTAGCACGATAGCACCGACTTTATGTCGGGTAATCTTCTCAATTCCTTTCACAAAAAATTTGCTAAATGTAAATTTTAGGTTAATAGTTTGTTTGTCCGATTTGGGGACAACTAACTGAAAGGAATAATCATGAACTTAAAACACACCGCACTAGCAACCTTGTTATGCAGCTCCACTGCATTTGCCGCTATCCCTTACAAGAATGAGCAATACCAGTTCACTCAACCTAACGGTGAAGTGATCACCCTAATACTCAATGGTAATAGCTTTTACGCAGAGCAAAGAACGGCAGATGGTCGCCTCGTTGTTTTTGACAACGCATTAAAAGGCATGGCATATGCCAAATTAAATGACGAAGGGAGCAAGTTAATCTCAACTGGTGTTTTAGTGAGCGCTAAAAATCAGTTGGGCATTCAAAGTGCGAAGCTTCGCAAAGAACAAGCAGGGCTAAGCACCGAAGCCAAACAACGCTTAGTTGAAGCACAGCAACATCATATGTTAGGCGAGCATGACGCACATACTCACTCAGTGCGATCTCGTATGCAAACCACACAAGTAGATGCGCAAATAACAGGACAGGTGAAAGGCCTTACTATCATTATCGACTTTCCTGATGAGCGAGGCACCATTAGTAAGGCGCAAATTGAGCGCTTTTTAAATAACGACACTTATACTGAATTCGGCAATGCGCAGTCGGTGAGAGGCTATTTCAAATCGGTGTCGGGTGGCAAGCTTGATTACACCAATACAGTTACCCAGTACTACACGGCGAAAAAGAACAAAGCCTACTATGCCGATTCAAGCTTGAGCTCAACGGTTCGCTCACAAGAGTTGATCAAAGAAGCGCTAGATTGGCTTGAGTACCAACAAGGTTTTGACTTTTCGACACTGACTACCAACAGTAGTAAGCAAATTCGTGGTTTAAACATTTTCTATGCAGGTAACTCTGACAGCAGTTGGTCAAAAGGCTTATGGCCACACATGGCGCGTCTCAGTCCAAGATTTTGTGCCGACGGCGTCTGTACCGACCGCTACCAAATAACCGATATGCGCAGTAGTTTATCAATTGGCACCTTTGTGCATGAATCTGGTCACTTAATCACAAATTGGCCTGACTTATACGATTACGACGGCAGCTCAGAAGGCTCGGTCGCCAGTTTTGGTGTAATGGGTTATGGCGCAATAGGGCAAACAAACCGCTTTAAACCAACCCCACCAGTCGCGCATTTTCGAGCAATCGCAGGCTGGGACACCGTTACTGAATTAAACCCAGCAATCAATGCAGATGCACCAAAAGGCACGCTCAGTCATACTTCAGGTTCTAATGCGTCATATAAATGGACAAACCCAAGTAATCGTAATGAAGCGTTTTATATCGAAGCCATTTATAAAAGCGAGCAGAACTCAGAGCAGCCAGATCAAGGCCTAGCAATTTGGCACGTTGACAGCTCGGGCAGTAACTCAAATGAATGGAAACCCTATATTCAAATGGAACACGCTGATGGTAACCGTGACCCTGAATACAAACGCAACCGTGGCGATAGTTCAGACTTGTTTGATTATGCGGGAGAGTTTTCAAACACCTTGCCAAACGCACAAACTTCACGAGGCACTAATTCACTTTGGTGGAATGGCAGTGACTCGGGTTTAAATATTTCGAATATCAGCAGCCCAGCACAAACAATTAGCTTTACAGTTAACGACCAAATTATCGACCCGCCTAAAGGCACCATTTACACAGGCAACTTAACTGATAAACAACAGGCCATAGAGCCAAATGGCAGTTGGTTTCAGTATGGTGGCGGTTCAATTAGTGTAAAACTAACTGGCCCAAGCGCCGCTGATTTTGACTTGAAAATAGAGCGTTGGCAGGGCGGAAGATGGCAGCAAGTGGCTATTTCTGAAACGCCAACATCAACAGAGTCAATTAGCTATCAAGCGAGCTCAGGCTATTATCGATATATTGTCTATTCGTATTCTGGCGCCGGCGATTATCGTTTAGAAGAGGTTAGATAACCACAACCAGTGTCGGTGCTACTGACTTTACGTAGGGTTAAAATTTTCAAATAATACGCGAAATAAATTCGCAGCTACCGGAGATGTTTAACTCGGTACCACCGACTTTACGTCGGGTTAAAATTTTCAAAGAATAAGTGAAATAAATTCGCTGCTACTGGGGTTGTTTAGCTCGGTAGCACCGACTTTAAGACGGGTTATCGTTTTAAAAGAATACGCGAAATGAACTCGCTGCTACCGGGTGTTTAG
>NZ_PPSW01000048.1 GCF_005876835.1 Pseudoalteromonas phenolica
AGAACAACTAAATAGCAAAATTTTAGCCTCGCTATCGACAAGTTTTACTTGCCTCAAAATAAATCACTTAATTAAGAGAATTGGTATTAAATTTCGCCAATCAGTAGAGCGTTTTATATCTACCATTTAGCGTCTTGTAATTTAGTCCAAAGGCTATTAGTTGCACTTGCAATCGCTTTACTAACGCCAAGTCCTAGCTTTTCTGGCAGCGATTTTTTGCTGGTATATTTTACTGTGTAGATTTGATAACTATCTAGCAATGACAATATATAGTCATCACTGGTGTTTAGCTCATCGACTAAACCCAATTTTAGTGCATCAGTTGCAAACCAATACTCACCTGTTGCCACTTGTTCAAGTTCTATATCTTGTCTATGAGTTTGCACAAACTCTTTAAACAAGCCATGTGTTGATTCAACTTCTTGTTGAAATTTATCACGCCCCTTATCGGTATTCTCACCAAATATCGTCAACGTGCGTTTAAATTCGCCAGAAGTGATCATCTCGAAATCAATGTCATTCTTTTTCAAAAGCTTATTGAAATTGGGGATTTGTGCAATAACGCCAATTGAGCCAATAATTGAAAACGGAGCCGCGACTATTTTATTCGCCACACAGGCCATCATATAGCCGCCGCTTGCAGCAATTTTATCAACACACACGGTTAAAGGGAGTTCTGCGCTAGTAAGACGTTTTAACTGCGATGCGCCTAACCCATAGCCATGAACCACACCACCGCCACTGTTGATATTTACAATCACTGAATCCTTTTTTTTATCAGCAATCTGAAGTACCGCTGTAATCTCTTCACGTAAATTATTCACTTCATGGGCATCTGAACTACCATCGAAATTAATAACAAATGCCTTTGCAGCAAGCTTATCTTCCTGCTCTTTCTTCTGCGCTTTTTTGTAAGTCTTCAGTTCTTTTTTATCTAGAGTCTGCTCGATAAAGTCTTGCTGATTTCGCTTTAGCTTTTTAGATAAGTCTTGAAGTTCAACTTCACCTGCGTTTGCTTTAGGCTTTTGACTCGCGCCCACAGCCAGAATGATGATGATACCAATCGATAACACAACTGTGACTGCTTTTGCTAAAAATAAACCGTATTCAAATAAGAACGTCAATCTAGTCTCCTCGTTGTTCTTATGATTAAAAATATTTTTATAAAAATAAAAAAAGCCGCTTAACGCGGCTTTTTCATCTTCTCGTAATTGAACTTAATTAGCAATCACTGCAGTGTTCTCAACTGGTAACTTCATACCTTTTGATGCCAAGAAGGTTGCAAGTTGCTTTTGCATTTCAAGTGTTGTCATCGCATGGCCTAGAGCTGTACCGCCTACATCTTCTTCAAATGTAGTTGTCGCAATAGATGAGTGATGGCCTTGAGAGAACTTGACCACATAGTTCTTTGGTTCACCTTCCTGTGTTTCTGTCACTGCCGTCATACCAAATAATTGCGCCATAGGCATAGTACCAGACAGCGGTAATGCCGTTGTTGGTGGAATAACTGCATCAGGTTGGTTACCATCAACGCCACCTGTTACTACACTTAAGTAGGTTGGTGTACCAAGAGCCTGAACAGATGCTGCGTAGTTTACTGGATCCGCACTGTCTAATGCTGTTTGCGCGACGGTAACAAACTGACTAATTACAGACTGAATAGCAGCCAGTGCCGCCGTATTGCCGGCTTCGACCAATTGCTTTTCATATAGCGCATAAGAACAAGGGATCTTAATCTCTGCAGGGCAAACGGCTGTTGCTTCACTTGTCATGAACTCTAAGAACGCTTTAGATGGTAAATTACCAGCAGATGAAAGTACTGACCCCTTAACAAACGATCCAAATGATCCTGATTCAGTTAAAAAGTTAGCAATACCAGCACCGCCACTAGCTAGACCAACTGTATTCACCTTAAATAAGTTATCAACCGTTTCATTACCGATAGGCTTATTTGTATGCGCAATAAAGTTAGGTGCAACAATTGAACCTAGAGAATGGCCAAAGAAACTCACATCTGTAGGGTTGATACCAAGTGTTGGGTCAATAAAATTCAAGCCAAGTCTAAGTGCAAGTAGGTCAGCTGAAGACTGTCTTAGGTTATCACGTGCGACGAGTAGTGACGTCAAGTTCATGTATGAAAGTACTGAACCCTGACCACTTGTTGCATTGAAGTCATCTTTGCCGTCTAAATCGATATCAAGACCGCGAGCACCGTGCATTGGGTGATCAATTGCTACAGTTGCAAAACCGGCATTACTCAATGCAAGTGTTAACCCTAATAGGCTTTCTTTATTAGCAGTAATACCGTGTTGTAAAATCACAACTGGCCAACCCGTTGCTGGCATTTCAATGCCTAACAATTCTGCTCGTGGCTTAGTTATTTGTACAGGTACGTTTGCAATCCATTCAATAGAAGGGATGCTGTTAAATTTAGTTAAGAAGCGGCTTTGATCTAAGCCAAAATCACGAAGTACACCACCAGACGCTGCATTACAATACGCGTCGTTTGCACCTGGTGTTAAACCAGACAAATCAACACCGGCAGCAACTGCACCAGCAAGTGTTGCAGCACTATCACATCGAGCTTTCCAATACGTACCCGCTAAATCTTCAATTGCTGTACCTTCTGGTTTCTTTGAGTACATAGGCAACATAATGCTACCTTGCATGTATTGAACAGCCTGGAAAGGTGCACGTGTTTCAGCATCTGGGATAACAGTTGCTAACGCATCTGATACTGTGATCATAGGTTGTTCAGGAACTGAGATTCTAGGGTTAGTTTGTGTTTGTAAGCTTTGCGCTAAACCTAGCTTAATGTTATTCATTACCGCGCCCACTGACTGAATCGTCATTGCTGCGGTATAAATCACATCTTCTTTGGCTACTTGGCCAGAGATAACATTTTCATATTGCTGAACAACGGCCTGAAGGCTTCTTTGTGAGTCAGTCACTAAAGGCGCTTCCGCTTTCACTAAACTATATGAAGATGATGGCTCAAGTGAACGACCATCAGCCATTACAATGCTTTTTGTTAGTGCTGTAATGTACGACGCACCAGGCTTCAGCGGTTTCAGAGGCACAACCATGATGCCTTTACCTGAATCTGTTAGCTTAGCGACAAAGTCTTTACCCGGGCCAAACTCTAGTTCGCCAACATATTTACAGGCAATTCCCGCAGGTACTTTATCACTCGCGCAGTCAGGATCTGTAATACTCGCGCCCATTACCACTTCAAAAATGCGAACAGCATCAGGTGTGGCAACAGAGTCAGCATTAATGCTAACTTCGCTTGGCACATCTAAATCGATAACATAAGGCATATTAGTCGACCAACCGTCTAAACCACCCATTGCTAAACTTGGGTTAGCATATGCAGCAGCCGGTAAAGGTTGACCCTGATCGTCAAATTCACCAGGTAAGTTTAAAGTACCATCTTTAGTACCGCTTAAAAGTAAATCATTCGGAATTGATATCACACCATTTGATGGATCGAATTTCACTGAAGCTGAAGGCAGTACAGGGGTCGTTTCTTGTTTTACATCTTGTAGTGTTTCACCGCCGCCACAGCCGACCAAAGCCGTAGAAATTGCGAGTGAGAGAAGCATTTTTTTCATTGAATGGGCTCCGACAAATTTTATTATTCTTATGCAATTAACGCGTTAATATAATGTAATTCTGTTTTTAATGAGACATTAGACCAGTTAAACTTAACCCAATATGTAAAGTTTCGCCACCCAAATTTACAATAATTTAGATAACTTACCCTAATGCTGTGATAAAATGCGCAAAACGTTCAAATAGAGATCTACAATGCATAATTATCAAGCAGCAGACAACGCACTAGAAAATAAAACCATTTTAATCACAGGTGCTGGCGATGGAATTGGCCGTGTTGCGGCATTAACATATGCGAAACACGGTGCAACTGTAATCCTACTTGGTAAAACAACTAAAAAGCTTGAATGCGTATACGATGAAATCGTGAATGCAGGCTATCCAAAACCGGCTATCGTACCTATGGATATGCGCGGTGCGACAAAACAAAACTACCGCGACCTTGCTGCAACCATAGAGCAGCAATTTGGTAAATTAGATGGTCTACTGAACAATGCTTCAATCTTGGGTTCACTTGGTCCACTAGAACATTTCTGTGTATCTACGTTTGAAAATATCATGAAAGTAAACGTGACTGCACAAGCAATGATCACAAAATATATGTTCCCACTACTTCGTAAGTCACCGTGTGCATCAGTGATTTTCACCTCATCAGGTGTAGGCCGTCAGGGTCGTGAATTCTGGGGCCCTTACGCAA
This sequence comes from Pseudoalteromonas phenolica, assembly GCF_005876835.1. GTDB lineage: Bacteria > Pseudomonadota > Gammaproteobacteria > Enterobacterales > Alteromonadaceae > Pseudoalteromonas > Pseudoalteromonas phenolica_B. The sequence continues at coordinate 4,313 of NZ_PPSW01000048.1, forward strand.
TTTCAAAGTTTGCAACTGAAGGCATGATGCAAACTTGGTCTAAAGAAGTAGGTAAAACTAATATACGTATCAACTGTATTAATCCGGGTGCGACACGTACTAGTATGCGCGCTTCTGCTTTCCCTGGTGAAGATAAAGAAAAGCTTAAAACTGCTGAAGAACTCATGCCGACGTATTTATTCCTAATGGCAGATGATTCTAAAGACGTTAACGGTGAATCGATTAACGCACAATAACTTATCGTTCTGACACCATTAAAAAAGGCACTCAATCGAGTGCCTTTTTAGTCTTTATTCAATTAGAAAGTCACTTTCTCTTTGGCTTTTGTGCACGTTGGTTGTGCTTTTTCACCGCCTTTCTGATCTGATTGATCTTAGCGCGTTTATCTTTGCGCTTTTCTGGCATCACAGACAGCTTAGTTTGCGTTTCAGGGCGCATTTTCACAGATTTACGCAAGTAGTTTACGTCTTCTAACTTAAGCTCTTCCCAGCCACCTTGTGGAAGACGTTTGTTAAGCTCTAATTTACCGTAACGGATACGAATTAGGCGAGATACTTCTACTTCTTGAGATTGCCATAAACGACGTACTTCACGATTACGACCTTCAGTTAGCGTAACATTGAACCACTTGTTAATGCCCTCACCACCCATAGGCTTAATTTTTAAGAATTTAGCTGGGCCATCCTCTAACTCAACGCCTTTAGTTAAGGTACTCAATGTTTGATTTGTTACTTCACCGAATACACGTGCAGAATACTCACGCTCTACTTCATATTTAGGGTGCATTAAACGATTCGCTAACTCACCATCGTTGGTAAATAGCAATAAACCTGAAGTATTGATATCTAAACGGCCAATCGCAATCCAACGATCACCTTCTAAACGAGGTAGTCTATCGAAAACCGTTCGGCGACCTTCAGGATCTTTACGTGTACATAATTCGCCTTCAGGCTTGTGATACATTAAAACGCGACAAACACGTTCTTCTTGTTGCTCAATTTTAACAACGTGACCGTCAACACGGATAACCGCATTTTCTTCAACACGATCACCTAAACGTGCCACTTTACCGTTAACGCTGACACGATTAGAGTCAATGTATTTTTCCATTTCACGGCGTGAACCCACACCAGCACGGGCCAATACTTTTTGTAACTTTTCACTCATTAGGATGGTTCTCTCACAGAAGGATCACTCAATATCTGTTCTAGTTTTACATCTTGCTGCTCAGGTAAATTAGGCAGCTGTTCTAAACCAGATAAAGAAAAATAATCTAAAAATTGTTTGGTGGTTGCATATAGCGCTGGTTTACCTGGCACGTCTTTTTGCCCGACAACCGTTATCCATTCACGCTCTAATAAACTTTTCATTATATTGCTACTTACAGCAACCCCTCTAACCTGCTCTATCTCACCTCGGGTAATAGGTTGACGATAGGCTATCAAGGCAAGGGTTTCTATGGTCGCTCGAGAGTATTTCACCGCTTTTTCAGGCCATAATTTACTTAATGGCTCAGCCAAAGAAGGCCCTGCTTGAAAGCGATAACCAGAGGCCACTTCAACCAACTGAACACCTCTTGTTGAATAGTGCTCAACCAGTGAGTCTATGGTTTGGGTTAATCTTTTAGCAGAAATATTGAAATCTTGCAGAACGGTTTCTTGTAGACCACGCTTACTTAAAGGCTTCTCAGAAACAAAAATCGCTGCTTCGACTAGCTCAACGAGTTGTTCATCACTAAGACGCTTAAAAGCCATATTAATCTACAATTGCAAACACAAGGCAATATTATGACAGAGGTTCGGTTACTCTTGTAGTTTTAAAGATAAATAAATCTCTGATTGCGGGGTAATTTGGGTAAAAGTGACTAATTGCTCTTTGATCAGTTCAAGCATTGCTATAAATGTCACCACCACGCCTTGGCGTCCTTCAGCAAAATCAAACAAAGTAACGAAGGCACACGGACCATTATTTTCTGAAAGGTGGCGAAGAATTCGCGACATACGTTCACGAGTAGACAAAACTTCACTTGATATTTGATGGTGAGCGAGCGTTTTTACCCGCGCCATCACATTACCAAATGCAAGCACTAACTCTTTTAAACTTAAATCAGGTAACTTTTCTTCATCAAGTGCAGTATCGATATACTCTGCATTAGCTATGAAGAAGTCTTTTCCGACATGAGGCTGCGCTTTTAATGTTTCTGCAGCGGTTTTGAACTGTTCATATTCTTGCAAACGCTTGACTAATTCAGCACGCGGATCGGCTTCTTCTTCAAGCTCTTCATGGGTCGGCAACAACATGCGCGACTTAATTTGCGCCAATAACGCTGCCATCACTAAGTATTCCCCTGCCAATTCAAGCTGTAAGTCTTTCATCAGTTCAACATAGCTCACATATTGTTTAGTAATGCTATGGATCGGCAGTTGCAGAATATCGAGTTTATGGCGCTTAATAAGATATAAAAGCAGATCGAGCGGGCCCTCAAAGCTTTCCAATATCACTTTAAGGGCATCGGGCGGTATGTATAAGTCTTCTGGCTTTTCTAAAACGGCTTCACCGTGAAGAAAGGCCAGTGGCGCAGAGTTACTCATTTAATGACTATTTTAATGGCTATTGAAACGGCGTAACGTCACCACACCCTTCGCGGAGGATCACAATATCATCGTCAGAGAAGTCAATGACGGTAGTGGCTTGTTCAATCAAATAACCACCATGAATAATAAGATCGACCTGTTTTTCTAAGCTCATACGAATGTCATCGGGATCTGATTCGGTAAATTGCTCACCAGGTAAAATCAAAGAACATGACATAAGTGGCTCATTGAGCTCTTCGAGTAAAGCTGAAGCAATTGGGTTATCCGTTACACGCATACCAATGGTTTTTTTCTTCTCGTTTAATAGACGCTTAGGTACTTCTTTGGTGCCTTTAAAAATAAAAGTGTAAGGCCCTGGTGTATTGTTTTTTATTAAACGAAAAATTTGATTATCGACACGGGCATACGTTGCTAGCTCTGATAAGTCTCGGCAGACAAGTGTAAAGTTATGGTGTTTTTCAATACCGCGAATACGTTCAATTCGCTCTTTCGCCTGCTTGTTACCAATACTGCAGCCAAGTGCATAGCCTGAGTCGGTCGGGTAGACTATCACCCCACCCTTATGAATAATCTCGACCGCTTGTTTAATTAAGCGTGCCTGTGGGTTTTCTGGGTGAATATGAAAAAATTGGCTCATTAGTTACACTCCTGTGCGTCTTGCCAAAACTGCCAAACAGCTTGGCAATCTTTTGGTAAGTATAGGTTTTTTCCGAGATCTGACCAAGGCATAGGATAATGGAAATCTGAACCTTGACTCGCGAGTAGATCAAACTCTTGGCTTAATTGCCCTAAAAATTGTCTTTCGCTCGGTGCTTGTTGTGGTAAAGCGACTTCCATTGCCTGCCCACCAGCGAGTTTAAATTCGCTCAGTAATTTACGAAGCCACTTATTAGACATTTGATATCGACCAGGATGCGCTAGCACGGAAACGCCACCAGCAGCCTTAATTGCTGTAATGGCAGTTGCCATATCACACCAATTGCTTGGCACATAACCCGTTTTGCCTCTGGCTAAGAACTTTTTAAACACACCTTGAATATTCTTAGCGACACCGCGTTCGACTAACGCTTGTGCAAAGTGTGCTCGGGTGATTTCAGCATCTTTTGCCAATGTTTTAGCCTGCTCATAAATGTCTTCATAGCCTTTTTTAGCTAGGCGTCGACCAATCTCTTGTGCTCGTGCTTCACGTTTGCTTTGTTGCTCAGTCAATAAATTAAGTAGATGTGTATTTTCAGTATCTATAGATAAGCCGACAATATGGATTTCAAAGCTCTCCCATTTTGTCGAAATCTCAACCCCAGCTATCAACTCTAAATTTAAATCTCGGTCAGCAATAAATTGCTTTGCAGGCTCAATACCCGCAACTGTATCGTGATCGGTGAGGGCTAAAACATCAACACCCTTTTCTGTTGCTCGCTCAAGCAATGCGTTTACGCTTAAACGACCATCAGAAAAGGTGCTATGACTGTGTAAATCATATTTAATCAAGTTTATTTCTCTTCATTATTATTCGTGTTCGTGTCAACGGGTCGGATTATATCACTAATACGCCCCATTAAATTTTGTATACTTTATATTTTTAATATTTTTGCAACTTTTTAGCTTGACTCGCTCGTTCCGATAAGGTTTACTGTGTGCATAAATTGATTCGACAGATACCTGATATGAAAACATTAACTAAAAACAAAATCTGGTGGTGGCACTCGTAACATTGCGGGCGCTTTGTCGTATCTATACGATTTCAAAACCCGCACATAAATGCGGGTTTTTTTATATCTAAATTTTTTGGAATACAAACATGATTAACAACAATATCAACACACATTCTTGGTGGTGGCGCCTGAACTAGCGGGACGGCATTGTTGTATCTGTTACACAACCCCCGCAAGTTAACACTGGCGGGGGTTTTTTATTATGGGGAATGAGGTTTTGATTTTTAGTCATATTACGACAACACCAGGGGAAGTGACGAGTATAAGACAACGGCGCGATTACATTAGCAGCCCACTGTCATTGTATGCGGCACTCGATAAAACAAATTCATTACTACTGGAGTCAGCAGAAATTGACTCTAAAGATAATGTTAAAAGCATTATTCTAGTCGATGCAGCACTGCGCATTGAGTGCAGAGGCAAAACCGTGATTGCCAAAGCACTGTCTAACAACGGTCAGCAAGTGTTAAGTTACTTGGCCGAACAAGTTGAGAACTGTACTGCGGTTGTAGAAGACGATGTATTAACACTTGAATACGCACCGTTTGAAGCTGAGCTCGATGAGTACAGTAAGCTTAAAGCAGATAATGCATTCAGCGCCCTACGTACTTGTATAAATAAAATAAAACGTAACTCAGATACCCCTTTTGCATTATTTTTAGGCGGTGTATTTGCTTACGACATGGTGGCGAACTTTGAAACACTCCCTGACGTCCCAGATGGTGATAATGACTGTCCCGACTATGTGTTTTATTTAGCAGAAACCTTGGTATTAATCGATCATCAAGCACAAACAACTGAGTTAATTGGTAATGTTTTTAACGGCCCAGAAGTTCATGCAAACTGTTTTGAAGTTGGTAAACAGCTAGAAGAGCTGAATACGCGTTGTGATAATTTAACGCCGTATTTAGCAGCGCCAAATGAAGGCCAGTCTGAAGTGACAGTAAACATTGACGATGAAACTTACTGTCAGCAAGTAAAAACTTTAAGGCAAAACATTATCGATGGTGATATTTTCCAAGTCGTGCCTTCTCGTACGTTCTCTTTACCTTGTGCCCAGCCACTAGCAGCTTACCAACAACTTAAAAAGCAAAATCCAAGTCCGTATATGTTTTATATGCGAGATGAGTCTTTTGTTTTGTTTGGTGCCTCACCTGAATCGGCATTGAAATATTGCGTCAACAGCAATCAAGTTGAAGTTTACCCTATTGCAGGCACACGCCCTCGCGGTAAGTTTGCAGATGGCAGTATTAATCCAGATCTAGACAGCCGCATTGAACTTGAGCTTCGCAACGATCAAAAAGAGCGTGCAGAGCACCTAATGCTGGTAGATTTAGCACGTAATGACGTAGCGCGAATTAGCGTTGCAGGCACACGCCACGCAAAAGAGCTGCTAAAAGTAGACCGCTATTCACAGGTCATGCATTTGGTATCACGCGTTGTGGGTCAATTAAAACCAGATTTAGACGCACTGCATGCCTATCAAGCTTGTATGAACATGGGCACACTAGTAGGTGCACCTAAAGTAAAAGCTGCGGAGTTAGTCAGACATACTGAAAAGCAACGTCGTGGTAGCTATGGTGGTGCAGTTGGATACTTAACGGGCGATGGCGCGATGGACTCTTGTATCGTTATCCGCTCTGCATTTGTAAAAAATGGTACCGCATTCGTTCAAGCAGGTGCCGGCGTTGTATATGACTCAGATCCACAATCTGAAGCCGATGAAACACGTGCTAAAGCACAAGCCGTCATAAAAGCCGTGCAGTCTACGTATCAAGGAGCCTGCTAATGTCTAATAGCACAAAAGTATATTTTTTAGATAACTTTGATTCATTCAGCTACAACCTTGTTGATGAACTGACGCTACTAGGCCTAGATTTAGTGGTTTACCGTAACAATATCTCCGCTGAAAAAATCTTCGCCAAGATGCAGCAAGAAACTGTACCGGTAATTTTAGTGTTATCGCCAGGCCCAGGTAACCCAGCTCAAGCAGGCTGCTTATTAGAGCTAATTGAACTCGCAAAAGGCCAATTCCCTATGCTGGGAATTTGTTTAGGCCAACAAGCCTTAACACAAAGCTATGGCGGTACTGTTGGTCATGCTGGTGAAACAGTCCATGGCAAGTCTTCAATTATTGAAGCTGACGACCACCCTGTATTTACAGGTATTGGCAAACGCTTCCCGGTTGCGCGTTACCACTCTTTAATGGCAACTCATGTTCCTGAGAGCTTAAAAGTGATTGCCAAATACGACACTATTCCGATGGCTATTTATCATCCTGAAGATAAGGTGATCGGCTATCAATTTCACCCTGAGTCTATTCTTACCCCAGACGGTGCTCAGTTATTAAAACAAAGTATCGACTACTTAACACAATAGGAGCCAACATGGACAGTTTAAATCTATTACTTGAACAACAAGACTTAACATTTGAGCAAGCAAATAGCTTCTTCGATCTAGTCATGCAGGGTGAAGTGTCTGAAATTGAACTCACCGCCGCACTGATTGCATTAAAAGTTAAAAAAGAAACCGCGCAAGAAATTGCCGGTGCTGCCAAAGCCATGCGTGATCATGCCACAAAGTTCAACGCACATAACCTTGTTTGTGCTGATAGCTGTGGCACAGGTGGCGATGGTTCAAATACCATCAATGTCAGCACCACAGCAGCAATTGTGGCTGCGGCATGTGGTATCAATTTAGTGAAACACGGCAATCGCAGTGTATCGAGTAAATCAGGCTCTGCTGATCTACTTAGAACTCTGGGCATTAATATTGAAATGACGCCTGAGCAAGCCAGTATATGTTTAAAAGAAACCGGCTTCACCTTCTTATTCGCGCCGCTTTATCACTTAGGTGTTAAACATGCCATGCCAGTGCGTACCACGTTAAAAACTCGTACGATTTTTAATATTTTAGGGCCACTGACTAACCCAGCAGCCCCACAAGTACAGTTACTGGGTGTGTATGATAAAAGTTTATGCCTCCCGATGGCTGAGACTTTAAGAACACTCGGTACTGAGCGAGCAATGATAGTACACGGTGAAGGCACAGATGAAATTGCCCTACATGGCACAACCCATGTGGCTGAGTTGGTTGATGGTGACATTAAAGAATACACCTTAACCGTTGACGACTTTGGCGTTGAACATTATTCATTGGACCAAATCGCTGGGGATACGCCAGAATACAATGCCAAAGCCAGTATTGAGATTTTAAATGGCACAGCACCTGATGCACACAATGCCGCTATTGCAGTAAACGTTGCTGCATTACTGGTCATGCATAATTTGGCTGCTGATTTTAAAGCCGCCACACAGCAAGTATTAACAGTTTTAAAGTCTGGACAAGCCGCAGACAAACTAAAAGAGATCGTTGAGGTAAGCAATGGCTAACGTATTAGAAAAAATCGTTGCAGATAAGCAACAAGAGGTCGCTCTAAGAAAACAACAAAAGCCACTAGACTCTTTTATTAACGACCTTGTGCCAAGTGACAGAGATTTTCAGGCGGCACTGGCAGCATCCGGCACACAGTTTATTTTAGAGTGTAAGAAAGCATCGCCATCAAAGGGCCTGATTAGAGAGAACTTTAATCTTGATGAAATCACTGGCGTGTATGGCAAATATGCCACATGCATCAGTGTGTTAACCGATGAGAAGTATTTTCAGGGCAGTTTTGAATACCTGACATATGTCAGCAAAAAAGTTGACCAACCGCTTATTTGTAAAGACTTCTTTATCGACGAGTATCAGGTTTATCTAGCGCGCTTACATGGTGGTAACGCCATTTTGCTTATGCTGTCAGTACTTGATGATGCGCAATATACACACCTTGCCAATGTGGCAAAGTCACTGAATATGTCTATCCTAACCGAGGTCAGTAACGAAGAAGAAGTACACCGAGCACTTGATCTGAATGCTGAGATTATCGGTATTAATAACCGAAACTTACGTGACTTAAGCACGGATTTAGCGACAACCGAGAAGCTCAGAAAGCTAATTCCTGATGGCAAAGTTGTGATCTCTGAATCAGGTATTTACACCCATCAAGATGTGAAACGTCTAGCACCACTTTGTAATGGTTTCTTAGTGGGCAGCTCTATTATGGCTGAGCAAGACTTAGAAGTTGCTTGCCGTCGTCTTATTCTGGGTGAAAATAAAGTTTGTGGTTTAACACGCTCTCAGGACGCCCAATCGGCTTTTAACGCAGGGGCTATTTACGGCGGCCTTATCTTCGCCCCTAAATCGCCCCGCTACGTTGACATTGACTGTGCTAAAGCCGTTATTGATAGTGCACCTTTAAAGTATGTTGGTGTATTCGTAAACGAAGACCTAGAACAAGTCAGTGAAATTGCGCAAACATTAAAACTTGCAGCCGTGCAGTTACACGGCAATGAAGATAAAACGTATATTGAAGCGCTGCGCGCAAAGTTACCTGTAACTTGCCAAATATGGAAAGCACAAGGTGTGACTGATGTGCTACCTGAACCAATCTCAGGAGTAGATAAACATTTGTACGATACTAAAACCTCTGCAGGATTTGGTGGCACAGGTGAAGTATTTGATTGGTCATTACTGGCTGAAAAGAGCGCAAACAGCTTTATGTTAGCTGGCGGTTTAAACGCAGAAAATGTACTTGATGCAGCTTATACAGGCGCACAAGGACTAGATTTGAATTCAGGGGTTGAACTGAGCCCTGGTAAAAAGTGTTCGCAAAAAATTGCAGATGCTTTTAAAAACATAAGAGGTTATTGAGGTGGAAATGAATAACGCAGCATATTTTGGCGATTTCGGTGGCATGTTTGTACCCGAACTACTCGTCCCTGCACTAAAGCAGCTTGAAGGTGAATTTAATAAATCACAAAAAGATCCTGAATTTCAGGCTGAGTTTACAAAACTATTAAACGAGTACGCGGGCCGTCCAACGCCACTAACGCTTACACGTAATTTAGTTACAAACCCAAAAGTAAAACTGTATTTAAAGCGTGAAGATTTACTCCACGGTGGTGCACATAAAACCAACCAAGTACTTGGCCAAGCATTGCTGACTAAGCGCATGGGTAAAAAAGAAGTAATCGCCGAAACAGGTGCAGGTCAACATGGTGTGGCAACAGCCCTTGCCTGTGCCCTACTTGGCTTGAAATGCCGTGTTTACATGGGTGCAAAAGACGTTGAGCGTCAACAGCCAAATGTATTCAGAATGCGTTTAATGGGTGCCGAAGTGATCCCTGTAACTGCAGGCTCTGGCACGTTAAAAGATGCTGTAAACGAAGCCATGCGTGACTGGTCTGCAAACTATAAAACAGCCCACTACCTTTTAGGTACGGCTGCTGGTCCACACCCATTCCCGACCATCGTACGTGAATTCCAAAAAATGATCGGTGAAGAGGCAAAACAGCAAGTGTTAGACACTGAAGGTCGTTTACCTGATGCTGTGATTGCCTGTGTTGGTGGTGGTTCAAACGCCATTGGTATGTTCAGTGACTTTATCGGTGATGAAAGTGTGAAACTCATTGGTGTTGAGCCTGCAGGTAAAGGACTTGATACTGAAGAGCACGGCGCTGCTTTATGTAAAGGTACTAAGGGTATTTTACACGGTGCTTACACGTATATTATGCAAAACAATGATGGCCAAATTGAAGAATCTTACTCTGTATCTGCGGGCCTTGATTACCCTGCTGTTGGCCCTCAGCATGCATTTTTACATGAAACAGGCCGCGCACAATATGTGGGTATTTCTGATAAAGAAGCACTTGATGCTTTCCAAGCGCTTGCTAAGCATGAAGGTATTATTCCTGCGCTTGAATCAAGTCATGCCCTTGCATACGCATTAAAATATGCCGAAGAGCAAACTGAAGAGACAATTTTAGTGGTGAACTTAAGTGGTCGCGGTGATAAAGACTTAGCACACGTTCACCAAGTATTAGCAGAACAAGGAGCGCTATAATGAGCCGTTATGCACAATCTTTTGCTGCCCTTACAGAGAAAAATCAGGGGGCGTTTGTTCCCTTCGTGACAATTGGCGATCCAAACAAAGAACTGAGTTTTGAGATCATTAAAAGCTTGATTGACGGTGGTGCCGATGCGTTAGAGCTAGGTATTCCATTTTCAGATCCGATTGCGGATGGCCCAGTGATTCAAGCTGCGAATATTCGTGCGCTAGAACAAAACGTTAATACCCAAGACTGCTTTGATATCATTAAGCAAGTTCGCGAATACAATCAAGATATTCCGATTGGTCTATTACTGTATTCAAACCTTATTTTTGCACGTGGTATTGATAATTTTTATCGTGAAGCAAAGGAAGTCGGCGTAGATTCAATTTTAGTGGCTGATGTGCCGCTTCATGAATCTAAAATGTTTAGAAACGCTGCGAAAGCTGCAGACATTGAGCCTATTTTCATTGCAACACCAAACGCAGATGATGATACTGTTCGCACTTGTGCAAGCTACGGCCGCGGTTACACCTACCTGCTTTCACGCGCTGGGGTAACTGGCACAGAAACAAAAGCGCAAATGCCAGCTGACTCTATGATTTCTAAATTAAAAGAATATCATGCAGCGCCTGCACTGTTAGGCTTTGGTATTTCAACGCCTGACGATGTAAAAGCGGCACTAAAATCTGGTGCTGCAGGTGCAATCTCAGGCTCTGCTGTAGTTAAAATTATCGAGCAAAACCTGAACGAGCCAAGCGCTATGCTAGACTCGTTACAAAGCTTTGTTGCGACGATGAAAGCTGCAACCCAAAAATAGTTTCTCCGTCCTACTTGAAGCTGCAGCGGTGTTGGCTACGCTTGTTAACCCAACTCTCATAGAAAATCTATGTTCATTGGGATTAACTCACTTGCCTTCTAGCTGCAATTCCGAGTAGTTTGACGAAACTTTGATGCTTAGTTCGCTAAGGCGTCTTTCAGCGCCTTAGCAACTTTAAATTGAACCTTGTTTGCCCCTTCAATCATGATCTCTTCACCCGTTTGCGGATTTCTGCCCATCTTAGCTGGATGATAACTCAGTGCAAACGTACCAAAACCAGAGATAGGCACCTGATCGCCCTCAGATAAGCGCTTTTTTATGACCGCCAAAATACTATTCAAAGCTGCCTGAGAATCCTTCTTCGTTAACTCACTGTGTGCCGCCATGGCCGATACTAATTCTGACTTGTTCATATATATACTGGTTTGTTAATGCTAGAGGGTGGCAGAGCCTAAAAATATTTTTTGTGAATGTCAACTTGCAGTCTTACTCAAATATTGTTAATACTTTGTTGTAGGACGTTATTTAAGAGAGGTATCTATGACTGCATTATTTGAATACTTACCCCTTATCCTATTTTTCTTAGTCTACAAAATGATCGATATATTCTGGGCGACAGCGGTATTGGTCGGCATATCATTACTACAAATTGCCTATCAATATTTCACTAAGGGTAAAATCTCTACCAAAACTTGGGTTTTCTGTGTGATTGCTTTATTCCTAGGCGGTATGACAATCATATTCCAAGATGAACAGTACATTATGTGGAAAACGACGGCTATCTACGGTTTGCTCGCGGCTACCTTGGTCATTTCTCGATTTATATTTAATAAAAACCTCGTGAAAACGGCACTACTCAGCATGTTAAAGACAGCAGCCGAGAAACAAGGTGAAAAAGAGTTTAAGGTGGATGTACCAAAATCAGTGTATGAAAAGCTCAATACGCTTTGGTTTATATTCTTAATCAGCATTGCAATCTTAAACCTTTATGTCGCCTATAACTTCTCGCTCGACTTTTGGGTTAATTTCAAAGTCTTCGGTCTCGCAATCGTCACATTTATTGCCGTATTGCTCACTGTTTTTCGGATTTTTGAATACTTACCCGATGGGTTTCAAGAACAAGAAAACAAAAAATAACCCCGCAAACTTAATAAAACTGTCGCTTTTTTAGTCTAGGGGCAAACTATACTTTTTTAATTATATTTAATAATGGGGTTTGCCTTTGACTGCTTCGCAATATCGTTGGTTTGAGCTCTGTGGCGTATTTTTCTGCTTACCGCTGTTTACTTATTTATTTAAAGATTACCTGTCTACTTGGTTGTTCCCTGCTTTACTCATCCTTATGATTGTATGCACCTTTCTATTACTCACAGACCCGCACTTTAAGCGCTTTCGTCTAACTTCATTGGGCCAATTTTCACAAGTCAAACATCGACTTTTTACTGGCTTCTTCATTGGCGCATTGTTCAGTGCCATGTTATTTGGCTTGGCCAATCAAACGCTTTGGTTTGCTATGCCAAAGAATGAAACCACTCAATGGTTAATCTTATTGATTGCATATCCACTGCTATCTGTGTTGCCTCAGGAACTCATTTTTAGAAGCTATTTCTTCCATCGTTACAAGCACATTCTGCCAAGTAAAAACGTGCGTATCTTTTTAAGTGCACTCAGTTTTGCTCTCGCCCATTGCGTCTACGACAACTGGGTTGCAATTGCGCTTTCATTTGCTGGCGGGTTGTTATTTTCTTACACCTATGCACACAGTCGCTCATTGATGGTATGTGTACTAGAGCATAGCTTGTGGGGTTTATGGATGTTTACTATTGGGGTTGGCAGCTATTTAGATTCTGGGATGAGAATAACCACGGGATAAAAATTAATACCCGCTCTCAATAATACTTAATCATTTCGAGGGATTAAAACTGACGCTAGCTTCGTTAAAAATTTCTTATTTAGAGCAACTAAATAGCAAAATTTCGCCTCGCTATCGACAAGTTTTCCTTGTCTCAAAATAGATCACTTAATTAAGAGGGTTGGTATAAAAAAGGCCGAATAATCGGCCTTTAAATTATCAATTTTTGATGCGAGTTAAAAGCCAAATAGGCTTACTGCAAAAAACTTAGTAGCGACAGTATTTACAAAGATAAGTAGCAAAATCACAGGTATGAAAGTCGACAGTGAGAAATTCACATATTTTTCCATAAAACTACCTGAGTAGCTGTCACAACCTTGGGACAGTTCTTCAGAAAGTTTGGCTTTCTTCCAGCGATAAGTAACAAATAAGCACACCATTAAACCATTCAGCGGTAAAATTGTGTCGTAGAAAACATCGTAAACGATATCGAACATACTTTTATCAGCACCACCATAACTAACAAATTTAGTTAGCCAATCAACCATACCAAATGACATCGTACACAGCACTGTCAGTAGACCTGTGGCACCCGCTAAAATTAATAATGCTACCTTGCGACTTACGCCTTTTTCTTCGATTAAAGCAGCTGTTGGCACTTCAACAATTGATACAAGAGAAGTAATTGCCGCAAAGAATACCAGCAAGAAGAAAATAAACGCCACGATTGACGCACCGGTATAACCAATGTCAGTTTGCAGTGCTAAAAGAATTTTAGGTAAATAAACGAAAATCATTGAAACCGATGAATCTGATAGCTCTTCTGGATTCGTCGCTGGATTGAAGCTGAAGATAGCAGGCAGAACCATAAGGCCAGCAATAAATGCCACTAACGAGTCAGTGATGGCGACCATTTTTGCGCCACCTACAATGTCGTCTTTTTTAGAGATATAAGACGCATAAGTCATTAAGATACCCATACCTAAAGATAATGAGAAAAATGCTTGAGACAAAGCGCCATTTAGAACACTGGCATCCATCTTAGAAAAGTCTGGGACAATGTAATACTCAACACCAGCCATGGCGTTATCTAGCGTGAGTACATACGCTACTAAACCAATTAGTAGTACAAATAGTGCGGGCATTAGAAATTTAGCGGCTTTTTCAATGCCTTCTTTAACACCACCCACTAGAATTAAGTTCACAATGATTGCAACTACAACCATGTAACCAAAAACCGTGTTTTGATTAATGAACTGACCAAAATGATCTGGATTAGCCAGCATATCCAAGTTACCTAATGCAGTTTGCGCTAGATAACCAAATATCCAAACTGTAATTACCATATAAAATACAGCAATCATAAAAGGAGTTAGTACAGCGAGGCCGCCCGCAAAAGACCACTTTTTGTCATTACCAGATAAAGATTTATATGCACCGTATGGGTCTTTCTGCGCTTTTCGACCCATTGCCATTTCAGCCATCATCACAGGCAAACAGATAAAAGCCACAAATAATGCATAAACTAAAAGAAAGGCTCCACCACCATTTTTTGTTGCAGAGACGGGAAAACCAACTAAGTTACCTATACCTACTGCAGAGCCTGCAGCAGCTAAAATAAAGCCTAGTTTTGAACTAAAATGCTCTCTGTTCGCACTCATTAAAACGTCATCCTGTTGTTATTGTTTTTTTACTTCCGCCCGACTCTACCGTCATAGGATACTGTTATCAAGTTTTTAACGTGAAACACTGCGTCTCATAGTATTGCCATTTACAAAGGGCGTATAGAAAGCTTACCATTGCATACAATTTCATACAGACCTGAATAAAGTGAATTTTATGTTGTATATGATCTACTCTACTGACGTCGAGAACTCTTTAGAAAAACGTTTAGCAACTCGCCCAGCACATCTAGAAAGATTGACCGCTTTAAAAGAACAAAACCGTTTATTCGCGGCGGGTCCTCTTCCTGCCATTGATAGTGAAGATCCAGGTGCAGCTGGTTTCACCGGCTCACTTGTTGTCGCAGATTTTGAGTCTCTTGAAGCTGCCCAGCAGTGGGCTGATGCAGATCCATATATTGCTGCTGGCGTATATGCTCACAGTGTTGTTAAACCATATAAAAAGGTTTTGCCTTAACAACAAGTTCAGCTTTGGTTAATTCGTTAACTTATATTCTGAACACAATTGTTAAGCAGCCCTGTAACTGGAGCTCAAAATGCGTCTAACACTAGTTGGTTTTGTTGTTAGTTTAAGCTTGTCACTGATGTCAGCGACAGTCATTGCCAATAACAAAGCCAATATCGACAAAAAACAAGCTATTACGCTGGCCCTAGCAGAATATGCAGGAAAAACGTTAAAAGTATCAGAAGAAAACACCTATTTTGTCGTGAGGATCTTGCAAAAGGACGGGCGCATTGTTGACCTCAAAGTAGATAAAAAAACAGGCAAAGTGAAGAAGGATTAGTATGCGAATTTTAGTGATCGAAGATGATATTCAACTGGCTGAGAATTTACGCTCAGCACTAGAAAAAGAAAAATACAGTATCGATTTATGCCATGATGGTGAATCTGGTTTATTTCACTTACAAGAATACCCGCTCGATTTAGCGGTAGTTGATCTAGGCCTACCAAAACTAGACGGTATCGAACTGATTAAGCGTGCCAGAAAAGCGGGGGTGACTATCCCCATTTTAATTCTAACTGCCCGTGAACGTTGGCAGGATAAAGTAGAAGGCCTAGATGCTGGTGCTGATGACTACTTAACCAAGCCATTCCATGTTGAAGAGCTTGTGGCTCGTTGTAACGCGTTAATTCGTCGTAGTGCAGGCCAAGCAAATCCAGAAATTAATATTGGTCCTGTTAAAATTCACACCCGCTCACAACAAGTGTGGGTCAATGAAAAAGAATTAACGCTCACCGCGTACGAATACAAAGTGCTTGAATACTTAATGGTAAACCCACAAAAGGTGATTTCTAAGTCTGAACTTACTGAGCATATTTATGATCAAGATTTCGATTTAGATTCTAATGTAATTGAAGTGTTTGTGCTTAGGCTACGTAAAAAACTCGATCCTGAAGGCGTACTTAACCCAGTCGAGACTTTAAGAGGCAGAGGCTACAGGTTTAAGAGTCAGTGGTAAATTCTACACAGGTTCCATTAAAAATAAGACAAGGCTTCGTCCTTGTCTTTGTGCTTATAATCGCCCTTCCCGTATTATTTTACTCTGTAAGCAGCGCCTATTATGCGTCACTTGTTGATGCCACCGAAAAAAACTTAGAAGCGCACTTATATTCACTCATTTCAGAAGTCGAGTTTATTGATGAGTCGGTAAAAATGCCCAATACCATATTGGCACCCGAATTAAATCGCATTGACTCCGATACTTTCGCGCTTATCTACCAGAACAATGATTTGGTTTGGTATTCGGAGTCTGCTGTCTCACTAGAGTTTAACCCTGATTCAATAGACTCTGAGACTGGCGCATCTGAATTCAAACAAGTTCACTATCAAGGCAATGCATACTGGCAACTCAGCCTCACTGTTATCTTGGGTAATGCCGAACAATCTCAACAAGCTGTGTTTATCCTGCTGCGAGATGATAATGCTTTAGAAGATATATTGTCCGAGTTTACAGACACATTAATGACTTGGATGTTAATTCTCGGTGCCATCATGACACTTTTAATGAGTTTAGGTTTTATCTGGAATATGCGACCTCTACAGCGTTTAGACAAAGAGATAAAAGCGATTGAATCTGGCAAAAAGGAGCGCTTATCACATACTTATCCTGTTGAGCTCCAAGCTATTACAGAAGATCTAAATTTACTCCTTGAGTCTCAACGCCGACAAAAAGAACGATATAGAGCGTCATTAAGCGACTTAGCACATGCACTGAAAACGCCTTTAGCTATCTTAAAATCTAGTCCTATGGCAAATGATAATGATGCACAAGAGCAACTCGATAGGATCAACAGTATGATAGAACATCAGTTAAAGCGTGCTGCGACTGGTGGTACCGATACTTGGAAGAAAACCACCTCTGTTACACCTGTACTTGAATCGATTTTAAATGCGATGAAAAAGGTATATCATGAGAAAGCAATTGATTTTCAATCGAATTGTGCTGATAAAACTAAGTTTTTAGGCGATAAAACAGATTTAATGGAGATACTGGGCAACCTTATCGACAATGCCTGTAAAGCCTGTGTAAGTACTGTCCATGTCAATGTCACAAGTGATGAAAAGACCCTGAAAATTGAAATTTGTGATGATGGCCCAGGCATTGAAGTCAGTGCGCGTAAAAAACTGTTACAACGCGGCACTCGCTTAGATACTTATGAATCGGGTCATGGCGTTGGACTCGCAATTGTGGCAGATTTGGTGAATGATTATCAAGGAAACATAGAGATAGGCTCTGCTTCATTAGGCGGTGCGTTGTTTATTGTTGAGTTTAAATATGACTAAATTTTTTAGATTACTTTTTTGTGCAGGATTACCACTAATAACACTTTCAACACACGCCTATGAGCTCAGAGAGTGTAAGCCAATACAAAGTAACTCCCCTGCTGAGGCTAGACAGTTTATAAAATGCCTTGATAGCAATATTGAGACATTAGACAGGGAAAGAACTATCTGGATTAAAAAGCTGGTGATGGATATGGAAGAGCTTGAGCAAGACACCGGCAATACTCAACTGTTACCGATTATAAGACGAAGTTTAAAACATCAAGACAACTACATTGAAGATAGCTGTAGATGGCGCTACCTTCATAAAATGCCAAACTCAACCAAAGCTGCTGTTGCATATAAAGAATGCAAGATACGTTTATATACACGCCATATTGAAGATTTGAAACTTAGTTATTAATCAACAATAAAAACGGC
>NZ_PPSW01000005.1 GCF_005876835.1 Pseudoalteromonas phenolica
ATCGCCAGCAAAGGTTGCCCCAGCTAGGCGCCCCCGAGCACTTAAAGAAACCCGTTGCAGCAATGCAGCGGGTTTTTGCTATGTGCAGAATTTTCGCATCGATATGTATAAGTGTTTCAGCGCTTGTTAAAATGGATTGATTCACCTTGCGCAAAAGAAGCGCTCTCACTGTGTTCGCAGTCGCTAATTTTGCACCATAAGCGCAAGGTGAAATGAGCAACCTTCACCGTGGTTAATCCTGACGGTCTCAACATCAGCTAAACTGGTTTATCTCACCTTGCGCAAAGCAAACGTATTCGCTTCGCTCATTGTCGTTAACACTTTGCACTTAATTGCATTAAATCTATCCAGATTTAGTTTGCCATTTTGACACAACTGTATATACTCACAGTATCTTTACCTGTATGGAAAACCAGTTGTATGCGACCACTAACGAAACGACAAGAACAAGTATTTGAACTCATCAAAGTCTTCATAAAAGATACAGGTATGCCTCCTACTCGTGTTGAAATAGCAGATGCGCTTGGTTTTAAAAGTGCTAATGCGGCCGAGGAGCATTTAAAAGCTCTAGCTAAGAAAGGGGTGATAGAAATGGTGCCAGGGGCTAGCCGCGGAATACGTCTAGTCGATGATGGCTCTTCTGAAGATGCTGGCCTCCCTTTGATTGGTAAAGTCGCTGCAGGAGAGCCAATTTTGGCTCAAGAGCATATCGAAAGTCATTATGAAGTTGACCCGAGCTTATTTAAGCCTGCTGCAGACTACTTGCTACGTGTAGATGGAATGAGTATGAAAGATATCGGAATCCTTGATGGCGATCTTTTAGCTGTACATAAAGCGCAAGTTGCTCAAAATGGTCAAGTTGTGGTTGCCCGAGTAGACAACGATGTAACGGTTAAGAGGTTAGAACAAAAAGGCAGAAAAGTACTTCTGCATGCTGAAAATGAAGAGTTTTCCCCAATTGAGGTTGACCTAGAACATGAGTCTTTTGCTATTGAAGGCCTTGCTGTAGGTGTTATAAGAAATTCTAATTGGATGTAACGTCAATATTGTTTTTACAATAGGTTAGCTGCACTTCTCTTTAGTTTCTTCAGCCAGCTAACCATTTCTCTTCTTGCTTTCCATTTTTATATATCAAATTCTTCTATTTCCCTTTCTTGCTAATTGTATATTTATTGACTAATTGTTAATAGGTCATGTATTGCCTTCGACTTTAGTCGGATCCTATGACGGTCATCCAATAATTCTAACTGCGAACTTCTAGCTGAAGTCGATAAATGGGGGCGTCGTATGAGAATAAGTAAATTTGCTTATTTGCTCACTTTTTTGTTGTTAAGTCCACTTACATTAGCCAATAGTGACTACAACATGAGAAAAGGAGTTACTGATGTAAGTCATAGTGTTTATGAACTGCATATGACCATTTTTCTAATCTGTTGTGTCATTGGCTTGATTGTATTTTCTGTTATGTTTTGGGCTTTAATAAAGCACAGAAAGTCAAAAGGTGCTGTTGCCGCACAGTTTCATGAAAGTACTAAAGTAGAAATTGTTTGGACTGCAATTCCTTTTCTTATTCTTGTCATCATGGCGATCCCTGCAACTAAGACTTTAATTGCTATGGAGGATACCAGCAAGGCTGACATAACAATCAAGGTCACAGGGTCACAGTGGAAATGGCACTATGAATACCTTGGTCATGACGTCGATTTCTTTTCTGTGTTATCTACGCCTTTATCTCAGGTTAATAATGAGGAAGAAAAAACAGAGACCTACCTATTGGATGTAGATAAACCGCTGGTAATACCTACAAACAAAAAAGTGAGATTTCTAATGACGTCAGATGACGTTATTCATTCATGGTGGGTACCTGATTTTGCAGTGAAGAAAGATGCCAATCCGGGGTTTATCAATGAAGCTTGGACCAAAGTAAATGAAGAAGGTATTTACCGAGGTCAGTGCGCTGAGCTATGTGGTAAAGATCATGGCTTCATGCCTGTTGTCGTTGAAGCTGTCTCACCTGAAAAATTCGAACAATGGTTAACTGAACAACAGTTAGCCAAAACAGAAGCAGTGAAAGAGGCCGAAGCTCTACTGTCACAAACTCTAAGTAAAGAAGAGCTGATGACAGAAGGTCAGACAGTTTACATGGGATATTGTGCAGCTTGTCATCAACCGACAGGATTGGGTCTGCCCGGTGTCTTCCCTGGTCTTAAAGATAATGCGGTTGTTAAAGGGGAGCTAGATGAGCATATAGATGTTCTGCTAAACGGTCGCCCAGGTACAGCAATGCAGGCATTTGCAAAGCAACTTACAGTCAAACAAATTGCGGCTGTTATCACTTACAAACGCAATAGCTGGGGTAATGATACGGGTGAAGTAATCCAGCCTAGCCAAGTTCAAGCATTTATCGATAAAACGTCAGGAGAATAATCATGAGTACTCAGGTTCAAAGTTCAGAACATGCTCATGAGGAGCATCTTACAGGTATAAAGCGTTGGCTGTTTACGACGAATCATAAAGAAATTGGCTCTCTTTATTTAATCTTTTCGTTAGTGATGTTTTTGATTGGTGGGGCCATGGCCATGGTGATCAGAGCTGAGTTATTTCAGCCTGGACTGCAGCTAGTTGACCCACATTTCTTTAATCAAATGACCACAGTGCATGGTTTGATCATGGTCTTCGGCGCTGTTATGCCTGCCTTTACAGGCCTAGCTAATTGGATGATCCCCATGATGATAGGCGCACCGGATATGGCGCTCCCTAGAATGAACAACTGGAGTTTTTGGATTTTACCTTTTGCATTTGCAATCTTACTTGCTTCACTGTTTATGGAAGGAGGGGGTCCAGCATTTGGATGGACTTTCTATGCGCCTTTATCCACAACATATAGTAACGACAATACTGCATTGTTTGTGTTTGCAGTTCATATAATGGGCATCAGTTCAATCATGGGAGCAATTAATGTCATTGTAACCATTGTCAATTTACGCGCCCCTGGCATGACATGGATGAAGTTACCTCTCTTTGTATGGACCTGGTTAATAACCGCTTTTTTATTGATTGCTGTAATGCCTGTATTGGCTGGCGCAGTAACTATGGTACTTACCGATAAGTATTTTGGTACTAGCTTCTTTGATGCCGCAGGGGGGGGGGATCCGGTTATGTTCCAGCATATTTTTTGGTTCTTTGGCCATCCTGAAGTTTATATCATGATACTGCCTGCATTTGGCATTATATCGACCATAGTGCCTACTTTTTCCCGGAAAAAGCTATTCGGCTACTCTTCCATGGTATACGCGACCTCTTCTATTGCCTTTTTGTCTTTTATTGTTTGGGCGCATCATATGTTTACGACGGGCATGCCGTTAGCGGGAGAGCTCTTCTTTATGTATGCGACTATGTTGATATCAGTACCTACGGGAGTCAAAGTCTTTAATTGGGTTGCCACTATGTGGCGGGGCTCGATAAGCTTTGAAATTCCAATGATGTTTTCTATCGCATTCATCGTGCTCTTTACATTGGGTGGCTTCTCGGGATTGATGCTTGCGATCACTCCAGCAGATTTCCAATACCATGATACTTATTTTGTTGTGGCGCACTTCCATTATGTACTGGTAACAGGGGCTGTATTTTCCATAATGGCGGCTGTTTATTATTGGTTGCCTAAATGGACAGGCCACATGTACTGCATCACCACCGCGAAATGGCATTTTTGGATGTCATTAATAAGCGTCAATATTTTATTCTTCCCTATGCACTTTGTAGGTCTTGCTGGTATGCCAAGACGCATACCTGATTACGCACTTCAGTTTGCTGATTTCAATGCCATCATTAGCATTGGTGGTTTTGCCTTTGGCCTTTCCCAGCTCATTTTTGTGTGGTGCGTATTCAAATGTGCTCGAGGTGGTGAATCGGTGCCAGCTAAAGTGTGGGATGGTGCAGAAGGGCTAGAGTGGGAGGTGCCTTCTCCAGCACCTTTGCATACATTTAGTACCCCTCCAGAGGTTAAATAGTATGCATGCGGCACTTGTTAAGAAACTCATTATTGCTGTTGTAGGCATGTTTGCTTTTGCTTTTGCATTGGTGCCGCTTTACGACGTCTTTTGTGAAGTAACAGGCTTAAACGGAAAGCCTGATATGGAAGCGGCACAGGCCAGTAGTCTAGTGGATGAATCAAGAATGGTTGATGTGAGTTTTATTACTCAAACCAAGCAAGGCGTGCCGTTTAGCGTAAAAGCAAAACAGTTTTCTGTCGCTGTAAAGCCAGGGGAGATGTCAGAGCTTGTTTTTGTCGCTAAAAACTTAAGTGAATATCAGAGAGTGATGCAGGCAATACCGTCTGTTTCACCGGGAAAAGCAGCCAAATACTTACATAAAGTAGCTTGCTTTTGCTTTGATAGACAGCCATTCGAACCTAATCAAGAAGTTGAGTTTAAGCTCGTATTTTATGTTGATACAGAGTTACCTCAAGACGTTCAAGAGTTAACCTTATCTTACGCCATTTTTGATATCAGTGATGTCGCGTTAGCGCGTGATGACGCGAAAACCGAACCTTACAAAGGTTAGGAGGAATTATGCAATCTCAAAGTTATTATGTGCCCGCCCAAAGTCCTTGGCCAATTATAGGTGCTGTGGCTATGTTCTTTATTGCCGTTGGGGCAGGCCTGACCGTCATGCAATTGGGTAGTGAAGATTTAAGTGGTGTTCTTATTCTAAGTTTAGGTGTATTGATACTACTTTATATGCTGTTTGGGTGGTTTAAGCATGTTATCCAAGAATCAGATAAAGGCTTATATTCAGCGCAAATGGATCGCTCATTCAAACAAGGTATGAGCTGGTTTATTTTTTCTGAGGTGATGTTCTTTTTTGCATTCTTTGGTGCGCTTCTTTATGCGAGGGTATTTTCTGTACCTTGGCTAGGGGGAGCCAGTAATAACCAGATGACGAATGAGGTTTTATGGCCAAACTTTGAAGCAATGTGGCCGCTACTTACTACACCCGCCGGTGATGTAACACAGAGTATGCCATGGTATGGCTTGCCACTTATTAATACGGTTATTCTGCTTACTTCATCTGTTACCTTACATTTCGCGCATAAAGCCATAGAGTCAAATAAGCGTAAACCGCTTACGATTTACTTACTAATCACGGTAATACTTGGTTTTATATTCTTAGCGCTTCAAGCCCAAGAATACGTTCATGCATATGAAGCACTCAACTTGACACTTCAGTCAGGTATCTATGGCAATACCTTTTATCTTTTAACTGGGTTTCATGGCATGCATGTCACCATAGGCGCAATTTTATTAACGATTGTATTAATAAGAGTGGCAAAAGGACATTTTACCGAAGACAAACATTTCGCTTTTCAAGCCGCTGCTTGGTATTGGCACTTTGTCGATGTTGTGTGGGTGTGTTTATTTGTTTTCGTTTACGTTTTATAGGTGCGAAATGAGGGATTTATATGGCTTTAATCAAAGCGCTGCCATGGCAAGCTATAATCATTTGGCTAGTATGCATCACGGTTGTGACAACGTGTCTAGGTTTGTCTTACTGGCAGTTTTCTAGAGCAAAAGAAAAGCAGCTTCAACTTGATGAATTTAGTCAAGTTGAGCTGACTTCGTTCGAGTTTATCCAAGCATTGCAAAATCGCTCTATTGAAGGGTTGCATGGACAAGCCGTTTCTTTAATGGGAAGACTAGAGCAACAATACACCTGGTTTTTAGATAATAGAATTGTAGATGGACGTGTCGGTGTTGATGTCATTTCTCTTTTTAAAGTTGCTGGTTTAGAAAAGTATCTCTTGGTTAATTTAGGGTTTATACCGCTTCAAGGCCGAGGGCAACCTGAAACACTCTCTTTTGACGAAATTCAAAACTTAAATTTAGTGATAAAAAGTCGCCATTTAGAGCACTTTACTTTAGCAAAGTCAGCGCTTGAAGCTCACTCTCAGCGGTTGCAGTTTATAGATCATTTGTACTTATCAAACTTAACAGGTAAAGATATCTACCCTGCCATTTTTTATCAATTACCTAACTCAGCAGTGATTGCTGAACCACACTATCAGCCAGTAGTAATGAGACCTGAAAAACATCATGCCTATGCTTTGCAGTGGTTTTTAATTGCAGTCGCAGCGGCTTTCATCGCATTCAAAGCAACAAGAACAGAGGTGCCGAATGAAGCTTAAACCTATGTGGATGTTTGTTATTTGTTGCATTACGCCATTTATTTTAGCGTATGCGGCAATTCAGACAAACTGGCTACCAAACAACACAACGAATAAAGGACGTCTTCTTAGTAGCGATATACAAGTACCCAACTGGCAGGCTGATGAGCATGCGCTTTGGAGCATCGCATTGTCTGTCCCAGTTGACTGCGGATTAGTGTGTACTCAACAAAATCAACGTTTACAAAATGTGTATCAAGCTTTGGGTAAAAAACAAGACAAAGTAAGTCTCGTGATTTTGGGGGAGGCGGAAAATAATGAAATTACTCAGTATCCGGCACTACCAGAGTTGCAAGCTGGTTGGCTTTATCTTGTCGATCATCATGGTTTAGTTGTGCTTGCTTATCCATACGAAGAAAGCGAGCAAAAAAGTAGAGTGTTACATAAAGGGTTGTTATCGGATCTAAAGAAATTACTT
The DNA here is from genome assembly GCF_005876835.1 of Pseudoalteromonas phenolica. Classification (GTDB taxonomy): domain Bacteria; phylum Pseudomonadota; class Gammaproteobacteria; order Enterobacterales; family Alteromonadaceae; genus Pseudoalteromonas; species Pseudoalteromonas phenolica_B. The sequence goes on from NZ_PPSW01000005.1 coordinate 6,642, forward strand.
AATTATGCGCGCAGTAGCTAGGAGGAATAATGAATAAAAAATATATTTACCTCACTGTAATTAGCACATTTATTACTTTTTGTGTCGTTGCTTTAGGAGCTTATACTCGCCTGAGTAATGCGGGGTTAGGGTGCCCAGATTGGCCAGGATGTTATGGTTTTCTAACGGTGCCTAACACTGCAGATGAGTTACAAGCGGCAGCTAATGCATTTCCAGGCAGTACAGTTGAACCTTTTAAGGCTTGGATTGAAATGATCCATCGTTATTTTGCGTCTTCGTTAGGTCTGTTGGTGATTGGCTTGCTGTATTTTGCGCTCAGGAAGCGTGTTGAAAAAGTGCCTAAGAAGTTAACTATAGCTTTGTTTGTGTTGATTTTACTGCAAGGTAAGTTAGGCATGCTGACAGTCACAATGAATCTGCAGCCCTTTATAGTGATGGGCCATTTACTTGGGGGATTTACTATTCTGGCTCTACTTTCAATGCATTGTTTCTATTTATTTACATCAGAAAAGCGTTTTCTCGTATCTCCTACAAAAATCCCTGCTAGGTTGTCAGCAATTAGCTTGATTGTCTTGGTGTTACAAATCGCGTTAGGCGGCTGGGTCGCTGCTAATTATGCGGCGCCACACTGTGTCGGATTGCCTATTTGTGAGAATATCCATTTATTTTCTGTAGAAAGTTTATTTCATCTTCCCATTGGTGAGTTGAACTATGAATATGGTGTATTGCCATTTGAAACTCGGCTATCCATACACATGGTTCATCGAGTGTGGGCTGTTGTCACAGTACTTACACTTGGTTTATGGGCATGGCATGTGCTGGCTAACAGTAAAGAAAAACTATTAAAGAATACTGCAAGTTTACTTATTGCAGGCTTAGTTCTTCAGCTGTTTTTAGGGGCATTGATCGTGCACCTGCAATTTCCAATATTAATTACACTTTTTCATAATTTAATGGCGGCATGTTTGCTGATTGTTAGCTTATTTTTATGGTTTTTACTTACTTATAAAATCACCAAGGAGGCAGTATGAAAAGTCTTACTCTCAAGCCCGAAGCACTGTTCCAATCATTTAATTTATCTGCGTACTTGGGGATTTGTAAAGTAAAAGTAGTCGTGATGCTAGTCATTACTGCTTGGGTTGGATTAATGCTTGCACCTGATATGAACAGAACGCTCTTTGAGCAAAGCATGAGTTTATTAGGTATAGGGCTATTGTCAGCATCGGCCGCTGCGATAAATCATGTCGTAGATCGCGAGATAGATAAAAAAATGGCAAGAACACGACATAGGCCGTTAGCGCAAACTCAGCTTAGCGTGAAACAAGCGCTTGGGTTTGCAGCACTCATCGGTTTGATAGGAAGTGTGGCGTTATTTTATTGGAGCAATACCTTAACGCTCTTTATGACTCTAGGCGCGTTAGTCGGTTATGCGGTGGTGTACACCATGTTTTTAAAAAGAGCCACACCACAAAATATTGTTATTGGTGGCTTAGCGGGTGCAATGCCACCATTATTGGGGTGGATCAGTGAAACAGGTCAGCTCGATGTGCAAGCTTGGCTGTTAGTCATGATCATTTTTATTTGGACGCCTCCACACTTTTGGGCTTTGGCCATAGCAAGAAGGAATGACTATAAACGCGCCAATATACCTATGTTACCTGTGACACATGGTAGTGAGTTTACTCGATTCTTCATTGTAATTTATTCAATACTTTTATTTGTAGTGTGCTTGTTGCCTTATCTAGTTACTATGTCAGGCAACATATATTTGCTTTGTGTACTTATACTTAACAGTATTTTTTTATATAAAAGCATTGTTCTGTATATAAAACGTTCAGATGAAGCTGCGATGGCACTTTTTCATTTTTCAATTACTTATTTGCTGCTACTCTTTATATCGCTATTTATTGATAAATGGATCCTTTGATGCGCTACATATTGTTTTTGCTAGCTTTATTATTGTTTGGATGTGATAAAGGTGTACCTGTTTCAGAGCATGCTATTCACTATAAACAAGCAAAAGAAATCCAAGATTTTAATTTGCAAGATCAGCATGGCAATACAGTCACAAAGCAAGACTTACTTGGGCAGTGGACATTGATATTTTTGGGATACACAAGTTGCCCTGATATTTGTCCAATGACACTAGCAAAGCTTACCGAGATACATACTGAATTAGCACAACAACATAATGTTAAAGTTTGGTTTGTTTCGGTCGATCCTAATAGAGATACTCAGCAACAGCGCAAGGCATATATAGACTATTTCAACTCAGACTTTAAGGCGGTATCGGCAGAGCATGCAAACCTATTTCCTTTTGTCAGAAATATCGGCTTGATATATGCAATCAATAACAGTAAGGAAAGAGAATATTATGTGGATCATAGTGCTTCAGTTGCACTGATTAACCCACAGGGAAATCTAAGTGGTATTTTTAAGGCTAAATTTGCAGCGAATGAAGTACCATTAATTGATGCAGCGCAAGTAATAAAAGATTTTAATGCTATCGTGTATTAGAGTGCTTGGATAAACTGGGTGGACTTTGTGATTTATTCATAAATCGAGCTAACACCCTAATTATTTTTAGCTTTTAGTTAATAACTTTTATGGCATTTCTGCTAACTGGGTCTAAGCTAAAAATATAAAAATTACACAAGGAGAGCGCATCGCGCATGTTAAAACTTCCTTCAGAACTCACAATAAGTCATGTTGAAGAGTTTCATCAACAGGTATTGCAAGTGCTTCATGCTGAGCACGATGTCAGTATTGATGTGTCAGATGTGATACGTGTAGACACAGCATCAATACAAGTTTTATGTGCTTTGCAAAAGCATCTTCTTGAAATTAACAATGGAATTCGTTGGCATGGTGAAAGTCAGTCGCTTAATAAAGCGGTTGATGAGCTTGGTTTAACAGAATTACTCGCCCTATCGGCGTGAATTAAGAGGTCATTATGAAAAAGATTTTGGCAGTGGATGATTCAGCATCTATGCGACAAATGGTTGGCTTTACTTTAAAGAAAGCGGGTTTTGAAGTAGTTGAAGCAAAGGATGGCAGTGAGGCTTTAGGTATTGCTAAGCAACAAAGCTTTGATGCCGTGATCTCCGATGTCAACATGCCTGTGATGGATGGGATTACACTTATTAAAGAGCTTAGAACATTACCTAGCTATAAGTTTACACCACTACTAATGCTTACGACCGAATCAGGTTTAGACAAAAAAACTGAAGGTAAAGCCGCAGGCGCAACAGGGTGGATTGTTAAACCTTTTAACCCAGATCAGTTACTAGCTGTTCTTAAAAAAGTTATTCGCTAAGCTAGGATGTCATTATGAGTATTGATTTAAGTCAGTTTTTCGAGGTCTTTTTTGAAGAGAGTCTCGAAGGTTTAGATGCAATGGAAGCGGAGCTCCTAAACTTAGAGCCCGGCAATGAAGACATGGAAACCATCAATACTATTTTTCGTGCTGCGCACTCTATAAAAGGAGGAAGTGGCACATTCGGTTTTACTTCTGTTTCTGATTTCACACATGTATTAGAAACATTATTAGATCAAATCAGAGATGGTCAACGTGCATTAACAGCGGAACATGTAAACCTTTTACTGAAGTCAGTTGATTGCCTTAGAGGCATGTTGGCAGCGTTACAGGCAGAGCAAGAGCCAGACTTAACAGAAGCCGATGAAATTAGAAAGCGCTTTGAAGTTATTTTGGGTCTTTCTGAAGATATTGATTCAACCAACTCAGATACTCCAGAAACACAAAGCGAAAATACTTACCAAATTGACTTTAAGCCTCATCCTCATTTATTTAAAACGGGTAACGAACCCTTATATATGATTTCAGAACTTGCCGAGCTAGGTGAGTTAGAGACTCAAGCATTTTATGATGCCATACCCGATATAGATTCATTACATGCTGAAGAGTGCTTTTTAGCGTGGCGCTTTTTCTTAACGACATCTAAGCCTGAATCTGCGATTTCTGAAATATTTGAGTGGGTTGAAGACGATGCCGATATAGACATCGTTTTATGTGGTGGATTATTTGAATCTGACTTATCAAATGATGAAGACTCCACTCCCTCAGTTCCGGTGTCCACTGAATCTGAAAGTAGATTAGAAACCTCTGAGCCTGAAAGCAAAGCGGTCACGTCAAACGTGACAAATGCACCTGTTGTGAAAAAAGCAGAGGCTAAGAAACCATCCGACTCTTCAGCAACCTCTATCCGTGTTGGCATAGATAAAGTTGATTCGTTAATTAATATGGTGGGTGAGCTTGTGATAACACAAGCCATGTTGAGCCAAATTGGTGAGCAAGAAATTACCGAGTCAACGATTACAGCATTACAAGAAGGGTTAGCTCAACTTGCACATAATACAAGGGATTTGCAAGAAAATGTCATGCGGATCCGCATGCTGCCGATTAGTTTCGTGTTTAGTCGATTCCCAAGACTAGTAAGAGACACATCTCAAAAACTTGGTAAGCAAGTTGAACTGAAATTATTAGGTGAACAAACTGAACTTGATAAAACCGTAATGGAAAAAATATCAGATCCCATGGTTCACCTTGTTAGAAACTCTTTAGATCATGGGTTAGAGACACCTGAGCAGCGTATTGCTGCAGGTAAAGATCCTGTTGGTACTGTCACGTTAAATGCGTTCCATCAAGGCGGTAACATTGTCATTGAGATAATGGATGATGGACAAGGTTTAAATACTGAAAAAATAAGAAGTAAAGCCATCGCTAATGGTCTTATTCAAGAAACTGATGAACTCTCGCCAGATGAAATAAACGAGCTAATTTTTATGCCAGGCTTTTCTACGGCTGATGAAGTAAGTGATATATCTGGCCGAGGCGTAGGCATGGATGTTGTCAGAAGAAATATTCAAGCGTTAAACGGCTCGGTTGAAGTAGCCTCGGCACCAGGAGTTGGATCAACCTTTACAATTCGCTTGCCGCTTACGTTGGCTATTTTGGATGGGCAATTAGTTAAGGTTGCGCAACATACCTACATAATCCCGCTCATTTCAATTGTTGAATCATTACAAATAGATATTAGTAAAGTCAGCCGAGTTGGGAAAGACCTCGATGTGCTAAGGCTTAGAGATGAATATATTCCTATACTTCGATTATACGATATTTTCAATCATGACGGTGCCATTGAGGAGTTAGATAAAACATTACTCGTGGTTGTTGAAAGTGATAACCATAAAGTTGGCTTATTGGTCGATGATTTACTTGCTCAACAGCAGGTGGTCATTAAGAGCCTTGAAGCGAATTACCAAAAAGTTGATGGTATCTCTGGGGCAACTATCTTAGGTGATGGCAGAGTATCCTTGATTATTGATATCAGTGGTTTAATTAAATTAAGTGGTTTAAAAAGACCAGGTTCCCAAGACTTAATTGTCGAGCAAAACGCAGTAGGGGGGGCAGCATAAATGTCAGAACAGGCAGAACAAAATCAGCAATTGATCTTGGAAGGTCAGCACGACGAGAATCAATACCTGACATTTATGATGGCAGGTGAAGAGTACGGAATGAATATTCTGGCTGTACAAGAGATCCGTGGATGGGAAGATGTCACTGCAATCCCTAATTCACCAAGCTTTGTGAAAGGTGCCATTAACCTTCGTGGCACAATTGTGCCGATTATAGATTTAAGACTACGATTTGGTATTGCAGATAATGAGTATGGTCCACTTACTGTTGTTATTGTTGTCGCAGTTGAAATAAATGGTCAGAACAAAGTGATGGGTATCGTGGTTGATGCTGTCTCAGATGTATATAGCATTTCTGAAGAGCAGGCTAAAGATGTGCCTGATTTTCAAGATTCAGATAACGCCGAGTTTGTTCATGGATTGGTTAATGTTGGGGAGAAAATGGTTGTTCTTCTTAATTTGGAAAGCGTTTTAAACTTAGAGTAAAAAATAAGCACGGGTAGGGTCAAAATGAGTGGTAGAAACGTTCAAAGTGAAATAACCAATAAGCTATTGATAGCAGCGGTAGTTATAGTGGCGTCAATCGCAATTGCACTACAAATTTTAGGTGTGCCATTGAGTGGTGAAAATGCGGTTGGGTTAGCCTTGCCTTTCGTCATCACTCTAGCGGTCATGTTTTATTTAAAGCAAAGTTTCAGCACTTATGCTGCACAATTAGAAACGGTTGATAGTGCAATAAACTTGTTAAAGTTTAAAGATGAAGAAGCCGCACAGCGATTACACTTAGATGCCTACCCTCAATTACGAACTGTGTTGGTTGCAGACGATACAGAAGCAGAGATGGTGGATGATGGGCAACTTGTTGAAAGCATGATTAGTGCACTACAAGTATGTCAGGCAAATATTATGATTGCCGACGCTGATTTAAACATAAGTTACTTGAATGATTCAGTAACGGACATGCTCTCTGCCAATGAACATAAATTGCAAAGAGATCTGCCGAACTTCAGTGTTGCTTCTCTAGTAGGCCAGAATATTGATGTATTCCATAAAAATCCAAGTCATCAAAGGGGCTTACTAGCCAACTTAAGAACGGTTTATAAAACACAAATTACCGTAGCAGGTTTAACATTTGATCTTATAGCCACCCCCGTGTTTGATGACCAACAACAGCGCATAGCAACGCTTGTTGAATGGAAAGACCTCACTGAACAAATTGCCTTCGAGAAAGAAAAACAAATTTCTGCAGCGCACAATGCCAGAATTACAAGTGCATTAGATGTTTGCCAAGCAAATGTCATGTTGGCTGACACAGATCTAAATATTGTTTTTGCTAATCACTCAGTACTTGAAATGCTGAGTAATAATCAAGCGCAGTTACGCACGGCACTGCCAAACTTTGATGCAAGTAATTTAATTGGTGAGAACATTGATGTTTTCCATGCAAACCCAGCGCACCAAAGACAGATGCTTAATGCCTTAACAGATACTTATAAAACAGATATTAATGTTGCTGGGTTTACTTTTGGTTTAATCGCAACCCCTGTTTATGATGAACAAGGCGAGAAAGTAGGTACCGTAGTTGAGTGGGACGATAAGACCCAACGACTTGCAGCAGAAGAAGCTGCAACGAAGCTTGCGAATGAAAACGCTCGTGTTAAGAGTGCACTCGATAATGTCACCACAAATGCAATGATAGCAGATGCTGAATTTAACATTGTGTATTTAAATGACGCTGTTGTAAGCATGATGCGCAATGCAGAAAGTGACCTGAAGAAAGACTTGCCTAACTTTGATTCATCCAAGTTATTGGGTGCTAATATAGATATTTTCCATAAGAATCCAGCGCATCAAAGGGCGATGCTAGAAAGGTTAAGTTCTACTTATAAAACAGAAATCGTTGTCGGTGGAAGAACTTTTGCTTTGGTTGCGAACCCAGTTTTCAACGATGAAAATGAAAGAATTGGCACCATCGTAGAATGGAATGATAGAACAAGTGAAGTTGTAATAGAGAAAGAGGTTGCAGATCTTGTTAGTGCAGCTTCTGAAGGTAACTTGACTCAGAGAATTAATGAATCGGGTAAGGAAGGCTTCTACCTCAGATTATCACAAGGTTTAAATCAACTGGTCAGCATTGTTGATGATGCAGTAACAGACACTGCACAAATGCTTGATGCGTTGGCGAATGGTGATTTAACACAAAGAATTACGCAGGAATATCACGGCTCATTTGATAAGTTGAAACGCGATGCGAATGTGACAGCGGATAAATTAACTGAGGTCATTAATCGTATTAGTTCGTCCGCGACTCTTGTGGCCAGTGGGGCTGAAGAAATCTCGCAAGGTAATGCAGACCTAAGTCAGCGTACAGAAGAACAAGCATCTTCGCTTGAAGAAACAGCTTCAAGTATGGAGCAAATGACAAGTACTGTTCGTCAGAATGCAGATAATGCAAAAGTTGCCAATGAACTTGCAGAAGAAACAAGCTCCAAGGCAATGCAAGGTGGCGAAGTTGTGAACCGTGCAGTACAGAGTATGTCTGGGATTAATGAATCTAGTAAAAAGATTGCTGATATCATTGGGGTTATTGATGAGATTGCTTTCCAAACCAATCTGCTTGCATTAAATGCAGCTGTGGAAGCGGCTAGAGCTGGTGAACAAGGACGAGGTTTCGCAGTTGTGGCAGGTGAGGTTAGAAACTTGGCACAGCGTTCAGCAGGTGCTGCGAAAGAAATCAAAGACTTGATCCGCGATAGTGTAAGTAAAGTTGAAGACGGAACACTACTCGTGAATGAGTCAGGTGAAACGTTGAAAGACATTGTCGCGTCGGTGAAGCGTGTTACTGACATGATTTCAGATATTGCTGAAGCATCTGTTGAACAAAGTTCTGGAATTGAGCAAGTCAATAAAGCCGTGACACAAATGGACGAAATGACGCAACAAAACGCAGCATTAGTTGAAGAGGCATCTGCTGCAGGTGAGTCTATGGCAGAGCAAGCTAATGATATGCGCCGTTTGCTTAATTTCTTTACAATCGATGACTCGACTTCAACATCGATGATGCTTTCAGAGGCTAAGCCAAACAAAGCACCAGCGAGAATAGCTCCGACGCCTTCGGCTGTTCAAGAAACTAAGCCAGAGATCCAGTCACCAGTGAAGTCTCCTGTGAATCCTGTAGCGACTGCTAATCAATTCGCAGATAGCTCTGATGAATGGGAAGAGTTTTAATTAGGTATGAAGAAGGTGCTTATTGTGAGCACCTTCAAATCTTAAATCACCTTTCTTGTTGAATCACTCGTTTCAGTGTTGCCTGTTTATAGGATAAATGATGAGAGAATTTGCACTATCTGATCAGGATTTTCAGACCATTGCACAAAAAGTATATAAAGCATGTGGTATTGTTCTTGGTCCTCATAAAAGGGAAATGGTTTATTCAAGACTGGCGAGGCGTATTAGGGCAAATCAGTTGGATTCATTTTCTTCATATTTAAGCTTCTTAGAAGAGAATGAAGAACAAGAGTTCAGTCAATTTATTAACGCTATCACGACAAACCTCACTTCATTCTTTCGAGAAAATCATCATTTTGAATATCTATCGAATACGGTTATTCCTAAGCTTCTAGAAGAAAATAAACTCTCAAAGAGAATACGTATTTGGTCGGCTGGCTGTTCTACAGGTGAAGAACCCTATAGTATCGCCATGACAATCGCAAACCGTTTCCCATCTGACTGGGATGTGAAAATTCTCGCAACAGATTTAGATTCCAATGTGCTCGCAAAGGCGCAAAGTGGTGTTTATGATGCTGTCAATGTGACTGGGCTTGATGATGATGTTTTGAAAAAGTATTTTTTGAAAAGCTCTGATAATCAAGCATACAAGGTTAAGCCAAACCTGCAGTCATTAATCTTTTTTAAAAGGTTAAATCTACTTGAAAAATGGCCAATGAAAGGGCCTTTTGATGTGATTTTCTGCCGCAATGTGCTGATTTATTTTGATAAGGAAACAAAAGATAAGTTGTTTAGAGGTTACCACCAAATGCTGGGTGAAGATGGGCACTTATTTATTGGTCACTCAGAAACCATGGGTAAAGAACACCATGAGTTTAAGAACTTAGGCCGCACCATGTATCAAAAGGTATAGTATGGATAATCGATTTAAGCCGGTTATCAGCGGCTTTGAGCACGTCAAACGTTTTTGGGATTCAGGAAGAGGCTGTGTGATAGCCAAAGTGTTACCAGGAGAGTTCTATGTCTCAAAAAATGATGAGCTAATCTCAACTGTACTAGGATCATGTATTGCTGCTTGTGTATATGATGATAAATTGGGCGTAGGTGGAATGAACCACTTTATGCTGCCAGCAGCAAAAGGGATTAAAGAAATTCATGCAGATGATTTAACTTGCCGTTACGGAAACTGGGCAATGGAATACCTAATCAATGAAGTGCTCAAGAACGGTGCATCAAAAGCTAATCTGAAAGTTAAACTTTTTGGTGGTGGTAAAATAATTCGCTCTATGACAGATATTGGTGTTGGCAATATTCGTTTCGCACATGCTTACATACAAGAGGAAGGACTCGAGCTAGTTTCTCATGATGTCGGTGGTCCATGGCCACGCAAGGTGGTATTTCATCCACAAACAGGTCGTGCACAAGTTAAGAAATTAAGAGAAATGCATAACGACACGATTGAAAGACGAGAAGTGCGTTATTTACATGATATTGAATCGCAAGATGCACAGACAGACATTGAGCTGTTTTAGGAGTTGGCATGATAAAAGTTTTAATTGTTGATGACTCGCCTTTAATCCGAGGGATACTGACAGAGGTGATCCAGCAGGCTACTGATCTTGAAGTGGTAGGGAGTGCTGAGGACCCTTACCAAGCTAGAGAGATGATAAAGTCGCTTAATCCAGATGTGATTACGCTAGATATTGAAATGCCAAAAATGGACGGCATTAGCTTTTTAAGAAACTTGATGCGTCTTCGTCCAATGCCTGTTGTGATGATTTCTACATTAACACAACAAGGCTCTCCTATTACCTTAGAGGCACTAGAGATTGGCGCCGTTGACTTTATTGCCAAACCCAAAGTCAATGTAGCTGAACAGCTGCAACACTATGCAGAAACAGTGCAAGAAAAGGTACGCACAGCTGCAACTGCCCGCTTGCGACCTTATCGTACGTCTGAGGCTGCAGCGCATAAGGCGCAACTACCATCAGGGCAAGCGTTCGAACGAAACTCAATTATTGCTATTGGTGCTTCAACAGGTGGCACTGAAGCAATTAAAGAGGTTTTGGTTCAGATGCCAAAAGATGCACCACCTATCGTCATTACTCAGCATATCCCTCCTGTATTTAGTACGTCGTTTGCAATGAGGATGGATAAGACCTGTGCAATGCATGTAAAAGAAGCCGAAGATGGAGATATTCTTGAGTTTGGCAAAGTTTATATTGCGCCAGGTGATAAACACTTAAAAGTGGTCAGTAAAGGGCTAAATAAAGTCTGTGTTTTAGACGATGGTGAGCTCGTAAACAGACATAAACCAGCGGTAGATGTGTTGTTTGATTCCTTGAAGCCATTTGCAAAATATGTATCAGCAGTGCTACTGACAGGCATGGGTAGCGATGGCGCAAGAGGGATGTTAGGTTTGTTAGAAGCAGGAGCTAAAACTGCTGCGCAAGATGAGCAAACCTGTGTTGTGTGGGGGATGCCAAAAGCCGCTGTAGATATGAACGCTGCACAAAAAGTGCTACCACTACAAAGTGTGGCAGCATATCTGCTCAAGTCTACTAGTCGTTAGTTTGCAGCACCCAAGGTTGTGAAAACCAATAAAACTGACCGGGGTGTTTTATAGAAGGGGCTGTACAGTTATAACGTGTACGGCCTTTTTTAATATCTTCAGGTGAAGTCACCGACACCCTTTTCTCATTTTTCCAAACAATATCAGCACGCCCAATTCCTGACACGAAACAGGCAAATTGAGATTGGTAAAAATCTTTACTGGCAAACTCGATCTCAATAGTAGGTGTTGGATGAGTTGTCACAGAGTCTGTGTAAGCAAGCTCCGAGATAGCAAAAGGTAGTGAGTGTAATTTGGTTTTTAGGGTATCTAATTTACTGTAAAAGCCTGATGCAGGGTATCGTGGGACGCGTGTATAGTCGGTAAATTTTGACACCGCACCAGAGTGCTGCCCAATACCAATGAAACCGAGTTCTTTCACGAGGTTTTGTAGTTGTCTATTGAACTCACCATAGGGGTAGGCGAGCAACTTTACATTATGACCCACTTCTTCTTTGATGCGCTTTTCTGAGAATAGGATATCTTCACGGACGCGCTTCAACCATTGCGTTTGGGTTTCACCGCCTTGTTTTAAATGTAGATAATCATGCTTTGCGCTGTGATTAGCAATTAATGCGCCGCGTTTTGCTAAAGCTCTGAGTTCGTCCCAAGTCATCACATATGATTTGTTTTCATCGATAAGCTGAGGGTTTACAAAAATAGTATACGGGTAGCCAAATGCTTCGAGAATAGGCGCCGCTTGCTCAATGTTATTGTCGTAACCATCATCAAAAGTAATGGCCACGGTTTTGGCAGGCAGTGCCTTACCTTGTTGTGTATGATGAAGTAACTTATCCAAGTGAATAACATTAAAGTCATTTTCTTTTAGGTAGGTTAAGTGAGTTTGAAACGTTTCTTCACTCACTGATGTTACCGCTGGTAGCTTTTCGCTGACGTGGTGATACTGTAAAATCACCGCTGATAGAGATGGGGTTGAAAACAATAACAAAGCGAAAACAAAACAATGAAAGAGATATTTAAAAATCATAAAACGTACCATATAAGTCTGCTATTGCTAGCGGGTCCGATGATTTTATCAAATATCTCTGTGCCATTGTTAGGGTTAGTTGATACAGCGGTGATCGGTCACTTATCAGAAGCTCACTTTCTGGCTGGTATCGCATTAGGGTCGGGCAGTATTTCATTGCTATTTTGGCTTGCAAGCTTTCTAAGAATGAGTGCCACGGGCGTGCTTGCGCAGTCTTATGGGGCAAAAAACTGGCCTAGATTACAACAGCAGTTATTAGCCAGTTTATTGATTGCTTGGACTTTCTCAATCTCATTAATCTTAATCTCTCCTTGGTTGTTGGATGCAATTAAAGCCTTATCGAATGCATCCCCAGATGTTTTTTCCCAGGCACAAAGCTATTTTGAAATTCGAATATTTAGTGCACCTGCGGCGATGACGAACTTGGTGCTTTTGGGTCTTATGTTGGGTATGCAATACGGAAAAGGACCATTCTACTTACTGCTATTTACAAATATCACTAACATTATTTTAGATGTCCTGTTTGTGATTGGTTTCGATTGGCAAGTGGCAGGAGCCGCTTGGGCATCTGTGATTGCAGATTACACGGCACTGCTAGTCGCGATTGTATTAATTAAAAAGCAACTGGCACAGCATCAAGTTAATTGGCGTTGGCTGCTGCCAAACAAAGCGCAGTTTTTGACATTGTTATCACTGAATCGAGATATTTTTATTCGCTCACTGTTATTACAGCTCTGCTTTAGCTTTATGACTTTTTATGGTGCACGATTGGGTGAAACAACACTGGCAGTCAACGCCATTTTATTAAACTTTTTAATGTTGGTGAGTTTTGCTTTAGATGGCATTGCGTATGCCGCAGAAGCAAAAGTAGGTCAGGCGAAGGGAGAAGGGTCAGAAGTAAAGGTTAAAATCTGGGTAAAGTTAAGTTTGCTTTGGGGGGGGCTGTTCGCGTTGCTTTATAGCTTAGTCTTTGCTGTGTTTGGGTTAAGCATCGTTCAGCTTTTAACAAACATTCCAGAGGTCATCAGTGCCTCAAAAGCTTATCTATTCTGGCTTATTCTTTTACCGCTATTGGCAATGTGGTGCTTTATATTCGATGGCATTTTTGTCGGCTTAACCCGAGCTCAAGATATGCGTAATAGCATGTTCTTTTCTGCTATTTTTGGGTTTATGGTGCCTATTTGGCTTACATTAGAGTATGAAAACCATGGTATTTGGTTTGCCATGAGTTGCTTTATGTTATTGAGAGGCGTTACTTTGGCTTATCGTTATCGTCAAATTCAACGGCAGGGTTTATTGTTGCAATAACTTGTGAGAAGCGGTTAGCAAAGATACCTAAATAGCCCCAACCAGCAAAGAAAATTGCTGGCGCGAGAAATACCAGGCCAATTATTTGCACCCAGGGTTGGTGATAATAACCCCAAGCAATAAAAGCAACTGCGACAGCAAACAGCCCCAAACCGATAAAAAAGCGTTTGAGGCTGAGTTTAGGTTGTTGCCCTAGACGGTAAATTATGGGCTTCAACATAATTAATAGTAAGAGTGCTCACCAGCTTGGTGCTCTGTGATATCACGTACCCCAGTGATCTCTTCGAACTTAGCAACCATCTCTTTTTCGATGCCTTCTTTTAACGTTACATCGATCATTGAGCAACCATTACAGCCACCACCAAATTGCACCACAGCGATACCTTCAGCTGTAATTTCAACTAGGCTTACTTGGCCGCCATGATTGGCAAGTTGTGGGTTTACCTCAGTCGTTAGCATATGCTCAACACGCTCAGCTAAAGAAGCATCATCTTTAAGACGTTTAGCTTTAGCGTTAGGCGCTTTAAGTGTTAACTGAGTGCCCATTTTGTCAGTTACGAAGTCGATTTCAGCTTCATCTAAAAATGGTGCGCTTTCTTCATCAACAACCGCGTCGAAACCATTAAATGGTAGGCGAATATCAGTTTCTTCAACAGCATCAGGTGGACAGTAAGACACACCACATTCAGCTTGAGAAGTACCAGGGTTTACAACGAAAACACGAATGTTTGTGCCTTCAGTTTGATCAGCCAATAGTTTGGCAAAGTGACTTTGTGCAGTTTCAGAAATTGTGATCATAATCGAACTATACTTGACTAAATTACTCGGTTAATGGCTATGATACTCCGCTGGTGGCATTGTCGCCAGTGTTGAACGTAAAAATTTGGCTTATCTGATTTGGCTTGTTAGCTTACTTGCTACAATTTTAAGCAAAAGGTTTTAGTATGCGCACGCTCCTCGCACTCACATTGTTTTGCTGCACTTACTTATTCTCAAGTAGTGCAATAGCAAAACCGGTTTCCTATTACTTCCAACAGAATGTCCAGTTTGATCCTGCTATTCCAACGCCTGAAGAGGTATTAGGTTATCAGGTTGGGCAGTGGCATGTCCGCCATGATCAGTTAGTACAATATATGCGTGTATTGGCAGAAAAAAGTCCAAGAGTGAGTATTGAGACCATCGGCTTCAGCCATGAGCAAAGGCCATTGCTACTACTAAAGTTTAGCCAGCCAGACAACATCGCTAAGCTGGAGCAGCTTCGAGAGCAGCATTATGCACAAGTATTTAAAAAGCAGCAGGCGAACAATCTACCTGCTTTTATCTGGATGGGTTATAGCGTGCATGGTAACGAATCTTCGGGTAGTAATGCTGCTTTATTAGTTGCCTATTACTTAGCTGCAGCACAAGGAGAAGCAGTAGAGCAACTGCTAAATAACTCTGTGGTGTTACTAGACCCAGCCTTAAACCCTGATGGTTTGGCTCGTTTCGCTCAATGGGCAAATAGTAATAGAGGGCAAACCTTATCGGCAGATCCGCAGCATAGAGAGCATGTTGAGCAGTGGCCTTCAGGCCGTACAAATCACTATATGTTCGATTTGAACCGAGACTGGCTGTTACTACAGCATCCTGAATCACGCGCTCGAATCGCTGCATTTCATAAATGGCAGCCACATGTTTTAACTGATTTTCATGAAATGGGCCCTAACAGCACGTATTTCTTTCAGCCGGGGATCCCGACGCGAACCCATCCGCTTACACCTAAGAAAAATACCCAATTAACAACAGCGCTGGCAGACTTTCATGCGCAAGCTTTAGATACACAAAATCAGCTTTATTTTACACAAGAGAGTTTTGATGACTTTTACTACGGCAAGGGCTCAACTTATCCTGATATAAATGGCTCGGTAGGCATTTTATTTGAGCAGGCAAGTAGTCGAGGCCATGTTCAAGAGACCATTAATGGTCAACTGACTTTTGCACAAAGCATTAAAAACCAAGTTACAACCAGCTTGTCTACTTTTGCGGGCGCGATGGCAAACAAGCAGCAATTAATTGACTACAAGAATAACTTCTACCATCAAGCTGAAACTTTAGCTGATAAAGAGAAGTTTATGGGCTATGTCGTTGCCAAAGGGGAAGACCCACAACGTTTCAATGAGTTTATGTCTGTGCTGTCACAGCATCAGATTAAAGCCTATGGCTTAAATAAAGCCATCAAAGCCTCTGATCAAAGCTTCATGCAGGGAGATGTGTATATTCCACTGAAACAAGCTCAATTCCGTTTAATTAAAGCCATCTTTTCTGAGCAAACAAGTTTTCAAGATAATACATTTTATGATGTATCGGGTTGGACACTACCACATGCTTATAACTTAAAGTTTGGTCAAGTATCTAGCCGCTGGGGACTAGATGTATCAAAGCAAGCTTGGCAATCAGAAGATACAAGTTTTCCTGCAGTGAAAGAGAGTTATGCTTATGCATTTGATTGGCAATCAAGCGCTGCGCCTAGGCTATTAAATGCACTTTTACAGCAGGGGATTGATGCACGTGTTGCACTTAAAAGTTTTAAAGCAAAAACGGCACTAGGAAATCGAGAATTCAAAGCGGGTAGTATTGTTGTCGCTTCAGGTGTGCAAAAGCAATCTGACATTGTAGCCTTAATGCAACGAGCACAAGCTGACTATGGTGTACAAATTCATGCAATTCAAAGCGGCTTAACCAGCGAAGGCGTTGATCTAGGTTCTCGTCAGTTAAGGCCAATTAAAGCTCCGAAAGTCTTACTAGTAGGGGGGGCAGGCAGCAGTCAATATGAAGTGGGCGAAGTTTGGTATCATTTAGATACGCAGTTAGGTATAGCGCCAACGCTCATTGAACAAGATAGATTTCACCGTGCAAATCTTTCTAAATACACACACATTATCTTGGCCCATGGCAGTTATCGTGGTATGGCAGAAAAAGCCAAAACTAAAATTGCAGCGTGGGTGAGTAAAGGCGGGGTGATCTGGGGCCACAAAGGCGGCGCGAAATGGTTAGTTGATAATCAACTTTTGAGCGCACAATTGATATCGTCTAAACAGGTGGCAGAGCAGTTTGATACTGCTGGTTTAAGTTATGGCGATAGAGAAGTTTTATCTGGTAAGCAGCGTATTGCTGGTGCTATCTTTGCGTCAAAACTTGATTTAACACACCCACTCAGTTTTGGTTATGAGCGTGAATTGCTGCCGTTATTTAAAAATAGTACACAGCTGTTTGAGATGCCTGACAAGCCATTTTTAACAGTTAGCCAATATCAGCCAAAACCTTTATTAGCAGGATATGCTGCGACAGAGAATGTTACTCAAATTGCAAACACGGCAGCATTAATAGGTCACCGCTATGGTCAGGGCAGTGTGGTTGGTATGATAGATAACCCTGTTTTTAGAGGTTTCTGGAAAGGCAGCAGCCGCTTACTAACGAACACATTATTTTTTGGACACACTTTGGCTGTGCAAGGGCGTTAATGCAGTAGCATAAGCCCATATCTCGTCAGCGCCTGCTGCATAACACGCTTTTGCAGCAGCGTTGATAGTCGAACCTGTGGTGATCACATCATCGATGATCGCCACTTTTTTCCCTTGTAGATTTTGCTTCACTCCAAATGCGCGTTTTACATTTTGCTTGCGTTGATTGAGACTCAAACCACTTTGCGCTTTTGTGGCATTAATGCGTCTTAAAGTATCGGTACTTACTTTTGTATGAGGTAAATGACTCAACCAGGTCTGTGCAACTTGGTTAAACCCTCGATGAATTAAGCGGTTTTTATGCAGCGGTAAAATGATATATACATCGGGTGAGAAGGTAGATGTACTTTCAAAGTGAGCGAGTTGAGTTGCAATAACAGCATTGATAGCCGTTTGATAATGGCTCTGTTTGGTAAACTTAAATTCACTCAGCCATTGTTTCATTGCGCCTTGATACCAAGCACATGCCAGTAACCCATGACAATGAGGCAAGTTAAACATGCGTGCTATGTCAGGCTGGAATAATAAGTTTGGCTGCTCTAATGAGATAAAAGGAAAGTCAGAGAGGCAAAATTGACAGATCCCCTCGTTACTTGAAAGTGGGTTATGGCACATATGGCAGTGACTTGGGAATAAGGCATCCGCTAAATTTCTTAATAGTGACATTGTGTTCATCCTTGGTATCAGTATCATACGCTTAAGTTTGGTTTAGAGTACAAATAATGCAAAAAGAGATAGTGCTACTTCATGGCTGGGGTATGAACAGACAGGTTTGGCAGTTATTAGAGCAAGAGTTACAAGGTGTTGTTGAAGGGCAGGTAAAAAGTTTAGACTTACCGGGCTTTGGCCATGCTCAAATGCCAGAACAACCCTATTCTCTTGCCTCCGCTGCAGAGCAAGTTGCTGAACAATTAGCTGATAATTCAACCTTAGTTGGTTGGTCACTTGGTGGCTTGGTTGCGCTTCATATTGCAAAGTACTATCCACAAAAGGTAAACAAAGTAGTGCTAATTGCCTCAACGCCGTTTTTTGCCGAATCAGATAATTGGTCTGGTATTAAAGTAGAGGTGCTAGAAAACTTTAAAGCGCAATTGCTTGAGAATAGTGCAAAGACCATAGAACGTTTTTTAGCGATACAAGCTATGGGGTCAGAACACGCTAAGCAAGATGTTAAACAATTAAGAGCTTGGTTATTAGAAGCGCCAGAGGCAAACTCCGAAGCCTTGAGTTCAGGGCTCGACATTCTTTTAAATGATGATTATCGGGAGGTTTTTAGCACGCTTGAACAGCCAATATATGGCTTATTTGGTAAGTTAGATTCTTTAGTGCCAAGACGAAGCATTGCTAAAATGAAGGCCTTAAACGTTAACTTCCAAGCAGAGGTTTTATCAAAAGCGTCACATGCGCCTTTTATCTCACACCGAACAGAAAGTTTAAATTTTCTAAAATCAGTACTTTAGTAAAAGGCGGCAAAAAATTGCCGCTTTTTACTGCCGAAAACTTTATTTTGCACTACATTTGCGCAATAATTAAACATATTTAGATTTTTGCAAAGGTGCTTATTATGCCAATTGGTGACGTGTTAAATAATGGTATAGACGGTTACAACCGCGCCAGTCAAGGTATTGAACGCGCTACGGCAGAGATAAATCGCGCTGCGGTAACCGAACAAGATGAATCTCAACTTGCACAACAACGTCAGTTGCAAGGTGCTAGTCCCGACGAAGCCGTCACTGCGCCTGTATCTCAGCCTGCAAAAATTGATGAGGCCTTAGTTAATCTTAAAGTTGAAGAGTTTAATGCTAAAGCAAACACTCAATCGATCCGAACAGCGGACGAGACTTTAGGAACAATAATAGATATTTCAGTCTAATTCTAATGAATATTGTAACGCCGCAGCCGGCGATTAACCTTAATACTTCAAACGTTTACACAGAAACTGCTAGGCGAGACAACCAGCTGCGCGAAGTGATACCTAAACCAGCCCCTTCCAATGCAAGTCACTCAGAAAATAAAGCATTGAATGACGGTGACAAATCGCGTCCTCAACTTGCTGATGACGGCGGTACTTACGACAGTACAGGTCAGTTGCAACAAAATAAGGTTATTGCAGAAGATGGTGAGGATCAAAATTCAGAGCAAGAAAACTCTAATTCTGAAGAAGAGAATACAGAACAAGAACAGCGTAAAGAAGAGGCCGAACAGCAGCAAATTGTAGAGTTAAAGGCACGAGATCGCGAGGTTAGACTTCACGAAGAAGCGCATGCGCGTGTCGGCGGACAATACGCTGGCTCGCCAAGTTATGAGTTCCAGCGAGGGCCTGATGGCAATAATTATGCGATAGGCGGTCAGGTGATGATTGATGTTGCTGAGATCCCTGACAATCCACGTGCAACCATAGACAAGATGCAAACAGTTCGCGCAGCTGCACTCGCCCCAGCTGAGCCCTCTGGCGCTGATCGAGCAATTGCCGCTGATGCAACTCAAAAATTAGCATCAGCTCAAGCTGAATTAGCAAAAGAGTCGATTAACGGTGAGGAGCAAGAAAAGAAAGCCTCTTCGATAGGCGCATATCAAACCCGCCGTTTGAGTGAAGATTCAGAAAGAAGTTCTGAAGTTGAGCCTAATGATAGAGCAGCCTTACAAAGTGCTTCTGAACCATACTCTGTTGCGTTGCCTATAGCAGCAGACCCAGAAATTCAGGCAAGATCTTTACGTATTAACGATTTTTATCAGCATGTCGCTGTGCCAAACCCTATCAGTAATTTCTCTTTGAACGTTTAGAAAGCAATTTTTTAAAGCATATGTAATGCTTAATAAAACACAAATCACTTTTTATTGAACATGCTAGCCAGCTGAGAGTAGTAGATAATGCTGCTGTGTTTTTATGTATCTTTTGTTTTAGAAAATATCGGAATAATTACTAAGCTCGATAGCTTTAGCAAACAATAAACCAGCTTCTAATTGAAGTGCTGGTTTATTGTTAAAAGCATTATTACTTTTTCAATTTAGCAAAAGCTTCTGCAAAGGCATTACCCATTGCAGCATTACCAGCATCTTTTTTAGGACGCTGTCCTTTAGCTTGCTTATTAGTCGGCTTGTTTTGTGAAGGTTTGTTCGAAGTAGACTTACCCTGAGGTGCAGCTTGCTGAACTTCATCATCTAGGCGCATTGTAAAACTAATACGCTTTCTAGCCACATCAACCTCTAACACTTTCACTTTTACGATATCGCCCGCTTTTACGACTTCGCGCGGATCTGAAATAAATTTATTGGTGATCGCAGAAATGTGAACTAGACCATCTTGGTGTACGCCGACATCAACAAAGGCGCCAAAGTTAGCCACATTTGAGACCACGCCTTCTAAAATCATGCCGACTTTAAGATCTTGAATGGTTTCGACACCGGCTTTGAAGACCGCCGTTTTGAATTCAGGTCGAGGGTCGCGGCCCGGCTTGTCTAGTTCAGAAATGATGTCGGTAACCGTTGGTAAACCAAATTTGTCATTAGTGAATTGAGCAGGCTCTAGCTGTTTTAAAACTTCGCTGTTACCGATCAGGTCGCTCACTTCGATATTCTTTTCAGTACAGATCTGTTTAACCACAGGGTATGCTTCAGGGTGAACCGCTGAGCTATCAAGTGGATCAGCACCGTTTACAATGCGTAAGAAACCGGCTGCTTGTTCAAATGCTTTTGGCCCTAAGCGCGCGACCTTTTTCAACTGTGTACGATTGTTAAATGAACCGTTCTCATCTCTAAACTGCACAATATTGCTAGCCAGTGTTTTGTTTAGGCCAGAAACGCGGGTAAGTAGTGGTACCGAAGCGGTATTGACATCAACGCCCACCGAGTTTACACAATCTTCAACCACAGAGATAAGTGACTGACCTAGTTGACTTTGAGAAACATCGTGTTGGTATTGGCCTACACCAATTGATTTAGGCTCAATTTTTACCAGCTCTGCAAGCGGGTCTTGTAATCGGCGAGCAATTGAAACTGCACCACGTAACGATACGTCTAAATTTGGGAATTCATTCGCGGCAAACTCAGAAGCAGAATAAACAGATGCACCTGCTTCACTGACCATGATTTTGCTCATGTTGAGCTCTTTGTTGTTAGCTAGTAGTTCAGCTGCAAGTTTATCTGTCTCACGAGAAGCTGTACCGTTGCCAATGGCGATTAGCTCTACTTTATGCTGACGACATAATTGCTCTAAAGTACGAACTGACTTGTCCCAGTGATTCTGTGGTGCATGTGGGAAGATAGTATTTGTGGTTAACAGCTTACCTGTTGCATCAACCACAGCCACTTTACAGCCCGTACGCAGACCTGGATCGATACCCATAGTGACACGAGGACCAGCTGGGGCTGCCATCAATAGGTCCTTTAAGTTCTTGGCAAATACATCAATGGCTTGTGCCTCTGCTTTTTCGCGCATGGTGCCTAAAAACTCATTTTCTAGGTGCAGAGATAGTTTTACTTTCCAAGCCCATTGAACCACTGACATTAACCAAGCACTTGCTGTTGCTGAACTTACATTTAATTGGTAATGATCAGCGATGATTTGTGCACAATACTGTGCTGGGTTTTCGCTGCTTGGTTCAGGGTTAATGTTTAACTGTAATATGCCTTCGTTGCGGGCACGCAGCATAGCTAATGCACGATGCGAAGGGACTTTTGTGAGCTTCTCAGAATGCTCAAAGTAGTCGCGGTATTTAGCACCAGCGTCTTCTTGCCCTTTGATTACTTTGGCTTCGATTACACCCTGTGTGTCGATTTGTTTTCTTAGCTTTGCCAGTAACTTAGCGTCTTCGGCGAAGCGTTCAATTAAAATAAATTTAGCACCGTCTAGTGCCGCTTTGACATCTTCAATGCCTTTTTCAGCATTTACGAATTGAGCTGCATGGCTTTCAGGGTCTAAGGCAGCATCCTTATAAAGGGCATCTGCAAGTGGCTCTAAACCTGCTTCAATGGCAATTTGACCTTTAGTACGGCGCTTAGGCTTGTAGGGTAGATATAAATCTTCTAGCTCGGTTTTACTCTGCGCGCTGTTGATATCAGCGGCAAGGGCATCACTTAACTTACCTTGCTCTGAAATGGTATCAAGAATGAAGCGTCTTCTGTCTTCTAGTTCTCTTAAATAACCAAGTCGTTGTTCAAGAAGACGCAATTGCGTGTCGTCAAGACCGCCGGTTACTTCTTTACGGTAACGAGCAATAAATGGAACTGTGGCACCTTCATCAAGAAGTGCAGTGGCAGCAATGACTTGCTGTTCTTTTGCATTTAGCTCTTGTGCCAAACGTGCAGAGATGTTGCTCATGCAAAATCCTTATAAATTCAGATGTATACGTGCTGTCTAAGCGTATTTTATGTGGGCGATCATAGCATAGCATCTATGAATAAGAAGCTTATTTAAGGTATTCGATAGTATTTACATACCAGAGCTTTTCTCCCTCTGGTGTGCGCACGACAAACTCGTCGTCGACTTCCTTACCTAATAGTGCTCGTGCCATTGGTGCGTCTATAGAAATATAGTCTTTTCGGTCATAAATTTCATCTGGACCGACAATTCTGAAACGTTTTATTTCTTCTTGTTCATTTTCAATTTCAACCCAAGCGCCAAAGTACACTTTGCCGGCTTGTTGTGGGTCATATTGAACAATCTTTAAGTCGGGTAAACGTTTTCTTAAATAGCGTACCCTACGGTCTATTTGCCGTAATAAGCGCTTATTAAAAGTGTAATCAGCATTTTCAGAGCGATCACCTAAGCTGGCTGCCCAATTCACTATTTTGGTGATTTCAGGACGTTTTTCATACCAGAGGTGGTCATGCTCTTTTTGCAGTTGGTTATAACCCTCAGGGGTAATTAAGTTAGTTTTCATACGCTAATTAGGGTCATCTTTACTCATCTGACACGGTAATAAAAAATCATCTGGGTGTCGAGCTAGCAAAATATTAAAAAATTGTAATGTTCGGTAACAAAACTCTTCATAGTAATGGTGTCGAGAAATGACATTTTCAATTATATTAAGCAAAGATATTGGATAAAAAGAAGAAATCAATCATGGGAAATGAAACTACCAAGGTATTAGTTGTCGACGATGATATGCGTTTACGCAGTTTGTTAGAACGTTATCTCGTCGAGCAAGGTTTTATTGTTCGTGCTGCAGCTAACAGTGAGCAAATGGATCGCTTACTGGAGCGAGAAAACTTTCATTTAATGGTGTTAGATTTAATGCTACCTGGCGAAGACGGCTTGTCTATTTGCCGACGCTTACGCCAAAAAGAGAACGAGATCCCAATCGTCATGCTAACAGCCAAGGGTGATGAAGTTGACCGTATTATAGGTCTAGAGTTAGGGGCTGATGATTACATCCCGAAACCATTCAACCCAAGAGAATTATTGGCGCGCATTAAGGCAATTTTACGTCGTCGTGCGAAAGAAGTACCGGGTGCGCCTGCTGCCGAAGAAAACGAAGTAGAGTTTGGTATCTTTAAACTGAACTTGGCGACCCGTGAAATGCAAAAGGGTGATGAGGTTATCTCACTAACCAGTGGTGAATTTGCTGTATTGAAGGCTTTAGTGAAGCACCCAAGAGAGCCATTGAGTCGTGACAAATTAATGAATCTTGCACGTGGCCGTGACTATAGTGCCCTTGAGCGTAGTATCGACGTTCAGGTATCACGCTTACGCCGCATGATCGAAGAAGATGCAGCGAACCCTAGATACATCCAAACTGTTTGGGGTCTAGGTTATGTGTTTGTGCCAGACGGTGAAAAGTAGTTTCGTTTATGAGCTTTTTTCCACGTAGTGCGTTTGGACAAACGGTTTTCTTTGTTGGTGCTTTATTGCTTATCAACCAGATCGTTTCTTATATCACCGTGACACTGTATGTGTTTAAGCCAACCTTCGAGCAAGTGAATTTGATGTTGGCTAAGCAAGTCAAAACAGTGTTTATTGATTGGGAAGAAGGGGTCGAAATAAATAAAGCAACCTCAGATAAGTTCTTTGAAATAACTGGCATTGAAGTGATGACGCAAAGACAAGCCTATATGAACGGTTTAGAGAAAGCCAAAGAATATAGCTTGTTGTCAAAGAGTATGTCTGAGCAGCTAAATGGCTCTGCAAGAGTGCGTATCAGTCAAGGGGACCCAGTGGTCTATTGGGTAGAAGCGCCGCAAGCGCCTGGCTATTGGGTGAGGGTACCGCTGACAGGCTTTAGTGAAACAAAAATGGAGTTTTTGATTTTCTACCTGTCGAGTATTGGCTTTTTGAGTGTATTGGGGGGCTGGTGGTTTGCAAGGCATCTTAACCGCCCACTAAAAGCATTACAAACAGCAGCCGGTCGAGTCGGTGTGGGAGATTTTTCTACTCGACTTGTGGAGCGAGGATCAACGGAAGTTGTTGAAGTAACACAAGCATTTAACAAGATGTCGAAAGGCATCGCTGAGCTCGAGAATGACCGACGACTCTTGATGGCCGGTGTTTCTCATGACTTGCGCACACCACTGACCCGTATTCGTTTAGCGACCGAAATGATGTCAGACGAAGAAGACTACTTAAAAGAAGGGATCATTGATGACATTGAAGATATGAATGCCATTATTGATCAGTTTATCGAGTATCTTCGTCACCACAACAGCGGGGAAATGCACCCTGATGATGTGAATAGTCTAGTGTCTGAGGTGGTGCATGCTGAGCAGCAACATCAACGTGAAATTAACTTAACAGCTGCTGATAGCTTACCAAAAGTGATCATGAATACGGTTGCGTTAAAACGTGTTGTTACCAATATGATAGAAAATGCCATTCGTTATTCCGATGAGGCCATTGATGTCAGCACTGCATACAACCCACGTAAGAAAATGGTGATTGTCACTGTGAAAGACCGTGGGCCGGGTATTCCTGAAGCTGAATTGGAAAGTGTCTTTGAGCCTTTTAAGCAAGGCGACCAAGCTCGGGGCAGTGAAGGCAGTGGTTTGGGTTTGGCAATTATAAAACGCATTGTCGCGACACATGGCGGTACGGTGAAGCTTCGTAATCGTCAAGAAGGCGGCTTAAGTGCTGAAGTATATTTACCGGCTTTAGCCTAATATCTGATTTAGAAAGCAAAAAGGATGGCTCAGCCATCCTTTTTTGTACGTATTTATTAGATGAGCAGTGCTTAAATAACACGTGAGAATCGCGTATTTTTAATCTGCTGTTGTAAATACGCGTCAAAGCACATACAGATAATGCGAATGAATAAATTGCCTTTGCTGGTGACTTCAATACGCTGCGCTGATAATGTCACGAGCTCATCTTCTGCCAGTGGTTTGAGTGCTTCTAGGGCTTCGCTAAAGTAATCGTTAAAGTCGATATTATATTTAGCCTCAATCGCCTTTATATCTAATTCAAAATGACATATCAGTTGTTTGATAACATCGGCTCTGAGCTCATCGTCATTATTTAGGCGCATCCCTTTATGGGTCGCACAGCCAATCTCGTTAATGTCTGAGTAATAGGTTTTGAGCTCTTTTTGGTTTTGCAAAATCGCATTACCAATTTGTGAAATAGACGACACTCCTAGGCCTAATAAGTCGCAATTACCATGTGTTGTATAGCCTTGGAAGTTACGATGAAGCTCTCCATTTCTTTGCGCAACAGCAAGCTCGTCGTCTTTTTTAGCAAAGTGGTCCATACCGATAAACTGATAACCTGCCTCGGTCATTTGCTGTAGCGTATTTTTGAAGATCTCAAGCTTTTGCTGCGGACTTGGCATGTCCGCTTCTTTTAGTTTGCGTTGCGCGGCAAATCTATCAGGGAGGTGAGCGTAGTTGAACACCGACACTCTGTCTGGGCTCAGCGCTATCAGTTGCTCAATGCTTTGCTTAAAACTTTCTGGGGTTTGGTGAGGTAAGCCGTAGATCATATCTATATTGACTGATTTAAACCCGAGTGCTCTTGCTTGCTTTACCAGTGCTAAAACTTCTTCGACACATTGCGGACGGTTTACCGCAGCTTGTACTTCATCATTGAAATCTTGAATACCAAACGAAACTCGGTTGAATCCTAAGTTTTTCAAGGTGACTAACATGTCGTCAGCAATAGAGCGCGGGTCGATTTCAATACCGCGTTGCGCGTCTTCAGTGAAGTTGAAGTGTGCTTCTACAATATCAATCAGGCGTGTCATTTGCTCGGCAGTTAAAAACGTTGGCGTGCCGCCACCTAAATGCAATTGCTCAACACGGTAATGCGCAAACACAGAGGACTGCGCCTGTACTTCTTTTTCTAGATGATCTAAATAGACGTCAGCTTTTGACTGATGGCGTGTCACGATTTTATTGCAACCACAGTAGTAACAAAGCTGGTGGCAAAATGGGATATGAATATAGAGCGATAAAGCCTGATTTTTTGACTGCTTCACTGCGGTATGTAAATCAGTCTGTTGATAACCGCTTTCTAATGATAATGCAGTTGGATAAGAAGTATATCTTGGCCCAGACACATTATATTTTTTGATTAGGGACTCATCCCAAGTTGGTAAATTAATCACGATACGCACTCATCTATTAGATTAGAGCGTGTAGTGTATGACGAGAAGTGAAAGTGGATTTTGATCTGTAGCAAAGCAGGGCATAAATCATGCCCTGCTCAGAATAGTTAAAGCTTGAATTGGTTTACCGTACTATTAAGTGATTTAGCCAATCCATTTAGATCATGTGCCTCATCAGCCAAAGTGTGAGCATGATTAGCAGTGCTGTTAACTAGGTCATTAATTGCATTTAAGCTGGTGTTAATGTCTTCAGCCACAATGGTCTGCTGCTCAGTTGCGGTTGCAATCTGATGGCTCTGATCTTGAACCGTTGCCACAGAGCTGGCGATTTCCTGCAATGAATCGAGCACTTCTTGTGTCTGTGATACTGAGCCCTCAGCCTGATCTTGGCCTTGTTGCATCATAGTTGATGCTTGCTGTGCAATTTGTTGTAGTCGTGTGATCATATTGCGAATATCGTCTGTTGATTCTTGTGTTCTACTCGCCAGCGAGCGCACTTCATCAGCAACTACTGCGAAGCCTCGACCTTGTTCACCAGCACGTGCCGCTTCAATCGCAGCGTTGAGTGCCAGTAAATTGGTTTGTTCTGCAATGCCATTGATTACGTCAATTACCGCGCCAATGTTAGTAGTTTCTTTTTCAAGACCTTCAACAACTTTCGCAGCCTCACCGATGTGGCTAGCCAATTCTGTCATCACTGTTTGTGCTTGGCTTGAGCGCGTCGCGCCGTCATTTGTCATGTGCTGCACTTGCTCAGCAGCGTGACTGGCTTCTTGTGCATTACGTGAGATTTCAGTCACAGTTGCAGCCATTTCTGTTACTGCAGCACTGACACTGTCAACTTGCTCTTTCTCTTGTTGGATTTCACTATTGGTACTGGCAGACACTGAGCTTAATTGTTCAGAGGCATGACCTAGCTGAGAGGCTTGTTGTGCCGTGGTTTGCATCATGGCACGCAGTTTCTCGATAAAGGTGTTCATATGAGAGGCAAGCTGACCAACTTCGTCGTTGCTCTCAATGTGAATTCGACGTGTTAAGTCACCTTCACCTGACGCAATGTCACGCATAGTGTCGGCAAGAGACACTATCGGTTTAGTGATCATCTGTGTCGCCCATAAGATCATAAGAACCACAATGCTGATAATCACTAGGAAGGCGATCACGGTACTCATGACGGCTTCATTTACTGGCTCTTCTATAAATGATACTGGGATCATGACACCCACATGCCAATCGAGTAATGGTTCATCGAGTTTTACGCTGTTATACACCACGTAATAATCTTGGCCTTTGAAGGTAACAACTGATGTGCCTGATTCATTATTTTTAATTTCAGAGTTTAATGCTCGGAATCCACTGGTATCTGAAAACTGTTTTTCTAGCCCGTCTAGGCCTTCTTTTCCATTCGGACCTTCATCGGTAATAGACAGCTTGTGGCCAGTTTGCTTTGATAAATGGACAACGTTTAAATTGTTGTCTAGCAGGAAGCCGTAACCTTGGCCTTGGAAGCGGATCTGCTCAACCAATTGATTGATTTGTTCCATTTGTAAATCAATACCTGCGATCCCCAATAACTTACGCGATGAATTGTAGACAGGTAGCTTGATCACAGCAGACACGTCGCCTGTGTTTGCATCGACTGAAACCGGGCTAACATGCAACTTACCAATCGCCATAGCCTCTGGCCACCATCCACGCTTATAAGCAAAATATGGACGACCATCAGAGAAATGAGAAGTTCGTTCGTTTTCTTTGAAGTACTCACCTGTGATAGCAGACGCAAAAAAAGTTGACAATACATTGTCATTGCTTGCTGTGAGCCTATCAAAATCTCTATTCACTAGGTCATAACCCGGTTGGCTTGATAACTCAGCTTCACGTTCGGTATATTGCTCAAAAAAATCTACAACATGGGCGCTTTGTGCAAAGGTGCTGACTAGTTCACCGTATTGGGCGAAAAACGATTCCATCGACAGTTTTTCTGCATAAATGTAGCTTTGCGCTTCACGTTCTACACTGTCGCGAGAAATCGTTGCTAGGTGATTCACAAAGTAACTGGAGGCGATAATAAGCAGCACAGAAATTGTACCACCGATCAGTAGGAGTATTTTTCTCCTGAGGGATAAGTTGTTAAGCATGATATATTCTTTTTATTGGTAACCGCACTACACAATCAAATCATATCTGAGTCGCTTTGACCACAGTTAACATTAGATTGACGTTATATTGTTCCTATAATAATACACTTGCGGTTTGAAATTAATACAGAGGTATGAGATGAAGCTAGTTGTTTTGGGGGCTGGTTGGCTGGGAAGTGCAATAATCGAGAGAGCCATACAGGCGAATTGGCAAGTGCAGGGTACCAGTCGTAGTTTAAACTCCAGTAGTGCAATCATTCGACAGTTTACATTGCAAGAAGATAAATTAATCCATTCTGTGGATTTAACAGATGCTTATTGGGTGTGCGCTATTCCTCCGAGAGCACGTCATGCTGATAGCAATTATCTTGAAACTCTATCTGCTGCGTTAAGGCTTTCTGATGATTTAGCGTGTAAAGGGTTTTTGTTATGCTCAAGTACAGGTGTGTATTCAGAGCAAGATGGTACCTATACCGAAAGTGGTGAATTAGACAGTGGAACCACGCGTAAAAAGATTTTGCTTGCAGCAGAGCAAAGAGTGTTTGATAGCAAAGGGAAGGTTTTACGTTTGGCTGGGTTAGTGGGGCCAAATCGAGAACCTGGGAAATTTGTTGCAGGTAAAACTCTAAAAAGTAGCAGTCAAGCGGCTGTAAATATGGTTCACCAAGCCGATGTTGTAGCCGCCATTGAGACGATAATACTGAACTGGGCAGAAGCTAATGCTGTTTATAATGTTTGTCACCCTGATCATCCAACTCGACAAGATTATTACTTGAAGAGATGCGCTAAGTTAGGCACACAGCCCCCTTTATTTTCAAGTGACATCGCCAGTGCAAGAGTGATTGATGGTTCAGCCATTGAAGCCTTGGGTTTTAGCTATCAAGCTGAGATTTAACTGTGCGTTATTTCAGCTTTTTCTTAAAGGTGAGATGACCGCCAAGACGGTATTTACTGCCCGGCGAAATGAGCCGAGTAAAGCTGACAATACCATTAGCACTCCATGTTCTTCTGATCATTTGTAAGCAAGGCTCTTCGTTATATAAGCCAAGCCACTGACAAACATCTTGGCTTGGCATAATGGCTTCAATAGTGTGTTTTGCTTCAGTCAGCGGCGCCACTGCCGAAAGGTATTCATGTGGTGTGACGATAGTAAAATCTTGTGCCAGATAATCAGGTGCAAGTGCTGGGGTGACGAAGCGCTCTTCAGCTTGGAGTGCTTGGCCATTTTCGTGGTGAACAATCACGCTGCGATAGACTTTACTGTCTATATCAACACCGAGTGCAATAGCGATAGGCGCCATGGCGGCGATTTCTTCTAGGGCCAAGACCTCAGAACTGTACGCACCATTTCTCTCTTTTACTTCATCGGCGATATTTTTAATCTCAAGCATAGAAGACTGTGATTTGAGGCTGGCTACAAATGTACCTAGACCTTGACTTCGCGTTAATACACCACTGTCAGTCAACTCGCTCAACGCGCGTCTGGCGGTCATGCGGCTTACACTAAATTGCTCAGCAAGTTCATTTTCAGAGGGAACACGTTGGTCCTCTTTCCAAATACCGGCACTAATTTGGTCGGTTATATGCTGCTTTATCAATGCAAATTTAGGTTCGTTGGCCATACTAGATAACTAAATAGAGAGTATATGCCATTAAAAATGGCATAGATTTCTTGTATATACAAGTTTGCATGATAGGCTTATAGGCAGTTAAACAAACTCAAATGAGGCAGTGATGTTTGAAGCAGATTTAGTGATCACCGATGTTAATTTGGCAACCATGGATAGCAATGTAGATGCCCCGTATGGTGCTATTGAGCAAGGCGCATTGATGATCAAAGACGATAAAATTGCTTGGCTCGGCAAGCAAAGTGACTTGCCTGAGTTCGATGCTCTAGCGACACCTGTGATTAACGCAAAAGGACAGTGGTTAACGCCTGGCCTAATTGATTGTCATACGCATATTCTTTTTGCAGGAAACCGCGCTGGTGAGTTTGAACAACGTCTAAATGGTGTTTCTTACCAAGAGATAGCACAACAAGGCGGTGGTATTGCCAGTACCGTTCGAGCAACTCGAGAGGCGGATGAAGAAACCTTGTTTGTAGCTGGGAAAAATCGCTTAAATAGCCTTATGAGTGAAGGTGTAACAACGGTTGAGAGTAAGTCGGGGTATGGCTTAGATCTAGACACTGAAATTAAATTACTTGAAGTAAATAAAGTCTTAAATGACAACCACCCTGTTGATATTCAAAGTACATTTTTGGGCGCACATGCATTACCGCCCGAATTTAAACATGACTCAGATGCATATATCGATTTAGTATGCGATGTCATGTTACCAAAAGTGGCTGAGCTTAACTTGGCAGATGCGGTCGATGTATTCTGTGAAAATGTAGGATTCAGTTATACGCAGACAAAGCGGGTATTTGAGAGAGCACGTCAGTTAGGCTTGCCAGTGAAGTGTCATGCAGAACAATTATCGAATCAACATGGCACTGAGTTGGTTGCTGAGTTTAAAGGCTTGTCGGCAGATCATATTGAGTATCTCGATGAAGCAGGTGTAAAAGCGATGGCTGATGCCGGTACGGTGGCGGTGTTATTGCCTGGTGCTTTTTATTTCCTGAGAGAAACACAAATGCCACCGATTGAGTTACTTCGTCAATATGAAGTCCCGATGGCGATTGCCAGTGACTTCAACCCAGGCACTGCGCCGCTGTGCTCATTACGTTTGATGCTGAATATGGGCTGTACTCTGTTTA
Source organism: Pseudoalteromonas phenolica (assembly GCF_005876835.1). Taxonomy (GTDB): domain Bacteria; phylum Pseudomonadota; class Gammaproteobacteria; order Enterobacterales; family Alteromonadaceae; genus Pseudoalteromonas; species Pseudoalteromonas phenolica_B. Next base: position 38,145 of record NZ_PPSW01000005.1, read on the forward strand.
GATTAACACCTGAAGAGACTTTGCTGGGAGTAACGGTAAACGCTGCGAAAGCACTAGGGCTGGCAGATCGAGGTGTGCTTAAAGTGGGTATGCGAGCCGATTTAGCCCTATGGGATATTGCAACACCAGCGCAATTAAGTTATCAATTTGGTGTAAATGAGCTATCAAATTTGTGGATCTCAGGTAAACTGATCCAATAAGAAGTATTTAATTTATAGGTGAAAGTTGGTGATGACCTTACTAGGTACATTGACCAGCTTTCCTGTATTCAATGGATTGCAACAGGGGGAGCTGGCACTACTAACCGCATTTTTAGGTGGGTTAGTGTTAATGGGCAGTATCGCTTTAATTATCCTTACCCATTCGCAATCAAGTCGTGCACTTCATGTTGTCACTATGCTGGTGGCTTTCACCGCATTGCTTCCCAATATGTGGGCAACGTATACAATCTCTCTGGTGTTATTCGGCCACCTCTACCTAGCGCTTAAACTTGGTTCAAAACCTTTACTTATGGTGTCGTTTCTCGCGGCTGCAGCATATTTACTGTTATTAGGGGGAGCGATAGTTTGGTACTGGCCAATTCAGTTAACGTTACTACCTTTACTTTTGGTTTATATTTCACAGCTTTATGAGTTCTCTTTAAAACCAAGTAATAATGGCGCCTCAGATATACCAGAGCAGAGCGAACTAAGAAAGCAGGATGTGCTAGGTTTACCCCCTAGGTGTGCGCTGAGAGATGCTTATTATGCTCACATAGAGCAAGATGCTTCTCCTATGGTATTAGTGATGATCCGCCTCGAAGGGTTTGAACAGATAAATTTTCACTTAGGTCGAGAGTATGGCGATTTATTACTAGCGCAATCTGCGAACCGAATTAAGCAGCAATTGCAAAACGAAGACATTGTAAATATAGAACAAGGGGGTGAATGCGCTAAGCTTGCGCACTTAGGGGGGTTAAACTTTGTGTTCTTATGCTCCTTGGCCCATCAGCAACATCTTCATGAACAAGTTATAGGTGCCATAGTGCAAACTACGTTAAAGCCGTTCAACGTAGGTCATTGCACCATAGAAATAAAAGCTAAGGCAAGTTATGTTTCTTTCGCTGATAAGGTCAGTGATTTTGATAATGCCATCACGTGTGCATTTTTAGCGCTCGATTCAGAGCCTAATAAGGTCGTGACTGAATATCAAAATAGCATGAGAACAGCGAAACAAGAGCAGCAAGCGCGTTTGGCTGAGCTTACTCATCATGACTTTAGAGATCAACTCGAGCTGTATTTTCAACCGATTATTCGTCATAGCGACAATGGTATCGAGTTCCTAGAGTTATTGTTACGTTGGCAGCACCCAAAGCAGGGGATTTTAGCAGCTGGTAAGTTCATCGATGATATTCGCATTGCTGGGTTGGCCTTGCCTGTCGCTCAGTTCGTTATAGAACGAGCTGCGGAGATTGCGATGGCGCTAAAAATGGAAGGGATCAAAATGGCGTTGAGCGTTAATGTTTTTGGTCCAGAAATGCTGCATGAAGAATTTATTGAGTTTTTAGACGATGTGCTGCTGACTCACCACCTTGAAGCTGGCGATTTGATAATAGAGTGTCCGTCTGCGTTGTTTATGTCTTTGGATGCACAGGGCGTGGCCATGATAGCACGTCTTCGCAGTATCGGTGTCCGTCTGTGTGTGGACGGCTTTGGTGAGGCTCCGCTGGTATTGGCTAAATTACCTAAGTTAACCGTTGATTACGTCAAAGTAGGGCAGTCTCTTACCCGAGACCATCAACATCAAGGTGCACTCAGAGGTATTGTCAGAGGGCTAGTAGACATGCAGCATCAGTTAGATTGTGCGGTTATTTGTGAGGGCGTTGAAAGCCAAGAGCAGCTTAACTTTGCGCAAAGCTTAAATACCTTTGCCGCTCAGGGATATTATTTCGAAAGGCCGTTGAGTAGTGTGGGTATGCTGAGCTGGATAAAACAGTATCAGCTTGAGCATCATCATTTAGTTGATCACTAAAAAGTGGGTAGCATTGTGCTACCCTTGCAGTTTACCCAATAAATAACTACAGACTAGTCCACTTAGTACTTGCCCAGCTTCAGTTATGCCCTGCTCTAAGCCATTCGGGTGTGTCGAAGGTGCTGCCTCACACAGATGTAAATAACGGCTAGCGCTGTGCGTTGCACCCAAATAGACAAAATGTTCTGCATCGCTGGCAGAAAAGCCACAATTCGTGAAAGCGCTGACAGGCATGCCACTAATGGCGTCTACATCAACTTCGATACCTAATGGCTTATCAATTTTAAAGCGGGCTAAACTGTGTGTGCAGTCTGAAGTTAAACTACGGCTACGCATAACTTGCAAGGTTTGGTAAGTGGTGTAGGTAAACCCGGCATTAGTCAGTGAACTGATAATGGTTTGGTTATTTTTTTGCTCATGCATGCCAACTACATGGTAATCATGTAAGTATCCGTCTTGATATGCATAGTGGAAACCGTTGCCACTATGACGACCTTCAATGGCCCTAAAATCAGCATGTGGGTCAAAGTTAATGGCATTACATGGCTTAGCTTCACTGGTGCTTAAGGCTTTTAAAATTGGGTAACAATTATTGTGGCCACCACCTATGACAATCGCTTCTAAACCTGCATCAAAAACAGGTTTTAAAACGGCTGTCACTCGCTCATCTAATTCGCCACATAAATGTCTTAGTTGTGCTAAACCTTCGGCATTTGCGTTATCCAATGTTTTGCTTTGTGATTGCAAATCATCACAATTGACTTCGCCTAACAGCAATACTGATTTGGGATCTAGGAACTCATTACTAGGTAAGTTTAAAAAGCGTTTTAAAAACGCTTGCCAACCTTGTGTTGCGCCTCCGCGACCACAGTTTGCTCTTGGGCCTATGTCCTCGTTAATGCCGAGTAAAACATATTTAATACCAAACTCAGCTGCATCTTTTAGTGCACTTTCTAAAGGAGCTGATTGATCTAAATAAGAGATTGATTGCCAAAAGCGAGTTTCATTCGCTCTGCTGGTAGTAAAGTACTTTGTATCGGTTTCACTATATCGAATTAACCAGTTACTCATTATGCTTCGACTTCTTCAAGCGCATCTTCAAGTACCAGCTCTTCGGCGGAAATGATAATCCCTGTGCTATCAGCATATAGGTAATCGTCTTCATAAAACGAAACACCTGCAAAGTTGACGGGGACACCTTGCTCGCCACTGCCTTGGCTATCAGCTGCGACAGGAATAGACGCAATAGCTTGTATGCCTAAATCACACTCTTCGAGTTCATCAACATGCCTAACTGCACCATAAACAACAATACCTTGCCAATGATTCTCTACAGCCAGTTCAGCCAATTCGATATCAATCAGTGCTCGGCGCGAAGAGCCTCCACCATCAATTAATAGAATTTTACCAGTACCGTCTTGTTCTAAAATCTCTTGAATCAGTTCGTTGTTTTCAAAGCATTTCACTGTGACGATGCGACCGCAAAATGCAGAGTGTCCACCAAAGTTAATGAACATGGGTTCAAGTACATCGATTGCATCTGCAAAATGATCGCATAAGTCAGATGTGCTGTAGTCCATATTGAGTTCTCCAGAGAGTGTGTGTTTGTTCCAGTATACTCTGATGCAAGCTCATAGCAATGGCAAAATTGCTGTAAAAGCAGGCACTTTGTGCGTTCAATCAAAGTCTTTTGAATTCCATAATAGTGTCTTAAAAAGTTCACCCAACTGTTACTTTTAAAGTCTAAAGTTTAATCAGTAGACAACGGTTTTGTGTAAGAAGTGCCAGTTTTGACAACGCCCAGGTGTTCTTGCCACAAGGAACGAATAAGGTGAATTCATTGAAAGTGTTATATGCAGCAAAAATCATCGATCTTGCACAATTACAGCAAACACTTTTGTTGATTCAGTGCTTCAAAGCGCATCAAGTAAACACAGATGTGATCCTATCCGGTAATAGTCTGTCAAACCCTATGAGCAAGCAGATAATTGCCGAAATTGAAGCGCTTAAAGTGGGGAGTTGCTTGGTGCGGCATAAATCAAATCGCTTTACGAAAACCTTCAGACAAAAAGTTTCTGATATTTTTACTCATCGAGCATATTTTAAAGTCGCAAATTATGACTTAGTCATTACTGACAATGAGTCGATTGTCGCCTGGTCGGCAAAGCTTTCAGGGATCCCTGTGCTTGCTTTGGGGCATCATGTCGCAATAAATCATCATCAACTGCCTTTTGAAGGGGCGAATCTAACGAGAATTTGGCAGCAATGGTTAGTGCCTGCTGATTACCGTGTAGGGTTTCACTGGATCCCTTTTGCGAAAAATATTTTGCCGCCTATCGTACCAAGCTATCACACGACTTGTATTAAAAATAAGGTGGTCGTTTATTTGCCGTCAGAAAAATTAGAGGCGATACAGGTATTATTGGCAAGTTTTCCAAATACGGAGTTTTATTGTTTTCATCCAGCAGCAGAAGTGAAATCGGTGGGCAATATTCATTACCGGCCCGATGATCATGAGCAGTTATTACATGATATGAAAAGTTGCAAAGGTGTGATTGCACATGCGCAATTTGAAGTAATTAACGCTGCACTGAATATGGGGAAAAGCCTATTAATTAAACCGCTTGAGCAAGAGCTCACACAGGTTATTGATGCAAGTTTGCTAATTAAGCTTGGTTGGGCAAAGCAGATGCATTATTTAAATGCTAATGCGGTTGAAGATTTTTTGGACACAGTGCCTAAAAAGTCGGTGGATTTTTCAGCAGATCCGTGTGCCCTTGTTGAGTGGATTAAAGCTGAGCAATGGCATGATGTTACCGCATTGCATGATTTTGCTTGGAATTCATTAAAAGTTGGATAGTTCCAAATAGTAAACTAGTTTAATTATTGCGCATGTTGGCACTTTTTTATTGTTTTTTTGTTAAATCTAAAAGCCTAACTTTAAGCCTTGGTCTATACTAAACATATGTTTTATAACCTTAGGTAACAGTATGGCCTTATTAGAAAATTTAACCATCAAAAGGCGTTTACAGCTCAATGCGATTGTTGTTGGCATTGCAATGCTGGTAATGCTTGCGGTGATTATCTTTGAAGCTCGCACAATGCTGAAACTCAATGAAGCAATTCTGTACGCTGAAGAGCTTGAAATACATGAGTTATCCATGCGCAAGTATGAAAAGAATTTTCTATTTTATAAGGACACGGAAGCGCTTAGTCAATTTGATAAAGAATATCAGCACTTAATCACAAAGATAGATCTATTAAATGTTTTACTGGATGATTTATCTATTGATCAAGGGGAACTAGAAAAATTTCGAGGGTTAAGTCGATCTTACAAAGAAACGTTTGAGAATGTAGTCTTTCTGCAAAAGAAAATTGGTTTACACCCTAAAGATGCATTATATGGTGCGTTACGTTCTGCTGTGCATGAAGTAGAAACAGGGTTAAAGCAACACAACAACTTCGAATTACTAAGCTTGATGCTACAACTAAGACGTGCAGAAAAAGATTTTATGCTTCGTTTAGATACTAAATATCTGGGTAAATTCAATAAAACTTATGATCAACTCTATCCTAAGTTACAGCCTTACGGTTTATCACCTTTACTTCTGGAATATAAGAACAAGTTTACTAACCTTGTTGATGCACAAGTCGAACTAGGTGTATCACTTGATAACGGTGCATTAGGCGAGATGGTTAAAATTGTAAAGCAAGGTGATGCAACGGTTGAAAATATCGTATTGCAAACTAAGCAAGCTATCGAAGATAACGCTAAAGCAACGCAAGCTGCTGCCATAGGTATATTTGTCGTCGCAGCGATTATCGTTATGATTTTGGTACTGTCTACCAGTCGTTCAATCATTGGACCAGTGGAACGTGTCTATCAAACCATTGAGCGAATTCGTCGTGAAAACAACTTAGCAATTAAAATTGAGTCTACTGGTAATGATGAAATTACCACGATGACAGAAGATTTTAATAGCTTGATAGATGACTTCAAGATTCTGATCTCAGAAGTAAACACGGCTTTGGGTACGATTAATGAAGCGACTCATCATTTAAGTGAAACCACCGCACAAACCAGTGCGGGTATGCATGAACAATTGCACGAGGCAGATATGGTGGCGACTGCAGCGACTGAGATGCAGGCGACGATTCAAGATATCTCCCATAATACTGAAGCTGCAGCGAATAAAGCTGAGTCAACCAATGGTAATGCGCAACAAGGTCGAGTAGAAGTTGACGCGACAATTCAGCGTATTATGGCGTTATCTGATTCATTAGGTGGCGCATCAGACGTTGTTTCGCAACTTGAGCGTGATGCAGAAACAATTGGTTCGGTTTTAGATGTAATCCGTGGCATTGCAGAGCAGACAAATTTACTTGCTTTGAATGCAGCAATTGAAGCTGCACGTGCAGGTGAGCAAGGTCGAGGCTTTGCTGTTGTTGCTGATGAAGTACGCTCTTTAGCACAGCGTACACAAGATTCGACACAAGAAATTGAGAGTATCATTTCTACTCTGCAAGAGCGCACTCAGTCTGTTGTGAGTATCATGCAACAGTGCCGTACTCAAGGTAGTGAAAGTGTCTCCCAAGCCGAGAAGGCTGGTGAGTTGTTAAGCTCGATTACAGCAGATGTGCAAACCATCATGGAAATGAGCACGCACATTGCTACTGCCATTGATGAACAAAACCAAGTTGCTTCTGAGGTGAATAAGAACGTTGTTCGTATTCGAGATATTGCGCAAGTTGCATCTGAGCATGCACAGAGTAACGCCCAAAGTAGTGAAGAGGTTTCAGAGCAAGCCAAAGTACTACATGAGGCGGTTGCTAAATATAGATACTAAATTTAGTACCGCTACTAGCTTGCTAATAAAATTAAAAAAACGCAGCGTTTGCTGCGTTTTTTTATATTCAAGTTTTAGCGCTCTAGGCTAGGGCGTGAACTTGATTGGAATACGATCTTTATTGGCATGATAGTCCTCAACCCTCGCTTGGTATCTCTGCCAGCGTTCAGTCTGTTCTTCTGAAAGTGCACGAAGATATTGCCAGCTATATAAACCTGAGTCATGGCCATCATCAAAAACCAGTTTTACGGCATAATGTCCAACAGGCTCAAGCTTTTTGACGGCTACCTCTTGTTTATTCAACACCAGATTCAGTGGATCTTTAGATTGATTACCATGTCCTTGGACTTCAGCAGAAGGAGAGTGGGTTCGTAAATACTCACAGCTTAACGTGAATACTTGCTCATCATCGAAATGAATGTCGAGCGTTTTAGATACTGTATGATAGTGAAGTTTATTGACAATATACATGACGTTTCTCAATGGATATTTTTTTGTATTACAAAAAAGCGGGGCACAGGCCCCGCTTAATAATAACGCATATTCTTTACTAAATTTAAAGAATAAAGCGGCTTAAGTCTTCGTCTTGTACCAGCATATCTAAATGCTGCTCAACATAGCTTGCATCGATAGAAAGCGTTGTGCCTGTCTTCTCAGAAGCATCAAAAGAGATTTCTTCCATCAGCTTTTCCATCACAGTATGAAGGCGACGTGCACCGATGTTTTCTGTTTTCTCGTTTACTTGCCATGCTGCTTCTGCAATCTTAGTGAGCGCATCATCAGTGAAGTCGACAGTCACTTGCTCGGTGCCAAGTAGTGCTTGTTGCTGTTCAGTAAGCGATGCATGAGGCTCGGTAAGAATGCGTTTGAAATCAGCTGCCGATAAAGCTTCAAGTTCTACACGAATAGGTAAGCGACCTTGTAACTCAGGAATTAAGTCAGACGGCTTTGCCATTTGGAACGCGCCAGAGGCAATGAAAAGAATATGGTCAGTTTTAACCATACCGTGTTTCGTGCTGACCGTTGAACCTTCAATTAGAGGCAGTAAATCACGCTGTACACCTTCACGGCTCACGTCTGGACCTTGTGCTTCACCGCGCTTACAGATTTTGTCGATTTCATCGATGAACACAATACCGTTTTGTTCTACGGCAAAAATAGCTTGTTCTTTCAGCTCTTCTTGATTCACCATTTTAGCGGCTTCTTCTTCAACAAGTAGCTTGAAAGCATCTTTGATTTTCAGCTTACGGCTCTTACGCTTGTCACCACCCATGTTTTGAAATAGACCTTGTAATTGGTTGGTCATTTCTTCCATACCCGGTGGTGCCATGATTTCAACTTGAGGTGCAACTTCAGCAACATCAATGTCAATTTCTTTGTCGTCTAGCTGACCTTCACGCAATTTCTTACGGAATACCTGGCGTGTGCTGTTATTTTCAGCAGGCTGAGATTCGCCCCAAGCGTCTTTTGCAGGTGGAAGTAGTGCATCTAGAATGCGCTCTTCTGCGGCTTCTTCAGCGCGATGTTGATGCTTTTTCGCTTGTTGCTCACGAGTCATCTTGATTGAGATATCAACCAGATCACGGATGATAGTCTCAACTTCTTTACCTACATAGCCCACTTCTGTGAATTTAGTTGCTTCAACTTTCAGGAAAGGTGCATTTGCAAGTTTTGCTAAACGGCGTGCAATCTCCGTTTTACCGACACCTGTTGGGCCGATCATAAGAATATTCTTTGGTGTAACTTCAGCGCGTAAATCGTCGTTAAGTTGCATACGACGCCAGCGATTACGAAGTGCAATTGCCACGGCTTTTTTGGCTTTATCTTGACCGATAATGTGCTGATCTAACTCGTGCACGATCTCTCTTGGGGTCATCGCAGTCATGGCAATCCTCTATAGTTCTTCGATGGTTTGGAAATTATTAGTGAATACGCAAATATCGCCAGCAATTTTCAGGCTTTTTTCTACGATTTCACGTGCACTTAGATCTGTATTCTCTAATAGTGCAGTTGCAGCAGATTGTGCAAAGTTACCACCACTACCAATGGCGATTAGGTCATGCTCTGGTTGCACTACGTCACCGTTACCTGTGATGATCAATGAAGCAGTTTCATCAGCCACTGCCAGCAAGGCTTCTAGTTTACGAAGAGCGCGATCACTACGCCAATCTTTCGCCATTTCAACTGCCGCTTTGGTTAAATGGCCTTGGTGCATTTCTAGTTTGCTTTCAAAGCGCTCAAATAACGTAAATGCATCTGCAGTACCACCGGCAAAACCCGCTAATACTTTACCGTTATAAAGACGGCGTACTTTTTTGGCATTACCTTTCATTACTGTATTGCCAAGTGACACTTGACCGTCGCCGCCGATAACAACTTTGTCGTCACGACGCACGCTTACGATAGTAGTCATAAAATTCCTTACTGTGCGTTAACTCACACTTGTCTTACTTAAATATCTTAGATTGCTGTAGGTATATGGGCTATTAGTGAGAAATCAAGTCCAACCCCAAATTCCACAGCTTACTATGTTGATACGTTTGAGCTTGTTTTTATCGCTTTCCGCATGTCTCTTACTTTCATAAGGGCCTAGACGTACTCTAAACCAGACACCATTTGACCCTTCGGTTCTGCGGATTTCAGCAACTAGGCCAACAAACGCAATTTGTGCTTTCATGCTCTCTGCGTCTTCGTGTTTTCTAAATGAACCACATTGCATCTGGTATGGTCCGCGTTTTTTGATTTCTTTAATTTCAACTTTGATTTCTGCGTCTTTAATCTCTTGAATAAAATCAGGATCTCTAGGTTTTGGCTTCTCTAGAGGTTGCTCTTGTTTAGCAACGGGTTTGGCGGCTTCTTCTACTTTTTTAGGGTCGGCATTTTGTGTGATATACCAAAGACCATATGCAAAACCGCCAACGAGCAGTAAGGCTAGCAAGATAAGCAATTTTGAGACGGGTTTTGGGCTAGGTGCCGGTTTTTTGGTGTTTCTGCCTTTGGGCTTTTTATTTATAAAGTCGTGTTGTGCCATAAGTTACTTAATAAGTATCCATAGGATCTATGTCTATACTCCAGCGCAGTCGGTTTGCTAATGGATGCTTATCTACATAGGTTAATAACTGAGTTAAGTAACTATGTAGAATTGCACGGTCCTGCGCTTGAATATGTAATTGATATCGATATTTTCCTGCCACACGCTCCATCGGCGCGGGAATTGGTCCGAGCAATTGTATACCAGAGAATGGGCTTGCAGGAACCAGATCCGATAAAAAGTCGATGACTAATTTGGCATTGTTAGCTTCGGCGCGTATTAAAGCCAAAAAACTAAATGGTGGTAGGGCAACTTCTTCACGCTCTTTGAGTGCATAACGGGCAAAGTCGCCGTAGCCATTATTGACTAGATCTTGTAACAGCGGGTGTTCGCAATAATGAGTTTGTAATAATACCGTGCCGGGTTCGCCACTACGCCCAGCGCGTCCAGCAACTTGAGTGATTAACTGAGCCATATGCTCAGTAGCTCTAAAGTCACTACTATATAAACCACTGTCGACATCTAAGATAACCACTAGGCTGACATCGGCAAAGTGATGACCTTTCGCCAGCATTTGAGTGCCAACCAGAATTCGTGCGCCACCTTCATTAATTTCATTGAGGGCTTCTTCGAGTGCGCCTTTACGGCGGGTTGAATCTCGATCTATACGGCTCAGTGGCGTGTCGGGAAACTGTGCTTCTAAAAACTGTTCCACCTGTTCAGTGCCCAAACCCACGGGCAAAATATTGGTACTGCCACAGTCAACACACTGGGGCGGCACATAGCTTTGCTCACCACAGTGATGGCAGACTAAACGAGACATGCCTTTATGGTAGGTGGCACTAGCACTACAGCGGTGACATTCACTGAGCCAGCCACACTCATGACACATTAAAGTAGGCGCATAACCCCGTCGGTTTAAAAACACCATGACTTGCTTACCACATGCAAGCGTATGTTCAATATGTTGTAAAGTGGTTGGTGCAAAACCATTTTGATGCGGCTGGCCCTTCATATCAACCAACAAGTAGGCGTTATCAACTTTGGTTTGTGCACGTTTGGTGAGCGACACTAATTGATATTTGTCACTGAGTGCATTGTGTAGGGTTTCTAGTGCGGGGGTTGCAGTGCCTAATAAAAGTGGTATTTGCTGTGTCGCACAGCGGTAAACAGCCAAGTCTCGAGCGTGATAACGCAGTCCATCTTGCTGCTTGAAAGACCCGTCATGCTCTTCGTCTACTACGACCATGCCTAGGCTCTTAAAAGGTAGGAAAACTCCAGAGCGTGTTGCAATAATTAGCGCGCTACTACCTTGCTCAGCGCGTCGCCAAGTGTGTAAGCGCTCATTATCGGTTAAGTTTGAATGCCATAAATCAATGGGTGTATTTGGAAAGCGACGTCTGAAGCGATTAACAGTTTGCGGCGTCAGGCCAATTTCTGGTACTAAAACCAGTGCCTGTTTACCGGCATTAAGCACTTTCTCTAAACATTGTAAGTAAACTTCAGTTTTACCACTGCCCGTGACCCCTTCAATTAAGAAAGTGCGATAGCCCACTTGTTGATTCACAGCGGCACAAATCGCAGCTTGCTCTTCATTTAGACGCGGTTTGCTTGCAATCTCAAGTGTATGTGATGACCAAGCTTCACAGTGATTAATGGCTTCTGTGATTAAGCCTTTCTCTTTGAGCGGTTTAATTTGTTGTGTTGTAAACCCTAATGCCTTTAACTCAGTGAGGCTCGTTATGCCAGAGCCTTTTAAATGCTCAATCAGTGCTAATTGCTTTTTTGCGCGAAGCTTGGGGGATGCTTTTCCTTCCTCAGTGAGAGTGTAATCGGGCACTTGGGTTTTATCTGGGTGTTCACCTTGACGCAAAGATGCTGGCAGCGCAGTAAAAATAGTTTCGCCTAGTGAGTGGCAATAATAACGAGCTGTAAATTTCAAAAAGGTAAGATACGCATCATTGATAATCGGGCGCTCATCAATGACAGAGGTAATGGCTTTGATTTTATTATCGGGCACATCAGACTGAGTCTTGATGTCAACGACCATGGCGACCAATTTTCTATTGGCAAAAGTCACCCATACACGACAGCCTTTTTGAACTGTGATATTCGGATCGATTTTATAATCAAAGGTTCTATGTAGGGGGACTTTTAGGGCAACTTCAACAAATAGCATGAATGCTCGAACATGACAGTAGATGGTTATAATGTACTAAAGCAGACCTTGAAATCCCAGTGAAAAACGCTCGGTAAATTGCTGTTCATTGGATTAGGTGTAATGAACACGGGATTTATTTACTTTTTGTGCAATTATTGCTTGTAGATCTCTGGCTACTTCAATAAAATACGCGTCCACTAATTTGAATATAACTACGTATGGTGCCAAACTCCGGGTTTGGAGAGCGATACGGCCTAACCTAGAGGTTTACTATGAAAGAAGGTATCCACCCTAAGTACGAGTCAATCACAGCAACTTGTTCATGTGGTAACAAATTCGAAACTCGTTCAACACTATGTAAAGACATTCACCTAGACGTATGTTCTGCATGTCACCCGTTCTACACTGGTAAGCAGAAGATCCTTGATACAGGTGGTCGTGTTGATCGCTTCAACAAGCGTTTCGGTGCTCTTAGCAGCAAGAAATAAGCATCGCTTGTTTGAGAAAAGCACCCATTTGGGTGCTTTTTTTATGTCTAATACCAATCCTCTTAATTAAGCGCTCTATTTTGAGGCAAGGAAAACCGGTCGATAGCACCGCTCACGTGTCCTGCTATCGCTGAGGTACCTACTTCCATGTAGGCAAGGCTAAAATTTTGCTATTTAGTTGTTCTAAATAAGAAATTATTAAGGAACTAGCGTCAGTTTTAGTCCCTCAAAATGATTGAGTATTATTGAGGGTTGGTATAAAACTCATTAATCCTCTGAATATTCATTATTTCCAGCTGGCTTAGCATTGCTTATCTGATCGTTCTTCTGCAAAATTATTTCTGATACATCAAACCCTTTTCATAGCACAGCCGTAGAAAATGGCGTAATAACTAAATGCATAACTTTGCACTTTTTATTGAGATTGACTTTAGCTTTCTCAAAGGTACGGCTGCTTAAACTGGTTTTGATTGAGATTTAAAGTTATCTAAATGTGTTTAAAAGAGTCTAAAATGCAGTAAATGTAGCTAAGTTGAGGCTTCTTTTTGTGATTGATAGGGTGACATTTTTAGTCGTATAAATTGCTGGTTTATTAAACGTATTGACCCTTTTTTAGGTCAGTAAAATGTCAAAAAAGCTAAAAGAATGTTTCATAAAATCTGCAAAATTACGGCATCTTGCAGATAAATTTCGCTAAAAAGTGGATAGACCTGAAATTGCTTGAATATATCTAGAAAGCGAGTATCTTTTAGTTATTGCGAATTATTTCACTCTCACTTTTAACTTCTTTGCAGGAAAAAATCGCGTCATGTCAGACTTTCGTGAACAAGCTTTACATTACCACGCTCATCCCGTTCCAGGTAAAATCAGTGTTGAATTAACTAAACCAGCCGAAACAGTTAAAGATCTTGCGTTGGCCTACAGCCCAGGTGTGGCTGAGCCGGTTCGAGAAATTGCTGCAGACCCTGCTAATGCTTACCGATATACAGGTAAAGGCAATATGGTTGCGGTGATCAGTAATGGCACTGCAATTTTAGGTTTAGGTAACTTAGGCCCACTTGCTTCTAAACCAGTAATGGAAGGTAAAGCGCTACTATTCAAACGTTTTGCAGGCTTAGATTCAATTGACATTGAAGTAAAGCACCGCACCACTGAAGACTTCATTAATACGGTTGCGAATATTGCAGACACCTTTGGTGGTATCAACCTTGAAGATATTAAAGCACCAGAGTGTTTTGAGATTGAAAAAGCACTTATAGAGCGTTGTGATATTCCTGTATTCCACGACGACCAGCATGGTACAGCGATTGTAACTGCTGCGGGTATGTTGAATGCATTGGAAGTACAAGGCAAAGACATTCATGACGCTATCATTGTATGTTTAGGTGCAGGTGCTGCAGCAATCGCATGTATGGAACTGCTGATTAAATGTGGTGCACAGCGTGAACACATTTACATGCTAGACCGTAAAGGCGTTATCCATACGCGTCGTGATGACTTAAACGAATATAAAAAACTATTTGCTAATAATACTGATAAGCGTACGCTGCAAGACGTAATTGCAGAAGCTGATGTGTTTGTGGGTGTATCTGGCCCTGACTTACTCTCTCCAGAAGACCTAAAGCTTATGGCAGACAAGCCGGTCGTGTTTGCGTGTTCAAACCCAGACCCTGAAATTAATCCAGAAGTTGCACATGGTGCACGTAACGATTTAATTATGGCGACAGGTCGTTCAGATTATCCTAACCAAGTGAACAATGTTTTATGTTTCCCGTTTATCTTCCGTGGTGCACTTGATGTGCGTGCAACAGCGATTAACGATGAAATGAAGATCGCAGCGGTAGAAGCCATTCGTGGTATTGCGAAAGAGCCAGTGCCTGAGCAAGTGCTTAAAGCGGCCGATGTTGAGTCGTTAGAATTTGGCGCTGAGTATATTATTCCTAAGCCAATGGATCCGCGTTTATTGCCTCGCATTGCTAAAGCTGTAGCAAAGGCTGCGATTGATTCTGGCGTTGCGCAAATCGATTTACCAGAAAACTACATGGCACAATTTGAAGCCTGATCAATACTAAGATTAAGCAAAAAAAAACCTCGCAATGGCGAGGTTTTTTTATGTTTTCTTTGTAATAAGAAAAAAGCTGATTAACCTTCTTCGTTAATCTCAGGGATCTCTAAGCCCATCTCTTTCATAATATTACGCACTTCAACAGGGATCTTCTCCGGATTGTCTTTACGTAAGTCCTCGTCGCTCGGCAACGGTTGGCCCGTAAAGGCATGCAGAAATGCTTCACACAGTAACTCGCTGTTTGTTGCATGGCGCAAGTTGTTCACTTGACGGCGGGTACGCTCATCAGTCAGTACTTTTAACACATTTAAAGGAATAGATACGGTGATCTTCTTCACTTGCTCTGATTTTTTGCCATGCTCTGCATAAGGGTGAATATATTCACCATTCCATTTAGCCATAATATTTTTTCTGATGCCTTTAGAGTAATTACTGCCAATAAGACTACGCTCGTTTGCGACGGCTTTAATTGACCTAGTTTGACTAACGCCCAACTCAAACTAAGGTTGATGTACCGATTTATGGTCAAAAACCCAGTCTTATTAACAATATTAGTTAACGAGGTGGCGAAATTTTATCGGTTTAAAAAAGATAGTCAAATTCTAGTTAAATAGCCATTTAGCAGTATAAATGTTTTGACTTCTCTAATTTGATCATCTAACCTTTTGGACGTCTAAACATCCATATACTAGGTGGTGATATGAGCCAACGCAATAAATCAACAGTCGCAGTCAGACATGGTATCGAAGCCGATAAACATCATGGTGCGGTTGTGCCTCCTCTTTATCTTTCAACAACGTATTCGTTCGCTGACTTCGATACTAAGCGTGATTACGATTACGGCCGTAGCGGTAACCCAAATCGCGATATTCTAGCTGAAGCACTAGCGCAGCTTGAGGGTGGAGAAAAAGGCATCATCACAGCGACCGGTATGGCAGCTGTACACCTAGTAACACAACTTTTAAATCACGACGATACTTTAGTTATTCCACATGATTGTTATGGTGGTAGTTATCGTTTATTTACATCACTTGAAAAGCGTGGCTTGTTAAAACTAAAAGTTTTAGATTTAACTCGCGCTGACAGCCTTGCACAAATTGCAGAGATCAAACCTAAACTGGTTTGGATTGAAACACCGAGTAACCCAATTCTTCGTCTTACAGACATAGAGGCGGTTGTGAATGCAGCCCATGCAGTGGGCGCATTAGTTGGGGCTGACAATACGTTTTTATCTCCTGCGCTACAAAACCCAATTTCGTTTGGTGTTGATATTGTGGTGCATTCGACCACGAAATACATTAACGGCCATTCTGATGTCGTTGGTGGGGCCGTGATTGCGAAAACCCAAGCGTTAGGCGAAGAGCTGGCTTGGTGGGCAAATAATATTGGTATTACTGGTGCACCATTCGATAGCTATCTGACATTACGTGGTTTAAGAACTCTTAAAGTGCGTCTTAAGCAGCACGAAGAAAATGCCTTAGCTATCGCCAAGTACTTAGAACAGTCTGAGTACGTTCGCAAAGTGTATTACCCAGGTCTTGAATCACATCCACAACACGAACTGGCGAAAAAACAGCAGTTAGGGTTTGGTGGCATGGTGAGTTTTGATATCGCAGGTGGTCTTGAAGATGCTGCGGCATTCTTAACAACAGTGAAAGAGTTCTCGTTGGCTGAGTCTTTAGGTGGTGTTGAGAGTTTAATTTGTCACCCTGCAACCATGACACATGCAGGCATGGAACCTAAAGCACGTTTAGAAGCGGGTGTAGGCGATACTTTGATCCGTATTTCTGTCGGTATTGAGGAAGTAGTAGATCTACTTGCAGACCTCGAAGCGGCTTTTGCTAAAACACAGCCAGGTAAAGCTCCTGCGTCTGCTGATAACAAAGCCTGTAAATTAACACCTGCCCATCCAGCACTTTGGTAAAAGAAAATGACAAGAGTAGTACATAAATTTGGTGGGTCGAGCTTAAGCTCGGCCTCGCGTTATCAGGCTGTCGCACAGATCGTGGTTGGCCAGTGTCAGTTGGGCGATTGTGTTGTGGTTTCTGCAGCAGGTAAAACAACCAATACCCTAGTTAAACTATGGCAGAGTTATCAGCAACAAGAGCAGCAAAGTTTTAACGATATTCTATTACAGGTTGAGAACCATCAAGTCGAACTGATTAACGCACTATTCCAGGGGGAAAAGCAGCGTCAATTGGCCGATACACTGTTAACTGAATTACAAGTGATCACCCAAGCTGCGAACAGTAAAACTCTAAATGAAGCTGAGCTATTAGCACACGGTGAATTATGGTCTGCGCGCATTCTAGCAAACTACTTATCAGAGTCCGATTTACAAGCCCAAGCGATTGATGCCAGAACGTTATTTACTGTGCATAACGGTCAGTTAGTGCATCAACAAAATAAGCAAGCGTGCTTAGCGACCTTAGATAACGATCACATCTTTGTGGTCACAGGCTTTATTGCTGCAGATGACCAGGGTAATACTGTGACGCTGGGACGTAATGGCAGTGACTACACTGCAACATTGTTAGCAAATTATAGCGATGCAGAAGCAGTCTCTATCTGGACCGATACGCAAGGTGTATTCAGCACCGATCCACGAAAAGTCAGCAATGCAATTAAATACCCTAAAGTGTGTCGTGAACAAGCAAATTTACTAGCGCGTTTAGGTAATCCTGTATTGCATGCTAAAACTTTATCTCCTTTGAAAAATACCAGCATCAAGTTACAGGTTCGTAGCAGTTTTGACTCTGAAGCGCCAGGTACTGAAATCGTCAAAGCGGGTTACAGTAAGGCGAAACGTTTTATTACGTCATTTGATAATTTAGATCTTGTGCGTGTTGACCGTTTAGGTGTTAATGAAGTGCGTGAAGTGAGTCAGCTTATTCAGCATAGCATTCATCACTTTGTACAAAATGGCGAAGAGTTTTTATTGCTACCAGGTGCTTTCACACATCAAGTAAGCCAATATTTTGCTGGCCGTCTCACCTTGGTTGAAAGCCACTTACAAGGCTTTGCACTGGTTGCACCAAAATCCGATATCTCTGCATTAGAGCTGCAGGCTAAATCAGTGTTGGCAGAGCAAGACGTGGTACTCAGGTTTGCACATAGTGATGAAGATTATGCACTGTTCTTGACTGACCAAGCGATTGACAGCGATGTTTTGGCGATTTTACATGACAAGCTCGTGAATAAAGGCCGAGAGCTGGCGGTTATCATTGCGGGTCTTGGTAATGTTGGTGAGGTTTTCCTTGAGCAGTGCCAAACTCAGGTTGCTCGTTTACAAGCGCAATTTGATTTAAAAGTCGTTGGTTTATTACGTTCGCAGCAAATGCTATTTGCTGCCAGTGGTTTGAATTTAGATAACTGGCAAACTCAATGGCAAAATGAAGCGCAAGCATATGAACAAAATGAAGTACTAGAGCGTATTGAAGAGCTAGATTACGAGCATAAAGTTGTCATTGATATCACTGCGAGTGAATCATTTAGCCTCTTATACCCAGAGTTCGTGAAGCGTGATTGTCATCTTATCAGTGCTAATAAGTATGCCGGCACTGCACAACAAGACTGGTATGTAGCTTTGCGTCAGCAGCTCGAAGAGCGCAATTTGCTATGGCGTTATAACACCAGTGTTGGTGCGGGCTTACCGGTTAACTTTGCGCTAGCTGACCTACAAAATAGTGGTGATAAAATCACTCAGGTTGAGGGTGTTTTTTCGGGCACTTTATCTTGGCTGTGCAGTGAGTATGATGGTAGCAAAGCTTTCTCAGATTTAGTGCTAGAAGCGCAAGCTATGGGCTATACCGAGCCAGATCCTCGCGAAGACTTATCGGGACGAGACATGCAGCGTAAGTTGTTAATTCTTGCTCGAGAGCTTGGTCTGTCACTGGATGTAGATGATATTGGTTTAGAACCATTAATGCCTGAGCATTTAGCTGCAGGTAGCTGGCAAGACTTTCTAGCTAAGAAAGACGAGCTGGATGTGTTTTATGAGACTAAGTTTGCACAGGCGAAAGCAAATAACTGTGAGCTGCGTTATACCGGTTTATTAAGTATCGCTGAAGATGGCAAAGTTGACGCAAAAGTGGGTATTGCGTTTGCAGAGCAAGGCTCAGCGATTGCCAATTTAACACCGGGTGATAATATCTTTGTAGTGAAAACACTATGGTATGACGCGAACCCACTGGTTATCCAAGGGCCTGGCGCTGGTAAAGAAGTGACCGCTGCGGGCATTCACTCAGACTTATTCTGGTTATGTCAGAATCTTAAGTAGTGGATAGCTAGGCGAATTTAGAGCCAAAAAAGCGAAGTGTTTTTAGCACTTCGCTTTTTTGTTAAGGCTATTCTGTATGTTAATTAAAATAGCTCATCTTGTTCAGGCAAAGAGTCAGAAGAGAATGGGGTTTTTGACTTATCTTGCTGAACATATTTAGTCGGTACAGTGTCAGACTCAAAGTATTCGAAACGGCTAGTATGATCGTTTTTTGAACTTAATAAGCCAGTTTTTAAATCAACTCTAACAGAAGTTAAGCCTGGTGCAGGGTCAATCGGTGCGAGCGGTTCATTTTGAAGTGCCGTTCTCATAAAGCGCACCCAAGCTGGCTGTGCGGTAATCGCACCTGCTTCAGCACCAACGGCTTGGCCTTTACCTAAATTGCTGTTATAGGCTGCGCGACCAAGAGATTTACTTGCATCATCAAAACCTACCCACACTGTGGTTAATACATTACGGTTATAACCTGTGAACCAAGTATCCACTGAGTTATTGGTGGTACCTGTCTTACCTGATAAGTCTCTTCGCTTTAAAGCTTGCGCTCGCCAACCTGTACCAACCCATCCTGTTTTGTGTTTCCAGCTACCGCCACCCCAAATCGCGCTATGTAATGCACTTGAGACGAGAAAAGCATTTTGTTCACTGATAATTTGTGGTGCACATTGCATGGTATTTTCGAGACGTAGCTCTTCATTACATGCGATTAATGGCTGAGCTTTACCCAGCGAGTTACCGTATGCGTCTGTTATTTCGCTGATAAAATAAGGTTCGATTAGATGACCGCCATTAGCAAAGGTACTCATACCGCGTGCCATTTCTAATGGTGTGATTGCAGCGCTACCTAATGCTAAAGATTCGCTGCGGTTAATGTCTTCATCAGCAAAACCAAATTTAAGCAAATGATCGGCAGAGCGCTGCAAGCCGACACCTCTGAGTAATCTAACTGAAACGACGTTTTTTGATTGCGCCAATGCGCGACGAATTCGAATTGGGCCACTATAAACTTCAGGACTATTCTTAGGCCGCCATGCAACCCCTAAGCTTTTATCCCAGTGGTTGATAGGTGCATCATTAATAATTGAAGCAAGCGTGTAACCGTCTTCTAATGCTGCTGAATAAATAAAAGGTTTAATGTTTGAACCAACCTGACGTTTCGCTTGTACAGCACGGTTATATTGGCTTTGTGCGAAACTATAACCACCTACTAAGGCTTTGATGCGGCCATCTTTTGGATCTAAAGATACAATGGCACTTGATGGTTGTGGATACTGACCTAATTGCCAGCCATTATTTTCTCGTAACCAAATCTGCATTCCTGGCGAAAGTACATCGGCCGCTGCTTTAGGGGCATTACCTTGTCGTTTTTCGTTAATGTATGCGCGTGCCCATTTCAGACCATCCCACTCAATGACTACAGATTGACCTGATTTTAATAGCACCTCAGCGCTTTGTTCGTAAACATGCGTGACAATACCGGCAACGAGTGGGTCAATTTCATTAACGTCATTGAGTGTTTTAAGTAGTTCTGCACGGGCAGGAATAGGGTCTATTTCGTGTTGCCATAGCACAGATTCAGGCCCTCGATAGCCGTGACGCATGTCATAATCATGCAGATTGTTAATGAGTGCTTGTTGTGCGGCAAGCTGAATTTCAGATTCAACACTCGTATAAACTCTAAAGCCAGTGTTATAGGCTTTGTCAGCACCATAGCGCTCTACCATATATGCACGGACCATTTCAGAAATATAAGGTGCATAAAGCTCTATTTCTGCACCGTGTCGCTTTGCAGTAATAGGGGCTTGTGTTGCCTCATTATATTCACTGCGAGTGATGTACTTTTCTGTCAGCATTCGACCTAAAACCACATTCCTGCGAGATTTGGCGCGAGTCGGGTTACTGATAGGGTTTAGCGCTGAAGGTGCCTTTGGTAAGCCTGCGATCATGGCCATCTGCGCTAATGTGAGCTCGTGTAACTCTTTACCATAATAAACCTGTGCTGCGGCACCAATGCCAAACGAACGGTGGCCTAATTCAATCTTATTTAAATACAGTTCTAAAATTTCATCTTTTGACAATAATTGTTCTATATGTAGCGCAATGAAAATTTCTTTTACCTTACGAATGTAAGCTTTTTCGCGGGTTAAAAAGAAATTTCTTGCCAACTGCATGGTGATAGTACTGGCACCTTGTTTTTTTTGGCCTGTACTGATCAATACAATAGCCGAACGTACGATCCCGATAGGATCTATACCAAAATGCTCATAAAAACGATTATCTTCTGTTGCTAAAAATGCATTGAGTAAAGGTTTAGGAACGTCGTCAATCTTAACGGGAATACGGCGCTTTTCACCAAATTGGTTGATTAATTTTCCATCTTTGGTAAAAACTTGCATAGGTGTTTGAAGTTGAACTTCTTTAAGTACCTCAACACTAGGGATATCTGATTTTACGTAGTAATATAGTGCTAGTAACGTGAGTACGCCTAAAAACCCGCAGACGATAATAAACTGTAAAAATCTTTTTAATAAAGTCACGTAATATTCCCTAGTTAGACTCCCAATTGTGGGTAGAGGCTGCTAGTATAGCTTGAACAAAATTCGATTAGTATTTTTTGTTCATAAATAATAACCTGTTTAAATTAAAATAAAGGATAAAAACACAGGGTATGTTAAGTAAATTGTTCAAAGCACAAGCCCCACTCATGGTTGGCATAGATATAGGCTCTCACTGTGTTAAAGCTGTTTTGCTTTCGCAAACTCACAGCGGTTATCGCGTTGAAGCTGTTGCTATTGAACCCATCCCTAAAGGTGCAATTACTGAACGAGCCGTACAAGATATTGAGGCGGTCGGTCGTGCAATCAGTAAACTAAAAAAACGCTTTCCAAAACATGCCCCTTTCGCAGCAGTTGCTGTATCAGGTCAAACGGTTATCACCAAAGTGATCTTTATGGATGTTTCATTAACTGATGCTGAACTAGAGTCGCAAATCGCCATTGAAGCCGACAGCTTAATTCCATACCCATTAGACGAAGTTAGTCTAGATTTTGAGAAAATATCGGTCAATGAAGCCGATCCGTCGAAAGTGAATGTGCTGCTTTCTGCAGCTAGAACAGAGAGTGTACTAGCAAGAGTGAGTGCATTAGAAGAGGCAGGCTACAAAGCTAAAGTGGTTGACGTTGAGAGTTATGCCTTGAGTCGTTCACTTGATACTTTATATGGTCAGCTTCCTTCCGATGCATTTGATAAAATCGTTGCGATTGTTGATATCGGTGCGGTGATTTCATTGATGAGCGTGGTTCAATCAGGTAAGACTATTTATACCCGAGATCAGGTCTTTGGTGGTGAGCAATATACCAATAGCATTGTTGCTTACTACAACAAAACGTTCGATGAAGCCGAGTTGGCAAAAACAACCGGGGACTTACCGCCAAATTATACTTTTGAAGTACTAGCGCCATTCCAAACTGCTTTATTGCAACAGATCCGCCGAGCAGTACAAATGTTTATGACCACCAGTGGTAAAGACCATGTCGATTATCTAGTGCTATCAGGTGGAACAGCTTTGGTTGAAGGTCTCGATAGACTATTGGTCGATGAATTGGGGATCCACACGATTATTGCCGATCCGTTTTCAGATATGGAAATTGCACCTAAAGTAGACCGAAACGTACTGTTAAGGCACAAACCTCAGTTTACCCTTGCCACAGGTCTAGCGCTTAGGAGTTTCACCACATGCCACATATAAACCTCCTACCTTGGCGCGAGCAACAAAGACAAGCTTCACAACAAAAGTTCCTAATTCTGATTGGCAGTATTGTGGGGGTTTCTTTATTTGTGATGTATTTGATCGGTAGCTTTTACGATAGCCTTCGCACAGGGCAAGAAATAAAAAATAACTACCTACAGTCTGAGATCCGAAAATTAGATACACGGATCCGAGAAATCAACGACTTAAATAAGCAAAAGGGTAATTTACAACGTCGTATTCGCTTAATTGAAGAGTTACAAGGTAATCGTAATCTTGGCACACAAATTATAGATGAAGTGGCGCGTGTTGTTCCATCGGGTGTTTACCTCACCAGTCTCCAGCGTGATGGCAACATGATAAAAGTGGTAGGTCGTAGTGAATCAAATAATCGTTTGTCGCAAATGCTAAGGCAGGTTGAGTCTTCTTATCTATTAGAAAAGCCTACGATTCAGGGGATTATTGCAGGTGAACAAACTAATCGCTTGTTGAGCGATTTCACCATGCACTTTTACGTTAAGTCCTATCAAGAACTTGAAGATGCCAAAGAGAAAAAGTGAGGGAATGGTTAGATGAACTTTGATCTTAAAGCGTTACAAGATATCGATTGGAATGAGATTGAGCTAGATAATATTGGTGAATGGCCAAAGCCTGTCAAAGCCATGTGCGTCGTTCTGGTTACTGTGATCATGTTGTTTATTGGCTATTCAATCTTAGTATCTTCAGCAATTGATGAGTATGACTTTGCAGTAAATAAAGAGCAAGAGCTGAGAAATTCGTATCGCTTCAAGTATGCAAGGGCGAACAATTTAGATTTATACAAGCAGCAAATGCAAGATATGGAAGCGCAATTTTCTCAACTCTTACAACGACTCCCTACCTCTAACGAAACACCTGGATTATTAGATGACTTGACCTATGTGGGCACTTCAAGTGGTCTAACATTTTTAAAGATTGGTTGGATGCCAGAGATAAAGAAAGAGTTTTATACAGAATTACCGATTAATCTTGAGGTGGTCGGCACTTACCATGAGTTTGGTGAGTTTGTTGGCAAGGTTGCACAATTACCACGAATTGTCAGTTTGCATGATTTTAGAATAGAACGAGCGAATGACCGTGACTTAGTATTTAGTGTTGTTGCAAGAACGTATCGCTATGAACAAGGAGCTAAATAAATGCACCTTAAAAGTATAGCTATCAGTTTAAGCCTATTTTTTTTGGCTGCTTGCAATGATGATACGGCGCAGCAGAAAGAGTTTATTGATCAAGTGCAAGCCAGTGCAACACCGAAAGTTGAGCCGATCCCTAATATGAAAGAATTTGAATACTTTCCATATAGCGCCGGTTCACTGCGTAGTCCATTTGATGCGCCTCAACCTGAAGTGATTGAAAGCAGGTTAGTTCAGGTCAAAAACTGTTTACAGCCAGATCAAAATCGTGCTCGAGATCCTCTAGAAAAGTATCCTATTGATAATCTTGTGATGAAAGGCACAATAGCCTTATCTGGCATTACTTGGGCGTTGATACGAGCTGCTGATCAGGGCCTTTTCCGAGTGAAGCAGGGGGAATATATGGGCCTGTATCATGGTGAAGTAGTTGGTATTTATGATGACCATGTAGAATTATTAGAGCTGATCCCCGATGGAACAGGTTGTTGGAAAGAACGATTAACTAAAGTTGAGATTATTGAATCTACTCAACTTTCAGCAAGCGAATAACAATAAAGGTACACTACTATGACTCGCATGGTTGCGAATTTGCTTAAAACTACCATTTTCTCAAGCCTTTTACTTGTGTTATCTGGCTCAGTTAATGCCTTACCCATGTTATATGATGTGCGCTATAACCCGATTTCTAATTCAGAGACAGAATTGCAGTTGGTGTTTGATGAGCAATTAAATTTGGAGCCCAAAGTCTCAGTGCTGAATGCTCCTGCACGTTTAGAATTGTTCTTCTCGGGCGCCGAGTTTGAAGAGAGCTTGCAGCAACTGAAAGTGAATAAAGCGGGAATTAAGCAGATCCGAAGTACCATGGTCAAAGATGGCTTTATTGTTTCTATCGAAATGGATCAACTAAAGCTTTATAAAACGGAAGTTAAAAACAATTTGGTATACCTGCAAATTTCTGAAAATCCAATCTATGACGTTTCAGAGTCTTCAGAGCAAGGTGCAGGTCAGCTCACTCACCACATAAATCGTATTCAATCAATTGACTTCCGCCGTGGTGAAAAAGGCGAAGCTAAAGTATTAGTGTTTCTAGAAACCTCACAAGCTGCAATAGATGTGCAGGAGCGTGGTGGAAAAATCATTGCGGATTTCCATCATATAGATATTTTAGACGAGTTACTTTACGAATTAGATGTGGTTGATTTTGGTACTGTGGTCAGCAAAATCGAGACCTTTTCAGAAGGTAATAAAAGCCGCTTGGTGATTGAGCCAAACAGCGCGTTTGCGTTTAAGTATGAGCAGCTAGACAATATCTTCACACTGACCATAGAAAAAGATAATAAGACTAAAAAGTTTGGTGAAGAAAAAGTATATCAAGGTGAGCCAATTACCTTAAACTTCCAAGATATTCCAATTCGATCGGTATTACAGATCATTGCAGATACCAACAATTTTAATTTGGTCACCAGCGACTCCGTATCAGGCAACATCACTTTGCGTTTAGAAGGCACCCCATGGGATCAAGCGCTAGATGTTGTACTGCGAGTTAAAGGTTTAGATAAGCGCACCGAAGGCTCAATTTTAATGGTTGCACCTGCAGAAGAGATAGCTGCAAGGGAAGCGAAAGAATTGCAAGCAATGCGTCAGGTAGAAGAGCTAGAGCCGCTATATAGCGAGTATATGCAATTAAACTATGCTAAAGCGGAAGAGTTTGCAGACTTACTAAAAACAGAAGTTAACAGCATTATCAGTAATCGCGGTAATGTATCAGTGGATGTTAGAACCAATACTTTGATTATCAAAGATACTGCGAAAAGTATTGAAAATGTACGTCGTATGGTCGAAACACTGGATGTACCGGTTAAGCAAGTTCGCATTGAATCTCGTATGGTAACAGTAAGCGATAACGTTTCAGATGACCTAGGTATTCGTTGGGGCTTTAGTGATCAGCAAGGATCAGATGCAATCTCTGGTAAATTGTCGAGTGCTGATCAATTATCAGGTGGTGTTATTCCTGCCTTTACAGACCGTTTAAATGTCAATTTACCGGTCACTAACCCAGCTGGCAGCATAGGTGTTCATCTTGCTAAATTAGCGGATGGTACGCTAATTGACTTAGAGCTCTCGGCGTTAGAGCAAGAAAACAAAGGCGAAATTATTGCTACACCAAGCATTACGACTGCTAACCAGAAAAAAGCACGTATTGAGCAAGGTACAGAAATCCCTTATGTTGAATCGGCTGGCGCGAGCGGTGCGACCTCTGTTACGTTCAAAAAGGCGGTGTTAAGCATGGAAGTCACGCCACAGATCACACCTGACAACAAAATTATCTTGGACCTAGTTATCACACAAGATACGCGTGGTGATAATGTACAAACGCCGACCGGGCCTGCTGTTGCTATCAATACCCAGCAAATAGAAACACAGGTATTGGTCGAAAATGGTCAAACCATCGTACTGGGTGGTATCTATCAGCAAGAAATCACCAGTGCTGTGACTAAAGTGCCGCTTTTAGGTGATGTACCTTACCTAGGTGCTTTATTTAGGAACACGCGTCACATTAATGAAAAAAGAGAGTTGCTGATATTCGTGACCCCGAAAATCATGTTAGACGGCCAGTAACAGCGCATTAATGATTATATTCTGCGTGGTTTACGGTAAATTAAATGATTTGACTTGAAATTGCGCACGAATTACTGAGATAATCCCCTCCTTAATTTTTGGGGCCAGGTCGTGAGGCGGGGTTTATTTTCAAATTTTAGAGTTCGTTAGTACTAAATAGATATGGCTGAGAAACGTAATATATTTCTAGTAGGCCCAATGGGGGCTGGTAAAAGCACAATTGGTCGTCATTTGGCAGACCAATTACACCTTGAATTCTTCGACTCAGATCAAGAAATCGAACGTCGTACTGGCGCAGACATTGCGTGGGTGTTTGATCTTGAAGGTGAAGAAGGTTTCCGTCGTCGTGAAGAAGGCGTAATTTCTGACCTAACTGAGATGCAAGGTATTGTATTAGCTACTGGCGGTGGTTCAGTTATGAGCAAAGAAGTTCGTAACAAACTGTCAGCGCGTGGCATTGTTGTTTACCTAGAAACACCAATTGAAAAACAAGTTGCTCGCACTCAAAGAGATAAGCGTCGTCCACTTCTACAAACTGAAGAAGCACCGCGTGATGTACTAGAGCGCTTAGCTGAAGAGCGTGAGCCTTTATACCAAGAAGTTGCTGATTTTGTTGTTCGCACTGATGAGCAGAGCGCAAAAGTAGTAGCAAATCAAATTATTGAGAAGTTAGATTTCTAAATTATAAAAGGAGTAGCCGATGCTTGAACTTAATGTAGATTTAAACGAGCGCAGCTACCCCATTTATATTGGTGAAAACCTTCTTACCGACAGTGGGCGATTGTTATCACATATAGGTAAATGTCGCCCAGTGATCATCAGCAACGAAACGGTTGCCCCTCTGTACTTAGACCCACTGTTAACTCAACTCAAAGAGTTAGAGCCTCTGCATTTTATTCTCCCTGATGGTGAGCAATTTAAAACCCTTGAGTGGTTTGAAAAAGTTTCAGCATTTTTACTTGAACATAATTGTGGTCGAGATACCTGTTTAATCGCGCTTGGCGGTGGGGTAATTGGGGACTTAACAGGCTTTGTGGCGGCGTGCTATCAACGCGGCGTGCCATTTATTCAAATTCCAACGACTTTGCTATCACAAGTTGATTCCTCTGTAGGCGGTAAAACAGCTGTGAACCACCCGCTAGGTAAAAACATGATCGGGGCTTTTTATCAGCCTAAAGCTGTTTTTATCGACATCAACAGCTTGCAAACCCTACCAAGTAGGGAGTTTGCTGCAGGCATGGCTGAAGTTATCAAATACGGTTTAATTTACGACCTAGCACTTCTGAGCTTTTTAGAAGAGCAACATGAAGCCCTCAGCAATCTACAAAACGATGTGTTACAAAAAGTTATTTACCGTTGCTGTGAAATCAAAGCTGAAATTGTTTCTCAAGACGAGAAAGAAGCAGGTTTGAGGGCACTTCTTAATTTGGGTCACACATTTGGCCATGCCATTGAAGCACAAATGGGCTATGGTAACTGGTTACATGGTGAAGCGGTAGCTGCGGGTATGATGTTAGCAATGAAGCTTGCGAACATGCGAGGTTCTGTTACTGACTCTGAAGTTGCTCGAGTTGAAGCGCTGATTGCAAGTTATAACCTACCAGTCAGTGCCCCAGAGACCATGAACAGTGAGCAGTTTATTGGTCATATGCGAAAAGATAAAAAGAACCAACAAGGCAAGATCAGATTCATTGTCCCTACACGACTAGGGCAATGTGCACTCGTTGATGATGTGTCTGATGAAGCCGTGAGTCAGCTGATAGGGCGCTAATGCAATCGCAAATATTGCCGAGTCGAGCAGCCTTGGTTGATAGAATTGCGATGCAATTCGAATATGGGCAGAATCTCATTGCTTTGGTTGGTCCTTCAGGGTTAGGAAAAAGCTATTTAGCAGAGACCTTAATCACTGAAAAGTATCCTGAATTTAATAAAGCCTATATTCAAGTAACGGCACAGATGAAAGACGCTGAGTTGATGACTCAGTTGCTACAAAATAGCTTTAGAGCGCCGTTGGTCGATCAAACACAAACGCTTTCAGACAACTTTTTTCAACTTTATCAAACACAACCTTGTGGCCCCTGCTTTTGGGTATTAGATGGTGTAAGGCATCTATCAGATGAAATCATTGAACAACTGAGAATATTGTCAGCAAAAAGCCCTGTTGAGCTGTTTATTTTGGTAACAGCACAAGCGCCTAGAATGTTGCCAAGTGCACTTGATATTCACTTAGAACGTTTGTCACTGTCTGAGTCTAAACAACTGATGGCGATGTTCTTCAAAGATTTACCAATGGAAGAAGATCCTATTTTTCAGGCGTTCTTGCAAGAGTCACATGGCAACCCCGCGTTACTGCTGAATTGGCAGGCATCGCAACAGAGCCAGTTGAGAACACAGCTACCTAAAAAGCGCTATCGTTGGCATTTAATTGCTTTGACAGTGCTCTTGGCTTTGTTGCTTGTCGCATTTATGTATCAAAAGCAAATTCAGTTCTATTTTAGTGACCAAGTGGATGATGCTGAGCCTCTCGCAACTGTGCTATCTGCAGAGCAGGTGTTAAATCTAGATAGTACCGAA
The DNA here is from genome assembly GCF_005876835.1 of Pseudoalteromonas phenolica. Lineage (GTDB taxonomy): Bacteria > Pseudomonadota > Gammaproteobacteria > Enterobacterales > Alteromonadaceae > Pseudoalteromonas > Pseudoalteromonas phenolica_B. The sequence goes on from NZ_PPSW01000005.1 coordinate 67,133, forward strand.
ACTCAAACTGATAAGGCATTGCAGCAGCAAGACACTATAGCAGTTCAGCCTTCGATACAAACTAACGAAGCTTTGGATGAAGTGCCGAAAGAAACTTTAGTAGAAGCATCTAAAGATTCAACCTCAGATACCGTTTCTGCCGTTTTAACTGCGCTTGAAACTCCAAGGCCAAGTGAAGATGCAGAAGTTGTTAGGTCACAAAATAACTCACAGTTAGTTAAAAGTAGAGAAGCTGACACGGTTGCTGAGACTGTAACTTCAACAAGTAATGACGTTGAACAAGGTGTAGCCGCCTCTGAATCGACAAAGTTGACTCTTAAATCAGAGCCTGTAAAAGAATCGTTGGAAACAAAAAATCGCGAATTAGATTTATTACCAACAGAGTGGTTATTGACGCAAAATGACAGCGTATGGGCTATTCAGTTACTTGCAGTGAAAGACAAAGCGATAGCAAATAGCTTTGTTTTAACAAATGAGTTAAAAGACGTGTATGTCTATCAAACGGTGAGAAACAGTACGCCTTGGTGGGTTGTTATTCAAGCGCCGTTTGCAAATATTGATGAAGCAAGAAATGCGCGTCAGCAGTTGCCTGAAAATATACTGGCAGGGCAGCCTTTTTTTAAAAAATTCGAGCGTATCAAGCAGGAAATTCAGCTTGTTGCTCGGTAATTAGCGTGAATTAGTGTAGAATCGCCCAACTTTAAATGCATCACAACAAAAATGGTTTTTATGTCGCTATCTGTGGTTAAATATGACGTTACTTTATTTACAGTGTTGCATCGCTGTGAATGTTTTAAGCTGTCGTTTTTTACTAGTGGCGCTGTGTATGCAAAGAATAAAAAGAATGTAAGGGTCTAAAGTGGCAAACGGCTCATCTGTCATTAATCGTCGTTCTCCATTGAAGTGGGCGGGCGGAAAAAAGCGGATAATAGAAGAAATTAAAGCGAATTTACCTTTAAAGGGTAAACAGCGTTTAATTGAACCTTTTGTCGGTGGTGGCTCTGTATTTTTAAATATTGATTTTGAAGAATATTATTTACTTGATGTAAATAAAGATCTAATTAACCTATTTAATATTCTTAAAGACTCACCAAAAGAATTTATTCGTGAAGCAGAGTATTTGTTCATTGGTGATCATAACGAAGAAGCCCGTTATTATCAGCTGCGAGAAGAGTTTAACGATACCTTAGATCCATACAAGCGTTCATTATTGTTCATTTATCTTAATCGCCATGGTTACAACGGCTTATGCCGCTACAATCAAAAAGGTGGCTTTAATGTACCATTTGGTCGTTACAAACACCCATATTACCCGCGAGAAGAGCTGCTGCAATTTGCCAATGTGGCCAAGCGCGCGACATTTGTCTGTAATGATTTTGAACATGCCTTTAGCAAAGCAGGTCAACATGACGTTGTCTATTGTGATCCGCCATATTCTCCGATAAATCGTACTTCAAGCTTTACGGCTTATGCGGGCAATAAATTTACGGATGAAGATCAAACTCGTTTAGTTGACTGTGCCATTGCAGCTAAACAGCGAGGGGTATCTACACTTATTTCAAACCATTATGTTGATTTTACAAAACAGCTTTACCGAAGTGCTGATAAAATAAGTACCTTACAAGTTCAACGCAATATAAGCTGTAAAGGTAGTGTGCGCAGCAAGATAGAAGAAGTCATGGCGTTATATAAAGCGTAAAACTTAGAACAACGTTCAACCATGCGAAATTACTTTCAAGGACTCGGGCTATCGGCTGAATTGAAATTCCCACTCTGAGAAAATCACCTCCGCTCATCTATAAAAAAAATATTAAATATTTAGTTGGTGATAATACCTACCAGCCAAACAAGTAAAAGCACCAAAAGAAATACAAATACAATAGAAATCAGTGTGAATGAGATAAAGAGATGCTTGTTTGAAAAGTCTTGATGACGCTTGTTTTGGCTTTGCACACCAAACATAGCTGCTAAAACACTTTGGATTATGTTCAGCAGCTGCATATTAATTAAAAATGTGAAGTGAAACTTTCAGTGTTACTTTCTGTTTCATCAGACCCTAAAAGTAACTCAAGTAAATCTAAATAATGAAACTGCGCACTGCTACTCTCGCCTGTTAACCAAGCGTACCAGCTTGTATGTGCTTCAAGTTTGCATTGTTCAAGCAATTTGCTATTAACTTGAACTGTATTTGTACTGCATGAACATGTGCTACTGACAACTTCTTCGCTGTAATCAACAGAGTAAACTCCTGCTGATAATGTAACAACAGCTGTCACCGCAAGCATCCGTGTTTTAAGCCGACTAAACATGTGTAACTCCACCCAACAGTTATCTGAATATAATACACCGCTACTGTTCAGAAAACAAACATAGATAACGTAAAAATTTGTGCGTTAATCGCCATAAAGGGAAGTAATGTGATTGGAGTTTTTAGTCTATTTTCGATGCAGAAACAAGGAGAATAAAACTTGGGTACAGAGCATGAAATGCGGTAAAGTAGCCCGGACAACCGTTGTATCATTTAAAGAGAGTTTACCGTGCAAAAACAACCTCAATATCTTATTGCCCCTTCAATTTTATCTGCAGACTTCGCAAGGCTTGGTGAAGATGTAGAGCGTGTTATTCAATCAGGTGCCGATGTCGTGCACTTTGATGTTATGGACAATCACTATGTGCCTAACCTAACGTTTGGCCCAATGGTGTGTAAGGCATTACGTGATTATGGTATTGAGGCGCCAATTGATGTGCACTTAATGGTAAAGCCGGTTGATACGCTAATTCCAGAGTTTGCAAAAGCGGGCGCGAGTATCATCACTTTTCATCCAGAAGCCAGCGAGCACATTGATAGAACCATTTCATTGATCAAAGAGCATGGCTGTCAGGCAGGTTTAGTATTTAACCCTGCAACACCATTACATTATTTAGATTATGTGATGGATAAATTGGATGTCATTTTATTGATGTCGGTTAACCCAGGTTTTGGTGGACAAAGCTTTATTCCTCAAACCTTAGATAAATTAAAGCAAGTCCGTGAGCGAATTGATGCATCTGGTCGAGATATCCGTTTAGAAATCGACGGCGGTGTGAAGGTCGAGAACATTGCAGAAATTGCCGAAGCAGGTGCAGATATGTTCGTAGCTGGCTCGGCTATTTTTAATCAACCTGATTATGCGCAGGTGATTACGCAAATGCGTGAAGAACTAGTGAAGGTTTCACGATGAAATACCAAGGTGTGCTATTTGATTTAGACGGCACCTTAGTCGACAGCGCCCAAGATATGTACATGGCGCTGAATCTGACTTTGACAGAAGTAGCGTTTCCGGTAGTGAGCTATGCGCAAGTAACGACTTGGGTTGGTAATGGTATTGAAATGCTCGTGAAGCGAGCATTGAGTGGTGACATGGCAGTCAATCCTGAGTTACCTCCACAGCTAGTCGTCGATGCGGTCGCGAGATTCAAAAATCATTACCAGCAACTTGCGGGTGACTATGTTGCGCTTTATCAACATGTTGAAACAGGCTTAGCGGCAACAGCGCATTTACCAAAAGCCATTGTGACTAATAAAGATCGTGTTTTTACCGAGCAACTTTTAGAAAAGTTAAACCTAACCTCACATTTTAAAGTATTAGTATGTGGCGATGATGGTGAGAAAAAACCGTCACCTTCGCCACTTTTGAAAGCCTGTGAAGCACTTAACATTTCGCCAGAAAAGGCCATCATGATTGGAGACTCAAAAAGCGATGTTATCGCGGCTAAAAGCGCAGAAATTGATGTACTCGCGCTTACTTATGGTTACAATCAAGGATTCGACTTAAAAGAGCTTGAACCTGAGTACCTATGCGACGGGTTCTTAGATATAATCCCAATCATTAATCAGCAATAAATCAGTAAATTTAATAAAGGAACAACATGACTAAACCAGTAGTGTTAAGTGGCATTCAGCCAACCGGTGGTATGACGATAGGCAATTATGTAGGCGCCATAAACCAGTGGCTTAAGTTACAACAAGATCATGATTGTTTCTTTATGCTAGTTGATTTACACGCGATCACAGTTCGCCAAGATCCTAAAATGCTACGCGAGCGCGTGTTAGATGGCGTTGCATTGTACGCTGCTTGTGGTATTGACCCTGAGAAATCAGCATTATTTGTTCAGTCTCAAGTGCCTGAACATGCACAGTTGTCATGGGTACTTAACTGTTACGCGCAAATGGGCGAACTAAATCGCATGACGCAGTTTAAAGATAAGTCTTCAAAGCATTCAAATAATGTGAATGTAGGTCTATTCTCATACCCAGTGTTACAAGCTGCAGATATCTTATTATATCAAGCTGACCAAGTACCAGTCGGTGAAGATCAAAAGCAGCACCTTGAGTTAACTCGTGATATCGCAACACGCTTTAATAACTTATATGGCGATGTTTTTAAAGTACCAGAACCTTATATCCCTGAACTTGGCGCGCGCGTGATGAGCTTGCAAGATCCACTGAAGAAAATGTCTAAGTCGGATGAAAACCCAAATGCGTACATCATGCTGTTAGACGAGCCAAAGAAAATCGAGAAAAAGCTGAAAAAAGCCGTCACTGATTCAGATGAGCAAGCACGTATTTACTTCGACCGCGATGAAAAGCCGGGTGTATCAAACCTTCTTACTTTATTGTCAGTGGCGACTAAACGCTCAGTAGAAGATTTAGTACCAGAATATGCTGACAAAATGTATGGTCATTTGAAGAAAGATACCGCTGAGGCAGTGGTGAATATGATCGAACCAATTCAAGCGCGTTTCAAAGAAATTCGTGAAGATCAAACGCTTTTAGATAACATCATGCGTAATGGTGCTGAAAAAGCAGGTGCTCGCGCTGAGAAAACGCTAAAAGCGGTTTACGATGCGGTAGGTTTCATACCTCGTCCATAATTTGGTTTTATAATTTAGGCCAGGCTTTATCGCCTGGCTTTTTTATGGAAATTTCTATGTTATTAATGATCGATAATTACGACTCGTTTACCTATAACCTAGTGCAGTATTTCCAACGCTTAGATCAAGACGTTGTAGTAAAACGAAACGATGAGTTGAGTATTGCTGATATACGAGCGCTTAACCCTGAGCATATTGTGATCTCTCCTGGACCTTGTAGTCCCAATGAGGCGGGCATTTCTTTGTCTGTTGTTGAGCAATTAAAAGGGCAATTTCCAATACTGGGGATTTGCCTTGGTCACCAGACGATTGCACAAGCTCTGGGCGCACAAGTGATAAGAGCCAGAGAAGTGATGCATGGGAAAACGTCGCAAATTCGCCATATAAATAAAGGCGTGTTTCAAGGTTTACCAGATCCACTCACCGTATGTCGCTATCATTCTTTGATTGTTGCCAAAGAGCGTCTGCCTGAAGACCTTGAGATTACAGCATGGACAGAGAATGGCATGCAACAAGTGGATGAAATTATGGGCTTATGCCATACTGAAATGGCTTTAGAAGGTGTGCAATTTCATCCTGAAGCGATACTCACAGAACAAGGGTTAGCTTTATTAAATAATTTTATTCGCCGCTTTTCTAAGTAAAAGAAACGCTAAAATAGGAACATTAGAACGTTCAATGACTGACTTATCTCGGCAACTCAGGACTTCAATCGCACTAAATGAACGTGCGCATGATCTGTTTATTAGTCATAACTTTGCGCAGCAACAGTTAGGGTATATTCACACCCTAGATCTAAATTATGGTGAGAAAATACCACAACGTACTATGCTTGAGGTTGAGATTGCTGCCGCTGCAAAACGTAAAGAGAGCAGTACCAGTCACCATAAGTATATTGCGAAAGCCAGTAATCATCTGCACCAAATTATTGAGTCATCAATTCAAAAGCAAATAGATGATATCGATAATATTTATCATGAGATTGTTGGCATCCAGGATGCGGTGCCTACCATTTTAGATATATTGGGCGTTAAGTCAGCGTCGGTTGGGCGTCTTGAGCCATTAGTTAATGAATTAACTTGGTTAGGCAGAGACCTGGTTTCCTTAGTTAATTTACCGCAATATCGTAAGCAAAGCTCAAAAGGTGTCACAGTCAAAGTTGACACACCAGCACTTGCACTTCGTTATCTTGGGCTTGAAAATCTACAAATGGTCATCCCTACTTTTGCAATGCGTCACTGGATGCCTCACGATACATCGCCATTTCCTTTATTAAAGCGCAAACTTCGTGATCATAGTATGACAACGGGAATTGCAGCAAAGCATTTAGCTGAATTGAACGGTGTCAAAGAGCAACATGCTTTTACGCTAGGTATGTTATTAGATGTAGGTAAAGTCGCTTTAACGCGCTTGTATCTTAGAACTTTCGAAAAGGTCTGGCAGGAAAAGGTGCGCATCGCTCGCGATAAAAACCATAAAGACCTTCATTCTGCCCTTTTAGAGCTATCACCGGACCCACTCTTTTTAAGGGGGCTTTTGCTCAATCACTCAGCAAATCTCTCGGCTAAATTGATAGAAAAAATGGCGTTTAGATATTTGCCATTTATGGCGCCGATGGAAGAGTTCGCTGCTAATTATTTACCTCAGTCGCATAGTCAGTCAGCCGATTATTTACCACTTAGTCAGGTACTGCGAAAGGCACATGGCTACAGTCTGTATATGATCCTCAAAGACAATCAGTTTATCGAAAAGGATGAAGCAGCTCATTGGTTTGCTCACCTGGGGTTATCAAAAGAGGAACTCACTACGCTAGCAAAATGTAACTTTAATAGTTTACAGCTAACAATTTTGTAAAATTTAAGATTTTTTTTGCGACTATTCATTCAAGCCACTAATTAACTCGATTAGTGGCTTTTCCTTTTCTTAACAGTCAAATCTATCGAGTGCACCTAAATAGTTATTCACTCACTATGAAAAACTATCCCAAACCCTTGAATATCAAGGGCTCTATGAAAGTTTTAAATGAGACTTTAAGGTTTTTTTCTGAAATAATGGGTGAATGAAATTTGTGCCATACGGCTATTTTTAGCCACGAACTAGCTACACTCAATACTAGTTTTAGCGCACCTAACTCAACTTTATGGGGATAGAAAATGACTATTAATCGTGAATTATTCGATCAGGTAATGGTACCTAATTATGCACCTTCAGCAGTTATTCCAGTTCGGGGCGAAGGTTCTCGCGTTTGGGATCAAGAAGGCCGCGAGTTTATCGACTTTGCAGGTGGTATCGCTGTTAACTGTTTAGGTCACTGTCACCCAGCATTAGTTAATGCGCTGAAAGAGCAAGGTGAAAAAATCTGGCACCTATCAAATGTAATGACAAACGAGCCTGCATTGCGTTTAGCGAAAAAATTAACAGACGCAACATTTGCAGAAAAAGTTTACTTTGCAAATTCAGGTGCAGAAGCGAACGAAGCAGCACTTAAACTGGCACGTCGTTTTGCACTTGATAAGTTCGGCGCTGACAAATCACAAATCATTTCGTTCAACAAAGGCTTTCACGGCCGTACTTTCTTCACTGTAACTGTGGGCGGCCAAGCTGCGTATTCTGATGGTTTCGGTCCTAAGCCAGGTGATGTTGTTCACTGTGACTATAACGACCTAGCGGCATTTGAAGCGCTAATCTCTGACAACACATGTGCTGTGATGATGGAGCCACTGCAAGGTGAAGGCGGTATCGTATCTCCAGAAGCTGACTTTGTTAAAGGTGTTCGCGAGTTATGTACTAAGCACAATGCGTTGCTTATTTTTGATGAAGTACAAACAGGTGTTGGTCGTACTGGTGATCTATACGCTTACCAAGGTTTAGATGTTATTCCTGACATTTTAACAACTGCGAAAGCGCTAGGCGGTGGTTTCCCAATTGGTGCGATGATCACAACGACTGAAATCGCGAAGCACTTAAAAATTGGTACACACGGTTCAACTTACGGTGGTAACCCGCTAGCTTGTGCTGTTGCAGAAGCGGCGTTCGATACAGTAAATGATGAAGCTGTTTTAAACGGTGTTAAAGAGAAAGAAGCACTATTCCGTGAACTGCTTACTGCGATTAATGACAAGTACAACGTATTCAGCGAAATTCGTGGTAAAGGTCTATTATTAGGTGGTGTTGTAAACGAAACATACAAAGGCCGCGCGAAAGAGTTTTTAGTAGCAGGCGTAAAAGAAGGTGTGATGTCACTTGTAGCTGGTGCAGACGTTGTTCGTTTCACGCCTTCACTGGTTATTCCTGAAGCGGATATCCGTGAAGGTATGGCTCGTTTCGAAAAAGCAGTTGCTGCAGTTGTAGCTGCAAACGCTTAATTCCTTGAGTGGCCAAGCTTGCTTGGCCTTGTCTACCGTCAAGTTAACTTTTTAGGAGTAAGCGGACTCATGATGATCCTTCGCCCAATCCAGCAAAGCGACTATCCAGCGCTTTTAAAAATTGCCCATGAATCAGGTCATGGCTTTACTTCATTACCAAATAATGAAGCGCTATTACAAAGCAAAATCGAACGCTCTGAAGCGTCTTTCAAGAAAGAAACGGATGTCCCTTTTGATGAAGGCTATTTGTTCGTTTTAGAAGACACTGAAACTGGCGAAGTAGTGGGTACCAGCGCGATTGAAGCAGCAGTTGGTTTAGATGATGCGTTTTATCATTACCACCTTAGTAAGGTGATCCATTCATCACGCACCTTAAATGTTTATAAAGCGGTTGATATTCTGACTCTGTGTAACGACTACACGGGGGCCACTGAGTTATGTACCTTGTTCTTGAAAGAAGGGCATCGCAGAGGTTTTAATGGCAAGTTGCTATCAAAGTCGCGTTTTATGTTTATTAAACAACATCAGCAGCGCTTTGCAGATACGGTTATCGCTGAAATGCGTGGTGTATCAGATGAAAATGGTCAAAGCCCATTCTGGCAATGGCTTGAAGAACACTTCTTCTCAATGGATTTCCCAACGGCAGATTACCTAACAGGTATCGGTCAGAAAGTGTTCATTGCTGAGCTTATGCCAAAATACCCAATTTATGTGAATCTGTTGAGTGAAGAAGCGCAAGAAGTGATTGGTAAAGTGCACGATAATACGCGTCCAGCGATTGAGCTACTTAAGAGTGAAGGTTTCACTTTTAACGGCTATGTTGATATTTTCGACGCAGGCCCGACGGTTGAAGCAAAAGTAGATAACATTCGTACGGTACGTTCATCAAGCTTTAGAACAGTGTCAGTTGGTGATAACCCGGGCGGTTCCCCTGTGATGATTGCTAATGATAAACTGCAAGGGTATCGAGCCACCGTTGCTGAGCTGCAGATCGATGACAATACTGATACCGTCGTTATCTCAGCAGAGTTGGCAAACGCATTGAATTTAGTGGATGGTGACAAAGTCAGCATCGCAACTATATAAAAATAGAGATTTATTATGACAACACATGCCGCACAATTTATTAATGGTGAATGGTTTGCAGGTCAAGGTGAGGCATTCTCATCACTGAACCCAGCAAACAACGAAGTTATTTGGCAAGCAAACTCAGCAACGGCTGAGCAAGTTGATACTGCAGTTAAGTCAGCACGTGAAGCTTTTTATAGCTGGAGCGACATGGCATTTGAATCGCGTTTAGAGGTTGTTAAACGTTTTGCTGAGCAGTTAAAAGAAAACAGTGAAGAGCTGGCAATTGCGATTGCGAAAGAAACTGGTAAGCCACTATGGGAAACGCGTACTGAAGCGGGTGCCATGGTTGGTAAAATTGCCATTTCAGAAAAAGCATACCATGAGCGTACAGGTGTGGTTGAAAATGCAATGCCAGTTGGTCGCGCGGTTATTCGCCACAAAGCGCACGGTGTTGTAGCAGTATTTGGCCCTTATAACTTCCCAGGTCACTTACCAAACGGCCACATTGTGCCTGCACTTTTAGCGGGTAACACAGTTATCTTTAAGCCATCAGAACTAACACCTTATGTTGCTGAGCTTACACTCAAGCTTTGGGAAAAAGCAGGCCTTCCAGCAGGCGTTATCAACCTAGTACAAGGTGAAGTAGAAACAGGTAAAGCACTTGCTTCTCACCGTGGTATCGATGGCTTATTCTTCACAGGTTCTTCTCGTACAGGTCATATCCTTCATGAGCAGTTTGCTGGTCAGCCAGGTAAAATTCTTGCGCTAGAAATGGGTGGTAATAACCCATTAATCGTTAAAGATGCGTCTGATACGAAAGCGGTTGTTCACGACATTATTCAATCTGCATTTATCTCAAGCGGTCAACGTTGTACGTGTGCCCGTAAGTTATTCTTACCTGCAGGCGAGCAGGGTGATGCGATCCTTGAGCACCTAGTACGTGCAACAAAAGCAATCAAAGTGGGTAACTTTGATGATGAAGAACAGCCATTCATGGGTTCTATGATCTCAAATCAAGCGGCGGCAGGTATGGTTGCAGCACAGCAGCAACTGATTGACTTAGGCGCTGAGGCTATCATCGAACTGACACATAAAGAAGGCACAGGCTTTGTAACACCAGGTATCCTTGAGTGTTCAAATGTCACTGACTTCCCAGATGATGAGCACTTCGGTCCATTATTAAAAGTATTCCGTTACACAGACTTTGATGCAGCAATCGAAAAAGCAAACGATACAAGCTTTGGTCTTTCTGCTGGTCTATTAAGTGACAATGCTGAAGATTACGACCACTTCTTACGTCGTATTCGTGCAGGTATTGTAAACTTTAACCGTCCTATCACAGGTGCATCAAGTGCAGCACCATTCGGTGGTATTGGCGCATCAGGTAACCACAGAGCAAGTGCATATTATGCAGCAGATTACTGTGCTTACCCTGTCGCGTCTGTTGAGTTAGAAAAGGTGACATTGCCAGGTGCATTAAGCCCAGGTTTATCAATCGACTAATTCACAGTCTCTATCTATTTAGGTAGAATAAAAGTATTAAAAAAAGCAGCTTAGGCTGCTTTTTTTTCATCCGTTAGCTGTAAAAGTAGCAATGCATGTGAGTTTCTGCTTAAATCAATAGGAGATGCTTTGAGAGTTTCAGGTGGACAAACTATGGTATTAGATAAACAGGGCTATGATGAGTTAGTAATGTACTTAACCCACAATTTAACCTTGTTTGAAAAGCCTGGTGAGATTGAACCAGGTGCACCAAGGGTGATGGAGTTAATTGAAGATGTCATCGCTGAGTATGTAATTAAAATCTGTGAGCAAAACACAGAGTTATCAACTGAGCAACGCAGCTTAATTGTCCGTGAGGTAGATGGTATCGTCTATGACTTGCAAGAAGTGCTGTCTAGCGTGACAGAGCAACGAGTGACCAAAGAGCAACGAGAGTTTATTGAAGAGTTTGCAGGTTTGGTTAAAAATCTATTCGACGCCGCGATCTAAAATAATTGCAGTCTTAAACAGTTTATAGCATTTTATAACACCGCCGTTTTAAGGCGGTGTTTGTATTTATAGAGGTAAAAAATGGAAGCGAATATTAAGTGGGTTGATGGCGATACTTTTATTGGCCGCTCACAGTCTGGCCATAATGTGGTATTTGATACAGGTGCTGATGGTGCTGCACCAAGCCCAATGGAAATGGTCTTAATGTCTACGGGTTGCTGTTCATCGGTGGATGTGGTGAGCATTCTAAAAAAAGCAAAACAACAGGTTGAGAATGTTGAAGTTAAGCTAACCGCTGAACGTGCTGAAAGTGCGCCTAGAGTATTTACAAAAATGAATCTACACTTTGTAGTTACTGGTAAAGATGTCTCTGAAAAGCACCTTGCACGCGCCGTTCAACTGTCTGCTGAGAAGTACTGTTCTGTGGCCTTAATGCTTGATAAAACAGTAGAAATTACTCACAGTCATGAGGTTGTTGAAAGCGTTGCAAAATAACGCTTTTTCAGTGCGGATTTTTCGTATAAAATCCGCCCTCTTTGAGTTCTGCAGTGCAGATTTTGTGTTTAAAGGTTGAGTAAAGTGAACAAGCCCTTTGATAAAATTAAGCTCCATGGCTTTAATAACTTAACAAAAAGTTTAAGCTTTAGTATCTATGACATTTGTTACGCTAAAACGGAGCAACAGCGTAAAGAATATTTAGAATACATTGATGAGCAATATAGCGCTGATCGCCTAACGGATATTCTAAAAGAAGTAGTAGATATCATTGGTGCAAATGTGCTGAACATTGCTCGCCAAGACTATGATCCGCAAGGTGCAAGTGTAACTATCTTGGTGTCTGAAGAGCCTGTAGAGCAGCAGACATTTGATAGTAACGAAACACCTGGACCACTTCCTGAGTCAGTGGTTGCACATTTAGATAAGAGTCACATCTGTGTTCACACTTATCCTGAAGCGCACCCTAACGATGGTATTTGCACATTCCGTGCAGACATCGAAGTATCAACCTGTGGTGTGATCTCTCCGCTCAAAGCGTTGAACTTCTTAATCCACTCTTTAGAGTCGGATGTGGTGACAATCGATTACCGTGTACGTGGCTTTACTCGTGATATCACAGGGGTAAAACACTACATTGATCATGCAATTCACTCAATCCAGAATTACATGACAGAAGATACCAAAGAAGCGTATCACATGGTGGATGTGAATGTTTTCCAAGAAAACTTATTCCACACTAAGATGATGTTAAAAGAGACAGATCTAAATACTTATCTATTCGGCTTAAGTACCGATGATTTAAGTGCAGAAGAAGAAAAAGAAATCCGCGCGAAAGTAGAGCGTGAGATCCAAGAAGTATTCTATGGTCGCAACCTACCTGAATTAGGTTAACCTATTAGAAAAAGAAAAGCGCGCATTTTTAAATGCGCGCTTTTTTATGTCTAAGTTTTATAACTCATATTTAAACGTCAAACCGACAAGGCGAGGCTCGCCATACTGGTAGTAATTTTCAGTGGCATATTCTTTAAGTGGGTTATTACCGAACTCAAAGCCGCGAACAGGCACATCTCTATCAGCTAGGTTTCTACCCCAAGCCGTCAGTGACCAGTTTTCACTGTGGTAGCTTACACTTGCATTAATTAGATTTTGGTTAGGTGCTTGGTCGTTATGGCTGTCTGAGAAGTAATAACTATCTTTGCCCTCGAATCCAAGTTGCGCCTCAAAGTTATCTGTTAGCGCATAGTTAAAGCTGAACGCATATTGATATTTAGGTGCTTGTGCTTGATCTCTGCCGTGCTGATTGATGCCATCAGAAGTTGTGAAGCCTTTAATTTTTGAGCGTAAGTAGCCAAAGCTATAGTTAAGAGCAAGGCGTTCTGAATATTGTTTTGTACCTTCTACTTCAAAACCATAGTTCTTGCCTGAGCTAGCATTATCTAAATATCCAGCGAATTGTTGATCTTGAACTTGCCATTGCTTTAATTGCATATCATCACGTTTCATGTAGAAAGCAGTGACACGCAAAGTATGGCTCTTATCTTCAGATTGGCCTTTCACACCAAATTCGGCATTCCATAAATATTCAGGATCGAAGGTATAGTTTTCTGGCTGAATGTTTAAGCCATCATCTTTTGCCTTTGCAAGCGCTTCGCCATTTACGCCACCGATTTTGTAGCCACGAGATAGGCTTGTATAAATCATAGTGCGGGGCACCACTTGATACTCGAGCGCAACCTTGCCACCTAGCATGGTTTTATCGGTTGTTTCAGAAAAGCCATTGTTGTCTTTGTAGTCAGCTTCGTAGTTTTCTGCACGTAGTCCAGTGATCAGCTCTACATCTTTTGCGATTGCTGTGATTTTTTGACCATAAAGCGCAGTATTACGAATATCGAAACTTGAATGAAAATCTTGTGATTGCCAAGTATAAGCACGAGTAAGGTCTACATCGCGACGCTCAGAATAAAGACCAACAACCCAGTCATCCTGTTTAGAACTAATCTGCAGGTCGAAGGTACCTTTTTCAGTGTCGCGTGCATAGCTATCTGTAGAACTGTAACCCCAAGGGTGCAGACCGGCCGCACACAAGCTTGCTTGGTTGGCATTTTTACATACCCAGTCTTCATCATAGCTATACAGTGAGTCTGCTTGAAGTCCAGTTACCGTTGTTGTGATATTGACCGTTTCAAAACCGGTGTAATTTGCAGTTAAAGAGAAAGCATCGCTTTCTAAGTTATCCTGACCAGGCTCATCAGCAACACTGTTGCGGCTATTATCAAGTGTGAATGCGTCATAACCGTTTTCGATATTGATGTGATGTACAGCAAGTGAAGTATTAAAGTTATTGTTCCACTCATTGTTAAGCTTTAATCGTAAAGCTTGCTCATCTTGCTCTTGGGTTGGGCGGTCCAGATATAAGTTATCAGTATAACCATCTGACTTACGTTGGAACGCGCTCACTCTGATAGCTGAGTTGTCGGTTAAACCTGTGCCTGCAGCAATACCTGCTTCATAACTATTATAGTTGCCGACACCTAACTTCACCTTCAATGCCTTATCTTGGCTAGGTGCAGTGGTTTGCATGTCAATCATACCTGCCATGGCATCAGCACCATAACGTGTACCTTGCGGGCCGCGATAAACCGCAACTTGCTCAACATCGAATAACAAGGCACTGCCACCCAGGCCTGAGTAGTTAATATCATCGATGAGTAAGCCCACACTAGGCTGGATTGGGTCTTGGAATTGCGAACGAAGGCCAACGCCACGGATCTGCACATAACGGCCGCGCGATGCGCCCGCTGTGAAGTTGACGTTAGCCGCTGAATTTAAAATCTCATCTAGGTAGCTTGCACCACGCTGTGTAATTTCCAGTTCACCTAACACACTGGCGCTGGCGCTTAAGGTTTGAATGCTTTCTTTTTTAAAGTCACCCGTGACTTCAATCACTTCGAGGTTGCTTTGCTCAGCAACCGCATTGGTGGCAAATAAAGGCAGCATGGCTGCACATAACAGAGAGATTTTTGCTTTCATTTTCAGGCTATTCCGTTTTGATAGTGAGGCGTGCATACGTTATGAATGTCAGTTTTGTTCAATTCAAAATCAGTAGTTAAGTTCGGCACGCGCTGGCTATTCTAACAAATCAGACCATACAGAGAAGTGAAACTATGTTTAATTGTGTTATAACTGCGGCCAACATCACCGAGTTAATGAGGATTAAATGAGTTTCAGAGTTGAGTTTAAAGTGCGCGACTACGAGTGCGACTTGCAAGGCATCGTCAACAACAGTGTTTATTTCAATTATCTAGAGCATGCACGCCATGAGTTTTTGGCTGCTAAAAATATCGATTTTGCGCAACTTGCACGTGATAAGGTCAATTTAGTGGTGATCCGCTCAGAAATGAACTACAAAGACTCATTAAAGCCGGGCGATGCGTTTTACGTAGAAGTTGCAGTAGAGCGTTTAAGCCGTTTGAAATTCGCCTTTAATCAAAAGGTGATCCGCGCAGCAGACAATAAATTGATGCTGGATGCTGTTGTGACAGGTACATCGGTGAATGCAAAAGGTCGCCCGTTTGTGCCTGAGCAACTTGAGCAGTTATTTACATAAAAACCATAGCCCTAAATATAGGAAGCCTAATATGAAAAATAAGTTATCTACTTTAGCCATTGTTTTGGGCTTAGCAGGCTCTGCTGTTTTATCTGGTTGTACTATGGTGTGGGACGACCCAAATAGTCTAAACCCTTTCTCAGAAAAGACGCTACCGCAAGGACATTGGCAGTTAAGTCAGATTGATGAGGTTGAGAAGCGCAGTAGTGAAATGCGCCTACAGCTCGTTGAAGACAACCAGATCATGGGCCACACAGGATGCAACCGCTTCTTTGGTAAAACCCGTATTGAAGACAATCAGCTATATGTTGAGCAAATCGGCATGACAAAAATGCTCTGCTCCGATGAGCTCGATAAACAAGAGCGTATGCTACTGAATATGTTAGAAATCGGTGTGCCTTTTACGGTGTCAGATAAGACCCTATTACTAAATGGTAAGCCAATCCTGACCTTTAAACGTTTAGATGGTCTTGAATAAGCCATTGTTTATGAAGTAGACTGCACTCAATTCGTTACTTGTCGGAGTGCCTTCGGGCTGAGATCGCATTATTTGCGGGATCCGTGAACCTGATCAGGTTAAAACCTGCGTAGGGAACAAGCTGCCTTGCAAGCAAATATCTTTGCTGGCTGCAAAAAGCTAATATGCGTCGTGCATGCATTTAGCTCGGACCAATTGGGCTAATCCCCATCTCTCTCCATCTGGAGATCTGACAAGACACCTTAACTAACCATGAGGCAAGTCATGTCAAACAATAGTAGCAAGCCAAGCCGTCGCGAAACCCGTGCCGCGGCATCAGAATATATTTATAACCTTACTGGCCAACCGTTTCCGAACTCACAAAAAGTGTATGTAGAAGGTGAGCACCCAGGCGTACGTGTTGGTATGCGTGAGATCACTTTAAGCGATAGCTTTATTGGTGGTACAGAAGAGAACCCTATCTTTGAAAAAAATGATCCAGTACGTGTGTACGATACGTCTGGCCCGTACACTGAATCTGGTTTCGAACTAAATGTACGTAAGGGCTTACCTAAGTACCGTGAGCAGTGGATCTTAGAGCGTGACGACACAGAAGAGCTTGAGTCAGTAACCTCACAGTTCTCTCAACAGCGCATGGCTGATGAAGGTCTTGACCACATTCGTTTTGAGCACTTACCAAAGATCCGCCGTGCTAAAAAAGGTAAAAACGTGACGCAAATGCACTATGCGCGTCAGGGCATTATCACCCCAGAAATGGAGTTCGTGGCTATTCGTGAAAACATGGGTCGTGAAAAAATTCGTGAAGAATTATTAGCGCAACAACACAAAGGCGAATCGTTTGGTGCTGAAATTCCTGATTTCATCACGCCAGAATTTGTTCGTTCAGAAGTGGCACGTGGTAGAGCTATCATTCCAAACAACATCAACCACCCTGAGTCAGAGCCAATGATTGTGGGTCGTAACTTCTTAGTAAAAGTGAACGCCAACATTGGTAACTCATCTGTTACCTCTTCAATCGAAGAAGAAGTTGAGAAGCTAGTATGGTCAACACGTTGGGGTGCAGATACGGTCATGGACTTGTCTACAGGCCGTTATATCCACGAGACGCGTGAATGGGTTGTACGTAACTCACCAGTGCCAATCGGTACCGTACCAATTTACCAAGCACTTGAGAAAGTAAATGGCGTTGCTGAAGACCTAACATGGGAAATCTTCCGCGATACGCTGATTGAACAAGCAGAGCAGGGTGTGGATTACTTTACTATTCACGCTGGTGTATTACTTCGCTACGTACCAATGACGGCAAAACGCGTGACCGGTATTGTATCGCGTGGTGGTTCAATCATGGCGAAATGGTGTTTGGCACACCACAAAGAAAACTTCTTATATACGCACTTCGAAGAAATTTGTGAAATTTTAAAACAATACGATGTGTGTTTCTCATTAGGTGATGGTTTACGTCCGGGTTCAATTGCAGATGCGAACGATGAAGCACAGTTTTCAGAGCTACGTACACTAGGTGAATTAACACAGATTGCTTGGAAGCATGACGTTCAGGTATTCATCGAAGGCCCAGGTCACGTACCAATGCACATGATCAAAGAAAACATGGAAGAGCAGTTAGAAGCGTGCCATGAAGCGCCATTCTATACGCTTGGTCCACTAACAACCGACATCGCACCAGGTTATGACCACTTTACATCGGGTATCGGTGCCGCTCAAATTGGTTGGTATGGCTGTGCAATGTTATGTTACGTCACGCCGAAAGAGCACTTAGGTCTACCAAATAAAGAAGACGTAAAAGAAGGCTTAATCACATATAAGATTGCGGCACACGCGGCAGATTTAGCGAAAGGCCACCCAGGTGCACAAATTCGTGATAACGCCTTATCGAAAGCGCGTTTTGAGTTCCGTTGGCACGATCAGTTTAACCTTGGTCTAGATCCTCAACGTGCACTTGAATATCACGACGAAACACTACCGCAAGAGTCAGGTAAAGTGGCGCACTTCTGCTCTATGTGTGGTCCTAAGTTCTGCTCAATGAAGATCACTCAAGAAGTACGTGACTACGCGAAAGACCTAGAAGCACAAGGTGTTGATATTTCAGATAACAACGCAATTAAGATCAAGATGATCGATGTTGAAGCTGAAATGAAAGCCAAGTCTGAAGAGTTTAAACAAACAGGCTCTGAGCTATATCACAAAGCAATCTAGTCACGCTAGACGATTATGCCATGCTTAGTGCATGGCATTGTTTTTTAGACCTGAGATGATTTACGTCTTAGGTCTTAACCTTCGGGTTTTTAGGGGCAGAAATGAGTAAACCAAAAGTTGCGATTTTAGGGTTTGGTTTGTTGGGGCGTGTTGCAGCATTGATGCTGATGGAGCGCTACCAACTGAGTATCTTTGAGAAAGACGACGCACAAGCAAATAACAGCGCCGGTGTGTTAGCGGCAGCCATGTTAGCGCCGTTGGCTGAGTCGGTTATTTGTGAAGCAGATTTAGCCGAAGATGGCTTAAAAGCCATGGCGCTTTGGCCCGAGCTTTTGGCAAAACTTTCTTCCCCAGTATTTTTTCAACAAGCAGGCACTCTCGTTGTTGCACACCAGCAAGACAAAGGCGACTTACAAAGTTTTTCTCAGCGCTTAAAACCACTCGCTGGACACCAAGCACACATAGCCGATAGCCGAGATATTTCTCAGTTAGAGCCAGAACTTGCTGGGCGCTTTCATCAAGGCGTGTTTTTACCTTGTGAAGGTCAGCTCGACAATTTGGCTTTTTACCGCGCCAGTTTTGAGACCTTACAACAGCAAGATGTTGATTTTCATTTCGGTCAGTCAGTGCATTGCGAGCAAGGGCAAGTGAATGGTGAAGCATTCGATTGGATCATCGACTGTCGCGGCTTAGGTGCCAAAGATGAAGTGTCGGGTCTTCGCGGTGTACGAGGTGAAGTAGCGCGCGTGTATGCCCCAGAAGTGACGTTAACTCGTCCTGTGCGTTTAATGCATCCTCGCTACCCAATTTACATCGCGCCGAAACCAAATCATGAGTTTGTAATTGGTGCGACTGAAATTGAGTCGCAAGATAATGGCCCGATCACGGTGCGCTCTACTCTTGAGTTGTTGTCAGCTGCCTACACGGTACACAGCGGCTTTAGTGAGGGCCGAGTAATGTCGATTAACTCTGGGCTAAGACCTGCATTTGTTGATAATCGTCCAAACATTGAGGTGAAAGACAACCTCATCCAAATTAATGGCTTATATCGCCATGGTTATTTACTTGCACCTTTTGTGGTGCAGCAAGCACTGAGCAAGGGGTTACTTTGAACGTTACTTTAAACGTAGTATTCAATGGTCAACAAGTCGCGTTAACCGATACTAATTTACAAGCATTTATTGAATCGCAAGGCGCAGTACCACCATTTGCAGTGGCTGTGAATGGGCAATTTGTGCCGCGCAGCCAATGTGCTGTGGCTGAATTAAAAGAGGGCGATCAAATCGAGTTATTGTCGCCTATTCAAGGGGGATAAAATGCATAAACCACTTACCATTTATGGCGAAACCTTTGATAGCCGTTTATTGATAGGCTCAGCGCTTTATCCGTCTCCGCAAATTATGCAGCAATCGCTGATGGCATCGCAGTCGCAAATTGTGACTGTGTCGTTGCGACGTCAAAATTCAGTTGAAGCTGGGCAAGATTTTTGGCAATTAATCAAAGACACAGGGCTGCGCGTATTGCCTAACACAGCTGGGTGTCACAGTGTGAAAGAAGTGGTGACCTTGGCGCAAATGTGCCGTGAAGTCTTCGATACTGATTGGATCAAATTAGAGTTGATTGGCGATGAGTATAATTTGCAGCCTGATCCCGTGGCTTTACTAGAAGCGACTGACATTTTGATTAAAGATGGCTTTAAAGTACTGCCTTATTGTACCGATGACTTAGTGATCTGTCAGCGACTGGCCGATTTGGGGTGTGAGGTATTGATGCCTTGGGGCGCACCAATTGGCACAGGCAAAGGGTTAATTAATCCTTATAATTTAAAAACCATTCGTGAGCGCCTGCCAGAGCATACTCTCATTGTGGACGCAGGCTTAGGCTTACCGTCGCATGCTTGCCAAGCGCTTGAGCTAGGTTATGATGCGGTACTATTAAACTCGGCCATTGCTGGTGCTGGTTGTCCGGTGACTATGGCCAAAGCGTTTAAATCGGCAGTAGAAGCAGGGCGTTTTAGTTATGAAGCCAAAGCCATGCCTGAAAAAGAGGTGGCGGCACCTTCTACGCCGACCATGGGGATGCCGTTTTGGCACCAAGATTAAAAAATAGAAATAGATAAAGAATTTAGGAGTCTGAGATGTCAGAAGTTGTTTGGAGTATTGCAGGCTCAGACAGTGGTGGTGGCGCTGGTATTCAAGCCGACCTAAAGGCCATGCACAGTTTTGGTGTACACGGCTGTACGGTGATCACGGCACTTACCGCACAAAACAGCCTTGGGGTTGACGCCATAAACCCTGTTAGTAATGCCGTGATTGAGTCTCAGCTCAATGCACTGACGCAAGATATGCCTGCAAAAGTGATTAAGATAGGCTTGCTTGCCAATATCGCGCAAGTAGAGTTAATCGCCGAGCACATTGCCCATTACAAAAAAACGTGGGCGGTGCCGCCAGTGGTCGTGTATGACCCAGTTGCCATTGCAACCAGTGGTGACACTTTAACTGAAGAAGACACAGTTGACGCACTGAAAAAGTACCTCTTCCCGCTGGTGGATGTGATCACGCCAAATACACACGAGACACAATTACTCACTGGTATTTACCTTATTGGCCCAAGCTCAGTGATTGAAGCCGCCGAAAAGCTACAGGCTTTTGGTGCTGGTTCTGCGGTGATCAAAGGCGGTCACTGGGATTACCCGAAAGGCTACTGTATAGATTAT
Organism: Pseudoalteromonas phenolica; assembly: GCF_005876835.1. Classification (GTDB taxonomy): domain Bacteria; phylum Pseudomonadota; class Gammaproteobacteria; order Enterobacterales; family Alteromonadaceae; genus Pseudoalteromonas; species Pseudoalteromonas phenolica_B. Next base: position 87,988 of record NZ_PPSW01000005.1, read on the forward strand.
TGTCGCAGTGACAGCCAAGAAGAATACTGGCTAGGAAACGAAGCGGTAGTCACTCCGCATACCCATGGCACAGGCTGCAGCTTATCGTCATGTATCGCGGCTTGTCTTGCCAAAGGTTACCCGTTAAAAGATGCATTTATTTTAGGTAAAGCGTATATCAACCAAGGTTTAGCAGCTGCCGAGCGTTATGGCGAAGGCATTGGTCCTGTGGCTCATACAGGCTTCCCAGAAGACTTAACGCATTTCCCGCAAGTGATAGAGCCGGGCAGTTGGTTAGCCGATGAACTAGAACTGGCCGCACCGGATGATTTTAATTTTGCCGCAGGTTTTGCCGACACTAACGGTGAGCTGGAGCTTTATGCGGTTGTTGATACTGCTGATTGGATTGAAAAATGTTTAGCCGCAGGCGTACCGACCGTTCAACTGCGCATTAAAGATCCAAATGATCCGAATCTAGAAGCAGAGATCAAAACTGCCATCATGCTGGGTGAGAAATATCAAGGCCGAGTATTTATTAATGATTACTGGCAGCTAGCCATCGAGCATGGCGCGTATGGTGTGCATCTTGGTCAAGAAGACTTAAGTGAGGCAAACCTATCGGCAATTCAAAATGCAGGTTTACGTTTAGGCGTATCGACACACGGCTTTTATGAAATGGTGCGAGCGCACAACTACCGCCCAAGTTACTTAGCCTTTGGAGCGATTTACCCAACCACAACCAAAGATATGACAGGGCAAATTCAGGGCCTTGAAAAGCTCAAGCATTTTGTGCCGTTAATGAAAGCACATTACCCAACTGTGGCCATAGGCGGTATTGATATTGCGCGTACTGAGCAGGTTGCCAGTACTGGTGTGGGCAGTGTCGCGGTTGTGCGTGCTATCACTTTAGCTGATGACCACCAAAATGCGGTTCTTGAGCTCAAAGCTGCAATTCGCAAAGGACGAGGTGAAGCTTAATGGCATTGGATGACAAAGAGCGGCTGCGTTACAGCCGCCACTTGTTACTCAAAGAAGTTGGTGAAGCTGGGCAAAATAAGCTGAAAAGTGCCAAAGTTGCCGTGGTCGGCTGTGGTGGTTTAGGCAGTCCGGCTTTACTGTATTTGGCGGCCTCAGGCATAGGGCAACTGACATTCATTGATGATGACGAAGTTGAGTTGTCTAACCTTCAACGTCAGATCATCTATAAGGTAAATCACCTTGGTCAAAGCAAAACCAAAGCTGCGGGCAAGGTACTGGCCAGTCTAAATAATCAAATTTCACTGTATCCTGTGCACGCACGTTTAAGCGCAGAAAATTTAGATGTGTTATTGGCTGATGCCGACTTTATCCTCGACTGTAGTGATAACTTTAAAACCCGTTATCTACTGAATGAATACAGCCTTGCGAAGCAAAAAGTACTGATTTCAGGTGCAGCCATCGCAACCCAAGGTCAGGTGATGGTATTTGATTTTAGAAGTGAAAGCCCTTGCTATGCCTGCTTATTCCCAGAAGAGGGCGGGCAAGTAGCGCAAAACTGCGATAACTTTGGAGTAATCAGCCCGTTGCTCGGCGTTATTGGCTCAATGCAGGCGCTTTATACCGTAAACATGATTTTAGGTCATCATAGTGGCAGTGTGTTTAAGCAAGTGGATGGTTTAACCCTAGAGCAGAAGTCATTTGGGCTATTTAAAGATCCAGAGTGTACACGTTGTTAAAATCAAGAAATTTAGCTATTTTCTCGTCGAAATATAAATAACTGCTAACCTTTTAGATTGAATTCACAATTCTTTGTGTTTGCAAATTAAGGACGCAACAATGAAGCTTCGATATGGGTTAGCCGCACTCTCGTTATTAAGTTCCTTCAATATATATGCCCAAAGTGAAGGTATTTCTTATAGTTACCTGACCGTGGGTAATGAATCTATCAGTTATAAAGAAACGGCCACACTTGTGCCAGTTAAATCTGATGCGAGTGTGAGCAACCTGATGCTCAACAGCGGTGGTTTGTACGACATTAATGAAACCTTTGCATTCTCTGTAGATGCGCTCGCGACTTTCTCACCGAATTCTGACAATGAAGAATGGACCCATGAAACATTTGGGGTTTATCAACGCAATCAATTTGAATACATTCACGCCAGCACTCACCTTGCGTTGCACTATAAATTGACTGAAAACTTTAGAGTTATCGGTGGTACAGCGCTGTCACTTATTACTTATAAAAGAACAGGCATTAATTTAAATTTACAAGATGGCTCGGTGATCAAAGGCGGCATGCAAGAAGAAAAGTCGAACGAGATTTATCTTGATGCAGGTATAGCCTACGAAAGTGGCAAGCTGTCAGAAAGTATGCGTTATGGTTTTAAGGCGACGGTAGGTCATACCATTTGGTCTGAAACTTATAACACGCAATTTGATGGATTAGACTTCGCGACAGACACCTTACGCTACAACCTAGAAGCGAATGTCTCTTTTAAAGTTACCGAAGGTATTCATTTAGGTGCTTATGCGCGCTACTCAATGTTAGATAGAGGCCAAGAAGGCCCTGTTGAGTGGACGGGGACTTTAGTGGATAGAGAGTCTACTTTTGCTGTCGAATTTCCAGAAGGCGAAACAACCAATAGCAGCGTTGGTTTAATGTTACTTTGGGATCTATAAATGTAATTCATTGTGATCAACTAGAGCATATAGATACTAGTTGATCACAAAACCTTGCACATCACCTTGAATAGGTTTGAGCTCAGCAAACAAAATTGCATTTTGTGCTGAGTTAACATGGAACTGGTTGATGAAGTGTTGATTACTCTCCATGACTTTTTTAGCTTCTTTGGTTGTTAAGTTATAACGCCAAATTCCTGAATCCTTTCGATAAAAGTAAACCTTGTCTTCTATTAGTTGAAAGTTGAGCCAGTTTATATTGCTAAAATCTTTGATAAGTAAAGTCTCTTTACCCTCAAAAAAACGCCACAGTCCAGCTTGGTTCCTTTTTGAGTAAATCAGCCCGCCTTGATATTGATACCCACTATAGCCACCATACTGTGTTAATTGAGAGTGTATTAAAGTCGTTTTGTTAAACAGCCATAATTGCCATTGACCGCTTTTTTGACTGCTATAGATGATGTTTTTATCGTCTTGGCTATAGTTTGCAACATACGCTTTGTGCTCAGCAGTTATGAGTTTATTCACTTCATTGGTGAGTAATTTAAGCTCATATAAAGCGCCCTGTTTTTCAAAAAGTACATGCTCTTCTTGGTTATCAGCTTGAAAGCGTCTAAAGCCAAACTCAAATGGCAGTGAGATTTTGTGTAATGCTTCGCCTTTAAGTTGCCATAAATCATGCGTGCCCATCATATCTGAGAGAAACAACAGTGACTGATTATCAGTTTGCCTTGGTAGACGGTTGAGCGCGGCATTGTTAAGCATGGTTTGAGTTTTTTGTGTGTTGAGGTCATATCTTTTTATACTACTGCTAGGGTGATATTGAGTCGCGAGTAATACCTTACCATTAGGAGAGAAGGTACTGGTAATTGACTCAACCGGATAGCTCAGCTGTTTGATGATGTGTTCAGAACCGCTTTGAGTATCAACTTGTAGTAAGGTTTTTTCTGCAGTAAAAAACAGCACATCATTTTCTGCGTCCCATGCTAAAGCGCCAACCACATACGGTACAGAATAAGTTGCCAGCTTTTCCAATGTATGGGTATTTAGCACATGAATTTCACTGCGATCAGACTCAAGATATCGAGCAAATGCTAAACGAGGTTGAGTAGGGTGAGCGGCCAATCGAAAGTCGCCATTTAAAGCGGCGTGTTTTTGTGGCAAGGATATTTGCTCTAGTACCTGAGTTGCTATCTTAAATTGATATATTTTATAGGGCGTAGCGTTACTTTTTCTTGCTTGAATAAAGAGCCTTTTCATATCGTAGTGCCATGCAATTTTGACATCTGAAAACTGACTACAATCTAGCAACGTCTTTTTATCAAAAGAAGCGAGTGATACCTGTTCTATTAAGCAGCTTTCTCTATTTTGAGAAACCAGTCCGATGACTTTCCCATTTGGAGCAAGTCGAATATCTCGAACGTCAGTCAGGTTTATGGGCAATACTTTAGGGATGTTTTTATTTACCTTCAAGTAAAGAGATGCTTGACCATTTACATCAGTATTAATGAATAACACTTGCCCGTCTTTTGCACTGCTGAGCTTGGTTTCTACACCATCGAGCGCGGTAAATCTAAACTGGCTAAACTCAGTTTGTTTGCTCTTTTCTTCTGTGTTCTGCAAAGTGTTATGTATGTATAAGAAAAAAAGCGATATAAGCAAAAAAGTGCAAATGACGATGGTTACCCATCTATTTTGAAGTTTGACAGAGGGCTTTATCTTTGTTGAGCCCAATGTGTTATTAGGCCCAGACAGTATTTTTACAGGTGCGCAAAATTGATACCCAAACTTTGGCTTGGTGACAATAAATTCAACATCTGGTGATAGCTGTTCTAGATGACTTCTAAGTTTAGAAATCGCTTTATTCACCGCACCGTCAGAGACGACTTGTTGTGGCCATGATAACTCAATTAATTTATCTCTCGATAGAACTGGTTCGCCACTTTGAATAAAGGCTAATAATAGGTGATACGACTTGGCTTCTAATAAAATGCTGCCTTCATTATGAAAAAGCGCTTTTTCTTGAGTATCAAAAATAATGTCGTGGATTTGATATTTCATACCTAGCCTAATGTTTTTTATACTTATTTTTTAGGTAAGCAAAAGGTAACGATAAATTCGATTAAAGGTTGTGACAATAATGTAGCAGCAAATTTAGTCTCTTGGCAAAACAGGAGAGACAAATGAAAAAGTTATTATTAACCCTTGTATTGTCTGGTTTCTTACAAGCTTGTGGAAGCCAGAGTCACCCCACAGAGCAGGTTGAACTGAATGACACACCAGAGGAAACCTCAAGTGATTTACACTCAAGTTTGGGAGGTCATTTTTATACCTTGGCCTTCCCTGAAGGTGGACTTAAAGAAGGAAAAGCATACAAGTTATTATTTGCTTTTCATGGTTCAGGAGGAACAGAACAGCGCATGCAACGCATGACGAGATTTGAGTTATTAAGCGATGATTACCTTGTGATTTACCCTAAATCTAAGGAGGTCGAGTGGGATGAAGGGTGTGAGTGCAACATAGCACATCGTTTAGGCGCTAAAGATGTCGAATTTATCGTTCAGCTGATTGATAAAATGCATGCTGAATATAATTTGTTGGAAGGCGAAAACTATGCGGTGGGCTTTTCTCAAGGAGGGCTGTTCAGTCAAAATATGCTATGTAAGTTCAGTGAAAAGTTTCAAGCTGTCGCAAGTGTGGCATCGCCTATGTCAGATAGGTTATCGAGTATATGCAGTATTACCGATCCAACAAGTTATATGTTAGTTCAAGGCACCGCTGATAGAGTCTTACCTTATCAAGGTTTGGTTCATCATAACTTTGGGCTTATTTCGGCGCCTAAAGCAGTCGAGTTGATTACTAGCCAGACCATACCTGATGCCGTAGTGTCTGAAAGTGCGCCCAGTGAGCGCGTTACTGAGAAATTATATCGTTCTTCAACCGACACTAAATTATTAAGCAAATTAGTCAGCATTGATGGAGGAGGTCATGCTTGGTCTTTTGAAAACTACTCAACCTCAAACCAGCTATTAGACTTTTTTAATCAAAGCAGCGCGTACGCTTTACCTGAATACTCAGCACTTTATACGGTGAATACTAAAAACTACCACGTTAGAAGTATGGGTAAACAAACTGAAAAGGGAGATGTGGTGATCCTCTCAGGCGCGAACAAGTTTTTTCACAGCGACTCCGCCTGGGCCTCACTTGTACAACCATTACTTGCGGAGCATGCAAGAGTGCATGTAATAGATAGGCTGGGGAATGCTTGGAGCTCCGATGCAGAAGAACCTTCATTCAAACAACTGGCAGCAGATCTACCTGAACTACTAAGTTTATTAGGCACTAAAGAAGTAACATTCTTGAGTTTCGCCAACAGTAACTTAGCGACTCTCATGTACTTACATAATCCCAACCCTGAAATTCAGGTGAATGGTATTGTGTGGGCTGATCCCGATATTTTACTGCCTCACTCGATTGCTCAATATCAAAGTGGCGCGGTTGCGGGCCTGCGAAAATATAAAAGCGAATATGTTGAGCATGTACGTGGCGGAAATTGGACAGAAAAGAGTCGAGAGCGTATTGCCATTGAACGTGAAGAGATCGTCAAGCTCATTCCTTCAAACCATCAAGAGAAAATGGATTGGGTCTACTATGACCAAGTAACTGAGCTGCGGTTGCAAGTCGAAAATCAAGTAACACGTATAAAAGAAATGATGAGCTATCATGATGATCTGAATATTGCAGAGCCATTACAGCACAATATTAATGTGCCTATTAGTGTAATTGACAGCGACTTTGAGCGCTTAGATATTGCTCAAGCTAACGAGGAAGAAAAACCGAGTTTAATTCAATGGCAACAAGAGGGCACGAAATGGAGTAAAGATATTGCGAATAAAACTCAAGGACAATACTACGCACTTGAAAATGCCAGTCATCAAGTGTTTTTTGAGCACCCTGATACTGTCGTTAAAGCGATACTAGAGATATTAGAGCGTAATGATTAATTACTTTTCTAATTCGTGATGGCCAGCGAGCTTACTAGGAGTTGCGTGGGCTAATTTGACGTTTTTGTCAGTACAGTACTTTACCTCCTCGAGATTACTCCTAAACTTATAGGTGAGTAAATCAGGCTTACAGAGCATGGAATTAAGATGCATAGTAATTCTCATAAACGAAATAGAGCAAAAGGATCGTTTCTAAAATACTGTGCTTTTTTATTTTCATTGTGCTTTTCTGATATTACCCATGGCCTAAACCTAGTCACCAGTGAAGGGCCGCCTCATACCATAAATCATCAACTCTACAGCGGCATAGATTTAGATGTGACTAAAGCCGTGCTCAGGCAGCTCGGCTATTCTGTTAATTTGCATTTTGTCGCGCTCGGCCGTGCTGAAAAATTAGTTCGCTCGGGGCAGTACGATCTAATGGCACCGATATTCTTTGCAAAAGATAGCGATAACTTTTATATCAGCGACCCTATTGTTACCTATAAACCTATGGTGCTTTCTTTATCTGAGCGTAATTTATCTCCCGACTCTATCAGCGATCTTGCAAAGTATGCTGTGATTACTTTTCAAGGTGCGCCGGGCTATTTTGGCGATGAGTTTAAAACCATGTCGAAGCAAGCGCGATATAAAGAGTCGGCAGATATGTCGGTGATCCCCGAGATGCTGGCTAAATCCCGTTACGATTTTGCAGTATTAGACCAATATATTTTCTATTATTTCTACCGTTTGAACGACAAACAAAGAGCCATAGATATCTTTAAGCATCATTACTTAATCCCACCTGTCACCGCCAGTGTCGCTTTTAAAGATAAAATGCTCAGAGATAGGTTTAATTTTGAATTAAAGAAGTTTAAACAGGGTAAAGGCTACGCCAAAATCGTTGAAGCTTACCTGGGGCGAATGGAGCAAGTGGCCTTGACTGAGGCTCAGTAGTTTTGCTGATTGTCTGTAACAATATTTGCAAACTCTATAGGGGTTTTTCTTAACGCTTTTGATATTCCCTCAGGCTCAATCCAAACTGTTTTTTAAAAGTGCGACTCAAATGCGCGCTGTCTGAGAAACCTGCAATATACGCCGCTTCAGTAGCGGTTCTTCCTTGTTGTAATGTCTGTACTGCGCAGATCAAACGTCGCCATAATAAATAAGGTCGCCAGGGGATCTGCATGGTGTCTTTAAATAAATGCAAAAAGCGACTTTCTGATAAGTTGAGCTCAACCGCAATGTCTGCTGCGCGCCACTGTTGTGGTTTTACACACTCCTTACCAATGCAGCGATTAAGTTTATCGAGTAAGCGAGCTATACGTGCATCAAGTATGGTTTGCGGTAGCGTGGTTTGAAGTGCTGGGGTTAAACCACACAAACCGAGCAACTCACTAAGGGTCAGAGTACTGTTTAAGGGTTTATTTATCTCGATTTCAATAAAGGCTTTATCAGCCAGTTTTGCCGTGAGCTGTTTGCCAACATTGCAGCTAGGCTCGATTAAGATCACCCAACCAGCTTGCATGGTGAGCTGATGGCTAACATCTTGGTTAATGATGCTTGCACCATTGAGCTGTATTGCATCGTGATTTGGCAGAGTAAGGCACATATCCGCGTCATCCATAGGTAATGTGATCTGAATAAGCGTGTGCTGATGGGCTGCGGTTTTTGGCACTGCGCCAAAAATGGCTAATACGCCGGGTTCGATGAGTAATTGGCTAGGTGCGTGCTGCGTCATAGATTATGGGCAATAAAAAACCGAAGACATTGCTTCGGTTTTATCAGCTATTTACATAACTTGCTAGTGTTTGCTTATGCAAACGCGTCTTGTAGTGGTGGTACTACTTGCTTCTTACGGCTTAGTACACCATCTAACCATACGCGGCTTTGCTCAGGCGCAACACCGTAAGCACGCTCAACAATGCCTTCGTCATCAGACGCGATTAGCATTTGTGAACCTTCTTTCATGATGTCTGTAAGTAGTAAGAATACAGAGTGACGGCCGCCTTCTTCTTTCAGCTTTGCAATATCCGCTTCAAGATCAGCTTTGATGTCGTCAAATACAGCTAGGTCGATAACTTCTAACTGACCGATGCCTACTAGGTTACCGTTCATGTTGAAGTCTTTAAAGTCACGCATAACTAAGTCGCGAGCAGGTGTGCCTTCAACCGCTGATTTAACTTTAAACATTTCCATGCCGAATGCTTTGTAGTCTTCGATACCTGCGATTTCAGCCAGTACTTCAACACACTTGATGTCAGCAGTCGTACAAGTTGGTGATTTGAAGATTACAGTGTCAGATAGGATTGCACCTAACATAAGACCCGCGATGTTCTTTGGAATTTCTACACCGTAGAAGTCATACATCATCTTGATGATGGTGTTTGAACAACCAACAGGGCGGATCCAACACTCAAGCGGTGTAGACGTCGTTAAGTCGCCAAGTTTGTGGTGGTCAACAACACCCACAACCGTTGCTTCATCAATGTCATCTGGTGCTTGTGTTTTTTCAGTGTGGTCTACGATGTAAACTTCTTCACCTGCATAGCTCATTTTAAGCTCAGGCGCTTCGAAACCAAACGTGTCTAGAATGAACTGTGTTTCAGGTGATACATCGCCTAAACGTGTTGCGATTGCTGCTTCACCAATTTGATTTTTTAAATATGCAAGTGCAATTGCACCACAAATAGAATCTGAATCAGGGATCTTATGACCCACTACATACATTGCCATGGACGGAACTCCTTAAATTTTGCGCGATATTCTAGCAAACAATCACGACAGTTTAATAGCAAGTCGATGCATTTTTAGACCTAAATCTAAGCCTAACCGAAGCAAAACAGAGTAAAAGCATGCTCCACAGTGAAGATGTTTTTCGATACACTGCAAAACGACTATTTAATAAAAGCAATAAAGCACAGAGGCAAGCGCATGGGATTGAGTCGTAAAGCATGGAATAACGTGGTGATATTCGCCATGCTGATCATGATCTTCTTTTTAAATGGCCTGCATCACAAGCTTAACCCCAATGATCAAGCGTCTGGCCCACAGCGACTCTTACCCGAGCAAACATTTGTACTGACATTGGCTTTTCCCGGTTACAAAATTGAGCGCATTGGCACCGCTTGGCGCAGTGAAGGGCCGTGGCAAGCAAATCCAAATCAGCTGCCTTTATTGATCGATGCATGGCAACAGATTGAGTTAGAACCGACAGATATCTCTTTACCGAGCAGCAAGGCCATTAGCGTTGCGCAGTTTTGGTTAGCTGGCGAAGAGTTACCTTGGAGCTTTCAACTCTATCAAGACGCCGAGCAATACTATATTTTTGATAAGCAACAGCAATCTTGGTTGATCTTAGAGTCAGAGTTGGCGTATCAACTGTTTGAGCCGCTTAACTTAGCGCAAGCAACAGTACAGTAACCTCAACATATTTAAAGAAATAAACATTAGAGAACTCCATGCCTGAATTACCAGAAGTCGAAGTCAGCCGTTTAGGCATTAGCCCACACATTGAAAAACAAACAGTCAGCAAGGTATTGGTTCACAATGCAAGCTTGCGCTGGCCTGTGCCAGATGACGTGAAAGACATCGAAGGGTTGATTATTAATGGTGTGCGCCGTCGAGCAAAATATTTAATGCTTGATACGGATATTGGCAGTGTGATTTTACACTTGGGTATGTCGGGACATTTGCGCATTGTGCCAATCAGTGAAGCGCTCAAAAAGCACGATCATGTTGAGATCCACTTCGATAATGGCAAAGCGCTCCGCTTAAACGATGCCCGTCGTTTTGGTGCGTGTTTATGGCAAGCGCCGAATGAATCTCATGCGTTGTTCGCAAAGCTTGGACCTGAGCCTCTCACCGATGAATTCACTGCCGAGCATTTGTTTGACTGTTCTCGTAACAAGAAGGTGCCTATAAAGCAATTTATTATGGATAACCATGTGGTTGTGGGCGTTGGTAATATTTACGCCAACGAATCACTGTTCAAAGCGGGTATTCATCCAAAACGCGAAGCGGGCAAAGTATCGTTAAAGCGTTATAAATTACTCACGCCAATCATCAAAGACACTTTAGCTACGGCAATCACCCAAGGTGGCACCACACTGAAAGACTTCGCGCAGTCTGACGGTAAACCGGGTTATTTTGCCCAGCAATTACTGGTTTATGGACGCAAAGGTGAAGAGTGCGTGACCTGTAAAACCGTGCTGAAAGAAATTCGCTTGGGGCAGCGAAGTACCGTGTATTGTCCTAAGTGCCAGAACTAGAGGTTGAAAGCTACAATTTAATAACTGCCAATAAGCTATTGGCAGTTAAGCACTGAGTAAAACTTAGCAGGCCATAACAGCCTTACTAAATGCTGAACATCTATAAAGTGGGCAGTCAGTTAAGCAAGAGATACAGCTAAGTGCTGGGTTGGTGTAAGTACCACCTGCAACAGCAGCCGTTTGCTCGTTATTTATCTTACTCTGGCTTAAGTTTTTAAGTTGTTGCTTCTTAATTTTATTTAGTTTCATTTTTATGATCCTTATATTTGTTGTACTTATCGGTAAATAAGCAAAATAAAAATTGCATAAAAAACAGTCAAATTAAAATGAAACAATTTAAACTCACTGCAAAACAAAGTTAAATTTGATGTTTGTTTGAAAAATGTTCAACTTCCGGCTTTTAAAGGCCATTCTGCGGTTTGAATAGCCTGAAGTATGAATATTTTTAAATTTCGAGTGCACTTTGTTTCGATTCTTGTGTTTCAGCTTGATAACACCACGTCGACAATATCTGTGTTACTTGTTTTATTCGTAACTCAAAGCTGCTTTTTAATGCGCGCTCATGAATGGTGTGGTCGCCGTCACCATAAGGGCCAAATCCATCTAACGTTGGTACACCTGCTGCGCTGACTACGTTCGCATCTGACACACCGCCGCGTTGCTCGGTTTTTAGCGGCTCATCTAAGATCATAGCAATCTCATCAAGAAGCTGTTGTTGCAGTACATCAGGGCTCATTACGCCGCGTTGCAAGCCGCCATTAACGTTAATTTGCACGCCAGTGATCTCCATGGCAAAACAGATATTTTCTATGCCTTTGAGTAATCGCTGTTGCTCTTTAAGCGTTTTAAAGCGGGCTTCGACCATCATGCTTGCTTTAGGAGAAATGGTATTGGTGCTTAAACCGCCTGAGATTTTACCGACATTCACGGTACTGCCTTTTTTTAAATCGGTCAGAGCTGTCATCTCAGTGAGCATATTTGCCAGTGCATAGTTTGCATCGATGCCGTCGGCGTAGTGATTGCCAGCATGGGCGGCTTTGCCAATGATCTCAATATCGAACGTGGCAATGCCTTTTCTGCCAATGACGACTTCGTGATCTTTACCCGCCGCTTCAAATACCAAACACGCGTCATAGTCTTTGGCGAGTTTTGCAGTTAAATATTTACTATCATCGCTGCCAGTTTCTTCATCACTGACCAATAAAAAATCGATGTTGTAGAGTGGGGCAAATTCCGCTTTTAAATTACGAAGTGCATTTAAGGCAACAAAGTTACCGCCTTTCATATCGCACACACCAGGGCCATACACCCAGTCTTCATCTTGCTTAAACTCGGTGAAGGTATTGGGCGGAAAAACGGTATCTAGGTGGCCGAGTAATAAGACCTTTTTACCCGCTCTTTTAGGCGTATGGAAAAGTAAATGGTCGCCAATATTGTCTCTTTGGTAACGGGTCATAGCAAAACCCAAAGGCGCAAGCAGCACTATCATTTGCTCGCCGTGTTCATCAATCCCTACTTTGTTTTTACTGTGAGAATTACAACGAATAAGGGTTGCTAATTCTGCAAAATCTATCTGTGTCATCACGTATTTCCCTGTATTAATTTGCCGCCAGTTTCTCGACACTATGTTTCAAGGAGGTGAATGTTTTATGAACAAATTTTGTTCGCTGTAATTGGTCAAAAAAGTGTCATCTTGATCCGTTTAAATTGCCGCCAACAGCGCAAACAATTCGTTTGTATTAGACCCGTTTTTTAAGACAAGGAACATAGTGTGACAGCACCTCATGTAGGCATTTGGATGTACGAAAATGGTGGCGGTAAAGCCATCGAACAGAAACTAGTTCACGCTTTGGCTGAGCGAGGCATTCAAACCTCAACAGGATTAAATTTAAGAGATGCCAGAGCGCAAGGCGGCTCAATTATGTGTAATGGTATCGCGATGGAGAAGTTAGATACGTTTTTAAGCTACAACGCCGGACAGCAAACCCAGTATCAGCTTTATTTGTATCAAACATTGAGTGAAACCATTCCGACGCTGAATAATTACAATGCTTTCTCAATTGCTGAAGACAAATTCCGCACCTCTCACTTACTAAGCTCGCAAGGCATCGTGACACCAGATTACCGCTTATGTCACAAGAACGACATGGACGGCTTAAAATCAGCGATCCGCGACTTCGGCGGCAAGCTGGTTTATAAACCAACCGACGGTTGGGGTGGCGTTGGCATAGTAAAAATTGACTCTGAGCAAGCGCTCGACATGCTAATGCCATTTTTAAGCCGCACCGACTTACGTTACTTCTACGTAGAGCGTTTTATCAATTATGACAACACCGACTATCGCATTGATATTGTCGATGGAAAATGTGTGGGCTGTTATGGCCGTAAGGCGCCAAAAGATGATTGGAAAACCAACATCACCAGCGGTGGCTCTGTATTTGTTCGCGAGCCAAGTGATGAAGTGGTTGATATTGCAGTTAAAGCCACAAAAACACTCGGGTTAGAGGTAGCTGGAGTTGACCTTATTTACGACCGTGAACGAGAAGAATATGTGGTGCTTGAAGTGAATACCATTCCAGCCTTTGCCACGCCTGAACAAGAAGCGCTGGGGATTAATTTTAATCACAGCAAAATCTCGGCCATGGTCGAACTGATAGACAAAACTGTACAACGCAAACTTTCACTGCAATCTGCCAAGGTGGCTTAAATCATGACGAAGAAAACCTCACTGCCAAAAATCGGTCTGCTTTATTTAGACTATGTTCTGCGCTTTTTTGATAAATCTAATTTTAAAGGTTGGCCCGATAAAATTGAGCAAGTGACCTATCATTGGGGCAATGACAAAGCCCGCTTTATTGCAGAAGTGAAGCGTAAAAAAATCGATGTGTTAATTGGTAATATTCCAGCGACAGCGTACGAGACATTTCGCGACATTGCCCGTGCTCTTCCTGAAGTACGTTTTTTACCGTCGCTAGATAGTCAGTTTTCCAATAAATCAAAAGAAAATGTGACGCACTTTTGCCGTAAATACGACTTACCTATCCCGCATACCGAAATTTTTTATATTCCAGAAAAAGCGCAGTCTTATCTTGCCTCGGCGATTTATCCGAAAATAATTAAACGCTCTTACGGCCCATCGAATTATGGTGGTTACTTTGTCCATAAGGTAGATAGCTACGAAGAAGCGCAGAGCCTGCTGAGTGAAAAGCGTTATTACCCAGTGTACGTACAAGATTTTGTGCCGATGGAAGCCGATATTCGCGTTATGCTGGTTGGTCACAAACCAGTTTGTGCATTCTGGCGTCGTCCGCCTGAGGGGGAGTGGCTGACTAACACCAGCCAGGGCGGCAGCATGGACTACCAAGGTATTCCAAAGTCAGTGCTTGATCTTGCGACTAAGACTTCAAAAGCGGCAAATGCAGAGTATTGGGCTTGTGATATCGCCTTAGGCAAAGATGGCAAGCTGCGCATTTTAGAGTGTGCGACTGCGTTTGCGGCCTTCCCTTATATTCGAGATTGGATTGGCCAGTATTTGATGTGGCTATTGGGCGAAGGGCGTTTTCGTAAACCAAATATTCCTATTTATAACTGGGAAGAGCTGGGCAAAATTGATGCACGCTTTCTGCGTACCATGCGCCATATTGGTTTCTCTAAATATACCCCAAGCCAAGACTGCGGCGAATTATTTACCGATATGACAGAGCAAAGATATCCAATCTTTGATACCCACTACCGCGCGGGTGAAGAGTGGCCGAGTGAGATCTGGAATCTACAAGATAACTTTAAACTGCCTGCTAAAGTGCTGCCAGCATCAGCCATGCAACCGATACCAGGCAGTGATGAAGTCATGTCTGAAACCGATTTACCGAATGTGGCATTTGATGAGTCACAAATTCGCGCCATGCTGGGTGAAGTGAAAGGCGTGGGTGACAAAATGATTGATGACATCTTAGAGACATTTGGCGCAACTGGCGTGGTTGAGGCTTTAAATACTGAGCCTGAACAGCTGTGTGTTGTAAAAAACCTCAAAGCGAAAAAGCTAGAGAAAATCGTCGATCACTGGCAGGCCTTTACAAAAGCATAACGGGAAGTAGGCATGAAAATACAATACGCGTCGTATCAAGACACCATCGACTTTTTACAAAAAGCGATGAGTGAACATCCGCATTTAATTCGTCTGCAAAGTATCGGTGAAACCTGGGAGGGCAGGCCCATTATGCTGGTGACATTGTCATTAGATGTCACCTATGCGGATGACAAACCCGCGTTATTGTATACGGGCACCATTCACGCACGGGAATGGATAGGGAACGAGTTAGCGATCAAGTTTATTCAGTATGTCATAGACAACTATCGCTTTAACCCTAAGTTACAAACAGCGTTAACACGAAACACGCTGTACATGGTGCCCTGCCTAAACCCCGACGGCTTTGAATACTCGCGTAATCACTTTTCATTTTGGCGTAAAAACCGCCGCAATAATGGTGATGGCACTTTTGGGGTGGATCTTAACCGCAACTTCGACGCGAAATTCATGCGTAACAGCAATACGCAGTCGAACACTTATGGTGGTCCGCATGCGTTTTCAGAGCCTGAAACTTGTGCTATTCGTGACTTCGTGGAAAAGCGTAGTAACATTTGTATTGCCCTTGACTATCACTCTCAAGGTAATGTGTTCTTTCCGGCCCATAAGTTTAATCATGAAGTTGAAATTGAAGGCACAGATTTAAATGTGTTGTGTGCCAACATGAATAACGAGATTAAAAAGGTCACGGGTCGCCAGTATGGTATTCACCGTGGCAAGCCACCTGCACAGCTGATCCAGGGCAGTGGCCGCGAATATTATTATCGCAAAGGGATTATTGCCACAGTTGTCGAGGTAGGTACCCGCAACATTCCTGATTACATGAAGAATATGGCGCAGAGTGTGGCCGAGAATATTCCAGCGGTTGCCTATGCATTGGGTGAAGCCATTAACTACTCAAACCTTGCGCCTGCAAGAGTGCCAGACTTCACCATTAAACAGGTGGGTCACGATAGCGTAGAGCTTGAGTGGGAATATGAGCAGCGAGAGGATATTTATTTTGAATTGTACCGTGCTGAACATAATAAAAGCCCCTGTAACGAAGCCAACCTAGTGGCCATCACCAAATCATTGTCGTTCACCGATACACAACTAGAAAGCGGACAGTTTTATTTTTACAACATTCGCGCTGTCGATAAGGTCACTAAAATTAAATCGCCGTTTAGCCCAGAACTGCGTCTAAAAACTTTATTGGCAGAGCATCAATGCAGTCGCACGCTATTCCCAGCCAAAGAGCAAGTTGGGTATTTAAGTGCTAACTATCAGCAAAAAGCACGTGAACGTTTTGGTTATAACTCTATGTTCATTGGTGTCGATAAAAAACGCGGTACGAGCGTGGGTGTCGTGGTATTTGATTTGGCGAATATTCCAGAAGGCTCGCATATCGATCGGGCGGAGTTTTTCTTATATCCGATGAATCGGGTGAACGTCAAAATAGAGAAATACGGTGAGTGGTCAGTATCGGTGCTCGATCCCAAACAAATCGATAATATCTATGACTATAATGCCATTTGCGAGGCGCCTGCATTACACACTTTAGGCGAGACCATAGAGTCAGACAAGATGACCCAAGGGATCTGGCATAAGTGGTCGTTTAATGGTGTTGAGCGAGATTTGATCTCGCAACTGCTAGACGATCAAAAACTGATCTTACGCTTGCAAGGCCCAACCAGTTTACCACTTGGCAATGACTCGCAAGTGATGCAATTCGATATTGGCTATGGACCATTTGGTAGTGGCTTACATTATCGCCCTAACTTAGAGTTGGTCTATCAATTACCTGAGCAAAGCTTAAAACTGACGCCAAACAGTTGTAATACTATTTATCAAGAAAAAGTGATTGCGGATAGCTTGTGCTCAGGTTTCGACGACCAAGGTGAAATCGTCTATGGGCAAATGGCATTTGAGCATCAACACGAATTAGAGCCAGAAAAAACCGTGTTCACCCAAGCTTGCTTAACCTTGTACAGCCAAAACTCACTGCCATCGAGCAAAGACGTACGCTTTACCGTGGAGCTGGTGGAGTTAAAAGACGTTGACTTTAAACACGTTAAACAGCGCCAGAAAATCGAATATATCGGCTATGAAGTGAGTAACGCCCAGCTTAAAGAGCGCACTGCCCATGACTTTATGTTCGACAGTTATAGCTTGAAAGAGTTGGCGCGTTTACATCAAACACAAACCCCATACTACTTTGTGATCCGTGCCACCGCTGAATCACAAGCTAAAAATGCGTTAATTGAGTGGAGTAATGCAGAGCTAAATATTCGCTACATAAACCGTCGTAATCAAGCTTTACCCGCGCCGACTGAGTTACAAGCACAAGTTGAAAATGGTGTGGTGAAACTGACTTGGCAAAACCCAGAAAGCGATGACTTTGTCGGCTGTTTTGTGGTGCGCAATTGCTTCCACCCACCGCGTTCTCCGTTTGATGGCGTAAAGTTATATGGTGGGCCAGATGAATATACGCTCGATAATTTTGGTAACCCAGATATCGCAAAATATTACGCAGTGTTTAGTTACGACCATGCGCCGAATTATTCAGAGCCAGCGGCAGTGTATTATTTGGGTAAAAATGTGATTGGGGAGTAGACTCGAACTCCGATAATAAGTGCATCATTCAGATTTAAAAATTAACAGCTTGCTGATACTTTGTTATTGCCAAAATCCTTTCGCAGACAGGAATGAAGGTTTAGTGACAGCTTAATGGGTTAAACCTACAGTATATTTATGGCGTAAAACACTAATCAGCAAGCGAAGGTTATGAACTATTAATCAGCTACGGGGCATGCTTCCACAGGTTCAACAACTCCTTTTCTCTCAGTTATATAACATTCGTCTAGTAAAGAGCAGTAGCAAACCTGTACAGTTAAATACTTTCTTTCAGTATTTAGCTTTGACCACAAAGAGTCATTCAATTCACCTCGGTAGAGTTTGTAAAACTCAAGCTTTTCTTGGGCGGGCACAACGACATTATATGTTGGCGAAGTGATGTAACCACCTTTCGTAATATTTAAATCTTTAGATGAGTTACTATTAAATTCCTTTAACTCATTTGAGCAACAATCTTCTAAATAATCGAAAAAGTTTAATGTAGACTTTTCTTTGTACTTATATATAACAGTTTTAACTATGGCAGGCCCAACACCGCCATTCGTTAAATTAAATGATATAACAGGCTTATTAGTCCCGAGTTCAAAATTGCCAGTGCCATATTGTAATAAAGGTAAAGTCATTGCTTTCACTTGTTGCTCGGCAGACTTGGCTTGTAAATAGGTTGCATAAAAAGACGCAGCAGAAATAAACATGGCACAAAGTGCCAAAGTAAGGTTGAGTTTTTGAGAGGAGAACCCTTTAGCAGACATCACTATACCTTAGTTGTTATTTTTATTATTCAGATAAAGCTACTTAATTAGCCAGCTTTGTTTGACTAAAACTAGCACAATTAGCAAGTGCTCACAATGAACTAGCCACATTGAGCATGAGCATTTTTAATGGCATGAAGTCTCGAATAGCTCTATTTTTTCTACCTGAGAATGCAGGCCAAACCTTGTGAGTAAAAATGTTATTAAATGAGATGAGTTTGAAGAAAACCGGGGCTTGATTTGCAATCAAGGTTTTATTTAGGCAGAGAGGGTAGTGAGGTTTATGGGTTTAAAAACAAGAGCAGCCGGTTACTGAGTCACAAAATACGCAGCATAAAGCTGCGCTTTCGTTTAGTTTTAAATTAAAGTTCAAAAGGAGCCACACCCACTGCTTGCATGGTGTAACCGGTTTGCGCTAATTCGCCACTCCAAGTTTCGACTTTGATAATCCCAGTGACTGTGATTGCATCGTATAAACTTTCGATTGGCACGCCGTTTTTGATTTTTACATGGACGATCTGGTTTGGTGGTGGTGGTGGCACGTGAATACACGCGCCAAAATATGGCACTAATAGAAACTCAGTGATCACTTCGCTGTCACCTTCAAGGGGCACAACAAAACCCGGCAAACTCACTGACTGACCATCTAATGCTGTTACCACCGGGGCGCCTAAATCTGGTTGCACCCAATTTTGGTCTGCGCCATCGTGACTGGCTGCGTCTTGATTGCTAATTTGCACATGACCTTGTGGGATTAAGTCTTCCCAAAAAATTTCTTTCGGTGCTTGGGCAAAACTCAGTGCGCTAAAGCACAAAGCAAAGCAGAGTGAAAATAATTTCATACTTAAGATAACCTTTTAAACTTTAATACTCATGCCGTCGCTGAGTGAATAATAATAGGCGCGCAGTGCAGGGAAGATCCCCATCACAGTGCCAGCCAGCATAATACCGCCCAATAGCGTAACTTCATAGCTGCTGAGCATAGAAAGCGACAAGCTAATACCAAACTGTGCCTGTAACACAGGTTGCGCTAGCAAGATTGCCACAAAGAATAATGCCGTTCCGAGCAAGCAACCGAGTAGTGTGATGATCACAGCTTCACTGGTTAGCAAACTGAAAATATGCCAAGGTCGAGCGCCAACTGAGCGCAGAATGGCCAGCTCGCGACGTCTTTGATTGAGCGTTGCGAGTAAGGTTGTCAGCATGCCGAGCAAGCTGATGATCACCACCACGACTGAAAATAGCAGTAAGATCTTTTCGACAATATCTAACATGCCCCACAGTTCACGCAAGGTGACGCCGGGCATAATGGCTAGCAGTGGCTCACCTTGGTATTGATTGATATTACGACGAACTTGTAAAGTATAAAGAGGTGAATCAAAACCCATTAGAAACGCAGTGATCTGTTTAGGTTTACCAATTAAATCGCCCGGTTCACTCTCAACAGGCTGGTGGGTTTTATGCTGATGTTCCCCATGACTATGCTCGCCATGATTATGGTCGTCATGTGAGTGATGATCATGATCATGATGTTTATGCTCATCATGAGAATGAACTGCTTCGTTTGATGGTTTATTAATAGCCTTTCCAATCATGCGTGGCGAAGCGTTATGAGCTGAACCATGCATTTCATCAATGGCGATAAGTGGCACATGTACAGTTCGGTCAACGGGCGTGCCGGTCGGCTTTAAAATACCGACTATGGTCATTGGATTATCATCATGATGGTGAAAACTGGTGTTACCCATACCATGGGAGATCACGATTTGTTCTCCGAGGTGGTAGTTGAGCTTTTTCGCTACATCGCTGCCGAGCACCACTTCGCGACCATTATGAAATGCGCGACCATGTTCAAATGCCAGCATTTGCTTTTTCCCGTAACGGAAATGGGTGAAGTAGCTGCTATCTGTGCCTAATACCGCATGTCCCTTGTGGCTATCACCAAGGCTTAACGGAATAGTCCATGCCACACCACGTTGCTGTTTAATGTATTCATAGCTTTGCCACTTCACAGCATTGTTGGCATGACCTATACGAAATACACTTGAGAGCAACAGCTGTATGTCGCCCGTGCGTGCTCCGACAATTAAATCTGTACCAGAAATGGTATTGGCGAAGCTGCTTTTTGCTTCTTGTCTTACTCGCTCAATCGAGAGTAGCAGCATCACACTGATGGCGATGGTGAATAGAGTGAGTAGTACGCTCGATTTACGATTCCAACTACTTTTGAAAGCCAGAGATGCTAAATTCATTGTGCCGCTCCGTTAATCTCATTCAAACTCACTTTTCTATCGAATAGCTGCGCCAAGCTATGATCATGACTGACGAATAGAATGGTGGCTTGGTATTTTTCTGCTTGGTTAAACAAGGTTTCAATAAAGGCTTCTCGGCTGTCGGCATCAAGCGCTGAAGTGGGTTCATCGGCAATGATAAGCTCTGGCTGACCAATGAATGCCCGTGCGGCAGCTACTCGCTGTTGCTGACCGATACTTAATTCACTGACCGATTTAGCTTGTAGAGTGTGGTCTATCCCTAAATTTTCTAGCAAATCAATGGCGCTTTTCTGTAAAGATTGGGTGAGTTTGTTTTTTCGCATTTTAGAGTATTGGCAGCCAAGCATGACGTTTTCAATGGGGTCTAAAAATGGCAGCAAATTAAAATTTTGAAAAATAGTCCCAATATGATCGGCTCTAAATTGATCTCGTTTTGCGGCTGAAAGTTGACGCATCTGCGTATCTAAAATTTTAATATCACCCGCTTGAATGGCATTAATCCCCGCTAATAACCCGAGCAGAGTTGATTTACCACTACCACTTGGGCCGTGTAAAAATATTCGTTCGCCTTGGCTAACTGTTAACTCAGCAATATCTAGCGTAGGGGCGGGGTGTTTAGGCCAGCTAAATACGAGGTTGTTTATCTCAATCATAATGGGCTCAATAAACTAAAAACACTGTGATGGTATAACAGTTTTCTCATCGGCTAAACTCTGCTCGGTTTAATTACCAAAATTCAACGATAAACCCCACATTTAGCAACATAAGAGTTCGGGTTTAGTTTGTGATTTAAGGGTCTTGCGATTATTATATGCACTTCTAACCCCCTCATATTTTTTGCACCCCTTAGCAAGGTGCATCCGGCCTTGGAGTAATAATGAGTAGCTACAAAGTTTTAGAAGTGAATGATGATCTACCGATCCGCACAAAAGGTGCCGTTCACAGTGGTAAAGTTCGTTCAGTTTATTGGTTAACCGACGAAGACAGTGCGCGTTTAATCGAAGAAAAAGGTTACGATGTACCTAAAGGTACGGAGCTGGCGATCATGGTAATTTCTGATCGTATTTCTGCGTTTGACTGCATTTGGCAGGGCGAAAATGGCTTAAATGGTGTACCAGGTAAGGGTATTGCACTAAACAGCGTGGCATCACACTGGTTTAAGTTATTCGATCAAGCAGGTCTTGCGGGCAACCACATTGTAGACATTCCACACCCTTATGTGTGGATTGTACGTAAAGCAAGCACGGTACGTGTTGAAGCGATTGCGCGTCAGTACATTACAGGCAGCATGTGGCGTGATTACAGCAAAGGCGTTCGCAACTTCTGTGGTATTGAGTTACCAGAAGGGCTTGAAGCGAATCAGAAGTTAGACGAAGTACTTATTACACCGTCTACTAAAGGCATTATCACTGATGTACCAGAAGTACCACCAGTGGATGATGTAAACATCACGCGTAAAAACATCACAGATAACCTAGCGGCATTTAACTTCAAATCAGAAGCTGATGTGGCTCAGTACGAAAAGCTTTTAACTGAAGGTTTTGCATTGATCAGCAAAGAACTTGCTGAGCTTGATCAGATCTTTGTTGATACCAAATTTGAGTTTGGTTACGTAGAGCAAACTGATGGCACTGAGCAGCTTATCTACATTGATGAAGTTGGTACGCCTGATTCATCTCGTATTTGGGATGGCCCAGCATTCCGCGATGGCAAAGTAATTGAAAACTCGAAAGAAGGTTTTCGCCAATTACTGATCAACAATGTGCCAGACAGCGATGTATTGCTTAATAAAGACAGAATGCCTGAACGTGAGCAGTTGGCACAAGATTACAAGCTACCAGTCGATGTGATGATGTCAGTATCAGACACTTATGTAGGCATCGCGAGCAAGATTGTGGGCAAAGAGTTAACAATTCCTGCTGATCCACGTGCAGAAGTGATTGCTATCCTTGATAGTGAATATGGCCTAATCGATTAAAAAGTGAGTTGAAGCCCCCCAGGGGCTAAGACCTAAAGCTATAAAATCCTCAGTCTGATAATACTAAAAACTTGTATTATCAGGCTTTATTCTCAAAATCCTTGCAATTAACAAGGTTATCCCTTTATCTTTACTAAGATCTCGGTCAATGAATTTAAGGCAATATTGGTCTATATTCATAACCAACTCTGAATTCTAATTTTCACTGCGCAAATTGTTGTGGCTAATGTTTAGTAAGCACCGTGCAAAAGGAACATCATGAGCACCACTTTAAAACAACGTATTATTTTACTGTGTGTCGGGCTTGTATTGCTTACGGCAATCACAAGCTTAGCGAGCTTTTGGTGGTCGACCAATCAATATAATGACAAACAAGTACAACAGGGTATTAAAGTTGCGCAAAATGTTTATCAACAATACCTGAAAGCCAAAGAGCGCTTATTAGTAACCGCATCTACGGTACTGACTGCAGACTTCGGCTTCAAGCAAGCTGTGGCGAGTCGAGATCAAGAAACCATTCAAAGCGCGTTGTTTAATCATAGTAACCGAATAGACGCCGATATCATGCTGTTGATGGATCTAAAAGGCAATGTCATTGCGTCTAACAAAGAGGGCTTGGTATTACCTAAAAACAGCCAACAACTCATGAAACAATTACTAGGTAATGGTAAAGAGTCGACTTTTATAGTGATTGATAATCAACTTTACCAAGCAATCATCTTGCCAGTAAAAGCACCACGCACCATTGCATTGAGTGTGGTTGGTTTTGCTGTCGATGAGAAGATAGCAACAGAGCTTAAAGAATTAACGGGTGTTGAGATGAGCTTCATTTCTCACGCTACGGGTCTAAAAGCCAGTTCAATTGAGCTACCAAATGAACAAAGCGATCTTCTAGCCTTCATTCATGGTCAGACAACAACACGCTGGCTTTCTGATTACCCTGTTTTTATAAGTGCCGAAGTGCCTTTGCCTGCTTTATCGAGCAATCCCATTAGCGTTATTCTCAGTGCAAACCTAACAGAGCAATATGATGAATTTGATCAGTTAGTATTAAGCATCATTTTATTGTCGTGCGGTACTATAGTGCTTGGTTTTTTAACCAGTGGCTTCTTAGCAAATAATTTGACGACCCCACTTCAGCATTTGACAGAAATGGCAAAGCGTTTTTCTAAAGGAGACTACAGTGCAGGTTTAACGGATCACAGCCCAAGTAAGGAGATCTGTGAGCTAGTAGATGCTTTTCAAGAAATGGGTGAAGACATTCAAGCTCGTGAGAAGCAAATTCGCTTTCAAGCTCAGCACGACCATTTAACGGGCTTTTATAATCGCTCTGCGGCCCTAGAGCGCCTTTCGAAAAAGTTAAAAAGCGATCCTACCTTGTATTTGATTGCGATTGATATACGAGGCCTACGTCACATCAATGACAAACTTGGTCCACGAGTCGGTGATGATTGTATTCGCGCAGTTGCCAAGCGTATTGAAGAAGTCACCAAAGATTCTAATGGTTTACATGCACGGATTGGTGGCGATGAGTTTTTAGTGGTTATGGAGCCAACAGTAGGTAGTACAGTTGAAGCCTGTGTCGCTAAACTCAATAAAGCACTTGTTAAAAGCTATATGATCCGCAATTTAGATATTTCATTGCGTTTTAGCATGGGGGTAGTGATATATCCGGAGCAGGCTGATAACCCAGAAGACTTGGTGCGTAGAACCTTGATTGCGGTCGATACTGCCGCGCAAGATGGTCATGAGATTTATTATTATCAAGATGGTGAAGACGAAGAACATCTGGCCCGACTCAAATTGATTGATGAATTAAAGCAGGCACTTACGAATGATGATGGGCAATTGTTTATGGCCTATCAACCTAAGTTAAACTTAAAAACACAACAAATTGATAAAGTTGAAGCGCTGATCCGTTGGCATAAACCAGATGGGCAATGGGTCTCTCCTGAACTATTCATCGACCTAGCTGAGCAATCTGGTCTGATTGTAGAATTAACCCAATGGGTTGTGTCTACTGTTGTTAAACAAGTCGCTGAGTGGCAGCAACAAGGCATTACCATGAAAGCGGCGATTAATGTGTCAGCACAGGATATTGCCCATGATGACTTTTTCCCACATTTAGAGTCTCAATTAGCGTTATTTAAAGTACCTCCCGCACTCATTACGATTGAGCTCACAGAGCGTGACATGATAGAAAATGAAGAGAAAGGTATCGCTGCACTTAAAGCCCTAAAAGCACTCGGGGTGATGATTTCTCTAGACGACTATGGGGTTGGCCAAACGTCTCTCGGACGTCTTAAAATGCTACCTATTGATGAGTTAAAATTAGATAAAGTATTTATTTTAAAACTTGATGAGTCACAGCAAGATCAACACATCGTACAGTCAACAATCACGCTTGGTCATCAGTTAGGCTTTTCTGTGGTTGCAGAGGGGGTTGAAAACTTAGCGTCTCTAAACCTACTCGATCAAATGCAGTGTGATTATGCGCAAGGATATTATTTAAGTAAGCCGCTTCCTTCTACTGAGTTTTTAAACTGGCTTGGGGATTATCATCAGGCAGGTTAAATTTGTTGAGTGATGATTAAAATAAAAAACGAGCCGAGGGCTCGTTTTTTATTTTTGGGTGATTTTAGACAGGTCGGCTGAAATTTTCTTGCGCTGAAAATACATGTCTTTACGATGGCGGAAGTTTCGCCAAAAAGTACTTTTATTTGAATGTCGACCATTATTAACACTAGCAATGTCACTAATAAAAGACAGATCTTCATCAATAGGGTAGGGCTTAATCCCAGTAATATTTAATGAAACTTCACTATGAAATTGTATATCAACATCGACAGGCCTAAAGAAGGGTTTTCTATTTAATAGCTTTTTGGCCCCATCTAGACTAAGAGCATATCCATTACAACAGTTCGGAACTTTTAAGTAGTTACCTAAGATATATTTATCGCTAAGTTTTACTTCATCAATAAATGAATTTTCGCAGTTATCTGACAACTTAACTAGATCCCATCCTATTAATTTACCGATTTGTTGCATGACCTCAACCAAGTGTGGTTCAATTTTAATATCATCTTCTAGCACGATGCAAAAAGGGATGTTTTCATCACGCATTTTTTCCCAAATACGCATATGACTAATGTAGCAGCCAATTTCACCCGGTGTCATATTGCGATGATGGCGTTTTAAGTTTAGCTCTGAGCTGTACCAAGAAGCGACTTCTTGCTCTGAGAGTGCTTTCCCAACAGTGGCTTCGAAACGTGTGCCTTCAAGACCGATAGCTTGCAATCGAGTTGATGTGGTGTGCCATCTTTCGATGCTACTGGCCATGTTGATGATAAAAATAGGAGGCTGCATAATTGACTTTCTTAGTTATTATTGTGTTTAGATAATAGCAATGTGGCTTCATCTATGTAAGGTGTTTTAGATTGAATTAAAGGCAAGCTAATTTCAACAATTTGCTGTGCTGAAATATCTGTTACGAGCAGGTTTTCGTTAAGTTTTAGGCTGAGCTCAGCCGTTGCCGCGATAACATTAGGCGTTTTAGGTACTACTAAAGACCAGGGGCTAGTGCCTTGCCCCACAATGGCAACGCATGGCGTTTGCACTGCTGCTGCCATATGCATAGGGCCAGAATCGATGCTTATCAGGAGATCGAACGAAGCAATATGATCGACTAATTCCGTCAACGATGTTTTCCCCGTTAAATCTGTGCAGGTCATATTTAAACTATTTGCGTAGTCAAACAATTTTTGGTTGTCTATTTGTTCTGATTTATCACCAATTAGAATTAAGTTAGATAAGTACTGTTCATTAAGTAAAGCAATTACCTGTTTTGCTTGTTCTACTGGGTAGTGGCGCGCACCTTTGTTTTTTCCACCAAAATACAAACCAATAATTGGCTTGTCGTTATTAACGGTGGTGCTTTCAATCTCTCGATAAGTTAATTTGGGAATATTAAACTGCTCAAAACAGTCACCATGTGTTTCGTTAATTAAACGGCAATATCTGAGTAAGTAATGATGGTTTACATTCAAATTTAATGGATGGCTGAGAAGTGGTTTTCGTCCATTTTGTGCATAACCAATGATGGTTTTGATACCTGCAAGTCTAGCCAGTAGCGCTTCAGAGAAAGAGCCCCTAAATAGCACCGCCATTGAAAACTGATGTTGTTTTAACTGTTTGGCTAGGGAAAACACCGAAAGTTTGGCTTCACCATAACGTTCATCGGCAATCACTTTGATATTGTAATACTCATCGCGATCGAACAACTCAACCATATAGGGCCTAGCTAGCAGGTAAATTTCATTATCAGGGTAGAGTTTTCTGAGTAGCTCGATAGCAGATAGGGTATTTATTGCATCGCCAATAAATTTTGGTAGTACGGCTAAAATAGGGCCTGAAATAGCTTCTTTTTTAATAGCGTTAACCATGGCGATTTTATTGTACTTGTGAAAATTGCCGTCTAGTATAGCCTGATTGATAGGTGCTTTGGGAGTGTAAGGGTGAAAAACATCAAGTCCTGCGAATGGTTACAAGAAAACATTGAACACGTTCATGTTTTTGATGCGGGTATAGTGAATGCCGGTGAAAAGGGCGAGTATTGCCCTCAAGCAATTATCTTTGGCGCTAAACGATTTGATATCAAAGGGGCACTTTGTGCACCAGATGCAGCGCTTTCAAGTACTATGTGTAGCGCTCAGCAGTTTCAGGCTGAAATGCGCCAGCTAGGTGTGAACAATACTGACACTGTGATTGTTTATGATGATAAAGGTTTATTCAGTGCCGCACGCGCTTGGTGGATGTTGAAAAGCATGGGCTTTGATGAAGTGTATGTGCTTGATGGCGGCTTAGTACGATGGCTTGAATTGGGTTTACCTACTCAGGTTGAGTACAGCCAAGCTAGAACCATCGGTGATTTTGTGGCTCACCCAAAAGCGGGTTGTTTTATCGATAAGCAAGCGGTTCTCAATGCCATAGACGATCCTAACACCTTATTGTTTGATGCGCGCAGCTATAAACGTTTTACAGGCGAGGAGCCTGAGCCAAGAGCCGGAATGATTTCGGGGCATATTCCAAACAGTAAGAGTATGCACTATGCGAGTGTGCTCGATGGCAACAAATGCTTAAAAGCGATTTCTGAATTACATGAAAGATTGAAAGCATTGGGCGTTGAAGGCAAGTCACTTCAATTTAGCTGCGGCTCGGGAATAACAGCCTGTATTTTGGCCATGATAGCAGATGAATGTGGCTATCAAGATTTAGCTGTTTACGACGGCTCATGGTCAGAGTGGGGCAATGCCGAAAATAACCTACCCATTGAGACAGGCGAGGTATAAGTTACTACTTAACGAGAGCTCAGGTTACTTATAAGGGCAGTGGCGGCAGCCGTTGCCACAGCACTTACCTCGCTTTAGATGTGCCCAACGACTCATCACGAGTAAGCCATTTTCCATATCGTAATCAATGCCTTCAATAAACTGAGTGTCGTTCTGATAAGGTCGAGCGAGCGCAAGCTGATCCTTTATAGGCTTGTTTTTTATATCTTCGATGTAAGCTCTGATATTTTTTATTAAACAAGCGCGACACACGCAGCCAGGTGACTCAGAAATAGGTAGAATATTTGGCAGTGTCATACACCAGCAATCAGTATCGGCACTACATTTTAGACTTTGCTGGCATTGCGAGCAGTTCATGAAGACGTTCGAATAAGAGAAATTTACGTGAATAATAACATGACTCACCTAGAGGCGGTTAAAGCCATCGTTCACTTTTGTGAAAAGCGTTCAGATGCCTTTTCAGTCTTACTCTCTGCCTCGCAATCAGAGGTGGTTTATTGTGTCAGCAATCAAGATGTGCTCACTGTATTAGATAAAGTGCTTGGTAAGCAATTAGACATGGATGAATTAGAAATGTGGGCACAGTTACTCGATATGCGAGAAGACATCGATACACAACAAGTGGAAGGCGTGTTGTATGCTTTAAGTAACCCTGAGCAGATGGGAGAGATTACAATGGAAAAGATTCAGCAATTAAGCAAATTATTGGAAGCTAAAAGCTAAAAGCTAAAAGCGACTTAAAAAGTAAAAAGCAGCCTAAGCTGCTTTTTTTAATACGTTAAACTTGAAGCCAGCTTATTTGTGATAAGCCAAACACGCTTCAACTTCGTTCTTTGAACCAAGAATTACCGCAACGCGCTGGTGGATGTCATTTGGTTGAATATCCATAATGCGCGCTTCACCAGTGTGCGCTAAACCGCCCGCTTGCTCTACTAGCATCGCCATTGGGTTTGCTTCGTACATTAAACGCAACTTGTATGGCTTTTCAGGGTTTTTAGTGTCAGCAGGGTAAGTGAATAAACCACCACGACATAGCACACGGTGAACATCACCGACCATGGCTGCAATCCAGCGCATGTTAAAGTTTTTACCACGAGGGCCTGTATCACCAGCTAGCAAATCTTGAATGTAGCTTTGCATAGCAGGCTGCCAATGACGCTGGTTAGACGCGTTAATTGCGAATTCTTTGGTGTCTTCAGGAATTTTCGCAAACTCTTCAGTTAATAAAAAGCTGCCGTGGGTTTTATCAAGGGTGAAGATGCGTGTGCCTTTACCCGTTGTAAGTGCGAGCGTCGTACATGGGCCGTATAGCACATAACCAGCAGCTACTTGCTGATGACCCGGCTGCATGAAAATAGCAGGATCAGCTGGATCTGCGTCTTTTGGCGCTTCCATGATTGAGAAAATCGTCCCAACCAGTGAGTTAATGTCGGTATTTGAAGAACCATCAAGTGGGTCAAACGCGACGATAAAATCAGCGTCAGGGTTGCCCGCCACCGTGTAGTCTTCTTCTTCAGATGCAATCGCTTTTACATAGCCAGACTCTAATAAGATGTCTTTTAAAAGCTGATTAGACAGTACATCCAGTTTCTTTTGTGTTTCACCTTGAATGTTTTCGTCTAATGTTGAACCTAAAACACCGGAAAGTGCGCCTTGGCCAACACGGAATGAAATTTCTTTACAAGCCGCAAGGATAGTGCGGATCAATGAAACTAACTCTCTAGAACAACCGTCTTCAATTAACACCGGAGGAAGTCTACGCATAGTAAATAGTCCTGATAACGTTATGGTCACAGCCAAGTATAGTGTGAGAGAAGGCTGTGTGCCGCGCTGAATTTTGTTTTAAATAGCTGCAAAACAGATTGGATAATTTATACTGCCTTAATGACAACCACTTAAAACCTCTAATAACAAAGATAAGATTATGCGAAAAATTGGATTTTTACCTGTCATATTCTCAGCTTTGCTGGGCACTATGATAACCCAAGCGCACGCCGCAATTAAGTCTATTGATGAGTTTACTGAAAAGTTTAATCATTTTCCGGGTCATTACTCCTTCTATGCCGACACGCAAAGCGGCAAAATTTACCTTGATGTTGATAAGTTCAAGCAGCCATTTTTACTACAATTTAGCTTGCCGTACGGGGTAGGTTCGAATGATATCGGCCTAGATAGAGGTCAACTAGGCGGTACCCATATCGCGCAATTCGAGCGCTTTGGCGACAAAATCATGCTTCGTGCCTTAAACACTTATTATCGTGCGAGCTCAAGCAACGCTGCTGAAAAGCAAAGTATCAATGAGGCGTTTGCTTCAAGTATTTTGCAAGGCTTTAAAGTTGTTGCTCAAGATAACGACAGTGTCTTGATTGATTACACGCCTTATTTGTTATCAGACGTCCATGGTGTAACCCGTACACTGGCAAACCGTAACCAAGGTAACTTTAGTTTAGATGCTTCGCGCAGTGCGGTATTTATGCCACGCTCAAAAGCATTCGTAGATAACACAGAACTTGAAGCGGTCTTAACGTTTAAAGGCAGCAAGCCGGGGAAGTATGTTCGTCAAGTCAGTGCAGACCCATATGCAGTGACAGTTCACCAACATCATTCTTTAATTAAATTACCTGATGACGAGTATCAACCTCGCCAATTCCATGCGCAATCTGGGTATTGGAGTATTGAACATAAGGACTACTCGGCACCGCTGAGCGAGTCTATGCTGGTGCGTTATATTCCTCGTCACCGTTTAGCGAAAAAAGATCCAACGGCAGCGCAAAGCGAAGCGGTTGAGCCGATTGTGTATTACCTTGACCCTGGTGTACCAGAGCCAGTAAGAACTGCTTTACTAGATGGCGCACGCTGGTGGGAGCAAGCATTTGAAGCAGCAGGCTATAGCAATGGTTTCCAAGTGAAAATTTTACCAGAACATGCCGATCCTATGGATGTGCGCTACAACGTGATCCAATGGGTGCACAGAGCAACACGCGGTTGGTCGTATGGCTCGTCAATTATTGACCCGCGCACGGGTGAGATCATCAAAGGTCATGTCACATTAGGCTCATTACGTGTGCGCCAAGATATCTTAATTGCAGAAGCGCTGGCAGCGCCTTTTGTGAAAGGTGATGAAGTAAACGCACATTTACAGAATATGGCCCTTGATCGCATTCGTCAGTTGAGCGCTCATGAGATTGGTCATACTTTGGGTATTGCGCATAACTTCTCGGCATCGATTAAAAACAGAGCATCAGTGATGGATTATCCGCACCCGTTGGTTGGTTTTGATGCACAAGGTCAGCTAGATATTTCTAAAGGCTATGCCAAGGGTATGGGCGATTGGGACATTCAAGCGGTAAAATATGGTTACAGTGATTTCAGCGGTAAAGACGAAGCGACTGAGCTTGCTAATATCATCACAGAAAACCACAAGAAAGGGTTTGAGTTTATTTCTGACCCTGATGCGCGCCCGCAAGGCGGTGGTCACCCGACCGCACATTTATGGGATAACGGTGAAAACCCTGCAGCAGAATTACTGCGAGTACTCGATATTCGTCAGCAAGCGTTAAACACATTCGGTATTAATAACATTAAAACTGGTGTTGCACTGTCTCAATTAGAAGAGAAATTAGTACCCCTGTTTTTATTCCATCGCTACCAGGTTGAGTCGGCTGTGAAGCTTATCGCGGGTATTGATTACGATTATGAAGTACGCAGCGATCGTGCTGTTAAAGGTGCGCAAATTGTAGATAAAGCGACGCAGCAACAAGCACTATCGGCGATGCTGAAAACCCTTGAGGCAGAGCAGTTGATGATACCTGAGAGCATCTTAGCGTTGATCCCACCTAAAGCATATGGTGAGCGTAAAACCCGTGAAAGTGTTTATGGTCGAACTGGCTTGGCCCTTGATGCCATGGCGCTACCGGAAGTGGCAGCAAACCATAGCTTAAAACTGCTATTAAATGCTGAGCGCTTAAATCGTTTATCGCAGCATGCTGCCAGAGACAATAAAAACTTTGGCTTGAGTGACCTAATGAATACGCTATACAGCAAGGTATTTGAAGCCGATAGCACAGTAGGTATGACACAAAAACTAACTCAACGCGTGCAATTTTTAACTGCTGCACGATTAGCTCAGTTAGCCAGTTCAAATCAAGTTGAGCCAGAAGTACAAGCGCAGTTACGCTTTCAATTGATGCGAGTAGCAAAACAGTTTGATCAAAGGTCGCTATTTAGCAATGTCAGTGAAGACACCGCATTCAGGCATGATCTTGCACGTCAAGTGAAAGCGTTTTTAGAATCAGGAAAGTGGCCAGAAGGCTTTACAGCATTAAAAATGCCGCCTGGTTCACCTATTTAATTTTTAATTTAAAGAGCGCAAATAAGCGCTCTTTTTTTATGTTTAATTATCATTTTGCTTACTTGAGAAATATTCAATTAAATTCTTGCTAGCTTGTCCCCTTTTTGGTAGTTTCTTTTTTGACCTTTAGGTCACACTCAATAAGGAAAGTCACTATGAAATTGAAGTTAAACAAAAAGAAAGTAAAAAACTTAAGTTTAGATAACGCTCAAGTTGCTTTAGAAGCAACGCCACAAATCGCAGGTGGTGTGCCTGTGTTTGCAAAAACTGAGGTTTGCCATACAAATCCTTGCATCACAATTACTACTTTGCCACCAAGCTACAGAAACGACTGTTTATCTTAATAAGTCAAATAACAATACTATATTAATCAATTGGTTCTGATGGACCGAAAGTAAATCATCTACAGACACCAATCTCATTCATTTAAGGAAAATAAAATGAAACTTAAACTAAACAAAAAAAGCGTAAAAAACCTTTCAAAAGACAACAAAGCACTACCAGTAAATGCAACTCCAGCGGTAGCGGGTGGTGTTAATACATTACGCTGCATCCCTGACACAGGCTCAATCGCGTGTGACAGACCTACAACTTATACAATGAGTATCGAAATCTGCGAAACAATTACAATAGCAGACAGATAATCAGATTGAGCAAAGCCACCTTCGGTGGCTTTTTAGTTTTAAAAACATAATTCATTAATTAGCTTTGTGATCTTCTCTTGAGAAGGTTTGATTTTCTCCATTGCTAAAAACTCGTCAGGCTGGTGGGCTTGCTCGATAGAGCCTGGACCCATGACAATCGTTTCACAGCCAAGCTGCTGCAAAAATGGTGCTTCAGTGCAGTAGTTCACCGCGATTGCTTGTTCTCCTGAAACTGCTTCAGCTAGTTTTACTAATGCACTGTCGGTTGTGCCAGTAAAGGCCGGAATAGGATCATGCAAGTCGATAACCGCGACACTATTTGGGTATTCATCATTAATGGGTTTAACCGCTTCTAGCAATAATAATTGCAGCTCTTGAATACTCAGCCCGGGTAATGGACGAATGTCTAAGTGCAATTCACAGCAACCACAGATACGATTAGCATTATCTCCTCCATGAATATGCCCCAGATTTAGAGTGGGGTAGGGTATTGCAAAATGCTCAATTGAATATTTATTCTTTAAAGTATCTTTTAGTTGCAACAGCTTTGCAATAATCTTATGCATCACCTCAATGGCATTTAAACCGCGTGCAGGATCAGAACTATGACCCGACTTACCCGTCACACGAATGGCGGTACTCATGTGCCCTTTATGGGTGAATACAGGCACCATATCAGTCGGTTCACCGATGACACAAAATTCAGGTTTTAAGCTTTGATGTTTCGCCACTTCTTGTGCGCCTGCCATTGTGGTTTCTTCATCTGCGGTGGCGAGGATCATAATGGGTTTAGCTTGTTTCGCATCTTGTGCGTCAAGTTGCTTAATGGCTTCAATCACAAATGCAAAAAAGCCTTTCATATCAATTGAACCTAGACCAAATAGTTTGTTGTCGACTTCACTAAGTATAAATGGATCATAACTCCAGCGGCTGTCATCAAAAGGCACTGTGTCTGTATGCCCAGCTAACATCAAACCGCCTTCACCTTCGCCACGTTTGGCCAGTAAGTTGAATTTACCCGGCGCGCTTTCAAGTTCTGTAATCTCAACCTGAAAGCCTGAATTTTCACACCAAGCTGCTAATAATTCTATGGTGGAGTAATTGCTCATATTGAGCTGTGGATCGAGTGCACTAATAGAAGGCTCGGCGATAAGCTGCTGGTACATATTAATAAAAGCGGGAGTGGTCATATTAGTCCAAAATATTTATTCAAAATGTTTGCATAATAATTTATATGTGTTTAGTATGAATATCAATTCACTTTTTAAGCATAAATATAAATTGAGGCTAAGATGCGACGACATACATTCAACACTTTTTAAATAATGCCCATGAGGCCCGAAACGGAACCAAATTTTTAGAGATTTTTTTACTATGTTGAATGTAACCATTATTGGCGCTAGCGGCTATAGCGGCGCCGAATTAGCCAGTTTAATTGCCAAACATCCCAACTTCTCCCTTGCTGGATGTTTTGTGTCAGAGCAAAGTTTAGACAAAGGAAAGCTCCTGAGTGACTTGTATCCAGAACATGCCTCTTTGCTCGACACGCTTCTTTTACCTCTTAATGAACAAGCCTTTATTGATATCGAAGCAAATACTGACTTCGTTTGCCTGTGTACAGATCACAAAGTCAGTGTAGAGCTCGCGCCTAAGTTTTTAGCTATGGGCAAAAAAGTATTTGATTTATCAGGCGGCTTTAGACTTAAAAACCCCCAAGATTACGACAGCTTTTATGGCTTCACGCACCAATCACTAACCTGGCTTGCACAAGCTGAATATGGTTTAGCAGAGTGGAATGCAAAGGGTATTTCACAGGCACAACTGGTTGCTGTTGCAGGCTGTTATCCAACGGCTGCGTTAAATGGTTTAAAACCACTTAAACAAGCCGATTTACTTGCGGACGATACCATTATTGTAAACGCGGTATCAGGTGTCACGGGTGCGGGTCGTAAAGCCAATATAGGCACCCAGTTTTGCGAAGTGTCTCTCGCACCTTATGGTTTATTCAATCACAGGCATACGCCAGAAATTTCACAGTATCTGGGTCATTCAGTGTTATTCACCCCACACTTAGGTAATTTTGCTCGCGGTATTCTTGAAACCATTTATGTGAAGCTGAAGCCGGGTGTAAGTGAGCACCAGGTTAATGAAGCATTTCAGGTATTGGCCGACGAGCCGTTAATTCGTTTAAAAGGCAATAAGCAAATGCCTTCAATTAAAGGTGTGGCTAAACAGCCGTATGTTGATATTGGTTGGCAAGTACAAGGTGAGCAACTGATTGTGGTGGTTGCCATCGATAACCTGTTAAAAGGGGCTGCTGGCCAAGCGCTACAGTGTATGAATATTGCAGCATTACTACCTGCTGAACTTGGCTTAAAAGGAGTGTCATGAAGATGCAAACATGGGTCATTAAAGTCGGTGGAGCGGTGTTAAACACGGAAGATGCAGCGATGGGACTATTTTCTGCAATTGCTGAGCTGACAAAAGTACAAATCGACAAGCAGTTTGTTGTGGTACATGGCGGTGGCGCGCTAGTTGATAAGTGGTTGTCAGAGGCGGGCTTTGCAACGGCTAAGCACCAAGGTCTTCGTATCAGTCCAAAAGAACAAATGCCTTATATAGTTGGTGCATTGGCTGGTACTGCGAACAAACAACTGAGTGGTCAAGCCATTAAAGCCGGTTTAAAACCTGTGGGTACTTGTTTATATGAAGCGGGTTTAATTGCTTCGCAAAAACTCAAAGCATTAGGTCAAGTGGGCGAGTGCCAACAGGGTGAAGCAAGTATTCTACCTACTCTGTTAGAGCTGGGCAGAACACCTATGGTGAGCTCAATAGGTATCGGAGTTGATGGTCAACTTTATAACGTTAATGCAGATGAAGCGGCGGCGGCGATTGCCGAGCAACTAGATGCTGAGCTTATTTATATGACAGATGTAGAGGCGGTGCTTGATGCGAATAAGCAGCCTTTACATCAATTATCTGAACAACACATTGCTACTCTTATCGAAGAAGGAGTCATTGTTGGCGGTATGGAGGTCAAAGTGAAGACCAGCCTGCACGCTGCACAACACTTACGACGCGGGGTGTATATATCGAGCTGGCAGAAGCCAGAAAATCTTATTGCCTTAGTTCAAGGCATCCATGTCGGTACAAAAATTACACCTTAGGAAATAGCAATGACATCTCATTTTTTAACAGGATTAGAACTAAATAAAGCTCAAGCGCTAAAACTATTATCGCTTGCACAAACCATCAAGCAGCAGCCAAAAGAGTTTAATCAAGCGCTTGCAGGTCAATCTATCGTTACTTTGTTTGAAAAGCCGAGTCTACGTACACGTGTGTCTTTCGACATTGGTATTAATCGTTTAGGCGGTCACGCGGTTTATCTTGATCAACAAAACGGTGCGATGGGCGGTCGTGAGTCGGTGAAAGATTTTGCCCTCAATATTGCTACCTGGGCTGATGGCATCGTGGCACGTGTTAATGCACATAGTTCATTGCAAACATTGGCTGAGTTTTCGAGTGTCCCTGTGGTGAACAGCTTATGTGACTTGTACCACCCATGTCAGGCATTAGCTGACTTTTTAACGTTGCAAGAAGTTTATGGCGATGTCAGCAAAATCAAACTGGCGTATTTAGGTGAAGGTAATAACGTCACTCATTCTCTTATGTTATTAGCTGCAACATTGGGTACTGACTTTGTGGCGATTAGTCCAAAAGGCGCGTCACCAGATGCACAGATTTTAAAGCAAGCAGAACAACTGGCATTAGAGTCAGGTGCGTCAATCACTGTAAGCGATGACATAGAAGCAGCAACAGGTGCTGATGCCTTGTATGCAGATACCTGGGTGTCAATGGGTGACACGACACCACTTGAGCAAGTTAAAGCTAAATATATGCCGTATCAAATTAATCAGCAGTTGGTAGAACAATCAGGCGCAAGCACGATTCTACATTGCCAACCTGCGCACCGTGAGTACGAGATCACCTCAGAGGTGATGGACGGTGCAAATTCAAAAATTATTCAACAAGCTGAAAACCGCATGCATGCTCAAAATGCACTGCTGGTATCACTGTTAAATCCAAATTATGTGTAAGGGTAAAGTAATGAGCGAAATCAAAAAGGTTGTATTGGCATATTCTGGTGGCCTCGATACGTCAGCAATTGTTCCTTGGCTAAAAGAAAACTATGACTGTGAAGTTGTCGCCTTTGTTGCCGATGTAGGTCAGGGCGATGAAGAGCTAGTCGGTGTTGAGGAGAAAGCTTTAGCATCGGGTGCATCAGAGTGTCACATCGTCGACCTAAAAGAAGAAATGGTGAGTGACTATATTTACCCAACACTGAAAACAGGCGCAATCTACGAAGGCACTTACTTACTAGGCACGTCTATGGCACGTCCTATCATTGCTAAAGCACAGGTTGAAGTGGCTCGCAAAGTAGGTGCTGATGCGTTAGCTCACGGGTGCACGGGTAAAGGTAACGACCAAGTGCGTTTTGAATCTTGTTTCTCGGCATTGGCGCCAGATCTTAAAGTGATCGCGCCTTGGCGTGAGTGGGATCTATCAAGCCGTGAGTCATTACTTGAATACCTTGCAGAGCGTAATATCCCATGTGCTGCTTCTGCGACAAAAATTTACAGCCGCGATGCCAATGCTTGGCATATTTCGCACGAAGGTGGAGAATTAGAAGATCCTTGGAACCAGCCAAGCGATCAAGTTTGGACTTGGACAACAGCGCCAGAGCAAGCGCCAGATAAACCTGAGTTTGTTGCTGTATCAGTAGAAAAGGGTCAAATCGTTGCGGTTAACGGTGAGCGTTATAGCCCATATAAATGTTTAATGGAGTTAAATAAACTCGCAGCGCCACATGGTGTAGGTCGAGTTGATATTCTTGAAAACCGTTTGGTGGGCATGAAGTCTCGTGGTTGTTATGAAACGCCAGGTGGCACAGTCATGATGGCTGCACTGCAAGCAATCGATGAGTTAGTGCTAGATAAAGCAAGTCGCAAATGGAAAGAGGCACTCTCTTCTGAGTTTGCACATTTAGTGTATGACGGTCGTTGGTTCACGCCGTTAAAAGACTCAGTGCTAGCTGGAGCTGAAGCGTTAAGTGAAGTTGCAACAGGTGAAGTGATCTTAAAAATGTATAAAGGCCAAGTGGCTGCCGTACAAAAGCAATCGGTAAATAGCTTATACAGTGAAGATTTTGCCACATTTGGTGAAGATGATGTGTATGACCAGTCGCATGCTGAAGGGTTTATTCGCCTGTTCTCATTGTCGAGCAGAATTGCTGCATTAAACGCTAAGGTTAAGTAAGAGTTAAGTTCGGAGATTTCAGCATGGCACTATGGGGCGGCCGTTTTTCATCAGGACCTGATGAGGCTTTTAAACAATTTAATGATTCTTTACCGTTTGATTACCAAATGGCAGAGCAAGACATTATCGGCTCGATCGCTTGGGCCGGTGCACTACAGCAAGTTAATGTGTTAAGTGCACAAGAGCATACCGAGCTGGTTGCAGCTTTGAATGAGCTATTAAACGAAGTACAACAAGATCTATCAGCAGTGGCGAGCGCTGGGTATGAGGACATCCATTCGTATGTTGAAGCTAAGCTGATAGACAAAGTAGGCGATTTGGCGAAAAAACTACACACGGGCCGCAGTCGCAACGATCAGGTTGCGACTGACTTTCGTCTTTGGAGTCGAAGTACAGCCGAACAAATTGTTGAAGCCATTCAAGCTTTAAAAGCTGAATTCGTCGCCCTTGCTGAACGTGAACTAGGCACGATTTTACCTGGTTATACGCATTTGCAGCGAGCGCAGCCGGTATTATTTAGCCATTGGTGTATGGCTTACGTTGAAATGCTTGAGCGTGATGAGTCTCGTTTAAACGATGCCATTAATAGACTAAATGTCAGCCCACTGGGCAGTGGTGCGTTAGCAGGTACAGCTTACCCGATTGATAGAGAAGCTTTGGCTCACAATCTTGGCTTTAGACATGCCAGCCGCAACAGCTTAGATGCAGTGTCAGATAGAGATTTTGTGGTTGAGCTTTTAAGTTGTGCCAGCATTTCAATGATGCATTTATCTCGTTTCGCAGAAGATCTGATTTTTTATAATTCTGGCGAGGCTGGGTTTATTGAATTGGCTGATAACGTGACTTCAGGTTCGTCATTAATGCCGCAAAAGAAAAACCCAGATGCGCTGGAGTTAATTCGTGGCAAAACGGGTCGTGTCTTTGGTGCTTTTAGCGCCATGATGATGACACTAAAAGCATTACCGCTTGCGTACAATAAAGATATGCAAGAAGACAAAGAAGGTTTGTTTGATGCTATGCCGACCTGGCTTGCCTGTATTCATATGGCACAAGCCTGCATTAAGGGTATCAAGGTAAATGGTGAAGCAACGTTACAGGCAGCGAAAGGCGGCCATGCTAATGCTACAGAGCTTGCTGACTACCTAGTTGCTAAAGGCATTCCATTTAGAGAAGGCCATCATATCGTTGGGCAGCTTGTTCAGCATGCAATTGGTAAAGGTCAGAATCTAGAAGATTTATCGCTTGATGAATTTCAGACAGTTTGTCATGTAATTGCAGAAGATGTTTATCCTGTATTAGAGATAGATGCTTGTATTGCCGCACGGCAAGCGCTTGGTGGCACATCGTTGCCACAAGTGGAACAAGCAATTAAATATGCTAAACAGCAGGCAAAATCTAAGTAGTAATAAAGATTAAGTGGCTTGTGGAGTTTATTTCTTGGCATGTTAAGCCAATACTTTTTGAATCAAGCCACTACTCGTTTATTTGAGTAAAGCTTTAAATTATTAATTAAGCACCATTTTTATATCAAACTGGTGCTTTTTTGTTGCTTGTGAACATAAAATCAGCATTTAAGCAAGTTAAGTGTAATGTGGTGTAATATTGGATCGATCATTGCTAAATAACTTTTAACAATAAATAAACGTCACTTTTGTGACTCTCTGTTTCACAGCGTAAATAAGGAAACATTATGTTAAAGGTAATTAAAACTTTAGTATCAAAACAACGTTCGGCTCAAAGCACTAGCCAAATCAATTCTCTTTCTGGTAAGGTAATTAAATCTGAAAAGTTTTTAGAGCAAATTACTGGCGCTCGCGGTGGTGGTTCTGTGAACCCAAATACAGGCGAGAAAAAAGAACCGTAATCTCTTTTGGTGGATATATTTTTAGTTTACAAAGCTTAGGGCTGCATTTTGATACAATAATTGTTTTAGGCATGGTTTTAGCTTTTTTGCTTAATGCTTTTTTTTATTTATCAAATATAAGTAAGAATATATCCCTTTTATTAACTTCTTTTGTGATGGCTGCATCATATTTTACCAGCAATCACTACATTGACTTATCTTCAACTTATTATATGTACCTTTCTTGGATTGCATATGATGTTGTTACAATTGCATTGATCTCCCTATTAAGTTTTCTTGTTAAACAAAAGCTCTGTGTTGCAGCTAAGTATACAATTGTTGGCTTAACACTTAATGCTATCCTCTGCTTGTTAATTCATATAGATTTAAGGGTATTAGACAATAGAGAACCTTGGTGGTTTTGGTATTTTTATACGTTAGCGATTAACATAATAGATGTGATTATGGTTGCATCTTTGATACTTGACCGAGATTTCTTGTGTGTAAAGTTTTTCAAAAACAGAGTTAAGAAGCATCTCTCAAAACGACAAAAAACGATTTCGGCTTAGTTTTTATCGTGAAAATACAGTAAGTGATTTTCTTTTTTCCTTAAGCTCTTATATTGATGTTGCCCACAATAAATACGCTCATTGTGTTGTAAGACTTGTGTCTTAGAGTAATACCATTTACTTTGTCACTCTGTTTAGATGAACTAAGTATTTCTTTAAGACTTTATTATACCGCTTAATTACTT
The DNA here is from genome assembly GCF_005876835.1 of Pseudoalteromonas phenolica. Classification (GTDB taxonomy): domain Bacteria; phylum Pseudomonadota; class Gammaproteobacteria; order Enterobacterales; family Alteromonadaceae; genus Pseudoalteromonas; species Pseudoalteromonas phenolica_B. The sequence goes on from NZ_PPSW01000005.1 coordinate 128,835, forward strand.
CAGGTTATGTATTACTGTGGTTACCCTTTTTTCCTCTGCTACCTTTTCCAGCTTTCTAGCCAATTTTATAATTTGGTGCTTCTTAATGGCGACCTTATTAAATTTTGTGAGAAGGTCAGGCTGGCAGTTTCAACATATTGATAAGGCAAAATTAAAAGAGCCATTTCAGTTATCAGCTATCATGTTCTTATCTTATTTTATTGGTAGTGTGATTGATTACTTCGTAAATTTGAAAGAACTAATCTCTTATCTTTACCCTAATACCTACTTCCTTTTACTTGATCTTTTAACTGTATTATTTATTTATAACTGTGTGAATACGCGTTCTGAGCAAGGTAAGATATGCAAAACTTATTTGCTTGTAGGCTTGTTGTGTAATTCGCTACTTTTTCTAGCTATTCAAATAGAAGTTTTTTTGGTCTTTGAAGGTTTAAAATCTTACCAGCCATGGTGGTTTTGGTATGTTTTTGCGGTAGGGGTTAATGCATTTGATGCCATGATGGTTTTAGTCCTTATATTGCATAAAGATTTTCTTAAACTTTATTATTTAACCAATAAAATTCTAATACGCTAAGAGTAACGGTTTGTTATGAATAACTACAGTACTATGTATTTTGGCTCATTGATGAACTGGGATTTAATTACTAACTTCTTAAGTATGCACTTGGTAAGCTGGTTACTATTTTTAGTCATGCTGGCCAATTATGTTAGAACATCTAATATACATGCAAGCTTCAGTGTCAGAGCTGAACGCAAAGAAGTGCTTAGCCTATCTATTGTTATGTGTTTCTCTTATGCTTTGATGATACCGATCGAGTTGTTAGTTGGCTTGTTTGAAATCTCTTCACGCTATTTCCCATATACGTTTTTTCTTTTTTTAGATATTTTAACCATTCTGTTGATATGTTTTTTGATTAAGTTGCAAAGTAACAAAGCATTACTATGCAAACGCTATATTGTCTTTTGTTTATCGTGTAACTCTATTTTATTTCTTTCATTACAAATAGATTTATTGTTGATGTATAACAATTTTAAACCTTTCAAAGCTTGGTGGTTTTGGGATGTATTTACGATAGGGATAAACTTTTTTGATGCAGTGATGATTTTAGTTCTGCTAATCCATAAAGATCTATTGATGGTAAATAGGCTTCTTTTGCACCGAAAGAAAAGTAAGGCTGTGTTATGAAATTAGGTGCTCTACGTGATTGATATTCAATATATATTTGGTGAGCTTTTACATCTAAATCCTATCGCTCGATTCTTATTTGGGCATATAGCAACGTTTCTTTTCTTTATGGTACTCTTGATAAACTTTGGACGAACATCGGTTAATAACATCAACCGTCTAAACAAAGAGCAAACTTATGAGCCTCTAACACTCTCTCTTGTTATGTTTATCTCCTACTCTATATTGCTACCTATAGAGTACTCCTACTGGTTTTCTGAGCTTAGGTCAGTTTATTTGCCTAATTCGCTTTATTTTGCTTTAGATTTGCTGACGATTGTATTTATTCACCGCTTTTTCAAACTAAAGAGTGAAACCGGCAAGCTTTGTTGTTTGTATTTACTTGTAGCTTTAAGTGTAAACTCATTGCTTTTTTTACTGTTGCAAATGGATTTTTTACTTACTTATCATAGACTCAAAGAAGAAGGGTATTGGTGGTTTTGGACTGTATTTAGCTATGGAATAAATGGTTCTGACCTCATCATGGTCTTAGTTTTAGTTGTACAAAAAGATTTTTTAGGTTGGTATAAACTGAGCAAAAAAATTAAGGGCGCTTATTCGCGCCCTTAATTAAAATTGAAGTTCCCAGCTTGCTGAGACTGCTGTGTGAGTCTCAGAGTCTTTGGGTAGTTTATCTTTCCAAACACTCAAGCCCAGTTTTCCTAAGCCTTTTAATACGCCTTGCTGATAGCCTACTTCGAGTAAGCTTCTATCTAAATCTAAAGAGTCAAAATTTAGCTGCTTTAATTTAGCATATCCGCCGAAACCAGCTAGGCGGTAATAATCAATACCTAGAGTGACGCTTTTAGCTTGCGGCCCCATAGCTGCCCCCAGCCATTGCTCGCGTTGCATGTAGTCAGCTCCTTTATTTGATGTGGCAAAGTTACATTGGAAACTGGCTTGCTCTGCTTGGCAATTCAGTTCTGTATCACTTAATTCAATAAAGCCTTTTGCTCGATAGGTTATATCTGCAAGGTGACCCTCAATACCAAGGGTATAGCTGCTATTGCTAGGTAATAACCCAGCGTCATTTTCACCAGCTATTTCAGCATAGACAGCAAAAGGTAAACCTTGAAAAGTGTTCGAGTATTTCGCATCTAAGCTTGTTAGGCGTTGTTTGCTTCTAAGCTCGGAGTTTTGTGGATCTTCTTTAAAAATAAAGTCACTTGATGTTGAGCTAAACGCAATCTCTAATCCAGATATTGGCATGCTCGATAAGCGAACGCCCCAAAAATCACCTTCTTTCTTTGTGGCTAATGTTGGTTTTTGCTTGGCCGCGATAGCAGTGACTTGCCAAGGACCGATAAATGATAAAAATGAAGGGCCTTGGTAGTCGGTATTGGCTCTACTCAGTCTAAACGCCTTCATAGGGGCCGCGTTATTGCTAAGCAGTAAAGCTTGCTCATTACCTGGGCCCCACCAATAGTTCAGTTGCTCGATACTAGCTGACCAGTTATCTAGCAATATCGCGACATGACTACCATAATGATTGATGTACTTACCATCGATGGCATCATCCGTATAGTTGACTTGTACTTTGGCGCTAACGTCATCACTGATTATCTGACCAAACGTTTGAACACCAGACTTTGCGCCTTTGCGCTCGCCAAACCCTTCTCTTAATTCTGGGTCTTGGTTGTAGAAAGCGCGAATACTTGAACGGCGTTTTTGCTTCGCATTAGATAAAGCATGCTTGATATGCGCAATCGCGAACTTTGCCGACTCAGGTACTTCATTCATATTAACAGCAGCCAAGTCTTGCACTATACCTCGCCATAATAAAGGGTATTGATTGACTGGTCGTTGAATTAAGTTGTGACTGACAAGTAAGTCGATAGAGTGCTTAAGCTGCGCTTGTTCAGCTTCTATCCATGGACTAGAGATAGCTGAGAAGCTACTTAGGCCGACTGCTAGGGTTAATACTTTTAACTTCATCCGTGTAATTTTTCCAATAAGGCCTTGGCAACAATAGGATCGACAAACTCAGTTACATCACCATGATGTAAAGCCACTTCTTTAACGAGTGTTGAGGAGATGAATGAGTTTCTTTCTGAAGGCGTTAAAAATACGCTTTCAAGATCAGGGTTAAGTCGGCGGTTCATATTTGCTAACTGGAACTCATAGTCAAAATCTGAGACTGCGCGAATGCCGCGAATTAATACTTGGGCATTTTGTTGTTTAGCTAAATCGACTAATAGTCCAGAAAAACCGATGACCTTAACATTTTTGTATTCACTCAAAACCTGCTCAGCGAGTGCAACGCGCTCATCTAAGTTAAAGCAAGGCTTTTTACTCGGATTATTGGCAATGGCGAGTAGTACGACATCAAACATCTTAGCTGCACGCTTAATTAAATCTGCGTGACCATTGGTGAGTGGGTCAAATGTGCCTGGGTATAGCGCGGTAACTTTCATAACAATTTAGTCAGAATAAAATTTCTGTAATGTTATCAAGCTTTGCAGCAAATATCACTGGTCTGCTTAGCAACTTGTTGCTTATAACTAAGCCGTTTTAATGGTATTTTCAGTATGGATATAATTTTTATGGAACTGTTTTCTTTTTGGGTAATGTCACATAATTTATGTCTTATGACAGAATCAAATAAGTAATTAAAGCAGAATTTAGTTATTATATTCATCATTATTAGCGTGTCTGAGAGCAGGATATGAATACCAAGGAAAAAATTATTCGTACCAGTATTGCCTTATTTAACCTACATGGAGAGCGAGCGATCACTACCAATCATATCGCTTCAAACTTAGGTATAAGTCCCGGCAACTTGTATTACCATTTTAAAAATAAAGAAGACATTATCCGTAATATCTTCACTCTGTATCGAGAGCATTTAAGTACGCACTTTAAACCACTCGACACATCTCACGAGCCATTAGAACAGTTAACACAATATTTAGATTCATTGTTTGAACTTATGTGGCGTTATCATTTCTTCTATGACAACTTAACTGACATTCTTGCGAAAGACAGTGAGTTAAAAAAACAATATATCGAATTTCAAGCCGATTTGTTTAATCAAGTGCGCTCTGTTGTGATCGGGTTACGCAGTGCTGGCGTAATAGAAATCACAGATGAAGATGCATCTGAATTTGCGCATATGTTAAAGATGACGGTGAGTTTCTGGACTCCTTACGTAAAAGCTCGCCGTATGACAGGGGTGTTAGAACAACAAGATATCTATAATGGCATTGTCAAAGTGTTAGTTTTAGTCAAACCATACTGTACAGATTTGAGTTTTAAGAAAATCAGCGATCTGCAAAAGCAATATCAGCAACTGGCTGACGAGGCACTGCCGAGTATTGCCTAATAAACCAATATTGTTTATTTCCTCATCGCATAGAAATTTGCTATAATCGCGCGCCCGACTGACGCGGCGCGCATTCGCCCACCTAAAGAGTGTTTCTATGCTTAAATTTATCGTAAAACTGCATCCTGAGATCGCGATCAAGAGTAAATCTGTTCGTAAACGTTTTACCAAGTTACTTGAGAAAAACATCAAGTTAATCTTACTTCGTAAAGATGAAAAAGTTCGCGTAAAAAACAACTGGGATAACATTGCAGTTGAAACGGATATCAGCGATGCACAAACCCGTGAATGGTTCATAGATAACCTCAAACGCGTGCCTGGTATTGTGCAATTTATTGAAGTACAAGAAACACCTTTTGAAACCATTGATGATATTTATCAGCGTACTTTAGAGCTTGCGAGCCATACAATTGCAGGGAAAACTTTCTGTGTTCGCGTAAAGCGTAACGGTAATCATGATTTCACTTCAACAGACGTAGAACGTTATGTTGGTGGCGGTCTTAACCAAAATGTTGAAGGCGCTAAGGTTAAATTAAGTAAGCCTGAAGTTGTGGTTAAAATCGAGATCAAAAAAGATCTGGCTTATATTGTTACCCACACTCACTATGGTATCGGTGGTTTCCCTCTGCCGACGCAAGAAGATGTATTATCACTGATCTCAGGTGGTTTTGATTCAGGCGTCGCGACATATCAGATGATGCGTAAAGGCGCGCGTACTCACTTCTTATTCTTTAACCTTGGTGGTGCTGCTCACGAAATCGGCGTGAAACAGGTAAGTCACTATTTGTGGAAGCAATTCAGCTCTACTCACAAAGTTAAGTTCATCACGGTAGACTTTGAACCTGTGGTTGCTGAGATTTTAGAAAATGTAGAAAACGGCCAAATGGGTGTCGTACTTAAGCGTATGATGATGCGTGCAGGCGCAGCAGTAGCTGAAAAGGTAAATGCTCACGCGTTAATCACAGGTGAAAGTGTGGGTCAGGTATCAAGTCAAACACTGGCTAACTTAAGTGTGATCGACCGTGTGACTGAAACCTTGATTTTACGCCCACTTATTCAGCACGATAAAGCAGATATTATTAAGATTGCCCGTGAGATTGGTACAGTAGAAATGGCAGAATCTATGCCTGAATACTGTGGTGTTATTTCACAAAAGCCGACTGTTAAAGCGAAAATGTCAAAGATCTTGGAAGAAGAAGCCAAGTTCGACTTTGATGTTTTAGATACTGTGATCAAAAACGCGACTGTAAAAGACATTCGCGAAATCGAAGAAGAAGCGAAAGAAGAAGTTAAAGAGGCTGAAACTGTTAGTGAGCTTCCTGAAAATGCAGTGGTACTTGATATTCGTTCGCCAGAAGAAGAGGACGCAAATCCACTTGAGCTTGATGGGGTAGAAGTAGAGCATATTCCATTCTTTAGATTAGCGACTAAGTTTGGTGATCTGCCTCAAGATAAAGAATATTACTTATATTGTGCCCGTGGGGTAATGAGCCAGCTACAAGCACTTATTTTGCATGAAAACGGCTACATGAATGTAAAAGTGTACCGTCCATAGCAAGTATTTTTAGTTGTCAGAAAAGCCGAGTATAACTCGGCTTTTTGCTATCAGCTTGTTTGTTCTAAACGATTGATTTGTTCAAGCATGGTTCGGTTATAAGGCGCATCCAGCCCGAGTTTTTTCGCCTCACCAACGATATAGCCACAGATTGCCTCAATTTCAGTTTTACGCCCTAATTTTACATCTTGTGCCATTGATGAGTTATTGCTGCGAGTTTGTCGCATAACGGTATACGCACTGTTGAGTGCGTCTGCTAATGCGATATTAATTCCTAATTTATCGGCAATAAAACAGGCTTCGTTTAATAAGTTCATCACTTGTGTGGCGTAACTTGGTTTTAGTAATTGCCCATTTTGAACTTGATGCAAAGCGGTGAGTGGATTAATGGCAATATTAACCATCAGCTTTTGCCAGCGCAGCAATGTAATGTCGTGATGAATGGCGCTGTGAGAAATACTTTCAGCAAATACCGCTTCATAAAAAGTATCAATGTTACTTTCAGCTTCAGTATTACAAGCACCTAAATAGGTTGCACCAATGCCTGTTTGAACCACAGTGTTGCTCGATGTTTTAAGTGCACCGCGTGATGTACTCATAAAGTATAGGCTTTGAGTCGTGCTGAGTTGCGATGTGATCTCTGCCAAATCAGTAATGCCATTGTGACTGATAATTACCATGGCTTCTTGTGCTAGAAAAGGCTGAATGACATTGAACGCATCTATGAGCTGGTAAGCTTTGACACAGATAAAGCAAATTGAGATGGGATCTTGTGAGGTTAAACTTGTGATATCAACTATGTTGGCAGTGATTGGAGTGACGGTTTCGCCTTCTTGATAATAAAAAGTGTTGTTTTTTTTATGTCGAGTCACTAGCGTGATTTGATGGTGTTGGCTTAAGTGAAATGCAAAGCTTAAACCAACAGCACCAGCACCTAAAACATGAATATTAGCCATGCTTACGAACTCGCCACTCTCGCCATGCGAAATAACTTAAATAGTAGCTGGCAGCACCCGCTACATCAGCAACAAAATCACCAACAGAAGCTTGCCTATGAGGCAGGGTATCTTGCATGTATTCAATGCCAATTCCGTAAGCGGTTAATAAACAAAGCTGAAGCCAGATTGGAATACGAATGGCGTGATGCATAATAAAGGCAAGCACGAAGAAAATACCAAAATGTGCGATTTTATCAGCGTGCTCAAATCGAATGCCTGAATGCTGGATCTCTTTAGCAAATAAAACAGTACAAATACTTAAAGTGAGTAGTAATAAAACTTGGTAAATACGCCGAGTCACAAAACTTCCTATATCTCTATGCAGGCAAAGTAGAGCCAGTATATCACCGAAAAATGGATGGTGGGTGAATATACTAAAGTGCTCTGTAAATAGATGTTATCAGGCGAGATAAATTTATTCACCGAGTCGGTTTTTGCTTGTTATAATCAGCCCATAACATGATTAGGAGATAGATAATGCCATCATTTGACATTGTTTCTGAAATTGAAATGACAGAAGCTAAAAATGCGGTAGATAATGCAAACCGTGAACTTGAAACACGCTATGACTTCCGTGGTGTGGATGCATCAATTGAGCTTGCAAACGAAACAATTACGCTAAAAGCTGAAGCTGATCAGCAAGTTATGCAGTTATTCGATATCATTGCTGCAAAAGCGTCAAAGCGTGGCTTAGATGTTTCAAGCCTTGAGCTTAAAGATATTGAGCGCTCTGGTAAGTATGTGTCACGTAAAGTTGCCCTAAAGCAGGGTATTGATAAAGACATGGCGAAGAAAATCGTTAAACTTATCAAAGACTCAAAAATCAAAGTACAAGCGTCTATTCAAGGTGAAGAAGTTCGTGTAACAGGTAAAAAACGCGACGATTTACAAGAAGTAATGCAATTGATCCGTACTGGTGAACTAGGTCAGCCTTTCCAATTTAAAAACTTCCGCGACTAGGTATTTCTATAACTGGCTATAACAAATAATATTTTATAGCCAGTTATAGTTATTTTAATGTTTTTGAGGTGCAACATACTTTTTTTGCTGAGATCTTAGTTGCTCTCTTCGAGCAAACTCAGCCTGTTTTAACTTTTCATCTCTTGTTTTCTTACCAATTTTATAGCCTTTTTCAAACTCTTGCCGTATTTCTAATGGGCAGCTCTGATTTAACTCTAACCCTTCTTGACCTCTTTTAAATCCATTATCAAAGGTACAGTAAGAGATTAATCCATCACTAAAGCCATCTATATAGCTTTTTTGTGCAGTTGGAGTTAATTGTTTTGCACATTGTTGCTTAAAGGCATCAAAAATACGGACACTTTTTCCTGTAATAGCACTGTTTTGCCCAAATTCATACCATTCACTTTCTGAGGCATTGCAGGCCATTTGGGTTGTATTCGACTGGCAGCCAATTAACAGGCTGAGTGGTAAGCAAATTAAGAGTCTTTTCATTTTGTAGTCCTTAAGTTTTCTGCTGCTCTTTTGTTTTAATAATGTTTTCTATTAATGTTATTTGTTGCCATATACCTTTTGTTTCTTTGTATTGATTTGCAATATTCTTAAGAGTTTTGAGTGCGGCTTGGTAATTTTGTAAATCGACATAGAGCTGCGCTCTTGCGAGCAGGGCTTCTTTTTTCGAATCATTTAGAGCTTCAGCCCGCAATAGTAAGGTTTCTGCTTGAGTAAATTGTTTATTAGATGCTAGATAATTAGCGTATTCAATTAATGCCATACCATTATTAGGGTTCTTCTCTATTGATAGCTTGAAATTTTCAACAGCTTTTGGCGTGCTATTTAATTGCTGTGCAATCAGGGCATGGTGAAAGTAGATTACACTTTGCTTGTGTGCCGACATGGTTTGTACTTTAGTTTCAAGTGACGCCAGAATTTCTTGGCTTTGAGACCATAACCCCCTTTGACCGAGCCAAGTTAAATAGGTGTTGAGGCTATTCATTTCAAGATCAAAGTTATTCAAATGATAGCTAATAAGTTCTACGGCTCTATCAAAGCTATCAAGTTGCATGTGAAGCTGAGCTGCTATTTTGTAATTGTTTTGCTGCTCGTTACCGAGCAGTATTGCCATTTCTAAAGATGCTAATGCTTCTACGTTATTATCTAGTTCAAGTTTAAGTATTGCTTGATTTAGCCATAACTTATGATCGTTCGGGTGCTTGGCAATAAGTTCGCTTAGAAGCGCTTGCGCAGCCGGGTACATTTTGGCTTGCGTTAAAGCAATAAATAACCCTTGCTGCCACTGTTCTTGAGTTGGCTCTAATGAGAGTGCTTGCTGGTACGCTGAAATCGCAGAATAGGGGCCGTGTAGGGATAAATTTAAATATGCTAACTGACCATATATGAGAGCATCTTGAGAGCCATAGGAGATAGCATTAGAAAAATGTTCTCTTGCTTTCTCTAACTTCCCTTTAAGTAAGTAGAGCTGCCCAAGGTCACTATGCGCCCTAATAAGTTGTGGGCTTCGGCTCAATGATGATAAGTAGGCTTGTTCCGCTTTATCATAATCTTCTAACGCGAAATATAGTTGTGCTTTTAGCATTATCATGGCAACGCTTAACTCTATTTCATAAAAAGCTTCTAGTTCTTTAAGAACTTGCTCTCTTTTCCCCTGCTCTAACAGGCTCTTTAAGTGTTCTGCTGTCTCAAGCTCTTCAGGTGCTATGTTTGCCTCTTTTTCAGTGTAAGGACCGGTAAACTGAGGCAGTACAAATGTTGGAGGCGCAACCTCTATCTTAAATTGAGAGTATGATGAGCTGGCAAATGCGACAGTGCTACACAGGCTTTGAGACAGTAGCGCAGCAATAATTATTTGTTTTAGATTCTTCATAGATTATCTGCCGTAATTGAAGTTAATAGAGTAGAAGTAAATTGCTTGCACAGCTCTGCCATCTTTCTTTGGCTTACTAAAGATTGCATGACTGACCCAAGCGCGGATCACTTCTTCCATTTCGGGGTAAACAGGATCAACAATGCGTTTGATATAGGGTTTGCCTGATTGATCAATGATCAATTCAACTTGTGTCTTTATTCGTTTCACCCCCTTTTGTCTAACAGATTTAGGGGGCGGGAAGTATTTTTGTCGCACGACTTGAGGCACGCGATCGAGCTTTTCGACAGCCAGTAAAGGCATATCAAGGGCTAATCGCTCTTGAATCATCTTTGCATCAATCGCGAAGTTGGGTAACTCAAGCGACTCGACTTTTGGTAGTGTCATCGTCGGTTTATCAGCATAATTAATACTAGGTCCGTCACCTAAGCTGGCTAGGTTAAGCGCGGTTTGAGACGGCTCACTACTGCTCGAAGTAGTTTTCACTGGCGGTGGTGGCGGTGGTGGAGGGGTTGGTAAAGCCACGTCTATTTTTCTGGTAATGAGGTCCGCTTTCTGAGCCTCAGGTTGCTGTTTTAGTAAATGTAAGCTGAAAACTAGACCTGCAACAATCATTGCACTTAGCAGCCAGGGAACGAGAGCGAGCGTTCCATACTTCAATGAATTATGAGTCAGGGTGGCCATATTATTGCGCCTGTGTTGCTAGGCTAATATTGCTCAAACCTGCGAGCTTAGCTTGATCAATGACTTTTACCAATAACTCTGTAGGGACGCTTTTGTCTGCTTGAATGATCAGTGGGCGAGTTTGCGTTCGGCTAGCTTGCATCAATGTTGCCCTTACACCGGCAACGCCAATATTGGTGCCTGCATACATGACTTGACCGGTATCCGTTATCGCAATTAAAAATACGGACTTTTGCAGTTGCTGACTGGATACGGCATTGGGTTTATCAACCTCTACCCCTGTTTCTTTTACAAATACAGTGGTCACAATAAAGAAGATAAGTAGTATAAAGACCACATCAAGTAGCGGTGCTAAGTCTATCTCTTGGCTTTTAGATTCTGAGATTTTTTGTTTGATTAGTGAGCGCATGGCGTATTTACCTGCCAGTTAGAAACTTTGCTTCTTAAAGCTGTATGGAGCAAAAGGCCTGGTACAACAAACACTAAGCCTAGCTGTGTTGTGAACATTGCAGTCGCAATCCCGCCACTGATCATCTCTTGCATATCTAGCCCGTTGTTGACAGACATGAAATTAAAGGTGCTTAGCAATCCACTGATTGTGCCCAATAGCCCCAGTAAAGGTAAGGCCGCAAGCAATGTTTTTAGAGCGCTTAACCAGTAATTACAACGTGTAGCCCATTGTGCATTGCAGGCTGTGAAAGCCAGTAACAACAAAAGCTTACCGTAACTAAAAAAAGCAACCCCAATCAATGTCCAAACTATGGTGTTGTTGAGTAGTTTTAGGAAGATGCTGATATCTGTCATGTTAGTGCATCGCAAATTTACTAATTTGAATTGCATTGGCTTCAAGCTTTGCGTTATAGCTTTTAGCCTTACGACTTAACAGTGCACTTATAATGAGTGAGGGAATAGCAACAATCAGCCCTAGCTCTGTTGTAACTAAAGCTTCCGATATTCCTCCCGAGACGGTTGCCGCATCTCCAGTTCCAAAGGTATTCATCATCATAAAGGTATTTATCATGCCAGATACGGTACCAAGTAAACCTAAAAGCGGGGCAATAGCTGCTGTTGTAGTAACAACGCCTAAATAGTTTTCAACCTTATGTTGATGTTGCATTAAGTAAGATACTATTTGATCGTCCCTTTGTTCTGAGACTGGTGTATCGAGCGCGATTTGAACTAGTTTTTTCTCTGCGCCATCAAATGGAATTTGCACTTCTAATGACGTTTTTTTGGCCTTGAGTTGCTCAATGAAATCCTTACTAATGCGAGGTAAGCGCATGAGTTGAATGCTTTTAAGTAGTGCAGCGATAAGTGCTAATAAGCCAAAAAATAAAATAGGTAATGCCCACACACCACCTTTTTTAATGTGGGAAACTATCCCTTGTTGGTTATTTTGTAATTTTGTGGCATTACCAAGTGTCGGGTCAAAAGTCACACTGCCTATGCCTGTTTGATTGAGCTGCTGCAATTGCACAGCTTGAGCATTTTGGCTTACCCCTTTAACAAGGCTGGGTAGGGTTTGATTAACCGGATTTTCAAGTAACCCACCAGATTGTAATTGGGAATTATATGCCAGCTTGATGGGCCCAATATTGAGGACATTAAAAGGTTTGACCTCACCGTTTGTGCTGATGACATCAGTTTGTTGCCAGCTAGGTGCAAGATCGTCGATTAATTCGCTTCTCAGATACTGAAATATCTCAGGCTTGATTGCGACATCGCTCGTTCCAGTATGGTCAAAAGTAATGTTTTGTTGTTCCAAATAAGTTTGTAATAACAGCTTTTGGTAATTATCTTGTTCTCGCCACTTATTGATCCGGCCTGAGAGCTGCTCAATGCTCATCAACTGCTCATCAGCAGTTCGTTGAATAGTTGTAGCTTGTTCTCGTAATGCTTTGACGGCAGCAAGTTCTTTATTTAGCTGGGCCTGATATTTCAGGGTTTCTTCGTTAATCTTAGATTCAAGCGCTTGCAGTGACTTTTGAGATGTAGTGATCCTGTTAACGAGCTCTTGGCTGACAGAATTAGGGGCAGCTGTAGAAGATAAGCTAGTGAGCAGCAAGAGAAGTAATATTGTGAGCCGAGTGATCATAATAAGTCCTTTTCAATGGGTGCTATTGCAAGAGGAGCATTCACAAAGGCTGCAGTTGTAGGTTTATTGAGCATAGATTTTATTTGTGCAAGAGATTGCAAAAAGTCTTCTCGCGAAGAGAGGCCTAATAACTGCTGAGCTTGCTCCGTGTGGTGCCACTGCCAACCATGTTGCTCTACCCGTCCTATCCCAAAGTGTTTACCATCGTGGCTAACATACCAAGCCTGTGACAATCCTAAATAGATCTGACTTACGAGCATTTGTGTCTCACCATCGGCTGTAGGAATAGTCATATTGGTATTATTCAGCGCAATTCTTTGATTAAACTCAGTCGCTGATTTAAACATACTTAACAGTTTTTCTAGTTGTTCGCTGTTGGAGTAAGGTGTGCTATTTATGGTTGTTAAAGCATCTTCCCATTGAGCTTGAATAGGAGGGGGTAATAGAGGGGAGACTCTATTAATAAATTGCATTAGGTTTTTTAGCTCGGCTTTAACCAATCGCTGATTTTCTTCAAGCTGTTGCTGTTGCTTAGTGAGCTCAAATCGCTTTTCGTCCACTTCGCTTCGCGCGTCTTTGGCTTTATTGATTAATGCACGCAACGCTGCTTTTTCTTCTTTTAGCAACTTTATTTGATTTTGTAATGATTGCTGATTTGTTTGCCAGCTCAATTCTAGTTTGCCTTTTTGGCTCTCTAAGTCTAGCCATTGTTGCATTAACTCATACTCGGTTTGGTTGGCAAATACACTGCTAGACAGCGCTGTCATTAAGAGGACTGTTTTTTTCAATTATTGTTTTCCCTGTACTCTTCTTAGATACAAACTACAATTACAGAAATAGTTTAAATAATCAACAGTTAGCGTCGCTAGTTTTTTGCATGTTGAAATAATAAGGGTATGAAAGTAAATATTTTTACTGTTTTAAATAGGAGGTATTATATAAGGAGATGTGTTTTTTAAAGTGAATTAAGGGGACTTAGGCCCCCTCAAAAAATAGTTGACTATTGCTCTGCCAGAAACGCAATAGAGCTTGGGTTTAATTCAGTTGTTAGTCTATCTTTATACTTTTCATTTGTGTTGGTATTTAGAATATCAACACCAGGTGCTGTCGGGTCGCCAATGCTCATCCACAAGAAATTAGCTGAATCTAGCTTGATGTTACTGATGGCGGTTTCACCCGTGTTAGCAATGCCTGAAGCGATTATTTCACCTGAAGTTGGGTTAAACTCATGCAGGGTAGATTTCACATGGTAAGACGGTGTGAAGAAGGCTTCTGAGCTATAGAAGTACCCCTTTTCTGCAGACACAATGGCTGTGCCACTTATGTAACCGCTAGTATTATTTGCAATATCTTTCGCTGTTAATACTGATTTCACTGAATAATCAGCAGGAGAGATCTCTTCAATACGGCTAAGCTCTAAGCTTGGCGCAGAGTAGCCGCTGCGTGTTGTTACATAAATCTTGTCATTTGCTGCAATGATGCTGTTTTCTAGCGGGTTTACACCAGCAAGAGGAATACCTTTAAAGCTGTCTTCGCTGTTTGCATTTGTTTCAATTTCTTCATCTGTTGCAGTATCAAATACGGCTACATATGCAGTACCTGCAGAGAAGTTATCGTTTTGCCTTTGCATAGCGATATAAAGTTTGTCGTCTAAGATAACCGCAGCTGATGGAGATGGTGTACCATTTTTATTGTCATTACTGTAAGCAGAAATATCTAATTCACCAATTTTGAAGTCTTCTTGCAGAGTTGCTTGCGGGTTAACGATCCATACTTTGCCTGAACCATAACGAATCAAATACGCTTTTGTATCACTTAATGAAACTAGAGTGTAAGGGTTACGACTGGTTGAGTCTTGATCATCTTGCGTCGAGTAAGACCATACCGCAGCGTCTTTTTCAGCTACATTGTATTTATCAATGGTATCGATAAAGAAGCGGCCGATGTGGAAAAGATCAGAGTTATAGCTGGCAACCGTGTAATCTGACTTGGCTTTGACATAATAACCAGTTTCTACTTGTTGATTGAGAGCATCAACAAATACGACTTCAGAACTGGTGTAATCAGGTGCAATTGTTTGTACTGCGGCAAAATCCGGGGTGTCTTTAACATCGCCCAGTGAAACTGTGATGTTTAAAGAGGTGCTGAGTTTGTCAGCTTCATTTTCTGTCGCTGTCAGAGTAACTGAAAACGTGGTTTTTCCAGCTGTTTCAAAATCTTGTGCATTTTTGAAACTCAGTTCGCCCTGTTGCGTGATAGTAAATAAGTCACTGTCGTCACCGCTAATTGTTAAGGTAATAGCGTCGCCGTCAGGGTCATTCGCAGTATAGTTTGCAACCAGTGTGGTGTTTTCAAGTACAGATGGGTTCAATTCACCACTTAGTGTTGGAGCACTGTTATTGTCTGAACTGCCACAGGCAGACAACAGTAGCGCCGAACAAATAAGGCTTAGTGAGAAAGGAGCTCTTGAGCTATTAAATTGCATAGTTATAGACCTTTAATTGAGTATTTGACTTGAAAGCTGCGTCCTTGAGCGGGGCGGTTTGCTAAGTCTAGATAGTCGTTATTGAAAATATTATTCACTTGAAGTGACAACGTTTGTTGGCTGTTCTGCCAAGTCACACTGAAATCGCTGATTTCTCTATCACTTGGTGTGCCATTGCCTTTGGCTTGCGTATTAGTAAAGCGATTTGTTCTGTTGAAAAACAACTCTTTATCGATATGGGTATCGAGTGATAGCCGCCAAGCTTCGTTCAGCTGATAATCCAAACTGATGTTATATTGCTGATGATAAATACCTGGTAGCTTTTTATCGTCAAAGGCAACAAACTCGGAGTGGGTTTGGCTATCTATTATGTTGGCCTGTAGCTGTGTGCTCAATGCTGAATTAAAACGGTAATCTATTTGTAGTTCTAGGCCATTTAAAGTGGCATCACTGACGTTGGTATAACTGCCTGTACCCGTTGAATTAAAAATCGCAACAATAGCATTTTCTTGCTTTGTTCTATACAAACTGCTGGTGATATTAAGTGCATTTTTATTGTAACTTGAGGCCAACATAAGGGTGTTGGAGTGCTCAGGTACTAGGTTTGCATTGCCTTTAAACGCGCCTCTATCACCATATAACTCAAACAACGTGGGAGTGCGAATACCCTTAGAAAAGGCAAATTCAAGTTCAATGTTATTAAAATGGGAGGTTGTGCCGAGTTCATAGCTTGAATAACTGTCATCTTGTTTGAGTTGATCGACTTGCTCAGCACTCACATTTCGTTTTTGATTGCTCGAGCGAGACTTTTGTTTGTTAGCAAGTAAGTAGCTTTGCAAAGGTAAATCTTCACTTTGCCATTCGACTCTTGTTCCGAAGTGTAAGTCTGTTTGTTGCGCTTCTACATCACAGCCACTGAAACCATTGCATATATTGATTTGATCATTTAAAAATTGTTCTGAAGTAAATTGCTGTTTTGCAAGGTTGCTATAAGGCAGTATCGTAATATTGTCGAACACAAAAGTCGGCTTTAAGCTGGCAAAATATTTATCAGTATCGTAAAAATAATCTCGTTTTATTACGCTACTTTGTGCGTCAATATAATGCTCTTTTTTGCTATCTATGTAGCTTTCAAATTCGACTTCAGATAAATGCTTTGAGCCACTTTTCCACACATGAATGTACCCAGCCCGCCAGTTCTTAGTTTCTAGATTTGAAAGGTTTTCTGGTGAATTATTTTGATAATTAGCGATGGCTTTATTCTGTTTTGTATACTGTGCATTGAGGCGAATGTTATGCGCATCTAATGAGATTTGATCATTTATGTACAAAGCCGTTTTATCATAATCGTTATTACGCAAAGGTTGCTCAGCACTGATGGCAGAGTTATCGAATGTTTGCGGTACCAAGTAGTCATAGTCATTTTTAACTTTTAAAAACTGACCGCCGAGTGAAAGAGCGTGATTATCTAGTTTAACATTATGATTTAGGTTTACTTCTTTGAACCCAAATGATCCCGCAGCCAGACTCAAACGAGTTTGTGAAGCTGATGGATTGTACGTGTTTACCCTGATCACACCACCAATTGGCGTCATTCCCGTGCCAATCGCCTGACTCTTACTGACTTCAATACTTTGAATTTGTTCTACTGGGATCTGATTTAGATCGAAACCGCCAAATTGATTGTCGTTTATTAATTGACCATCGATATACAGCTGAACTTGTTTACTGCTTGAGCCTCGAATAGAGACATTGACTGGATTACCAATTCCACTAATTTGCGTAATTTGCACTCCATTGATAGTGCTTAAAACGTCAGATAGGCTTTGTGCGCTGGCAAGAAATTCGCTGCGCTGGATTAATTGATAGTTTGCTGTGGTCGTGCGTTGCTGCTCTATTTCGATGATTTCAATCTCGTTTTGCGTATTTTGTGCATTGGCAAACTGCGCGCTAGGCAAAAGGCAACAAATAATAATAAAACGAGAAATTAGCAACTGCATACGCACCTCAAAATGAGGACGATAAGATACGTCACCAAAGCGAAATTACGTTGGCGAATACCTTATATCGCCCACCGCAATATAATCTTATGGTTGATAGTTAGGCCGGTCTCCGGGCTTATACAATGATTGCAATTACCGTTGCGGGGGCAGCGTTAGATTACTTAACCTAATAACAAGATTCAAAATAGATGGCCCTACTATGAGGGTTGCTTTAAGTTTTAGGGTACGTCACTAACTTCCCGATTATCTCAAATCGATACTATGATCTGAGCACCTAGCTATTTAGACGGCTAGTCTGATGGCTTTATACCAAAAAGTCAAAGAAAGAAATGCTGAACAGAGGAGTAGGTTGGTGTTTAGGAGATGTGCTTCGTAAGTATTACGAAGCACATAAAAGAAATGCTTGATGTGAGATTAATTTGTTGAAGGCAATTCCATGATGCCGTCAATTTCGATTTGCACACCTTTAGGTAATTCTCTTACACCGATAGCTGCACGTGCAGGGTATGGCGTTGAGAAGTGTTGGCTCATGATCTCATTTACGGTTGCGAAGTTGCTTAAATCAGTCAGGAAGATATTTACCTTAACCATATCTTGTAAGCGGCCACCCGCAGCTTCACATACTGCCGTTAGGTTTTTAAACACCTGTTGCGTTTGCTCTGCAAAGTCTTCAGAGATCACTTCCATCGTTTCTGGCACTAATGGGATCTGGCCTGATAGATAAACAGCAGTACCTACTTTAACCGCTTGGCTGTATGTGCCGATCGCTGCAGGTGCATTGTCTGTTGAAATAATTGCTTTGTTCATAATAATCCTACTTTTTACGGTATACACGTTGAACGTCAGGCATCACCCTGATCTTACGCATCACATCCGCGACGTGAACACGGTCTTTAACCGTGATACCTAAATCAATGATATATAAGTTACTTTCTTTTTCGTCAGTGGCAATTTCGACAATATTAGCGTTAGTACTTGCCACCACACTGGTTAATTTTGCAAGCGTACCTTGGTGGTTGATGATTTCAACTCTAAGACCTGCAATATATTCTTTTTCTGGGTTGTCATCCCATTTTACGACGAAATATTTCGAACGCTCGCTTTCCCAACCTTTAATGTTTTTACACTCTTGGCGGTGAACGTTTAAGCCCTTACCTTGGCTCACATAAGCAGTGATGGCATCACCTGGTACTGGGCGGCAGCATTTCATGTAGTTAACTAGCATGCCTTCAGTACCAATGATCGCAGCTTTTGCCTTTTTAGCTAAATGTTCAATACTGCCATCATCTTCGTCAAGATCATCATTTTGCAATAAGCGCTTAGCAATCAGCACACTCATAATATTGCCACAACCAATCTCAACCAGTAGTTCGAGCATGGTTGAAAGCTTGTGCTCTGCTAGTACACGGTCAATTTGTTCTTGCGAGATATCACTTAATTGATACTCCCCAAGAGCAGAATCGAGTAAGCGACGGCCTAATTCAAGTGCTTCTTCTTCTCGCTGGCTCTTAAGGTAGTTACGAACTCCTAAGCGCGCTTTACCTGTGACAATGAAGTTTAACCAAGTGGCATTCGGGTGAGCACCAGAGCTGGTAATCACTTCTACAGTTTGACCGGTGTCGAGTGCTTTACTGAGCGGATAAGGTTTACGATTTACACGCGCGCCTACACATGTGTTACCCACATCGGTATGCACCGCATAAGCGAAGTCGACGGCTGTGGCACCCATAGGGAGTTCTACAATACGGCCATCAGGCGTGAAGACATAAATCTCTTCTGGGAATAGTTCAGTTTTAACGTTTTCAACGAACTCAAACGATGAACCAGCACTTTGTTGTAATTCAAGTAGACTCTGCATCCACTGACGAGCGCGTTGCTGTGCAGTATGACCCGCACTGTCACCGGACTTTTTATACATCCAGTGAGCAGCAACCCCTTTATCAGCCATTTGATCCATATCGTGGGTGCGAATTTGGATTTCAACTGGAATACCATGTGGGCCAACTAGTGATGTATGCAGTGACTGGTAACCATTGGTTTTTGGTACGGCAATGTAATCTTTGAAACGTGTTTCGATTGGCTTATATAAGTTATGTGCTACACCCAGTACACGGTAACAAGTATCTAGATTATCAACAGCTATACGGAAAGCATAAATGTCCATGACTTCGTTGAACATCAATTCTTTATTGAGCATTTTTTTGTAAATGCTGTATAGGTGCTTTTCACGGCCGCTGACATTCGCTTCAATACCAGCTTCTTCAAGACGAGATTTGATCTCATTTTGAATATTGCTGATGACTTCTTTACGATTACCACGAGCTTTTGCGACTTCTGATTTTAGAGCGCGATGACGCATCGGGTAAAGCGCTTGAAAACCTAGGTCTTCTAATTCATTTTTAATGTCATGAATACCAAGACGATTAGCAATAGGCGCAAAGATTTCTAATGTTTCACGGGCGATACGGCGGCGTTTGTCTGGGCGAAGTGCGCCAAGCGTACGCATGTTGTGGGTTCTGTCGGCAAGCTTAATCAGTATAACGCGGATATCTTGCGTCATCGCCATGATCATTTTACGATAGTTTTCAGCTTGGAATTCTTTTTTATCTTTAAAGCTGAGTTTATCTAACTTACTTACACCCTCGACAAGCTCCGCGACAGTATTGCCAAAAATCTCGGCAAGATCTTGCTTGCTAAAATCAGTGTCTTCAATCACGTCATGCATGAGTGCCGCCATGAGAGTTTCATGGTCTAAACGCATGCTGGCAAGAATTTGTGTCACTTCAACTGGGTGAGTGATATATGGCTCGCCACTAGAGCGAGTTTGCCCTTCATGGGCTTCACGCGCCACCACGTAGGCTTTTTGAACCAGTTCTACGTCAGCGGGGGAAAGGTATTCTGAGATCTTTTGCTTCAGGCCTTCAAAAAGATACATTCACACTCCAATGTTCCAGTGAAGTAATATTATGCTATGAATATACGATGAATTATCAGAGAAACCAATGGCTAGCTGTGACTTTTATGTCTACGGAGAGTAATTAACCTGAACTATGGGTAATAAATCTATCTCCAGAGGCTACTTTCAACGCTAACAGCGTTGAATTCACTTGCAATAGGCTCGCTATTGACGCGCAAATTCGCCTTGCCTACATGGATGTAGGTACCTTGGCGATAGCAGGACGCGTGAGCGGTGTTACCCTTAAAAGTCTCCGTCTGCAGATTAAATGATATTTATTAGTGCAATATCAATATGCTAGTAAATCTCTTAACCAAAGTTCAGGCTAATATTTTGTTATTGAGGCTTAAAAACAACAAAGCCAGCGTTAAAGCTGGCTTTGAATATGAAGTGCAGGGGGTTTTAGCTGTTACCGCCAACAATTGCAGCAACCGCAGCAAGCTCTGCAGCTTCTTGGTTTTGTTGCTCTTCACGATCAATCATATCAAGAGACGAGTTGTTCACAAGTCCTTGTTCGATCTCACGTAGAGCGACTACAGTTGGCTTATCGTTTTCAGCATCAACCATAGGATCTTTACCACCTACAGAGATCTGACGAGCGCGACGCGCCGCTACTAGGATTAAGTCAAAACGGTTACCAATTTTATCTACTGCATCTTCTACAGTTACGCGAGCCATCGAAGCACTCCAAAGTTATTCATGTCGAATTGTTAAGTTTACTTGATGCAAACCAATTCTCCAATAGGTGGTTAAAAATTTATCTTGTTTAAATGAGAGAGATTAAGCCAATAACTCAGCAATTAAATTTTGATGACGGTGTTTTTGTGCATCCAGTTCAAGGCGAGCAGCCATAACAATATGCTCAAGTTGCATTAGAGCTGTATCAAAATCATCATTTATTAATACATAATCGAACTCATCATAGTGTGAGCTTTCTGATTTTGCTTCCGCCATGCGCCCTGCAATCACTTCTTGAGAATCTTGTCCTCGGTTATTTAAGCGATTTTCAAGCTCGGCTTGCGACGGCGGTAAAATAAAGACTGTTTTTACTGATGGCATTAATTCACGAACTTGACGCGCACCTTGCCAATCAATATCTAAAAACACATCAATGCCTTGCTCAAGTTGAGACTCTATAGCTGCTTTTGAAGTGCCATAGTAGTTTTCGAAAACTTGCGCCCATTCAAAAAAGTCACCCTGATCAATCAAGGCTTTGAATTCATCTACACTGACAAAGTGGTAGTGTTCACCATTGTTTTCACCTGGGCGAGGGCCGCGAGTAGTGTGAGAAACTGACACTTTAATATCAGCATGTTTTTCTAACAGTGCTTTGATCAGGCTTGATTTGCCAGCACCAGAAGGCGCTGAAAGAATAAATAAATTACCGCGAGTTTGTGATGTCATAATTAAATCTGTGGCTTGAAACGTGATTTGGTTTCTAAAAGCATATTTTAAACCCTGAAAGTTTAATTGGCTAGAACAGATTTCGAGCGCAATAAAATTGTCATACAGTGGTTGTAAACTGATCAGATACTGTTTCTGTTTTGGTGATCTGCAGTGGAGAATGGTCGCATAGAGGCGTTTAAAATTGACGCGCAGAGTTTACAAACAATTTTAGACGAACGCTTGGTTGAGCCCTTATTTCAACCAATTTGCGATGTTGCGCGGCAAACTATTTTGGGCTTTGAAGCATTGAGTCGTGGCCCGAAAGGTACTGAGTTAGAATCACCAAATACCTTATTTGCAGCAGCACAGCGCTTTAATAAGCTCTCTGAATTAGAACTGTTATGCCGTGAAAAAGCGATTGAGCGTTTTGCTGAATTGAACCTATCAGGCAAGTTATTTCTAAATGTTAGTCCGAATACCTTGCTAGACCCAAACCACCCTAGAGGTGAAACTTTGCAACTTATTCAGCAATATGGCCTACAGGCCAACCAAGTTGTCATTGAAGTGACTGAGCAAGATAAAGTCGATGACGGCTTTTTGTTGCTTAAAACCATCGGCCATTATCGAAAATTAGGCTTTAATATTGCCATTGATGATTTAGGGGCGGGTTATTCAGGGTTAAAACAGTGGTCAGAGTTACAGCCTGATTTTGTAAAGATCGATCGCTACTTTATTGATCATTGCGATCAAAGTTTGGTTAAACGTGAGTTTTTAAAGTCAATTATTGAACTTGCCAAAGCAACGCGTACAGCTGTCATAGCTGAGGGTATTGAACGCGCTGAAGAATTAGCTTTAATAACGCAGTTGGGAATTACCAATGCGCAAGGTTTTTTAATAGCACGACCCGCACATGTTCCATTGAATGCCTATCCAAATACCCTAAAAGAGTCGAGCCAAGCACAAGGAAATGTGATGCATCGAGGTTTAGTTAAAGCAATTGGCGAATTAACGCATGTCACCCCAGCGGTATTAAATGGTGTATTGTGCCAAGACGTACATCGTGTGTTTGAAAAAGATAAGCAGTTGATGAGTCTCGCTGTCGTTGATGAGCAGCAAATGCCTATGGGCTTGCTTCACCGTGATCAATTAACAGAAGTTTTTGCAGCACCTTATGGTCATGCTTTATATGCTAAAAAGCCTTTGGCTTCTCTCATGGACAAACAGCCCTTAATTGTTGATGAGCAAACTCAACTAGATGAAGTGAGTCAGTTAATTACGGAGCAAGACTTTGATATTCGTCGCCACATTGTGGTAACGCAAGGTGGGAAGTATTTAGGTTTGGTACCACTTAGAGCGATTTTAAAACACATTACCGAAGAAAAAATTCGTAATGCACAGCATGCAAACCCTCTCACTATGTTGCCTGGTAATGTCGCAATTAACGAAGCCATAGAGCAGAGACTGTTAAATAAACAAGACTTCACTTTGGCGTATATCGATTTAAATCACTTCAAGCAGTTTAATGACTTGTATGGTTATGCCAGTGGTGATGGAGTGATAAAGCTCCTAGCTGATGTGATAAGTGAGTGTTGTGCAGACTTTTCTGGATTTGTGGGGCATATTGGTGGTGATGACTTCATGGTGGTGTTTGATGGCGATGATGCTGAACCACTTTGCCGAGACATTATTAATGAGTTTGAGTTGAAATCTAAAAGCTATTTTACCGCTGAGCATGTCAAAGCTGGGGGTTATTGGGCTACAAACCGAGAAGGACAGCAGCAATTTGTGCCTTTGCTTACACTGTCAATTGGTCTGGTGTCACCGCATGTTGATAGCTGTCATAACAGTCATCAGGTAGCGGCGCTTGCAACTGATGCCAAGAAGGAAGCCAAACGTTATCGCAACAGCTATTTATTTGTGGCAAATAAGCGTCGACCAACAGTGGCGATTGTTTCTTAATGAGAAATACTTGAGTCATGGCTCTATTTTGGGTAGCTTAGAATAAAATGAGTGGAGGCCCATTATATGCAGAGACTCATCAACTTTTTCATTATTATAAGTGTTTGTACTGCTTTTCAGCTTCAAGCTGTGGAAGCTGAGACGATAAAAGTCGCGAAAGAGCCAAGAAAGCTTTATGAGCGAGATCATTACCTTTATGAGTTGCTCGATAAAGCGTTAAAAGCTGCAAACGCCACTTACGACTACGAGCATGTCACTGTTCACCCTCATCAACAGCGTACTTTGATGGCACTCTCGTCAGGAAAAGTTGACTTGCATTGGAGTATGACCAGCCCTGATCGTGAGCAAATCGCAATAGCCATTCCTGTGCCTTTATTTAAAGGGTACATAGGTAAGCGGGCGATCATGGTGAAAAAAGAACGTCTTGCGCAGTTCGCGGAACTTAAAAGCATTGAACAATTAAAAGCATTTACCGCAGTACAGGGGCATGACTGGCCAGATACTAAAATATTGGCTTTTCACAACCTGCCGATAAAACCACTCTCTAATTATCAAGCTATGTTTAAATTATTAGCTGCTGGCAGAGTGGACTACTTTCCTCGTTCTTTCATTGAAGTGAACTCTGAGCTTGAAGAAAACCCGGATAAATTTGTGTTATTGCCGAATGTATATTTGGAATATCCCACAGCATTTTATTTCTTCGTAAATAAAGCAAAGCCACAATTGGCAGATGATCTAAAGCGTGGATTGAATAAGTTAAAAAGTAGCGGTGAATTTGATGTGTTATTTTCGCGTTATTTTGAAAAAGATTTAGCGCGGTTATCTATGTATCAGCCTGATAAGGCTATTAGGTTGAAGAACCCATATTTTAATGCCGAATAAATTACTTTCGACAAAACAAAAAGGAGCCGGTGGCTCCTTTTTTAAACCCAATACACTCGTAATTACTTAAGTAATGACTCAGTTAATGTCGGGCGAATTTCTTTTACGATCTGTTGGCAAAGCTTAGGTGAACCACACACGATGTTACCGCTCTTCGTGTAGTTAGTACCGCCAGCAAAATCAGTGATCATGCCGCCAGCTTCTTTGATAAGTAACTCACCTGCTGCTGTATCCCAAGGCTTAAGACCGATTTCGAAGAAACCATCAATACGACCAGCTGCAACATAAGCCATATCTAGTGCTGCAGAGCCTGCACGACGAATATCAGCTGTGTGAACAAATAGCGCTTTAAATGCATCAGTGTATGCATCGATGTGGTGCTTTTGTTTGAATGGGAAACCAGTTGCTAGCACAGTACCTGCGATTTCGTTGTTTTTAGCAACACGAAGACGCGTGCTGTTTAGCTGTGCACCTTGACCACGAGAAGCAGTGAATAGCTCACTACGTACAGGATCATAGATAACTGCTTGGTCTAAACGACCTTTTACTTTAAGTGCGATTGAGATGGCATAATGAGGAATGCCTTTGATGAAGTTTGTTGTGCCATCTAATGGATCGATAATCCACTGATAGTCAGCATCTTTACCCTCGGTAACACCTAGTTCTTCACCCACAATTGAGTGCTCTGGATACGCTTTTAAAATCGTTTCGCGGATGATAGCTTCCGCTTCTTTATCTACGTTAGTAACAATATCGTTGCTGCCTTTTTGTTGGGCTTCAACACGAGATAAATCTTCACTTGCACGTAAGATCACTTTAGCTGCATTACGCGCAGCGCGTACCGCAATGTTTAACATTGGATGCATAGCATTACCTTTGGGTTGTAAAAGAACAGTATAAATTCGTTGCCTACTGACAATGCAGTAAGCACAGGACGGCGTATTCTAGCGATTTTTGCCTTAAAGTAAACCCAAAAAACAAAATAAAATTGTTGTTTTTTTGACCGTGTTGAAATTGCTATTAAAAAATATAAACGAAGATTTTTGAGTGGCAGAAAAAGGCTGTGGTAAACTTAGCCAATTATCAATTTTCGTCGTAAAGGCTTAGTGAAATGGCATTAGAAGATATTCGTATTGTGTTAGTTAACACCTCTCATTCTGGCAATATTGGTTCAGTTGCACGTGCAATGAAAACCATGGGGTTATCAAAACTATATCTAGTTGACCCTGCTTGTGAGGTGGATAGCCACGCCAGTGCCCTCGCAGCTGGTGCAACAGATGTACTAGGTAATAGCGTGACTGTGAGCAAATTAGAAGAAGCCATTGCTGACTGTTCACTAACAATTGGTACAAGTGCGCGCTCACGTACTTTATCTTGGCCGATGGTAGAGCCAAGAGAGTGTGCTCAAAAATTGGTTGATGGATCTGAAAGCGGCCCTGTAGCTTTGGTTTTCGGTCGTGAAAACAGTGGCTTGACTAATGAGGAACTGCAACTTTGTAACTACCACGTATGTATTCCAGCAAATCCTGAATATAGTTCACTAAACCTTGCGATGGCCGTTCAAACCCTTACCTACGAAACGCGTATGGCGTTTTTAGATAAGCAAGACAAGCCAGTAGAAGAAGACGATGCAGTTTACCCTAGCTCTCAGCAAATGGAGCTTTTCTACGAGCACTTAGAAAGCACATTGAAAGAAACCGGCTTCATCATCAAGCAGCATCCAGGTATGGTAATGACCAAGCTTAAGCGCCTGTTTAATCGCGCCCGCCCAGAAGATCAAGAGCTTAATATTTTACGCGGCATTTTAACTTCAATTAACAAGTCTACAGGCAATAAATAACCCCTGATTATTTTTTGTTTAATACTTGACTAATTTAGTCGGGTAATTACAATGAGCAGTACTTGAGTAAATTACTCAGGTATTGCACTTGTTACTTTAGTGGTAAGTGTAGTGAGTAATACTTGACTATCCTAGTCAGGTAATTAAAATTCACCACCTGATAAAACGCTGAGGGGGCAATAATGAAACTAACATCTAAAGGCAGATACGCAGTCACAGCGATGCTCGATGTTGCTTTGCACGCCGATGTTGGCCCAGTTCCTTTAGCTGATATTTCTGAAAGACAAGAAATATCATTATCTTACCTAGAACAATTATTTGCTCGTTTACGTAAACATGGCTTAGTGAGCTCTGTGCGTGGACCGGGCGGCGGCTATTTACTTGGCCGAGATTCGCAAACTATCTCTGTAGGTGATGTGATTAATGCAGTCGACGAGTCAGTTGATGCAACCCGTTGTCACGGTGAAGGCGGCGGTTGTCAGAACGGCATGCGTTGTTTAACTCACACACTATGGTCTGATCTAAGTGAGCGTATTGCTGAGTTTTTAAATAATATTTCCCTAGCTGAGTTAGTCGCCAAATCTGATGTGCAGTCAGTTGCTTCTCGTCAAGATAGCGCTGTTAAAACTGCCATAAAGCAACTAGATAACATTCAAGTGAGCTGTCAACTTTAAGTTGGCGTCAAGCGGAGAAACCAATGAAATTACCGATATACCTAGATTATGCAGCAACCACTCCGGTTGATCAGCGCGTTGCAGATGAAATGATGCAATGTCTGACTATGGATGGCAATTTTGGTAACCCAGCATCACGTTCACACCGTTTTGGTTGGCAGGCCGAAGAGCTAGTGGACCAAGCGCGTAACGATATCGCTGATTTAATTAATGCAGATCCGCGTGAAATTGTTTTCACTTCAGGCGCGACAGAATCAAATAACCTAGCAATTAAAGGCGCAGCTAACTTCAATAAGAAGAAAGGCAAGCACATCATCACGGTTAAAACTGAGCATAAAGCCGTTTTAGATACATTCCGTGAGTTAGAGCGCCAAGGTTTTGAAGCAACTTACTTAGAAGTTGAAGAAAACGGTTTACTTGACCTTAAAAAGTTAGAAGCAGCAATGCGTGATGACACAGTACTTGTGAGCGTAATGCACGTGAACAACGAGCTAGGTGTTATTCAAGATATTACGACCATCGGTGAGATGTGTCGTGAGCGCAAGATCATGTTCCACGTAGATGCAGCGCAAAGTGCCGGTAAAGTAAAAATCGACTTACAAGAACTAAAAGTTGATTTCATGTCTTTCTCAGCGCACAAAATCTATGGTCCTAAAGGCATTGGTGCACTCTATGTTCGTCGTAAGCCACGTGCTCGCTTAGAAGCACAAATGCACGGTGGTGGCCATGAGCGTGGTATGCGTTCTGGTACGTTAGCGACTCACCAAATCGTTGGTATGGGTACCGCTTTCCGTGTTGCGAAGCAAGATTTCGAAAAAGACCATGCGCACATCAGCACGCTTCGTAAGCGTTTAATTGATGGCTTGATGAGCATGGATGAAGTGTATTTCAACGGTGCGATTGATCAATCAGTGCCAGGCATTTCAAACATCAGCTTCAACTTTGTTGAAGGTGAGTCATTACTAATGGCTGTAAAAGACATCGCGGTTTCTTCTGGTTCTGCATGTACTTCAGCAAGTCTTGAGCCATCGTATGTATTACGTGCACTAGGTCGTAATGACGAACTAGCACACAGCTCAATTCGTTTCAGCATAGGTCGATTCACGACTGAAGAAGAGATTGATTACACTGTTGAGTTACTTAAAAACTCAATTGGCCGTCTTCGTGAAATGTCTCCACTTTGGGAGATGCACCAAGACGGTATTGATTTAGATAGCGTTGAGTGGACTCACCACTAATTTAACGTGTAGCAAGTTTATAGCGGGTAGCGAGGAAAGAATTATGGCGTACAGTGATAAAGTAATTGATCACGTAGAGAACCCAAGAAACGTAGGTGCTCTAGATAAAAACGATCCAAGCGTTGCAACAGGCATGGTGGGTGCACCTGCATGTGGTGATGTGATGAAGCTGCAGATCAAGGTGTCTGGTGAAGGCGTTATTGAAGATGCTAAGTTCAAAACTTATGGTTGTGGTAGTGCGATTGCTTCATCTTCACTGGTAACAGAGTGGGTGAAAGGCAAAACACTAGATGAGGCTTCTGAAATCAAAAATACAGATATTTCTGCTGAGCTAGAATTACCACCGGTAAAAATTCACTGCTCAATTCTAGCTGAAGATGCGATTCAAGCTGCAATTGCAGATTACAAAAGCAAACAAGCTAAATAAGAGAGAGCGGCATGGCAGTAACATTAACTGACGCGGCAGCTAATCGCGTTCAGACATTCTTAGCTAATCGTGGCAAAGGCATCGGTCTTCGTTTAGGTATTAAAACGACTGGCTGTTCAGGCTTAGCTTACGTATTAGAGTTCGTAGACGAGTTAGATGAAGGTGATGAAGTGTATGAGCATAATGGTGTTAAAGTCATCATTGATGCGAAAAGCATGGTTTACCTTGACGGTACAGAGCTTGATTACACGAAAGAAGGTCTAAACGAAGGGTTTAAGTTTACCAACCCGAATCAAAAAGACGAATGTGGCTGCGGCGAAAGTTTTACAGTGTAACTGACCTTGCTGTTGTTAACAAAGCCCTGCCTTGGTAGGGCTTTGTTGTATAATATCATTTAGCATAATAATTTTAGCGCTTTTGAATGAGTTAACCTAATGCATTACTTTGAATTGTTTGATATTCCCGTTTCATATGATGTTGATCTAAATGCCATTAATACCCGCTATTTAGAATTACAACGCGTTGTTCACCCAGACCGATATGCTGGAAAAAGTGAACGCGAAAAACTGCTGGCTGTACAAAAAGCTGCAGAGATCAACGATGCATTAGCGGTGTTAAAACACCCAGTGAAACGTGCCGAGTATATGTTGAGCGAAAAAGGCAAAGACATTCGCGCTGAGCAGCAGACTTTACAAGATCCGATGTTTTTAATGCAGCAAATGGAACTGCGAGAAGCGCTAGAAGATCTTCCGCAGAGTAACGATCCTGAAGCAGCTATCGAGGATTTTGAACAAGAAATTAAGCTACTTGATAAACAATATTCAGCACAACTCTCATCACAATTAAGCAGTGATGACGATGCACAGTTAGACGCTGCAGCTGATAACATTCGAAAGCTAAAATTTGTATACAAATTGCGTGATGAATTAGCGCGCATAGAAGACAGTTTATTCGACTAAACCAAATTGGTTTACAAACGAACCTAAAAACGTAGAGCATTATGGCATTATTGCAAATTGCTGAGCCGGGGCAGAGCGCGGCACCTCATGAACATAAGCTAGCTATTGGCATTGACCTTGGTACCACAAACTCTTTGGTTGCGACGGTACAAAGTGGCGAAGCCAAAACCCTAACAGATTTTGATGGCTCAGCGATGTTGCCATCTGTGGTTCGCTACGAAGCTGATAAGATCACGGTGGGTCAAGCTGCCGCTGCGGCATCAGCAGAAGACCCGACTAATACGTTAATTTCAGTAAAGCGCTTCTTAGGCAAGTCTCAAGCTGAAATTGAACAAAGTTATGGGCAACTGCCTTATGAGTTCGTTGAAAATAATGGCAGCTTAGCCATTAATACTTTAGTGGGTGCAATCAACCCAGTACAGGCATCAGCAGAGATTTTAAAGTCGTTAAAAGAGCGTGCAACAGCCAGCTTTGCAGGTGAAGACATTAAAGGTGCAGTGATCACTGTACCAGCATACTTTGATGATGCACAGCGTCAAAGCACCAAAGATGCTGCAGAACTTGCCGGTCTAAATGTTTTACGTTTATTGAATGAGCCAACAGCAGCAGCCGTTGCTTATGGCTTAGATTCAGGACAAGAAGGCGTGATCGCCGTTTACGATTTAGGTGGTGGTACATTTGATATCTCTATCTTACGTTTAAACCAAGGTGTATTCGAAGTATTAGCAACGGGCGGTGACTCGAGTTTAGGTGGTGACGACTTTGATTCTGCACTTGTCGCACATTTTAAAGAACAAACGCAAATTAATGATTTAAATAATTCTGAGCTGCGTTTATTCATTAATAAAGCCAAAGCTTGTAAAGAAGCGCTATCGAGCTACGAAACCGTTAATGTTGGTTTAGAGCTACGTGATACAGCTCACACAGTGACAGTAACACGCGCTCAGTTTGCCGAAATGGTGATGCCGTTAGTGAAAAAGACATTACGTGCTTGTCGCCGTGCAGTAAAAGATGCTGATGTATCGCATGAAGAAATCTTGCAAGTTGTTATGGTGGGTGGTTCAACCCGTATGCCAGTTATCCGCGAGCAAGTTGAAGTGTTCTTTGATAAAAAGCCACTGACTTCTATCGACCCAGATCGCGTGGTCGCAATCGGTGCTGCGATCCAGGCAGATATTCTAGTCGGTAACAAGCCAGATTCAGACATGTTACTGTTAGATGTATTGCCACTCTCTCTAGGTCTGGAAACCATGGGCGGACTGGTTGAGAAAATCATCCCGCGCAACACCACGATTCCTGTCGCACGTGCGCAAGAGTTTACCACGTTCAAAGATGGTCAAACGGCCATGTCATTACATGTATTGCAAGGCGAACGTGAACTAGTAGACGACTGTCGTTCACTGGCTAAATTTAGCTTAAAAGGTATTCCAGCAATGGCAGCTGGTGCAGCGCATATTCGCGTCACCTTTAAAGTGGATGCAGACGGTCTGTTGAGCGTTTCAGCGATGGAGAAATCAACGGGCGTGCAAGCTGAGATCCAAGTTAAGCCATCATTTGGTTTGTCTGACGATCAAGTTGCGCAAATGCTTAAAGATTCAATGAGCAATGCCAAAGAAGATATGCAAGCACGTATGTTGAAAGAGCAACAAGTTGAAGCGCTTCGCGTATTAGAGGCGTTAGAAGCTTCTTTATCAACTGATAGCCAGCTATTAAGTGATGACGAGTTAGCAGCCCTTCGCAGTGAAATGCAAAAGCTGGCTGATTTACGTGAAACTGCGATTTCACCAGATGAGATTAAAACGGCCATTGAAGCTGTAGATGCGGCAAGTAGTGAATTTGCTTCGCGCCGTATGGATATGTCAATTAAACAAGCCCTTACTGGGCAGTCTGTAGACGAGGTATAAGTAATGCCACAGATTATTTTCTTACCCCATGAAGAGCTTTGCCCAGAAGGCGCGGCAATTGAAGCAAAAACAGGTCAAACTGTACTGGATGTCGCTTTAAAAAATGGTATTTCAATTCCTCATGCTTGTGAAAAGTCATGTGCATGTACAACCTGCCACGTGGTGATCCGTGAAGGTTTTGACTCGTTAGAAGAAAGCGACGAGCTAGAAGATGATATGCTAGATAAAGCATGGGGTTTAGAGCCTGAATCACGTCTAGGTTGTCAGGCAATCATCAACGATGAAGACTTGGTTGTAGAAATTCCAAAATATAATCTGAACATTGTGAATGAAGATCACTAATACCAATCCTCCTAATTAAGCGATCTATTTTGAGGCAAGTAAAACTGTTCGTTAGCAAGGCAAAAATTTTGCTATTGAGTTGTTCTAAATAAGAAATTTTTAACGAAGCTA
>NZ_PPSW01000049.1 GCF_005876835.1 Pseudoalteromonas phenolica
ATGCAAACGATTAAAGATTTTCGCAAACTCATTAATAATCGCGATATTTAAGTCACGTTGAGTATTCTCAATAACTTTTGCCGCTTCGGCTACTTTAATCGAACTAGCTTTATGCGTACCTGCTTCAACGATTGACCCATAAAGTGCATCAACAAAGTCAGCAACTTCAGGCGTCGAACCTGAAGTAATTTTCATGATTTTTGTAAGAGTGTTAACCTTGTCGCCTGGGTTAATACGCTCTGGTGAATAACCAGCAAAGAAGTCTTTGTTGAATGTTAAACCAGACACTTTTTCGATGATAGGTAAGCACACTTCTTCTGTCGCTCCTGGGTAAACTGTTGACTCATAAATTACTACATCACCTTTACCAACAAACTCACCCAGCATTTCTGACGCTTTTTGTAGTGGCGTTAAATCAGGGGCATTATTGTCGTCTATTGGCGTTGGTACAGTCACAATATAAATATTGCAACCTTTTAGATCTTCAACTGTATGAGAATAAGTTAAGTGCGACGCTTCTTTTAACTCTTCTGTACTAACTTCTAGTGTTGAGTCTTTACCTGAAAGCAATTCAGTTACTCGATTTTGATTAATATCAAAGCCAAGTGTTTGATATTTTTTACCGAATTCTACTGCTAGAGGCAGGCCAACATAGCCCAAGCCGATTACGCCTATTTTTGCATTTTTTAAGTCCATATATACATCTCACTTGGCAAAATTTAAATTTGTACTTTTATAGAAAATAATTTTACTGATATTTTCTTGTTTCAAGGCAAACCAGAGAGCAGTTTGCTTTTAATAATTTAGTCATACGTTTGTCGCCATGAATGACGACCTATATTTAAAATTTCTACGCGATGTAAAATCGCTGCTACCGAATGTAATTTTAATTTTCGCCATAAATGACGACCTACATTTGGTATTTTTACGCGGTGTAAAACCGCTGCTACCGTTTACGTTTAGGTCCTGAAATGAGTTCAGGGTGACGGTAGTTGGATTCTGAAACAAGTTCAGAATGACAGCTACTTATCCGACTTATACTCATAGTTGTAGTAACCATAATAGCCGTATGCGTTGCTGGCTTTTTTAACTACGCCGTTGAATACCACACCTTTTACGTCAATCCCGTTTTGTTCAAAGCGGTTGCGCGTAAGCTCTAGCTCTTTCACATGGTTTTCACCAAAACGAGTAACCAGTAAAGTACTACCTGCGTGCGCACTTACAATCGCAGGGTCGGTTACTGCTAGAATTGGGGGCGTATCTATAATTACTAGGTCATATTTAGCGCTTACTTCATCAACTAATTTTGAGAAGTTTTCATGCATTAATAGCTCTGACGGGTTTGGTGGTATTTGGCCGCGAGTCATTACATCTAAATTTTCAACCTGGCTGTGCTTTGTGGCTTGCTCAAGATTAATTCTACCCGAAAGATAGTCACTTAGGCCGTTGTCCCACTGCATACCAAATTGCGTTTGTAAGTAACCTTTACGCATATCAGCGTCGATAATCAGCACCTTTTTGTCGCTCTGTGCAAGTACTGTTGCTAGATTTACTGAAATAAACGATTTACCAACACCTGGGCTTGGGCCTGAGATAGCAATGACATTGTTTTTTGCCTCCATCATGGCAAAGTGCAGGCTGGTACGTAAGCTACGAAGGGCTTCAATCGAAAGGTCTGCTGGGTTATCAACTGCGAGTATCGACTTGGCCTTGGCCGTTTTACCTTTACGAGCTTTTGCAAAGCCAGTGAGTTTAACCTGATATTCTGAATAAGGTACGCTTGCGTAAACAGGTAAGCCTAAAGCTTCAATCTCACTTGGGTCTTCAATACCTTTATGAATTGCTTTTTGAACCAGTACAATTGCAACCGCTAACATACCACCTAGCATAGTTGCCATAATCACGATTAAGGTTTTTTTCGGTTTAACTGGCTTTGAGATATTGACTTCTGCAAGGTCAATCACACGCACATTACCCACAGTGCCTGCACGAACAATGTCTAGCTCTTGCGTTTTTGCAAGTAAAAGCGTGTAAATTTCGTTATTTACTTCTACGTCTCGCGTTAAGCGTAACAACTCTTGCTGTGTTTCTGGTAACACTTGCACTTCGGCAGCCAAGCGGCGCTTTTGATTTTCAACGGCTTCTATTTGTTCAACTGCTGCTTGGTAGCTAGGGTGGCTTTGTTTGAATTTTCGGCCCAACTCTAACTTTTTAAGCTCGAGTTCTTGTAGTTGAGTTTCAAGCTTAACAAGCTGTCTTAGTACGCCTTCGGTTTCAAGCGTAATATCAACTGATTGCTGTTTTACTTGATAATCATTAAAGCGCTGTTCTGCGTCTTCTAGCTGCTTTTTTACTTGAGGTAATTGGTACTCTAAGAAATCTAGCGATTTTTGTGCTTCTGCACTATTGCGCTCAACGTTTCTGCGGACATATATGCTTGCCACTTTATTGAGGACAGATTCAGCATATTCAGCATTGGCATTTTGAAGGCTTAGGTTGATAATGCCTGAATCTTTACCTTTTTCGCTTGCACCAATATCTCGCTGCAAATCTAGAATTGTGTTTAAGCGATCACGCTTAGTTAAGGTAAACTCAGTGTCAGGGCGAGCAGTTAACGTTTTCAATGTTAATGAAAAAGCGCCGTTTGTCACCTCTTCACCTACTTTACCTTTTAATACGCTACTGCCATCACCGGTTAACAATTCAAATTGGTTATTAGCCAATGCGACTAGAGTGAAACCTGTACCAATGGCATTTTGTGGCACTTCGAACTTAAATATTTCAATTTTTTCACCGCCCCAAGCATAACTAGACGCACCAAAACTTGGCTCTGCTAACTCACCTTCTTGCATTGGTGTAAACTTACGAAAGGCCCTACCACCAATAACAGGGAAAAACTTTGGCTCTGTAACAATATCGAGCTTTAAACTATCTACAGCTTCACCTATGATGCTGCGAGATTTTAATAGTTCGATTTCGGTAACCGCCGCCGAGGTACTTTCAAACATACCGCCTAGCTCATCAAAACCAGGGACTGAGCCACCTTTTTCTTCAACTTGTATCATAGAAGTTGCTTGGTAAATTGGCGTGCTAAATACTGCAACCGCGACGCCAACAATCATAAATAAAGCTGTAACGGCAATGATGAACCATTTACGGTCAAGCAAAGCGCCTAACAAGGCCATTAAATCGATTTCTTGCGCTTGTTCTGTGGATTGCTTTTGTTGCGAGCCACTTAATAGGTTTGATTGAGCATTCATTGACTCTTTCATCCTTATAAATACTTCTGCCAAGCGCTGCAGGCGCTATCGATTAATTCGTAAACATGTTCAAAAGCCTCGCGGCTTTGTCTGTAAGGGTCTGGTACTTCTTTGTCGCCTAACCACTTACCAAGAAGGAAAGTTTTACCGCGCGCTTGAGGGTAACGGGTACACAAGTCTTCTAGGTGGCGCTTTTCCATCACTAAAATTACGCTGTTGTGCGTCACTAGGTTGGTACTAATTTGCTGACCTTTGTGTTCAGACATATCAACGCCATGTTGCAGCGCTAATTCTTGCGCAAAACTATCGGCAGACTTTCCTTCAAGCGCGGTTAAACCTGCAGAACTCACTTTGACATTTTTGCCCGCTAACTTGCTTTTTAAAACATATTCAGCGGTAGGACTTCGGCAGATATTACCTGCACATACCATTAAAACACTATCGAACATACTGGTTTGCCTACTACTGGTTATCTATATCTTGTAATCTGTCAACGGTTGTTAACGCTGGTAACAACAAGCTAATGACTTTGTTCCAACGTGCAAGTGGTGCACTGGTTACATAAACGATATCTTGTGGGTCTAGCTCAAACTGTTCAGCAAGTACCAAGGCTGCTACATTTTTTGCATGCAGTTGATACACATCTGCTATTACACCATCTTTTTCTAGGTCGCGCTTTCGCAGTACAAAAATACCGTTTGCATCGGCACTACGCTCATCTATACCGCCCACCTCACTCAGTGCCTCGGCTAAGTTTAAGCCGTAGCGATTTACTTCGACTGTACCTGCGCGCTTTACGTCACCTAATACATAAACATTTCTTTGGTCGTTGCGTGTTACATGTACAATATCGCCGTGCTGCATTAAACGGTTTTGAGAAATGTCGCCTTTGGAATAAAAGTCATCTAGACGAATAACTTCGGTTTCATTACCTCGGGTAAATGTCACTGTTTTCCAGTCAGCACGCTCATTTAAACCACCTGCTTGGTTTAGTGCATCTATTAAGGTTAATGGCGTTTCGGTTACAGGGTAAACACCCGGCTTTTTCACTTCACCGGTTACATAGGCTTTTTGGCTTCTAAAACCCACTACTTTAACGTCTATTTGCGGATCTTCGATAACACGACTTAAACGCTTTACTAGCTCTTCGCGTACTTCTGCGACTGTTTTACCGGCAGCTGGCACTTTAGGGGCATATGCATAGGTAATGGTGCCGTCGGCTTGAACTCGAAAACCATCAAATTCAGCGGTACGCTGTACGGCCGCAGGAATAGTTAATTCAGGATGATCCCACACACCTATGGTCAGTACATCACCCACACCAAGTTTATATTCGTAATCTGAAAGTTCTAGACCCTTGGCTCGGTTACTTGAACCTTTTTTAGGCACTAAGTTTTGAGATTGAGCTTTTTGCTGAGAGATTAGCGCGGAGTCTATGAGTTGGATATTTACTTTTTCTAATTCCCTCTCAAGGTTTTCAGTTTGCTCACCTTGTTTTAGTCCTTCAAAATGGCCGCCGGGTATAATTGTACAGCCACTCATTGCCAGAAAACATGCTGATGCAATGATAGTTTTATAGCGTTGCGCCATTCGTTCTTCCTAAAATCGTTCTTGTTAGCCTTGTCTAAAGCCTTTATATAAAGCTGAGTAATTAAACCACTTGTAGATTTTGTTAGCAAGTAATCATGATGTGAATTTTTTTATTAATAAAATAGTCGGCAGTTATGAGTCGTTCGACATTTATTGCAGTTGAATTTAAATTAGCTTGTTGCGCTAAAGCACAACCTATATCGGGTTAATTATTTCGCGATATCAAATCGCTGCTACCGGGTATTTAAAAGCTTTTGCTGGTCGTTATTCATGGAGACAAGTTCAGATTAGCTTGTTGCGCTGAAGCACAACCTGCATCGGGTTTGTTTTTACGCGGTATTAAATCACTGCTACCGGGTAGTTAAAGTTCTTGCAGGTCGTTATTCATGGAGGCAAGTTAAGATTAGCTTGTTGCGATAAAGCACAACCTGCATCGGGTTTGTTTTTACGCGGTATTAAATCACTGCTACCGGGTAGTTAAATTTCTTGCAGGTCGTTATTCATGGAGGCAAGTTAAGATTAGCTTGTTGCGCTGAAGCACAATCTGTTCTAGGTTCTTTATTATAACGCGATATGAAATCGCTTTTCAGGTTGCTTATTAATACGCTGTGTTTAGGGCTTAGGGTATTTTGGAACTCAGTTTAATTTCAGCTTCACATTTACTTGTAGATGTGCCGGAGATTAGCCGCTAATTTTTATTACAAACATAGGTTACCGTCAAAGTATGACGTCATTTACACAGGCATGTAATATGTTTTCAGCGCAGATAATTTGATAACACTCTAAAAAGGGTTTATTAAAGAAGCCTTTCAACAAAAAGTGAAAGGCTTTTTTACGTTTAACAGTCATTTAAGCAGGACTAGTTTGATTGTTTTCTAAGAATTGGAAAGTACTTTTCAGAAAAGTACATATTCAATATTAAACTTATGATAGCACTTATTAGTGTCGCGTATGCTGCACCAAAAATACCAAATTTAGATATGAGCAGTACATTCAAAATAAGATTGCCTACCCCTGTGAAGATATTAATACCTGCTAGTATGTGTGTTTTTTTGGCGATTGATAGACCTGGAAAGAATAAGTAGCCACTAGATACCAATACAGATGTAACCAATATCACTAGCACATCAGGTGCTTTAGCGTAATCTTCGGTGGTGAGTAATGATATAACTGGCGACGCTAGTAGGAAAGATGTAGCTATAAAGACAATAGCTGCGACTAAGTAGTAACTTACTAGCTTTCTAAGGCTTTTTGGCGTGTTAGGATCTTCTAAACGGCTATATATTAGTGGAGCAAGTGCACTTTGGAAACCTATAGTAAGAAGTACTACACCTGTTGACAACCTAGCAGCTAAACTATACTCACCTAAATCAGATAGACTAAGCATTTCTTTAATCATAAACCTATCTGCAAACGTTGCAAAAATCACTCCCAAACTTGAAACTACCAGAGGTGTTGAAAAACGTAACATCTCTATAAGTGTGCTAAATTCGGGTTTAACAAACCAAAATTTTCTTAATAAAAACAAGTTATAAAAAGCAACAGAAAATTGACCTATTATAATTCCTAGCAGTACCCCTGTTAACCCCATATCAAAGTAGCTCAATAATATCAAAGTGACCAGTGAGGTAATTGCTGCTGCTATTGCAGAAGACAACGTAGCTGATTTTGCATTTAGGTTTGAGCGATAAATAACAGTCGTAAAATACATGATAGAAAAAGCAAAATAGCTAATAATAGCAAGTGAAGCTATTTCAGAATCCTGTTTATTTTCAGTTAAAAACTCAGAGATCCACTCTAGATTCAAGTGACCCACAAATACTAATAGAGCATAAGTGAACACACAAAATGTCAAAGACGCACTAATATATTTACTCTTGATATTGATATCGTCTTGGGCCGCTGCAACAAAACGAATTACTGCTTGTGCAACTTCTAAGGTGATCACCACAGCGACTACCATACCTACTGTGGTAATATAATCTAAGACACCATATTCCTCTTTACTTAAATAGCTTAAGTAAATCGGCAACATCACGAATGCGATGCCTTTAGTGAATAAATTTGCAAGAGTGTAAAGTGCAGAGTCTTTGAAAAATTTCTTAATCATCTAAATCATCAATTACTTGATTTAAATACTTGGCACTAAACTCGTAAGTACAATATTTTTCCACCCATTTAGTGCCGTTATCAGCTTGATCTTTCAATTCATCCATAGAGCTATCTAAAGCTTGTTTTAAATTATTGTAAATTTGCCAATATGGCGTAACAACCCAAGCATCGTTAGCACCTTCAAATAAGGTTGGTTCTAACTCACTATCAGCCGAAGTTAATAACACTGCGTTGTTCATCATCGCTTCAACACCAAATACACCTGGCACTAACGCATAAAACTCATTCAATACAATATGTGCTTTTGCAAGCTCAGCCATAACCTGAGTATTTGGGACACCGATTAACTCAACATACTCAAAGTCATACCCTTCTTCTTGTAACTGTTTTATCGCAGCGCGCACGATTGGTGTGCCTTTGATTATTGGCGACGAAGGCGCATGTAATACCACTTTTTTATCTTGCTTATATTTTTCAGGTAAGTATTGAATCTTTGTTTCATCCGCAAAGTATAAAAAAGGGTGGCACTTACGCTCAATATAAGCCATTTGATCAGTTGATGGGTTAAAAACTGCAGAAGCATATTTATCTGCAACTTTACCTAACATTCTTCTTACATTTTCATTAAGTTCAGAATCAATACCTTTGTGCGATATAGGTTGATAAGTCGTAATCACATCCATGCTATTTTCAGATCCAAATTTATCTAGCAACTTGAAAGATCTGATGTCAGAGCCAGTAAAGTAACAAATTACATTACAACCATATTTCTTAAGCTTTTTAAATTCATATTCTCCACCATCTACTCGACGGTTTAGAAAACCTTCTGCAGATATGTAAATAAACGTTTTGTTGTTAACCAGCAAGTAGCCAAGCAAAACTGGAGAAAAGAAACGCATAAATGGCCTTAACCATTTGTACTTGCCAAAATAGTAATCATAGTCTTCATCATAATATGGATTAAACTTTAAATTGACTGACTTTGCTGATGGTAATGCAGCTGTTAGTGAATATAAAATTGATGCAATTTCTTCAGTGCCTACTATCACGCCGCTTTTATTTTTTGGAGAAAAGAAACCAAAAAATAAAATAGATAAATTTAGTAGTACTTTTTGAATTAAAAACAATCCATTAACTAGGACTAACTTCACTACTCTTTGTCCTTAATCACTTCATGTGGCAACGTGTACTTGATGTAAAAACTCCAAGGTATTAGGCCCGCTTTTGCCATTACATAGAAAAACGGCCTCATACGCTCAAAAGTCTTTTTATAGTTTTTAAAGTCTGTGTAGTATTTCTTCGGCTGTGTCATGAGCCTGTCGAATTCTTCGTCATTTAGGTTTAGACGTTTTTTATAATACTCTAATAAACCTTCTTCAATATGCGGGTCTTCTTTCATTAACTCTAATGCTTCTTCACGCGTCATGCGACCATCGCGACAGTACGCTGAATAACCCACTATTCTGAAGTCACTGTTCCAACGCTTAGGGAAGAAGTAACTGTGAAAAAACGCCGCTGTTCTATTTTCTAAATGATGCCCACCGTACCACGTCCAGCCATAGTCACGCGTCAGCATCTCTTTTGCGGCTTCTTTATCATAATCTAAGAAGTAAAGCGGTCTGATTGATTTAATTTGGTTGAACATCATCCATTTCAACTGCTT
The DNA here is from genome assembly GCF_005876835.1 of Pseudoalteromonas phenolica. Classification (GTDB taxonomy): domain Bacteria; phylum Pseudomonadota; class Gammaproteobacteria; order Enterobacterales; family Alteromonadaceae; genus Pseudoalteromonas; species Pseudoalteromonas phenolica_B. The sequence goes on from NZ_PPSW01000049.1 coordinate 8,626, forward strand.
TGAAAGCCATAGATTCGGGAAGGTTTTCATTGGCACTGAGCCATACTCTTTATGAACACTTTGGATGTACTTTGCATCCATATAAATCCAGCCCATCGGTGCTGAACCTTCTGTTCTAAATGAGTGACCATCTATCTTATATTTAATGCCATACTTTTCTGCCGCCATATTCATAGTCGTAGCTAAGCCGATATCTGTTGGACATTCAATATCACGAACACCCGCCTTTAAAAACGACAAAACAATATCATCAAACTCTTTTGAGTCAACAACATGGGTATATAAATCAATACCTAGCTTATCAGTCACTGCGTGGATATTTTCAGTGGCAATCGTTGAGTTCCACGTGTTATCGAAGTGCACTGCTAAAAGGCGCAGACCATATTTTTTAGTCATCAGGTGCATTAAATAAGAGGAGTCACACCCGCCTGAAACCCCAATCAATGCGTCGTATTTCTTGCCTTTTCCTGCCGCTTTCATCTCGTCAACAAGCTTTTGCAGTTCTTTTTCGCCCTGTTCATCATTAGGAAACTGCGCTTCTAACTCTTCAATCTGACGACAGTAATTACAAATACCCTCTGCATCAAATGTTGTGTTCGGGACTGTTTCGTCATATATACAACGCTGACAAATTTGCACACTCATGTTATTTCGTTCCTAATAATTCTTTTAACTCTTTTAGCTTAGGGAATTTAATTAATACTCCCATTCCTTTCGACTGGAAAACAGCCATGCTGCCCAGTGCAACCGCTGATGCATGACCTTGCTGCACCACTGTTTTTATATCGTCTTTACTGCCCGCACCACCTAATGCAACAACTGGCACTTCTGTGTTATCTGCAAAGTATCTGATTAAGTCACAATCAAACCCTTCCCAAGTCCCCTCTTTATCAATGTTGTTGATTATTATCTCACCCACACCTATTTCTTTAAGTAAGCCAATAACATCTTCTAAGCTTTTTTTAATTCTTTGTTTTCCGTTATGAAGATATACCTGCTGTACTTTTCTAAAACGCGAACGCTTTATATCTAGTGTGGCAATAATACTTTGTGCGCCGTAAATTTTTATAGCGTCTTTTACAATCTGAGGATTATCAAATAACAGTGAACTCACCGATACTTTTTCTACCCCCATATAAAACAACTTTCTAAAATCTTCTAGCGTTTTTACTCCACCACCATAACAAATCGGCATAAAGCATTCAGAAACAATTTGTTGAATAAGCTCAAACTGAATCGGAACTTTTTTACTCGATGCTCTGATGTCGAATAACACCAATTCATCCACTTCCATTTGGTTATAAATACGGCATGAGTTAGAAGCATCACCCACATAAACCGGCGACTTAAATTTGGTGGTTTTGACCAAACCTTGCCCATCAAGTAATAGGGCGGGAATTACTCGCGTTCGTAACATTTAAATGCTCTCTGCAAAGTTCTTAAGAAGTTGCATACCAAACTTATGGCTTTTTTCAGGGTGAAACTGAAAACCCCATACATTGTCTTTATTAACCGCGCACACAAAATCATCTCCATAATGACTGCTCAGCAGTTGATATTCTTCTGGTACATCACTGGCGTGGTAAGAATGCACAAAGTAAAATCGTGTTTCGTCATCAAGCGCTTTAAGTCCGTTTAAAATAGGTGAATGCTCTTTACAAGGTTTTACTACATTCCAACCCATATGAGGAATACGTAGTCGACCAGGCCCTGTCAATAAATCTGTTGAAACACCACTAAAGTCAAACTTCTTAACATGCCCTGGCACAAAACCTAACCCTTCTTTTTCACCTTCGTCACTGGTTTTAAACAAAAGTTGCATACCCAAACATATTCCCATCAAGGGCGTTTTTCGCTCTGTAACCGCTTCGATTATTGCCGGTTTTAAACCGCTTTCATTGAGCTTTTTAACCCCATTATCCCAATGGCCAACACCTGGAAAAATTAGCTTCTCGGCCGCTAGAACCTCTTCTTTAGTACTAATAACCTGTACTTTATGACCTATATGCTTGATGATATTAACCACCGAGCCTATGTTACCCATCTGGCAATCAATTACTGAGATCATTTGCGCTCCTGATATTTCAAGCTGCTTCCAATCACTTTTGCTGGTGTACCATATACCACGGTATTATCCGGGATATGCTTCGTCACTAAACTGTTTGCACCAACAACAACATTATCACCAATTTGTATGCCTTTAACGATGATGCTATTTGGACCTATGTAACAATTATTGCCAATGGCTGTTGGGGCGAGCTCTATCTCTGCCTGCCCACCTGTTAACGAACGGCGCACCGTATCATGGGTGTAAATTTGCACCCCCGCAGAAATACTACAATGCGCGCCTATCGTTAGCCCGCCGCCACTACCATCTAATATCGTATTTGGCCCAATCCAAGTATCATTTGCAACAGACACATAACCTAGCACTAAGCTGCTGTCATAAATTGAGGTATTCTTGCCAAAACCTAATAACGCTGCTTTTTCCCAGCGATCTACAACCGTATCTCCAAATGGCAGAACTCGGTTGTATTTATGCTTAAAAAAGTGACTTCGCTCGTTAAAAAATGCTTTTAACTTATCAAGCATGACCCAATACTTCATTCAAAGCATTAACGACTTTGCTGATATCTTCATGGCTCATACCCTCATGTAAAGGTAACGCTAAACCATGTGTATAAAGTCGGGTTCCCTCGGGGTACTGCTGCTGTGAATTGTATGAATGGTCGAATAAGCCTAACGAGCTCATGCTCTGCGCACCTAAGTTAGATTCAACTTGCTTATCTCTCAGTTGGGCAATTACGTTACTTCTGGTATAGCTATCTGCTAATACTGTCATATACGTTTGCACACTATGACCTTCAACAATCGTTGGTAACGTTAATTCACCTGCTTGAACAAGTGGTGCGAGTAACTCTGTATATTGATTTGCAAGCTCACGTCGTTTAACAATCCAATTATTTAACTCAGGTAGAATGGCCCGACCAATCGCGCCCTGAAAATTGGTAAGACGGTAGTTTAGGCCTATGCACTTAAACTCAACACCATTTTCTGTACGCTGCATACCGTGGCTTCTTAATAGTGCTGCTTTTTCATACAAAGCACTATCATTGGTCACTAATGCACCACCTTCTCCTGTTGTGAGCGTTTTTCGTGGATGAAAAGAGAAACAACCAAACTCGGCTGCAGTTCCAACCATAGTACCTTGCTCACTTGCACCTAATGCACACGCCGCATCTTCAATCATGAACAAGCCATGTTGCTGGGCAATTTCTTTGTACGCATTTAAATGTGTTGGGTTACCAAACTCTAAAACCGGCATGATGGCTTTTAAAGTCTCTGGCTCCTGCCAGTCTTCAATACAGGCTTGTAACTTCTCTGGGTCTAAGTTGTATGAGGTTTTATCTACATCAACGATGATGGCCTTGGCGCCGACCGCTTCTACAATGTTTGCTGTTGCAGTAAAAGTAAAGTCAGGTACGATGACCGCGTCCCCCGGGCCTATATTTAAAGCTAGTAAAGCAAGATGAAGCGCCGCTGTGCCATTACTTACAACCAAAGCATGCTTGGCACCTAAAAACTTGGCAAGTTCTTTCTCAAATAAATTACATTCTTCACCATGAACTAATTGACCACTTCGTAGTATTTCACCTACTTTCTCAATGGCGGAGTCTGGTATTTGTGGCTGTGATAACTTAATCATCTTTTAATAAGCTCTAAAATGTTGATGTTGCAGAGTGGGGGAAATGGGAGTAAGTAACGACGCGCTACTTACTCCCTATGACACAATTATTTCTTGTTAAGAAACATATCTGGCATTTCTGGCAGATCGTCCATATTTTTTGCGATCCACTCAGCTGTATTTAATAAACCTTCTTCTAGGTCCACTTTTGCTTCGAAGTCGATTAGCTCTTTCGCTTTATCTGTCTTAGGGATACGAAGTTCGATATCAGCTGATAGCGCATCTTTAAAGACAATTTTTGACTTTGAATTTAATACGCGACAAATTGTTTCTGCTAAACCGAAAATCGTTGTTACTGCGCGCGCATTACCAATGTTGAATGACTCACCCACTGCTTTTGGCATTGATAGTGCCTTCATTAACGCATCAACCATGTCATCAACGTAACACCATGCGCGAATTTGTGCACCGTCACCAAAGATATAGATATCTTCATTCTTTAGTGCTTTACGGATCATAATTGAGATTGCACCTTCGCCGATTTGACCTGGGCCATATACGTTGAATGGACGGAAAGTCACTGTCGGTAGGCCGTGCTCTCTGTGATAGGCGTGCGTTAAGTGCTCGCCTGCTAACTTACTTACAGCGTAAGTCCAACGTGCTTCACCTACAGCACCTGTCGTTGTTGAATCAACTTCATCTACACGATATGCACGGCTACCAAATACTTCGGAAGTAGAAAACTCTAAGAAACGCTCTACTGTGCCTGCTTGATGTGCAGCTTCTAGCGCATTCGATGTACCAGTCATATTAACTGTCATTGTACGTACAGGGCTTTTTACTGTGTTATCAATACCAGCGATTGCTGCTGCATGAATAAAGATTTCTGAGCCTTTGGCCGCTTCAATTAAATGCGCTTGGTCTAGCACGTTACCTTGAACTAGTCGTAAGTTCTCATGGTTAGCGAATGACTGGCTTTTCAACGTGTTACGGTCTAGGTTATCATATGCAACGATTTCGTTATCGTTAATAAGCTTACCAATCAGTGTTGAACCGATGAAACCTGCACCACCGGTGATGAATATTTTTTTACCCTTTAATTCAATCATTTCTATATCTCTTTAAATCACTTTAATTGCTATGTTGCTTAACCTATTAAAGGTACCCATGCATCGGTAGGCTAAACACTGAACTTGCTAAACGCTCTGCCACTGGAAAATCTCCTTCCTGATAACCTAACGCTTTAAATGCGGTTTGTTGATGCATACACGTGCCGTAGTAGACCATAGTCGGAATACCTTGGGCTTTATATTTCGCCATTTCTGCATCTCGGTCTGACGCCGTCAACGTGTATTGTGCCCAAGAGCTTACATAACCTTCTGGGACAACTGGTGTTTTGTATGTATCTTCTAATTCCGCGGTATACTTACCTGCAGCTTGGTTTCTATTAACAAGCTCCTGAGGAAACGCCGCTAATTTTTCAAGCAAAATGGCAGCTTGAATGGTGTCTAGGCGAGAATTCATACCAATACGCACGTTGTCGTATTTGTCTTTACCTTTACCGTGTACACGGTATGACTTTAGTAACTCTGCATATTCATCATTATCTGTAAATAGTGCACCACCATCACCATAGCAACCTAGTGGCTTTGCTGGGAAGAAACTTGTTGTTGCAATATCACCAAAAGAACCCGCGCGTTTGCCATTAATTTCACCACCAAAGCCTTGCGCTGCATCTTCAATGATTTTTAAATCGTATTTATCTGCGATTTTTCTAAGTGCTGGATAATCCGCTGGTAGGCCAAACAAATCGACTGCAATAATTGCTTTTGGCTTGAGCTTGCCTTCTGAGATTACAGCTTCAATGCGCTTTTCTAGGTCTATTGGGCAAATGTTAAATGTATCTTCATTTGAATCAACAAATACTGGCGTTGCACCTTCAAAAGCGATGGTTTCTGCTGTGGCGAAGAACGTAAATGTCGGGCAAAAAACTGCATCACCCTCTTTAACATCTAACACCATTAAAGCTAGCGTTAATGCATCTGTACCATTGGCGCAGCTAACCGTGTGCTTAACACCTACATATTCCGATAATTGTTGCTCTAACTCTTGTACTTCAGGGCCCATGATATATTTACCATGGTCTAAAACTGCCTGAATGCGAGCATCGATTTTTTCTTTCAAGTGCTGATATTGCGCAGCTAAATCTATAAATTGCATTTAATAATTACTTCTACGAATTATTTAATTGAAACAAAGCCATTTTCTAACTGATATTGCTCGCCTGTATGTTCACAGGTTGCAATACCGTTTCCATCAAGCGGTAAATCTAGTTGCTCGCCGTATTTGCTTATCCAGCCAATTTGCTTGGCCGGTACGCCAACCATAAGTGCAAATGGTTTTACGTCTTTATTGATTACCGCTCCTGCACCAACTAGCGAATACTCACCTATTGTTACACCACATACGATAGTGCTATTTGCACCTAACGTTGCACCGCGCTTAACAAGCGTGTCGCGATACTCAGTTTTGCGCTCAATGAATGAGCGAGGGTTATACACATTGGTGAACACCATGCTCGGCCCACAGAATACGTCATCTTCTAAATGCACATTATCGTATACAGATACGTTGTTTTGTACTTTGACGTTATTGCCTATGGTCACTTTATTACCGACAAATACGTTTTGACCTAGCGAGCAACCTTCACCTATTTGCGCGCCACCACACACATGCACAAAGTGCCATACGCGTGTGTTTGCACCGATTTGCGCACCTTCATCAACAATGGCACTCTCATGTACATGGTAACTCATAAGTTATAGCACCTTAGATAGCAGCGGATGTGCTTTTTCGCCTGCTTCTACAACGTCTTGCACGCGAATATTC
>NZ_PPSW01000050.1 GCF_005876835.1 Pseudoalteromonas phenolica
CGACCTTTGTGAATAATAAGATAGAGCCCGACAAAACTGACGAAAGTTAACAATTATATTTGAACCAAAAAACTAATTTAATAAGGGGGTTTGATAAAAAGGCTTTTAAGGTAAGAAAATTGGTTGCGGGAGCCGGATTTGAACCGACGACCTTCGGGTTATGAGCCCGACGAGCTACCAGGCTGCTCCATCCCGCGTCAGATGGTTTGCATAAGCAAACGAGCCCTAGAGTTTTGAATTCACTCTAGAAGAATTGGTTGCGGGAGCCGGATTTGAACCGACGACCTTCGGGTTATGAGCCCGACGAGCTACCAGGCTGCTCCATCCCGCGTCCGAATGGTTTGCATAAGCAAACGAGCCTTAGAGGTTTTAATTCTCTCTAAAAGAATTGGTTGCGGGAGCCGGATTTGAACCGACGACCTTCGGGTTATGAGCCCGACGAGCTACCAGGCTGCTCCATCCCGCGCCTGTAACATTAAAATAATCAGCGTTATTTTAATGATTTTTGAAAGGTCTCCCTTTCAAGAGGTCGCTATAATAATAGATTAAATTTATATTGCAAGGCATAAAACACAAAATCGCGTTCAAATGGGTAAAAATAAAACAAAAACCTAGCAAAGTGCCGAAAAAGCTAGCATTACCTGCTAGATTTTTAACATTTACTCAACAATACGCTGGTGTGGTGTGATCAGCTTTTGGAATTGCCAATCAGGATGACCCATAACGATAAAATCAGGATTTTCTGTGGTTTCTCTTTGATTATAAGTTAAGGGGTTAAACTCAGAATCAGTGATACAGCCACCGGCTTCTTCTACTATTACCTGTGAAGCGCCCGTGTCCCACTCGCCTGTTGGGCCAATTCGTAAAAAACAATCGGCTTTGCCTTCTGCGATGATACACGCTTTGAGTGAACATGAACCAAGCGCAACGGTATCAAATTGGCTATTCAAGTACTGACTTACTGCTTCGAGTTTTTGTCTGCGACTCACTGCTAAAGTTAAGTTATCAGGTGAGGCAACGCTAATTTGATCCTGCTCTTCGCCTACTCTCTTAAATGCACCCAAACCTGCATAAGCAAAGTATGTGGTATTTTTAGCAGGCCAGAAAATTACCCCTAACACCGGCTTATTGTTTTCTATCAATGCAATATTTACCGCAAAGTCACCACTTTGCAGAATAAACTCGCCTGTACCATCCATAGGATCCAGCAACCAATAGCGCTGCCACTCACGGCGTTTTTCGAGAGCAGGTATAGGCGTTTCTTCAGACATAATCGGAATATCGGGTGCCATAGCCTGCAAACCTGCCATCAACACTTCGTTAGAGGCCAAATCAGCTTTGGTGACTGGTGTATGATCTGACTTTTCTTGCTGGCCAATGTCATCTTGTTTATAGATATCCATAATGGCTTGGCCTGCTTTTTGGGCAAGCTCAATACAAGGCTCTAATAATGACTGCATATGCTACTCCTTTGCTGCGAGGAAGGTTTGTAACAACATAAGCGCTGCCACACTACGCGCTTCAGTGAAGTCTTCTTGTTCAAGTAAGGATTGCCATTCATCTAATGGCCATTTTACAACCACCAGCGGTTCAGGCTCATCACCTTCTAAACTTTCTGGGTAAAGGTTTTGCGCAACCAAAATGTGCATACGAGCATTAAAATAACTAGGTGCTAGTGACAGCGTTTTTAGCTCATCAAACTGCTCTGCGCCCATGCCTACTTCTTCTTTTAGCTCGCGGTTGCCAGCTTGCTTTGCGGTTTCTCCGGGGTCAATTAAACCTTTAGGAAAGCCGAGTTGATAATTATGCGTGCCCGCACAATATTCTCTGACTAATAAAAGCTCGTTGTCTGCGGTGATTGGTAACACCATCACAGCACCTCGGCCACCGCCTCGAATTCGTTCATATTGACGCTGTTCACCATTTGAAAAGGTCAAATCTAAGGCTTCAACGGTAAAAAGTTTACTTTTGGCCACTACATCGCAGTGGATAATTTCGGGTGGGTTTGGATGCTTTTTCTGTGACATAGGCGTTTATTTGCTAATATGGCAGTTAACTTAATCATAAAGCCTTTAACGACAAATGCCTATGTTAAATTGGTCAAAAATCGATACCGTTTTATTAGATATGGACGGCACCCTGCTCGATCTGCATTTTGATAACCATTTTTGGTTAAATGTGATCCCAGAGCAGCTCGCAAAAAAGCACAATATCAGTGTCTCAGAAGCTTTTGCAGATATAGAGAAACGCTACCAAGCTGTAGAAGGAAAAATACAGTGGTACTGCTTAGACTATTGGCAAAAAGAACTCGATCTCCCAATTATGGAACTGAAACGAGAGATACAGCATTTGATCACTATACGTGACGACGTGCCGGAGTTTTTAAAGGCGCTAAAGGCCGCAGGCAAAGAGCTAATTCTACTGACCAATGCACATCCTGATAGTTTGAGCTTAAAAGTCGAACGTACTCAGTTTGTTCAATACCTCGATAAGCTGATTTCAACCCATGAGTATGGTGTGAGTAAAGAAAGCCAAAACTTATGGCAGCAAGTTCAGGCTGATTTAGGTTTTGATAAAAGTAGAACTTTATTCGTTGATGACAGTTTAAGCGTATTAGCCTCAGCTAAACAATATGGCATTGAGCACTTATTGGCGGTTGCTAACCCAGATAGCAAACAGCCAGTGAAAGACATCACTGGCTATTTATCAATTACTGACTATCGCACTTTATTACCGATAGCTTAGTTCAGTCATTAAAATTGGTATTATGCAGGGTAACGTGCCTTGAGCCCTGCATAAACTTGCTTAGCAAAATCGGCATGCTCAGTGTCTAGACTCTTCACAACTTCAACTAGATGCTCGTTGTCTTCTTGACCATTCCATACCTTGATGTAAGAACCATCTTTATAACCGTGATCTTGGCGGAAGAAGTTCAGGGTATTCTTGCCAACATAACCACGATATAAATCATCAATGCTCATACCAATTTGCTGCATACAACCAGCAAATGCTTGCGCATTGAAAGACTTATCAGCCACCGCACTTGCAGCTAGCTGTTCAAGTGTTTGTTTAAAGTCTTCAGCAAGTTGCGGTTCACTTAGTTCTTTTTCAAGCTCAGTTGCTAGCTGTTCGTAGCTTTTAACGCCATCAATACGCAGCGATAGGCCGAAGTGGAAAATATCCACCAGCTCTAGAATCACCTGCTCAGTATCTGGTGTTTGCTTTTTCCACCACTTCCAACCGTAGTGGTCTAGCATTTCAGCACACTCAACCCAAATAGCGCGATACCATTCAAACCCTTGGTTAAACCATTGCTCATGAACCTTAGTGTTCATGGCGTTTTGCATTTCTAGCATAACAACTAGCTTTGTTGTGTTCGCAGACATGGTGCGCTTCCTAATTTCGTTTTTTAATTAATGGCTATGATACCCAACAGGGTTATCTGTTCTCAAGTCGATTGTAATCGAACACCCCATATTCGATGCCCTTGTACTGCTTCGCCACCTCATGCAACAGGTCACTGTATTGCCAAAATTGCGGATGACTTCGACGTATTGCGAATTGCTGTTTTAGAGCTCTGTAGTCGGCCTCACTTTGCATGCTATGCAAATTTTCAACAAAGCTATGAACATGCTCCGAATTCGGCAAATACCAAATAGCCTCAGGGTAATCACCGATAAAGCCAGGCACTAGGGTCGCAGTATCTTCATCGTAAGCACGCTGACCTTCTTCATTTAATAAGCTTGAAATATTGTAGTGAGCGTTATGATGAATAAGCGTATACGCTTTATGCTGCTCGCCGTGTTTAACCAAAATAAATGACACTTGAGGCAGCAAGTTAATGGCTTTGCTCTGCAACGCATTGAGTTTTACCAAGGGCTTAGGTACTAAGTTATAGGCATAACGCTCACTTAAAATGGGCTGCAAATGCTGTTTAAACTTAGTGTACAACTCTAACTTTGGCTCAGCCGTGGTAAATTGCATCCCTGTCGGGGCAGCTAAAATAGTTTTGCGATTGATGAATTCACTTAAGCTTAAATGCGACTTACGGTACCAGTGATTTTTGACTTTTTGCCTTTCATCTTGTGGCAGTAAGTTAATAAAGTTTTGCTCGCCCTCAAGGCGTAAAAAGTCCATATATAAACGGGTAATGAGCTGATGACCCACATTGCCATACACATCAAAGCCGGCCACCAGCAAGTAATGAATACGCTCAAACAAGGCGTAGTCTAATAGCCACATAGTTTTTGGCGGTTGCCCAACAAAGCCTTTTACCACAGTGGCACTGTCGAAGTGGCGAAATACCGTGAGCGCGGCATTACGGTTATGCCCATCACCTTGCCAAATTAAGTCTGTGGTTAAATTGCTGCCATCGGAAAATACTTGATTCGCTAATTTGGTTTTGGCATTTAAGTACTCATGCTGGCGTTTGGCGTATTTAGCCCAACTAGAAAGGGGTAAAGCATTGCTTTGCTCTGCGGCAGGCAGAGCGAGTGCATCGTCATTTTGAATTAAGAACTCGGCCATTTTTGGTGAGCTATTTTTTTCTGGGTCCACAAAGGCCACCCAAAAGTGATCGTTAATGACATTCAAAGCAATTTGACCACGGCAAACTGGCCCTTTGATAAAGCCACTGATGATCAAATGCGCTTCGTCTAACATAAATTGATATTTAGACTTAACGGGTAGCTGCGCAAAGCTCTTAAACGGGTTCGAAGCGACCTCAGGCGCATAACCAGGTAGACTCGAAACCTGATAATCCGCTTCGATAAACTGTGCTTTTAAACGCGCTAGCTTTTGCTTATTAATTGCCAACGGCATGTGGGTTTTCGACAATACCGTGCTGCGCTGGTGTTGAAAACGGTAATATACGCGCTCAACGTTTGGCTCATCAAAAGGTCGGCGCGTCGCGATAATTTCAATCGCCTGGCCCGGTGGTGTTTTAGAACGTACTAATTTAAAAAAGCTCGATGAGTCTGATTTATTAGCCTCATTAAAGTAAATGTTCGCCAAATACCAATGCTCGTATATATAACGCGCTGACAAACGCGCCTTGAGGTTATCTTGATTTAGAAACGCTTCCCAAATTTCGACTTGCTCAAGCTCTGTTAAGGTCGGCGGCGCAATCTGGGCCATTTTAGCACCGCTTTTTAACCACTCATGTAATACAGCAAATTCACTTTGCTCTAACGCGGGTAAACCATAAGGCATACCAGCATGAGGCTGCTTTTGCGCATAACTGTCGAACGCTTCAATGCTCGGGCAAGTGGCCGTTCTGTCTAGGCTAAAATCGAATTCATCGCCCAGTATTTGCTGCGCTGGTAATTCTGTATTTTGCTTGAGTAATAGCGAACGATACATCACAGAAGCTGCTAAGTTTGCATCTGCACTTTGCTGATGTTCGTTAAGCACCGCAGTAAAGCCTTTATCGCGCCATTGTTGTGTAGATGTGGCATCTATCAGTAAACGCGAAGGTGTTTGTGCTAATAAACGAGTACCGTCATACACCGGCTCTTTGCTCAAGCCGCGATCTATGCCTTCAGGAGAAGACAGTTTTAACTGGCATGGCGCATCGTAACAACCGTGGCACACCACACAACGCTGCTCAATAATCGGCTTTACGTCATTAAGGTATTGCTCAGCATGTGGAGTGTTCGCAACGACTTCGCGTTGCTGTGTTTGTGCTGGCCCAAACAGGGTTTCGTAGTGGTTGGCTGCTAAAGCAACACAACCACTTAGAAAAAGTAGGCAAGTAAGAACAAATCCTTTTTTAAAAGGCATTACGCCTCCTCTTCTTCGTCGCCTAGATCAAATGTCGGCATCATTTCTACTGGAGGAGAAATAAATACTTGCTCTCCACTACTGACCACGGCACTTAACACCGGACCTCGGTTAAGTAGTAACTGAGCTTGATGTGCTTCGCCGATTACAGGCTTAAAATCAGAGTTATCGGCAAATAACTGGTAGGTTTCTAAATTAATACTGATGCTTTGATCTTCTGCTGGATTTTGGCAAAGATTTGCAAGTAAAGTTTCGTCTAAGATCACACTGAGTGTTAAGTCAGAGGCGTCGAGGTCTCGCTGCTCAATATGTTCATCGAGTAAAAAAAGCGGCAGTGTGAGTGGTGTGTTTTGTTCTAATTCCATGATAAGTGTTCAGGATAAGTGATCATTGCCACAAGTTTAGCAAACCTAACCTGAACACGCGACGAACAGAAAGCATTACCAGCTATCTGCTCGTAATTCATTTTCTCTATCTTACCAAGGTAAAATGTCACCGTTTGAGTGCCAGAAGCTACCGGTACTCTCTAAGTTCAGCCCTTCGATGCGTTGTATTAATCGCTCTGCAGCAACCTGAGGTGGGATATCTCCGGCAAAATTAACCATCTGAGTTTGTACAAAGCCTGGGTGTAATAGGGCAACGGCTACACCTTTAGGCTTTAGTTCGTGCGCTAAACTGACACCTGCAGCATTGAGTGCGGCCTTTGACATACGATAGCCAATATAAGCACCTGAGCCATTATCAGCGATTGAGCCCATACGGCTGGTGATCATCGCTACTTTACTGCCATTGCTTAAGTTAGTTTGCAAGGCGTGAGTGACTCGCACTGGCGCAACCGCATTGATCTGAAGTTGCGCATTGATGGCTTCAAAGTCCATATTAGCGAGACTTTCGTTTTCAAAAATACCCGCGTTATTGATTAATACGTCTATTGCTTTGCCTTGAAGCGCTGATGCTAATCGAGCAACATCATCACTTTCGCTCACATCAACCCCTTCGATGATGTTAACCGATAACGCTTGTAACTCAGTGGATGGTTTACGCACTACTGCGGTTACTTCAAAACCTTGCGCTAAATACTGCTTTGCGAACTCAAGGCCTATCCCACGATTTGCCCCAGTGATCACCACATGTTTAGTCATTGTATTCTCCTAGCATTTTCTAATGCTTACTGAGCTTGGGGCAAATACCTTTAATATCAAGCATCCAAATCAATATCGCCATTACAAGACTGCATAATTGAGAATACTGCGCCTTGCGGATCTGTGATAACGGCAAAGCGCCCTATATTTGGAATGTCGGTGGGCGGTACGCAAACTTGCCCACCTAAAGAGGCCGCTTTTTCAGACATCGCATCACAATCGACAACAGCAAAATAGATCATCCAATGGGGTGGAATGCCCTCCCACTCTTCGGTCATTTCTAACATGCCTGCAACAGGCCCTTGTTCATTACAAAACAAGGTGTAATCCATGTGTTCCATTTTTTCGACTTGGATCTGCCAACCTAACAGCTCACTATAAAACTGCCCGATTTTTTCACTGCCTCGACAAGCTAGCTCATGCCAATAAGGCGTATTCTTCTCTAATATTCTTTGTGTGCCAATATGCTCGTTCGCTTGCCAAAATGCCACAAATGCTCCACCAGGGTCGCTTATCATTACCATACGGCCTGCGTTCATTACATCACAAGGGCCATGAATGACCGTTGCACCTAGCTGCTTTGCTTTACCGGCGATGGCATCAACATTTTCGACTGCAATATAGCCTAGCCAATGACTGGGAATATTCGCCTCTTTTTGCTCAGGCATCATTTGATACATGGCCGCGACATCATCGGCTTGCTTCTTTAGCATAGTGTAATAACAATCTTCACCGATGGGTTGATCGTCAAACTGCCAGTCAAAGAGTTGCGTATAGAATTGTTTTCCGCCCGCCCAATCCGATGAGCATAATTCTGCCCAGCAAAAAGCTGAAATGGGTGGTGAAGTGACTTTGGCCATAGTTAATTCCTTCTTGTTGTTTGCATTTACTTATTAGTTGAACAGTGCTTAATTAGCAAGCAACAGCCAATAAAAAAGGCCCGCAATGGGCCTTTTCAATAATTAAAAATGGTAATTAGTTCGGAGGACTAAAGAATAAAGGGATATGATCTTGTGTTGTACAGGTATTCCCTTTTAGATACTTACACAAGGTTAAGCCATCTTTATTGTTACTGCCCGGGACTAGTTCAATAATGGTATCTTGTCCGTCCCTCAACTGCATTTGTCCATTTTCAAACGTGAATTGCACCGCTTCAGCATCGCCGATTTGTAATGTGTAAATGTCTTCACCCATATCATCTGTTGCTGTAGTCGAATACCAAGCCACTTGCCCATCATCTACTGCCTGATAAAGATAGAAGAAACTAATATGATAGTCTTCAAGCTTTTCAATATCCGTTGACTCATTTCGCTCACCAACGAACATGACACCTGAACCTGGACGCTTAGTTCCATCAGCATCAAAACTGCTGAATTCTCTTGCCCAGAAGTAGCGCCCTTCATGCTCTGCCACCATTTGATAGCGCATTTCAGCTTCGAGCACACAAGTTGGTGACGCTTCACAGAAGCGGGTTCTTTCTTTTGTCTCAGGGTTTACATAGCGTGCTCGGACAACTTGACCATTCTCATAACGGCCTTGGTAAGAGCTTTTACCAGTACCAAATACGAATGTCAGATAGGAATCATCCTCATCTTCTGGGTAGATTTCAGTACCATTTTGGCCACTGACCTGCTCTGCACCATCAAAATAAACCCAGCGTCCTTGGTAGTCTTCTTTGCTGAGTTCTGGGGCCATATCTTTGATCAGTATGCCCGAAACAATCTGGCTTGAATAAACATCTGCTAAATCATCAAAGTTATCAACAAACTGGTAGCCCACCGATAAGTCTTTAGTCATGTGCAAGTTATCAAACTCAGTATCCTCAAAGTTTAATTGCAATGCTCGTCCCATCACCGACCATGTAAAGTCACCATTTTCATCTGGTTCATCGAATGTCGATTTCACAGTACCTGTACCATCAGCCATAAATTCGACATGACTAATTTGATTGCCATCAGCTCTGTCATAGGCGACCCACTTACCTACAAAGTCGACCTCTGATAAATCTATAAAGTCTCTTTCATAGTAAAGCTTACCCATAAAGTCATGATTGACGTCGCCGGTCATATAACCATCAGTGTAAACATCAACTCGTTCGGTGACCGCTACTTTCATACCATCCATAGCGTCGAGCTGTACTGTATAACCATTGAGTTTATGTTCAGTCATCATACTGTTATCGGTATTACTATAGATAACAGGTGGGTAAGTTAAATTAAGCTCAATCATACCTTCAGATGCGACATACCAGTTTAAATCGTACTCACCCATTGGGGTTTTAACTTTACCATTACCCCATCTATCTAAACTTAGACCCAGTGTTTCACCGAGGTAGAGATCTGAGTTATTGATAATAGAGTTACCCATTAATGGCATCTGCTTCCAAATCTTCACCATAGACTCATCGATGCAGCCCGATGGTAAAGCATAATTAAAGGTGACACCCGAACATGTGCTATCGGCAGATGCATCGCACACTAGTGCTTCACCATCATTATTTTGTAGCGTATCAAATGTTATTTGCGTCTCAGTTGTTTGGTAGTTACCGCGCTCAAAGCCAATGTAGCCATTTTCTTCTTCCCACTGAATAGCAAAATAGCGGCTTTCAGGTAACAGCATAAGTAAAGCCGCATCGTCTAATAGCCCCCATGTCCCTTCAACACCTTCAGCAGCAAAACTTACTTTACTAAAAGAGATTGATCCCTCATCAGTGCCACCCAAAACAAACTCGGAGTCAGATACGCTGTATTCAAAAGAAACACCTGAGCAACCTTGCCCTGCTGGTGCATCACATACTAAAGCTTCTCCATCATGGTTTTGTTCAGTTTCAAAAGTAATGCTGGTACCGTCAGTTGTATAAGCCCCTCTTTCAAAACCTACAAAGCCATTTTCTTCTGCCCATTGAATGGCAAAGTATCTGCTGTCAGGTAAGAACATGAAAATAACATTTTCATTTGCCAGTTCCCAAACACCTTCTAAACCAGAAGTCGCAAAGCCAACTTTGTGGAATCCAACAGACCCCTCACCCTCAATCTCGAATGACAGCCCCGAAGAAGGGTATAAGCAGGCCTGAATATGCTCTTGAGAACTGTCTATTATCTCTAGGGTATACTTAGCACCATCAACAAAGTAAACAATATTGCCATCTTCAAAGTTAAAGTTATAACTTTGCTCTCCAAAAGTAATGACACCGTCAAATTCTTCACTATCACGATTGATCTTCACCATCATCAAGTTACCCATGGCATCTTGCACCCACACATAGGTATCGCCATAATTTGGTAATGTTTGATCAAAGGCGGTGATACTAAGGTCACTGTTATACTCAAAGATAAATAGTGCAGATTCGCTCACTTCCATCATGCCCTGCTCATTCATCCATAAGAATGTGCGTTTTAGGTAATAACGGTCATTCACCATAGCGAGAATTTCATGATTAGTAATGCCAATCAGAGCACAATCGTCACGCGCTTCTAGACAGCTTTCAACGCGATTACCATTTTGCATATAGACCTTACGGACCATGGTATTACCATCAATATCCCATACATAATCACTGCGTTCTAAACCGAAATAAATAGAGCCGTCAGGATATAAATCCATGTAATAACTTTGGTTCAAGCCATAGAAACCATGCCAGCGACCAGACATTGTGCTTTCGTTTACCGTGACATCTGAAGGTTTGATGAATAGACCATATTCTGTATTTGGCCACTCATCGTCAGTCGTATCTAACGTAACGACTTGATATCCCGCATCCAGCACTTTAGTTAGCCAAATTGAAGCCGAACCTTCATATTCAAGCGTTTGTTTGGTGTCATCGGTAAAGTCTTTATAATCGACAACGATAGCGCGACCATCAATTCGCCATGTTACTTCTTCATCAGAGAATTCGGTGGTGATTGTGCCGTCTGCATTGAAAATAAGTTTATCTACTTGCTCTTCAGGGTCGTCATTAAGCGTGAAATCTCTATCATCTAGGTCAAGATACCAAACTCCACCATTAGCAGTTAAAATTTCACTGATTGGCTGAGCCGTTTGAGATTTGCTAGTTAGATTACTGATATAAGTGACTGTCTCAGAATCTTGTGCAGCGCCATCTAGCGTTTGGAAAACCGTTTCTGTGACTTCAACGGCTCTAAATACCTCATTCTCTCCGAGTACCAACATACTCATGCCACTGACGAACGTTTCAACTCGCTGCTTAGTTTCATCTTCAAGGGTATTTTCAGACACTGACTTCTTCAAAGGCTCTGCAAATGTCAGAGCTAACTTATTGTCATCAAGCGCCCAACTACTTATCGCTTGCTGACCTATGCCATGAATAACCCCAGTGTTATCTTCTTTTAAACTGACATGGTAAGCGATGTTGTTATAGTAACGAGGTGACTGAAGTATGTACTCACCTACTAAGCTACCCGAAGGGCCCGTTACCAGATCTGTATCTTCTTTAATCTCGGTCTTCGTTTTTTCGATGATGGTCGGGTCTTTCTCATTCACCTCAGCCTCAAACGCTTCTACCGTTTCTGTCGATGAGACGAGCTCAAGGGTATTCTCTACCCCCTCTGGCAACTCAAAGTCTGGGTTATCAACAACCACTTTGATTAAGGTCGCGAGCTGAAGTTTTTCATCAGCATCCACGTTTAAGAGTGCTGATTTAAGTGCTTCATCGTCTTGCGGTGTTTCGCCATCACGCGTAATGATGGCGTATTCTGCGGTAGTGACGTTAGTGACATTCACTGAGAAGTTTTCGTCCTTTTGCAGTACACCGTCTTCACCCGCTTGCTCTATTACTGTCTCTACTGAATTAAGTAGTGACCAGAATTCAACATTGCTTTGTTCACCAGTGCCCCGAGCTTTAATTTGCACGAGATCTTTAACCTCAGACTCATCCACAATCAATTCAAGTGAATAACTGCCATCGCTGCCAGCTTGTACTTGCGCTGATGAGCCACCAGCAGAAATGGTGACATTGGCATTTGGGATAGGCTCGTCTGTGACAATACCGGTAATAGAGACTGATGATACTTTCCGCTTTATCATGACGGTGTGTTGCGCTTGCGCAGTTTTGGCTGTCGAGCCGTTATCGGTTACGGTGATAGTAAAGGTCACCTCAATGTCTTCAGAGATATCTGGACTCGTTACTGTTAACGTGCTTGTATCTTGCCCACTGAGCGTTAAATCAAGAGTGGAGCTGGTTGTCCAAGCATATGCACTAATTTCACCATCTTCATCAGTAGCGGTTGCTGTGAGTGAAAATTCAGTTTGCTCTTTAGCTTCAGCGACTGCATCAACAGATACCGTTGGTGCTTTATTCTCTGGCGTTGGGGTTGGATCTGGTGTGGGTGGAGATGGTTCTGGGTCGTCAGATCCTCCTCCACATGCTGTCAATACCAGACTTAAAGCTAGAGACACAATTATTGAGTGCCAGCTAATATTTGATCCTGTTTTCATAACTTATCCTGTGCAGTTTTTTATCGCGCTAAAGCCTCAGCGAAAGCACTTTATTTAAATTTACGGCACAATAAGCGTAGGTTAAGTTTTAATCGCTCAGTTGATTATTTCTGTTTATAGAATAAAAAAGTCTAATAAATAGAATTTAATATCCATTTTCTAAATTAAGAAGGCTATTTTTGGATGAAAAAACGCGCCTTGAAAGGCGCGTTTTAGATACTTAATTAAGTATTGTTGTTATGAAAGCACGGCTTATTACTGCGCTACAAACTCAACCTTAATTTCACAGATATCGGTTACAGGCCCAACTGTGAGTGTCGTGCCCTCTAAAGAGAATTCGCCACGACAGCCTGTTATACTCTCCTTTGTCACTGTGTAGTTAGTGTCTGGGTATAGTTCAACCGTATGAGTGCTGTCTGGGCTAATGAAGAAATCACTCCATCCTACCCACCCATTACTTGATGATGTAATCATCACTGGATAGGCTTTGCTGTAATGAAGGTTAGAATAACCTAGCTCATCTCTAAGCCTTTCAAACTCAGTAACTGTCTCGCCTGATAACGGTGTTGAATAAAAGTGCAGCCATGCGCCTGTGTCTTCAATAGCTTCAATACCAGTTACAGAGCTTAAATGTGTGCCTGCTGCATCAACAGATTTCAGCAATGGATTTGCATCTAGTGCTAAGACCGTAATCGGGTTATCTGAAATTCGTAAATCAACAAGTTCAGCATTTTGGCTCAAATCAATCGCTGTTAACTGATTGCTATGTAAGACTAACTCTTTAAGCAGACTATTAGACGTAACAGACAATTCAGTTAGGCTATTACCATTCAACTCAAGTACTTCAAGCTGTGAGAATGACTCTGGATTAAACTTAGTTAGTTCGTTGTTGCTTAAAACTAGCTCTTTTAAGCCAGTGAATTGCGCAAGGTTTAATTGCGCTAATTCAGCATCATCAAGTTGATTCTCTGATAGAGATAAACGCTCAAGCTGCTCAGGGTTCGCTAAAGTTAACTCAGTCAGTGGCTGATCTGTATTACGACCATTTAAAGTTAGCTCTTTCAAAGAGGCAACCGATGATAGGTCTACTTTCTGCGCGGTTAAATAGTTCAACTCTAAGTTAGTCAGATTTGTAAAAGCACTTAATTCAGTGAAACTTTGAATGTCATAGCCCCAACAATTTAGCGCTTTAACTTGCTCTGTCTTAATAAAGTTAGAATTATTCACACAATCCATAAGAGGCTGATTATCCGAAGTGATACCGGCTTTTTCGGCAAGTGCTACTTTATCTACAAACTTGATATCTAACGTACACGCTTGAGTAATTGGCGCAACAACCAGCTCATTCGCATTTAATAACTCAAACTGACCATCACACCCTTCAATAGAGCCAATCTCTAGCCCATCATTAGGATAAATATAAAGATTTAAGTTATTTTCACCATCACTGTGGTGCTTACCACTATCTCCCCACGCTTGGGTGGTATCAAAATTCACTGTAACAGGGTAAGACAGCGAGTAAGATATGTTGTAGCCTTCTCCTTTAAGTCGCTCAAACTCATCAACCATTTCTTGCGTTAATGGGTTTGAGTAGAAATTAAGACTTTGCAGCTTATCTACATCAAGAAATTCAATACCAATCACAGTGTCAATAAACGCATTGCTTGCATTAACACGCTGAAGTGCCAAGTTATTACTTACATCTAACTGACTCAACTGAGTTTGATACACTTCTAACTTTCGCAACTGAGTGTTCTCGGCCAGGTTTAGTTCAGTTAATGGGTTATTTCCTAAATGCAACGACTGCAGTTGAACATTTGTCTTCAAATCAACCGCTGTGACTTGGTTATCTGAAATGTCTAACGCTTCAAGTTCGGTTAATATTGAAGTATCAAGCTGTGTTAACTGATTGCCGCGTAAACGCAGCTCTTTTAAAGCAATAAACCTAGAAATATCTAACGTCGCCAGAGCATCATCATTAAGACCTACGTACTCAATAACTAAAGTCTCCAATAATTCAGGGTTGCTCAGCTTTAACTCAGAAGGTGACTGCCCGTATCTGAAATAAAGAGATGTAAGATTAGACAAACCAGTTAAATCAAGTACTGGCTGTTGGTTATCGTATAACTCTAACGTATGCAGGTTTTCAAACTTGCTTAATTCAGCAAAACTTTCCACGTTATATACACTACAGCTAAGTGACTTAACTTGCTCCGCTTTAATATAATTTGTATTGTCCACGCACTGCGCTAATGACTCATTAGTAATACCTGTTTTTTCTGACAATAGTCTCGCTTCTACAAACGATACGTCCAGCGTACACGCCTCTGAAATTGGACCTACAATTAAACGGTTTGCGTCTAGTAGTTCATATTGTGACGCATCACAACCCGTAGCCGTAATTTCACCCACTTCAAAACCATCGTTCGCATTTAAGTAAACTTCTCTCGTCTTATCTTTCGGTAAGAAAACTTTACTATCATACGTATAGCCATTGTCGTCGGTATTAATGGTTACCGGATACGCAATTGAATAATAAATATTATGGTAGTCTTCATAGTCGCGCAGACGCTCTATTTCAGCAACCATATCCTCAGACAGTGGCGTATTATTCAAATTGATATGTACCCAGTTTTTCAAGTAGTCAATACCTGAAACTGATTGCAAGCTTGACTCATAAGCATATAAGCCATCTAAACGTACATTAGCGCTAACATCTAGTTCAGTTAATGCCGTTCTTTGTAGGTGCAACTGTCTCAAGAAGGCATTGCTCGACGTATCAAGACTAACAAGTGGGTTATTGTCGGCTTTTAACTCTTCTAAGAGCGTATTACCTGTAATCACCAACTCTTTAATGTCGTTATGATACACACTTAAGTATTCAAGCTGGGTGAGAGATGACGCATCAAACTTAACTAATTCATTATCGTTAAGCTCTAAGCGTTTTAAGTTAGTTAACGCTGAAATACCTGAATTATCAAGCGTCTCATTGGTTAAATTAAGACCATTCAACACTAATACTTCTAGTTTCTCTGACTGAGGTAACGTTAAGTTAGTTAAGTTATCGCTGTTAGACACTATCAGAGTTGAGAGGTTAGATAATTTAGATAAATCTAATGCATCTGACTGAACATCATACACTTCAAAACTTGTCAGTGTAGTGACATTAGCTAATTCAGAGAAATCTAGAATTTCACCACCGTAGCAACCTAAGCTTTTTACTTGCTCTTTCCAGATGTAGTTTGAGTTATTTACACATGAATATAAGCCTGCATCCTGAATATCTAGTTCTTTTGCCAGATCGATTGCTGGACCAAATTCAATTGTGAGATCACAACTTTGAGTATTTTCATCAAATACCAAAGTGTCTGCTTGCAATTTAAGTTGACTTGCATTGAACAGAATGTTCGCTTGGCTTGCTCTGTCTTCTGCAATACCACAGCCTGACAGGCTAGCTACTTGGAAACCGTTATTTGCATAAACTGACGTATAGTAGTGCTCGCCTTCACCTAAAATAACTTGCTGCTTTTGTACATCACCGTCATTACCAGGTTTTAAGTTAACCTTATAAATACGTGAATAATACAAGTTGAAGTAGATGTCAGAAAGGTATTCAAGATCTGCCACGGCTTCGTTCGTGAATGGATTTCTCTCAAAGTATAATCCCGCCCATTTATCACTGATATTCTCAATACCAGTGACTTCTGTGAGCTGATTCGAATTTGCATTCACATGATGTAGCTGGGTATTGTTACTGAGATCCAAGCTAGTTAGCGCATTGTCATATACTTCTAGCTCTTTTAACTCAGTGTTACCCGATACATCTAACTTGGATAACTGGTTGTAACTCACTGACAAACGTTCTAGTTGCTGCAATTGAGACACATCAAGCTCAGTCAATTGATTGTCATTTAGCTCTAACTCTTTTAGGTTCTTAAACTGAGCCAGATTCAAACTTTCAAGCGCAATATCATCAAGTGTGCCGTATCGGATAACTAACCTAGTCAACTGCTCTGCGTTGTTAAGCGTGATCGAATTTAATGGCATTTGATAATTATTACTTATCTCAAGCGATGTTAAATGCTCTAAAGCAGATAAGTCTAAGGCTTCAACTGTAAGGTTTTGCAATTCCAATGAGTGAAGTGCAGGTAACTTTGATAGTGGACTAAAGTCTTGAATACCTTGCCAGCAGTCCAAATTCTTCACCTGCTCTTTCCAGATATAGTTCGAATTATTCAAACACTCTGTGAGTGCAACATTGTCTTCAGGAATTTCAAGCTTAGTTGCAAGCGGCACCGCTTCAGTAAACTCAACATTTATAGTACATGCTTGTGTCACTGAGGTGATTTCTAAGTGTTTCGCATTCAGAAGTGTTACTTGGTCGTTTTCTGCATCACAACCTGAAATACTTGCTACTTCATACCCTTCATCTGGCTGGATATACACACTTACCGGCTCCTGACCTACAAGTACTTCAGTGTCATTCACCTGTCCATTTTCACCTGCGCTGATAGTAACTAATTGCGCAATAGAGTAATGGATATTGTTAACCCCTTCTTCTTGCTTTAAGCGCTCTAGCTCATCGACCGTTTCATCTGAAAGCGGGTTGTTATAGAACTCAAAATAACCCCATTTACGTTCGCTATTCTCTAAACCAGTAACAGTTACTAGACCTGTACTCACTGCATAAATATTGTCAATCAATGTGTTATTGCTGACATCTAGACTTTCAATATCGTTAAACGAGATACCAAGTTTTTCTAGCATTGTATTATTGCTAACATCAATCTGCGTTAATTCATTGTCAACAACCCAAAGAGAAATTAAGTCTAGGTTATTAGACAAATCAATTGATGTCAGCTCATTGTGAGAGACAGAAAGATACTGCAATTGCTCAAAGACAGATGGATCAAGCTTAGTGATAACATTGGAATCTAAGTCAAGATGTTGCAGATTGATATACTCATTCAGCCTCAAGCCTTCAAGTTGAGCATCACTCAGTCTATTACCACGCAATGACAGTGCAATAATATTTTCTGGGGCAGCCACGGTTAAGCTGTTGAATCTTTCATTGTAGCTGTAGTCGATGCTCACACTGGTTAACGCTGTTAACGCAGATAGATCGACATCAGCAATATCAATGTTATGTAAATCAATACTCTCTAAGTTAGGGAATACTGCAAGTTCAGCTAAGTTATTTATGCCATTATATTGATGATCACATTGTAGCGCTGTGACTTCATCTAAAGCCCAGAAACGTCGTTCATGTGACTGCTTATCAACACAAATCGCCAGTTTTTCATCAGTGATCGAAGCCTGCTCTGACAGTGGCGTAAACTCTTCGAAGCTTGCTGTGATCGTACAATCGCTGGTCAGGGCATCGATAACATAATCGCCACCCTCTCTGTAACCATTACACCCTTCGATTGCTTTTGGTGCAAAGCCATAGTCTGGTTGAATTTCAAATCTAACTGTATCGCCATGGCGGTATATATGATCACTGTCATACATGTCCGTTAACTTGCCATTCACGTCAGACTCGATAGTCACTTCGTAGGCTGGTTTTTCTTTTACCAGTGTTACTTTATCGTCTTCTTGACAAGCAAAGCCCTGCTCATAACGACAAACTACAATGCCATTTTGATCGTTATCAACCAACTCGATTACATAGTCAGTGTCTTCTAGCGGCTCATAGTAGTTAAGTTTGCCGCCAGCAAGTTCAAGATGACGAGTTTCTTCCTCATCCAAACTTAAGAAGAATTGTGATTCCTCTTGCTCAGCGTCATATTCACTATAGAATCGCCATTCTACTGCTGAATCTGGCAGTATCTCAAACAAACGACCATATAGATTATTTTCATTAAACTCAGTGACTTTTGTTGAACCTGTAAATTCAACCGTCCAGAGCAAAGAAGCTGCACTAACTAATTCACCTGAACCTTGATAATTATAACGATTCCACACCCTTTCAATGAAGTAACGATTTTCATCTTGCGCAATTAAACGATAATCTACTTGAGTATTTAAAGCGCATGATGGAGATGCCTGATCACAATGTGCTTGATGCGTATTAAAATCTCGATATAGATATCTCGTGTAACCGTTATCATCAAAGACACCTTGTGGGCCAAAACTCGACATCAAACTGCCAATATGACCATCTTCATAGATGATATACCCGCTGCTAGTTGCCTCTTCTGATTCACCATAAGTCTGATAATGCGCACCAACAAAGTTATCTTTGGTAATTGTAATGTCACCACGCTCTACCATTAACGCAGCACCCGACGCAATTAAACGACCTTCACTGTCAAACTCTGTGGCGATAGCCTGTAAACCAACACTGATGTCTTTAGTATTAACAAGCTGAACTTGATTACCATCTTCTAAGTTAAAGGTCAGAACATCATTCTCATCAATTGACCAGGTGGCCATTTCAGTTTCAGATTCTTCAATACTGCGAACTTCTGCACTACCGCCTTCAGCAAATTTAATCGCAACAACATCATCAAATACCGATAAGCTCCACTCTTTACCCACGAGTTCAGGGAAAGGTACACCTAACTCACTGGTATTAAATGCAAACGTGTTAAAGCTATTTGGGCGAGACTCTTCATCGGTTGGTTGACCATCTTGAGAGTTATAACGAGTTATATTGGCAGTAAACTCATACTCTTGCTCTTTTGCATCAACAATTTCGAACTCAATGCTCTCAAGTACATCTTTCCAGCCTTGAAAGTAACCTAAATAATCATTATTCCAAGTGATAAGCTCTTCAATTGGTGTGACCTTGATTACACCTTCTTCGTCGCTCCATAGCGCATCGACCGAATAGTTTGAACTTGACAAAATCGCGGTGCCATCGTTTTTCAGAGTCACTTGATAAACACTGCTGCGATAGTAGTCTGGGTTGTAGAAGGTTAAGTCACTGATCACGCCATCACTCGATGCGTCAGCCTCTTTAAAGGTAACGTCAACTTGACAGTTTTCGGTGAGTTCACCAATTAGGTATTGTCTGCCCTGTAGCGTTCCGTTACAGCCTGTGACCTGGTCAATAGCAAAACCAAAATCAGGTAAAATTGACAATGCAATATGCTCATCATAAAGCAGCTCAGCCTGCTCCGGCGTCACTTTACCGTTCTCACCTACATTGGTTTCGACCGTAAAGCTCGGTTTAGCGGTGTTGAGTGTTAATAGGTTTGTGTCTGAATCACAGCCTTTAGACTTATCGAAAAGGCACACAGATAATGAACCGGCTTCATACCCTTCTAATGAAATGCGATATGTAACGCCATCGGTATAGGTGTATTCAAGCGCGCCTTCAACAAGTTGTGCGACATAAGTTACGCCATCAATGGTCACGCTATAGCTATTGTCAGCGTTTGGCGAGATAGATAACTCTGCGTATTTTTCTCCATCGAAGTAATTTAATGTGGCATCAAATGCCAACATTTCAGCTTCGAATTCATCATATGCAAGATCTGTCTTTTCATATATATACAGCCCTGCATCTGACAACTCTAATTCGCCTAGGCTGTTTGCACGCCACTCTTGGTGATAACCAAACCAGATTTCGTCATCCGTATTCAGAATTTCTAGTTCGCTTCTGTAGTAGGCCGTACAGTTTTCTTCGCTGGTATCACAGAAATCTACGTTTTCACCATCAAGACTATAAACACCACGATGAATGATACCATCTTCAACCCTTGCCACTATTGGTGTACGGCTTAAACCCGCTTCCACACTTAGATCTGGTAGAATATTGACATCATAGTCGTCCATTGTATGGCCTAAACCAACTCGCCAACGACCAACAATATTTTCCTCATTGATTTCGACGTCATCTAGCTTAACAAAAAGGCCATAGAAGGTTTCTTTCTTACCACTGTCGTCTAAACCAACGGCTTGATAAACAGCGTCTTCTTTCCACTCTTTCGTGAGCCAGAAAGTAATAGCCTGCTCAGTGCCTTCATCGTTGTAGGTAATGGTTAATTGACCATTGGCATCTAGCGCCCAGCCTAAAGTTGAACCATCTTCGTCAGAAATATTGCCTTCAGAGTCAATCGTAAAAACGAATACTTCATCGTCTTGCTGGCTGTCATTGAAACTTTGAATTGCCCATGTGCCTTGCCATGACTGAGCATCAAGCGCAAAGGTTTCTGATTTTTTGAATAGATTCGCTACGCCTAACAGAGGACTGGTGCTGGTAACGTTTGATGACTCAGAACCATTATAAACCGCGATATCAGCTTTACTGATTTCAATTACTGTGAACGCATCTTTATCTTCTAATAACGAAAACTCGAGTGATGTAAGTCGCCTCTCATGCTTTTCAGTTCCATCAGTCCAACTGTCAAGCAGCAGATTATCTTCAGTTAAGTCAACCTTTACTACACCGTCGATGACTTCCCATGTAGTCTTTACAGCTTGGCTAGCTGAAATAACCGCTTCACCTGAAGTCGCACCTTCATCTGCACCGTTTAAGGTAAGGTGGATTGCTCGGTTGTTATACGCACGCGGCTTATTAATAATAAAGTCACCAAGTAAGCTTCCTGACACGGCTTCAAGTAGCTCTTCATCTTCTTTGATGTCTTTAAGTGCTTTTTCTAAAACTTCAGGTTGAGTTTTCTGAATTTCAGTTTTTGTTTTTTCTGCGTTTTCTTTGCTTGTTACAAGGTCAAGCGTTGATTTAACGTCATCAGGTAACTCAACACCATAATCAACAACCGTTTTGATCAACGCTGCTAATTCTAATTTTTCTTGCGCATCGATACCTTTTAGGCGGTTTTCTAACTCAGCTTCATTTTGTGGTGCTCCACCATCACGCTGTAGTAGCGCATACTCAGCTGTTGATACGTTAGTAACATTAACTGCAAAACTTTCTTCTTTTGTTAAAACGGCATCATCACCCGCCAAACTTTGCAGTGTATTGGTTGAAGGCAACTGAGATTTAAACTCAACAAATGCTTTTGTCGAGTCTGGCTGACCCTTAGCTGTTAAAGTAACAAGCTGATCAACTTCACTTTCATCCACTATGGCAGTAATTGAATAAGCGCCTTTGTCATCAGCTTGAGCATCCACAGTGCTATTACCCGCAGTCACTGTGACTAATGCATTTTCAATTGGCCCGTCGGTTACAATACCTGTGATCGTAACACTGGAAACTTTACGCTTAATTGTGACAGATTGAGTCGAAGAAGCTGTGTCACCGTCATCATCGGTAACAGTTACCGTGAAGCCTACTGTTATATCTTCTGATATATCAGGCACGGTGAAAGTCGCAGACTCTGAATCTGTATTTTCAGGTTTTAAATCTAGTTGAGAATCATGAGTCCAAGAAAAAGACTCAACAGAACCATCTTCATCACTTGCAGTTGCCTTTAGTGTAAAAGCAACTTGCTCTTTGGCTTCTGTCAGTGCCTCTATGCTGACGGTCGGTTTTTTATTTTCAGGGGCCGGAGGCGGGGTACCGCCACCACCAGAATCAGGAGTATCATCACTCCCTCCTCCACAGCCAGTGAGCATTAAACTTGTCGATAACAAGCTCAGTGCGAACTTTCTTGATAGATGCATACGCATTGTGGTCTCCATTTCCAAATATGTATGCAAGGGCAAATTCCATATCAATAGAATTTGTAAGTCCCTTTGCAAATATATTTTATATTGTTATGAAATTATTGAAGTATTTTAAATTATTATAATGCTTTTTTCAGTTCATTTAATTGATCAGAAAAGCTTAAATGTCTTAAGTCTCCCAACCCAGCTTTTTGAGTTAGTTGAAATAACTGTGTTTCAAGCGCCAGAAGTTGTGCCTCTACACTTTCGCTCTTAAGTGCCTGCTCTCGAGATTTATGCTCAGAGAAAAGGCTGTTAATACGTTGTATTTGCAGCTCAGCAAGTCGCGTTTTATCTTTAATCCCGTCATAGTCTCGAACATTATTTCTTGCAAAAGCTTGGGCTGTTTCGGCAGTGTCTTTTACATCGGCATACACAGATGGCAAAACCTCTGATTTTTCTGAATTAGCTAATGACTTTAACTTTGAAAACACTTCGCCTAAATAAAACTGCTCTACAGCATCTTGTTCGAGGTTATGTAAGCGCTGACTAAATTCAGGCAGATACTCTTCAACTTTGGCTTGTTCACCTTCAATTAAAAGCGCTTTCAATTCATCATGGCGCTCAACTAATTGTGTATATTGTTTAGAAAAGTTCTTTTGCGTTTCAATATTGTCCAAAACTAAAAAGTGCGCCCTTATCGGTTCAAGAACAGCAACGATGGCATTTTTTGAATTCTCAGCACTTGTGATCAGCGCAATGATATTTTGTGACTGCTCCATGACTTCATCAGCAACCGTATTCGAAGAAAATAAAGATGCCTTATCTAAAGCCCTTTCAGGCTTAGCCTGAAGCTCAGCAAACTCTTCTTGTAAATCACTCCAAATTTTATTGGCATCTTGAACGCGCTCAGGATCATAGTCACTTAATGACTGAGACGAGGCATTTTGCATCGCTGTTTGAGCCGATGTGTAAGCCTCTTGAGCTTTGCTATAGGCTGCTTGAACTTGTGCTTGATCGACTTGTTTACTGCCGACTAAATCACCTAACCCTCCAGGTACAGCGTCGAGTGTTTTACAACCAGACAGGGACAAAGCCGTTATGGCTAAAACAATCGCTGTTCTTCTCATTTTTAATAGCTCCATTGTACACCCGCTGAAATTGATACATTTTTAAATTTAATATTTGGTACTGTTCTACGGCGACCATCTACTTCTTCTGAAATTTTATCGCGCTCTTTATATTGCGCATCTACGCCAACCATCAATGCAATATGGTCCATAAGTTGGTAACGTACACCCGCTCTGCCCATCACTCCCCAACCATTAAAGCTATCTGTTAGTGTCACAGATTCAATACTGGTATTTTGAGTTCGAGAGTAAAATGGTGTGCTTATTTCTGTTTCAGCATACCAACTGACATTATTGAAAGTGTCGGCCAAACGGCTATCGTAACGAATACCTACTGCGCCTAAAATACCCATCTGGTCTTCGGTAATAGAAATAACCGGGGTTAAATAACTCGGGTTGTTAGCAAGAATATCAGTAGCCTCTTTGCGCTGACCTGGTAAATCGAACCTTGGTAAATCATCTCCTTCACCTAGCGCTTTTAAAGCTTCATCAAAACTGTTTGCACCAGCCCCTAATTTAAAGCTTGAACGCGTAAAGCTAGACGTATGAATACGTGTTCCAAAAGTTAGCTGCACTGATTTGCTTAAGTTATATGCCATAGACAAAGCAATTTCATTCGCTTTAATTTTAAAATCATTTTGCTGAACATCACCAAACTTCTCAGCCGTCCATACTTCAGTATCAATAGACGTTGCAATGGTTGCTGCACTGGCAATATAAAACCCCCAGTCGTCATCAATACCAGTATAAGAAAGCTGACGAATAGCAGGGTTAGTAACAGAAGCCTTTTGTTTTAAATCCGTAATACCTGCGACATTGTTTAATTGCTCGCTATAGTCAACGGACTCGAAACCTAAACGCACTTCACTAAAAGATGGATTCGGAGCAGCAACGGCAGAAGTTGAAAGTAGAACGCTAGAAAGGAGAAAAGCCTTTTTCATAATTAAACCTTGAGCTAAAAGTGAGTAATTCAAGGTTAAGTGTAGCCCAATCCCTGATTACAACTTATTACATTTGTTGAACAATTTTAATACACCCAAGCACTTAGTCAAGAAAGATTATTAACAGAAGCTTAATAAAGTAAGACAGCCCGGATACGCTTACATCAATAATTAAGTCATTAATGGTAATTGAACAAAGTCGCGGTCAACCCTTTTCAATGATCATCATATCGGTAAAAAGTGTAATTTTGATAATGGTATTGTTAACTTCTTACTTAAACAAGTTGCTTATTAAGAGTTTTAAACTTAAACAACCTGAAAATATTGTACAAAAAAGCCAGCATAAGCTGGCTTTAGTATTTATCAGCGCTCTTTATTTTAGCGCTTCACTTTTACACGTTTAACCGAAATCAATTTCGCTTCTACACGTCTATTTTGTGCATGTGCTTCTTCAGTATTAGCTGTGTTCTTTAAACGCTCCTCACCGTAACCGATTGCGCTCACTCGACTCGCGTCAATACCCTCTTCAATTAGCTGCTTCGCAACTGAATCTGCACGCTTTTGAGATAGCCATTTATTATATTCTGCCTTACCAACTGCAGATGTGTGCCCTTCTAAACGTACGGTCGTCTCAGGGAATTCATTTAAGAAATTCACTACAGCATCAATGTCATTTAAATATTGCTGAGAAACTGCTGAGTTATTATTCGGGAAGCGAACTAATAGACTCACTGTCACTTCTTCATCTTTATAAAGCGTACAGCCACTCGCATCTACCGCGTCGGTCATTGGCGTATTAGCACAGCGATCTTCAGCATCAATTATGCCATCTTTGTCTGCATCTTTAGGAGCTTGAACAACAGGCTTTGGTTCAGGCTTAGCAATTGGTGCTGGTGCAGGGGCTGCTTTAACAGGCTTTGAAGAAGTAGCGCCAAACGCATAGTTAATACCTAATTTTGCACCTACATCTGTATAACCGCGATCTAAACCTTGGTAAAGTGCTGTTTCAGCATTAACAAATAAGTTATCAGTTAGATGATGACGATAACCTGCGCCAACATTAGCGAAAGTGTTTGACGTATATGCATCAATCGATTTAAGACCAAATAGCGCATAGAAAGGGCCGCCATCAAAATGATAAAGGCCATCAACACCGATACGGTCACCACCTAAAGAACCTGTTCTTGAACCGGACAAATCAAAATCCATATCAGCGTACTCTAAACGTGCACTCCAATAGTCGTTAAAACGATAACCTAGCTCTGCACCCCATGATGTTGAGTCGTCAACATTTACACCCGCTGCATCTCGCATTTGTTGCCACTTAGCTTTGTAGTAATCGCCGAATACACCAAGGTATACACCTTCCTTTTGCTCTTTAGCATTAACTGCTGATGTAGCTAGAATAGCTACTGCAAGGCTTAGCATTTTAAATTTCATTGTCATTCCCCATTTATAATCAAGATAAGCAACTCAGTTCGTCGCTTGTGTGTGATTATAGTAGAAGAGCCAAGCTTAATCTTTACTTAATACTTTAATATTGAATTGTTCATTCAACATTCACATTACAATTGATGAGAAAATAGCGTCTGATATAAACCTTCTTGCCTTATCAGTGTGTTATGCTCACCGAACGCTGATACTTCACCATCATCTAATACATAGATCAAATCAGCTTGAGCAATTGCGCTGAGTCTATGAGCAATAATCAGAGTTGTTCGGTTTTTTAAAAACTGAGTTAAGTTGCGATGAATTTTTGCTTCGGTCTCTATATCTAATGCTGATGTTGCTTCGTCTAAAATAACCACTTTAGGATCTGCCAAAACCATTCTAGCGATTGCTAAGCGCTGTTTTTGACCACCTGATAAACGCACTCCATTACGGCCAATTAAAGCATCTAGTTGTTCATCTAACTTTTCTACGGTTTCAGTTAGCTCAGCAGTGGCCAAAGCTTGCCACAATTGCTCATCAGTAAACTGGCCGCCCATTGATAGGTTTTCTCTCACTGAAGCATTAAGCATTACGGGCTGTTGCAGTACGGTCGCAACATGCTCTCTTACTTGTAGATAACCAATTTGCTCTATTTGTTTATCATCAATAAAAATACTGCCAGATTGCTTCTCATATAAGCCTAGTAGCAATTGCACTAACGTTGATTTACCGCCGCCAGAAACAGCGACAACCGCAACTTTCTTACCCGCTGGAATATGCATAGAAACGTTTTTTAGTACCGGTTGCTCACTGTGATAACCAAAGTGAACCTTTTCAAAACGAATATCTACTTGCGGATTTTTAAATGCTTTAACACTTGGAGTCGCTGCAGGTTTCTCCGTCTCAAAAGCAAATACTTGGTTCAAACGCTGTAATGCAGCGGATGCACCATAGTAGGCATATTGCATACCTAATAGCTCTTGCACTGGCCCCATCATAAACCAGAGGTAGCCAAACACCGCGAAAATTTGCCCAACCGTTAGGTCTGCAAACACCACCATGATCATCGCAATGGCTCTAAACACCTCAAAACCGAGTAGGAAAATAGTAAAACTAAGACGACTAACTGCATCAGTCTTCCATTGAGATTGAACAGAATAATGCTTAAGATCTTTTGCTGTTGCTTTTACTTGCTCGAAATATTTTCCTTCACGACGAATTGCTTTTAACTGCGCAATCGCATCTAAAGTTTCTACCAGTGAAGATTGAAACGCCTCAAATGCGCCATTTTCTTTTTTCTTTAGATCTTTAACACGTTTGCCAAACTGTCTTGAGAAATAAATAACAGCAGGGTTCAACAGAAGAATAATGGCTCCTAATGTTAGGTCTATCCAAAGCAAAATAACTGCGGTGCCAATAATAGTTAACAAGCTAATTAGAAACCGTGACAAGGTTTGGCTAATAAAGTTATCAAGTGTTTCAACATCAGTAATACAGCGAGAACTGATCGCGCCACCACCTTGCGTTTCATATTCTTTGAGTTGTACTAATGGCAAATGATTTAACAGCAAACTGCGAACTTGAAAACTGATGTCTTTTCCAATAATTGTAAATTGTCGAGATTGTAAAACACCCAATACCAATGCCGATAATCGCATCAGCACAACACTCAATAAAACAAAGAGAATATAGCCAACTGCATTGTGTGCAGAATCAGGCAAAAGTGTATTCATAAACTCAATGGCTGCGCCTGGCTTTTCGAGTAGAACTTCATCTACTAATAAGGGCATCATTAAGGGTATAGGCACACTGACCAGTGCGGCCAATAGTGCAATGATATGGGCATAAATAAGCGACTTACGATGTGCAAGCACACCCTGTTTAATTGTTTGCCAAGTTAGCGGTTCACCAGAACTGATTTGCATTATGTACCACAGAAAGTTTGATAGGTTTCAGGTTTCGAATGACGCGCAGTAAATACTTGGTCATATTCTTGATAATCATATGGGTTATTTAACATAGGTAGCCACTTTTCAAGTAAAGGGCTGTGTCCTTTTTCATAAAATTCCTCTATAACTTTTTCGACTAATTCATTACGCGGCACAATGGCTGGGTTTGCCTTTGACATCAAAGTAGCCACCTCGGCAACATCAAACACTGAGATCCTTGTTTGCCATTTTGCTACCCATTCATGCAATTCTGCAGGGAGCGTAAACAGCACTTCTTTGTTTATTGCCAAGGAAGTCAATGCAGCAAAAGTATTGGTGTAATCTAGTTGGTGATTCTTCATTAACACCAACAATTCCGAGAGTAGGTCGCTATCTGAATCACGCCAATCTGGTAACCCTAATTTCTGTGCCCACATAGTATGGTAGGCTGCGTTGAAAGACTTAGAAAAATCACTCAGCACACCGGTCAGCTTTTCGAGCGCCTGCTCTTCATCACACGCCATAATTAACATCAGAGATTCTGCTAAACGTGCACAATTCCAGTGGGCGATATTTGGTTGCTGACCAAATGCGTAGCGACCTTGTTTATCTATAGAGCTGAATACAGCATTGAAATCGAAAGCCTCAAGCATGGCGCACGGCCCAAAGTCGATGGTCTCGCCAGACACCAAACAATTATCGGTATTCATAACTCCGTGTATAAAGCCCACTCTTAACCAATCAATAATCAATGAGATTTGGTTGTTACAAACATGCTTTAAAAAATCACATACTCTATCATCACCTTCAGATTGAATTTGTGGGTAATGCCGCTTAATCGCAAGTTCTAATAAACGTTCCATGCCCGATTTATCTTGCTGTAACGCTAAATATTGAAAAGAACCAACCCGTATATGGCTAGATGCCACACGGCAAACTACCGCACCTGGCACATAGCCCTGCCTATAAACATCATTACCTGTTGTGATTACAGACAAACATTCTGTCGTTTTAACCCCAAGTGACTGAATAGCTTGGCTCATCACAAACTCTCGAACTGCCGGGCCAAGCGCACAAAGGCCATCACCGCCACGAGAAAATGGTGTTGCCCCAGAGCCTTTTAACTGTAAGTCAAAGGGGCTATTACTCTGAATCGTTCCTAGGTAATGCGCTCTACCATCACCAAGTGTTGGATTGAAATGACCAAACTGATGACCTGAATAGGCTAATGCAGATGCTGGAATGCCCTCAATGCTTCTTGTGCCAGAGAGGTAAGAAAGCACTTCTTCTTCTTTCCAATTTAGCTCTAGTCTTTCAAATAGATCTTCGTTAAATAAAACAAGCTTGGCTGAACTTGGTTGAGCCATCGGATAATCAACAGCAAAACCTTCTTTAATTGCAGCATAATCATTTTGCATTATTCATTACCTTCTACATTCACGTAATTATCACCAACACTATAAGCAATAAGCTGGCTCAGCGCAGTTAAAGACCAACCGCTTTCTTCTACTAGTTTATTAAAAAAAGACTGAATTGCAGTGAGAGATTTTTTTGTTTGCAAACCACCATCAATGATTTTATGACCTCTAAGGTAAGACTCTACATCTCGTGACAAAATGAAAGTATCTTTGCCCATCGCACGTAATGCGTAAGGTCCTGTATTGCCGCCTAATCGTGCACCCTGTTTCTTTAATTCTGACCAAAGGCCAATAATATTATCTTCAGGCCAGTCGGCAATAAACTTAGCAAATGAGCCGTGCTTTTGTGCAATTTCATAGATCATGTAGCAATTATGTGGAATCGTCTGTACTTTTTTAAAATTGCGGATGATACGCTCATCTTGTGACTTTTCTTCTAGTTGTTCAGGCGACATCATCAATAGCGCATCAATATCAAACTGCCAAAAAACCTCTCTGAAACCCGGCCATTTCGCATTGATCACTGACCAATAAAAACCACTTTGAAATACTTTCTTAGTAAACGCTTCAAGCCAAAGCGAATCTGAGTGTGACAACAACTCTTGCTTCGTCAGTGGGGTAGATATCAACAACTTTAAATTTTGCTCACCTAACTTTCTTTCACATGCCCTTTGATAAATCTCTTTGAAGGATTCCAAACCAATACCTTTCAATTAATTAAAACGTTTAATACGCTGAAGATCTCTAATGTGTTTAATGATAAAGGAATTAAGTGCAAAGTGTTAACGACAATGAGCGAAGCGAATACGTTTGCTTTGCGCAAGTATAGTGCGAAAGGTTTATGACAAGCGCGCAGCGCTAACATTCTTTTCGCGCAAGGTGAGATAAACCAGTTTAGCTTGAGTTGAGACCGTCAAGATTGAGTATAGTGAAGGCTACTTATTTCACCTTGCGCTAATTCGTCTTTTTATCACAGTGTATCACCTCATCACTGTGCAGGACGATTTAGCACCATAAACGCAAAAAACCCGCTGCATTTCTGCAACGGGTTTCTTTAATTGTCCGGGGCAACCTTTGCTGGCGATGTTCTACTTTCAC
>NZ_PPSW01000051.1 GCF_005876835.1 Pseudoalteromonas phenolica
TTAGAACAACTAAATAGCAAAGTTTTAGCCTCGCTATCAACAATTTTCCTTGCCTCAAAATAGATTACTTAATTAAGAGGATTGGTATAAGAATAGATAAAGAATTGATTTAGTTGGTTATCAGAGAGGAACAAGATTGAAAAGCTGGGTGTAACATGAACATAATGCAGTTTCGCTGACACAATAGCGTCACTTATTTATGGCTAGTATAAAAATAATAAAGCACAAGGAGACACCGCAATGTTAAGTTGGCTCAAGCGTGGATTATCTGGGTTGTTGATCCTCATTTTAATTCTTACCGCAGGCTTATATGGCTTGTTATCGCTCAGCCTACCGGCATTAGACGGTAAGGGCACATCCGATGCCATTTCTAAGCCTGTCACACTGGCTAGAGACACATTGGGACAAGCAGTCATCACCGCTAAAACCCGCCAAGATGCTGCCTATGCATTGGGCTTTGCTCATGGCCAAGATCGCTTCTTCCAAATGGATTTATTACGCCGTAACGCTGCGGGAGAGTTAAGTGAGTTATTTGGCAAAGGCGCGCTCGAGCTTGATAAGAAAATGCGCTTTCACCAGTTACGTGCTCGTAGCCAAGAAATTCTTAAACTATTACCCGAAACCGATCAGCAACTATTGGCAACTTACTCGCAAGGGGTTAACGAAGGTAGAAGTCAGGCAGGCATCGCAAGCTTCGAATATCTATTAAGTGGCGCACAGGCAAAACCTTGGTTAAGCGAAGATAGTTTGCTGGTGATCTTTAGCATGTATCTCGATTTACAAGCTGGCACCTATTTTAGAGATGAAGCATTAATTCATTTAGATAAGCTGTACGGTGAGCAAATGCGCGAGTTCATCTTGCAGCCAAGCCAATACCAAGCGGCACTTGATGGCTCAAAATTGCCACAAGGGCGTGTTGCCATTCCAGAGCCAATCAGTCGTGAAGCAATATCACAAGTAACCCATATAAAAGAGCAAGACCATTACGGCAGTAACAACTGGGCGGTAACCGGCGCGTTAACCAAAACCGGAAAAGCCATGCTGTCAGATGACATGCATTTAGGTTTGAATGTGCCATCAATTTGGTATCGCGCACAATTAAATTACCGCCACCAAGGTGAAAAATACCAGGTGACAGGGGTGACGCTACCGGGCACACCTGCGGTTGTAGTTGGTAGTAATGATCATATTGCATGGGGCTTCACCAACGGTTATTTAGATACCGCGGATTGGGTAGTCCTAACAGCGCAAGATAAAACATGGCAAGTAAACGAGCGCATTGCATTACCAAACGGTGAGCATGCGGTGTATGAGCTGACCATGTCTGATTACGGCCCAGTAAAAGAAATTCAAGGTGAGCAATATGCATTGAGTTGGGTGGCACACCAGTCTTATGCAGTAAATCTGGAGCTGCTTAGGTTTGAGCGCACGAAATCGGTTGAAGAAGCCGTCGCACTGGCGCCGCATGTGGGTATTCCAGTACAAAACTTAATGGTGGTAGACGACCAAGGTAATGCGGCATGGAAACCAATGGGCGCAGTGCCTGCGCGCACTAATCCGGCAGATATTGCACAATCCAGTGAGCACTACGCCAAGCTTTGGCAATTTAATGAAGTACAGCGTCCACAAGTGGTGAACCCGCAAAGCGGTAAACTCTGGACGGGTAACTCTCGTGTGGTCTCGGCTGTTGCTCATCAACGCTTTGGTGATGGCGGTTATGCTTTGGGTGCGCGTTCGGCGCAGATCAGAGATCGATTATTAGAGAAGTCACAATTTAGCGAAAAAGATTTTTATGCCATTCAGCTCGATAACGAAGCGCGTTTCTTAACGCCATGGTATAAGCAATTATCGGCGCTATTACGACAAGACACTGAAACCCAGTTTAAGTATCAAATTGACTTAAGCTGGCTAGATGATTGGCAGCAATGCGCTTGCGCTGAGTCAGTGGGCTACACCTTAGTGCGCTATTATCGCGATAGCCTTATTGATACCGTGTTTGTGTCGGTTGAACGCAACATGAAAAAGTCAGGCAGCAGCTTAACCTCATTGAAAAATTATTTAGAACCGGCACTTTGGCAATTGATCAATGCCCAACCTGAATCTTGGTTACATGGCCATGATAATTGGCAAGCGTTGCAACTGGCAGCTTACGAACAAGCAAAGCAAAAGTTGGCCGCAGAGTTTGGTCCAAATATGGCGGCATGGGCATGGGGTGAAGTGAATGCGTTACAAATTCAACATCCGTTTAGCAAGCAACTGCCAATATTGAGTCACTTCTTAAATATGCCTAAATACGATGGCTTTGGTGATAGCTATATGCCAGCGGTACAGCGCCCTGAATTTGGCGCGTCACAGCGTTTTATTGTGCAACCCGGTGAGTTAGAAAAAGCCATTATGACTGTGGCTGGTGGACAAAGTGGTCACCCACTTTCACCTTTCTATCGCAGTGGTTTTGAAGAATACGCAGAAGGTGAGAATACGCCGTTATTGCCGCAGGTGATTACCCATGAAATCAACTTTGTTTCTAAAGTAGATTGATGTTGTTTAATCCATTCGTTTAATAAGTTAAAAGCCCGAAAATCGGGCTTTTAACTTAATCTGAGCTTAGGTCATCATCACCAATATGGCCGCAATGGCGATTAGGCCTAGCCCGAGTCCATCGCGTTTTTTTACCGGCTCTTTTAACAAGAAAATAGACAGCAAAATGGTAAAAAACACTTCAACTTGCCCAAGTGTTTTCACATAAGCAACATGCTGCAAGCTCATGGCACTAAACCAACCAATTGAGCCAATACAGCTGGTAAAACTGATCGCACAAGTCAGCGGTTTATGGCTGAGTAAAGTGCGCCAAGTTTGGGATTCTTTAATGCTGATATACGCCGACAACATTATAGTTTGTGCAAGTAATACAAAGAGTAACACCCAAGCGGCACTGTGTGGAAAAGGCAACCCTGATGCGATACTCGCTTCTCTTACCCAAAGCGAAGTAAGCGCAAAGGCGGTGCCCGAGGCTAAGCCAATAAGTGCCGTTTTGAGGTTGAGGTTTTTTAAAGTGAAACCGCTCAGAAGCAGCACTGCGACACCACCGATTGCAACACCTAACCAACCTAATAACGATAACGTAGAGCCAAAAAACAGCATGCCCAAAATGGCGGCGACTAAGGCTTCACTTTTGGCAAGTCCTGCGCCGACGGCGTAATTATTTTGCTTAAAGAGCACCACCATGAGCGCAGTGGCGGCAATTTGCATAATACTTGCTGCAAATACATAAAATAAAAAGCTGTTATTCGGTGATAGTGCTTCTGCAGGCTGCCATTGGTAAAGGCCAAGTAAATAGAGTGCAGCGAGTGGGCTGGCGAGTAAAAAGCGGGCGAGGGTTACACCTGCGACACTCGCATGGTTACTTAGCTTACTTTGCAAGGCGTTACGCCATGCTTGCGAGAAGGCCGCCAATAGCGTGAAAGCGATCCAGGTCATAGGATACCAATTTGTTATTGTTAAATGATTTATCTAGTGAGCAAGGCTGCCCACCTACGTCGTCTAAAACTGCTTATATTTGACAACACTATATCGTAATATTCCCCTTGCTTTGTCAGAATGAATATTTATCACAATCATTGATCACGAATTGCTGGTTTTGGGCATTTATTTTTATTATCTAAAGCATCATCTGAAAATATAAAGCTTAGAAAGGGCAAAGTTTAATAGAGGTTTTTGAAGCTAGAATGGCAAGCACCTAAGCTGCGACAATCTGTCGCAGTGTGTTTTTCATTATTGCGCGTATACTTGATAACAGATGCTACAAAATAATTCGCCACCTGCTTTTTGGGTGGCTTTTTTTTGTCTGCAGTTTTGTGCTAGCGTGCTGTTTTGAATTAAAAATATTTAGACTATGAATATTGTCAGTTTGGAGTAAATAAAATGACCACGTTACTCGTTTGTGCTTTTATCGCCATGTTATTGCCTTATTTGGCAAAAGCCCCAGTTGCTATCGCGATGAACCGATTAGGCGGATACGATAATCGGCATCCAAGAGCACAACAAACACAGCTTACTGGCTTTGGTGCTCGCGCTTTAGCAGCCCATCAAAATAGCTTTGAAGCATTAATCGTATTTGCCGTCGCATTAGCTGTGGTGTTAGGCACGAATACCATAAACGAGACCACACAAATTTTAGCTGTTACCCACATTATTGCCCGTGTTGCCTATTGCGTATGTTATTACCTTGACTGGCATATTGCCCGTTCATCGGTGTGGCTGGTGGGGTTAGTCAGTGCCTTAGCGATGGTCGTGGTGTGCTTTTAAACTAGAATAAATCACCTAAGGTGATAGTTTGGTAGGTGTTTTCGCTGACTTCATTTGGGTTTAACACATAGTTGGCAATACGCACTCGATATAAATCTATCACCCTATAACCACAATATTTGGCCATTTTCCTGATCTGTCGATTTAGCCCTTGCTTGAGAATGATTTTAAAGCGGGTCTCATCAACCAGAGAAACTTCACAGGGCAGAGTGATTTGGCCATCAACAGGCACGCCCGCAGCCATTTTTGCACAGAAGCCGGCATCAAGGGGCTTATCGACTTCGACTAGGTATTCTTTTTCTTGATGATGATCTGGATGGATCAGCTGGTGGCATAATTCACCATCGTTTGTCAGTAATAACAAACCTCTTGAGTCTTTGTCTAAGCGGCCAATTGGGTAAACACGCTCACCTTGCGGTAAGTGATGAATAAGGCTGCTTGGATCATCCAGCTTTAGCTTACAGTCTATTCCAACAGGTTTATGGTAAGCATAGAGCACTTTTTTGGCAGGGCCTTCAAGCTTCACGCCCTGCACAATAATTTCATCAAGCTCATCAACGTGATCGATGTGATTTGCAGGTCGGCCATTCACCGTCACTGCACCCAAGTCAATTAAGCGAGAAGCCTGACGGCGGGAGCAGACTCCCGCATGGCCAATATATTTTGCAAGGCGTATTTTAGACATTGGTTTCCAATAAAGTGACAAAAAAGGTTTTTGTAAATAAACTGGCTGTGAGAAAAAAGGAATGTTATGAAAAAAGCAATTTTTACCCTCGCCATTGGCGACAACCCCATGTATCAAGCCGCTATTTTAAGTTTTCAGCACTATGCCGACAAGGTTGGTGCCGATCTTATTATTTCTGATAGCTTGCACTATCCAATAAAGATTGAAAATCCGAAGCACAGTGCGAGTCCTGCATGGGCTGAAAAGCTACGTATTGGCGAATTATTAAAAGAGTATGATCGCGTTTTATATGTTGATGCTGATATTCTGATTACGCCAAATGCTCGAGATATTTTCACAGAATACGACGACTCTGATTATATTTATATGTTGAATGAAGGAGCACACTGCGATCGTTCATTAGAAAAAAGCTTAATTGAGCAACAGTTAGGCGAAGTTGACTGGCCAAAAGTCAACGGTCAGCCAGATTATTACAATGTCGGCGTGATGCTATTGTCTCAGTCCCATCAGCTATTTTCATATTGTGACTTACCTATTTTACAGTCTGTGTGTAATCACATTCGGTTTTACGAACAAACCGTGTTTAATTACCAGATCTTTAAGCATCAATTAAAACACACGGCAATCAGTGCTTCATTTAATCGTATGGACATGTTTGGAGAAGAAGGTTATTTAGACGCTGACTTTATTCATTATGCGGGTAAAGGATATGCAAAGAATAATCGCCGCCGTGACGTGCAATTTTTAAAAGACTTTGCGCAGTTGTATGCGGGGATTGTTAGCGAGGAAGACATTAAGCGGTTAAAAGCGCAGGCATGGCAGCAGTACTTAAATAAGATTTATAAGAAGTACCCACTACCAAACTTTTTGTTAAAAGTGCTGTGCGAGCGCAACGTCCCGCACTGGTCAACGTGACTTTGTACTCTTGTATTAATTAACAGAGCAGTGCCTAAAAGCAGCTGTTAGGCACTGTGTTTGACAATAATTTCAGCAATCGCTTTGGCAAAGCCACGCTCATAATGGATACCCATGGCTTTTAAGCGCTTATTTTCAAGTGCGCAATTATATGGGCGGGGTGTACCATCGTTGGGTTGGCCCAGTGGTTCCAATAAACTGCGGTCATAGCCAAGTGCATCGGCCATCAAACATGCCATTTGGTACTTAGTCATTTTCTGAGTGCCAGAAATATGAAAAATACCGCCTAATTTATCAGCTTGCTGAATCAAATCACGGATACTCATGGCAATATCGGCTACGTGAGTTGGATAGCGGATCGCCCAGT
Source organism: Pseudoalteromonas phenolica (assembly GCF_005876835.1). Classification (GTDB taxonomy): domain Bacteria; phylum Pseudomonadota; class Gammaproteobacteria; order Enterobacterales; family Alteromonadaceae; genus Pseudoalteromonas; species Pseudoalteromonas phenolica_B. The sequence goes on from NZ_PPSW01000051.1 coordinate 6,273, forward strand.
TGTCGTGACTTGAAGGCACTGTGGCACTGAGTTGTTGTGCAAGTGTGGTGACTGCTGACTCGCCTAAATGCGTTACATCACCGTATAAAACTGGTACACGGATCACGCTGTGGGTTTTCGCAACCGCTAATACGGCTTGCTCCGCTTGTTGCTTGCTTTGTCCATACAGGTTTAGAGGATTCGGTGCGGCATTTTCTAAATAGGGAGCATCTTGGCCGTCGAACACATAGTCGGTACTGATTAAAATCAATTTGGCACCGATGGCTTCACACTGTTCAGCTAAAAATTTGGAAGCGGCGACATTCAGGGCAATGGCTTGCTCTGGCTTGTTGCTGCAAATATCGGGGTTGCGCTCAGCGGCAGCATGGATCACGACTTGTGGTCTATGCTCCATCAAGCGGTTTGCAACCGCTTGATGGTCATGCAAATCTAATTTGATGATGCTGCCTTCAGCACGGCTAAAGCCTGTGCCAACTACATCAAAATGTGGGCTTAACTCGGTAAGTAGGGCACGGCCAAGCAGTCCTGTCGCACCTGTGATCATAACCTTATTGGCGTGTGTCACTGTTTGTTCCATAAATAATCCCTGTGTTTGTTTTTATTCTTTATTTTGTTAAAAACTTTAACTGCATAATGTCAGTTATTTCAATATCAGCAAGTCCTTTGTTGTTGTATACACAATCTTGGTTATCGAGCCAAACACTATAACAGCCTGCATTATTTGCGCCTTGTACGTCGGTATCAAGGCTATCGCCAATATGCAGAATATCACTTGGCTTCACTTCTAACAGTGCACAGGCTTTATCAAATAATGCGCGACTCGGTTTAGCTTCACCGTGAGGGCCGGCCTGTAATACCAAATCAAATTCGCCCTTTAAGTTAAATTTTTCGACTTCAACGTTGCCGTTGGTAATGGCGATGAGGGTATATTCCTCTCGAAGCTGAGCTAATAGCTCAAGCACTTCATCACTAACTACAATATTGCTGCGCGCATCGGCGAATGCCTTGTAAGCCGCGTTTGCATACTCTTGGGCTTGCCTGTCAGAAAAACCTAATTGTGCAAAGCCATACCTTAATGCAACCTGACGCCATTTAGTCACATCACTCTGAAGTTCAGGCTGTGTTTCACCAATATGGTTGCGACACTCACGCCAGTAATCGGGGCCTTTAGCATGCCACTGCTCAATTGTGGCAAGATAATCAAACTGTGCTTGAAGTGCCGCCTTGATTATCGGGTGGTTGTTGTAAAGGGTGTCGTCTAGGTCAAAGCTTAAAACTTTAACGGGCGTGATAGCTCGGTTGAATCGCATTAAATGGCTCCTTTAGGGTTATGCGCATTATACGTAAATGAGTGGCTATTTGGATTTTTTCGCTCTCGGATGCGCTTTGTCGTACACCTTGGCGAGATGTTGAAAGTCGACATGGGTATAGACTTGGGTTGCTGACAAACTACTGTGTCCGAGCATTTCTTGTACTGCGCGCAGATCACCACTTGATTCCAGAATGTGACTGGCAAATGAGTGGCGAAGTTTGTGCGGGTGCACTGGGGTACTGATGCCTTGCTTTAGGCCCCAGTCTTTCATACGCTCATGTACATGACGGGTTGAGATACGGCGCTTTTGTTTACTCACAAACAAGGCTGGATCGCCTTCAATGGCAAATTGTGGGCGTAGCTTCAACCATGCCTCTAATGCGGCGAGGGCTTTATTGCCTACTGGGACTACGCGCTCTTTACTGCCTTTACCCAGTACCCGAATTTCTCCTTCACGAATATCGTTTAAGTTGGCATTTACTAGCTCACTGACACGCAAGCCACTCGAATACATTAACTCCATCATGGCTTTGTCGCGTACTGCGAGGGCATCGTCTTCAGGTAATTCTAATAACTGCGCCATTTGGTCGACATCGAGATTCTTTGGCAGTGGTTTTTGAAACTTAGGGCCTTTTATGCCTTCCCCTGGGTTGATTAAAGCTTGATGCTGTTGATGTTTGGCTTTTAAAAATTTATACAGACTGCGAATGCAGCTAAGCTTCAAATTAATACTACGAGGATTGTACTGCTTGCTGCGCAGTTGCATGCTAAAACGTCGAATATGGTCGGGGGATACACCAAGCCAATCATGACAATCTTGCTGAAATACTAAAGCGGCTTGTATAAGTTGGCGTTTATATTGTCCTAAAGTGTGTTCTGAGTATTGCTTTTCATGACGTAAATAAGCCAGAAATGCATCGATTGGCTGAGAAAACTCCTCTTTAAGTTCACTTTGAGAGGTATTGAACTGACTATTCACAATGGGCTATCCAAGCGCTGCAATCCTCAGTTTTAAGCCCGCTAAAAATTCTTGCATCAACATGTCATCGTTATTTGGGCAAAAATGCGCAGGATTATCACTGGCAAACGCCAGTACCGCATCACTGTCGTCAAGTTGATACAGTGCCACAGAGCCTGTGCTTGGGGCTTTTTCCCAGACGCTATCTAACTGTTTTGGTGTACGGCCTAAGTATTGGGCCTTATCCTCAAGAGTGGTGTTTAGCGCTTGGGTTACTTGCTCGGGCTGAAAGAGTAGCTCTGTCGCCGAAATATTAGGTGTATTAGCAAACGCGGTTTGGATCACTTTAGAGATTTCATTCAATGAGCTAGCTTGCCAAATTTGGCGCTGGCAATCGCTCAGAGTTTTGAATATCTGTTCATTGCTGTGTGCAATTTTAGCCATCCCGGAGAGCTGCTGTTTTAATGCTTGGTTTTGCTCTCTTAAGAAACGCAGCTGTTGTAGGGCTAAATTAGGTAAGCCTTGGCTTTTGCTGAACAATTCTAATTCGAGTAACACATAAGGGTGATGCTGAAAGAAGTCGGGGTTGCGTTTTAAGTAGTCGCAGACTTGTTGTTCTTGATCTGTTTGCTTCATGTTAATTACTCCGACTTTTTATTTCGAGCGCTTAAAAGCTTATTCTTTACAGAGAAATTTGCCCATCGAATACATGCTCAGCTGGGCCTGTCATACGCACTGGGTTACCTTCGCCTTGCCAGCGTATTTGTAATGAACCGCCAGGTAAATCTACTCGCACTGTGCTGGCTAATTTCTTTTGCATTATACCCACAGCAACTGCAGCACACGCTCCGCTGCCACACGCGAGAGTTTCGGCAGCGCCGCGCTCCCAGACTCTCAGTTTAATGTGTTCAGGGTTGATGATCTGCATAAAACCCACATTGGCGCGCTCAGGAAAGCGTTCGTGGTTTTCAAGTAAAGGGCCTAAGGTCTCGACTTCAGCGGTATTCACGTCGTCGACTTCTAATACACAATGGGGGTTGCCCATAGACACTACGCCACAAAAAACCGTACTTTCACCGGCGCGAAGAATATAAGTGAGCTCAGGCTTTTTTGCTTTAAATGGCACACTGCTGGGCGCGAAGTGCGGGTTGCCCATGTTTACGGTGACTTGGCCATCTTTTTCAGTATACAGGGTAATGTTGCCACCCTTAGTAGAGACAGCGACCTTATGTTTGTTGGTGAGACCCTTCATACGTACAAAGCGGGCAAAACAACGAGCGCCATTGCCACATTGTTCCACTTCGGTGCCATCAGAATTAAAAATACGATAATGAAAATCGAGATCTGGCGAGTAAGGCGCTTCAACCATGAGTAGTTGATCAAAACCCACACCGAAATTGCGATCAGCGAGTTTCTTGATTTGGTCGCGTGATAAAAATACATTTTGAGTGACGTTATCAACGACCATAAAGTCATTACCCAAACCGTGCATTTTAGAAAAATTTACAAACATAATGTCTTAATGTAACTCCAAGCTGCTACTACTTTGCCATGGCAATTATCAAAAGCCCAGTGATATCCACTGGGCTTGGTGCGGGAAGGCGCTTAATTAAGGCAGTAATTGCTCGCCTTGCCAAAGCGAAGTGAGCGTCTCGCGCTGGCGAACCAAATGACTCTCGTCGCCATCTACCATGATTTCAGCCGCACGAGGGCGCGAGTTGTAGTTTGAGCTCATGGTAAAGCCATAGGCACCGGCACTACGCTGTGCAAGTAAATCACCGGCTTGAATAGCTAGTGGTCTATCTTTACCTAAGAAATCACCGGTTTCACACACCGGACCCACCACATCATAATTTTGTGTTGGTGTGCCATCAGCGCGCGGCGCAACAGCAATGATGTTTTGCCATGCTTGATATAAAGACGGGCGTAGCATGTCGTTCATACCCGCATCAACAATCGCGAAGTATTTATCTTTAGTTGGCTTAATATATTCGACTTTGGTCACTAGAATACCGGCATTGGCGGCAATAGCACGCCCTGGCTCAAAGACGAGTTCTAGGTGAGGGTAGTTTACTAGCTTAGCTTTCACCTCTGCAGCATAGGCGCTCGGGTGAGGCGGCTTTTCACTGTCGTATGGCACGCCTAAACCACCACCAATATCTAAATGTTCAAGTTCGATACCTGCGGTTTTCAACTTATCAACTAAGGCTAAGACTTTGTCTAATGCGGCTAAGAATGGCGCGACTTCGGTCAACTGCGAGCCAATATGAAAATCAACACCGACCACTTCAATACCTGGTAGTGCATAGGCTTTTTGATAAATATCGAAGGCCTGATTGATGTCGATGCCAAACTTGTTTTCTTTTAAACCGGTAGAAATATAAGGATGGGTTTTCGCATCAATATCTGGATTCACACGAATAGACACGCGTGCAGTTTTATTTAGTTCACTGGCAACATGACTAATACGTTCAAGCTCGGCTTCAGATTCAACGTTAAAACATTTGATGTTTTGTACTAGAGCAAACGCAATTTCTTGTGCAGTTTTTGCAACACCAGAGAATACCACTTTGCTGGCATCACCGCCGGCTTGCAGAACCCGCGCAAGTTCGCCTTGCGAGACAATATCAAAGCCAGCACCTTGTTTGGCCAAGACATTTAACACAGCCAGATTCGAGTTTGCTTTAACGGCATAGCAGACTAAATGCGGATGACCGTCAGCGGCATCAGTAAATGCATGATAGTGACGCTCTAGGGTTTTGCGAGAATAGACATAACAGGGGGTACCGTATTGCTCGGCGATATCTGCCACCGAAACCCCTTCAGCAAACAGCTGATTATTTTTGTATTCGAAAAAATCCATCTTACTTTTCCTCTTGCTGTTGTTTCTGTTGGTCTTGCTTTGGTTGTTTACTCGCAGGTGTTTGGTTATCTTGTTGCTGTTGCTCTGGTAAATAGAGCACGCCACTTTGGCCACAACCAGTCAAGAATAAGCTGGTAAAGATGACCAAAAATAATAAGCTTGTGAATGAGGGGTTCGCTTTCATTAGATTAATGATGTCAGTGCCTTTATAATCGCAGAGTAACAGAATTCATAGAAAATGCAGCTATTGGGGCTGTGAAATTTCGTCATAACTTATACAACCGTGCTTATTGAAGGATGCCGTGATGACCGATCATGAATACCACGAACTTGCCGACGCGTTAATGTTAACCATTGAAGAGCAAATTGATGACTGTGATGTTGATTTAGACTATGAGTCTCAATCGGGCATTTTAGAGATCATCTTCCCTGATAAGAGTAAGATCATCATCAACAAACAAGCACCGCTTCATCAAGTATGGGTTGCAACTAAATTCAATGGTCACCATTTTGAGCTACAAGGCGAGCAGTGGATCGACAACCGCTCGGGTGCAGAATTCTGGCAATTTATGAGCGAAGCGGCGACTAAGCAAGCTGGTGCACCTATTGAGTGGCAGCACGACTAATGCTTGAATTTGTAGAATACCCAGCACAAAGCACGCATAAAGCGTCGATCATTTGGTTACATGGCCTTGGCGATTCAGGTAACGGCTTTCTACCGATAGCTCCAGAGCTTGGTTTACCTGCAGAACTTGGTGTACGGTTTATTTTTCCTCACGCGCCAGAGCAACCGGTCACCATAAATGGTGGCATGGTGATGCGCGCATGGTATGACATCAAGTCTTTTGATCTAGATAAAAGAGCTGATGAAACAGGTGTGAGAGACTCTTCCGCTCAAGTTGAAGTTTTAATTCAAGCTGAGTTAGACAAAGGTATACCTGCCGATAAAATCATATTGGCTGGTTTCTCTCAAGGTGGGGTGATAGCCTTGCATTTAGCACCGCGTCTTAAGCAAAAACTGGCTGGCGTGATGGCGTTATCGACTTACATGTGTGCGCCGCAAAAGCTGGCAGACGAAGCAGTGCAAGCCGAACTAGATATTTTCATGGCGCATGGCTCGCAAGATCCAGTTGTGCCTATGATGGCGGGCCGTCAAGCATTTGATACGCTCACCACACAAGGTTACTCGGTATCATGGCAAGATTACCCAATGGCACATCAGGTATGTGCTGAAGAGCTAACCGCTATTCGCACTTGGTTGCTTGAAAAATTGGCTTAATTAAACGGAGCAAAACATGTCACAGAAGATTGTCATAAAAACCAGTGTGAGTAAGGCACCCGCCCAGCCGCAAGCTGTGCATTATCAGTGGCATTGGCGACGCATTTTTATGGCAGCAAGCATGTTAATGCTGACCGCTGTGGCTATCGTGTATGGCTTAATGAATTCAGTGAATGCCGATGAAGTGCAAAATATTGAAATGGTTGAGCCAAATACAGTCGTTATTTCAGAACCAGAACTTGTTACAGATACAGCACAGCAAGAGTTAGATAACGAGGTTGTGGTTATCTCTGAGCCAGAAGAGGTGATCGCCGAAGAAGTCATTACTCCTGTGCAAACTGCTGCAGCAGAGCTTGAGCTTCAAGAGTCGGTGCAAAATGCCGCAGCTGTTGATAACCAAGCTGGTGTGGAAAAAGCCAGCGTAGCTTTAACTGAGCAAACAGACACAATGCAAACCCTTGATAGCGAGCCTGAGTTTGCTCAAGTGACTGATGAAATCAGCGTTGAGAAAGAAACTGTTGAGACGGCAACTAATTCACCTGAGGCTGAACAAGATGCAGAAACGTCATCAACACAGTTTTCAGACAACGCGAAAGTGACTTCAGTGGCATTAGGTGCACAAATTGATGTGCAATTTATTAGCCGTGCTGTACTGACTACAGGCATCAGTGAGCGTGAGCCAGTTGATGTGTTAAAAGAGTCGATTGAGCAAACCGAGTTTCAAGAAAAACTATTTTTCTTCACAGAGGTGCGCAAGCTAAAAGGTCAAACTATTAGCCATTTATGGTTTCATCAAGATCAGTTAATGGCAGAAATCCCATTGACGATCAGCGCAGACCGCTACCGTACTTATTCAAGCAAAAACATCATGCCAAGCCAGACAGGTCAATGGCGTGTTGAAGCCGTAACAGAGCAAGGCGAGTTACTGGCACAAAAAACATTTCGAATTATTCCATCGGCGCTTTAATCGCGTCCAACAGGCAAAAGCATGACAGAACAAGCAAATATTTTACGTATCGCAACCCGCAAAAGCGCACTGGCATTGTGGCAGGCAGAATTTGTGAAAGCCGAACTTGAGCGTTTTCACTCAGACCTTACCGTTGAGCTGGTGCCAATGTCGACGCAGGGTGACATTATTCTAGATACGCCACTGGCAAAAATCGGTGGTAAAGGGTTATTCGTAAAAGAGCTTGAACAAGCCATGTTAGATGGCCGCGCCGATATCGCGGTCCACTCAATGAAAGATGTGCCGGTTGAATTCCCTGAAGGGTTAGAGCTTAACACTATTTGTGAGCGTGAAGATCCGCGCGATGCTTTTGTATCAAACAAATACAAAAGCTTAGATGAGCTGCCGCAAGGCGCAGTAGTCGGTACTTCGAGTCTACGCCGTCAGTGTCAAGTACGTGCATTACGCCCGGATTTAGACATTCGTGACTTACGCGGTAATGTAAATACCCGTTTAGCTAAGCTAGATAATGGCGATTACGATGCGATTATTTTGGCTGCTGCTGGACTACTTCGTTTAGAAATGCCAGAGCGCATTGCTGACTTCATCGAGCCAGAAACATCATTACCAGCCAATGGCCAAGGTGCCGTGGGTATCGAGTGTCGCATTGATGACGAACGAGTAAAAGCATTGCTTGCGCCTTTAGAGCACACTGAAACACGTATTCGTGTACTTGCAGAGCGTGCCATGAACCGTCGTTTAGAAGGCGGTTGTCAGGTGCCAATCGGTGCTTATGCACTAGTAAATGGTGAACAAGTTCATATTCGCGGTTTAGTGGGCGCAGTTGATGGCTCTGAGATTTTACGCGATGAAGTGTCAGGTTCAGTTGAGAACGCTGAGCAGTTAGGTGTTCAGCTTGCTGAGCAGTTGTTAGCGCAAGGTGCTGACAAAATTTTAGCTGAAGTATATAGAGACGCGTAACAAGGTTAAATTTAATATGACAAAGATTGCAATCACACGGCCAAGCGGTAAAGGTGAGCAGCTTAAGGCACAACTCGAGCAGCATCAGATTGCATATCTTCATACCCCAGTGTTATCGCTTACTTCGATAACACTGGACGCTCAGCAGCTTGCGCCACTCGATAATGCCGATGTCATTATTTTCATTTCACAAGATGCCGTGCTGTCTCTTGCTGAGCAATATCCAACTTTACCAGCTCACGCCAAACTGTTTGCAGTAGGTGAGCAAACCGCACAGGCAATAGAAAAACACTTTTCTCGCAAAGCAGACTTTCCAGAGCAACAAGATTCCGAAGGCTTATTGGCTTTAAATACCTTACAAGATTTAGACGCAAAACAATGCGTACTCGTTAAAGGCAAGGGCGGTCGCACGCTGATAGCCAAAACCTGTAAATCACGCGGTGCTATTCTAAATCAATGTGTTGTATATGAACGCGCAGCGTTAGAAGAAACTGCTGAGAGCTGGTTAGACCACTGGCGTGAGCAACAGATAACCGCTATAGTGCTGAGCAGTAATGCTGCGATTGATGCTGTTTTTAACACACAATCAGAACAACATTTAGACTGGTTAAAGCAACGAGATTTTTATCTTGTTAGTCAACGTAGCTGTGATTATTTACAACAAGAGTACCAAATTGCACAGACGCAGATATACCTTGCCGACGGTGCCAGTGATGATGCAGTGTTCAGTTGCATTAAGTCGTCTCAAAAACAGCAGGTAAGCACTATGAGTGAAGAACAAAAACAACCAATCGCTGCGAGTGAAAAACCGAGCGTGCCAGAGACCAAACCGATGAAGCAAAAGATCAGTAAAGTGGGCGTATTAGCCTTGTTGATAGCAACGGCAACGGGTGTCATGACAACCGGTTTAATCGTTCATGGACAGCAGATCAGCGATAAAACCTACGCGGCGTTAGATGCTTTAAAAACCGAAAATAGCGCCTTAAAAAGCGAACTTAAACAGTCACAACAGAATTTAGCAGCATTGCAAAGTGAGCAATCGCGCGTGTCACAAGCAGTAAACCAGTCTTTGTCATCGCAAGCAGCGCAATTACAAGAGAGCTTTGCAGCACAGTTAGACAGCAAGTTACGCCAAGCTGATCAACAGCTCAGTGGCGCAGCAATCAATGAAGCGGTTTACTTACATCGTTTAGCGGTATTTAAAGTGGCAGCAGAGCAAGATTACCAAGGCGGTGCAGCCGTATTAAAGCGTGTACACGATGTGTTGTTAGCACAGAGCAATAATACGGAAGTATTAAAAGCACTGGCAGATGACATTGCTTTACTCAACGCTCAGCCACAACCCGCAGTTGAAAGTATTTACTTAGAGCTACATGGCTTATTGAATCAGGTTGATGCGTTGCCAATAAAAAGTATTGAAAGACAAATTTCTGAAATGAAAACGACAGAAGTGAATGAAGCTCTTTCTTCAGATATCAGTGATTGGAAAAGTAATGTAGCGCGTTCATTTGATAAATTGGTTGATGAGCTATTCACAATCAAGCGCAGTGAAAATATTGATATCGATGTACTTTTAAACACTCAAGAAACACAACTAATTACAGCTCAGTTAAGAGGTTATTTTTCTCAGGCGCAAACTGCGTTAATGGATAAACAGGCAAGTGTCTTTTTTACTGCGTTAACGCAAGCTCGAACGCATTTAGAGAAATACTTTAATGCCGAGTCGTCAGCAATAAAAGCAGCTAAAGCAAAGCTTGCTGAACTAGAGCAGCAGCCTCTTGTATTTAGCAGAAAGGTGGAGCTATCTTCTGAGCAAGCACTGAAGGAGTGGTTGAATGATTAGGTGGATCCTCGCTTTCATCATCGTTGCTATCTCTCTAGCAGCTAGCCATTTTCTAATTGATGAAAAGGGCTATGTACTGATTTCTGTCGGTAATACAACCGTTGAAGGCACAATCATTTCGTTCCTTGTATGGGCTGGAATTTGTTTCACGGTACTTTATTTTGCATTTATTACGTTACGTGCACTACTTCGCATGTACGGTAAAACCACGGGTTTTTGGCGTGGTAAAAAAGAACTTAAAGCTCAGCAAGTGTGGCAACAAGGTTTATGGGCGAGCATCAATGATGATGCTGCTGCGGTGCAGAGTACGCTTAATAAAGGGCAAGCCCCTGAAGAGTGGCAAGACGCGCAGCAAGCCTTACTGGCAAAAGCTGCATTACAGCAAGGCGATAAAGCACAAGCACTGGCGCATTTACAAAACGTCAGTGATGCAGGGCAGAGCAAGGTGCCTAAACTTTGGTTGGATGCCAATCAGAATGAGCAAGCGTTAGCCTTATTAGATGCGCCAATGGCAGAGAAAAAACCAACGCAGGCTGCGATGAGTAGTTATTTGGCCGGGTTACTACAGGCTGAAAAACACGCTGAATTAGCGACGGCGATTAATCAGCACTACAAGCGCTTAGATTGGTCGCAAGCACAGTGGCAAGCATTTATGGCACGTTGGTTTACTGCGAACGCAGAGCAGGCGATTGGCCAATTTGAACAACTTCCTAAAGCATTAAAAGTGCAAAGCGAAGCGCTTTATATGCAGTCGCAAGCCAGTGCAGGGCAGTGGCAAAACTTACTGCCGACATTACAAAAATGGCTAAAGAAAGGTCAGTACCAGGCATTTGCTGATGTGGTCGTGCATGCCAAAAACCCTGATGTTAAATTGCGTACATCACTGCAAGATGCGTTGAAAAAACATCCAGAGCAACCGCAATTGTTGTTTGCCATGGGTTGCCTAGCTAACGCGGCGGGTGAGTATGAATTGGCGGCGAAAGTATTCGACAATTGTCAGCTAACAGAGCTGGATAAAACCCATTTAAAACCGGTTCTAAACAGCTATGAGCAAACTCAGCAGTTCCAAAAAGCTTATTTATTATTGGCCGCAAAATAACGGCAGCTATTTGACCTGAGCTTTGGTTATTTAGAAAATTAGACACAGATAGAGCCCCAGCTATAGTTATGTAGCTGGGGCTTTTATATCCCAATTTTATTAACCAACTAATCATTCTAGCGAGCTAAAAAGGCCACTAACTTCGTCTGAAACTTCTTAAATAGAACAACTATATATTAAAGTTTCATCCTTGTTATTTGCCATTTTTTCTGTCGCAATAATTGATTAGAAACTTAATGCAATTGGAATGGAAAGAGGTCGAATGAGCTCGCTATTGAGGACACCTGTCCTTGATCATAATCGCTACATGCGTATGATCTGGAAAATTTTATCTTCAAAAAGCAGATGTTACTTAAAACCTGAATGTGTATTGCGATTCCACATAAGGTCTTTTTGAAGCGAGTCTTAGAAGCCGTGCGATAAGCCTTCTGAGTAGGTCACGATTGATAGAGGATTGGTATTTATGTTCGATAAGAAATTCCCGTTATTAGACTTACACCGCCATTTAGATGGCAATGTACGTGCTAACACTATTTTGGAGTTAGGTAGGCAATTTAATTTAACGCTTCCGGCCAATGACTTAGAAGGCTTATTACCACATGTTCAAGTGCAGAGCACTGAACCCAATCTTGTGGCGTTTTTACAAAAGCTAGACTGGGGTGTGAAGGTATTGGGTGACTACGATGCGTGTCGTCGTATTGCGATAGAAAACGTAGAAGATGCCATTGCACAAAACATCGATTACACTGAATTAAGATTCAGCCCATACTACATGGCACAAAGTCATAACTTACACCCACAAGGTGTCGTAGAAGCCGTAGTTGATGGCATTAAGTCGGCAACCGCTAACCGTGATATCAAGGTTAATCTGATCGGCATTATGTCGCGTACTTTTGGTGTTGAAAAGTGCCAGTATGAACTAGACGCAATCTTAGCATTCAAAAACGATATGGCAGCGGTTGACTTAGCGGGTGATGAGCTTGGCTTCCCGGGTGAATTATTTGTTGATCACTTTAAGCAAGTTCGCGACGCGTATTTAGGCGTAACCATTCATGCAGGTGAAGCTGAAGGCGCTTCAAGTGTCTGGCAGGCGATTCAAGAACTAGGCGCAACGCGTATTGGTCATGGTGTGAAGTCAATTGAAGATCCAAAATTGATGGATTACTTACGCGATAACCGTATTGGTATTGAATCTTGCTTAACCAGTAACATTCAAACCAGTACCGTGGCTGATTTAACCAAGCACCCGCTTAAACAATTCTTAGATCACGGCATTGCGGCATGTATTAATACCGATGATCCAGCCGTGCAGGGTATTGAGCTACAACATGAGTTTATCGAAGCGGCTAAAGTAGCGGGTTTAACCGCTGATGATGTGAAAAAAGCCCAAGAAAATGCGCTTGAAATCGCATTCTTAAGTGATTCAGACAAACAAGCCTTACTAGCGAAAAAAGCGGGTTAATCTGCTACTATCTCTATAAAGATTAATAGACGGTAACACCCAAATGGTTACCGTCTAGTCTAGTCTAGTCTAATCTGAACTGTGATTAACTTATGAAGCTTTTGCGCAGCTTAAATAAGCTTGTTTAAGCGCATTGATAACCCGCGAGCGCGTCACTAATCCAATCACTTTATTGTCTTCCACTACAGGATAAATTTTTGGTTTATCTCCCTGCATTTGCGTGGCTAAATCAACCACCAACACATTACTTTTTACTGCCAGAACATCTTTGCTCATCAAGTCTTGTGCGGTGATCTGACCGTCACAAAAATAGCTGTTTTGTAACAGTGGATTAAGCAGTTGTTGTTCAGAAATAAAACCAATTAACTGCTTTTGTGCATCGACTACGGGCGCGCCAAATAGTCCATGGCTTTGCAGTTGTTCAATAATGTCTGTTAATTCTGTGTGTGCGTAAATAGCCGGAAATTGGCTGGTCATAATGTCTTTAATTGCTTGCATAATACGGTTCTCCTGTTGGTTGAGATTAGTATCAGCAATAAAGTGTGATTGGTAAAATGGGTTGTTTAGATTGGTTTGATTGTTTTTGTTGAATGACTCATTTTCAATAATTATGGAAAAGCTTCTCCATTAGATAATAGGCTTTCTATCAAACTTTTTGTTTGATGAGACATGCAATCTAATGAATGTGTCATGTGCGCGTGCTCTGAATCATGGCAATCGTACGAGATGAGTCTTAAAGACCCGGAAAATAGCGCAATGAGGTCTAAAAAATCATTAGGTTGCATGAAAGGATCTTTTTCATATGTGAAAAGTAACCCTCGAATAGGAGCGCCACTCTTTAACTTCTGCATCTGATAGTTATTAGCTAATCTCCAATTAGGGTATTGTATTTGGCTTTGTCTAGTACCAGCGAATGCAGGTGCAAATGCAATAATAGAGTTATATTTTTCAGGATTCAAAGATGCAAAAAGCATAGATGACCATGCTCCAGCAGAATGCCCAGCCAAAAAAATGTCATTTGAAGAAAATCCATCCTCTAAAACTTTATCCACTAATCTTTTTATTTCATTTGCTCTAGAAAATGTATAGTTACCAGTAGCTTTTGGGTAGGGCTTTTCAATTGAGTTTGAACATAAAATAATTATAAAAAAATCTCTAAAAGCGTTGTCTGTAATGGAGCTGGGGACATATTTGCTGCATGAGTTGAGTTTTCTAGGATTAACTGTTCCGTGGTTGTAGATTAAAACTTTTTTATTTTTCGAAATCTTATCTAGCATTAAGGTGTTTATTTCGTTTGCATTTATAGCAAAAATTAACGTCTTTTCAATATTGTGGATGGCTATTTCTGTCTTTTCTTTAGGAATATCCAATAGATGCAAAACGCAAAGAAATAGAGTGGAAATGAAGAGTAATGGAATAAAAATTTTTATATAAATATTCATAATTTAGCGCTTTAGATTATAAAGCGCTCAAGTTATTTGTTAAACAATATTTTTGTCTGGTACGTAGGTGCAAACCCAAACATACGTTGGACCGCCGCTGCCATCATCGCCGCCGCCGCCACCGCCGCCACAACCACCACCGCATGAGATAACGGGATGTGAAGCAACAGTTGTGGTAATGGTTATTGTTTGCCAAGTGCCCCCTGCAACGTTTGGAGTTTGCTCAACTGGCAATGACTCTAAATCTTTGCTTAAAGTTTTGAGGTGACTTTTCTTAAGCTTTAACTTCAAAATAACTTCTTTTTAGTTTTAATTTGAAATTTAATGTTGTCATTGTGTTTTAAATTTGTAAATTGAAGAAATCTAAATCAGATATTAATGTTGCTCATATTTCGCCTTGATAAGTGCCACATAGTGATCGAGATTCTTCTTTTCATGCAGACTAAAACCATCTTCTAATAAAGTTGCACCTTGAATTCTATCGAGTCTAAATTCACGATAATCAGCTCTGAGTTGGCAATATGCAACCAGTGTCCATTTACCACCCCAATAGACTAATCCCAGCGGTTCAACAATGCGCGAAGTGAGTGCTTGTTTGGCATCACTGTAATGTAAATCAACACAGCGTTTTTGTTCGATACCTTGGCGCAGGGTATAAGTAAACGATTGATGCTCGGCGTTATGGCTCCAGCCTGAGACTAAATAAGGCTGATCGGTTGTTTGTTGTTTTAACTGTGCGGGCAGCACGGCTTCTATTTTGGTGATAGCGCTTTGTGCTTTTTCGGCTAAATCTGGATCTGTCCAAGCGCTGACCATTTTGCTGCCAAGCAACAGTGCTTGCAGCTCATCCATAGTGAACATCATAGGTGGTAAATCATAGTCACTTATGAGATAACCAATGCCAGCTTCGCCTTCAATGGGCACACCAGAGCTTTGAAGATGTTGGATGTCACGATAAATGGTGCGCTCTGACACATTCAAACGCGTTGCCAAGTCACACGCTCGGGTTGCGAGTCGACGACTTTTTAGAATGTTGACCAGTTGAAATAACCGCTCAGATTTATGCACACCATTGTCCTTTTTGTTTTACTTGATGACTAGAGTGTTAGGCACTTTGTTCACAAGGCGTCTGACTTACTGCATTGTAGCGCTCTAATTTCACTGTGTCTTTCTCAATCAGTTGCGCGAACTGCTGACAAATTGGGTTTTCCATAAAGGCATCACCAATGCGCTTGGCATCAGCCATGGTCTCAAAATACACCACATCAACATAGCTGTGGGCATCTGCTAATTTTGCAAGCGAGCGGTAGAGCACACCAGGTTGTTGATCAATGAAGATTTGGAAAGCCGAGTTTGCAGCTTCGAACTGAGCAAGGTCTGCGTTTTCTTGTAACTTGAATTGCACGATTTCAATGGCGTTATTAGACATAATTATCTCCGTATTAACTGTTGTTGGTTGACGTAGATAAGTAAATCACAGCGTCATGTCAGGGAGTGTCAGTAGGGTTTTATTAGCTGGCAGCAGGACAATTCGATTTGGACTCAGTTATAAACTTTGCCGTTTTCTTATGTCTATCAAAGCGGTAAGATGAAAATCGGTACTTGTAGTAAAGGTTCAACGGATATGAAAGAAAAATTAAGAGCAAGCTTAGGCAAAATCACTTTTGAGCTGATGATAGTAACGCTAGGTGTGCTAATCGCTCTGGTGATTAATGAGTGGTTTCAAAATTATCAAGAAGAAAAGTATGCGCATGTCATTCTTGAAAAAACACATTATGAAATGGAGAGTAATTTAGAAAAGCTTCAGAGTGCTATAGAAATCTATGAAGAAACACTTCCAGTTATCGAAAAGTTACTGAAATTAGATCAAACTGCAGATAATAACAAACTAGCCATAGCATATTTAGACACTAACTCTAGTGTGTGGGAGTTTGCACTACTAAGAGATGAACTAAAAGAAGTGCCTGTGAAACTGTTAGTGACTATTTCATCAAGTTATAAAGCAACCCATGATGCGCAGGCAGCATCAGAGCTTATAGGTCCAAGCTCCTTTAATAAGTTTCTCAAAGAGTTTTCAGTAACGACTGATAAACAAAGTTTACTGAAGGATTTAAAGTTAGATGTTCAAAATGCGCATTTGAAAGCTCAGCTTGCATCTTTTATGCTAGAGCGTACAGTTAATGAAACTGCATATTATCTGAAAACTGGTGAAATGAACCCCGAAAGAACACAAGTAGAGGTTTCCTTTAGCCTAGATTAAGCATAATAAAAAACGCCAGCAAAAATGCTGGCGTTTTTATTACGAAGCCGTGTTATTTGATGAAAGCAAAGGCATCGGCGTACATGTTCTCGCGAATTGCACCATGAGCGATAAAGTCATCGCGAACAGGGCCAATCATGTCGAAGCGGCCCGCCATATAGATTTCGTAGGCTGCAAGTGAGTCGAAATCTTTTAATACCGCTTTGTGAACGAAACCTGTGTGGCCTGCCCAGTTATCGCTGGCATTATCAACGACAGGTACGAATGTGAAGTTTGGCTTTTTCGCAGCCCAAGCTTGCATCTCTTCTGCTGCATACAGTGCTGATTCGTCACGTACACCCCAGTAAAAATGCACCTGACGGTCTGAGTCAATTTCAGCTAAATGATCGGCCATTGATTTCACATAGCTAAAACCTGTACCGCCCGCTAATAACACGATTGGTAATTGTGATTCAGTACGTAATTCAGAAATGCCTAGGCCAACCTCAACGTTTGCATGCGTGCCATTTGCGTGGTGCTCACGTAAATGATCAAGCGCTTGCATGGCATAGCTGTTTTCTTCAGAAGCGCCAATATGAAGTTCTAGTAATTCTTTTTGGCTTGGGCGACTCGCAATTGAAAAAGCGCGCTTGTCTTTCTCGCCAAGTACTAATTGAAGGTAATGACCTGCTTTAAACTCTGCAGGTTCGCTTGGTTTTAGCTCTACCTTGTAAACAAATTCTGTTAGGGGGGTAATACTTACTACTTCTGCATTTAACACTTGCATTATTAAACCTTTCACGACGCGTGCAGCGTTTATTTATTAAGAGACATAATGTTTAACGAGTCCCAAATTTCATCTACTCGTTGCTTGATTGATTCATCCATCACAATGGGTTCACCCCATTCTCGGTCGGTTTCACCTGGCCATTTATTGGTGGCATCCATTCCCATTTTTGAGCCAAGACCTGACACCGGAGAGGCAAAGTCGAGGTAATCAATCGGGGTATTTTCGATCATGGTGGTGTCACGAGCAGGGTCCATACGTGTAGTAATGGCCCAAATGACATCATTCCAATCTCGCGCGTTGACGTCATCGTCACAGACAATAACAAACTTGGTGTACATGAATTGACGTAAGAATGACCAAACGCCCATCATCACACGTTTCGCATGACCCGGATACTGTTTCTTCATGGTGACCACGGCCATACGATATGAACAGCCCTCAGGCGGTAAATAAAAGTCGACAATTTCTGGGAATTGCTTTTGTAAAATAGGCACAAATACTTCGTTCAGTGCCACGCCTAAAATGGCTGGCTCATCGGGCGGACGACCTGTATAAGTGCTGTGATAAATCGGGTTCTCACGATGGGTAATGTGTGTGACGGTCATCACTGGGAAGTCATCCACTTCGTTGTAATAACCCGTGTGGTCACCATAAGGCCCTTCAGGTGCCATCTCACCTTGTTCAATATAGCCTTCAAGTACAATCTCGGCAGTGGCCGGTACTTGTAGGTCGTTAGACACAGACTTAACGACTTCAGTTTTTGAACCGCGCAGCAAACCGGCAAATGCATATTCACTTAAGGTATCTGGCACAGGGGTTACTGCGCCTAAAATCGTCGCCGGATCAGCGCCTAGCGCAACCGATACCGGGTAAGGTTCGCCCGGGTGCTCTTTACACCACTCTTGATAATCAAGTGCACCACCACGGTGTGATAACCAGCGCATAATAATCTTGTTCTTACCTAATAACTGCTGGCGATAAATACCTAAGTTCTGGCGTTTTTTATATGGCCCTTTGGTGACGGTTAAGCCCCAAGTGATCAGCGGCGCTGCATCACCTGGCCAACAATGTTGAATAGGGAGCTTGGTTAAATCGACATCATCACCAGTTAACACCACTTGCTGACAAGGCGCTTTGCGCACTTCTTTAGCAGGCATATTAAGCACTTGCTTAAACACCGGAATTTGTCCTAAAGCTTCTTTAATGCCTTTTGGTGGCTCTGGCTCTTTTAAGAAAGCCAATAACTTACCTACTTCACGTAGTTCGCTGACATCGGTTTGACCCATGCCCATCGCAACACGCTTTGGTGTACCGAATAAGTTGGCTAAAACAGGAATATCAAACCCTTCAGGGTTTTCAAATAAAATCGCTGGGCCGCCAGCACGCAAGGTGCGATCGGCTATTTCGGTCATCTCTAGCTTGGTAGAGATAGGCTGCTTAACCCGAACAAGTTCACCTTGTTCTTCTAAGCGCGTAATAAAGTCTCTTAAGTCTTTGTATTTCATCGTTGGCATAGGGCACTTTTCATTGTCGCGAAGTATATCAAGATGTGGCGAAAATGGCATCACATCTTAAGTTCAGTCAGGTATACGAAGGTAAATGCATTTTTGTTTGATTTTGCACAAATGCATTAAATTGAACTATGTTCAACTATTGCGGATTAGATTATAGTCGAATGTGTTGTGTGATTTGTGAGTGGAAGTTTTGAAGCGACTTAAAGCGATATTGATGTGTGCCTTACTCAGCTTGAGTCAGAACGCCAGTGCCGATCATTTACCTGAGGTGGTTTTTGAGCAACACAGCGCAGTGATGCTTGTGATAACGCCTTCAACAGGCGCCATTGTGGCTGCCAATGGTGCAGCTGATCAATTCTATGGCTATCAAGTTGGAGAGCTTGAACAGCGGTTCATCCAAAACATTAATCAACTCACGCCAGAGCAAGTTGCTAACGAGCGTGCTAACGCCGCAGCTGAAGGGCGCAATTACTTTATCTTTAGACATCAATTGGCTAATGGTGAGATCCGTACTGTGAGTGTTCACTCTGCGCCTTTTACCGACGAGCACGGCAAACAACAGTTATTGTCTGTGATCACCGATATAAGTGAACAACGCGCTTTACAAGAATCGCTTTGGCATTACCAAGCCAATCTAGAGCAGCAAGTTGAAATACAAACCGACGCCATTCAACAAGCCAGTCGAATGCAATTGCTGCTGTCTTTTGTGGTGATTGTTTTACTCATTGGCTCTTTGCTCATTTTGGGGCGCTTTTTTATTAAGCTTAAAAATGCCAAGCGTAAAGCAGACTCTCAAGGGGCGCGTTTATCGTCTATTTTTGATGCCATCGAGGGCTACTTACTTTTCACCTCTCGTTCAGGCACAGTACTTGATGCTAACCAGCAGGTTTTTCAAGACATTGAGAGTCGTGACTCTATTGTTGGTAGAGCGTTAGGTGAAGTTTTTTTTAGTAATGTTGATTGGGCAAATCAGTCTTATGGCAGTTCAGAGCATCGCTTAAAGGTAAAAGACGAGTGGCGCTTTTTTAAGGTTGATAAGCAAGCGGTAAATAACGCCGACAAATCGCTCGGTGATTTATATATGTTGCAAGATATTACTGCGCAATTAGCCATTGAGCGTGAGCAGCGTCTAGCCAGTACAGTATTTGCGACAACCAGTGAAGGGGTATTGGTTTCTGATAAACACAATCAGATCCAAATGGTGAACCGGGCATTTACTGAAATCACCGGATTTACGCAAGAACAAGTACTAGGGCAGTCGCCTGCGATTTTAAATTCAGGCCATCATGGGCCAGCTTTTTTCTCGCAAATGTACGACACTTTAAGCCAACGAGGTCATTGGGAAGGTGAGGTCTGGAATCGTCGCAAAAGTGGCGAAGTATTCCCTTGTTGGCTGCAGGTATCTGCGGTATTTGATCAGCAGGGTGAAATCGAAATGCATGTTGCCTTGTTTAATGATATCACCTCGCGTAAGCACCACGAACATATGATGTGGCAACAAGCCAACTTTGATACTTTAACCAGTTTGGCGAATCGCAGAAATTATCGAGAAAAGTTTGAAAATGCGCTGCAAAAGGCCAAAAAAGATAAAAGCCGCTTGGCTGTGTGTTTTATTGATTTAGATAGGTTCAAGGCAGTAAACGACACGCTCGGTCATCATATTGGTGACTTAATGCTAATCGAAGCGGCGATGCGTTTAGAAGAGTGCACCAGAAACTCAGACACCGTGGCCCGTTTAGGGGGAGACGAATTTGCGTTATTACTGCCTGATGTCGATTCAATTACCAAAGTTGAGCAAATCGCGACACAAATTCTTGAAAAGCTACACGAACCTTATGAACTTGAGGGTCATGAAGTGTTTGCTTCGGGGAGTATGGGGATCACCTTCTACCCGGAAGATGGCGACGATACCAAGGTCTTGCTGCGTAATGCCGATAATGCCATGTATAAAGCCAAAGAGTTGGGACGAAACTGCTTCCAATTTTATACTTCGGCCATGCATGAACATGCAAAAGCACGCAGCCAGTTAGAAGGTGCGCTGCATAAGGCACTTGTAAATAATGAGTTTCATATCGCTTATCAACCAATCCTCTCTCGTGATGATGTAAGAATTGGATGTGAAGCCTTGTTACGTTGGGAAAACAAAGCCCTCGGCTCGGTATCGCCCGCGGACTTCATCCCGATTTGTGAAGAACTTGGTTTGATTATTTCTATAGGTGAGTGGGTAATGTACCAAGCTTGTTCGCAAGCTAAAGCGTGGCAGCAGCAATGTGATAAACCTTTTTTTATTACCGTGAATGTTTCTAGCACCCAGTTTAAGCGTCAAAGTGTTGTGGAATTGGTAAAAAAAGTGCTCAACCAAACTGGCTTAGAAGCTCGATACTTAACGATTGAGATCACAGAAACCGTGCTTGTCGATAATTCAGAAAGTATTTTATTGCAGCTTAAGGCACTCAGAGCCATGGGGGTTGAACTGGCTATAGATGATTTTGGTACGGGTTATTCTTCTTTAAGCTACTTAAAGCGCTTCCCGCTTTCTAAGCTTAAAATTGACAGAGAGTTTGTAAGAGACCTGCCTGATGATCAGGATGACCATGAAATGGTTAAAGCGATTATCTCAATGGCCAGTAATTTAAACCTTAAAGTGGTTGCTGAGGGTGTAGAGACAGACGAGCAGTTATGGCTATTGAATGAATTGGGCTGTGACTTTACACAAGGCTACTTGCATAGTAAGCCGCTGCAAGCAGCGGCATTTGAAGGCTTTTTAGCTGAATATGCCAGTTAAAACAGGCTTAATGGCAAAGCGCTTTGTGTTTATCACAAAATGACTCAAGTGCAGCCTTGGCTTTTAAGTTGTTTTGCTCTGCAGCACTTTTGTACCATTTATACGCACCTGCTAAATCAACATCACCGCCTTCTCCGTACTCAAGCATATCTGCGAGATTATATTGGCCAAAGTCATACCCCTGTTCTGCAGCCTGTATAAACAGCTTTCTTGCTTCCTCAAAGTCTCTAGCTAAATAAGCTCGCACGCCTTCTTGGTTAAATTGATTAAATGAGACTTTGAGTTTATGTGGTACATGTTCAGGAGCCGCTCTGTGTCTTACTATGCCACCCATCACATAGATGTCTGTAGGGCGGAAGATTTCGTCAATGGCACCTTGGTCATAAAGCGCTGCTAACTCTGATTTTTTAAAGCTAATTAGTGCCGGGCGGAAATAGTTATTGAGCATTAAGCTATCTAGTTTAATGGCACGCTCTGCACCACGCTTTTTACGATAAGTGTAACTGCCTTGTTTTAGGGTGATAGAGTCTTCTTCTACAGAGAGTACCTGAGCAACACGATATTGGGTCTGGTATTTACGGTCTTTAATCAAATGACCCATATCTAAGATAAGCACATCATCAACTTTAGGGGCTGATAAAAACTCAGCCTGTTGTTGCTTGTTTTCAAAAATGCTGTAAGCAAAGTAAGTAATTACAATGAGTGCAATAACAAACATAGTGCGGTGGTGATGTTTGTAGAGTTTGTCTGTTTGATCATGGAAGTAAAAAAGAGACTTTTGGAAAATGGTTTGCATAACAGCTTCCCTGTACCGATTAAAACTTCAGTCTGCCATAAGTTCGTAATCTAGTCATGTGCTGAAACTCTGAGCGGTTTGATTTTGAAGCTTAATAACCATGCTGTAAATGTGTGGTCGAGCGCATTTGCTGGTAAACTAAGCCATTAAATAAGCTTTGTTAGAGAGACGATAAGCATCATGCAATTTAATACACTGGCTTTATCACCCGTATTACTTGAGACCATTGTGCAATTAGGGTTTAAACAGATGACAGAGGTTCAGGTGCAAAGCTTGCCACTGATCCTCGACCAACAAGATGTGATTGCACAAGCGAAAACAGGATCAGGTAAAACGCTGGCGTTTGCGCTTGGTGTGTTATCTAAACTCGATGTATCGAGTATGCATGTACAAGGCTTAGTACTGTGCCCAACACGCGAGCTGGCAGATCAGGTGGCGACAGAAATTAGAAAGCTAGCCAGTGGCACTGCAAATGTTAAAATTCTTACCTTATGTGGTGGTGTGCCTATTGGGCCGCAAATAAGCTCTCTTGAACATGGGGCGCATATTATTGTCGGTACGCCAGGGCGCATAGAAGATCACTTGTTTAAGGGCACGCTCGACTTAACACAAGTAAACACCTTAGTGCTTGATGAAGCCGACCAAATGCTCGATATGGGTTTTACTGATGCGATAGAAAACATCGTTGCTTATTTACCACCTGAGCGTCAAAGCCTCTTATTTAGTGCAACCTATCCCAAAAATATTGAATCACTTTCTGCGCAACTGATGCGCAACCCACAGCAAGTTAAAGTTGAAGAAGTGGGGATCAATAAAAGCATCAAACAAACTTTTTATAAGCTCAGTAATAACAAGCTGCGTTTTAATACACTGCGACTACTTCTGATGAAGCATCAACCAAAAAGTTGTGTGGTGTTTTGTAATACCAAGGTGGAAACTAAGCGCTTATTTGAAGAATTAAAAGAGGCCGGTTTTTATGCTTCGGCACTGCATGGCGATTTAGCTCAGCAAGAGCGTGCCATGATGTTGATGCGTTTTGCCAATAAGAGCGCTTCTATTTTAGTGGCGACTGATGTTGCGGCGCGAGGCTTGGATATTGATGATATGGACATGGTGATTAACTATCATCTCGCACTCGACCCTAAAACCCATGTTCACCGGGTGGGCCGAACAGGTCGTGGTGATAAAAAAGGCCTGGCGTGTTCTATCTTTGGTGAAAAAGAGGCGTTCAGAGTTAAGCAAATAGAACAGCTATATGATCGTGAATTTGAACCTGCGGTTTTACCTTCGCTGAGCTTATTAGATAAACCGCCTTATAAACCAGAAATGCAAACCCTCTAT
Source organism: Pseudoalteromonas phenolica (assembly GCF_005876835.1). Taxonomy (GTDB): domain Bacteria; phylum Pseudomonadota; class Gammaproteobacteria; order Enterobacterales; family Alteromonadaceae; genus Pseudoalteromonas; species Pseudoalteromonas phenolica_B. The sequence continues at coordinate 29,923 of NZ_PPSW01000051.1, forward strand.
ATTGACGGTGGTAAAAAGCAAAAGCTACGCGCTGGTGACATAGTCGGTTGTTTAACGGGCGAAGAGGGCATTGGCTTTTCGCAAATCGGTAAGATCACTGTGTTTGAAAACCAGTCGTTTGTTGCTGTGAAGCGCGAAGCAAGTAAACCGGCTTTTAGAAAGCTGCGAGATAACAAAATCAAAGGTAAGAAATACCAAGTACGCCGCGTCAATTAAACTGATTTAATGTGTCCAAGCAGCTGTTGATACTCATTCTGCAACTGCTTGAATCGTGTATCGTCATGACTGCCTTTGTCTGGGTGGTACTGAATGGCCAATTGCCGCCAGCGTCGGCGAATGGCTTTTTCTTCAAGTGGCTTTGTTAACTGCCATTGCACACACAAGTCATCGAGGTCAAATTTACTCAGTGTATTCTGCGGATGATGAAAACCTTGAGCAAAACGTTGCCAAAAAGAATCTAGCAATGATGTTATTTCTTCATTATCTGTTTGGTAGTTCTGCCAATCTAAATAATAAGTACTGAGAGGTGTTTTTAATTCAGGGGCTTGGCCTTTGTCAGCAAGGTAAATATCCATGCTATCTATATGTAAGTAGATATCGTCTTCAATGAGTTCCAGTTGCAAAGTATATAAGCTATTCATCAACACAAAGTTGCGTTTGAATAAATCTTGATTTGGGTCTTCATCAAGTTGCTGAAGTAAGTCAACGGTTTGAAGATGAGCGGCTAACGTATGGACTTTAAAGTGTGCGCCATTACTCAGCACTGAAAAAATTTCATCTAGAATTGGACGCAACATTGTCCCTCTGAGTTTGTTGGTGTATCTTCACCTTACCATGTTTATTTTTTGTTAGGCAATGAGGGCAAGGATGTTGATTAAGCCATTGCGAAAATCACTCACGTCAGTGCTATTTGGGTTCACGCTATTTAGCTTATCATCACCAGTTTTGGCTACCTCAGAGACTCAATTAAAAGCCGAGATAGAAAAAGTAACTCAGTTGTCAGATTGGCAAACTGTGCAAGCAGAAGCGCAAAAGCTGGGCGAATCGCTACAACTTAATTTCCAAGATTATAATTATTTTCTTACCCAAATGGGCAGAGAGTCTCTTAAACGTGAGAAGTTAGCCGATGCAGTAAGGTATTTTCAGCGTTTGGCTGATATCACCTCAGATTCATTAAGCAGTGATGAAAAGTACCTAGCATTTAAAATGCTTGGTATTAGTACTTATTACCAAGGTGAATATGAAAAATCCATCGAGCATTATCAAACAGCACTGAATATTGCCAAGCTGCGAAATAAACCTTTAGAGCTAGCTAATATATACAATAATTTGGGGCTGGCGTATCTCAAGGCACATGACCTTGAAAAAACAGTCCAACATTATGTTGAAGCACATCGCTTGTACGAATTGCATGGTAGTCAGCAAGATAAAGCGGATATGTTATTAAATCTTTCAGGCGCTTATATTCGCCAGCATCGTTATGACATTGCTAAAGATATGCTTTTAAGGTCTATAGGTTTATTTAATCAACTTGATGACGAATACGGTGTTGCACTCGCACAGGCTAATTTGGGTGCCATGTATATGGAGCAAGGAAAAAGCAAATTGGCCAGAGCGAGTTTATTAGCGGCAGTGGAATACTATGAAAAAGTAGGTTCGGCGCGCAGCTTAACCTTCGAATATAGTAATTTGGCAACACTCAGCATTGCATTAGGGGAGATGGAACAGGGGTATGAGGAAGCTAAAAAGGCGCTCTATTATGCAGAAAAAGTAGACCTTCAATCTGGTTACATGGAAGCACTTTACCCTATGGCGAAGTTGCAAGTTTATCGAGGTGACTTTGCTGAGGCGCTAAATAGCATTGAAACTTCGCTGTCTATTGCACGTAAACAGGGCTCAAAGCTGCGGGAAAAAGATGGCTTAGCAATTTTAGCAATTATTCAGGCGCATTTAGGTGAGTCTGAGAAAGCGATGGAAAGCTTTAATGCATTTCAAAGATTGCAAAGGGAGCTTTTAAATGATCAAGTCTATGCGCGTTTAAATGAATATCAGAGTAAAATTGAGGCGACAGAGCTTAATCGTGAGATTGAATTGCTGAAGCAGCAGCAGGCGGTTCAAGCTTTACAAATTGAGCAACGAGAGCAGTTAACGTGGCTCATTGTTTTACTGTTGATCACAGGCACAGTTGCCGTTGTGAGTATGTATAGAAAACGCATGGAGCGTGCTGCCAACATTGAGTTGAGCCAACAGGTTGCTAAGCGTACAGCAGAGCTACAAAAGTTAGCAGATGAGTTAAGTGAAGCTAACACGGTTAAAAGTCAGTTTCTAGCTAATATTAGTCATGAGATCCGAACTCCTCTCACTTCAATTATTGGTAACAGTGAAGCACTGTTACAAGAATATCAACATGACAAACATATTCAGGAGCCTCTGCAAGTCATTCAAAGGCAAGGGGAGCATCTAAAAGACCTAGTTAGTGATGTACTCGACCTGAGTAAAATCGAAGCACAGCGTTTTGAGTTAGAGTTTACTGAGTTTGCCTTAGAGCAGTTGCTTGATGATGTCACCGAGATGTTTCAGCATGTCTGTGAGGCAAAGGGGTTAAACTTCATCGTAGTGAATCAGCTTCCTTCACCGTATGTGGTGCGTTTAGATTATGTAAGGCTTAAACAGGTGCTCATTAACTTACTTGGTAATGCCGTTAAGTTTACAGAATATGGTCATGTTGAGCTGGTTGTAAGTCAAGAAAATAACGGGGTTAGATTTTCGGTAAATGATACGGGCATCGGGATGGATGCCACGCAATTACAGCATATCTTTGACTGCTTCCAGCAAGGGGATAACAGCATAACACGTCGTTTTGGCGGCTCAGGATTGGGTTTATGCTTATCTCAGCAATTATCGACCATGATGGGTGGTAGCATTCAGGTGAGTAGTATTCCTGAACAAGGCAGCCAATTTTACATTGTGATCCCTTGTGCACGTTTAGACTCAGTATCTGACTCAACTTTAGTGCATAAAGCTGCTCGGCCGATTACGCAATTATCTAAGCTAAGCGGTACAGTATTGATTGCTGAAGATCATGATGATAATCGTGCGTTATTCGAACGTATTCTCTCTCAGCTTGGTGTCGAGGTAATTACAGCCGAAAATGGTCAGGTAGCAGTAGAAAAAGCATTATGTGAATACCCAGATCTAATCTTGATGGATATTCAAATGCCATTACTTGATGGTCTTGAAGCATTTAAGTTACTTCAACAAGCAGGCTTTGACGGGCCTATTTTTGCACTTACAGCGAATGTTATGCAGCATGAAATTAAGTCTTATCTTGAACTTGGGTTTGCAGGTCACCTAGGAAAGCCACTTGATAGAGATAAACTCCACCTTGCTTTAAGTGATTTTCTTGCAGAAGCGAGCGTTGGAGGCGAGCAAGATATGCAAGTTGACATTAGTGACTTGATAGAAAGCTTTGCATTAAGCCTAGAGCAAGAGCGTTTTACAGTTATCGACTTATGGCAAAAGCAAGATTGGTTAGAGTTGAGAGCTGTGTGTCATCGTCTCACAGGTGCAGCCTCAACATTTGGCTTTGACGATATTGCCAAAACGGCAAAGCACATAGAGCAGGCATTAAAAAAACCACAAGAAGTTGATTCTCATGGGTTGCAGCATTGGTATTTAATCTTGTGTGATGAGCTACAGCAAGTTCAGTTATCAGAACAACTCAATGTCTCCTGAGTCTTGCTGAGTCTCAACCTTAGTGCTGGCTGTTTTCGTGTCAGTATGTAGTCTAGACCGGTCAGTTCTGGCGTCATGCTCAAAAGCTGTTTCATCCACTCTAAAAATTGCTAATTTATCGTGAATGCTGTGGGCAAGACTAATTAGGTCGTTGCTAGATACAGCTTGTATCTTAGAGCTTGAAAGCGCATCTGAATTAAGTTCAACCATAGACTCAATACTTGTCTGCGCTTCATCGGATACAGCTTTTTGGTCTTTTACCTGCTCGTGAATACTGTGAGACATAGAGTTTATGCTGAGCATAGCTGATTCGATTTGGTCTACTTCTCGAGTAGACGCTTCTGATAGCGTCACAGTTTGTTTTGTTTCTTCGAGTGCGTTGAGCATAAGTTGGTGTGCACTGTCTGTCCCTGCCTGAATTTTACTCACAACTTCACGTACTTGCTGGGTCGATTGACTGGTTCGAGCGGCTAAACTTCTGACTTCATCTGCAACTACTGCAAACCCTCTACCTTGTTCGCCTGCTCGCGCGGCTTCAATTGCTGCATTCAGTGCCAGTAGATTTGTTTGCTCTGCAATTGAGTTAATGACGTCAATAACAGAACTAATCGCATCTGAATCAATTTTGAGGGTTTCTATTTGCTCACTGGTCTCTTCAATATTTTTTGCTAAGCTCATTAAGCTAGCTTGGCTTTTGTCGGTATCAACACGAGTTTTCTTAACGGCTTCTGTTGCCGCTTCCACTGAGGTGTAAATTTTCTCTAGGTTATCATCAAGTTCTCGTGACACTGCTAGCATACGGTTGATTGAGTCTGCCAAATCTTCACCATGGGCGTGCTGAATTGTTGCCTTTTGTGTCATTGATGCATAGGTGTCTCTTAGACCATCTGCCATGGGGGATAGGCGAGATGAAGACGCATAAACTTCACCAATAATATGCTCAATTGTAGCTAAGCTGGCATTAATGGCCAAACAGGCTGGTGGCGTTGATGTTTTACTGTCATCAAAACGATAAGTGAGATCAATTTGTCCATCATGGTTTATAGAATTGACTAAAGTCTGTAAATGCTCAGCTTGCGATATTTTTTGGCTCGAATACCAAAGTGCAGCTGCACCTAAGATGATTTGCACACTGATAATAATGGCCGTTGTTGACCAAGATACAGAGAGCAATGGCAACATGACTATTAACACTAAGGTGTTGAGGATTAGAAAGTTTCGAATTAATTGAAAGGGCTTCATAAACTGAACAGCTCCCTGTCTAAGTACGTAAGTCTATAACTAGAATAGTAAAAAATTTGGGACAATGCGATAAAAATTAAGATCAAAAAAGCCTGCTTATGCAGGCTTTTTTAGGATATTTACTTACGACGCATGAGCTCGAAGAACTCGTCGTTTGTTTTACTCATTGAGAGCTTGTCGATGAGGAATTCCATTGCGTCGATTTCACTCATTTCATGAACAATTTTACGCAAGATCCACATTTTCTGTAGCTCATCCGCTTTAGTCAGTAATTCTTCGCGACGCGTACCTGAGCGGTTGAAGTCAATGGCTGGGAATACACGCTTTTCAGCAATCTTACGGTTTAGGTGTAATTCCATGTTACCCGTACCTTTAAACTCTTCGTAGATAACTTCATCCATCTTAGAGCCAGTATCTATAAGTGCCGTTGCGATAATCGTTAAGCTACCGCCTTCTTCAACATTACGTGCAGCACCGAAGAAACGCTTAGGTTTGTGTAGTGCATTCGCATCAACACCACCCGTTAGTACCTTACCAGATGATGGAATAACGGTGTTGTAAGCTCGTGCTAAACGTGTGATTGAATCAAGTAGAATGATAACGTCTTTCTTGTGCTCAACTAGGCGTTTTGCCTTTTCAATAACCATTTCGGCAACTTGTACGTGACGGCTTGCCGGCTCATCGAACGTTGAAGCAACAACTTCACCTTTTACAAGGCGTTGCATCTCAGTTACTTCTTCCGGACGCTCATCGATCAGTAACACCATCAGTGTTGCATCTGGGTTGTTGTAGGTAATCGATTGCGCGATATTTTGTAGTAGCATTGTTTTACCCGCTTTCGGCGGAGCTACAATTAGAGCACGCTGACCTTTACCAATTGGTGATGCTAAATCAAGAACACGAGCAGTAATATCTTCTGTACTACCGTTACCTCGTTCCATCACAAAACGCTCATTCGCATGAATAGGCGTTAAGTTTTCAAATAAGATCTTAGTACGAGAGTTTTCAGGTCTATCGAAGTTAACTTCATTAACTTTAAGTAGTGCGAAGTAACGCTCACCATCTTTAGGTGGACGGATAAGACCGCTAATTGTGTCACCAGTACGCATGCTGAAGCGTCGAATTTGACTTGGTGAAACATAAATATCATCAGGACCTGCTAGGTAAGATGCTTCTGATGAACGTAAAAAGCCGAAGCCATCTTGTAGAATTTCTAAAACGCCGCCGCCATAAATGTTTTCACCGCTTTTAGCGTGTGCTTTTAGAATGGCAAAAATAATGTCTTGTTTTCTTAAACGAGCTACGTTTTCAAGTCCCATGGACTCAGCTAGTTTTACAAGTTCGTTGATTGACTTGTCTTTTAATTCGCGTAAATGCATATTGGTGGGTTCTTTATAACAATTGTCATCTCAGTGATGAGAGGTTGATTTGATAAAGCTAAAGGTTAGTGGCTTTATAAATTAGCAGTTAGCTTGCTAGTCGTCCAGTCTTTAAACAAATTTAGTCGAAAAAACTATGGGCAGGTAGGTGGGATATACGCCTAGCAAAGGCGAGGCGTATATACAAACTTAGATGTTGTCGTTTAAGAACTCAACAAGTTGAGTCTTTGATAACGCGCCAACTTTAGTCGCAGCTACTGCACCATCTTTGAAAAGTAGTAGTGTAGGAATACCACGAATACCAAACTTAGGTGGCGTACCAGCGTTTTGGTCGATGTTTAATTTACCGATAACTGCTTTACCAGCAAACTCTTCAGCAACTTCGTCTAAGATTGGCGCGATCATTTTACAAGGGCCACACCATTCTGCCCAAAAGTCTACAAGTACAGGTAGATCTGATTTAATTACATCAGCTTCAAAGCTGTCGTCAGTAAGCTGGATAATTTTGTCGCTCATTGCGTTCTCCGTTAGAAATTGGCGAATTATTTACTGCGTATTTAAACACTCTTGTTTCTTATTGCAAGTTTAAACGTTATGCTTAATTGCTATGACTAAGACACATTTGACCAATAAAAAATTTTCTGACTTTGCTATTGCACCGGAGGTGGTCGCCGGTTTAGCTGCGAATGGCTTTGAATATTGCACGCCAATCCAAGCAAAGTGTTTACCTTTTGTCTGTGACGGGCGAGATATCGCTGGTCAAGCACAAACCGGTACTGGCAAAACATTGGCGTTCTTAACTGCCACTTGCCACCGTTTAATGCAAACAGAAGGTCAATCCAGAAAGCACCCAAGAGCGCTGATCATGGCTCCTACGAGAGAGCTTGCGATTCAGATCCATAAAGATGCAAAAATTATTGCGCCACACTGTGGTCTAAACTTAGGTTTAGTATATGGTGGCGAAGAGTACGAAAAACAACGGGCGCAACTCGAAAAAGGTGTCGATATTTTAATTGGTACTACGGGCCGCTTAATCGACTTCTATAAGCAAGGTGCTTATAACCTTAATGAAATCGAAGTCGTTGTACTTGATGAAGCAGATCGTATGTTTGATTTGGGCTTCATTAAAGATATTCGCTATCTATTTAATCGTATGCCTCCGACAGCAGAAAGATTAAACCTACTTTTCTCTGCGACTTTATCTTACCGCGTGCAAGAATTGGCTTTTGAACACATGACTAATCCAGAGCATGTACAAATTGAGCCAGATGTAAAAACAGGTAAACGTATTCAAGAAGAGTTATTCCACTCATCTCATGACGACAAAATCCCGTTGCTTCTTACATTAATAGAAGAAGAATGGCCTGAAAAAGCAATCGTATTCGCAAATACGAAGCAAAGTTGTGAAAACGTGTATGCTTGGCTAAAAGCGGATAAACATCGTGTTGGTCTATTAACAGGTGATGTAAATCAAAAGAAACGTCAGTCAATTTTGGCACAATTTACTAAAGGTGATTTAGATATTCTTGTGGCAACCGATGTGGCTGCACGTGGTTTGCATATCCCAGAAGTAAGCCATGTGTTCAACTTTGATTTACCGGATGACTGTGAAGACTATGTACACAGAATTGGTCGTACAGGTCGTGCTGGTGCATCAGGTCACGCAATTAGTTTTGCATGTGAACAATATGCATACAACTTACATGAGATTGAAGAATATATAGAACATTCGATTCCTCTGTCTCATTATGATAAAACAGCATTAATTGAAGATTTACCTAAACCGAATACGCAGAGAAGACGTCATCACTCTGGCCCAAGAAAGGGAAACAATCGACGTCAATCAAATTACAATAAATCGAAAGCGAACACTTAAGAAGTTGTAATTGCGGGATCTTGCAGCTAGAGGTACAAAGTGGCCAAAAATATAGATAATAATAACGTTTTTGCCGTTATTGATTTAGGCTCTAATAGCTTTCATATGTTGATTGCAAAACACATTGCCGGTGGTGTTCACACCATCGGTCGGGTTAAACGTAAAGTTCGACTAGCTGCAGGCTTAGACGAAAACAACACGTTATCTTCTGATGCAATGCAACGAGGCTGGGAGTGTTTGGCGCTATTTGCCGAAAGGTTGCAAGACATACCAAAGCAAAATATCAGCATTGTCGCAACGGCAACGCTGAGACTTGCTACCAATGCCCAAGAGTTCAAAATCCAAGCCGAAAAAATCCTCAATCACAAAATCAATATCATCAGTGGTGAACTAGAAGCGCGCACTATATATAAAGGTGTTGCACATACTTCTGCATGCCAAGGTAAACAATTGGTAATCGACATTGGCGGTGCAAGTACTGAGGTTGTCATAGGCAAAGGGTTTGAAGCGCTGCTCTATAAAAGCTTAGACATGGGGTGTGTGACTTACTTAGAGCGTTATTTTCAAAATGGCTTACTTTCTGAGAAGAATTTTGAGCAAGCAATTGCCGCAGCACATAATGTGATTACACCGATTAAGTCTCAATATATTGAGACTGGTTGGGAGCTTGCTATTGGTGCATCTGGTACTGTGCAAGCAATTCAAGAGATCTTAGCTGCGACAGGTCAAACTGATCAGCTTTCTTTAGAAAAGTTGCAGCATATAAAAGCTGAAGCGATAAAGCATAAGAATGTATCAACACTTTCTTTGCCAGGTCTCAGTGAAGAACGTCGTTTGGTATTTGTATCTGGATTAGCAATTCTCATTGCATTATTTGAAGCGCTGAATATTCAGCAGATGGGACTGGCAGGTGGCGCGCTTCGAGAAGGTGTACTCTATAGTATGATCTCAGATCTACACCACTCTAATATTCGAGAAAGAACGCTTGAAAGCTTTGCGCTGCGTTTTCATACCGACAAAGAGCAAGCTAAACGCGTTTCAGATGTTGCCCTATTAATAGCAAAACAACTTCAGCATGCCTGGCAACTAGATTTACAGCAAGTAAATGTATTGCTTTGCGCAACAGCGCACTTGCATGAAATTGGTTTGCTTATAGATTACAAACAATATCATCAGCACAGCGCCTATATATTAAGTAACACCGATATGCCGGGTTACTCGCCAGCCGAAAAGAAAGTAATTGTCAGTCTTTTAAAAGGTCACCGTGCCGATTTAAATGATGCACTGTTTTCACATTTAGGTGCTAATAAAGCACTGACCGAAAAGTTAGTACGCATAATTAGATTAGCCGTTATTTTATCTATGCGTCGTAAAGATGATGTTTTACCTACCTTTGAAGTAAAAGCAGATAAAAACAGACTTAATATTAGCTTTTCTGAAGATTGGTTAGCTCAACACCCACTTATGAAAAGTGAGCTTGAGCAAGAAAGCGTGTATCAATCAAAGTTAAATTGGCAGTTTAGTAGCTAAAACTGCTCATAAATTCTACTTAAAACATCGAAATTATACAGTTTCGTTCAAAATACACGCGAACAGTTAGTTTTTTGCATTTTTCTTTAAAAAAGGGCTTGCGTAATTTTCAGCTCTCC
>NZ_PPSW01000052.1 GCF_005876835.1 Pseudoalteromonas phenolica
TTAAAGTCTAATATCCGCTTCTGATGGCTTTAGTACGTGCTTCACATCGTACAATACGTGGTTTTCTTTACCGAATGAACGCAGCTTTTTCTCGCCCATTTCTTTTAGCTCTGAATGGTCCACCGCTAATACAACACCGTCGTACTTGCCCTCTTCTAGCTCTGTGATTAGGTCAATACCGTATTCATGCTTAACTTCTTCTGGATTTGCCCAATCATCATATACATCTACCGACATATTGAAGTCTTGTAACTCTTTCACGATATCGATGATTTTAGTGTTACGAACATCAGGGCAATCGCCCTTAAAAGTAAAACCTAGAATAAGCACTTTCGCTTCATCAATGTGAATTTTCTTACTTGATAACTTCTTAACTAGTTGCGTGGCGACATACTCACCCATACCATCATTAATTCGACGACCAGCTAAGATAACTTCTGGGCGGTAGCCTACTTCTTGCGCTTTATGTGTCAGGTAATAAGGGTCAACACTGATACAGTGACCACCAACCAAGCCAGGCTTGAACTTTAAGAAATTCCACTTAGTGCCAGCGGCGTTAAGTACTTCTTCTGTATCGATATGCAAACGATTAAAGATTTT
>NZ_PPSW01000053.1 GCF_005876835.1 Pseudoalteromonas phenolica
CGTGACTGTGATGTTTTCAAGAGCTTTGTCTAACTCAGCAGTTTCAAGTTCGCCGTCTTGTAACGTGTCTAGGAATACGCGACCTGAAATCGAATAAGCAATTGCACCAAGTTGCTCAGTGAAATCTACGGTTGCTGAGCGTGTATCAGCAGTTAAATCAACCACAACCGTATTGTTTGCAGTTTGCGATCCAGTGCGACTTGCACCAACAATCAAATACTCTTTACCGTCCAAATGATTTGTCAGACCTGAC
>NZ_PPSW01000054.1 GCF_005876835.1 Pseudoalteromonas phenolica
TCACCTAGACGGTAAAGAGTATTTGATTGTTGGTGCAAATCGCACTGAATCGCAAACTGCAAACAATACGGTTGTGGTTGATTTAACTGCAAATACACGCTCAGCAACCGTAGACTTCACTGAGCAGCTAGGCACAATTCCTTATTCTATTTCAGGTCGCGTATTCCTAGACACGTTACAAGACGGTGACCTAGAAACCGCTGAGCTTGATAAAGCGCTTGAAAACATCACAGTGACCCTGACAGGTAAAGACAAGTTCGGTCGTGCGGTGTCACTAACGCGCACTACTGATGTTAATGGTCAGTATACGTTTGCAGATTTAACAGAAGCAAATGATGATGGTTACTCAGTAGCTGCAACTTTCTCTGGCAACACTGAAAATGAGAACGGTAAAGATTACCTAATCATCGGTGCAAACCGTACAGAATCAGATACTACAAACAGCACAGTTAAAGTTGACTTAACGGGTGCAAATAAATCAGCAACCGTGGACTTCACTGAGCAGCTAGGCACAATTGCTTATTCGATCTCAGGTCGCGTATTCCTAGACACGTTACAAGACGGTGACCTAGAAACCGCTGAGCTTGATAGAGCGTTAGAAAACATCACAGTCACGTTAACGGGTAAAGACAAGTTTGGTCGCGATGTATTACTGACGCGCACAACAGATGCTAATGGCCAGTACACGTTTGCAGATTTAACAGAAGCGAATGCTGAT
>NZ_PPSW01000055.1 GCF_005876835.1 Pseudoalteromonas phenolica
ATACCAATCAGTAATTATTTGTGATCTAATTGTATTTATTTTCCAACCAACAAATAAGCTTTGAATACTCATACTTCTGCCGAACTTTTCAAGTTGGCTAAATCTGAAAAAGACGCCCGTAAAAAGATCCGCTATTTAGCAGTTGCGCACTTCCTTGATAACCACAACAGAACGCAAATTGCTGCCATGCTCCATGTCAGCAGAAGAATGGTAAATGAATGGATAAAGCGCTACCTTAATGAAGGAATAGCTGGCCTTGACGCCAAAAAGCCAACCGGTAAACCTTGTTAACTAAATGATTCGCAGCAAAAACAACTTTTTCAGTATATTGATAAATACGCTCAAAATGACAACGGTGGTAGACTGACAGGGTATCGCATAAAACAATATATTGAAGATGAATTTAACGTCTCTTACCATCCCAATGCGATTTACAAACTATTGAAAAATTTAGACTTTAGCTGGATAACTAGCCGTTCTCGTCACCCTAAGCAGTCCGAACAAGCTCAACAGGACTTTAAAAAAACTGCAAATGGAATTGATCAAAACGATCCCACTATTTACCAATCTGAATGACGTCGATATCTGGTTTCAAGACGAAGCCAGGTTTGGTCAGCAAAACACTACGACACGCCTTTGGGCCAAAAAGGGAACTCGGCCTAGAGCAGTCAAACAACAACAATTTGATTATGCCTATCTTTTTGGCGCTGTTTGTCCAAGCACGCGGCAGACTGAAGCACTCATCACTCCATGGGTGAATATGAGTGTCATGAGACAACATTTACAGCAGATATCTGCGAAGACAGCACCAGGGCGACATGCTGTTGTGTTAATGGACGGTGCTGGATGGCATCAGGCATCGCTGGTAACAGATATTGATAATGTCTCTATTATCAAACTGCCTCCCTATTCACCTGAGCTGAACCCAATAGAGCAAGTATGGAGTTGGCTACGCCAGCACCATTTAGCGAATCGCTGTTTCAAAGGTTATGAAGATATTGTAGAGAGTTGTAGTGAGGCCTGGAATGACTTTGTTTCATGTACAAAACGAGTGATGAAAATGTGTCAGCGTGACTGGATAGAGGTGGGAAAAAGTTAAGGT